>CALSMP010000006.1 GCA_943787485.1 uncultured Luminiphilus sp. | reverse complement strand
CACAGCTCAATTCCGTCTGCATTCCCGAGGGGGTAGACGATGCCGCGGTGCGAGCCAAACTCCTGCAAGACTTTAATCTGGAAATCGGTGCCGGTCTTGGCGAATTGGCGGGCAAGCAGTGGCGCATTGGCCTGATGGGCTATGCGAGCAACCCGGTGAACATCCAGCGTTGTTTAACCGCTCTGTCCACTGCCCTCGCGCAATAGTTGCGATGGCTACCGCCCCTGATCAGCGCCCTTATCGTCGCGTCAGCAGAAACGCGAGTTCGCAAACCCCGATCTGGTGCTCTGACCGATAGAGTTGCTCACTCCACTGCCATGTTTCCTCGTGGAAGAGATTGCGCATCGCGTCGATACCACAGTGAAAGGGCGGGCCGCCCTCCCCCTCTTTCTGCATAAACATCGCAGCCAGGTGACCGCCTGGCTTTAGCCATCGATGCAACGCGCTTTCATACGCCCGCCACTGGTTAGGATGCAGTGCACATAGGCAGGTTTGCTCGTAGACAAGATCCGCCGGCACCGGGGGGTTCCATTCAAATAAATTTGCCTGTTCAACCGACCCGGATAAACCGGCATTCGCCAGCGCCTCGCGCTGAAAAATCACGGGGGTTTCGGCGAGGTCTACGCCGATAACATCCCATCCGCGTGCCGCAAACTCGACAACCTCCGGTGCCCGGCCGCAACCGGGCACGATCACTATTCCCGAATCGATACCAAGCTGATCACGCCAGACCTCAAAGGCGGGGTTTAATGCTCCTCGCTCCCAGGCTGTTGCGGCGTCTTGGTAACGCTGCTCCCAGTCCAATACCGGTTCCATCATCGAACCTCCTTCTCTCTTGAGGGCATAGTCTAGGAAGATACCGTGGCGATAAGTTCCGCAAACAGCGCCGAATCGATATTCCCACCCGATAGCATGACACCAACTCGCCGTTTATCTTCTGGCACCTTGCCCGACAGCACCGCCGCTAAGGCGACTGCGCCGCCTGGCTCGAGAACAACCTTGAGATGTTCAAAACCAAACCGGATAGCTTCTGCCACGTCATCATCGGTCACCACCAGTCCCCCAGCCAATCGGGGCTGATTGATAGCAAAGGTCAGCTCCCCGGGAGTCGGTGCCAATAAGGCGTCACAAAAAGATCGGGCGTCACCGGTATTGCACTCGCGGGAACCGCTCAGGAAAGAACGGCGATGATCATCGAACCCCTCGGGCTCAACGGTGTAAATTGCCAAGCCACGCTTGAGGTATTCCGCGGCCAATGCGCAGCCCGCGACCAAACCACCGCCGCTACAACAGACCAGCAGTGCATCAAGGTCTGGCACCGCTTGCATGAGTTCGAACCCAGCAGTGCCCTGTCCCGCAATGATATGGGGGTCATCATAGGAGGGCACGATGATATATCCCTCACGCCGCGCGAGATCGTAGGCAATCGCCTCGCGATCTTCGCTAAACCGATCGTAGGGAATTACCTGGGCACCCAAGGCTAAGGTATTAGCGGTTTTGATTGCCGGGGCATCTGAGGGCATAACAATGCTTGCCCGTATGCCAAGCTTGCTTGCGGCGAGGGCAACACCTTGTGCATGGTTCCCCGAAGACCAGGCGACCACGCCACGGGACTGCTCCTCGGGAGTCAAACATGACAACCGATGGTAAGCGCCCCGGAATTTAAAGCTTCCGGTATGCTGCAGGTTTTCAGCCTTGCACCAAACCTCGCGCTGACTTCTTTCATCGAGAACGCGATTCGTCAGAACAGGGGTGGCTAGCGCATGACCTGCCAATCGCTCTGCTGCCAGCGCGATGTCACCGGCGTTAGGCAGCAGCGGTGTCGACGAGGTCGCCATTAGTTTTCGAAAAAAGGCTCCATCATCTGATCGATGGTGAAGGTGGCGGGTCGCTGTCTCGGGGGATACAGACGCAGGCTGTACAGGAATTTTTCCAACTCAACCCGCGCCAGACCAATGCGCGCCAAAGCGACGCGGTTCCACCAATCGTCATAGACGTTGGCATTTTCGTCGGCTCGCTCGAAAGGATCACGGCGCAGATGAAAGACCTTGGGAATGCGCAGGGTGTCGAACTGTTCGCGCCAAACATCGAACCCCTGTGCGCGCTGCTCCGCAAATACCACCTTCCAGTCACCAACCCGAATGCCGGTCAAAAGCCCGTCGTCGCTCCAGTAAAAAAAAGCGGTCCGTGGCGACTCGGTCGTCTCGCCCATCAAATAAGGGAGTGCGTTAAAGCCATCGAGATGATTTTTGTAGTCCCGTCCGTTAATGCGAACCCCTTCTTTAAGCTCACCTGCTATCTCCGGGCGACCCGCCGCGGCCATTATCGTTGGTACCCAATCTTCATGGGACATCATGCCATTGAGCACCTGACCTTCGGGAATCTGCCCGGGCCAGCGCACCATCGCAGGCACCCTAAAGCCCCCTTCCCAGTTGGTGTTCTTCTCACTGCGAAACGGAGTTATGCCTGCATCGGGCCACATATTGTAGTGAGGCCCATTGTCGGTGGAGTAGAACACGATCGTGTTATCCGCAACGCCAAGCTCGTCGAGCTGATCGAGCAGCTCCCCCACCAGCATATCGTGGCCAACCATCGCGTCGTTGTAGAAACCCTGACCGGAGAGACCCAGCTCGTCATCGGCGGTGTGGGTGTAATAGTGCATTCGGGTAGAGTTAAACCAGACAAAGAACGGCTTGTCCTCTGCCACCGCCTTGGCAATAAAATCCTGCGCACCTGCCAGAAATTCGCGATCGACGGTCTCCATTCGCTTTTTGGTGAGGGCGCCGGTGTCCTCAACACGTCCATCAGCATAGGAGCGGATCACACCGCGAGGACCAAAGCGTTCACGAAAAGCCGGATCAGTTGGGTAGTCGGGGTGCTCGGGCTCTTCCTCGGCGTTTAGGTGATACAAGTTGCCAAAGAACTCGTCGAAACCATGCTGAGTGGGGAGAAATTCGTCACGGTCGCCAAGATGGTTCTTGCCGTATTGGCCGGTGACGTAACCCTGCTCTTTTAGCAACGACGCCAAGGTCACATCTTCAGATCGAATGCCGAGATCGGCGCCGGGAATGCCCACCTTGGTGAGTCCTGTGCGGATCGGCGATTGGCCGGTGATAAACGCCGAGCGACCCGCCGTGCAACTTTGCTGACCGTAGTAATCGGTGAACTTGGCGCCCTCATTGGCGATACGATCAATATTGGGCGTGCGGTAGCCCATCATGCCCATGTTGTTGGTCGATAAATTCCAAAAGCCGATATCGTCGCCCCAGATCACCAACACGTTGGGCTTATCCGCGGCCATCAGCGACGGGGCGAGGAGCAACAAGGTGACAGCGATAAGCGTTTTCATGGGAGACCTCCTAAAGAGCCTGCGGGTCCTTGCCGGCAGCTTGATCAACACTACCGTCACAGACGGTGGCATCGTGGACCGGGGCATCGCGGGCAAGGATTGCGCGTATGGGCTTATTTTTTGTTTTACGCAGTATAAGAATTTTGCATGACTAACGAGCCGTCATAGTGCACGAGATGCCCCCAATGATCCAGCGTATCACTCAGGCAAGTAACGTCCATAACTTCGTACCCGCGAGAAGGAGTATCACCAATACAACCACTCCACTGGCGGCGTTGCGGCTGCGAGAGTTTCTGTAGCTGCCCGGCACAATGTTGCTGTTGGCAAGACCCAGTAGAAGCAGTGCAACAAGCGGCAGCAACACGGCGTTGGTGGCCTGGGCGGTGACAATCAGTCCCACCGGGCGTTGGGTTACCACCGCGAAAACCCATCCAATTGCCAGCACTGTAAGCGCGACCACCTTGAAGGCACGGCTGTTAGGTGCTGTGGAGAGGCCCAACGCTCCGCAGACAGCCCACCCGGCGGCAACGGGTGCAGCAATAGCCGAGGTAAGTCCGGCCGCGAAAAGGCCGCCACCGACCACCCATGTTCCCCAGCCTTCAGCGCGTTGATTCACGGCCTGCATCAACGAGTTAAGCACCCCTTCCTGCTCCGCACCGCCAAGGACAGCGGCTGCGACCGCCATCAAGGCAAAGGTGATCACGCCCCCGACAAGAATAGCGAGCGTCGCCTCAGCCTTGGCCTCGAGGATGGCTTGACCCACCGGAACACCCGACCAACGCCGGCGCGCCGCGGTCGCGTGAAGAAACAGGTTATAGGGCACAACGGTTGTCCCGATTAATGCCAAAATCAAGGTCGCATCGTGAACACCCAGCGAGGGCAACAGGCGATCGGGCTCCAGTGTGAGCAGCGCAGGCAAACAAAATAACGCCAGCCCTATGAACAACACCGCCATCATGCCCACCAGAAAGACCAACATCCCCTCAAGAAGTCGGTATCGATCGAGCACGATGAGAACACCGGCGAAGGTGCTGGTGAGCAAGACCACGCCATCAAACCCTATCGGCAGGGCGCTGCTCAGGCCGATCGCCGCTCCCGATAAATTGCCTGACTGGTAAGCCGCATTGCCAACACCAATAGCAATAACCACCAGCGCGATTACGGGCATCCGCCACCAGTGGCCGGTGCCCGCTTGGCGAATGAGTTGTGCTAGATCCATATTGGTCGCAAGCGCAAGACGCACAGCAAGTTCCTGCAGCACGAGAGTGGCAATAATGGACAGCAAAATAGCCCAGGCAAGGGACAGCCCGGTCGCTGCCCCCGTTGCCGTTGCGGTGGTCACTGTGCCAGGGCCAATAAAAGCCGCCGCCACCATCGCGCCGGGTCCCAAAGAAAACTTCATAACCACTCTCCCCACTCTTTGATCCCAAGCATACCGAAAGTTAGTGTCACTCCGCAGAGACAGATTTTTGTCTGTGATAAAACTTTCATTGTAAGTCGGCCAAAAATTCAGTAGTTTCATGGAAACCAGAGAGCGAGTCCCATGCAAGCGATCCTCAGACTGGATCTGGCAGGGCAGCCGCGGGGTTGGTTAACCCTGCAGGAAGCCATCTCTGCCTACGCCCGCGGCGATGTTGTTTATGGCATCGGGGATTCACTCCCCCCCGTGTTTGGTGGGGTGCAGCGCTGCTCTGGACTCCGCTCTACAATCACACTGCAACCGATTATCGCCGTCGAGGGCCGGGTCATTGACGGCTTTACCCCACCGCTTTGCAATCGCACCTTGTTCCGGCGCGACGACCATCGCTGCCTTTATTGTGGCAATCAATTCCGACGCAGCGAATTAACCAGGGACCATGTTCTGCCGGTCTCGCGGGGAGGCAGTGACAAATGGGAGAATGTCGTCGCGGCCTGCAAACGCTGTAATTGGGTAAAGGATAATCACACGCCTGAAGAAGCCAGCATGCCGCTGCTAGCTGTTCCCTTCAGACCCAATCAATTTGAATGGCATTTTCTTGCCAAAGAGCGGGTGTTAGCCGATCAAATGGAATATCTCTCCCAGCAGTTCCGCGCCGATCGCGAGTGGGCCCACTAAGGGCTTATCGCTTCTTACCGCCACGCCTACCCCGAGCCGGCTCAGCTCAGTGGTATTCACCCAGCAACAATGACACCATAGCCCGATACCAATAGCGGGACTGCGTGATGTCAGGGGACACTCAACAACAGATTCATCTAGTGGCAGAGCAGATGAATCGCATGGTGATCGGGCAGGAGACGGTCGTTCACAGCCTGATCCTCGCCCTCTTGAGCAATGGCAATGTATTGCTGGAGGGCCTGCCAGGGACCGCAAAGACCCGGTCAATCAAAACCCTCGCTCGAATCCTCGGGGTAAACCTAGGCCGCATTCAATTCACCCCCGACCTGCTCCCCGCCGACGTGACGGGATCAGAGACCTACCACGAAACCGAGTCTAACCAAGGGCAACTCGTTTTTCAGCCCGGACCCATTTTCAACGAGCTGGTCCTGGCCGATGAAATCAATCGGGCACCGGCCAAAGTACAGTCCGCCCTGCTCGAAGCCATGGAAGAGCGGCAAGTCACGGTGAATGGCAAAACGTATCCCCTGCCCCCCTTGTTTTTAGTCATGGCGACCCAGAATCCTATTGAGCAGGAGGGCACCTATCCACTGCCTGAAGCGCAAATGGATCGCTTCCTGTTTAAAGTGCGGGTCGACTACCCCACTGCGCAAGCAGAGCGAGCCATCGTGCGACTGTTGCAACAGGAAGAAGGTCATGATGCGGTTGACCTAACACCGATCGATCCTCAACTGATTCTTGCAGCCAGAAAGGAAATCCAGGCGGTGACCGTCTCCGCCCCGGTCGAAAAGTACTTGGTCGATCTGGTGATAGCGACACGCCACCCAGCTCCCTTGTCTCCCACACTGGCGAGCTGGATTGCCATTGGCTCGAGCCCGCGGGCGAGCATCGCACTGCACCGCGCCGCTCGCGCAGAAGCGTGGTTGCAGGGCAGAGACCACGTATTACCTGACGACGTTCGCGCGGTGGCACCCCCTGTGCTGAGACATCGGCTTCTACTGTCCTATGACGCGCTAGCCGAGGGCATCGATAGCGACCGTGTCGTTGAGGAGCTACTCGCTCTGGTTGCCGCTGGCTAAGTCGCTATGAATACCGGTGTCTACACCAACTTAAAGCGATTGGCAGGCCTTCGCTATCGCGCCCATGGCTTTAGCTATTTACCCAGCCAGCCGGTACGCTCGGTGCTCGCTGGACGTAAACGCTCACGCCTAAGAGGGCGCGGACTGGACTTCGATGAGCTGCGCCATTACCGACCCGGAGATGATATCCGTACCATGGACTGGCGCGTGACCCGCCGCATGGGATCACCTTTCGTCAGGGTATACACAGAAGAAAAAGATCGCCCGGTTTGGGTTGTCGTCGACCAGCGGCTATCAATGTTCTTTGGCAGTCAGCGACAGATGAAATCAGTGGCCGCCGCCGACGCAGCTGCGCTGACAGCATGGCGGGTTATTGGCGTGGGCGATCGCGTGGGTGCGCTGCTATTTAATGACACCCAGCAGCGCTATGTTCGCCCCGGCCGATCACCCGATTCCCTCATGGGATGGCTCGAGCAACTGGTAGTGATGAATGAGGGATTGGGGGCGGCGCAAGGGTCGTCACCTGAGCAGATGGGACTAGATACCGCGCTTCAAACGCTTCAACGTCACCTCTCTCACGACGGACTCATCATCATCGTCTCTGACTTCGAAGGCTGGAACGATCGCTGTCTCAATCGTTTAAAGGACATCCGTCATCACAACGACATCATCGCGGCACTAGTTACCGATCCGCTAGAGCATAGCGTCGAATCGGCGAATCAGTTGGTCGTCAGCGATGGCTACTACCAACTGGCGGTAGACACTGTAAAAGGTGACACCAAAGACCGTTACCTGCAGGCCTCGCGCCAGCGCATCGCCAACCTAACGGAAGATCTCAGGCGCCACGGCGTCCCGCTGGTCGGCGTTACCACTGCGGAGGATGTCGCCGCGCAGTTACAGCGCCAGCTAGGTGGTCAACGCCCCGCGGGCAATGAGCGCCGCCGATAATGCTCAGCCGGGTACTTTCACCGTTGCCCGAACTACCACCGCGATTTGGTAATCCGCTGCTTCGTGGTGATCTAGCGGAAATTGAGTCGATCGGCTCGATCGACTGGTTACCGCAAACCGCGGGCTGGGCGGTTGTCGCACTCGCTGTCAGCGGCTGGCTGAGCTGGCATGGATGGGCCCTTGGGCGGCGCTGGTTTAGAAATCGTTATCGCCGCGAGGCACTGACGCGGCTGACCGCAATAAAGTCGCGTCCAAACCTGGAAGCCATTAACGCACTGTTAAAGCTGACCGCCATAGCCGCAAGCTCGCGAAAAGAAGTCGCGTCACTCACGGGAACTCGGTGGTGTCTCTGGCTGCAAGAGCGAACCCCAACACCACTCTTCAGTGACGATACGCTGACTCTGCTAGGTGAGTCGCTCTATGCGCCCGTCGATCAGGACAAGAAATCTGCGGACCCGACAAGACAGGCTGATAACACTGACTTCGCGAATTTAAGCACGCTTTTCGCCGAGGCCGAGGGCTGGATCAGGGAGCATCGGGATGATCATGTTCCCACTTGATACGCTAGAGGCATGGATCCTGAATCTTCAGTGGGCCATGCCCTGGGCACTGTTGATGCTGCCCTTGCCGCTACTGATGCGTCAGCTACCTCCTTATCGCGAGGCGCAAAACGCCGTGCGTGTGCCGTTCTTTGAGCGACTGCTTGAGGCAAGTGAAGCGCGGCGAGAGCGAGGAGCAATGACCCCTCGACGGCTTCGTTCTCAGCAACTACTTGTTGTTTTAATGTGGCTGGCTCTGGTGCTCGCGGCAGCGAAACCGCAGTGGGTCGGTGATCCCATAGAGCAGCAAAAGGCCGGCCGTGATTTGATGGTTGCGGTTGATCTATCGGGATCCATGGAGACGAAAGATTTTACAAACCAAGCGGGCGAACAAGTCGATCGATTAACCGCGGTCAAATCGGTCCTCGCACGACTTGCCAATGAGCGGCCAGGAGATCGGCTTGGGTTGATTGTGTTTGGTAACCAGGCTTTTTTGCAGTCGCCTTTCACCGAAGATCACCGGACCTGGTACACCCTGCTTGAAGAAACACGTATCCGCATGGCCGGACCGAGCACTTCGCTCGGTGACGCCGTCGGGCTTGCCATTAAATTATTTCGCGATGCCGACACCGACAACCGCGTCTTACTTGTGCTTACCGATGGCAATGACACCGGCAGCATGGTTCCGCCCGTTGATGCCGCTCGCATCGCCGCCAGCGAGCGGATCAAAATCTACCCTATTGCCATAGGCGACCCCAGCGCGGTGGGCGAGGAGGCCATCGATAAAAAGACGTTGCTGCGCATGGCAGAAGTCACCGGTGGGCAAGCCTTTGAAGCGCTGGATCGCGGTCAGTTAGATGCTATTTTTAAGCTTCTCGACGACTTGGAGCCGAGCGTTTTTGAGAGCGTAAGTTTTAGGCCACAGGTAGACTTGCATTGGTTACCGCTGGCCGCCGTCGTTTTGCTCTATCTTGTGATGCGACTGTTTTTCGGTCTCGCTCGCTACCAACCCGCGACCCGACGGGCGGACCTATGACCGATTTCTTCAGTCACTTTCATTTCCTGCGCCCGGAATGGTTAGGACTGCTCCCCGGTCTATTGTTGCTGGAATGGATGCTGCGCAAGCAACAACACAGTGGCGACAACTTCGAAAAAATTATTGATCCCGCTCTTCTCGCAGCGCTTCGGGTGCAAGGTACCAAGGGTCGGTGGTTTACCCCAACCACGGCATTGGCTCTCTTATTTTTGCTCGTGACCTTAATTTTGGCGGGCCCAACCTGGCGCCAACAACCCTCACCACTGGCAGAAAACACGACACCGCTGGTGATGGTTATCGATGTGTCAGAGTCCATGGATAGCACGGATATCGCGCCCACCCGCCTCGAACGCGCCGTCCAGAAGATGACCGACCTGATCGATCTTACGCCGGACAGACCCGTTGCCATCATCGTGTTCGCGGGCAGTGCGCATACGGTGATCCCATTAACGACTGACCGTGAGATCCTGAAAAACTTCCTGAGTGTGCTTCGAGTGGGTATCGCGCCACGGCGGGGAAAATATCCCGAATATGCACTCGCCGGTATTGATCGTATTCTTGCCGGCAACCCTAACCGCGCCAATATTCTGCTGGTAGGCGACGGTCTGGGGGCAGACAGTCTCGAACTGGTATCAAGCTGGTGCCGCCGACAACCCCACGTGCTCACCGTGCTCGGGGTAGGAACCGCCCAACCGATATCGAGCGACGTACCTCTGGATCGAGCGGGATTGATAGCGCTTGCCGATGCCTGCGCCGGGAATTATGTCGATATAAAGGTCGGACCAGAGGATGTTGAGGGTATTGCCAAGCGGTTACGAGACAGCTACCGAATTCTGGAAGACGATGCCCTACCTTGGGTGGATGCCGGTTATGCCTTGCTCTTGCCCGCCATGGGGTTGGGGCTACTGTGGTTTC
This sequence comes from uncultured Luminiphilus sp., assembly GCA_943787485.1. Classification (GTDB taxonomy): domain Bacteria; phylum Pseudomonadota; class Gammaproteobacteria; order Pseudomonadales; family Halieaceae; genus Luminiphilus. Next base: position 288,313 of record CALSMP010000006.1, on the reverse strand, counting down.
GTCAGGGCTGGACTCGGCTATGGATGGCACTCCTGTTTCCACTGGCGCTGGCAATGCCCTCCGAAGGGCTGGCACAGGTTCGCCAAGACCGGCAGCTACTACCCGTCGACACGACGGTTCCAGACATTCTCGAGGACTCCACCGACTGGTTACAAACTGTAGTCGATGGGCTTATAGGACTTTGGCTAACGCCCGACCAATATGGTGCGCTGCTGCTGAAATCAGGCCACTATGAAAGAGCGGCACAAACGTTTCATGACCCCGGCTGGCAGGGAGTAGCCTATTATTATGCCGAGGATTTTGAACGCGCCGCGCTGTTATTTACCCGTCAGGACTCCGCTATCGCCCTCTTCAACGAAGCAAATGCTCGAGCGCATCAGCGCGACTATGTCGGCGCGCTAACACGCTACGACGAGCTGCTAACCGCGCAGCCCGAACTGAGCAGCGCGCTGACCAACCGCAACTTGATGCGCCAAATCATCGAAGAGGCGAATCGACTCAGCGAATCGCAGTCCAATGAAGCAGGTGTCAGCGGCGAGGACATCGATCCCGAAGCTGGCGCACAAATCGCCGATGGTGCGAATGAGCTCAGTTTAGAACAGCAGACACTTGTGCAGTACAGCGCCGAGGAGATTCTTGCAAGTCCAGAACTTGCCAACCTGTGGCTGCAAAACGTGCAGCCGGATCCATCCAATTTTTTGCGAAACAAGTTCAGCGCCCAGCTACAAGAGCGCGGCGTCAGCGAGCCATGAAAGCCCGGGTGTTCAAAGACCTGCTGATCGCCCAATTCTGGCTTGCCATGGTGCTGGGCCCCGGCTTGTCTGACAGCATTGCACAGGAAAAAGACAGGTTGGTCGAGGTCCACGCCTTACTCAACCCCGCCGTCGGGGCCGTTCCTGGCGAACGCGTGGAGATCGAAATCACCGTTGCAACGCCGCGCTGGTTCACCGCAGGGACTCGTATCAGTCTTCCAGAGGTTCCCGATCTTGTGCTGGTACAAAACCAGGACTTTGCTGCGAATGCTACCGAGCGCCGCGAGGGCGTGAGCTGGTCGGTACAGCGCTGGTCTATCGACGCCTTCGCGACACGCGATGGCACGCTACGGATTCCACCGATCGACGTGACGGTCTCGGTTTCAGTTTCTGCCGCCCGGGAATACCAGACCACACTGCAAACCGAATCACTGACACTCACAATCGAACAGCCCCCCGAACTGGAAGGGCTTGATCATTGGATCGCGAGTCCCGAGGTGACGATCACTCAAAACGTCGAGGGAGCCCGCGACGTCTTTTTGGGATCAGCGATTACCCGGCGGGTGACCGTCAGAGCACAGGATGTTATGGCGATGTTTTTGCCCCCGGTGGATAACTCACGAGTCGCGGGGCTTCAAACCTACCCGCAGCCGCCGGTGCTGCGAAACTCGAGTAACCGGGGCAGCCTGATTGCCGAGCGTAAAGAACTCACCACGTGGATCGCGTCTACCCCCGGGGACCTTGTGATTCCTGACGTCAGCATCAACTGGTGGAATACCACGACACGTCGTCTAGAGCGTCTCAGCACCGCTCCGATACCCGTCACGGTTCAGGGACAGCTCCCTCCCAAAGTGCTCACTTGGCAACAACAGATTGCGCGCGCGCTCCCCTGGTTGGTTGGGCTGGGAATAGCCAGTGCGCTGGTCCTTTTGGGTGTTTATGGTCAGTTGGCGCGCGCCCGGCGGCAATTAAGCAAACTGTTGGGCTTGGTGTATCGCTCGTGGCAAGCCTGGCGACAACCGGTGTTGGCCGACCGACTTAATCCCGAGGGCTGTGCCGAAGACAGGGATTGACCCCCCGCGCATCAGCCGCGGAAATAGCGCTGACTGACAAAGGGCAAGTTAACAATTTCGGCTTCGACATACTTTCCCCGAACATCAATATGAACGGTGTCACCCCGCATAGCGCAGGAAGTGTCGATAAGGCCCATAGCGATGGGCCCGTCTACCGATGGGCCAAAACCACCCGAGGTTACGCTGCCTAGCTTATCGCCTGAAGCGGTATGAATAGCCTGACCTTCGCGAACCGGGCGCTTTCCCGACACTTTGAGGCCAACTCGAATCCGCGGAGCGCCGTTGGCTAGTTGCTCAAGAATAGTAGCCGCACCCGGGAAGCCCGACGCCAGATCGCCGCCAAGCCGCCTAGCCGGCGCAATCGCCCAGCGTAAGCCCGCTTCAATCGGCGTGATAGCCTCGCTCAACTCGTGGCCGTAGAGACAGAGACCGGCTTCCAAGCGCAGCGAGTCCCTCGCCCCCAAGCCAATCGGCTTTACCGCGGGATGATCCAACAGCTCACAAGCAATGGCTTCGGCGCAAGCCGCCGGCACAGATAGCTCAAAGCCGTCCTCCCCGGTGTATCCGGAGCAGGTGACGTAACACGGCGTGCCTTCAACGGACACCTCACGCCCGGACATAAACGCCAGGGAGGCAGCCTCGGGGGCAAGCCCGGCCATGATCTGACGCGCCATGGGGCCCTGAAGGGCAAGCAGCGCGCGGTCTGCCAGCATATCAACCGATGCGGTAGCGCACCCGGTCTGTATTAAGCGAAAGTCTTGCGCTTTACAGGCGCCGTTGACGACAAGAAAAAAAGCCGTGTCGCTGTAGCGGGTAATGATCAGATCATCGTAGACCCCGCCCTCCGCATTGGTCAGCAACGCGTAGGTCGATTGCCCTATGCCAAGGTCGCGAAGATTGGCGGGCATGAGCGCCTCCAGCTCGGCGACAGCCTGCTCCCCAGACACCATGATCTGGCCCATGTGGGACACGTCAAAAAGTCCTGCCTCCTGACGGGTGTGCAGATGCTCACGAATAATGCCCTCGGCAAATTGCACCGGCATGTCGTAGCCGGCAAATGGCACGAGACGCGCACCCAAACGTCGATGCAGTTCGGTTAGCGGCGTTGTTTGCAGTGACTCAGGCATAGTCAATTCCCAAAAAAGAGCGCTAGTTTGCGTTGGTAGTAGCGGTGATTCAAGGCTGACGCTAAAGTAACGGCCAGAGGGAGAGGCGCGACATGACCAGCCAGCACATTATCAGTTTGATCGGGTTTCCGGGTAGCGGCAAAAGCACCGTCGGCGTCTTACTTGCTAAGCGACTTGGCACGGCTTTTGTCGACACCGATATCCTGATTCAAACACAGGAAAACGCGACGCTTGCCGAGATTATCGCGCGAAGCGATCACCACCAATTGCGAAAAATCGAAGAGCAAGTCCTGCTCGACATGCCAATTACCACCGGCGTGATCTCCACTGGGGGATCGGTGGTTTACAGCAAAAAAATTATGCAGCGACTCGCTGCTGAGACAACTGTCGTATACCTGCAGGCCACCCTTGAGACTGTTGATTACCGGATCTCCCTCGCTCCGGACCGCGGTATTGCGTCGGGCAAAGACCAAACCCTTGCCGCCATTTATCGGGAGCGCATTCCACTCTACGAGCAGTGGGCAGCCCTCACGGTATCGGTAGACGACAGTCCCCCGGAAACCATTGTGTCCGATATTCTGACTTTCCTGGGCTAAAGCCCAAAAACTGGACACGGTGTCCGCAAACGGACGCGTCCACTTTCTCTGAGCGACCGCGGTTGCGATCCCGAAGTCCCATAGTTGGGGCGATCCCGACTTGGCATAGCTTTTGCTATTTCACTATTGGCGGCTCGCTGCCGGCAGGAAGCCGGTAAGGAAAAGGAAACACGGATGTTTTCTCCAAGGACGGAGCCAATGATCAGCGAGCCGCCATATTTATTTCAGTTATTTCAGGTGGGCATTTTGATGCCAAAAAATTCATTGCAACCAGGGGCGGTCTTGCATTCAACTGCACGGGTGGGATACCCACAAGACTTGTTCTGAATCATCGGGAGGTGATTTATGGGTGAGCGTAACCAAACCCAAACGAAGACTGACGACGGGATGGACGACATGTACGACCCAGCCCTGTCAGAGTTTGGTGATGACGACTTTGATGCTTTGGAAGACACCGTGCTGTCGCTCCGCGAGGACTCTCTCGCGACCAAGCGACGACGTGCAGAACGGCGATTGGAAGCACTCCGGCTTCGCGAGGAGCTGGGCGACTACGACTTCGATTTCGACGACGACTTCTAAACCATCAGTAGCGAGGGGCTATAAACCGCCCCTCGCTATTAACACTGGGGATAGCGAGATCCTCAGGAGCTTTTGTCCCCCTGTGATTTTAGCTCTTGCTGCCAAGCAAAGACGTTGAGTTCAATAAAAACAAACGCAAACAACCACAGCGCAGCATCCCAAAAATCCAGGAATTCCCCTTCGATACCCCAATAAACCGCCGCAAGTGCCAGCGTGGTGTAGAGGACGACTTTAAATCCGTTCATCAGCCACTGCAGCTGAGATGGAACTCCTCCGTGCAACTGCAGCCGCACCTCGATCTCGAGAAGAATGACCACCAAAATCCACGCGCTTGCGTTAATTACATCAACCAACGCCAGATCATAAGCACTCTCAAACGCCGCTGGAGTCGCGATCACGTGGTCTAGGCGGGTCACCTGGAGGGCAGTGGCGCCAAGCTCCCGACAATTGGCGGCCGTAAGGGCAATAAATTCGTCAAAGTCTACGAGCACCGACCAACGGCCGCCCACCAATTCACAGGGGCTGGCCGGGCTTGGCGCTGACGCCAGAAAGACTTCCCACTCCCCCACGTAACCCATGCACGCCGAAACAATGGCCGCGCCACATAGGATTCGTACGCCGTGAATAACCCACTTAGTGCTGCCCACCAATTTTTCGTCAGGGATCACCGCGGTTTCCAATTCAAACAGCAGCAATAGAACGACCCAGGCCGCAGTGTCGAGGGTGGCGGAAAACAACTGGATTAACGACGCCAAATTTTGCCCGTCGCTCAAGGCATGCTGTGCCGACAGCAGTTCCTCTTGCAGGAAAAGACCTATATTGAGCGTTAGCAATCCATAAATCAGATACTTGGCCGCGCGATACAGGGTTTGGCCAAGACCTTGACTAGCCTTCGTTGATTCCATCTGAGCAGACACAGGCGTTTACGGGTACGTTCCTATTGTTCAGTGATGTGGCACCGCATGATGAGTGAGTCCCAAGTGGCGGGCGGGAAACCCCCCGCTAGCTTACACCTGTAACAGCAGGTGCTCCCTCTCCCAAGAGCTGATCACGCGATTAAATTCCTCAAATTCATCCAGCTTAATGGCCGCATAGGCCCGCATAAACAGCTCGCCAATCATCTGCTGTAGCTCGGGCGTATCGTTTAGTCGGCGAACGCCCTCTTCAAGCGTTCGTGCCACCGCGACGTCATCGTCGTTGGCCGTTCCTCTATGGGGTTCGGTAGGCTGTAATTGTTGACGCATCCCCAACAATCCGCTGGCCAAGGTGGCCGTCATCGCCAAATAAGGATTGGCATCAGCACCGGGAAAGCGATTTTCAATTCGCAGATTATCGGGGGTACTGTTGGGCACCCGGAAAGCCGTGGTTCGGTTATCAAATCCCCAGCTCAAGTTGATCGGGGCCGAGATATCCGGTGCCAGCCGGCGGTAACTGTTGACGTTGGGCGCATAGAAGCTAATCAGCTCAGGCGTATAGCGCTGCAGCCCACCGATGTAATGCATCATGGCGGCGGTTGGGTTGCCTTTCTCATCACTGAAAATATTTTTCCCGGTCTTCGCGTCTAACACCGATTGATGCAGGTGTAGCGCGCTGCCTGGCTCACGCTGCATCGGCTTCGCCATAAACGTGGCATACATACCATGCTTGAGAGCAGTCTCTCGAACCGTGCGCTTAAAAATGAAGGCCTGGTCCGCCATAGCTAGCGGGTCGCCATGCCGGAAGTTAATTTCCATCTGAGCGGCGCCGTTTTCGTGAATCAAGGTGTCGACGTCAAGCTTTTGCGCATCAGCGAAGTCGTACATATCTTCCACGAAATCTTCGAATTCAGCCACCGCATCAATACTGAAAGATAACCGCGCCACCTCACGCCGACCTGAGCGCCCCTTAGGCGGCATGAGCTCGTAATCGGGATCAGTATTTTTGTTGACTAAATAAAATTCCACCTCGGGGGCCACCACGGGCTGCAAGCCCGCGTCGGCATACAGCTGCAAAATGTAGCGCAAGACACTTCTTGTGGAGAGCGGATGAGGCGTTCCATCGTTTTTGAAGCAATCGGCAATAATCTGCGCGGTGGGCTCGCGCGCCCAAGGCACAACCCGCAGGGTCGAGGCATCGGGACTAAGCACCATATCGGTGTCGGTAGGCTCCACGAAGTCCCAGTGTTCATCGGTGTATTCACCGGTAACGGTTTGAACAAGGATGGCTTCTGGCAGACGCTGCTCGAGTTGCGCGATAAATTGATGTGCGGGAATGAATTTTCCGCGGGCGTTGCCCGTGGTATCCGGAACGATGCATTCAATCTCTGAAATGTTGTTGTCGGTAATCCACTGGGTAATGATGGCCTTGTCTTCTTCGCTTACCGACTGAGGTGCGATGACGGCATCCGATTGATGAATCACCGTCGAGGTATCGGCTTTTGCCGATTTAGGGGTACTCATAAAAACCTGCGAGTTGCTACGTTGAGACTAGTATGTCCCTGCCCAATCGGGCTCGCAAGGTGACAAACTCCCGCTTTGGGGGTATTTCCCCCGAGTGGACGATCCAGAGGATAATGCTCCCATGAACCCCCATGCTGAACACGTTAACTCCTGGTATGCCGCCTCGGCCGAGGGGCCGATCACCTTTGATGCGCTAAGCGGCAACAGCGAAGCAGACGTCTGTATTGTGGGGGCTGGCTACACAGGCCTTTCTAGCGCTATTCATCTCGCCAAGCGGGGTTATCGGGTCGTTGTACTCGAAGCGAACCGCGTGGGATGGGGAGCGTCGGGCAGAAACGGCGGCCATGTCGGTACCGGGCAGCGCGCCGATCAGGATAGTCTGGAGAAATGGGTCGGCACCGACACCGCGCTTGCTCTGTGGCAACTGGGCCTGGACGCGGTGGATCTTGTCTGCGAACTCATAAGCAACCACGATATTGAATGTGAGCTGGGGGTGGGCAACCTGCATATGGCAGCAAAACCACGTCATGCGCGTGAGCTCGCCGACGAGGTTAACCACCTAACGGAAGCCTATGGCTACTCGCAGGCGAGTTACTTGAACCGGGAAGCGCTGGCTGAACAAACCAGCGCCCAAGGTATGCACGGTGGCATGCTTGATTTGGGTGCCCGGCATCTTCATCCACTGAAATACGCTCGAGGCTTGGCCCGTGCGGCGAGTGAGTTGGGCGTCACGATCTTTGAACAATCCAGCGTGATCAAGTGGCGAGATGGCGCAAACATCGTCATAGAGACCGATAACGGCTCGGTAAAGGCCAGAAAACTGGTCCTTGCGTGTAACGGTTATTTGGGAAAGCTGGCGCCAGCTATTGCCGGCAACATCATGCCCATTAACAATTTTGTGATCGCGACGGAGCCCTTGTCATCCGCCCAGCAGCAAGCTGTGACCAAAAACAATTACAGCCTATCTGACAGTCTCTTTGTCATTAATTACTGGAAGCTTTCCGGAGACGGGCGGCTGCTATTTGGAGGTGGCGAAAACTACACCTCGCGCTTCCCGGCGGACATCAAAGCGTTTGTTCGTCCCTACATGCTCAAGATCTATCCCGAGCTCGCCGATGTGAAAATCGATTACGGGTGGGGCGGCACGCTGGGTATCACCATGAATCGCATGCCGGATTTTGGACGTATTAGTGCTAACACGTTTTATGCACAGGGGTTTTCGGGTCATGGCGTGCCCACCGCAACCATGGCCGGCAAGCTCTTAGCCGCTGCCATCGATGGCGACTGTGAGAACTTCAATCTTATGGCCTCTGTGCCGACCCACCGTTTTCCGGGTGGTACGCTGTTAAGGTGGCCCGGGCTGGTCGCTGGCATGCTCTACTACAGCCTGCTCGATAAAATCGGCTAATGAAGACTCCGCTATGAAGAGAACCATCAGTGACACACTAGCCTGGGTTGCCTTTGCCGCGCTGTTGCTCTGGATTACGGCGATGCTACTTACGCTCACGAGCTACTGGCAGGTGTGGTCTGACGTGATGGCGCTCATTGACGAAGTAAAAGCCTGCGCGAGCAATCAGTGCGAGTCGCAGCTTTTCCTTGAACGTTTCTCGAGTACTACCACAGCCTTTGGCTTCAATACGGATCAGGTTAAATCCGTTCGGATGCCTGCCTTCACGATCTGGCTTGTCATTGTCCTCTTTCAGTCTTTTTATGTCCGATCTTTTCGGATCTGGCCATGGCTATCGGTGGGAAAACATCAAGGCAGTCCCTCCAAACGTACTGCCACCGGGTCTTCTTCAGCGGGCAGCCCGATCAAGGTTCTAACGCTACTCAAGCGCAAGGCTGGACTTTCGACCGAAGAGTTTCGCGATCACTATGAAAATGTGCACCGCCATCTGGGGGAGAAATACCTGGCACCTCATGCTCTTCGCTATTTACGCCGATATGTGGAACCCGGCTCGGGAAGTCCCGGCTATGCGATGGCGCCGGACTTTGATGTGATCATGGAGATCTGGTTTCCCGACCAGCGCGCGATGGCCGCGGCCATGGAGGCCATTAACTCGCCTGCGGCGCAGGCTGAACTGAAACCCGATGAGGAAAAACTGTTCGACCAGGCCGCAACCAAGAGCTTTGTGGTGAAAGAATCGGCGTCGCCGTTACCCTGAAAACCGCTACTCATTAAGAGCTTAGCCCCTCAGATTTTCTGATGGCGTGCTTGTGCGCCGACGACGGTCAGTCGCTTAAAAATCAGTTTAATGCGTCGATAATCAAATAGAACACGCCATATCGCCGCTAAGCCATTGTCACCTTGATGTTATACAGAAAAGAGTGGTGGCATCGCCGCTTTTGGTGGTGAACTAATAACTCATATTTTCAAAGGGGTCTATCATGCGTCGCTTCGTAGCAGTCGTTTCACTTTTACTCTCACCCTTCGTCGCCGCTCAGGAGTACGAAGTACGCTCGGAATTTCATTGGTGCACGCTTAACGAAGGCAAAACCATGAAGGACGCCATCGCAGACAGCAAACGCTATGGCGAGTTCTCGGCCTCAGAAGGCACCAAATACATGCAGTTACTGCTAACACCAATGCACGCCGGCGACTCCAGCGATTACGACTATATTATTTGGGGTAGCTGGCCGGATGGTGAAGCCATGTATGAGGAATGGGGATCCTTCGCCAACAACTATGGCGGCTGGAGCGGTAATGAGGATTCAGGAACACCCGCCGGCACCTGCCACCGGTCAATTGCCATGTTTAACGCCGGTGTCGTGCATAGCCGCATCCCGCAAGATGAGCGGGACCAACGCCAACCCGTGCAGTTTGCCCAATGCTCCATGCGCGATGGCGTCACCGTTGATCAGTTGTACGCCCAAGCGGAAAAAGACAAGGCGCTCATGGATAAAGGCGGTTTCAAAGGCTGGGGCATTCACTACTTCTTCCCTTATATGGGTTTTGACGGCACCCAGGATTACGACTTTGTCCAGATGAACCACTGGTACTCATTTGAGGCACGCGGTCATATGGCCAATAACTGGCTAGAGTTCGTCGAGAACAATCCCGAAGTAGAGGGCGGCATGGATTTGCTCGTCGACTGCAAAGCATCACGATCTTTTGTCGCGGAGCTGATGTTCGACAATAACTGAGTGGTACTGGGCCACTCCCACCGGGTGGCCCAGTCAATTCGCCAGGTAAAACACCTACTTTCTTGAGAACACTGCGCGATCAACCTTAGCAGGTAGCTACCCTCCGCCCCCAAGTTGTCTGGACTCTCTCGTACATTGCGCACGCCATCACTTGCTGCATCAGTATCGTTATTTCTCGCTATACGGCGCCTCCCAGGCCTCCTCTAGAGGCGCAACTTATTGGGGTGCAATGCGCCGAGGGTTGGCAGAACGCGCCATATGATTGGCACAACGCGCCATGAGGTGCGGCCAGTCTCGACATCACCTCTTGGAGTCGCTAATGTTATCGAGCGTGTCGTCGGGACATGGAGTGTCCCCGGCTAAGAACAACAATGACAAAAGGAGTTTGTGCTATGAAAAGATTGATCTGGAGCGTTCTCATTGCCGTTCCCGCACTGTTCGCCGCTACAATAAGTGCAGCAGAAGACCTACGAATTATTGGCGAAGACAAAGTCTTCGTGACGACATTACCTTCCGGAGAAGAGATTTCGATTACCCGACAAATGACGCCCTGTGCGAAGAACAAGGGCTGGATTCAGCCGCTGGTGCCCTCACCGGGTATTGTGCCGGTCACCGAGATGGAAGTTTTGAATGCTATTGGCGATCCGGAATTCACACTCGTCGATATGCGTACCCAAGAGTGGTACCTCGATGCCACCATCCCCGGAGCGGTCAACATTCCTTACACCGAAGTTGCCATGCGCATGGATGAGTTGGGATGTAGCAAATCCGATTCGGGCTGGGATTGCAGCAGCGCCCAAAAGGTCGTCGGTTTCTGTAACGGGCCAGTCTGCCCTCAAAGCCCTACGGCCATGAAAGCTATGATTCGCGATGGCTTCCCCGCTGAGAACATTTACTACTACCGCGGCGGGATGCTCGATTGGGATGCGCTGGGATTAACGACTGTGGAAGGCGATTTTTAAGCTAATTGGGGTTGAAGCTTCGGTCTCTTGAGTTAATCTTGACGTTAGCTCTAGACTTGTTGAGCTTACTGGATTCCTTGAAAATTGGAGAAAAGACATGAAAACAATAAAACTAGCGCTCCTAACGATTGTCTTAGCACTGGCACATCAGCCAGCTTTTGCCGCGACCAATGAATGCGGTGCTAACACAGAGCTTGGTGATGCCGGTTATTTAATAAGCGCCAGTGGCGGCGACGATACCGAAACAATCCAATGCGCGTTGGATTCAGCGGCCTCCCAAGGGCTAGGCTCTGTAAGGCTCGATATCGGCGAATTCCGCGTTACAGGACTAGAAACTAGTGGTTTTGTCGGTATTTTCGAGGGCACAACCAGAGCAGGTTCTGCGTTAATCATTGAAAATGAATCCGCCGAATGTGGTGACGACTTTGTCCCAGCCGCAAGCCTAATCGTTTTCGAAGGCGGGACGGTCACAGTTCGTTATATGTCGATAGAAGTCGATGCGCCCTGTAGCAGTGGCGTTGGCTACAACGTTTTAGAATTCACTCAGGCATCGTGCGAGGTACGAACACACTTTGCCAACGTTGACCGCGTAGACTTCAGAGGGGCTGCGCCATCAGATGGTGGTTCTAGAGCAATCAAGATTTTTGGAAAGGCTGAGTGTCTTGCTTCCGGCGAGGGACCTCTGGGCACGTTTAAGCTAAATCGGTCAACTATCAACGGCTTTAGCGAGGGCGTAAGGACAGGTATGCTGGGCGGCGGCCAGGTCGACATTAACTTTAACGAGATTACCAACGTCTTAGATGCGATCACCATTTTCGATGCAAATCAAAATACTACAATTACAGGCAACGATATTAGTTCAGTGCAAAACGGTGTTTGGGTCGCCACAGCGAACGACTGGGCGCCTGGTCAAAACCGTACGGTAGTCCACAATAATAACTTTGAGACGCTGCCTGGTGGGACTTACTACTATGGCGTCGATTTAAGTAACTACACCACTCGAGCGTCACACAGTGGCGTTGTAACGAACAACACCTTTAACATGACCGATAAGGCAGATGGCACATTTGGCGTGTTCTTGGGTGGAGTCGATGGCGCTCTCGTCAGCGGTAACATCTTTAATGGGACAGCGCTCGTGGGCATGGTCCTCGACGGTTTAAGTTACGAGCAACCGATACAGGACGTAGCGATTATCGGCAATAATTTCAGTCAAACTAGCAGCTATGAAGAAGATGCTGGCGAGATTGATATATTCCTCAGCGAGACAACCGAGAGGATCATTGTCGGACCGCAAAGTGCTACAACATCGGACAATGGCTTAAATAACGAGATTCTGTAGACGCGGCCGGCTCATTGAAAAACAGATTTTCAGGTTTGCCCGCCAGTCGCATTCTTTGAATCAGCGACCCTATCGCCGCATCAATTGCGGGAAGAGAGGGTCGCCCAATCGGCTGCAACCTTCCAGCTAATGTCTGCACAGAACCACTTGTGATTGAACACGTGGTTAGTCCCCCCCCGCCCGTTGAGTTTGGAGGCAGCCCTTCAGCGTCGGGATTCGCTAATTTGTGCGACGAAAGACGCAGAAACACGCCATTTTGGAACTACTGTGGTACTACAGTTCGGCAGACGCAAGTTATATGCATGAGGCGTTATTTTTTATTATTGATTTTGATACCTAAATTTGGTCGGTGTGAGAGGATTTGAACCTCCGACCCCTTCCTCCCGAAGGAAGTGCGACTACACAGTAATAGCAATCAGATTAACGCATTTAAAAGGGCTTAGGTCACACCTCATAGGCACTTTAGGCCCGTATTTGTTGTACCATTGTTGTACGGAAACCAAAAACACATTGGAACGACAGTGATGCTGACACAATCTAAAGTAGACAAATTACAGCCAAAGGCTACGCGGTACATCATAAAAGACGCTGCAGGCTTGAGTGTCTGTGTTCAACCGTCTGGCGCCAAGTCTTTCCAACTCAGATACCGCATACAAGGCAGACAGAAGACGCTCTCCTTCGGCGACATATCCCTAAAGGACGCTAGAGCGAAGGCACAGGCGGCTCGAGTAGCCATATACGAGGGTGACAACCCACAGACCAAAGCCTTACTTCGCAAAGAGAAGCAAATGTCCTTTGGTGCGTTCGTACAGCAACACTACCTGCCGCATCTGAGAGCCGAAGGCAAAAACGCCAAAGAGACGGAGAAGATGCTGTTAGCTCAGCTAAGCTGGCTATGGGCCAAACCACTAGCCGATATTCGATTAGTGGAGATGAAGTCGTGGCAGAACAAACAAGCAATAGATAAGACAATATCAACAGCAAATCGTTATACCAACGCTATAAAGGCAGTGACTAGACATGCCAAATACCTAGGGATTGTAGATATTGATCCCTTAGAAGAGTTTCATCGGCTAAGCCAGCCTGATTCACTTCACGAAATACGATGGCTAACAAAAAAGGAAGAACAGGCGCTGAGAGTTGAACTGAATCGCAGAGATTTCTCAAGACATGGAATCAAGTTCTCAGACGTTAAAACATCAACAGATCAGGGCTTTTTTCATGTGTCAGCGAAACCCTCCAAGAATCTAGAAGAGGCGATGGGTAGCGCCAAAACCAAGTACTTCAGAGACCATTTAACGCCAGCAGTAGTCCTTATGCTGGAGTGTGGTTTGCGTAGGCAGGAAGCGCTTAAACTTCGGTGGGCCGATATACAACCCACTACTACGGAGGGTGAGTTTCAGCTGTTTATCAACCCTAAAAGTGAGAAGACAAAGAAAGGACGGTATGTACCTCTTTTAAAAGAAACGCTCGGCGTCCTCCTGGCTTGGAAGTTAGATCAAGAGGCTCTTGGTATAGAAAGTGAATACGTGTTTCCGCATCCGCAGACGGGAAAACCTCTCAAATCAGTTGATACAGCTTGGGATAATTTAATTGCTAGGGCGACAAAGCGCTGTAGCACCCTTGCCGGGATTACAGTCAAAGACTTGCGGAGCACTTATGGGAGCCGCCTAGTGCAGAATGGTCAACCAATTTTTATTGTTAGCAAGCTGTTAGGGCACTCTTCCGTGACGATTACAGAGAAACACTACGCAGCCCTAAGTGATGAAGGTAAACGCGAAGCCGTAGACACTCTCTCGACTCTGCCTAAAAACGTTAAAGTCTCATTGCTTACCCAACGCGATCTAACAGTGGCTGATAAAAATCGAAACTAAACTCGCTTGAGTTTACCCTTTCCGCATTTGGGACAAGTCGCCCCTGCCGCTCTGCCGGATCCTGAACGAACCATTGATGATCCTCCAATGGTTCCAGTGCAATTACCATTCGCGCAGAAAGCACACTGGCAAAGGTCACACTGAGTCTTCAGTGGTGGACTTGAATAGCCTCTACCGCAGCCTGGACAGTTTGCCATCGTTAACCTCCCACACATATTCAATTAAAAACTGTGTCCACAAGAGTAGAAGTCCCCATTTTCTAACGCAAGAAAATCACAAGAAACTCTACTGATACTGCTGTTGAACCGATGCTGTGCCGATGGAATATTGGTTATTTTTTGACCAGTGAAGTGTGTGTGGCAATGTGGGTACTTCTGAGGCATCTTTGGTCTTATGACAGACGAACAAGTCACATTTCTTCGCATTGAGCATTACTCAGGTCACCCGGAGGTTACCAAAGCGGCTGACCTTTTGGTTCAAGAACTAGCGACTTCAAAGGAGTTCCTTAAGGACAGATCAGCGTGGACTTCAGCTGCAAGGAAACTCGTGGCTTCCATGTGGATTCGTAAAGATGATTCCTTTCGTTTTGGTACGAAAAACGACTACTACTCCAGAGGCAAACGTAAGCAGGTCTGGATGACTCCAAAGACCCTGAAGCTATTCAGAGTTGCGCTTAAGTTGGAATGGATTGTTAAAACTAAAGCAGAGATACGGCCTAAGTATTCAACTAAACGCAACGGCGGGATGACTTCTGTTTACCAGAGAACCCCGCCCTTTCTGAAGTTGCTAAAGAACCTATCTGTTAAGGATTTAGAGCCGGATAAAGATCTACCGTGGGTGATACTGAAGGATGACGATGGCAACATCCTTGATCTTCCTTCTGGATATTTGTTGTCCCATAGTCACAGAAGGACAGTTTCTGTGCTGATAAAGTGTAATCCCCCCATAAATCCGGAACGGTCATTCGTAGAAAATTCTTTTAATATGAAGCAAAGGAGTTTTCTATGCGTACGTCCAGATACAGTGACAGCCAGATCCTCGCGATCCTGAAGCAAAACGAGAGTGGAGTATCAGTACCAGATCTCTGCCGAGAGCACGGCATGAGTTCGGCTATGTTTTACAAGTGGCGCGCTAAGTTCGGTGGCATGGATGCGTCGATGATGAAGCGTCTCAAAGAACTGGAAGAAGAGAACAGGCGTCTCAAGAAGATGTATGCCGAGGAAAGGCTCAAGGCGGAGATCCGCCAGGAAGCCCTCGAGGGAAAGTTATAACGCCATCTCAGCGTCGTGAGATGGCGATAACGGCTAAAGAGCGATACGGCGTTAGTGTTCGGTTTGCGTGCCATTGCTTGGATATTAGCGTGGCGACCTATTACTACCGCCCCAAGTTGTCGGCTGAGAACCAGCGAATAGCAGACTGGCTGTTACGCCTGACAACGGCTAATAAACGCTGGGGTTTTGGTTTGTGCTATCTGTATCTGCGCAACGTCAAGGGCTACGGTTGGAACCACAAGCGGGTCTATCGCATTTACCGCGAGTTGGAGCTGAACCTCCGTATCAAGCCGAGGAGACGTATCAGGCGCGACAAACCAGATGCGTTGTCGGTGCCGATCGCACCCAATCAGGTATGGTCGATCGATTTTATGAGCGACTCGTTGATGGATGGCAGGTCACTCCGAACCTTCAATGTACTGGATGATTACAATCGCGAAGGTTTAGGTATAGAGGTCGACCAGTCGCTGCCCAGTGCTCGAGTGATACGGACGCTGGAAGGGATCATTGAATGGCGCGGTAAGCCAGCGGCGATTCGCTGTGACAATGGCCCAGAGTATGTTTCACAGAGGCTGGTTGATTGGGCAAATGATCATCAGATTACACTGATGTATATTCAGCCGGGCAAGCCAACTCAGAATGCCTACATCGAACGGTTCAATCGCACGGTACGGCATGAGTGGTTGGACCTGCATTTGTTCGAGTCGATAGAACACGCTCAACACCTGGCCACTGAGTGGCTCTGGAAATACAACAACGAAAGACCGAATTCAGCGATCGGAGGAGTACCCCCAAGACAGCTGCTCCAAGCAGCTTAAATTCTACGAAAAACTGTTTCGGTGAATGGGGGGATTACAAAAGCATTACAACTTGTTAATGAATAAGAGTATTTATCAATTAATAGATAGTAATCCTTCTCCTGTCGATCCTATTGATATTCGTTATACGAGACAGTGGAAGGGTAATACGGGTATTGGGGGACGTTTCTACAGCAGGTTCTGTAACTACCCAAAAGAAGACAGATTGAGCATCACAATCAATGGTGAACCTGTCGGCAGCTGGGACTTTAGTCAGCTACATCCCACCCTCTTGCTGCTTCTTGAACATGGCACTGGAGAAGAACCAAATCTGTTCTCTACAGGCGACCCGTACGACATGCCTGAGTACCCGGAACTGACCAGAGCAGCCAATAAACTGTTCATTAATACGGTACTCAATGCCAAAAGCCGTTCAGCTGCAGTCAAATCTATTGGATCAGCACACCAATACTGGGATCTCTTTGAGAACAAGTGGGTGGTTGAGACATACAGCGGCAAAGAGAAGCGTCAGGGAGTCCCTCTTTGGCCGAAAAAGCCCCAAAAGGCAGCGGATGAGTACATAGATGCGTTCCTGTTCAGGCATCCTGCTTTCACTGA
This sequence comes from uncultured Luminiphilus sp., assembly GCA_943787485.1. Classification (GTDB taxonomy): domain Bacteria; phylum Pseudomonadota; class Gammaproteobacteria; order Pseudomonadales; family Halieaceae; genus Luminiphilus. The sequence goes on along the minus strand of CALSMP010000006.1, from coordinate 271,743 downwards.
AGTTGCTTTCAAGGGTCTCTGGGGAACCCTCCAATTATTGGACAGTGAAATCATGGAAGAAGCTGTTCACAGGGGCGACTGAACTGGGTATTCCTGTCCTTCCCGTACACGATGAGTTAGTTGGGCCTGTATCCAAGAAGGCAGAAATAAAGCAAATCCTCATCGACAGCTTCCACGAGGTAACTCAGGGCAAGTTCAGCACCCACCAACCTAAGATGACTTGGTCTACGACTTGACTTTTACCCATTTTTGCTATATGCTCGTACAGCTTCCTTAGAAGCCCTACACGAGCCGACTCAGGTACCCAGTACATACCCATTACTTTTGACGTAACGTTGCTTAGAGGGCCGTTCAGAGGCTCTGACGTGGTGATTTGGGGTGGTCTTGTGGTTGCTGGCGCTCAGGCGAGGGAAGTTAATACCAATATGGATCAGGATCACTAGAACCTGGCAGCACACTGATGATCCAGAGAAGAACGCTGATAACTGCCATCTCAGCAACAAATATCAGTATCGCTTTCCCCCATTCTCTATAACTCCAAACCTCATAATCTCGCCCCATGAAAGGCAAAGTGAAAAAAGCGATAACAATTCCCGCGTAGAGCCATATGAATCTTGGATAAAAAAGCAACAACGTTAGTAGAAAATTGTCCTCTTCCGGCTCGCTTAAACGTGGGCTTTGCTCTGTTTGTTGCCTTGAGCCTGTGAAAAAGCAATCCTGACATAAAGTGACATCATCTGAGGACGGTGGTTTTCCTGATAAGAGACCTATGGGGAATCCACATTCTTTACATTCGGAACTAGCCATGAAGTTCGCTGTCTACTGCCTCGTCAAAACACCAGACTGAATAAGCTCTGCCTGTGTAGCTAACTCAGAAACAAAAAAGCCCAACACGTGGCTGGGCTTCTTAGGTTGGTTTAGTGCTTACTTTTTGAGTTTACGCAGACCGAAGAGTCCAACTAGGCCGCCAAGAGCAAGTAAGCCGAACAGGGGCAGTGCTGGGACTGGGGTGGCTGGTGTTGCTGCTGGAGTGCTAGAACCGGGGGAACAGGATCCGACAACTGCTACTGGTGCACTCCAGTTCCCTGCCGCCATTTGAACGCCCCCTGCGGCATCACCCACTTCAAGACTGTAATTGTCGCTCATAAAGATGTTGTTCGCGTTATTCATATACCAGCTAATTGGATCTACTAGTGCCGTGGTGAAACCAGACGATGTATAGTTATCTGCAGCGGTAACGACTGCTTGCTCATAATTGCCGGTCAGATCTCCCGCTGCATCCGTTGTCATTGAGCCAATAAACAACCCATCGCCAACAACATTATCGGCGAATGAAACGTCAGCGGCGTCATTCCATGTAAAGATTACGCATTGTACGTCACCAGCAGCCCACGTTTGACTGAGGGCACTAGCGCCTCCGTTATCTACCACCACAGTAGCAGTATAGCGTTCTCCTTCTCTAAGCTCTGGGAACTGGGTTCGATCAAAATCCGTGCCGATAGTGCCCGTATATGTAGTGGAATATGGGGCGGCTAGTGCTGATGTGCTAGCGGTAAAGGTAGCAAAAAGCGCGAACGCCCAAGCGAATGTTTTAAGCTCCACAGTAAACAGTTCCCCATAATCAGATGTAGCTCTATGATGGGCACGTCTCCTGAGGTGCAAGGAATGCTCATTACAGTTGAATGATGCGTAGCAGACTACCACATACCCATCTAAAGACAATCCCAGTGTTTCCTAAGAAGCCTCTTACGTAGCTACCCCGCACCACTTGTAATTGAACACGTGGCTAACTCTTCTTTTTTTTTAAATCAGCTTCTAATGTGCCCCAGCAGTATCACTGGTGTCAGCAGGAGGCTTTTGCCCCTCCCCCTGCCTACTGCCTAGTCACCACACCAGACTGAATAAGCTCTGCCTGTGTAGCTAACTCAGAAACAAAAAAGCCCAACACGTGGCTGGGCTTCTTAGGTTGGTTTAGTGCTTACTTTTTGAGTTTACGCAGACCGAAGAGTCCAAGTAAGCCGCCTAGAGCAAGTAAGCCGAACAGGGGCAGTGCTGGCACTGGGGTGGCTGGACTACCACATGTGGTCGTAGTGACGCTTCCAGATGGGCCAGTGTTAGGCGTAAAAGTCTGGGGCCAACCCGAAGCGCCTTCGACGGTGCAGATGGTCTCGAGGCTGCCATTCCGTTCAAATATGTTGAGGCTGAACGTTCCAAAATCCCCCAAAAAGGTCACGCTGGTGAGGCTGTTGCTCTGGAACGCAGAGGTCCCAATGGTCGTAACGCTGTCTGGAATGGTCACGCTGGTGAGGTGTTGACAGTGAACGCAGAGTACCCAATGGTCGTGACGCTGTTGCCAATGGTCACGCTGGTGAGGCTGTTGTCAGGAACGCAAGTCCCCAATGGTCGTAACGCTGTCTGGAATGGTCACGCTGGTGAGGTCTGTTGTCAGTGAAAGCAGATTCCCAATGGTCGTAACGCTGTTGCCAATGGTCACGCTGGTGAGGCTGTTGTCTGGAACGCAAGTCCCCAATGGTCGTAACGCTGTCTGGAATGGTCACGCTGGTGAGGTCGTTGCAGTGAACGCAGAGTCACCAATGGTCGTAACGCTGTTGCCAATGGTCACGCTGGTGAGGTGTTGTCTGGAACGCAGAGGTCCCCAATGGTCGTAACGCTATAAGTTGTTCCACTATCCGTAACACTGGCTAGGAATGACGATGACCGTATCAGTATTACCCGACGCGCGACCCGTTACTTCGACAGTATTCGCAACCGCGTCGGTAACGTTATAACTCAAACCACCGGCATCAAAAGCCTGAGCCTGAGCAGAAACCATCATCGACATAAACAAAGTGAAAGCAAGCACCGAAATTGCGTTTGGACGCTTCATGGCTAAATCCCCATCAATTCTTCAAAAAGAGTCATTATGGGAAACAGCGACCTAACGGTTCAGGCTGCGGGTGGTTACAGAAATGCGCCCCAGTTGCCTAAATTTACTGGAACTTGACGCCGAAAGCATTAAAAAATGCAAAGACGGGAAACTTTTTGCTTTTTTCACGCTCAGTCCTGAGCATTAACGCCATGGCATTAAACAGCCGTTAATTTTCTACTGCTCACACTTCTTCTTTTTCCAAAGCCACTTCCACTGTACCTACCCAGCACCACTGGTGATTGAACACGTGGCTAACTCTTCTTTTTTCAAATCAGCTTCTCATGTGTCTCAGCAGTATCACTGGTATCAGCAGGAGACTTTTACCCCTCCCCGTGCCTATGAAACAGGGGTAGGCATCGAATAGTTGGAAGCGGAAAAACTGGTAGGAAATGTTGTACGATTGTTGTACCGGCGAATATCCCCGCAAGCGAAAGTCTTTAAGATGTTGATTTATATGGATTTATTAAGTCACTTTTAGTATAGGCGGTTTCCTCCCGAAGGAAGTGCGCTACCAGGCTGCGCTACACACCGATACAGCCGAAATCTAGCAGGCAAGACCGGGAATTACAATTTGCGCCGGGCTAGTAAACCCCCGCCCATATAGCGATTCCTTGACTCAACAAGCTAAAGCCGGTGACCACGGCTATCAAGAGAAAAATCAAAAACACCGGTCGAAAGGGCTTTCGCTCAACGGAATTAACCCCTCGCGCTAAAAATTCATCAACGCGGGATTGATCCTCGTCAGACAACCGTGACTCTTGCTGATCAGCGTTGGCCTTAGCGAAGGTCTCTGGGTCACGGAGCTTATCGGACATGTCGGATTAATTCGGATACTGCGGAACGGCAAGAATAGCAAAATAATGCGGAAGGTGATGGATTGCCGTCGATTTTGCGCTGTATCGCATCGCACTCATACCTAAATATTGGGCAATGGCATCCGCTAACTCCCTCGCCGCTCTTATGAGCACCCTGCCACAGCAACTGGGGCAGGACTTTCTCCCGGCTTACTGCGTGGTTTGTGACCAGCGCTGCACCAGACTTACCTGGCTTTGCGGACATTGCCGACTGGATGTCGATAGCAACCCCTGGCCCTGCCCGCGGTGCGCGCTACCGGGAGTTGGGCCGAGAGGTTATTGCCGCTGTCACAAGACTAGATCGACCCTTTACAGGGTAGAGGCACCACTCCTCTATACCAAAACGCCTCGCGCACTCATCAAGCGCTGGAAGTTTGAGCGGCGGATCGAGCTTACCCAGTTACTGGTAACTCTCGCCCTCGAGGGGACAACCGGGAAACGCTCTCTACTGAGCCATCACCACTACGACGTGCTGATTCCAATCGGGATGCCTTGGCGAACACGCCTCACCCGCGGCTTTAATCAGAGCCACTGCTTGGCACTGGCGCTTCAATCGTCAATCAAAACACTCGCCGCCACACCTGTGGTGCCGGCTTTATCGAGTGCCAACAGAAAGCGAGCCCAGCATCATCTCTCTCGCGCGGCGCGTTTGACGAACGCTGCCCAGCGATTTTCCGTCGGGCGCTCGGTATCAGGCCTTCGGGTCTTGCTGGTTGACGATGTGTTGACTACCGGTGCAACCGTGGAGAACGCGGCACAGGCGCTGCGAAACGCTGGGGCGGCCAGGATCGATGCCTGGTGTTTGGCCCGATCACTTCCCCCCGAGAGCAAATCGATCTGAGGTATCCTACGGCTTTCGCTGTGTAGATACCCAATGACCCACCCTTACGATGCGTTAACGCCAGATTGTGTCATCGACTGCCTCGAACAAATTGGGCTGCGCTGTGATCTGCGCTTACTGGCGCTTAATAGCTATGAAAACCGGGTGTACCAGGTGGGCATTGAAGATGACACGCCAGTAATTGCCAAGTTCTATCGCGAGGACCGGTGGTCGGATGCACAAATTTTGGAGGAACATGCGTTTGCCCAGGCGCTCGCAGATCACGATATCTCGGTAGTCGCTCCTGAAAAAATAGACGAGGAAACGCTCCATCATCACGCTGACCAACGATTCAGCATTTTCAAACGCCGTGGCGGCTATCCCCCGGAGCTCGATAACCTCGATCATTTGTATCGTCTCGGGCAAACGTTGGGACGCATCCACCGCGTAGGATCGGCGCGCCCCTTTCAACACCGGCTGGCGCTCGACATCGAGCGCATGGCCAGCCAGAGTCGGTTGTTTTTAGAAGCTCAGGTGGTACCTGCTGACCTGCTCCCTGCCTACAGCTCGGTCGCAAGAGATTGTGAAGTTGCGGTGACCGAGTTGCTCGCCACCATGACAGCTAAAGACTTCGTCCGCCTGCACGGCGACTGTCATTGCGGCAATATTCTGTGGCGCGACGACACACCCCACTTTGTCGACCTCGACGACTGCATCAACGGGCCGGCCATTCAGGACGTTTGGATGTTTCTCAACGGCGAGACAGCGCAGCGAGAACAGCAACTCTCGGAGTTTGTTGCCGGCTATGAGGAATTTCATGATTTCGATCCGCGGCAGCTGCACTGGATCGAGGCTCTACGCACTCTGAGGATCATGCACCATGCCCACTGGCTCGCTCGACGCTGGGATGACCCCGCGTTCCCCAAAGCCTTTCCTTGGTTCGGCCAACCGCGCTTTTGGTCTGATCATATCCTTGAGCTTAGGGAGCAACTGGCGGCGATGAATGAACCGACGCTTCGTTTGCTATAAATCCCAAGGACGCCGGGGCGCTTGCGGGCAGCTCTCATCAGGAGTCTCAGGCTATCTGCGTCAGCAAGCACGGGTTTAAACAATAGGCCCTGGCAATCCGCGTTGACGTCAAACTGCCCTCTCAATCAGGTCGTGATCGCGGGTAAATAACGCTCATTAACCAGGGTAAGAATTTATTGTTGGCCAGCACCTCCCGATCAATTGCATCATAAAACTGCGCGGCCCCCGCGGGATCGCCATAAAGATCGAGCCGGGTGCGGATAGGTTCGTCAGGATTCAGGCGCTTCACGATGACCGCCGGATTACCGGCCACAATGACATTGGGTGGTACGTCTTTGGTCACAATCGCGCCTGCAGCCACAATGCTGTTCTCCCCCACCGTGACGCCTTTAAGCACTTTGGCGCCATCACCGAGCCAGGCGTTTCGCTCAATGACCACCGGCGTTAGGTTGCCGGGACGATCTACCCGATCATAAGTCCCGTGCCAATCACAGTCGGTCACATACGCGCCGTTGGCCATCATCACGGCGTCGCCAATCGTAATCTCGTCGCTGCAAACAATACGCACCCCCGGACTCATTAAAACGCCATCACCAATGGAAATCCGGCCATGATTAGGTTCTCGACCCCAGACACCAATTTGCACTCGCTGGCTGGGTTCCCCAACCGCCGTGAAGGAATGACCAATCCGGATGTTGACCCCAGAAATGTCTACGTACCATGGCTTCATGATGTTCGCGTAGGGGCCGAGCGAGCTGCACCGGGGGCGAAGAAAATAGTCGATATAGGCGTCCCGAAATCGCAAATAGGCTTTTTTAACCCAGTAGGGCCGCAAATCAGTGCGCATGGCTTTGTCCTTTTGTGGCGACTCACTAACGCCGGGGTCGCTTGATTTTCATTTTTCACGATCAGTCACGTTATGATGACAAGGTGATTACTCCGCCGCAAACCATGATCGACCCAATCAATAGTGATCAGAAAGACGTTCATATAAATCTTGATCGAACTATCGAGAGACACCTGCACCGCCCTTGGATAAAACCCGTTCCCGCCCACACACGACATGCGTTTGACAAGGCCATGACGTGGTGGAGAGAGCGAGGCCGTCCCACCCTGATTCTCGACTCCTTTTGTGGTACCGGCATGAGCACCGCTTTTCTGGCTCGTCATAATCCGGAGGCCTGCGTCATTGGACTCGATAAATCGAGCCACCGGCTGTCAAAACACACGGTAGAAAGCCCTAACTATCTTCTTATTCGGGCCGAGTGTGAGAGCTTTTGGCAGTGCCTGGTGCATGAAAACATCAACATTGAGCAACATTGGATGCTCTACCCTAACCCGTGGCCAAAAGCCGGTCAGCTGAAGCGACGAATCCATGGCCACCCAAGTTTTCCTCTCATCAAGACCCTTGGAGGTCAGATTGAGTTGCGAACAAACTGGCACATTTATGCCAAAGAGTTTTATCAAGCCTGCGAACAGCTCGGGATAAGAGGTACATTGGAACCATTCGCACCAGCGACTCCGATGACGCTCTTTGAAACAAAATACCTGGCGCGTGGACATGGGCTCTGGTGCTACAGAAGCCGCTAGCGCCGCAATCCATACTGGAGGCCGCGCAACGAGGGCCTAATCTAGCGATAAACAAGAATCCTAGAGTGTAAAGCCGGCCTGCGTTACTCTGTGCGCTACTAACTCGTCGTTCTTCAGGGAGAGAGATGATGAGCGCAACAGAACACCTCGGGCTCGCCACCAAGCAAGGCGATGATCCCATTTGGGACCAGATACGCGAGGAAACTCGTCGTGCAGTGGGCAACGAACCCATTCTCGCCAGCTTTATGCACGCTTCCATTCTTCATCATGACGAGCTGGAGTGCGCCCTCAGCTTTCACCTAGCGAATCAACTCGACAGCCCCTCTGCACCAGGCATGATGCTGCGGGAAATTATCCTAGCTGCTTTCAACAGCAGCGCCGAAATCCGCTGCGCAATACGCGATGACCTGCAAGCAGTACTCGATCGTGACTCCGCTTGTCATGAATATCACATTCCGTTCCTGTACTTTAAGGGCTTCCACGCTTTGCAGACCTACCGGGCAGCACACTGGCTGTGGCAGCAGGGGCGGATTTCACTGGCCCTGTTCATGCAGAGCCGCATGTCCCAAAAGTTCGGCGTCGACATACATCCCGCCGCACGCTTTGGTCATGGCATTATGCTCGACCATGCGACCGGGCTTGTGGTTGGCGAGACCGCCGTCGTCGGGAATAAAGTGTCAATCCTACAATCGGTGACACTGGGAGGAACCGGTAAGGAAGACGGCGATCGCCACCCCAAAATTGGGGACGGCGTACTGATTTCGGCGGGCGCAAAAATTTTGGGCAACATTCGGGTTGGTGAGGGTGCCAAAATTGCGGCGGGATCAGTCGTCCTTCAGGATGTTCCGGAACACACTACTGTTGCCGGCGTCCCGGCAAAAATTGTTGGCAAACCCGGGTCAGACAACCCGGCGCTGGATATGGACCACGCAATCCCTCAGTCGGACTGGTGATATTGTCCCGACAGCGAAGTCACGGCGTCGACCATCGCTGACACGTGATCGGGATTTACCCCGGGGGTGATGCCATGGCCCAAATTGAACACGTGCCCGGCACCCGATCCGTAGCTGGCCAGAATGGTCTCAACCTCTTGGCGAATGCGTTCAGGGCTGGCGAACAGCATTGATGGATCCATATTGCCCTGCAGGGCGACACGATCACCCACCCGGGCACGCGCTTCACCAATATCGGTCGTCCAATCGAGTCCAACCGCATCTGCACCACAATCAGCAATGGCTTCCAGCCACTGGCCGCCGCCTTTGGTAAAAACAATCACCGGAATCCGTCTGCCATCAGCCTCCCGTGGAAGCTGCTCGATGATACGGGTCATGTATCGCAGGGAGAATTCCCGATAAGCGCTGTGGCTCAGGGCTCCACCCCAGGTATCAAAGATTTGTAACGCCTGCGCCCCGCTTTCCACCTGGGCAGACAGGTAAAGCGCCACCGCCTCCGCGAGCTTTTCGAGCAACTGATGCATCAGCTCGGGCTCATTGAAGGCGAGCGCTTTGGTTTTGGCGAAGTCTTTCGAAGAACCACCCTCAATCATGTACGTTGCGAGTGTCCAGGGGCTGCCGGAAAACCCAATCAGCGGAACGCTTCCATCGAGCTCCCGGCGGATCAGCGACACAGCGTCCATCACATACTGTAAATCTGTCACCGCGCGCTGTGGGACCAACGCATCAATATCGGAGGCGCTCTCCAAGGGTCGCTCAAAACGTGGGCCCTCGCCCTCAGAAAAATAGAGGCCCAAGCCCATCGCATCCGGGATAGTCAAAATATCCGAAAACAAAATAGCCGCGTCCATCGCATACCGGCGCAATGGTTGCAAGGTGACTTCACAAGCCAACTCCGGATTAGTACAGAGGCCCATGAAGCTTCCAGCCTGAGCCCGGGTCTCACGATACTCGGGAAGATACCTGCCGGCCTGTCGCATCATCCAGAGCGGCGTGCGATCTACCGGCTCACGTAGCAGCGCTCTCAGGAAACGGTCGTTTTTTAGCGTTGTCATCGTCTCTAAACACCCAGATAGTCGAGAATACCCTCTGCAGCCTGTCGTCCCTCCCAAATTGCCGTGACGACCAAGTCAGAACCCCGAACCATATCACCACCGGCAAACACTTTGGGGTTTGATGTCTGAAACTTGAAGGTCTGGTGTTCTGGGGCTACAACACCCTCCCAGTCATTCAATGACACGTTGATGTCGCCAAACCAACTCGCTGGACTGGGCTGGAACCCAAACGCCATAATAATCGCGTCGGCTTCGATAGTGGTCTCGGAGCCCTCAATCGCCTCTGGCCGACGGCGACCGTCTTCCCCGGGCTCGCCTAGTTGGGTTTCAACAACCCGCACACCAATCGCTTCACCAAAATACTCGACAACTTCGATCGGCTGGCGGTTAAAGAGAAACTGGACCCCTTCCTCTCGGGCATTTTCGACTTCGCGTCGGGAGCCGGGCATGTTGATTTCATCACGGCGATAGACGCAATAGACACGATCCGCCTGTTGCCTCACCGCAGTGCGCACACAATCCATGGCCGTATCCCCACCACCCAGCACGACAACGGTTTTGTCACGTAAATCAATGTAGGCATCGGGGTCTTGCGAGTAACCCATCTTCTGGTTGACGTTGCCAATCAAATAATCGAGCGCTTTGTGAACACCGGGAAGATCTTCCCCGGGGAAACGCCCCTCCAAGGCCTTATAAGTCCCCATACCAAGAAAGACCGCGTCGTAATCTGCCATGAGCTCATCAATATCAACGTCAACACCAACCTCAGTGTTTAAACGAAATTCAATGCCCATGCCCTCGAAAATGTCACGGCGCCGCTGAAGCACCTGTTTTTCAAGCTTGAATTGGGGAATGCCAAATGTCAGCAAACCGCCAATTTCAGGGTATCGGTCAAACACCACGGCTGTCACACCGTTGCGCGCTAGGATGTCAGCGCATCCCAGCCCGGCGGGGCCAGCACCGATGATGGCGACTTTTTTGCCCGTTGGAATCACATCGCTGAGATCTGGACGCCACCCCATCGCGAGTGCAGTATCGGTAATGTACTTTTCGGCGTTGCCGATTGTGACAGCACCAAATCCGTCATTGAGTGTGCATGCTCCCTCGCAGAGACGATCCTGAGGACATACCCGACCGCACACTTCGGGGAGCGTGTTGGTCTGATGGCTCAGCTCAGCAGCCTCAAACAAATTGCCCTCTGACAGCAGCTTCAACCAATCCGGAATGTAGTTGTGGACCGGGCACTTCCATTCGCAATACGGATTGCCGCACGCCAGACAGCGGTGGGACTGCTCGGACACCTGGGTCTCGGCAAAAGGATCATAAATCTCCACGAACTCTTCGGTCCGGGTCTCCATCTTCTTTTTCGGAGGGTCCTGACGACGGACGTCCAGAAACTGAAAGTTATTTGCCAATCGCGTGCTCATACCGCCATCCTCAATCTGTATCGCGCAATCGCGATAACAGTTTGTTGAAGTCCGCCGCCTTAGGCTTAACCAACCAGAAGCGACCGATAAAGTCTTCAAAGTTTTCGAGCAAGTGTGTTCCCCAGGCAGATTCGGTCTCGCGAACAAACTCGCGAATATTATCGCGCAGGTGGTGGCGATAGGCTTCCATCGCCTCACCACCGACACGGTGCACCTCAACAAGCTCACTGTTGAGTCGGTCGATAAAACCACGATCCTGATCCAGAACGTAGGCAAAGCCACCGGTCATTCCTGCGCCAAAATTAACGCCCGTGGGACCCAACACCGTCACACAACCTCCGGTCATGTACTCGCAGCAATGGTCGCCGGCACCCTCAATAACGGCAAAAGCCCCCGAGTTACGCACGCCAAAACGCTCCCCGGCGACCCCCGCAGCAAACAAACGGCCGCCGGTTGCCCCGTAGAGACAGGTATTACCAATAATCGCCGTGTGCTGACTCTCAAAGCTGGAATCCCTCGGGGGGTAAATGACAAGCTTGCCCCCCGCCATCCCTTTTCCGACGTAATCGTTGGAGTCTCCTTCGAGAATCATGTGGACGCCGCCGGCGTTCCAGACACCAAAACTTTGACCTGCGGTGCCCGTCAACCGAATGATCAGGGGCGTTGTCTCTAAGCCACTATTGCCGTAGCGCTTGGCAATCTCACCTGAGATACGCGCACCAATCGAACGATCGCAGTTGGTTACCGTATAGCTGAAGTCACCGCCCTTGCCTGCTTCAATCGCGGGCAGCATATCCCTGACCATTTGGGCGGCTTTTTCCGCGGTATCGAAAGGGTCATTGCTAGACACCTGACAAAATTGCGGTTGATCTGCTGCATCGGGATCGACCCATAAAATAGGTCCGAGATCGAGCTTCGCCTGCTTGTCCGTGTGGCCCGGCAGGCGCTTAAGCAAATCCGTACGACCAATCAGATCTTCAAGACGGCTTATGCCGAGACGGGCTAACCACTCGCGGGTTTCCGTCGCTACAAAGGTGAAGAAGTTAACCACGCGCTCCACATCCCCGACAAAATGCTCCTGGCGCAACACCGCATTCTGTGTCGCCACGCCCGTAGCGCAGTTATTGAGATGGCAGATACGGAGGTACTTACAGCCCATCGCGACCATCGGTGCCGTGCCAAAACCAAAACTCTCAGCGCCCAAAATGGCCGCCTTAATAACATCGAGTCCGGTCTTCATACCCCCGTCAGCCTGCAGACGAATTTTGCCTCGCAGTCGATTGCCCCTGAGCGTCTGCTGTACCTCAGCCAAACCAAGTTCCCAGGGAGAACCCGCATAGCGGATTGAAGTCAGCGGACTGGCAGCCGTGCCACCGTCGTAACCGGAAATGGTGATGAGATCGGCATAGGCCTTGGCCACACCCGCCGCAATCGTGCCCACGCCAGGTTCCGAGACTAGCTTCACCGACACTTGGGCTTCTGGATTCACCTGCTTCAAGTCGAAAATGAGCTGGGCCAAATCTTCAATCGAGTAAATATCATGATGCGGTGGTGGCGAGATGAGCGTCACCCCAGGCACCGAATGGCGAAGCCGCGCAATCAAATCGTTCACCTTTCCGCCGGGTAGCTGGCCACCCTCCCCGGGCTTCGCGCCCTGCGCCACCTTGATCTGCAAGACCTCGGCATTAACCAGATAGTGCGGCGTTACCCCGAAGCGGCCCGAGGCGATTTGTTTGATCTTGGAAACGCGATTGGTGCCGAAACGCGCCGGGTCTTCTCCGCCCTCGCCGCTATTCGATCGCGCGCCGATTTGATTCATGCCCATAGCAAGGGCTTCATGGGCTTCGGGGGAGAGGGCCCCCAAAGACATGCCCGCGGAATCAAACCGTTTGAGAATATTTTCAATAGGCTCAACCGCATCAAGCTCGATGCCTTTTTCAGGTAGGTCGAGCTCGAGCAAATCTCTCAGAGCAGCAACAGGCCGCACATTGCAATGGTTGGCATAACGCTGGTAATCCGCATAATCCCCTGAAGTCACCGCCTGCTGAAGCGACATGACCACATCGGGGTTGAAGGCATGATATTCCCCACCGTGCACATACTTAAGTAAGCCCCCTTGCTCAAGGGTCTTCCGGCGTGAGCGAGCACGCGCACCGATCTGCCACAGATCGCGCTCCAACTCGGCAAAACCTGCACCGGCGATGCGCGATGCCACGCCTCTGAAACACACGTCCACCACTTCTTTATCAAGACCTACCGCCTCAAAAAGCTGAGCGCCGCGATAGGAGTTAACGGCTGAAATCCCCATTTTGGACATAATTTTCAGCAAGCCTTTATTGAGGCCCTTGCGATAATTTTTGTAGCACTGCGTGGGCTCACCCAATAGCTCACCGGACCCCAGCAGGTCCTCGAGAATGCTGTAGGCGAGATACGGGTAAACCGCCGTCGCGCCAAAACCCAGGAGACAGGCAAATTGATGGGAATCGCGCGCGCTCGCGGTCTCGATGATCAAGTTGGCATCCGCGCGAAGACCCGTGCGAATAAGGTGGTGGTGGACCGCACCTGTCACCAGCAAACTGTGAATCGGTAAGCGGTTATCGGCAATATTGCGATCAGACAGCACCAATACCGTCGCGCCCTCGCGAATGGCCGCTTCAGCGGAAGAACATACTGCCTGCACCGCTGCTCGCAAATCACCCGTCTCGGGATCAAAAGTGCCATCCAGACGCGCGACTCGAAGCGTATCGCTGTCCAGATTCATCAGAGTATGAAACTTACCCTCCGACAATACCGGGGAGGTGAGACTCACCCGCTTCGCATGGGCCTCAGTCTCCACGAACACATTGGCCTCGCCGCCGAGATCGACCTCTAGCGACATCACGATCGATTCTCTTAGGGGGTCAATCGGCGGATTCGTGACCTGGGCAAATTTTTGGCGGAAGTAATCATAGAGCGATCGCTCTTTGGTAGAGAGCACCGCCATCGGGGTGTCGTCGCCCATGGAGCCAACCGCTTCGTTGCCGGACTCCGCCAGAGGTCGCAACACCTGATCGCGCTCCTCAAAACTCACCTGAAACATTTTTTGATAAAGATCAAGCTCCTCTTCCGCGATGCCGCTCGCTTTTTCACCATCAAAACTTCCCTCGATAAATTGCGCGTGCTGGCGCAGCCACTTTTTATAGGGGTGGCGCGTCTTCAGCATCTCGTCAATATCCGGCGTGTGAAGCACTTTTCCTTCTTGAGTATCAACCACCAGTATTTGTCCGGGACCAACGCGACCTTTAGCAATAACGTCAGAGGTCGCATATCCATGGGTACCGATCTCTGAAGCGAGGGTGATAAAGCCATCCTTGGTGGTCACCCAGCGCGCGGGTCTGAGCCCGTTGCGATCGAGTAAGCAGCAGGCGTAGCGACCATCTGTCAGCACGATACCCGCCGGCCCGTCCCAGGGCTCCATATGCATCGCGTGGTATTGATAGAACGCTTTGAGGTCGGGATCGATGCCCTCGATATTCTGCCAGGCTGGCGGTACCAACATGCGCAGCGCCCTAGGCAGCTCAACACCCCCAGTCGTGAGCAACTCCAACATATTGTCGAGGCTTGAGGAATCAGAGCCCGACCGGTTGACGAGCGGCGCCACCGACTGAAGATTGGGCAACAGCGGAGACTCAAGTCGCGGAGTTCGCGCAGCAGACCAGTTACGGTTACCTTCGATAGTATTAATTTCACCGTTGTGCGCCAACATACGGAAGGGCTGAGCCAAGGGCCAACGGGGAAGCGTGTTAGTGGAGAAGCGCTGATGGAACACACATATCGCTGTCGCAAGCTCGGGGTCGTTAAGATCCGGATAGAAATGCTCCAAATCCGCGGGCATGACGAGACCTTTGTAGGAAACGACCTGGTCCGACAAACTGCAGATGTAAAAATCGTCATCGCCTCTCATCGCGATTTCTGACTCGCGGCGCGCCATAAACAGCTTGCCGGTCAACTGCGCGTGATCGAGCTCATCCGCGTTGATAAATACCTGCTCGATATGGGGGAGCTGGTCAAGCGCGATCTCCCCGCAAACATCTGGGGCTACAGGGACTTCACGCCATCCCAGAAGCGCGAGGTCGTGGTGCGCCAAGGCATCCTGAATGGCGGTTTTCGCCGCCGACTGAGCCGCTGCCGACTGCCCCATAAAGATCATGCCGACCGCATAACGCTGTCCCAGCTCCTGACCAAAGCAGACTCTTGCCTCGCGCCGCATGAAGGCATCGGGCATCTGCAGTAACAGCCCACAGCCATCACCTGTTTTGCCATCAGCGGCAATCCCGCCTCGGTGTGTCATGCAGGTGAGGGACTCAATCGCTGTTTGCAGCAATCGATGGCTGGGCTCACCCTGAATATGGGCGATTAATCCGAAGCCACAATTGTCTCGGAATTCCTCCGGGCGGTAGAGTCCCGCCGGGCCGGTCGAGTCAGATGCGACGCCCGTTGCACTGTTTTGAGTCATAGCCACTCACAATTAAAACAAAGGCTTTTGTCACGGGGGGCAGACCCCTCTGGGGGCCAAGACAAAAGGCCGGCTATTTTACACAGCCGACGTGGCACTAACAATTGATTAAAATTTGACCAAATCAGGCCAACTGAGCAAGGGCCTGATCGATTTCGAGCGCGGTAATGTCATTGACGATGGCCGCCTGTCCAAGGCTCTGCAACAGGATGTAGCGTATTGTGCCCTTATCGACCTTTTTATCCCCGGCCATTGCGCCCAAAAAGACGCTGGTATCCATTGACGCCGGCGGCGCCACAGGTAAGCCGAATTCCTCAAGAAATCCCTTCAGTCGTGCCAGGTCCTCTGGGGCTACCTTACCGCGGTTCACGCTGATTTGGGTCGCCATCACCATGCCGCAGGCCACCGCCTCACCGTGCAGCCACTCGCCGTAGCCCATCACCTGTTCGATGGCATGGCCAAAGGTATGCCCAAAGTTGAGTGTCGCCCGCACGCCCGCCTCACGCTCATCGGCGGCCACCACGCTGGCCTTGATGGCACAGCTTCGCTCAATGGCCTCGGCAAGCACCGAATCCTCACGGGCCTTCAGTCGGCTGCTTGTCCCCATAAGCCACTCGAAGAATTCCCCATCCGCGATGCAACCATATTTAATCACTTCCGCCACCCCGGCTGCGAATTCTCGGGTGGGTAGTGTCTGCAGGGTTTGCAAGTCAATGAGCACTGCTAAAGGTTGGTGAAACGCACCGATCAGGTTTTTACCCATGGGGTGGTTTACGCCGGTCTTGCCGCCCACCGAGGAGTCAACCTGAGCGAGCAGGGTCGTGGGTAATTGGATGAAATCCACCCCCCGCAAAAAGCACGCCGCCGCGAACCCGGTCATATCTCCAATAACGCCCCCGCCCAGCGCCAGAAAAACGCTGCGGCGCTCGTGCTTATCCTGCAGCCCAGCGGTCAGAATATGCTCAACGTTGGTAAGATTTTTGTGGACCTCTCCATCAGGCAGCACCACCTGCGTGACGCGTCGCTGGTCCCCCAAAGCGGTCATCACTCGGGCAGTGTACTGTGGCGCAATCGTGTCATTGGTCACCAGCACGACAGGCCTATCGCCCAATAAATCGGTGAACAACTGGGTATCCGCCAAGAGGTCCCGACCGATCACGATAGGATAGCGGCGACTCTGGGCCGCGCCGATGAGTTCAACATGTAGCGTGTGCAAGGTGGTGGACATAGGGTTCTATATGGACCGGTTCTGTAAAGCTCTGTTGGTTATTACTAGGTTCTGTTTTACCTGCGCTGTTGTAGCAAGTTTTTGTCGCCAGGTGCTAGTCGGGCAAAGCGGCGACTATAGCTTGCGCGAGCCCTCGGGCATTTCGCCCCGCAGTCGGTAACACCAGATGGGCTACTCCCTGGTACAAGGGAGCTCTGACGGCCATCAGCTCCGTGAGCACCTCCTGCCTATTTTTGTTGGCCAGCAATGGGCGCGCGCCCTCTTTCCCCGTGCGCCGAACTTGCTCCTTGATGGTTGCCTCAAGGTAAACAACAAAACCCGACTCGACCATTAGGATACGATTTGCCTCGGCGATGACGGCTCCGCCGCCGGTGGCGATGACGCCCGGGGGTTCAGCGCAAAGAGCGGCAATGACGCGGTGCTCCCGCTCCCGAAATCCATCTTCGCCTTCTATTTCAAAAATCCAAGAAATATCGGCGCCGGCTCGGGTTTCTATCTCGGCATCACTGTCGTAAAAAGGGGCGTTTAACTCACTTGCCAGCGCGCGCCCAACGGTGCTCTTGCCCGCCCCCATGGGGCCGACCAGAAAAATTCTAGGCGCTGTGCTCATCGAATCAGTCGAGTAGCGCCTCGGACAAAATACGCGGCGTAATAAAGATAAGCGTCTCGTTCTTGCTCGACTTATTCGACGTGGTCTTAAACAGGGTGCCGACATAGGGGATGTCACCAAGGAACGGCACCTTTTGTACCTGAGTGATTTCCTCGGTTTTAAATACCCCTCCCAACACGACGGTCTCGCCATTGCCGACCAACACCTGAGTTGTCAGTTCGGTCGTATCGATCGTGGGGATCAATCCCCCCGTGCCACTGGGAACGAACTCCCCGACCGAATCCTGATTGACCACCAGATCCAGTAGAATTCGGTCGTCGGGCGTGATATTCGGTGTCACCTCTAATTTGAGCACCGCTTCTTTGAAGGAGGTTGTGGTGGCGCCCGAGGCGGCACCCTCTTGGTACGGCACTTCGGTCCCCGACTTGATTGTCGCTTGCTGTTTATCGCCGGTGATGATTCTGGGCTGACTCACTACCTCACCCTGCCCCGAGGCTTCCAGCGCCGAGAGCTCGGCGGTTAAAAACAGGTCGTTGGAGGTGAATCCTACGGCAAAACCGCTCGTGGCTGTTGTTAATCCCAAATCAACAAGAGCGGCTCCCAGCCCCTGATTTTGCTGCTGCTGGCCGCCCCCACCGCCCTGTTGCTGGCCGCCTTTAATAGGATAATTGAGGGTCGGGGTCTGCCCAGCGACAATGTCATTATTCAAGCTCACCACTTGCTCGCGGCTACCCGATACCGAGACCACATTGCCATTATTAGTGTTGATATAACCACCGCCCCACTCGATACCCAGCTCCTCATCGAGGTTGGTCTGCGCAATCACAATGCGAGCCTCGATCATGACTTGCCGAATCGGAATGTCGACGCGCTCAATCAGATTTCTGATTTCAGCCTGCTTTGCCGCAGTGTCGGTGACAATGATCGAATTGGTTCGATCGTCCACCACCACTGAACCGCGCTCGGACACCAGCGATCCACCCTCCTCTGAACCCGCCTCAAACAGGTTTACCACCTCGGCGGCCTTGGCGTAGCGAATACGGATGAACTCCGACTGCAGTGGCGCCAGCTCAGCAAACTGTTTGTTGGACTCAATTTCCTGCCGCTCACGCTCGGCGATCTCTTGGGCAGGGGCGACCATGAGCACATTTCCAATTTGCCGACTGTCGAGACCCTTTGTTTTTAATACAAGCTCAAGGGCCTGATCCCAAGGAACGTTCTGCAACCGCAAGGTAATGCTTCCGGATACCGTGTCCGAGGCCACGAGGTTGAGCTCGGTGAAATCGGCAATAAGTTGTAAAACAGCCCTCACTTCTATGTTCTGAAAGTTGAGGGAGATCCGATCTCCCACGTAGTTAAATTCGTTCAACCGCTCCTGCTTTTCATTGGCGGAGAGCGGCTTGACGCTCAGGATGTACTCATCGCCAGTTTGATACGCCAGATAATCGTAGAGTCCGGTGGTTTTTAGCTGCAGCCGAGCGCCACGCTCTGTCGTCGTGACTTCCACAGACGTCACTGGCGTTGCAAAATCGGTGACGTCAAATCGCCGCAGCAAGGATTCGGGCACGTTCGTCGCCAGAAACTCAAGATTGATCAGGCTACCCTCAGAGAACACGTTGACATCGACTGAGGGGTCGCTCAACGCCAATATTAGCCGGCCCTCACCAGCCTCCGACCGTCGAAACTGCAGGTCCGTCAGGCTAGAGCGTGCACCGTCCACCTGAGTGACCTGGCTCTCTAAAATACCGTCGGCGGTGGAGGGTTTGGCGTACTCACCACCACTCTCCTGACCGACCAGAAGGATCAGCTCGGTACCACTGATCATCGCCTCATAGGGAACAAGCTTGATGAGGTTGAGCACCAGGCGGGTACGGTCGCCAGACTCCAACACGATGACCCCGGTGGCATTCCCGTAAGGAAGTGAATATCGCTTTTGGTCCAAAGCACTTTTGGTCCCAGGGAAATCAATCGCGATGCGGGCGGGCTCTTCAATCGTATAGGCTGAAAAATCAGCGGGGGGTGCTTCACTAAAATCAAGGCGCACCTCAAACATGCTGCCGGGGCGCGAGCTAAAGGCAATGTCTTCAATCACCGGTTGCGCGTGCGCGGTAGCAGCTACCGCAATGGCGATTAGACCTATCAACAACGCCCGACCCCGGTTGAATACTTCTCGGCACATTTCCATTGCTAACTCTCCCAGACTCACGGTGACGCGAGTTCCAATGTTCTCGGACGTTCCACCCATCCTTCAGCGGTACCGTCAGACACAATCTCTACCACCGCCACAAAACCAACGCCCATGTCGGTGACCTTTCCATGATCACGACCAAGAAAGTTTCCTGGTTTTACGCGGTGTATCCCGCCATTGGGATCACGAATTAGCACCCACACACCATTACCGCGCTCTAAGCGACCCACCATTTGTAATGAATCCAGTGTGAATTGTTCTAGGAACTCACGCGGCCGGTCAGGATCGGGCTTTACGGCAGAGCGGGCGTTTAATTTGGCCACCTGACGGACTTCGACCGGTCGGTCAAAAGGGCTTCTCATGGTTGTCGCAGCATAGGCGAACGCCTCGTAAGCCTTGAAGGTCGGTATCGGCTCGATAACACCTCCCGGGCGGGCGCGTTTTTCGGCCATGAACGCATCCAGATCCCGCATGTCATCACCAGAACATGCCGTCACCGACACCGTCAATATGACGAGCAGCAGCCCTTTAAATAACGTTGGCAGTAGGCGACTCATAAGCCATCACCCTCCCGATACCGATAGGTTTTTGCCAAGATATTCATTTTCAATTGGTGGGTCTCAGCCCCGGGTGCGGCGATATCAAAGTCGTGAAGCGTTACGATGCGCGGCAATCCCGCCATGCCAGAAATGAACGCACCCAGATCATGAAAAGAGCCCACCGCATTTATTTGGATGGGCAATTCAATATAGAACTCCTCGGGAACCTCTTGAAGCAGATCAATGGTCTCGATCGCAAGGCCATTGAGCTCCCCTTTATAGGTAATGTCCTCGAGCAAACCAGGCACCTCGGTGTCACTAGGCAGCTGGCTCACCAATGCGCCAAAGCTTTCTTCCATTTCAACCATCTGACGTTTGTAGGCTTCCAGATTGGCCGCTTCAAACGCTTTCTGCTCATAATCCCGGCGCAGCGTGACCTCTTGATCACGAACACCTTGGAGCCTCAGCTGCAGCGCTTCTATGTGTAGGTAGTAGCCTCCCGTGAACACCAGGCAGAACAGCAGCATGCCTGTAATAATTTTTACCGGAAGCGGCCAGCTGCCCAAATTTTCAATATTCAGGTCGGCGAGGTCCAATTCGTTGAGTGACTTCAGCGAATCCGCGAGGGCCATGATCAAAGATCCCCTTCTTGCGTTGGCAACTGAACGCTGACCGACAAATTAAAGGTCGTGGCTTGGTCACCGAAGTCAGGAGCCGCACGCACGGCGTCCAAATTTGGGTTCTCCAACCAGTCAGAGCCTTCCATGCGACGCATTAAGCTCGACACGCGGTTGTTTGATTCGGCCACGCCTTCCACGGTTATTTTCCCCTCGCCGGACTTGAGTGACGTGTAGAAAACCCCGTCGGGAACTGTGCGCACTAGCTGGTCCATAATACGAACGATGACGGGCCGGTTGCCCTGAAGCTCCTGAATCACCCGCATGCGATCGAGCAGCTCGGTACGCTTGCGCTGCAGATCGCGGATCTCAGCGACTTCCGCATCGAGCTCGGCAATATTTTGCTGCAGGTAAGTGTTGCGCCGATTCTGATAATTGATTTCGCCATTGATAACCTGATCAACAACGATCAGCGCAAACGCCGCCAACAACGCCACCAGCAGTAGCGCCACTAAAAACTCTTTCTTGCGCTCGGCTCGGCGCTCCTCGCGCCATGGAAGGAGGTTAATCTGTGGCATCAGTCAAAACTCCTCAAGGCCAATCCCACAGCAATCATCATCGCTGTGGCATCAGCATTGAGCGCCACTGAGTTCACCGCGGGAGCCGTGCTCATACCGGCAAAAGGATCGGCAGTGAAAACCTCGGTATCGAGACGCTCTCGAACAAGCGCCGCCAACCCCTCCGTAGCGGCAACTCCTCCCCCTAAAATAACGGCATCGACACTGTTAACGTCGCTTGAGGAAAAAAAGAATTGCAGCGAGCGCGCAACTTGTTGCGCCACGGCTTCCCGGAAGGGATCGAGCACATCGATCTCATAATCCTCAGGCAAGCCACCCTGTTTTTTAGCTAGCCCTGCCTCAGCCAGTGGTAGACCATAGCGCCGCATAATTTCATCAGTAAGCTGTTTACCCCCAAAAACTTGCTCTCGGGTATAAATGACCCGACCGCGCCTAAGTACCGACAGCGTTGTCATGGTCGCGCCTATGTCGGCTATGGCAACCGTTGCGCTCTTTGGAATACCCTTTTGAGCGCGCATCAAATCAAATGTTCGCTCTAAGGCGTACCCCTCGACATCAACGACCTTCGGCACGAGCCCCGCAAGCTCTAAAGCGTCAACGTGAGCATCGATAGCTTCTCGCCGACAGGCGGCTAATAGCACATCTACCTGACTGGGGTTGTTAGTGGTTTCACCCTGCACTTCAAAGTCGATGGCGACTTCGTCGAGCGGGTACGGGATGTATTGATCGGCTTCCAACGTCAACTGTATCTCGAGGTCGTCTTCGCGCAAGCCCGCGGGCATTGGGACCACCTTGGTAATTACCGAGGAGCCGGCGACCGCCGTACAGGCAAGCTTGGTTTTAGTCTTTGCCTGGACCAACAATGCCCGCAACGTCGAGGCTACCTCTTCGACATTGGCAATCGTTTTCTCCACCACCGCGTCTTGTGGCAGCGAGGCAACGGCGTAGGCATCTACTCGATAACGTTCACCAACCCGACTCAACTCGATCAACTTGATCGTCGTCGAACTGATGTCAATTCCGAGCATCTGCGTCTGTTTTCGCTTGGTGATAAACCCTATCACATCACGCCTCGAGTCCGTCCTAGTTTGTCTTTTATTACGAGAATTGCGGCCCTTCGCTAATAGACTCAACCTCTACGATGAAACGTAACTAATTGACAAGCAGAAGAAAAGGCCATTTTGACGCAGTATTTTTTCCCCAGTCCTGTCACAGTTCATGCTTCAGGTGCGTAACAGGCTACTTTTTGGCACATCGTGGAGACAGAACTGCCGTGGGCGTAACCCGCAAACTCAGCGTTTTAGCCTTCATCGGCGCCTGCGGGATGATTTGGGGTCTGGCGGGTCTCTATCTGTTTCTGAGCCCTCGGCTACCCGAACCAGAAGCGCTACAAAACATTACCCTGCAGACCCCGATGCGTGTTCTGAGCCAAGACGGGCTGCTAATCGCGCAGTTCGGTGAGCAAAAGCGAAACCCGCTGCAGTTTGATCAAATCCCCAAACCCTTCGTGGACGCCTTGCTCGCTGCAGAGGACGATGGCTTCTTCGACCACGGCGGTATCGAACTACTCAGTCTGGCCAGAGCGGTGTCGGAACTGGTCATGACCGGGCGTAAAGGCAGTGGGGGTTCGACCCTGACCATGCAAGTGGCGCGTAACTACTTTCTCACCCTGGACCAGACTTTTCTCCGAAAGTTCACCGAAATTCTTCTCGCCATTGAAATAGAACGCGCCCTGAGCAAGGAGCAGATATTTGAGCTCTATGTAAATCGTGTATTTCTAGGCCATCGCGCCTACGGCTTTGAAGCCGCCGCCCAAACCTACTACGGCAAATCCCTATGGGAGCTCACCTTGGCCCAGCAGGCCATGCTGGCAGGCATCCCTAAAGCGCCATCGCGAAATAACCCCTTGAGCAATCCCGATGCGGGAAAAATCCGGCGTGACTGGATTTTGGGTCGTATGGAATCCTTAGGAATGATCGACAAGCACACCCGAGACGTCGCCATGAACGAGCCCGTTTTGGCCTCCTATCACGGGCTCAAAGTACAGGTCGACGCGGATTACGTCGCCGAGATGGTTCGACAAGAGATGGTAGATCGCTTCGGTAACGGCGCCTATAACGATGGCTACATTGTTACGACAACCGTTGAGAGCTCGCTGCAATCCGCGGCGAGAAGAGCGCTTCTCGGCGGTTTGATGACCTACGACCAACGGCACGGCTGGCGAGGCCCCGAGCGCCGGTTGCCGCCACTAGACAGTGAGCCAGAGGACATCTTGAGGGCGCGCTGGATTGAAGCCCTCAACGCCATGCCGATCATTGCGGATCTTCCGCCGGCAATGGTGATCGGAATCGATGTTGAGGGGGCCACGCTGCTGACCAAGAGCGGGGAAATCGGACGGCTTGACTGGCGATCAGACCTATCAAAAATTCGGCGCTATAACACCGAAAACAGTACCGGCCCTGCTGGCTCAACACCGGCGGACTTGGTCAGCGTGGGGGATCTCATCCGGGTTCGGTGGGAGGAGTCTACTCGTCAATGGCGACTGACTCAGGTCCCGCGGGCCCAGGCGGCTCTGGTCTCCCTCGATCCAACCAGTGGCGCAATTCGATCGCTCGTCGGGGGCATGGGATTTGAGTTGTCTAAATTCAACCGGGCGACTCAGGCGAAGCGCCAACCAGGCTCAAATTTCAAAGCCTTTCTCTACGCCGCTGCCATCGAAAATGGGATTACCCCTGCGACGCTGATCAACGATGCGCCCATCGTGCTGGATAACCTGAGTAACGACGAGATATGGCGGCCCGAGAATGACAGCGGCCGATTTTATGGGCCGACGAGGGTGCGAGATGCGCTGACGTTTTCCCGAAACCTAGTATCGATCCGTGTGCTGCAGCGCCTTGGTATCCCCCGATTCATCGATTACGTCGAGCGCCTTGGATTTGATACCAGCACCATGGCGCGCAACTTGACCCTCGCACTGGGTACCCACGCCTTCACGCCGCTTGAGATCGCAACGGGATACGCCATCGTCGCCAACGGCGGCTTCAAGGTGTCGCCCTACCTCATAGAGCGCATTGAAACCACTGATGGAGAGGTCGTCTACGAGGCCATGCCGGCGCTAGCGTGCGCCGCCTGTGAGGGTGAAAACCTTGCTGCCGATACCGAGGTGGTGCGAATGGAAGACATTCTCGAAGCCTCCGCGCTGGACGGCCCTCTGGCACCCCGGGTCATGGATGCCCGCGCCAGCTTCATCGTGACCTCAATGCTGCAAGACGTGATTCAACGCGGCACGGGGCGACGCGCGAGGGCGTTGGAAAGGAAGGACATTGCCGGCAAAACTGGCACAACGAATGGCCCCAGAGACGCCTGGTTCTCGGGTTTTAATGCCTCGTTGGTTACGACCACATGGGTGGGTTTCGATGATTACAGCTTGCTTGGGCGACGCGAATTTGGCGGCACGGCAGCGCTGCCAATCTGGATTGAGTTTATGCGTGAAGCTTTGGATCCCGAACAGACACCCACGCCAATGCCCGAAGGGGTTGTTCGCCTAAGAATCGATAAGGAGACGGGTGAACGCGTTCGCGGCTCACCGGAAAACAGTACCCTCGAATATTTTTTAGAAGAATTTCTGCCGGCTTATCAAGGTGACCAACAGACACCGCTCGACACCGATGACCTCAAGGGTCTTTTTTGAAACGCTGAGGTCGCGGCAGGCTTTCAGGATAGATGATGCCCTAGCGCCAATTCCGGTCGGCACCGAAGCCGACACCACCCCATAATTGCTCTTCGTAGTCTTCTTCCAGCACCGTCCTCGCGACACCGGACTCGACGGCAGCGCGCGCAACGGCTGGCGCAATAATAGGCATTAAGCGGGGATCCATGGGTTTCGGGAGGATATAGTCGGGACCATACTCCAGCTCCACCAGACTATAGGCATCAAGGACAGACTCGGGTACGGGTTCTCTCGCAAGTTCTGCAAGCGCCTTCACCGTGGCTATTTTCATCGCCTCGTTAATACAGGACGCCTGCACATCGAGCGCGCCTCGGAATATAAACGGAAAACCGAGCACATTATTGACCTGATTCGGCAAATCTGACCGCCCCGTTGCCATCACGATGTCACTCCGCGTAGCAAACGCCAACTCTCGCTTGATCTCTGGATTCGGGTTAGAGCACGCAAAAATAATGGGTTTTAGCGCCATTGATTTAACCATCTCGGGAGTCACTAAATCAGGCCCCGATAAGCCGATGAACACGTCTGCTCCTGCCATGGCATCCTCGAGGGTGCGCTTGTCGGTGTCGAGGGCAAACAAGGCTTTTTGTTCAGTCAGGCCATCACGCCCCGAGTGAATAACCCCCTGACGATCGAGCATCATCAGCCGACCGGCATCCGCACCCATCTCTAACAGCAGCTTCATGCACGCCACCGCAGCCGCTCCCGCGCCCAGACACACGATACTGACATCGTCGATCTGCTTGCCCTGAACTTCCAGCGCGTTGACCAGCCCCGCTGCTGTAACGATTGCTGTGCCGTGCTGATCATCATGGAAAATCGGAATGTCACAAAGCGCCTGAAGACGTCGCTCGATTTCGAAACACTCGGGTGCCTTAATATCTTCGAGGTTAATCCCGCCATAAGTACAAGAAATAGCGCGCACCGTACTGATAAATTCCTCGACGTCCTGAGTATCGACCAACACATCTATCGCGTTGATGTTGGCGAAACGCTTGAACAGTAGCGCCTTGCCCTCCATAACCGGCTTACTCGCGAGGGCACCGAGATTACCCAAGCCCAAGACAGCGCTGCCGTTGCTGATTACGGCCAGGCTGTTGCCTTTGCCGGTGTAGCGGTATGCGAGCTGTGGATCTTGGGCGATCAGGTTGCACGGCTCAGCAACACCGGGGGAATACGCCATAGCTAGATGGCGCATGGTCTCCGCGGGTTTGGTCAACTCGATGCTGATCTTCCCGGGAATGGGCAATGCGTGGTAGTCCAGCGCATCTTTCGTAAACTGCTTGACCATGGCTTTTCGCCTTTATGTTAAGACCCCGACTCGCGGGTAAAAAAAACGCCGGCTGAGCCGGCGTTTTCGTGTGTGCTTGGATTTACTTCTTGAGGCTACGACCGGCAAAGCGCTTATTGAAGCGATCCACTCGCCCACCAGTATCGACAATCTTCTGCTTCCCTGTAAAGAAGGGATGGCACTGACTGCACACGTCCAGAGAAATGTCCTCACAGAGCGTAGAGCGGGTTTTAATCTCGTTGCCGCAGCTGCAGCGCGCTGTGATTTCGTCGTATTTTGGGTGAATTTCAGCTTTCATGACCATCCTCGACACCCCCCAAATCAAGTTTGGGGGCAAAAAAGAGGGCGGAGCTTACCAGAAACCGCCTCTTTTTCAAGCACCCTAATGCCAGTCTCCGCCTGATCGGGACAACAGGCTACACTGGCGTCTTGATGAGGATCGACGAGTGACCGCAAAAACCCCGTTACAGGTGGCCGATGGGCGTGAAACCGAAGAGGTAAATCCCTCTGGGGTGGTGCTTCGTTGCTCGGTGAACGCGCCAATTCGCCGGCTGCTGGACTACTTACCACCTGTTGGTTGGCAGCAACCGGTCCCGGTGGGAACGCGGCTTCGGGTCTCGCTGGGTAATCGTCGGGTGGTTGGGGTGGTTCTGGCGTCGATCCCACGATCGGAAAGCCAAGTCGACACATTAAAGCCAGCTGATGCCGTTCTCGATAGCCAGCCGCTCATTGACCCCCTGTTGCTCAAATTACTCGGCTGGACTGCCGAGTACTACCAACACCCGCCGGGAGAGGCGATGGTGCTCGCGCTGGCTCCGCGGGAACGACGGGGCGAGCCTCCCGCGCCGCTTGGCGAGCCCGGTTTGGCGCTGAATGTGCGGGGCCGAGGTCTCCCCGATGACGCCCTAAGACGCGCGCCCAAGCAGGCGGCGCTTTTGGCGCTGTTACGCGAGCGCCCCCGGCGCTTCAGCGAGCTCACGGCCCTGGGGATAACACGAGCAACTGCTCGAGAATTACTCAGCAAAGATCTGGCTGAAAAGCGCGATATTAGCCACGCCGAGGACTGGCGTTGGGGGCAAGCGCTATCGCCCACACCCGAGCAAGCGCGAGCCATTACCCAAATCAACGCAACTCAAGGGGAGTTTTGCTGCCATGTGCTTGAGGGTATTACGGGCAGCGGCAAAACCGAGGTTTACTTACAGGCCATTGCCGCCACGCTCAGAAATGGTCAACAAGCTTTGGTAATGCTGCCGGAGATCAATCTGACACCTCAAATGCTTCAGCGATTCCAATCTCGATTCGAGGCGCCCATCGCCGTACTGCACTCGGGCTTAAGTGATGGTGCGCGGGACCGGCACTGGCAAATGGCGAGATCAGGCGAGGCAGCCATCGTGATCGGCACCCGCTCCGCGGTATTCGTTCCTATGGCAAAATTAGGCCTGATCATTGTGGATGAAGAGCACGATGGGTCCTACAGCCAGCAGGACGGCCTGCGCTATTCAGCGCGGGATGTTGCGGTCAAGCGGGCTCAAGTTACAGGCTGTTCTGTTGTCCTCGGTTCGGCCACCCCGAGTCTAGAATCGATCGTAAATACCCGAGTGGGGCGCTATCGGCATCATCAGTTAACAACGCGGCCGGGCGTTGCCACAATGCCGCAAAAAGTGCTGGTTGACGTTCGGGGACTGCAGCTCGATGCCGGGCTATCCAAGCCACTCCTTGACGCCATGTCGGCTACACTCGAACGTGGCGAGCAGGTGTTGCTATTTTTGAACCGACGCGGCTTTGCGCCCAGCATGCTGTGTCAAACCTGTGGCTGGGTTGCGGGCTGTGACAACTGCGACGCACGCCTGACGCTTCACCGTTCCCCGCCCGGGCTTTGCTGCCATCATTGCGGTGCCAGACGTGCCATTCCCCGGCACTGCCCTGGTTGTTCGGGCACCTCACTCTCGGGATTGGGATTGGGCACCGAACAGACGGAGCAGGCACTGCAACGTCTGTTTGCGGGGACGACTGTTTACCGCGCGGATAGCGATACCATGACCCGCCGATCGAGTATGGAAGACCTCCTCACCGCCATCGCCACAGTTGGGCCCTGCATCATTCTGGGCACCCAATTGCTCACCAAAGGCCACCACTTTCCCGAAGTTACCTGCGTTGGTGTGCTCGACGCTGACGCCCAGTTGTTTAACCCGGATTTCCGTGGTGAGGAGCGGCTGGCACAGCTCCTTACTCAGGTTGGCGGCAGAGCAGGCAGGGCAGATAAACCCGGTGCGGTCATTATCCAAACCCGGCACCCGGATCATCCGGTAGTTCAATCGGTGCTGGCAGAGCCGTGGCAAACCCTTTGTGATGAATTGCTCAGCCAACGGCTTTCCCAGGGGTTGCCACCCCATGGTCACCTGGCCGTGATGCGTTGCGACAGTCGCGCAACGGCTGAGGGCCTAGACTTTTTAACCCGCTGTGTCAGACAACTCCGCACCCGTGAGCTAACCGAAGGGATCCGCATTGTCGGCCCGCTGCCCGCTGCGATGGCTAGACGGGCCGGTCTCTACCGCTCGCAGGTCATACTTATGGGGGGGGTGAGGAAATCGGTCCACCATCTGGCAACTCAGCTGGTGATGATCGCAGACAGTCAAAAGCAGCCTGCAGGTTTGCGCTGGTTTATGGACATTGACCCGATTGAATCCCTGTAACCACTAGGCCTGTAAAAACGGCGCCTCACAGTGGATAATCCGCGGGCACCGGCACAAGAGCCACGCTTAATCCGCTTTGGCACGCTTAATCCGCTTTGGAGAGGTACTATGAAAGACGCGCTGACGGCTCTGTTGCAGCAAACACTGCAACAACTCGTCAACGAAGGCACCCTCGAGTCCATCGAGGGGGTAAGCCCACAAATAGATCACACACGGGACCCAAGTCATGGTGATCTAGCAACCAACCTCGCCATGGTGCTGGCGAAACGGGCAGGCATGCCACCCCGCGACCTCGCAGCAAAGCTGGTCGCCGCCCTACCCGCCAATGAAATCATTGCCAAAACCGAGGTCGCCGGTCCGGGCTTTATCAACTTCACCCTGTCTCAGGCAAGCCACACCCAAGGCATAACCCGCATACTCGACGCCGGCTCGGATTATGGCCGGCGGCCATGTGACCCCGATAAAAAGGTTCAGGTCGAGTTCGTGTCGGCCAATCCCACGGGGCCCCTACACGTGGGTCACGGCCGCGGTGCCGCTATTGGGGACTCGATCTGTCGGCTCCTCGCGGCGACCGGCTGGTCCGTGCAGCGCGAGTTTTATTACAACGATGCGGGACAACAGATCGCCAATTTGGCGCTGTCGGTCCAGGCCCGCGCTCATGGTCTGACCCCCGATGACACCGGTTGGCCGGAGGATGGATATCAAGGGGAATACATTATCGATTTGGCCAACGCCTTTGTGGCCAAAGACGCTGTGTCAGCAGCAGATCGGGAAATCACCGCCAGCGGTAACACGGACAACCTCGAGGACATTCGAGACTTCGCGGTCGCTTGGCTCCGACGCGAGCAGGACGCTGACTTGCAAGCGTTTGCCGTGAAGTTCGATGAGTACTTTCTGGAGTCCTCGCTCTACGCCAATGATGCTGTCGAGCGAACCGTAGAACGACTGGTTGCATCGGGTCATACCTATGAGCAAGACGATGCACTTTGGCTTCGCAGCAGCGACTTTGGTGATGACAAGGATCGGGTCATGCGCAAGCGTGAGGGCGGCTATACCTACTTCGTTCCCGATGTGGCCTATCACCTCAACAAATGGGAGCGCGGCTACAAGCGCGTCATCAACGAGCAGGGGGCAGATCATCACAGTACGATCACCCGTGTCCGCGCGGGCCTTCAGGGACTCGATGTGGGTATCCCCGAAGGATGGCCCGAATATGTGCTGCACCAGATGGTGACAGTCATGCGCGATGGCGCCGAAGTGAAGCTGTCAAAGCGCGCCGGCAGTTACGTCACGCTGCGCGATTTGATCGACTGGGTGGGCAGAGATGCCACGCGCTTCTTTCTTGCCGCCCGCGCTGCGACCTCTCAGTTAACGTTTGACATTGATCTGGCGCTCTCCCAGTCCAATGAAAACCCGGTGTATTACATTCAGTACGCCCACGCCCGGGTGGCCAGCGTGAAGCGCAAGGCGCTGGAAATCGATGCGCAGTGGACTCCAGCAACAGGGTTAGAGCACCTCGCCACGTTAAAGGAAAGTGAAGAATTGGCGCTCGCACTCATTCTCACCAAATACCCCGAGGTGGTCGCGAGCGCCGCAGAACGGCTCGAGCCCCATGACATCGCTAACTTTTTGCGGGACGTCGCCGCCCATTTCCACAGCTTTTATAACGCGCACAAGATGCTGGATCCGGCACAACCCGATATGTCCACCGCGCGGCTTGCGCTCGCCGAAGCCACCCGCATCGTCATCGCGAGTGGGCTCGATTTACTCGGCGTCTCCGCCCCTGAGAGCATGTGACGGTGGCGTCTCCTCGGTCTCAGCCCAAAGCTAAAAGTAAAGCGCGATCAGCGAAGCCCCGTAGCGCAAATCAGCGGGTGCAAGCAGCCACTGGCGGCCCCCCCTCCCTGAATCAGGATCACCTAAAAGGCTTTTCTGTCGGCGCCATTGCAGGCCTGCTCATCGGTGTTGCCAGCATGGCTTGGCTATCAAAGCCTCAGGAGCTACCTGGGATCGACCATCAGAACCAAGGAATCGATGCCGGCGTCGTGAGCGAAGACCCCAAACCTCGCTATGACTTTTTCACCGTGCTCCCAAATCAAGATCTAGATTTAGCCTCGGACGTTGAGCCTGCTGCGCTTTCGGAGAATGCTACCGACAGTGATTTATACCTTCTGCAAGCGGGCTCGTTTCGACTGCAAAAGGATGCCGATCGCCGCCGGGGAGAACTCGCTCTTCTCGGTCTCACCGCCACCATCGAAGAGACTCGGGGCGACAACGGACTTTGGTTCAGAGTGTATGTGGGACCGTTTGAGTCTCGCTCGGCCATGGCCCGCGCTCGCTCAGTCACGGCGCAACAATCTATCGACACCCTGTTGCTCAAGCGGCCGCGAACTCCCTAAGCCATGAACGATATTGACCGCATCCACTATTCCCGCACCCGCCGAGAGCTTGAACTGCGCTTCGCCGACGGCAGAGAGGGATCCTTAAGTGCCGAGTTGCTTCGGGTGTGCTCGCCCTCTGCGGAGGTGCGGGGACACGGCCCGGGGCAGGAGGTCTTGCAGGTGGGTAAAAAACACGTGGCTATCGCCGATATAAAAGCGGCCGGCCACTACGCTATTCAACTGATTTTTGACGATGGCCACGACACCGGCATCTACACCTGGTCCTATTTAAGGGATCTGCTCGACCACCGTGACAGCCACTGGCAGCACTATTTGAGTCAGCTTGCTCAGGCCGGAAAGTCGAGGGATCCCGACACCCAAGTGCTGCATTTTCAGCCCTAACTCCCTGTAGTCCTCGGGGCCACGGCAGTCACCGGGTGCACCATCGCGCAAACTGACCCACGATCCTGCAAGCTAAACAACGATTTAGGCACAGAAACCAGTCGTCAGCTCGGTTACAATGCCCGGCTGCCAATAACTCGAGCCCTACCCATGAGCGACACCAATCGAGATCACGTTGAAGATGCCGAGACCACACACTTCGGCTACCGCGAGGTCCCTCGAGACGACAAAGAAAAGCTGGTGCGGGGAGTCTTCGACTCCGTGGCTAGCCGCTATGACCTGATGAATGATCTCATGTCAGCGGGCATTCATCGCCTTTGGAAACGATTTACTCTTGAATTGAGCGCGGTAAGAGAAGGGCAAACGATTTTGGATATCGCCGGGGGCACGGGGGACCTGGCCGCCAAGTTCTCACGTCTGGTGGGCCCCACCGGTCAAGTTGTCCTCGCCGATATCAACGACTCGATGCTAAGGGTGGGTCGGGACCGGCTGATCGATAAAGGCGCATCCGGCAACATCCACACCGTGCAGTGTGACGCGCAGGCGCTGCCTTTCCCCGATAACAGTATCGACTGCATCACCATTGCTTTCGGGCTTCGCAACGTGACCGACAAGGACAAAGCGCTGCGCTCGATGGAGCGGGTATTAAAGCCCGGTGGCCGCCTGCTAGTGCTGGAGTTTTCCAAGCCCACCAATCCCCTCCTCGAAAACGCCTACGACTTGTATTCTTTTAAGATCCTACCCTTGATGGGCAAGCTGGTCGCTAACGATGAGGACAGTTATCGCTATCTGGCTGAGTCCATCCGAAAACACCCCGATCAGGAAACGCTGCTGGAGATGATGGAGGACGCGGGCTTTGTGAACTGTCAGTATCACAATATGACGGGGGGCATTGTCGCCGTGCACAAAGGTATAAAGGCCTGACCATGACTCAGGGTCATGACCCCGCCGTGATCACCGCGGCGCTCGCCGCCATCGAGACCAGCATCAACAAGGGCCTCTCACTGGCTCCCATTGCGCAGCGGGAACTGGCTGAACTTGAGGGCACGGTCATTGGCATTCAGTGCACTGCGCCCGCGCTTGCGATCACCATCATCATAGAGCCCTCCGGGGAGCTGCGTCTCGCACACTATTCAGAGCGTAAAGCAGACACGCAGGTAAGAGGCACCCTCGAGGATTTTGCGGCGCTTGCGGTATCGGAGGATCCCGCAGCGACCTTGATCAACAGTAACCTCGAGCTCATCGGTAATACCGCACCGCTGATTGCGCTGCAGCAAATCCTCAGCACCATGGATTTGGATTGGGAAGCCCCTCTCGTTGATGCGCTGGGAGATGTCGTTGGGCACCAGCTCGCCTCGCTACTGCGGGCGCTGTTTCAGTGGGGGAAGGCCAGCGGCTCAAGCCTGCGACGCCAACTTTCAGAATTTATCCTTGAGGAAGGACGGCTAACCCCCCCGGCGGCTGAACTCGACGCGTTCTATAGCGAGATCGAGCAGCTTGGGCTGCGCGTCGACCGCCTGCAGGGTCGGATTCAAAAGTTGGCCAAACGCCTTGGGGCAATAAAGCCATGATAGGCAGAGTGATCACCGTGCTGCGAACGGTGCGAGGTCAGCGACTTGATACCCTGCTACCCGAATCCCGCCGCGCTCCCCTCACCCGACTACTCAAGGTTCTTGGGCCGCTGCCGGCTTCGCCGCTTGCAATTCCCCGCGGCCAACGGTTACGCGAAGCGCTTGAAGCACTAGGTCCCGTCTTCATAAAATTCGGCCAGTTGCTCTCGACTCGCCGGGATCTCTTGCCAGACGATATCGCCGACGAATTAGCAAAGCTTCAAGACCAAGTTCCGCCCTTCGCCACCGACGAGGCGATAGTCATCATTGAATCCGAGCTAGGCCGACCCCTTGATACCCTATTCGAAAGCTTTGACAGCACCCCCTTGGCTGCCGCCTCGGTGGCACAAGTTCACGCCGCCACCCTCCACGGAGGCGAAGCCGTAGTCGTCAAAATCCTGCGCCCTGCTATTGAAGAGGTCGTGCACGAGGATCTAAAACTCATCAACTTTCTCGCCATTTGGTTGGGGCGATTATTTAAAGATGGCCGACGGCTGCGCCCGCGGGAAGTCGTTGCAGACTATGAACGGACCATTTTGGGCGAGCTTGATCTGCGGCGCGAAGCGGCTAATGCCTCTCAGTTACGACGCAACTTTCAAGGCAGTAAGCTCGTCTACGTACCTCAGGTCATCTGGTCCCACACCTCGCGGCAGGTCATGGTAAGCGAACGAATTCACGGGGTGCCCGTCTCCGACAGGAAGGAACTCATCAACAGAGGCGTCAACCTTAAACTGTTGGCCGAGCGAGGCGTTGAGACCTTTTTTACCCAAGTATTTCGAGATGGCTTTTTTCATGCTGACATGCACCCTGGAAATATTTTTGTCGACGCAACCACGCCCGAAGACCCCCGTTATATTGCGGTGGATTGCGCTATTGTCGGCCAGCTGGAAGAATCAGACCTCTATTACCTAGCCCGCAATCTGCTGGCTATTTTCCAGCAGGATTATCGTCTCGTAGCAAAGCTTCACGTCGAGTGTGGGTGGGTACCGCCGGAAACACCTATCGGTGAGTTCGAGGCCGCAATGCGAACCCTGTGTGAACCGATTTTTGAGCGACCTCTGTCCGATATTTCTTTTGGGCACATGCTGGTGTCTCTCTTCCGAACCGCGGGCCGTTTCGACATGGAGGTA
This sequence comes from uncultured Luminiphilus sp., assembly GCA_943787485.1. Lineage (GTDB taxonomy): Bacteria > Pseudomonadota > Gammaproteobacteria > Pseudomonadales > Halieaceae > Luminiphilus. The sequence goes on along the minus strand of CALSMP010000006.1, from coordinate 237,594 downwards.
CAGCCCCAACTGGTACTTTTGCAAAAGACCCTGCTGAATATCGAAGGCTTGGGTCGGCAGCTTTATCCCGAACTTAATCTATGGGATACCGCCAAACCTTTTCTGGAGCGCTGGCTGGCTGAGCGGTACGCCCCGCAAAATGTACTCAAGCGTCTGCAAGAACACCTGCCTAGCTGGTTGGAGACCCTACCCAAACTCCCCGAACTGATCCTCAAGGCGCTCGAGACACCGCCCCCACCCGCCCCTGCAGTGGCCCCTTCATCCCGAGCGATACCCACCGTTTTCGGCGCCCTTGGCGCGGGTATTATTGTGCTCGACCAGCTCAGCACAACCGCCATTTGGCCCTCATTAATGGGGACCGGGGTACTTTCTCTCTCGCTATTGCTAAGCGTAAAGCGCTAGGTCTGGCATACTGTTGCCATGACAGTAGGTACATACATCGACGAATCGATCGAGCCTCGGTGGAACGCTGACGGTCTTCTGCCGGCTATCGCACAAGACGCCACCAGCGGCGAGGTGCTAATGCTTGCCTGGATGAATGCAGAAGCGCTGGCTCTGTGCCTCCAGGAGCGTCGCGCTATCTACTGGTCACGATCCCGCGGGGCACTCTGGCGTAAAGGGGAGACCTCGGGCAACATTCAGGAGCTGGTGGATATCCGGCTTGATTGCGATGGCGACACTATTCTGCTCAAAGTCAATCAGATAGGCGAAGGCGCTTGCCACACAGGAAGGGCCTCCTGTTTCTTTTACGAACCCTCGGGTGGGCGTTGGGTGTTGGAGCACGATAAGTCATGAGTGATGTCCTTTGTGCACTGCAAGCGGCTCTGGAAGACCGCCGCAACGCCGACCCCGCCGACTCCTATGTGGCGAGTTTGTATTCGGCCGGGCTCAACAAGATTTTGGAGAAAGTGGGTGAAGAGGCGACCGAGGTCATCGTAGCGGCAAAGGATTACGACAGTACAGACGAGGCGAGAGCCGCTCTCCTCGGCGAAGTGGCGGACCTCTGGTTCCATTCAATGGTGTTGTTGACACATCTTGGTTTGAGTCAGGAGGAAGTTCTTGACGCGCTGGGGGCACGACTTGGCATCTCAGGTCATACCGAAAAACAGTCTCGATCCAAGGCATAATAGACTGATGAAATTGGCCGACTGAATAACAGAGAGAGTGACATTATGGGTTTGGGTGGAATCAGCATTTGGCAACTATTAATCATCTTGGCAATTGTGGTGATGCTATTTGGTACGTCTCGTCTGAAAAATATCGGGAGCGATCTCGGTAGCGCTATCAAAGGCTTTAAAAAAAGCATCAAAGAAAATGACGGCCCTGACGATGCGCCCCAGGAACGCAGCGCGGATACGGACGCCGATTCTCAGAAATAAAAAACCACTACGTCCATGTTTGACATTGGCTTTTTTGAGCTGCTCCTGATCAGCATCGTCGGCCTGCTGGTCTTTGGGCCAGACCAGTTTCTTGATGCTGTCCGGGTCACTACTCGCTGGATGAAACGCCTCAGACGAAGCTTTGACGAAGTACGAACTGAAATCCAGAGGGAACTGCATAATGATGAGGTCATGCGGGATCTTAAGAGCAGTGCCACCGAGTTCGAAAAAGAGATGAAGGGCCTAACAGAGCCGCTTCAGAACCAGTTGCATGAGATCAAAGACAGCATCGACGCGCCGGAAGAAGACAAACACGCCGACTCTGCCGGCGCTGCTCCCCAAGATCATGGCACCACTGGCGAGGTCAAAAGCTGATCGTGAGCGATGACCTGATAGACGACACGCCTCAACCCCTCATTAGCCATCTCACCGAACTACGAGATCGCCTGCTGCGGGCTGTTTTAGCAGTGCTAGTTGCTTTTATTGTGCTATTCCCCTTCGCCAACGACATCTACGCCATCGTGTCACAGCCCCTGAGAGATCTGCTACCTGAGGGGTCCAGCATGATCGCAACCGAGGTGGCGTCGCCGTTTCTTACACCCTTTAAGTTGACGCTGGTGACCGCGGTCTTTTTGGTTATCCCCTACATTCTTTTTCAGGTTTGGGCCTTTGTAGCTCCCGGTATGTATCGCAATGAAAAGAAGATTGCCTTTCCACTGCTTGCATCGAGCGTCTTGCTTTTTTACGCGGGAACGGCTTTCGCTTACTTTATTGTGTTCCCGCTGATCTTCGCTTTCTTCACAAGCGTTGGGCCTACCGATGTCACGGTAATGACTGACATCAATCGCTACCTCGATTTCGTACTCAAGATATTCTTTGCTTTTGGCGTCGCTTTTGAAATACCCATTGCCGCCGTGATTTTGATCTGGAGTGGGGTCACGACGGCGGAGTCACTCGCAAAAAAACGGCCATGGATTATTGTCGGGTGTTTTATTGCAGGGATGCTGTTGACGCCCCCTGATGTCATCTCTCAGTCCCTGCTGGCTATTCCCATGTGGCTGCTTTTTGAGCTGGGGATCTTTTTTGGTCGGTCATTGACTAAACCTGAGTAGATTGCTTCTAGCGCTCCCGCGGGGAATAGGGATGTCAAACTCGCAGCGGCACAGCTACACTGATTTCTTTGCAGCAATCCGGCGTCCGGCTATGCGTTACGTTCTCCAGACATTTCTCACGCTCCTGCTGATGGTCAGTTCGACGCTGGGGTTTACCCAGGGAGACCAGCAGGCGTCAAAAGCGTCGGCGGTTGCGGTCTATCAATCCGAGCAACTTGCTGATGAATTAATTGGCAATGCGCGCCAGAAAAAGCTTTACCCGGCAGCCGCCAGAACACCGCTGGACGCTATTTTGGGTTTTCGTAAGTTTCTAAGGCAGGGCGATACCGCTACCGCAGGACAGTACCTCGACATGCGCTACGTACCTGATGAGGTAGCAGAGATTGAGGCAGCAAAACTGGGACAGGCGCTGGCATTTGTCTGGATCCAGCAAAACGTCTTGGATTTCACCGCGATAAGCGATAGTCCAGAAGGCCACTTAGATGACGACCTCCCCGCCTATCGTGACAAGGTGGGCGAAGTCCAACTGGCGGATGGCGTGGTTCCGGTTTATGTACAGCGCGTTCCCGATGGTGAGGGGGGGTCGGTCTGGCGAATCTCCAACGCCACCGTTGCCCTGATTCCCCGGATGTGGGAAGAACATGGTTATTCAGATTTCGCCATCTGGTTGTCAGCCCATCTACCCACCTTCAATGTGCTGGGGATGAATAACTGGCAAGCCGTTTCTGCCTTAATTGCCCTCATTACCCTTTGGTATGTGGCCGGTTTTCTGACCCGATTGATTAGCTGGACTGTCACCCGATTCCCAAGCCAGATCACCGAAGGAATCGAACGCTTTTTTCACGTTCCCTTTCGTCTGATTAGCTACGTTCTTTTATTTCGCTATGTCATTGGCCAATTGGGCTTGTCGGTCACCGCCAAGGTGTATTTGGAAAGCTCACCGCTCGAATACATCGCCACCACGGTGCTGATTCTTGGACTCATTACGCTTTGGCGGGATTACAAGCTGAAACAACTGTCCAATACCGGTGATATGCATCTGGCAGCGCTACTGAAGCCCATGGTGTTGATCATAAAAATTTTCGTGGCACTTAGCGCTTTTCTGACCTGGGCCCACAACGCCGGATTTAACATCTCGACGCTGATCGCTGGTCTTGGAGTTGGATCTCTGGCGGTGGCACTCGCCGCACAGCGAACAATGGAAAATGTGATTGGGGCGATAACGCTCTATACCGCGAGACCCATTCGCCCGGGTGACTTTTGTCGCTTCGGAGAAATCAAAGGAACCGTCGAGGAGATTGGACTTCGTTCGGTGACCCTGAGAACGCTCGATCGCACACTTGTTTCCATACCCAATGCCAAGTTTTCTGCCGATCAAGTCGAAAACATCAGCGTTCGAGATCGAATCCGTTATTTTCGACAGCTACAACTGCAAATGCCCACGTCCAATCAGCTGCGGGTTATTTTAGGTGAACTAAGGGAAATGCTGGCGTCTCACACTGAAGTCCAACAAGACACGATCAGTGTCAGACTGGAGACCATTGAGGCGGCGACGGCGGTCTTGCGCATTGATGCGGGCATTACCACTCAGGATTATCAAACCTACCTCGCGATTGCGGAGGATCTGAATCTTCGATTGATTGAGATCGTGCATCGCAACGGCGCGATCTTTTCAGGCCCCGGGCAAGTCCTCCAACTACGGGAATTTTTCCAGGCCGATCTTGAGACAATGAACGCGGTGGAGGGTCAGCTCAAGCATTGGGAATCGAACGGTACCTCTCCCTTTCCTGATATCCCGGAGCAACGAAAAGAAGTGCTTAAGGGGAGCCTAGTGTTTCCGCCGAAGGACTCCACGACTGAATGACAGCAGTAATAGATGTAGCGCCCAGCAAAGCTTCCGTCGGACGCAAAGCGCGATTTAAGCCGCTTCGGAGTCTGCTCGGTTTCCTGTGGCGCCATAAGCTGCGCTTGGCGGCCGCCACCGTCGCCCTGGTCGCGACGGCCTTACTCCAGCTCTCTCTCGGTTATGGCGTACAAATCCTCATCGACGACGGCTTTACCAATGCCGACCAGGCCGGCTTACGTCGCGCCATCGGATTTATTTTGGCGGTGGGATTCGGCATGGCGGTGGGTGCCATGACCCGTTTTTATCTTGTGAGCTGGCTGGGGGAGCGAGTAAGCGCCGATCTTAGAAGCGCGGTCTTTAACAACCTCGTGGGACTGCAGCCCGAATTTTTTGAGCGCAATCAGGCCGGCGAGATCATGTCTCGACTGACCACTGACACCACGCTTTTGCAAACGCTGATCGGCTCATCCGTCAGCCTGGCAGCTCGTAACGCGCTATCGTTGCTAGGCGCGTTGACCATGATGATGATCACCAACCTGAAACTGAGCATGATCATCATGATTGGAGTGCCGTTAACCTTGCTACCTATTCTTATTTTTGGTCGACGCGTGCGCGCCCTCAGCAATCGCAGCCAGCAATCCATTGCGGAGGTGGGAAGCCGAGCAGGCGAAATACTGCAATCCATCAAGATCGTTCAAAGTTATAACCGACAAAAAATGGAGCAAACCGCCTTTGATCACGAGGTAGACGGTGCTTTTATCATTGCCAAGGCGCGCGTCAGGCAGCGCGCTCTGCTAACAGGCTTTGCTATTCTGCTTCTGATGGCGGCGATGGTCGGCATGATATGGAGCGGCGGTCAGGACGTCATCTCCGGGAACATGACCGGTGGCGAACTGGGTGCCTTCGTGTTCTATGCCGTCATGCTCGGCGCCGCCTTCGCAACGCTATCGGAGGTGTGGGGTGATCTCCAGCGCGCCGCTGGAGCCGCAGAGCGCCTGATTGAACTTCTCGAGGAAACCAGCAGCGTTCCCGATACAGGTTCCGTGCAACCTGGATGCGGGCAGGCTATCAATATCAAGGGACTCGGCTTTTATTATCCCAGCCGGCCAAAGACTCCCGCCTTGGAAGATTTGACCATGACCATCCAACCCGGTGCCTCTCTTGCACTTGTGGGGCCCTCTGGTGCGGGCAAATCAACCCTATTTGAACTGTTGCAGCGCTTTTATGATCCCCAGCGCGGCGGAATCTATTATGGAGATGTCGATATTCGCGATATCCCGCTCGCCACCTGGCGAGAAAAAGCGGCATTAGTGCCCCAAAGCCCCGTCCTTTTCACCGGCAGTGTTCGATACAACATTGCTTATGGAAAGCCCGAAGCCTCCTTGGAAGAGATCAAAACGGCGGCAAGCATTGCGCATGCCCATGAATTTATCGCAACGCTACCAGAGGGTTATGAGAGCGCACTTGGCGCTCAAGGCGTTCAGCTTTCCGGCGGGCAGCGACAGCGGCTTGCCATCGCTCGCGCGGTGTTAAAGGACCCAGAAATTTTACTGCTCGACGAAGCCACCAGCGCGCTAGACACCGAAAGTGAATTTCATGTCCAGCAGGCACTGGCGCAGATTGTGCGCGAGCGCACCACCATTATCATTGCCCATCGCCTCTCTACCGTGGTCAATGCAGATCAGATCGCTGTCGTAGATCGGGGCAAGGTGATTGCAGTGGGCACCCATAAAGAGCTGTTAACAAGTTGCGAACTGTACGCCCGGTTAGCGGCGCTTCAGTTTGAGAACACCTGAAGCTAGCCGTCATATTTGTTTGTCAATCCTCCGGTCTGGTTTGAAATGGACCTCCACGCCTTGCCGCTCAACTACTTCCTGGCGCGCACGCCGCTCAGCTTCTTTCTGTTCTCTGAGCATTGCTTCTCTGCTGTACACGCGCTGTCGATTTTCCAGCCCCCGGCTAATGCTTTCTTCACGCATTTGCCAGTTAGTATCGACTCGGTCTTTTCGTCTCCTCGCGGTTACCGCGTCAGTGCGGGACAGCTGAACCAAGAGGTAAACCGTGAGGCCTAGCACCAGAATCAGCCAGACCAGAATGAAATACGATAGCAGTGGAAATGTCCTATAAAGGAGTGGTTTCCACAGGCCAATGACGCCGATTGCAGCACCCGACCCTAAAAACAGCAGCAGGATAAACGCGAAGACCGATTGTTTTACGGAGTGAATAAGCGTTCACCTCCAGCGTAACTTAAGGGCTTGACACTAGACTAGCAAGTCACCTGCAAACCCAACACACCCCCCGAGTGGTACTGTGATAAATCATAAAAAAAGCCCGCGAAGCGGGCTTTTTTATCTCTTTCAGTGGCTACCTAGCTACTGAGCTCAGTGACCAGCTTGCCGAGGCTCTCCTTCGCATCTCCAAAGAGCATGCGGGTGTTCTCTTTGTAGAACAGCGGGTTTTCAATGCCCGCAAACCCGGATGCCATAGATCGCTTGAGCACAAACACTGTTCTCGCGTCCGCCACGTTAATCACCGGCATGCCGTAAATGGGCGAGGATTCGACCTCCCGCGCCGCCGGGTTAACCACGTCGTTGGCGCCAATCACGATCGCGACATCGACGTTATCCATACGGGGATTGATCTCATCCATCTCCAGAAGCTGGTCATAGGGGACATCGGCTTCTGCAAGCAGTACGTTCATATGGCCGGGCATACGTCCCGCTACGGGGTGAATCCCAAATACCACTTCGGCACCATTGGCCTCAAGCAAATTCGAGAGCTCCTTTACCACGTGCTGCGCCTGTGCGACTGCCATTCCGTAACCCGGGATAATGGCCACGCTGCTGGCGGCTTCCAAAATGTAATAGGCGTCCTCGGCGTTGATAGGCTTGATCTCGCCTTCTATCTCGGTGACTTCATTGGAGACGCTGGCAAAACCCGAGAACAGGACATTGGTAAGAGACCGGTTCATCGCCTTACACATAATTTGCGTAAGGATGATGCCCGACGCCCCCACCAGGGACCCAGCCACGATAAGCACATTGTTATCGATCGCGAAGCCCGCGGCACAGGCCGCCAGACCCGAGTAGGAGTTCAGCAGCGAAATAACCACGGGCATATCGGCACCGCCGATTGGGATCACCACCATCACACCAAACACTAGGGACAGGCCGATGACCATGTAAAGCCAATTGGCGTTGGTCGGCTCTAAGGTGAACATCACCGCACCACCCAGAATCCCAAGGATCACTAGGGAGTTAACAATCTGCTGGCCACGAAACACAATCTGCCCGCTACCCATGATCTCGCTCAACTTGCCGTAGGCAATCAGCGAGCCGGTGAGGGTCACACCACCGATCAAGATAGACAGGACAATAGTTACGAGAGTGAACGTCGCCGCATCAGGCGTAAGTGCGGCCCAGCCCACTAGCAGCGACGCGGAGCCACCTAGGCCGTTGAACAACGCTACCATCTCGGGCATGGAGGTCATCGCCACCGCTCGCGCGGCAACGGCACCCACAAGGCCGCCCGCAACCATGCCCCCGATGATCCAGGTGTAATCAACGATTCCCTGGTCCATAAGAGCGACCACGATGGCGACAAACATACCTGCCGCAGACACCATGTTGCCGCGACGCGCAGTCGCCGGGGAGCCCAGCATTTTTAAACCGAAAATAAATAAGCCAGAGGCAAGAACATAACCCAGACCGGTAATAACGCTTGTATCCATGATTAGCCCTCCCGCTTTTTGAAGAAGCCAAGCATGCGATCGGTCACTAGATAACCACCGATCACGTTAATCGTTGCCAGTGCAACAGCGGCCGCCCCTAGCCACTGGGCAAGATCACCCTGGCCATTGCCCGCGAGTGCAACCGCACCCACAACCGTAATGCCGGAGATTGCGTTAGCACCCGACATCAAGGGCGTGTGAAGCGTCGCAGGGACTTTATTGATCAACTCAAAGCCGAGAAAAACCGACAACATGAGGATAAACAGGAGATATTCTGCACCATTCATAATCAGCCGGCTCCTTCGAGGATGTTTTTGATGGTCGGGTGGACAACTGCACCGCCATGGGTGATCACGCAACCGGGAAGAATGTCGTTTTCCATATCGAGGACGAACTGCTCGGCTTCCGTATCCCAAGTATCCTCAACCAGATTAAACATGTTGCTCGCGTACATCTGAGTTGCATCGCGAGCGACAAGGTTGGCAAGGCTGCCGGTGCCAATAATCGTGACACCGTTGACCTCAACAATTTCGTTGGGCACTGAGCCCTCGACGTTACCGCCGGTCTCCGCCGCCATATCGACAATGACCGAACCGGGCGCCATCCCTTCGACCATGTCGCGAGTCACCAGCACGGGGGGCTTACGACCAAAGACCTGAGCGGTCGTGATTAATACATCAGACTCCGCGATGACGTCCTTTTGCGCCTGTCGCTGCATTTCCACTTGCTCAGGCGTCAACTCTTGCGCATAGCCATCCTTGGTCTGACCGGTATCACCCAGATCGATTTCCAAAAATTTGCCGCCCAGTGACTGCACCTGCTCCGCTACCACAGGGCGCGTATCAAAGGCCGTCACTCTGGCACCCAGTCGCTTGGCAGTCGCTATCGCTTGCAGGCCGGCAACGCCGGCACCAATAATAAAGACCTTTGCGGGCTTTAAAGTACCTGCCGGCGTCATCATCATGGGGAAAATGCGTGGCAGTCGTGTTGCGGCCAACATGACGGCGATATAGCCCGCAAGATTCGCTTGGGAACTAAGCGCATCCATCTTTTGAGAGCGGGTAGAGCGGGGAATCATTTCCATGCTGATCGCGGTCACCTGCCGAGCCGCGAACTCCCGAATCAATTCATGTTCGTTGAATGGGTCAAGGTAAGAAACGTGAATGCACCCAGGCTTGAGTTTAGCGACTTCCGACAGCTCGGGTTTGCGCAAACGCAGCACCATGTCACCGCTGCCCAAAAGGGCATCGCGATCGGTTTCAATGGTCGCACCTGCCTCCTTGAAGGCTTCATCCGTATGGCCGGCGCCTTTGCCGGCGCCGGACTCGATGGCAATATCGGCACCGAGCCTCACGAGTTTTTTTACTGTCTCCGGGGTGACGGACGCACGGTCTTCACCCGGGTGTATCTCACGGGGTATCGCTAGTCGCATAATGGTTTGGCCTGATGTTAGTTGTGTTAGTAGAGACCCTTAAGTGCTGGCCGTGAACATCACCCAGGGGGTTTTCCCAGGCGTCAAGCTATCCCTCGCCACTGCAGCTTTCAGCTAGCCCGAAGCTGCAAAAACGGATTCAACCAGCGGTAATTCCAACCAGTAAACCGCAGCGGCGCATCCAGCACCGCCAAACAAATACAATCTTCACCATCTAGGGCGACCGGTGCGTGCTTCTCATCAGCGACCCGATAAATAAAATCCCCGGGGTGATAACTCCCCTTGCTGTCTGAAAAACCCCCTTCCAATACGAGCGTCATCTCACTGCCCGAATGCCGATGCTCTGGAATACGGCCGCCAGCAGCAATCCTGTACAGCGCAAATTCGTAATCCCTGTCTCCCGTCGACAAGTAGCTGATGCTCAAAGAGCGCGTGATTCGTTTCCACACCAACTGGCTAAAATCGCCATTAATGATCCGACTTAGCAAAGCGGGCAGTGCTACTGCCGCCTTAGCCGTTTGGTGACGCAGCGGCTCCGGGTCATTAAGCCGGGCCAGCACCACCTCGAGCACTGACTCAGCAACGGGAACCGGCTGCATGCGCTCTAGCATCGCGCCACCGATGTTCTGCATCTGGTCGTGTGCACGACGACAGCGATCGCAATAGTTCATGTGGGCCGAAATACACGCCGCCTGAGCCACGGGTAACGTGCCCGCCGCATGTTCCATTAAAAAATCGTTACTTGGATGATGATTTGCCATAGCCATAATGGTTTCTTGCTCTCTGCCGGCGTTCCCCTGAACTTGCCAGCCTGTTGATACCTTGGTCCCAATGGTCCCTCTGAACTCTCCTACGCGCTCGGTGATGGTTCGGTTTACTGCCGGTCCATCTGCACCTGCAGTTTTTGTATTGCCAGCCTCACCCTGGATTTGACCGTTCCCAAGGGTAAGTCCAGTTCTAATGCCGCCTCTGAGTGCGACTTGCCCTCCATATACACCTTGGCGAGTATCTGCGCCTGATCCGGGGGCAGCTGGCCCATCAAATCGCGAACCCGATCGGAGCCCCGCCGGTTGTGCAACACGGCGAAGGGCTCCTCGCCCTCCACTTCAATGCTGAGATCTTCAGCCGCCAGCTGAGTGTCAAACTTCTGGAGCCTCCTGAACATGTCCGTTCGGCAGTTGCGGGCGATGGTGTATATCCAGGTGCTTGCTGCGGCCTTTTCGGGATTAAAACCACCCGCTTTTTGCCAAACTTTGAGCATGACCTCCTGCACGAGTTCGTCGGCGTGGGTCGCTGACAAGGAGGATCCAGCAAGGGCGAAAGCTTTGATTAGCGGGGCAAAATGACGGAAAAAGCGGGTAAAAGCCGCTCTATCTTGGCTTTTCCCAATGTGCACGAGGCATTCACTCCACTCGTCGGTTCGGCGCCCCGTAGGCACCGTCCAAGCAGGTGTGCGCTGTGCGCTGACCTCGTTATCGCTTTTCTCTTCTACCATTAGGGGGGTTTCATGGCTGGGTATGGCCGAACAGCATACACCGGCGGGGTTTGATGCACAAAGAGCAAATGAAGTGGCTGACACCCCCGGTAGCGCCTGATCCAGCTCCCCAAAGTCGACGTAACCACGAAACGAAACCCCTCTCCAAGCTCGAGGCATCAACGTGTGAAGGTAGCAATAATCGGGTCGGGCATATCCGGACTGGGCTGCGCCCATCGTCTGGCAGCCGCGCGGCACGATGTCTTCGTCTTCGAGGCCGCCGATCGCATTGGCGGTCATACTGCGACTTATGACGTCAAACTTGGAGCCCGCCGCTACGCTATAGACACGGGTTTCATTGTTTACAATGACCACACCTACCCCAACTTTATTGAGCTTCTTGACGATCTAGGCGTCGCAACCAAGGCAACCACGATGGGATTCTCGGTACGCGACGACGCCTCCGGGCTTGAATATGCGGGGAAAAATCTCAACACCCTGTTTGCCCAGCGCCGCAACCTCCTCTCACCGCGCTTCCTGACCATGGTGCGGGAAATCCTTCGCTTTAATCGAGAGTCCGTTGCGGATCTCGATGCAGGCACGTTGGATGGGGGGGAGACACTGGGAAGTTACCTTAAGCGAAATAACTACAGCCACACCTTTTGCCGACACTATCTCTTGGCCATGACCTCTGCCATCTGGTCCGCAGATTTTTCCGATGCCAGCGATTTTCCTGTCGAATTCTTCATTCGATTTTTCCGCAATCATGGGCTTTTACAGGTGAAGGATCGGCCGCAGTGGCGTGTTATCGAGGGTGGAAGCCGCGAGTATTTGCAGCCTCTAATTTACGGTTTCGAGGACCGAATTTTTACCCAACGGGGGGTCGAATCGATCGAACGGCCGCCCTCGGGGGGCGCGAATCTTCGCTTTGTCGACGGTACGGCGGGACATTTCGACCAAGTCGTCATCGCCACGCACTCCGATCAAGCCCTGTCACTCCTGTCTGATGCCACGCCGCTTGAACGGGAAATTCTCGGAGCGATACCCTATCGTGACAATGATGTCGTGCTACATACCGATGACCGCGTGCTCCCGCGCAATAGGCAAACCTGGTCGAGCTGGAATTATCGGCTAAGGCCCGGTAACGACCGTGCCGTAGTGACCTACAACATGAATATTCTGCAGGGAATTAACGCGCCGGAAACCTTCTGCGTCACCCTCAATGACACAGAATCCATCAATCCGGCACGCATTCTGGGGCGCTTTAATTACGCCCACCCCCAATTCACCGTTGCCGGCGTCAAAGCGCAGGCGCGATGGTCGGAAATTAATGGGGTAAATCGCACGTGGTTCGCTGGTGCCTATTGGCACAATGGGTTTCACGAGGACGGCTTGGTCAGCGGCCTGAGGGTGGCCGACGCCCTAGCCTCGGACGAGGCTGTTGCGGCCTGATCATGCCGCCGCGATCCCGGTTGTATAGAGGGACACTGTGGCACTGCCGCCACACACCAAAGCGGCACGCCTTCCGCTATCGCGTGTTCATGCCTTTGGTTGATATCGCACGGCTCCCCGAGTTAGTTGACGGCATTCCTTTTTGGTCTGCGCGGCGTTGGGCGCCTGCCCGCTTCCTGCGCCAGGATTTCCTTGGAGATCCCTCGAAGCCGCTCATCGAAGAGGTACGCCGGCGAATTTTTGAAGAAACCGGCGACTACCAAACCGGGGATGTACTGTTGCTGGCCAACTGGCGTTATTTCGGCCTCCAGTCGAACCCGATTGCCTGCTATTTTTGCTTTGAAAAAAACAGCGACCAACTCAGTCATATCGTGGCCGAGGTCACTAACACCCCTTGGCACGAGCGGCATAGCTATGTACTTCCCATCACGGAGACATCGGGGCGGTTGACCACCCAATTTTCAAAGGAAATGCATGTATCCCCCTTTAACCCGATGGACATGACTTATCACTGGTCCAGTACCGCTCCAGGGGACACGCTCTCCATCAAGCTCAGCAATTTTCAGGCGGGAAACAGAATATTTGACGCCACGCTCTCGCTCCACGCCCAGACATTTAGCCGCAAAAACCTCCTGTTAGCCATTGTGGGGTTCCCACTGATGACGGCAAAGGTCACGGCGGCAATTTACTGGGAGGCGTTACGATTGTGGTTGAAGGGTATTCCGCTGTACCCTCATCCAAAGGGGGGGTGATGCCGTAACCTCATGACGGCTAACTCGGTTTAGGTAAGTAACAATGGACAACACCAGCGTTCGAGAAATCTCCCGGCTGCCTCTGTTCGGGAGAGTCACCCATCCTAATGTTGCCAGGGATCTCCTGTTCAGACTTTTGCGCAACATAAAAGTTGGCACTCTGACGATTCACGACGGGGATGATCTGTTCAAGTTTGGGCGCGACACCGACCCCAGAGCGCCCCATGCTGAAGCGACCGTGCACAACCCCAGAATTTACTGGCGGGTTTTGACGGGCGGCACCATTGGCTCGGGCGAAGCCTATATAGATGGCGACTGGAGTAGCCGAAATCTTACTGAGGTGACCCGCTTATTCAGTGCCAACATGCAGACCATGGAAGCCATGCGGGGCAAGCAGAATTGGCTGACCCGGGCGGCACTCAAGCTTGCCCACCTCGCTAACCGCAATACGCTGTCGGGGTCCAAGAAGAATATTTCAGCGCACTACGACCTTGGCAACGATTTCTTTCAACTTTTTCTTGACCCAACCATGATGTACTCCTCGGCGGTCTTCCCCAAGGAAAACGCCGACTTAGATGAAGCCGCCTTGTACAAGCTGGATGTCATTTGTCAGGCCCTCGAACTCAAACCTGACGATCATCTGGTTGAAATTGGCACCGGCTGGGGGGGGATGGCGATATACGCTGCTGAAAATTATGGCTGCCGGGTGACGACCACGACAATTTCCAAAGAACAATACTTGCACGCCTGTAACGAAATCGAGCGCCGCGGTCTTACCGATCAAATTACCGTTTTGTGCGAGGACTACCGAGAGTTGCGAGGTAGTTACGACAAGTTGGTATCAATCGAAATGATTGAAGCAGTAGGGCATGAATTTTACGATAGTTATTTCCAATGTGTGAGTAACCTATTAAAGCCGACCGGCAAAGCGGTTATTCAGGCAATCACCATGACCGACCAACGTTATGAGCAAGCGCGGACGTCAGTCGACTTTATAAAACGCTATATTTTCCCCGGCGGGTGCCTTCCCTCTCTCCAAATCATCGGGGAGAATTTGGCGCGTCACACCGACCTTCAGCTTAGTGGCTTACGGGACATTACGCTGGACTACGCGAAAACTCTAGAAGCATGGCACTATAGGTTTTTGAATCAGCTTGACCGGGTGAAGGATATGGGTTTTGACGACAGGTTTATCCGAATGTGGCGCTTTTACCTGAGCTACTGCGAAGGCGGCTTTCGTGAGCGCATCATCGGTACCTTTCAGGTCACCATGACTAAACCCGGGTACAGACCGGACTAAGCCATGCTGTTGTCTCTTTCGCCCATCATTTTATTGGTGGGCCTCCTCTCGGCCGCCGTGCAATTATTCGGGGCCGACGCCTCTTACGGGCCCAATCAAATCGCGCTGGTTATCGCCACTGGCGCTGCCGCACTGGTGGGCCTGCACCGAGGGCTGGTCTGGGAAGATATTCAGGAAGCGCTGGTATCAGGCATCAAGGTTGGCATGGGCCCTATACTGATCCTGCTAGCGGTTGGCGCCCTTATCGGCAGCTGGATTCTGAGCGGCACGGTACCGGCCATGATTTACCATGGGGTTGCACTGCTCGATCCGGGCCTGTTCTACGCTGCAAGCGCGGTTATCTGTGCCCTCGCTTCAATCAGTATTGGCAGTTCATGGACCGTGGCGGGCACGCTGGGCATTGGACTGATTGGTATCGCTAATAGCTTTGGATTGTCCCCAGCGCTCACTGCCGGAGCCATTATCTCTGGCGCCTATTTCGGCGATAAGCTGTCGCCGCTGTCAGACACTACCAACCTTGCGGCGGCCTGCACCGGCGTAGATTTGTTCGCGCACATTCGCCACATGCTGTGGACGACCGTGCCGGCGTTCCTGATTGCATTGACTTTCTTTGTGCTTAATTCGGAGGAAGCCGCGAGACCGCCGGAAGAAATCGAGCAGCTGAGGCTGGCGCTGGCCGCGGAGTTCGACGTTAGCTGGTATAGCCTGCTGCCCCTGGCCGGCATGCTGGGGCTGGTGGCGCTGCGTATCCCCGCCTATCCCGCCATCCTGATTTCTACCCTCATCGGCCTTTTGTTTGCTCTTGCCTTTCAATCAGACGCAGTTTTGCGCTACGGGCTCAGTCTGTCGGCCGAAGGATCCTCACCTATGATTAGAGGTCTATGGACCGCGCTTTTCGACGGCTACAAAGGCAGCAGTGCCGACGAATCTCTCAATAACCTGCTGAGCAAGGGCGGTATGGCCAGCATGCTCAATACCGTCTGGCTTATCATCACCGCGCTGTCCCTGGGTGGGGTGTTAGAGCGAACCGGTATCCTCAAGCAAATCCTCGATGTGGCGTTGAAGCGGGTAAAAAGCACCGGGGATTTAGTGCTTGCGACCATTAGCGGGGGGGTGGTGACAAACATTCTTGCTGCGGATCAGTTTCTGGCGATCGCCCTCCCCGGTAGATTATTTACCGTTGCTTACGACCAACGACAACTCAACCGGCTCAATCTGTCGCGATCGCTTGAAGATTCTGCGACGCTCACCTCTGTGTTGGTGCCCTGGAACACCTGCGGCGCCTACATGAGTGCCACCCTAGGAGTGGCAACGCTGGATTACCTGCCGTATGCGGTTTTCAACTACGTAGGGCCGCTGGTTGCCATCACTCTCGCTTACTTACTCATCGCGCAAAAGCCGGTTTCATCAAGCGCGTGACTGAACTCGAAACCTGCTGGGATTATCCGGAACCGTTCCTCTGGAAAGCTCGCGTCACGGCTGAGGACATTGATGAGCTGGCGCACACCCGCAATACAGTGTACGTCAATTGGTGCATGGACGCTGCCTGGGCCCACACGACAGCTCTTGGCTTGGGTGCTAAAGACTATCAGTCTCTTGATCGCGCCATGGCCCTGACTCGCGCCGAATATGACTATCTCAAGGCCACTTATCTCGGAGAGGACGTTCTCGTCGGAACATGGATAACCAAATGGGATAAACGACTCACCATGGAGCGCTGTATTCAAATCATCCAGCAGCCGAGCCAGCATACCGTGCTTCGCGCGCGCCTGGAGTTCGTGTGTATCGAGATCTCATCGGGGCGGCCCAAGCGTCCACCGCCGGCGTTTATTGAACGCTACGAACCCGCCATTATTCAGACGCGGGCCAAATAGCCAGCGTAAATTCTCTCCCGTTCGCTAGCAGCGCTCCCAATCAAAGCTCAAGACATCAGCCAAAGAGCCCGCGCCAAGCCGCAAGGCAAGCAGTCGATCTACACCCAGCGCGACCCCCGAACACGGCGGAACCCCGCTGGTCATTGCCGCAAGGAACAAGGGATCGATTGGGCGAACCTCAAGTCCCGCGACTTCACGCCGCTGATTATCTTGCTGAAAACGCCGCTCAAGCTCACCGGGATCAATGCACTCCCAATAGCCATTCGCTAACTCCACCCCATCAACGTAACACTCAAAACGTGCGCCAACGAGGGGAGATCGATCGTGCAGTAGACGTGCAAGTGCTGCCTGAGAAGCCGGATAGTCCACCACAAACACAATGCCCCAACTTGCAAGTGCGGGCTCTACACAATGGGTGAAAAGCAAATCGAGTAGGGCGTCGCGGTCGAGACCGTCGGGGATATTTCCCAGACGATCGCTGGCTACCGCATTAAGTTCAGCTAAGGTCGCGACATGTCCATCGACCTCAAGGATGTGCTGAAAGAGGGCAGCCCATGACCATATCTGCCAACCCCGATGAGGGAGAAGCTCGCCGAGCAACTCCGCAACTTCACGGATCATCGCGTGATGATCAAAGCTCAGTCGATACCACTCAAGTATTGTGTACTCAGGGTTGTGCTTACGCCCATACTCACCTGCGCGAAACGCCTTACAAATTTGAAAGATATCACCGGACCCCGCCGCCAGCAGGCGCTTCATAGCGTATTCAGGGGAGGTCTGAAGATAGCGTAAGGTGGGCGAGGTCGGGACGATGAGCGGCTCAATGGCGCTATCGGTGACGCCTGAGGTACAGAGCAAAGGAGTTTCAACCTCTAAGACCCTGCGGGATTGGAAAAACGCCCGCAGCTGGCTGAGCAGCGCTGCGCGAGCCTCGAGCGCAGTACGCTCTGCACTCGGACGCCAATCAGCCACGGCTCAGCTTTTACTTGCTCGACTAACGTACTCCCCGGAGCGGGTATCCACCTTAATAACCTCTCCCTGAGAGATAAACAGTGGAACTCGCACAACGGCCCCCGTTGTTAGGGTAGCGGGCTTAGAGCCGCCCTGCGCTGTATCACCCTTTAACCCTGGGTCGGTTTCAGTGATCTCAAGCTCGATAAAGTTTGGTGCTGTTACCGAGATAGGCGCCCCATTGTACAGCGTGACCTCGTACTTTTCCTGCTCCTTCAGCCACTTCTGGGTGTCGCCCACCGCATCCTGCGACGCTGCATGCTGCTCAAAGCTGATGGGATCCATAAAATGGAAGAACTCGCCGTCGGTGTAGGAATATTCTAATTCGACGTCCATGACATCGGCTCCTTCGAGGGAGTCACCAGACTTGAAAGTGCGCTCCCACACCCGCCCTGATTTTAGATTCCTGAGCTTAACCCGGTTGAATGCCTGACCTTTACCCGGCTTAACGTACTCGTTTTCCAAAATAGAGCAGGGCTCGCCGTCGAGCATGACCTTGAGACCAGGTTTAAATTCGTTAGTAGAAAAGTTAGCCATGGTTTATTCCTCAAAAATCGCGCCGCCGATCATACCCTAGCGGATCCCGCAGGTCAGCGTCAGTCTACGTGGAGCTCACTTTTAGACCCCAGCAGGTACAGCACGCTGTCCAGGCCCGAAAAATTGATGGCGCAAGGAACAACCTCGCGCACCCTCGGCTTCGCCTGAAACGCCACACCAAGACCGGCCGCCTGCAACATGGGAATATCATTGGCCCCATCGCCAACGGCGATAATCTGTTCTGGCTCGATGGCCAACTCGGAGGCTAGCGCCATAAGCCAATCGCGCTTGGCCGGCCCATCAATAATGTCGCCAAGCACCCGGCCGGTCACTCGGTGATCGATAATCTCCAACGCGTTAGCCAGCACCCGGTCAAAGCCGTAGTGACGCTGCAAATACTCGGCAAAGTAGGTAAATCCACCCGACACAATAGCCGTGTAAATGCCTCGAGCTCGCAGGGTGGTTATCAGCTCGGGCATGCCCTCCGTCACCGGGAGCCGACCGGCAATCGACATCAAGGCCTCCTCGGGCAGCCCTCTGAGCATACTGAGTCGGCGACGAAAGCTTTCTTGAAAATCGATCTCACCGCGCATGGCCTGCTCAGTAATAGTCGAGACGGCCTCCCCCACTCCCGCCTCGGTGGCTAGCTCATCGATAACCTCACAGCGAATCAGCGTTGAGTCCATATCAAAAATGGCGAGCCGATAATCTCGTTGCCGTGATGCCATCTCCTGCCAAATAAGATCTATACCGCTGTCTTCTGACAGCTGCCGCAACTCAGCCGCTATGCTCGCTGGTACTGCAGCGGCGCTAATCCACATGGTTCGACAAAGCCGCCGGTCACTCAAGGATCGCGGAACAGGCACGTCTCGTGTCCTTATCGGAACGAGATTCCTAGCCGCGAGCCAATCATCCAAGGTCGCATAAACCGCCGGGTTGGCGGTGGCGGCAATTGCGGTCAGCGCAAACGCGGGCGCAGTCATGCGGTTCTCCGTCACAGGGGCCGCAAGCATAGCGCAATAGACCGGTTTATACTTGGTCCTCCTATTTCCAACGGATCAGTTTGTGCGCGAATTATTATTGGCAGCGAGGCGTTTACCCCTGAGTCAGCAACTCGCTCTGACGGCGAGTAGCTGCTGTCTAATTGCCACCTTGACGTTGGTGGGGTTGGCCGCTCAATCGAACCAGTACACGCAAAAAAACCTTCAAACCGAGCTTGGTCAGTCCATGGCCGAACATCTCGCAGACCGGTTAAGCAATGAACTGGCGACGGGTGACAAGCTCGGCGTCGCCGGTGAACTCAACAGAATTGTCGAGCACAGCCAGATAGCCGCAGGCCGCGCGCTCGACATTGAAGGACTTGAGCTCGCGGTTGCCGGGATTCGGCAAGCTGACGGTTTACACTTCTCGTCGCCCATCATGATCGCTGGAGATATGGCGGGCCTCGCCGAGGTATCCATTGACACAAGCATCCAGCGTGCGGCACAGCACCAATTTCTGGTCGCCATGTCGGGGCTGGCCTTGCTGCTCAGCATGGGTGTTTACCTGGCGACACGCACCATGGCAAAGCGCCTCGCAAAAAATTTACAGCTAGTCAGTGCGGAGCTCGCCTCCGTTACGGGTGAAGCCGACGTCAGCCCCAACGAAATAAAAGCGTTGCAAGAGCGCGTTGCCGCTCTGCCCCTAGAGCTGCTGCAGCCACGTCAGATGGAAGCCAGTGGTGACGATCACTATGTCGACACGGCTATTTTGTTTGTCCACCTGCGCAGCCTTCCGGGTTACCTAGAAACGGTTGACGACCGTCGACTCCAGCGATATGTGGCCACCGTTCATCGGATGATTTTTGGCGCAGCAGGCTTCTATCGTGGCGAGCTACAGGTCGTCCGGCAATTTGGCTTAGCCATTTGGTTCAGCGGGCAGCACAAAACGGGCTCCCCCGCCCTGCGGGCTGCAAGCTGTGGCTGGCTCATTGAACAAGCAGCGCCCGAGCTGGAGTCCGCACTCCGGCTGTCAGTAGGCTTGGGGCTGTCCCTGGGAGGCAGTGAGTTGGGGCGTGGCGATGAGCGCGACATATACCCAGGTTTATACAGCCAGGCGGCGGTCGACGAACTTGAAGCTCTGGCAAAGCAGACTCCAGATGGTATTCATGTCGCCGAGTTTGTCGCGCAGGATTTGGACCTCATTACCCGCATGTCAGTAGAGCCGAGCGCGGGGGGATTTCGATTGGGCGGGCTAGCGGATGGCCAGCGCGACCTGCTGGAACGTCAATTGCAAATCTTGCTAAAAGCCCTGGTGCCGGATGGGGCTGCCGCAGAAAACGGCTAGGCGGGCGACTGGCCGGGAGCCTGCCCGCCTTAGAGGGTTCACTCTTTGAGCAATACCTCGATACTCGTTACTTTTTGATAGCCCTTGGGCAGCTTATTACCCCGGCGACCGCGCTCCCCACGATAATTAACAAGTTCGGATATCTTAAAGTTTTTATGCTGTTTACCCGCGGTGATCCGAAGCGTGTCATCGGCGGAAACCACGGCAAACCCTACCATGAGTTCCTCTCGACTCGCAGCCCGAGCCGATGGAATGCCGATGATCTTATTGCCCTTCCCACGAGCCAACTCAGGCAAGTCGGCTAATGGAAAGACGAGCATTCTCCCCTCATTCGTCACCGCCGCTACCAAGAGCTCGCCGCCCTCGCCAATGGAGGCAGGCTGCAACACCTGCGCACCCTTGGGCAGACTGAGAACGGCCTTCCCCGCCTTGTTTTTGGCCTGCAAATCAGAAAACCGAGCTACAAAACCGTAACCAGCATCACTCGCCAGCAAATACCGATCTGACTCTCCACCGGTTAACAAGGCTTCAAATGTAGCGCCGGAGGGGGGATTTATTCTGCCTGTCAGCGGTTCGCCCTGACCCCGTGCCGAAGGCAACTGATGACTTTGTAAGCTGTAGGCGCGCCCAGTAGAGTCAAAGACCACCGTCGGCAGATTACTTCGCCCGCGGGCAGCGAGCTTAAAACCGTCACCCGATTTATAACTCAAGGTGGAAGGGTCGATGTCATGACCCTTGGCCGCGCGAATCCAGCCTTTCTCGGACAGCACGATAGTTAGTGGATCCGCGGTAGTGAGTTCTAACTCGCTGAACGCTCGGGCCTCCGCGCGCTCGACCAGCGGTGAACGTCGATCGTCACCATGACTCTCCGCAATTGCCTTTAACTCTCTCTTGATCAGCGTTTTCAGGCGGGATTCACTGCCGAGGATTTTCTCCAGGCTTTTCCGCTCTTCCTCAAGCTCATCCTGTTCGCCCCGGATCTTCATTTCCTCAAGCTTGGCGAGATTGCGAAGCTTGAGTTCTAAAATCGCCTCTGCCTGAACATCCGTGATTTTAAAGCGCTTCATCAACGCGGTTTTTGGCTCATCTTCCTCACGGATAATCTTGATGACCTCGTCAATATTCAAAAACGCAACGAGGTAACCCTCTAGCACATGGATACGCTTGAGGACTTTCTCTAGCCGATATTGCAGCCGGCGACGTACCGTATCGCGGCGAAACGCCAGCCACTCACGCAAAATGCCGTCGAGGGACTTGACGCCGGGCTTGCCGTCGATCCCGATAACGTTAAGGTTGACCCGATAACTACGCTCCAGATCGGTGGTAGCAAACAGGTGGCTCATTAAGCCGTCCAGCTCTATGCGATTGGATCGGGGGACTATGACGAATCGTGTCGGATGTTCGTGGTCCGACTCGTCTCTGAGGTCGCTGACCATCGGCAGCTTCCTCGCCTGCATCTGCGCCGCAATCTGCTCAAGTACTTTCGACCCCGATACCTGGTAGGGCAGCGCATGAATCACAATAGCGCCATCCTCGGTCCGCCACGCTGCGCGCATTTTCAATGCTCCGCGCCCCGTTGTGTACATCGCTTTGATCTCGTCGACGGGGGTGATTATTTCAGCCTCCGTAGGAAAGTCGGGACCTTTTACATAGGCGCATAGATCATCGACTTTTGCCTTTGGTGACTCGAGAAGATGAATGGCCGCATCGACCACTTCCCGCAAATTATGGGGCGGAATATCCGTCGCCATGCCCACCGCGATACCGGTTGTGCCATTCAAAAGCAGGTTGGGAACCTGTGCGGGCAACACCACGGGCTCCTCTAGGGTGCCATCAAAATTTGGCTGCCAGTCCGTCGTGCCCTGCCCTAGTTCTCCCAACAAAACCTCGGCATAGCGGGTGAGGCGAGATTCTGTATAGCGCATCGCCGCAAAGGACTTCGGATCGTCGGGAGAACCCCAGTTTCCCTGACCATCGATAAGAGGATAACGGTAGCTAAAATCCTGCGCCATCAGCACCATCGCTTCGTACGCAGCGCTATCACCGTGGGGATGGAACTTACCAATCACATCGCCGACGGTCCTTGCCGACTTCTTATACTTGGCCGATGCCTTGAGTCCCAATTCACTCATGGCGTAAACAATCCGACGCTGCACAGGTTTTAGTCCGTCTCCAATATGCGGCAAAGCCCGATCTAAAATGACGTACATCGAGTAGTCGAGATAAGCTTTCTCGGCATACTCGCGCATCGACAAAGTTTCCACGCCCAACGTCTGGGGGATCAACTCAGACATATCTATGCTCTTTGTTAACTAGTTTGGATGCGGTGTTTGAGAGAGACCACTTCTTCATTTAACTGTGTGATCGACTTAGCCATGTCCACCAGTAACTTTTCTACTGCAGCTGGATAAGATCGAATTAACTCAAAAAACTGTTCTGTCGGCACCTGCAGTATCGAACAGTGAGTCTTGGCTTTAACCGTTGCGTTGCGATGACTCTGTGTCAGGGCCGCCATGGTGCCAAACATTTCACCGGGCCCGACCTTCGCAATGGCATAACCGTTTAACAACACTTCCGCTTCGCCTTCCAGCAGATAATAGATATGGTTGGCGGGATCTCCCTGCTGAATGATGATTTGCCCGGGGGAGGCACTTTCGGGCTCATTACTGGTTCCGGTTCCCATCATTTCTTTCAGGTGCAATGCCGCCAAGCGCAAAGTGAGCGACTGGGTTAATACTAGCGCCGCAAGCCAGTCTGCGTGACGTGCTGATTCCTTTCTAACCAGGGTGCTGACAGTCTCAACAGGCCAAAGCCTGATAGTCGCGCCTTGATCAGAACCGTAGCGCAAAGGTTCACAGCCGGCGCTAATGATTTCTGCGTCGGGCAGGATTAAATCACCGGCATCTAACACGCTGACAATGGTGTTACTAGCCAAAACAGCCAGCAGCCCATCTTCAACTATACCGAGGGTCCCTGGGGGCAGCTTGCGATAATCCACGGGGGGTGTCGCTGGTATCGCAAGGGCTGTAGCGCTGCCTTCCAGACCGGCAAATAGGCGACTAACTGCGAGCTTCGCAGCTTCATTTAGAGTGCTGAAGTCCTTGCCCGTCTGCGCTGTAGCAAGCATCCCTGTGTTCCATTTCTCTGTTGCCCTCAGGTATCCTAACCCGAGGAGTGCCGCGACGCCTATGATTCATTGTCCAGCGCGTTACTTTTTCTCTCAAGGAACTACCATGACCACAGCGCGTGCCTCGCTCGACTGGCGTTTCAGACATTTCGACCTGTTCGAGACGGGAGAATGGCATGCCGTCTTGCAGCTACGAGCAAAGGTCTTCATTGTCGAGCAAAACTGCCCTTACCTGGACCCTGACTACAAAGACCCCAAGTGCTGGCACGTGGAAGGGTTCTTGGATGGCATGTTGGTAGCAACCTTGCGGGTTGTACCGCCTGACGTAAGCTACGATGAGCCCTCTATCGGGCGCGTCGTTGTGGACCCCAACCTCAGGGGCCATCAGTTAGGGCGGGAATTAATGCAGCGAGGCGTGGCCTTTTGCCGCGATCTCTATCCCCAGCCAATCCGTATTAGTGGGCAGGCCTATTTACAGGATTTTTACGAATCCCTCGGCTTCGAAACCGTTAGCGAGCCCTATCTAGAGGACGATATCCCCCATATCGAGATGCTACTGCCTGCACCTTGAGTAGAAGACACTGGAAGGGTTCAGGCGGCGTTGCGTGATGCGCGCTTTCGCTCATGCTCGAGCAACAGCTTCTTGCGAATCCGCACGCTACTTGGCGTTACCTCAACCAGCTCATCATCCTCAATAAACTCGAGCGCCTGTTCAAGGGAGTGCTTAACGGGAGGCGTCAGGATTAAGGCCTCATCGGTGCCCGACGCACGCACATTGGTAAGCTGTTTGGCTTTAGTTGGATTTACTGTCAGATCGTTGCCGCGGCTGTGAAGCCCAACGATCTGTCCCTCATAGACGTCAATATTGGGATCAATGAATAACCTACCGCGATCCTGCAAGCTGTAGAGCGCGTAAGCGAGGGTTTTGCCAGCGACCATGGACACCAACACGCCATTGACGCGCCCGCCAAGATCAGATTTGTTCACCGGCCCGTAGTGGTCAAAGATATGAGTCATGATGCCCGATCCAGAGGTCAAGGTCATGAACTGAGAGCGAAAACCAATCAGGCCGCGAGCTGGCACCATGAACTCAAGCCGGACCCGGCCGTTACCATCGAGCACCAGATTTTTGAGCTCGGCCCGACGCAGACCAAGCTCTTCCATGACCCCACCCTGATGGGTCTCCTCACAGTCGATCACCAGATTTTCGTAGGGCTCACTCAGAACGCCGTCGATGGTTTTTTGAATGACTTCCGGGCGTGACACCCCAAGCTCGTAGCCCTCCCGGCGCATGCTCTCGATAAGCACCGAAAGGTGCAGCTCGCCGCGCCCGGAAACAATGAACTTGTCGGGTGATTCCCCCTGCTCAACTCGCAGGGCCACGTTGTGAATAAGCTCCCTGTCCAAACGCTCGCGAAGATTGCGCGAGGTCACAAACTTTCCCTCACGACCCGAGAATGGCGAATCGTTGACCTGAAAGGTCATGCTCACAGTTGGCTCATCAATGGTCAGCGCGGGCAACGGCTCTGGCTGAGCCGGGTCACACAGGGTGTCGGAAATATTGAGGGATTCAATTCCGGTGATGCACACGATATCGCCAGCACTGGCCTCAGCCACTTCGGTGCGTTCCAGTCCGTGATAACCCATAACCTGCAGGACTTTACCGTTGCGGCTAGTCCCATCGCGATCTATTACAGTGACCGTGGTGTTTGGCTTAACAGCGCCCCGGGTGATGCGTCCCACGCCGATGACACCGACATAGCTGTTGTAGTCCAGCGCGGAAATTTGCATCTGCAAGGGTCCGGCGGTGTCCACCTCCGGTGCGGCGACTTTATTGATAATCGCCTCAAACAACGGGGTCATGTCGCTGTCCATGGCGGCGTGATCTTCACCGGCAATACCGTTCAGAGCCGACGCATAGATCACGGGAAAATCCAGTTGTTCTTCCGACGCACCGAGGGTATCGAATAAGTCAAACACTTGATCAACAACCCAGTCAGGCCGAGCGCCAGGCCGGTCAACCTTGTTGATAACAACGATCGGTTTCAATCCCCGCTCAAACGCCTTGGAGGTGACAAATCGTGTTTGGGGCATGGGGCCGTCGACGGCATCGACCAGTAGTAGCACCGAGTCCACCATCGAGAGCACCCGCTCGACTTCACCGCCAAAATCGGCGTGTCCGGGGGTATCGACAATGTTGATCCGATAATCATTCCAGCGGATAGCCGTATTCTTGGCCAGAATCGTGATGCCGCGTTCTTTTTCCTGGTCGTTGGAATCCATAATCCGTTCAGTACCCACGCTCTTGCGATCGAGGGTGCCCGACTGTTGTAGCAGGCAGTCAACGAGCGTCGTTTTGCCATGGTCAACGTGGGCGATAATGGCGATGTTGCGTAGGTGGCTAATCACATTCGGGATCTCATCATCATGGTGCGCAGGGGCTTCTGCGCGAGGCGCGCGGAGTGTATCAGAGACCCGTGATACGCAACCCCCTGACCTTTAGTTTTTACGGAAATGACACTTATCTACGCATCAATGGGCTAATCAACACGCCCGGAGCTGCCTGACAAATGCTGACGCCTGAAGGTAAAATCGCACCAAAAACACGCACTGGCGCATTGTTTTGGTGCGCAAAGGCGCTTGGGGCAAGAAAAAGACGGGTTGTTCCGCTTTCTTAGTGAATTAAAAGCTCATTAAAAACAACAATTTAAAAATTTTATGATTCATTTTGGGGCGTTGGCACAGCAATTGCTCTATCTCGGTGAACAAAAAGCTGGCATGGTGCGAACGCACGCCATCAATGCACCGAGAGGGTCCTACCTTCTTAATAACCACCTCACGAGGAGAACAACATGTCTGAGCGCACGCTCACTTTAATCAAAGACAACGATATCCGCTGGGCAGACCTCCGGTTTACGGATACCAAGGGTAAAGAACAACACGTTTCTATTCCTGCCACCGAAATCGATGAAGATTTCTTCGACGAAGGCAAGATGTTTGATGGCTCATCTATCGCCGGCTGGAAAGGCATTAACGAATCAGACATGATTCTCATGCCGGACGATGAGACTTCTATCCTCGATCCGTTCACAGACGATGCTACCGTGATCATTCGCTGCGACGTCATCGAGCCGGACACCATGCAGGGCTATGAGCGCGACCCTAGAAGCGTAGCCAAGCGCGCCGAAGCCTACCTCGCCTCAACAGGATTGGGTGATACCGCCTTCTTCGGCCCCGAGCCCGAATTCTTTGTCTTCGATGACGTCAAGTGGCACGCGGACATGAGCGGCGCGGGCTACACGATTAATTCAGAGGAAGCGGCCTGGTCTTCATCCCACCACTATGATGACGGCAACACCGGCCACCGACCCCGGGTGAAAGGCGGGTATTTTCCTGTACCACCCGTGGACTCTCTGCACGATATCCGCGCTGCCATGTGTTCCGCCATGGAGCAAATGGGTTTGCCAATCGAGGTACACCACCACGAAGTAGGAACCGCCGGACAATGCGAAATCGGCGTTCGCTTCAACACGCTGGTGAAAAAAGCAGACGAAGTCCAGATTCTGAAGTACTGTGTTCACAACGTCGCGCACGCCTATGGCAAGACCGCTACCTTTATGCCTAAGCCACTCGTGGGCGACAACGGTTCAGGCATGCACGTTCACCAGTCGATCGCTAAAGAGGCGGACAACACGTTTGCGGGTGACGGCTACTGCCGGTCTTTCGGAAACTGCGCTTGTACTACATCGGCGGTGTCATCAAGCACGCGCGTGCATTGAACGCATTTACTAACGCCTCAACCAACAGCTACAAGCGCTGGTTCCCGGCTTCGAAGCACCTGTAATGCTCGCGTACTCGGCGCGTAACCGCTCCGCGTCTATTCGTATTCCCTACGAGCCATCGCCGAAAGGCAAGCGGATTGAAGTTCGCTTCCCTGACCCGACAGCCAACCCTTACCTAGCATTTGCAGCGCTGTTGATGGCTGGCCTTGATGGAATCCAGAACAAGATCCACCCCGGTGATGCCGCGGACAAGGACTGTACGACCTGCCGCCCGGAAGAAGGCAAGTCTATTCCGACGGTGGCGTCCAGCCTGACCATGGCCCTCGAAGCGCTCGATGCGGATCGTGAGTTCCTGACCAAAGGGGGCGTATTCACCGACGACATGATCGACGCCTACATCGAGCTCAAGGAAGAGGAGATGTGAGCGTCTCGACATGACGACTCACCCTGTGGAGTTCGACATGTACTACTCACGTGTAAGGCCTCAGCCGCATCCGAAAAAGCCCGCTATTGCGGGCTTTGCCGTAATAAGTGAGGGAGTCTGATTTCAACCCGATCGACACTTGGCTGTAGTCCAAATAACCCACGAGTAAGGAGAGAGTGTTTTGACAAAGACCCACCGCTGTCTTCGCCTACTCACGCTACTCGCCCTGTTTGCGAACGAGGCTGGCGCCCAGACCGCAGTCTACAAGTATGTCGATGAAAAGGGCCAAGTGGTGTACACCGATCAGCCCCCGACCGACAAGGATGGCAAGGTCGAAACCTTGGAAATCGAGCCGTCAAACCTGTCGGCCCCTCCTCCAATGGCTATCCGCGAAAAGCCAACCACCGCGAGCAACAAGGCCGCCACTCCCGATTACCAAACAACCATCACGCAGCCCACCGATGGCGAGACCATTCCTTATGGGCCAGGTGATTTTTCTGTCACCGCCAGGCTTTCCCCACCCCTGAGCGGCAATGAACGGGTACAACTCCTTGTCGATGGCTTGCCAATCGGGCAACCGCAACGCCAGCCGCAATGGCAGTTGCGCAATGTATTTCGGGGAGAACACACCTTGGTCGTGGAAAGGCTACTAGGGGCTGATCAAGTTGTGCATCGATCGATCCCGAGCATCGTTTATGTCCTAAGGCCATCTGTGAGATGAACGCCCTTGTTAGCAGCTCACAGGGCGGCGTCATGACCGCTCAGGAGAAAGTGTCTCTGGCGTTACTAGACCAATTAGCCTCCTGCGTCCTATTGCTCGATGAGAGCCGAGAAATTGTTATCCTCAATACCGCAGCAGAAACAATCTTGGAAGCTTCCGCTGCCCGTTTGGGGGGAAGCAATATCGCACAGGTCATTGATCTCGATGACACTCTCGATTCCCTGCTCTCGCAGGCACTTGAGAACAACTACCCGGTGGTCAAGCGGGAGCTGGATATTCTGCTGCGTGGCGGTCAGCGCTTTTGCGTCGATTTGGTGGTCAGCCCCATCAGCTTAGAACAAGCCCCTCACCTGCTGCTGGAATTCAACCCCGTCGACAGGCTCCACGCGATCTCTGAAGACGAACACATGTGGCAAGCCCAGGCATCCCTGCGCCAAATTATTCGAGGCCTCGCGCATGAAGTAAAAAATCCTCTAGGAGGGATCAGGGGCGCGGCGCAACTCCTGGCGCGAGAGCTGGAGTCTCCGACGCTCAGAGAGTACACCGACGTCATTATGGAAGAAGTCGATCGCCTGCGCGCGCTCGTCGATCGCCTATTGGGTCCAAGGAACGCCTTCATCCTCGCTTGATGAATATCCATGAAGTTCTTGAGCGAGTGAAACAGCTGATCGAAGTAGAATCTGAGGGCGCGGTGTCAGTAGTGCGGAACTACGACCCATCTCTGCCCGAATTCAACGCGGACCCCGATCAGATCACCCAAATCATACTGAATATTTCAAGAAACGCAGTTCAGGCCCTTCAGGGCCAGGGCGGCATCACCTTTAAAACCCGTGCCAAACGACAATACACCCTGGGTGGACAGCGTCACAAACTCGTTTGTGCCGTCGATATTATCGATCCAGGCCCAGGCATACCCCCTGACATCTTGCCTCAGCTGTTCCTGCCCATGGTGAGCTCACGGGCCAAGGGGGCGGGACTGGGCCTCGCTATCGCCCAAATGATCGCCAATCGCCATGGCGGCCTTATTCAATGTCAAAGCGAGCCCGGGAATACCTGCTTCACGCTTTTGCTGCCCATGGAGGGATAGCCGTTGCCTAAAGAACAAATTGTTTGGGTTGTGGATGACGACCGGTCCATACGCTGGGTAGTTGAGCGTGCGCTTAACAAAGCGGGTATGAGCTGCGAAAGCTTCGAAAGCGCAGATGACATGCTCGATGCGATGACGCTACAGGTTCCCGATGTGGTGATTAGCGACATCCGTATGCCCGGCACGGATGGGCTGGCATTGCTGTCGAAACTCCATCACGAGTACCCGCAGCTTCCGGTGATCATCACCACCGCCCACTCTGACCTAGAAAGTGCTGTGGCTTCCTATGAGGAAGGCGCGTTCGAATATTTACCCAAGCCCTTCGATGTCGACGAGATGGTCGCCACGGTCATGCGAGCGCGAACACTCAACAGCGGCGGGGCCCAATCTTCGCGGCTGCAAGCGCCCCCACAAACTGAAATTATTGGCAACGCACCGGCAATGCAGGAGGTGTTTCGGGCCATCGGTAGACTCGCGCAAAGTCATATCACTGTGTTGATAAATGGGGAGTCGGGACGGGCAAAGAGCTGGTCGCCAGGGCGCTACATAGACACAGCCCGCGCAGCCAGGGGGCCTTTATCGCTCTCAACATGGCAGCCATCCCGAAAGAGCTCATGGAGTCTGAGTTATTTGGGCACGAGAAAGGCGCCTTTACCGGTGCCAATGCACGTCGTGAGGGAAGGTTTGAGCAGGCTAACGGCGGCACACTATTTCTCGATGAAATTGGGGACATGCCGGCGGAGACACAAACCCGGCTACTGCGCGTACTGGCCGATGGCGAATTTTTCCGCGTTGGTGGCGCCACGCCGGTGAAAGCAGATGTGCGGATCATTGCTGCGACCCACCAAAATCTGGAGAAGCTTGTTTTAGAGGGCAAATTCCGGGAAGACCTGTTCCATCGGCTCAATGTGATTCGGGTACACCTCCCGACTCTTGCCCAACGCAAGGAGGATATTCCCAAACTGGTTCACTATTTCCTGCACAAGGCCGCCAGAGAACTCGATGTGGAAGTGAAAACCGTCGACAGCGAGGCCGAGCGTTTTCTGAGTCAGCTTCCATGGCCCGGCAATGTGCGCCAGCTGGAAAACACCTGCCGTTGGTTAACTGTGATGGCCGCGGGCCGAGAAATACTGTTGAGTGACTTGCCGCCAGAACTCCTTCAACCTGTCGCCGAAAGCAACGGCCCTGGCCAGAATAACTGGCAGAGCATTCTGGCGGAGTGGGCTGGCAAAAAGTTAGCATCGGGCGAGTCGAACGTGCTTCGAAACGCACTCCCGGAATTTGAGCGGATCATGATCGAGGCGGCTCTGGCACATACCGGCGGCCGTCGAGCAGAGGCGGCGGAAACTCTGGGGTGGGGGCGAAACACCCTCACCCGAAAAATAAAGGAGTTGGAAGCTGCGGGCGCCTCAGTAAGAGGCGCCTAAGATCAAGCTTCCGCCGGGGGCTCTGTCGATCCAGCACCGTCCTGCGCTGCTTGCTGGGCAACAGCCTGCCGGTACAGCGCATCAAAGTTGACGGGTGACAGCATCAGCGGAGGAAAGCCGCCTTTGACAACCAAAGCGTCGATGCTCTCGCGCGCGTAGGGGAACAGGATATTCGGACCCACCGTGGCCAGTACCTGACGCAAGGGTTCACCATCGATACCCACAACGTAAAAAATGCCCGCCTGCTGCACCTCAACCAAAAAGGCCGTTTCTTCGCCCATCTTGGCGGTCACGGTCAAGGTCAACACCACCTCGTGATTGCCATCGTCGTCAACCCGTGAACTCTTGGTATTGAGATCAACATTGACGCTGGGCTGCCATGATTGCTTGAAAATCCCCGGGGTCGAAGGCGATTCAAAAGAGACATCCTTGCTATAGATACGCTGCAGCGTGAACTGCTGTTGAGTTGCTTCGTTAGTTGCTGCGGCTTGTTCTTCAGCCATGAGGTTGCTCCTACTTTTTGATAACAATTATGAGTAAAAAATCACTGATTAAGCTGATGCCGCGCTTGAGCCCAACATAATATCCAGTCGACCCGCCCGCTCTAAGGCGAACAGCTCATCACAGCCGCCCACGTGCTGCTCACCAATCCAAATCTGCGGCACGCTGGTCTTGCCAGCGCGCCCCGCCATTTCTTCCCGCAATGCCCGATCGCCATCCACTGGGATCTCGCGGTAATCAACGCCCTTACTGGTCAACAAGCCCTTGGCTCGGATGCAGTAGGGGCACCAGCGCGTGGTATAAATCATCACATCGCTGTTCATTTGCTGAGGATAGGCAGCTTCAGTGCCGTCCACTCCATCATTCCCCCAGACATCTTCTGCGCGCGCTCGAAACCCGCCTCTCTTAGCTGTCGGGTGGCGGGGCCCGCGGACTGACCCATTTTACAAACCACGATAATGGGGTTGTCCTTGAATTTGGCCAGCTCTTCACGCCGGGTGGGCAATTGTGCCAAAGGAATATGGACAGCGTCTGCTATATGGCCTTTTTTAAAGTCCGCTCCGTCACGGACGTCCAAAAAAATACCGTTATCACTGTTGACCAGGCTGATCGCTTGCTGAGGAGAAACGCTGGGACCGGCTTTGCGGCCCTCATGCAGAAAAAGCATGACCAAGGACGCAATCAGCGCGAGTACCAGCACCCACTGCTGTAAAAGAAATTCGACTAATAATTCCATGCGCTTGGTTGATCCGACGATAAAAAGACGTTGTTGGGCGGCCCGTCCTCATGGCGGCCCCTGCTTGAGGCTCGCCTACAAATTGCCGCGTTAAATTAGAGGCGGGAGTATAGCTGTTTGCTTGGCGGCGCTCCAGCGCCCCGAAACAGTGCACAAGACCAGCCTGTTCTCCGGTTACAATAGGCTCCTTCAAAACCCCTCGATGGAACAATTACCCTATGACCGAGGCAACAAACGGACCCACGCTGCTCGTTATTCTCGATGGTTTTGGCCACCGGCCCGAGCGCGAGGACAACGCCATCGCGAACGCCAATACGCCCCACTGGGATGCGCTCTGGCGTGATGCCCCACACACCCTGATCTCTGGATCTGGACTAGATGTCGGTCTGCCTGAAGGACAAATGGGTAATAGCGAAGTGGGGCACATGAGTCTGGGCTCTGGCCGCGTCATCTATCAGTCCATTACCCGTATCGACAAGGCGATAGCGGAGGGCCAATTTGGGACCAACCCCGCCTACTGCTCGGCGATTGACTGCGCCGTCGCAGAAGGTAAAGCGGTCCATATCATGGGCTTACTCTCGCCTGGGGGCGTTCACAGTCACGAACAGCACATGTTTGCCGCACTGCAACTCGCTGCTGATCGCGGGGCTTCAGAACTGTTCTTGCATGCGTTTTTTGACGGGCGCGACACACCACCACGGAGCGCCGCTGAATCACTGGTCGCGACGCAAAAGGTGTTGGACAGGTTGGGAATCGGCCGAATCGCCTCGGTACAGGGTCGGTATTGGGCCATGGACCGAGATAAGCGTTGGGACCGTATTGAAAAGGCCTTCCGGCTCTTGTGTTTTGGCGAGTCCGAGCACACGGCGCCATCGGCTCTCGACGCGCTGCGCATGGCCTATGAGCGAGATGAAAACGATGAGTTCGTTGCACCGACAACGATTGGCAGCCCCGCGCCACTTAAAGACGGTGACGCCCTGCTGTTTATGAACTTCAGAGCGGACCGAGCCCGCCAACTCACAGAAGCTCTCACCGCGCCAACATTCCAGCACTTCGAGCGGGGCAGATATCCAAATCTGGAGTTTGTCTGCACCACCCAGTACAGCGGGGATTTCGACCTAGCCGTCGCCTTTCCACCGGCCTTGATTGAAGACAGCCTGGGGGAGGTCATCGCGAGACAGGGCTTAACCCAGCTACGCATCGCGGAAACGGAAAAATATGCACACGTCACCTTTTTCTTCAGCGGCGGCCGCGAAGCCTGCTTTGAAGGAGAGACTCGGCTCATGGTCCCCTCCCCTGATGTGGCTACCTACGAGCTCAAACCTGAAATGAGCGCCTATGAGATAACGGACCAAATCGTCGAGGCAATCACGAAGAACTCCCACGATCTGATTGTCGTCAACTATGCCAATGGAGATATGGTGGGCCACACCGGGGATTATTCAGCGGCGGTGGCGGCGGTTGAGGCCCTTGATCACTGCATTGGTCGCCTCGTTACTGCTATCGAGACCCATGGCGGCGAAGTATTAATCACGGCGGATCACGGTA
The DNA here is from genome assembly GCA_943787485.1 of uncultured Luminiphilus sp. Taxonomy (GTDB): domain Bacteria; phylum Pseudomonadota; class Gammaproteobacteria; order Pseudomonadales; family Halieaceae; genus Luminiphilus. The sequence goes on along the minus strand of CALSMP010000006.1, from coordinate 204,017 downwards.
ATTGTGAACAGATGAACGACTATGACAGTGGACAGGTGCATACGCAGCATACGACCAACCCCGTGCCGCTCGTTTACGTGGGACATCGAAACGTCTCCCTGCGAGATACCGGCGGGGTGTTATCCGACGTGGCGCCCACCCTTTTGGCGATGATGGGTATCGAGCAGCCTGCTTCCATGTCAGGCACTAACCTGATCACCTCTCCCGAGTAGCTAGCAACGACAAGCGACTCATGAAGCGTAGACTATCGTATGGAATTGCATGGTATTCACCACGTTCCGTGGTAGCCGTGCTGATCGGCTTGAGTATGGCCCTTACCTCGGGCGCAGGCCTTTCAGAGAGCGATCGCAAGCAGCAAGCCCAGCAGGAAATAGATGCCCTGCGCCAGAAAATAGCCCAAATTCAGGAGGGGATGGCGCGCAAACGCACCGAGAGGGATGTGCTGCAAACCCGCCTGCGGCAGGCCGAGATCGAAATAGGTTCCCTTGATCAATCATTGACGGAGATTGAACAAGCCATCCAGCGCGAGCTGACGCTGCTCCTCGCTCTCGATGCAAAACGAGAAGAGCTGAACGTGGCTCTCAACCTCGAACAGGAACACCTTTCTGAAGAGATCCGCACCCTGTGGCTGGTCAATCAGGGGGGGGGTCTTCGAATTCTTTTTGGCGACCAAAGCCCCGACGAGATTGCGCTTAACCTAGTCTTTTTTGAGCGGCTGTTAAAATCGAGGGAGGCCTCTCTTGAGCGCTACGCCAGTCTCATCAAGGAGGCAGACGACAATCGCCAGGCGCTCAGCGCCTCGCAAGCACGACTGGCCGCCCAGCAAACGGCTCTCAAGAAGCAGCGCGCAGAGCAGTCGGATCTACAAGCCGAAAGAGCGCTAGCGCTTGCAGCCATTGTGCGCAGTCTCAACAACGATGACAGCCAAGTTCAGGCGCTGGAAGCCGACGCCGCAGCGCTGACCGAGTTGCTCGGGGAGATCCGTGAAGCAGTCGCTGAGAGGACGCTAACTGCGCCGGTGATACCTTTCAGCGCCGCCGATGAGTTACTTATATTCCCAACCACAGGGAAACCCCTGAATAGGTATGGGGCAAGCCGCAACGCCTCCGACATGCGCTGGCGCGGCTGGATGATTCCGAACCAGGCGGGGGCCGAGGTCAAGGCCATCTATCACGGTCAGGTGGTCTATGCCGATTGGCTGCGAGGCCAGGGGCTGCTTCTCATTATTGATCATGGCGAGGGGTATTTGAGTCTTTATGGCCACAACCGAAGCCTTCTGCGCTCAGTCGGTGATCAGGTTAACCCCGGGGATGTCATTGCGCGCATTGGCAACACTGGAGGGCTTGATAAACCCGCGCTTTATTTCGAGATTCGTGAAGCGGGTAGCCCAGTAGACCCGGGGCTCTGGTTATCCCGATAAACGCGTCATTCCAGAAGCACCACAATCAGTTACCATAGCCGCTAGAGTATTACTGAAAGTGCAACCCTTGGAAGTACATTCGAGAGCTGTTTTTATGCCATTTCCTCATCTAGTCCTGCTGCTGGTTGGGCTCGCCATGTCCGGCCAGGCGCTGACGCAACCTGATCAGCAGGTCACCGACTCCGAGCCAACCAAGGACAACGCCGCCGAAGCTTCGGAGAGGTTGCCGCTTGATGAGCTGCAAACCTTTGCAGACGTGTTTTATCAGATCCGCGAAGGCTACGTGGAGGCCGTGGACGACAGCACGCTGTTTGAATACGCAGTAAAGGGGATGCTCGAAGGACTTGATCCGCACTCGGTTTACATGACCCGAGAAGACTACTCTGATTTACAAACCCAAACCGATGGCGAGTTTTCTGGCCTGGGAATAGAGATCGGCCGTCGAGGAAGCTACATCGAAATTATCGCGCCCATCGATGGATCCCCGGCCGCCGAAGCGGGGCTGATGTCGGGGGACGTTATTTTAAAGCTCGACGATACCTCGATCAAAGGGCTCTCCACGGATGAGGCCGTTGAGCTCATGCGGGGGCCCGTGGGTTCCTCTATCGTGCTAGAGATAGGCCGACCGGGAGAGACTCAACCCTTCGAAGTCACCATCGTTCGCGACAAGATAAAAATTGCGAGCGTACGCGGTCGTCTGCTGGCGCCCCGCTACGGCTACTTACGGATCGCGCAATTCGGCCGAACTACCGGCAGTGAAGCACAGGCCGCTATCGAGAAGATGGCAGCAACGGATCCTTTGAAAGGGCTGGTAATCGACCTGCGTAACAATCCGGGAGGTGTCCTCGATGCCAGCGTTGCTGTTTCTGACTTGTTCCTCGATGGCGGAAAAGTGGTCTATACCGAGGGTCGCCACCCCAGCGCCGGTGACCATTACGAAGCAAGCGAGGGTGACATATTAAATGGGGCGCCGATCGTTATCCTGATAAATGGGGGCTCGGCTAGCGCCTCGGAGATTGTGGCAGGAGCACTGCAGGACAGACGCCGCGGCATCGTTATGGGCACACGAAGTTTTGGCAAAGGGTCCGTACAAACGGTGCTACCGATATCGGAAAGCAGGGCCGTCAAACTGACCACCGCGCGCTACTTCACGCCCAAAGGCCGATCTATTCAGGCGGAGGGAATTGTCCCCGACATCGTGGTAGAACGCGCCAAGATAACCAGCGTTGAAGGGCAGCGGGTTACGGAAGCTGACCTCCAAGGAAGCCTCGCCAGTGCGGGGGACGCCAATCCGCAAGATGAAGGCGCGGAAAGCGAGGACCTGGCGACTCTGCGAAGTAATGATAATCAGCTCTATGAGGCCTTTACACTGTTGCGCGGTGTCACCCTTTTGGCCGGTATTTCGCCAGAAGCCGGCGATGAATCGGATGCTGCAAAGGACTTGGCCGAGACCGCCAGCGAGTGAATGCCACCTGCAGAGCACTTGTTGGTGGTCTGCTGTTATGGAGTGTTCAGGCGTATAGCACCTGCCCTGCCGCCAACGGCCCATGGCTAAGCATTATCATTGACGACCTGGGGTACCAGCTCGAGTGGGGCTTGGCCGCTAGTAAACTGCCATCACCGGTGACACTTGCCATCATTCCCGGTACACCCCATGCAACGACACTAGCGCAGGCGGCAAGGGAGCGCGGCAAGGAAACCATTATTCACATGCCGATGGCGGCATCACAAACCGCCTCAACCGATCCCTACGCACTGCTAATCGGTATGAGTGCCCGAGAGTTTGACCAAGTATTATTCCGAGCGTTTAGTGCACTACCCCAAGCGCAAGGACTCAATAATCATCAGGGCAGCGCACTGACAGCGGACCGGGATGCGATGGCGTCGCTTATGACCCGACTCAAACAGCGCGAGATGTTTTTCATCGACTCGCGAACAACGGAAAAAAGTGTGGCGTTGGCTGTTGCGGGGGAACTCGGAGTCCCGGCCACTGGGCGCAACGTGTTTCTTGACAACGAGCGAAGCGAGACCCGAATCGCCGAGCAGTTACAGTCCGCGGTCAACCTTGCGCGTCAAGAGGGACACGCGCTGGCTATTGGCCATCCCTACCCCGAAACCCTTGCTGCACTCGATAGGCTATTACCCGAAATTCCTATTGCGGTGACGCTCGTTCCCGCATCGCAACTAGCGCGATGCCAAGCCACTCAAATACGGACTTCGATACCCTGATCAGCAAGATAGCTTTTTGCCTCCGGGATAGTGAATTCACCGAAGTGAAAAATACTGGCTGCAAGCACCGCATCAGCCCCACCCTCTAAGATACCCGCTGCCAGGTGGGCAAGACTCCCGACGCCCCCCGAAGCAATCAAGGGAATATCGACCGCATCGGCGATAGCGCGCGTGACCACCAACTCGAAGCCATCGCGGGTGCCATCCCTATCCATGCTGGTTAGCAGAATTTCTCCAGCTCCGAGGGCCGCCATTTTTTGCGCCCAAGCAACGGCCTCTATGCCGGTGGGCTTCCTGCCTCCATGGGTAAACAACTCATAGCGCGGCATCGTCTCAGCCGATTCAACCCGCTTCACATCCATAGCGACAACGATGCACTGAGAGCCAAATCGCTCGGCGGCCTGACGCACCAAATCGGGGTTATGAATGGCCGTTGTATTAATGCTGACTTTGTCAGCACCAGCGTTAAGCAAGGTTCTTATATCACTGACTTCACGAACACCGCCCCCCACTGTGAGCGGGATGAACACCTCGCGAGCAATTTTCTCCACCGTGTGAGCCGTCGTGTCGCGATCTTCGTGGCTGGCGGTGATGTCCAGAAACGTCAGCTCATCCGCTCCTTCTTCGTTGTAACGCCTGGCGATCTCAACGGGATCACCGGCATCGCGAATACCAACAAAATTGACGCCCTTCACGACCCGGCCACGATCAACATCGAGGCAGGGGATAATCCGCTTGGCGAGAGGCATCAGCGACCGACCAGCAGTCATCAGCCAAACGCTGTGCTGATGCGAGATCGAGGGTACCCTCATAAATAGCACGCCCCGTAATGGCGCCAATAATCCCCTCAGAGGCGTGCGCTGCTAGGGCTTTGATGTCGTCTGCGTTGGTAATGCCTCCGGAGGCGATGATAGGAATGCTGGAGGCTCTGGCCATTTCTCGCGTCGCCTCAACATTGACTCCCTGCATCATCCCATCCCGATCAATGTCGGTGTACACAATCGCACTCACGCCCGCCGCCTCAAATTCTCTGGCGAGAACAGTGGCCTGCATCTCAGAGACTTCCGCCCAACCATCGGTAGCAACGCGCCCGCTTTTGGCGTCGATACCGACGACAATATGGCCCGGGTAGGCGCGACAGGCCGCGTGGACAAAATCAGGATCCTTGACCGCGGCGGTCCCAATAATCACCCATTGAACACCCCGCTTCAAATAGCGCTCAATTGTTGCCATGTCCCTGATCCCGCCGCCAATTTGCACGGGTAGATCGGGCACGGCATCAACGATGGCCTCGATGGCGGCGCCATTCACCGGCTCACCCTCGAAAGCACCATTCAAATCCACTAAATGTAAACGCCGAGCGCCCTGCTCCGCCCAGCCCACAGCGGTACCGGCTGGATCATCAGAAAATACTGTACTGTCTTCCATGAGACCGCGGCGCAATCGAACGCATTGACCGTCTTTCAGGTCAATCGCTGGGATAACTAGCATGTTCCGTTCCACATTAAAAAGTTGTGTAGTAACTGAAGCCCTGCCCGGTGACTTTTTTCCGGGTGAAACTGAACGCCAAATAAGTTGTCTTTTGCCAGGGCGGCACACCCCTCGAGGCCGTAGTCAAACGTGCCCGCAACCACCTCTTCGGATACCGGGCTGGCCCAATAGCTATGGACAAAATAGAAGCGCGCGCGGTCTTCGATGTCAGCCCACAGTGGGTGCTTGACCTTCTGAGAAACCTCATTCCAACCCATATGGGGAACCTTCAAGCGATTACCCTCCGGGTCCTTAAGGTCTTGCCCAAAAAAACGGACATCCCCAGGAATGATGCCGAGGGTCTCCACGCCACCATTCTCCTCCGACCGACTTAGCAGCGCCTGCATACCGACACAAATCGCCAACACTGGTTTGTGGCCATCCGCCAGCGCCGATTTCAGCAGCTGGTCACAGCGCAGCCGCTTTATTTCAGCCATACAGTCCCGAATTGCGCCCACACCTGGAAAGACCACACGATCCGCAGCGCCGATCACCGCCGGGTCATGCGTGACGTCAGACTCGGTCAGCGCCGACATGCTCAAGCGCACTGGCGACTGAGTGCAAATTACCCATGCCGTAATCAATTACGGCGACGTGATTAGTCACCGAGTCAAAGCACCCCTTTTGTCGACGGGGGTGACACCCGCCATGGCGGGATCACGGGTCAGCGCCATACGAAGCGCTCGACCAAAGGCCTTGAAAATAGTTTCTGCCTGATGGTGAGCATTGTGGCCGCGGAGATTATCCACGTGCAGGGTCACCTGCGCGTGATTCACGAATCCCTGAAAGAACTCAACAAACAAATCCACATCGAAGCTGCCGATCACCGCCCGACTAAACGCGACATGCCACTCCAACCCCGGCCGCCCTGAAAAATCGACTACCACCCGGGACAGGGCCTCATCCAACGGGACGTAAGCATGGCCATAGCGTACCAAGCCCTTCTTATCCCCGGCCGCCTCCGCGAATGCCTGGCCCAAAGTAATGCCGATATCTTCAACCGTGTGATGGCCATCAATGTGGAGGTCACCCTCGGCAATAATTTTCAAATCCATCATCCCGTGACGGGCGATTTGGTCCAGCATGTGCTCTAAGAACGGCACGCCGGTTGAAAATTCGGATTGCCCGGACCCATCGAGACACAGATCGACACTGATCTTAGTCTCCAAGGTCTCTCGACTGACGCTCGCTCGGCGCGCCTCAGTAGTTGCGGTCATCGCTGTCTCCTGAATAGGAAGGAAGTCCGGGTTTCGCAGTCAAAGGGCCCGGCGCGTTACAATTCACTATTGTATCGAAGATCCCGCGCAGGTTCATGCCAACTAATCATCAAGACAGCGCTCACTCGATCAGCGGCTCCGACTTTAGCCAGCGCCTCCTCCTATGGTTTGATCGCGAAGGACGCAAAAACTTACCCTGGCAGAAAAATCCCACGGCCTACCGCGTTTGGCTGTCAGAAGTCATGCTGCAACAAACGCAGGTCGCCACCGTTATTCCGTATTTCAAGCGCTTCACCGAACGCTACCCAACGATCTTCGAACTCGCAGCTGCGCCGGATGATCAGATAATGCACTTGTGGACGGGTTTGGGCTATTACGCCCGCGCGCGAAATCTGCTGAAAGCCGCAAGACTCATCGTGGCTGAGCACGCAGGTCAATTTCCCAATACCGTCGAGGGTCTCACGACTCTTCCTGGGATTGGCAAGTCCACCGCCGGTGCCATTCTGAGTCTCGCCATGAAAAAAAGAGCCCCCATTCTGGATGGCAATGTAAAGCGGGTGCTATGCCGACATTACGCCGTGACGGGGTGGCCTGACCGATCGGAAACCCTTAAACAGCTGTGGGCACTCACTGACGCGGTGACGCCAACGGGTCGCGTCGCAGATTACACGCAGGGCATTATGGATTTAGGTGCGACTGTCTGTACCCGAACATCCCCGCAATGTGACATATGCCCGCTAGCGACAACCTGCCTCGCCTTTGGGTCGCACACCCAACACCTGTTTCCAGAAAAAAAGCCCAAGAAAAAGCTGCCCACTCGTGAGACCCAAATCGTAATCCCTCAGCGCGTTGACGGATCGGTGCGAATGGAAAGACGCCCTGAGCGTGGCATATGGGGAGGGTTATGGAGCTTTTCGGAGCTACCCACCGAGGTCGATGCGACACAATGGTGGCGCGATCAGGAAGGATCTGAACCCGGCGATACCATCGAGCTACCTGTCATCGCGCACACTTTTAGTCATTTTCATTTGGTTATCACGCCGGTACTGCTTAAGGTCAACGATCCCACCCCGCGAGTCGCTGAGGTAGACTCATGCCGCTGGGTCGATCCGCGGGTTCCCGAGGGGCTTGGTTTACCCGCTCCTATCGCTCGGTTACTAGAGTTGCTCAGTCAAACAGAGGGGTAGCGATACCTCGGATTCTAAATTTCGTGCAAGTTGCCGTAAGGAGAGTAGTCATGGCGAGAACGGTTTTCTGTCAGAAATACCAGGAACAACTGGAAGGTCTGGATCGCCCACCGCTGCCCGGCCCAAAGGGTCAGCAGCTGTTTGAAAACGTCTCAAAAAAAGCGTGGTTAGAATGGCAGGCAGAACAGACCATGCTCATAAACGAGAAGCATCTCAGTTTGATGGACCCGGAGTCGCGCAAATACCTGCAGGGCGAAATGGATAAGTTTTTTACAGGGCAAGACTATGAACGCGCCGAAGGCTATGTGCCACCCAGCGAGTGATCGACCGCCTCGGAGAACCGCGGTTGGCCAAGCCCCAAACAGGTGAACCCATCCCAAGAACACTGGATATGTGCGAAACTAGACGCCCCGAGCAGAACGCCTTCGAGCAACAACCCTTTATCCAGTCACTCATTGATTGATTGAACCCTAACCATCAAGAGCTAGTTAAGCCCATATGCGCTCCTTATCCTGGATTGTCACCTTTTCGTGTTGTGCCCTTGTCACCGGAGTACTTGGGGGTATCAAGTACTTCCAGATTTCGGCTGCGATGGCCATGGCGGCAGAATTTCCGCCGCCCTATTCGGTAGTGACCGCCACCGAAGTCGATCAAACCCAATGGACACCCGTCCGTCGTTTAACAGGAACGATAAGAGCACCAAGCTTCATTGAGGTAAGTGCCGAGGCCACCGGCAAGATAGTCGCACTACCCATCACCGCTGGCAGCGTCGCGAAGAAAAACGACATTATCATGCAGCTTTTTGATGAAGACATTAAAGCGCAGCGCGCCGCACTGGAAGCCGACCTGAATCTCGTTGCGACCCAGCTTGAACGTGTGGAATCTCTTATGGGCCGCTCCCTGGCCTCTCAGGATCAACTCGACACCCTACTCGCTCGAAACCAAAGCCTAAGGGCACAAATCGCCGCGGTCGAAGCACAGCTGACACGGCTCACTGTTTACGCGCCCTTCGATGGTCGATTAGGTATTTATACCGCGACCGTTGGCGACCTGATGGAAGCGGGCGAAGTGCTCACCACGCTCACAGGGGTCAGCAGCACCCGCTGGGTTGATTTTAAGGTGCCACAAGGCGTCGCTCGTGTCAGTCTTGGCACTACAGTCAAATTATTTTCGATCGACAAAGAGCCGCTGGGTGAAGCTACCGTCATCGCCGTGGCTGACGCCCTAAGTCCCGGGCTACGCGCCTATGAAGTTCGCGCTGAGCTAAACGCGCCAACGTTGCGACATGGTGAGCTGGTGCTTATTGAAGTGCAAACGAGCCGTCCACAAGCTGCCTTTGCGATACCCGGTCACGCGGTGAGGTGGGACGTCGACGGATCACATGTCTTCGTGTTGATAAGTGCCGAGGAGGACGCCTACGCTCCCTTCCGCGCCGAACGGCGCAACATCGTGGTTCTTGACGACAAGGCGGGAACCATCATCGCCACGGGTAAGTTCTCTCCGGGTGAGATCATCGCAACCGACGGAGCCTTCAAGCTCAGCGATGGTGCGCTGGCCAAAAGAGTCCAAGAGGCCTCTCGGGGATGACTTCTGTATTAACCCATCGACCTCGCTGGAATGATGTTTTCGTCAGGCGCCCAATCGTCTCCGTGGTTCTGTCTCTGGCACTGCTACTTGTGGGCCTTCGCGCGGCTATCAACCTGCCGGTCATAATGTTTCCCGTTATCGAAAGCTCCTCACTAGAAATCACTACAGTGTACCCGGGCGCCAGTGCCGAGACCGTAAGGGGTTTTGTCGCGGAACCGATTGAACGAGTGGCCTCTGCGGTGCCGGGGGTCGATTACGTCGAGTCAACAACAACCAGCGGCAGTAGCCTCATAAAAGTTTGGTTGAAACTTAACGAGAACAGCACCGATGCATTGGCAGAGCTCAATACGCGACTCAGTCAAATTCGCTTTGAGTTGCCAGATGGTGCGGAAGATCCGGCTATCGACGTTGTTCGTGCGGATAGCCCCTACGCCAGCTTTTATTTGGCGCTCAGCATTCCCGAGGGTGAAAGTCGGTCAAGCGTTACCGACCTCATGCAACGAGACATTTTGCCCAGACTGACCTCGCTTCCTAACGTCCAGGATGCTATGAATTCGGGGATCCGACCCGCCATGCGGATTTGGCTCGATACCACCCGAATGGCGGCCCTCGGGGTCAGCGCCAATGACATTCAGCAGGCCCTGCGTCAGAACAACGTCATCAGCACTTTTGGGCGCGCTAAAAATACCTCTCAACAGATAGATCTAGTAGCCAATACAGAATCTCGGACCCCCGAAGATTTCGCCAGTATGATCATCAAGTCGAATAGCGATGTAGATATCAGGCTGGGCGATGTTGCCCAAGTAGAGGCAGGCTCGGAAGAGGTCAACCAGCTTACTCGCTACAGCTTGGTGGATGTCGTCTTCATCGGCATCTACCCCGCACCCGGAGCCAACGAAATTGCTGTCGCTAACGCTTTGTATGAAGAGGTCGACGCCATTAATGAAACCCTTGATGACGCTTATGAGTTTTTTATAGGCTACGACGTCACTCTGTACATGCGCGACGCCCTAAAAGAAATTGCAATCACGCTGGGTGAAACCATCTTGCTGGTTGGGTTTGTCGTTGTGGCGCTCATGGGCTCAATGCGAACCGCTCTTGTCCCTCTGCTGACGATACCTATCTCGATTTTAGGTGCTATCGCCGCCATGTCAGTAATGGGCTTTTCTCTCAACCTTTTGACAGTGTTGGCTGTTGTACTATCGGTCGGGCTCGTGGTCGATGACGCGATTGTTGTGGTCGAAAATGTCGCCAAAAACCTGCGCAACGGAATGAGTCGACGTGAAGCAGCACTGACATCCTCGCGCCGGCTGTTATCACCCATTATTGCCATGACGGTAACGCTCGCCGTGGTCTATGCGCCTATCGGTCTGCTCAGCGGTCTGGCTGGCTTTTTGTTCAAAGAATTTGCCTTCACCCTCGCTATTGCCGTGCTGATTTCAGGCATGGTGGCCATCACACTCTCACCTATCATGAGTGCGTGGGTGTGCCCCGACAAAGGGCACGAAACCAGAGCCACACGCTGGGTCAACCAGCGCTTCGATCGCACCTCGGCGCTCTACGCCAACGTTGTGGAAGGCGCCATTAGGTATCGGTGGCAGCTGATAGCCGCGGGGCTATTTTTCAGCCTCCTGACCGTACCGCTTTATCTTTTCTCCCTGAAAGAGCTCGCGCCGATAGAGGATCAATCTGACATTACCGTCATTGCTGACGCCTCTCCGGAGGCCGCCATCGAGGAGACCTACAACGGCATGAGGCAGGTGGTAAATACCTTGGCAACCTTTGAAGGTGCCACCGAGATCTGGCATGTGATGATGCCCTCGGCCTCCTATGGCGGACAGGGATTTGTCGACCCCAGTGAGCGCAGTCGTTCGGTGCAGGACATGCTCTTTGATATTTATGTAGCGCTCAAAGAGATCGCCCTGCTGAATGTGTTTCCGGTTGCGGCATCCGATCTGCCCTCTGCGGGCCAGTTCGATGTTGAAGTCGTGATTACCAGCTCTGACGATGCGATATCCATGCTGCCCTACGCGCAACAACTCGTTCAGGCGGCTGAGGAGTCCGGGTTATTTCTGTTTGCCGACACAGACCTCCGGGTCGATTTGACTCAGGTCAAAATTAATCTCGACAAGCAGCAGCTCGCCGACCTGGGTATGTCAGTCAGTGACGTCGCTAATCAGGTCGGTTTGCTGAACTCCGAGGGTTACGTCACGCGCTACGATGATCGCGGCCGCGCGTATCGCGTTATTCCACGGGTCATGCCCGTCGAGACCACATCACCCGACGCCATTCTAGACCTGCCTATTGCCACGCCGGATGGCGACTTGATCCCCCTTGGTGCTGTCGCCAGCATAGAGCGAGTGACGGCACCCCGAGCGCTCACGCGCTTCCAACAAAAGAATGCGTTTAAGGTTTTTGGTGGGGTGATCCCGGGTACAACAAAAGAACAGGGGCTGTCGTTCATCGAGGCAGCGGCGAGTGACATCCTGCCCGCTGGATATGTGTTGGATTACACCGGCGAATCGAGGGAAATCCGCAGCGAGGGCAATACCATGATCGGCGTGCTCGGCATTGCCATGGTGTTGGTCTTTTTTGTGCTCGCCATTCAGTTCAACAGCTTCAGAGACCCTCTGATCATTTTATTGGGGTCAATCCCCCTCGCGCTCTTTGCTGCGCTGGTTATCACCTTTGTCGATCTAACTACGATCAACATTTACTCACAGGTTGGTCTGATCACGCTGGCGGGACTCGTGGCAAAAAATGCCATCTTAATCGTAGAGTTTGCCAATCAAGCGCAGCGCGAGGGCCTCGACAAGATTGCCGCCATCCGAGAGGCGTCGATGAGCCGTCTGAGGCCTGTTCTCATGACTACCGGCGCCACGGTGCTAGGGCACTTCCCGCTGGTACTGGTCACTGGGGCGGGCGCCGAAGCGCGCAATAGCATAGGCGTCATTCTGGTCGTGGGCATGCTCATCGGCACCTTCTTCACTTTGGTGTTATTGCCAGCCATCTATGCCGTACTGGCCTCGGATCACCGTGAGGACGAGCTGACCTTTGCCAACGATCTGGAGGTGACTCCCGCCACCGTATAATTCGCTGGTTGTAAACTTGACCTCTGGCAGTGGCACAGGTTTAATACGCGGCCTCCGAGGGTGTGCAAAACACCTCGCTGAAAAAAGACCACGCCCAGGTAGCTCAGTCGGTAGAGCAGGGGATTGAAAATCCCCGTGTCGGCGGTTCGATTCCGTCCCTGGGCACCATCTTTTCCATCATTATTTGACAGCGCGCAAATGCTCATGACTAGCACCCGCTACATGCTTCTCAGTGCGGCCGCGTTCGCGGTCATGGGAAGTCTGGTAAAACTGGCCGGCACCTGGCACATCCCGCTGCTTCAAATCATTTTTGTTCGCGCACTAGTATCCGTCGTGCTGTCACTTGTCGACATCGCGCGGTCACGGGTTCATCCCTTGGGCAATCGGCGAGGCCTTCTTTTGGGCAGAGGCCTCTCGGGATTCTTAGCACTAACCGGGGTCTTTTACGCGATCCTACACCTCCCCTATGCGCAGGCCACGGTTCTTCAATATCTCCACCCGGTTTTCACCGCTTTGCTCGCATTCTGGTTCTTGGCAGAGCGACCTACGAGCGCGACCCTAGTTTGTATTGTGTTGAGCCTGCTTGGGCTAGGCCTCATGGTCTCACCTTACTTTTACGCCGGGCCAGGGCGTGCCTCCACCGGCGATTTACCAATCGCCGCGATCTTCGCCGGACTTGGCGGCGCACTGGGTAGTGGCATCGCCTACACCTTGGTTAGAAAACTGGTGGCGACAGAGCACCCCTCAGTCATCGTGCTGTACTTTCCCATGGTCTGTATTCCCGGGACACTGTTGCTGGGCGGGAATGACTTTATCTGGCCAACCCCTCAGGGGTGGCTGATCTTGCTGGGAGTTGGGGTGTTCACACAGCTCGGCCAGCTCTCGCTGACTCGCGCCATGCAGTTTGATTCCGCTAGCAGAACAACCAGTCTCAGCTATTTGCAAATCGTCTTTGCCGCCGGATTAGGCTGGTTATCTTTTGGCGAAATTCCCAGGATAACGACACTCATGGGTGCTGCTCTCATTTTGTTGGGCGCCTTTATCAGCGCCAAGCGACAACCCAGGCGACAAGCCTGACAAATCAGGCGCGAGAGATAATACATCCCCCCCCGACTTTGGGTAACGAGCCGGCGAGAGCCCACGCTCTCTAGCTCTGCCTCCGTCAGTTTTTGAGTGGGCTAATCCGCCGAAATACTCGTAAAAGACCTACAAACCGCTATTGCCTTGATCGCCTACAGGGTGTCTTTACTCCGCACACTGCGAGACTGGAATAGAGGTCGAATTCACTATTTTCACCAAATGAGGTGGTTGCTAGCATGAAAGCGCTGGTTAAAAAATACGCCGAGGAAGGGCTGTGGCTGGAAGATGTGCCAGAGCCCGAGGTCGGCGGCAATGATGTGATTATCAAGGTTCACAAAACCGCAATCTGTGGCACCGACGTCCATATCTACAACTGGGATAAATGGGCTCAAAAAACCATCCCAGTGCCCATGACAAGCGGACATGAGTTTGCAGGAGAGATTGTAGAAATAGGCGGAAATGTAACGGGACTTCAGATCGGTGATATCGTTTCCGGTGAAGGCCACGTGGTCTGCGGCCGCTGCCGAAACTGCCTCGCCGGGCGCCTTCACCTTTGCCCCAATACGCTGGGGGTCGGGGTCAATAGAGACGGGGCTTTCGCCGAATATATTGCAATACCGGCCACCAACGTTTTCAGACCTAACGTTTATATCCCCACAGATCTGCTCAGCATTTTTGATCCTTACGGCAATGCAGTTCATACCGCCCTGTCCTTCAACATGGTAGGCGAAGACGTCATCATTACCGGTGCCGGGCCCATTGGCATCATGGCGGCCATGGTCGCGGGACACTGTGGCGCTCGCAATGTGATACTGACGGATGTCAATGAATACCGGCTCGATTTAGCTAAGCGCATCGTCCCGCGAGTTCAGCCCATCAACGTGGCGAAGCAGCAAATCACCAAAGAATTTATGGAGAGCCTTGGCATTCTCGAAGGCTTTGATGTCTGCCTTGAAATGTCTGGCTCCCCGGTTGCTTTTCGAGATGTGTTAAGCAAAATGATCAACGGCGGCAGTATCGCTATGCTGGGTTTGATGCCAGATGACACCGGTATCGCATGGACCGACGTAGTCTTTAAGGGCCTTAATATCAAGGGTATCTACGGCCGGGAGATGTATGAAACCTGGTACAAGATGGTCATGATGGTGCAGAGCGGGCTGCCTATTGAACGCATCATTACCCATCGCTTTCATTACACGGATTTTCAAGAAGGCTTCGACATCATGCGATCGGGCCAATCTGGCAAAGTGATCCTGAACTGGAAAGATTGACATGAGCTACCTAACTGCCAAAGCGTCTTTTGTTGCGGACATTGAGGAGATCAAGGCCGCGGGCCTCTGGAAGACCGAGCGGGTGATTGATTCGGACCAAAAAAATGCGATCCGTCTTGCGGATGGCACCCACGTCGTCAACATGTGTGCAAACAATTATCTTGGCTTGGCCAATCACCCCGAGGTAATAAAAGCAGCGAGCGACAGCCTAGACCAGTGGGGTTTCGGAGCAGCTTCCGTACGCTTTATCTGTGGAACCCAGGGTATTCATAAAACCCTAGAGCATCGCGTCAGTCAGTTTTTGGAAACCGAGGACACCATTCTTTATGCCGCGTGCTTCGATGCTAACGCTGGGTTATTTGAAACAATACTGGGCCCCGAAGATGCCGTCATCTCTGATGAGCTGAACCATGCGTCCATCATTGACGGTATTCGGCTGTGTAAAGCGGCGCGCTATCGTTACCAAAATAACAATATGGCCGATTTGGCGGCGCAACTTGAGACTGCAAAAAGTGCCGGGGCAAGACGCCTACTCATCACCACCGATGGGGTCTTTTCTATGGATGGCACCATTGCCCAGCTCGATAAGATATGTGACCTGGCCGATCAGTACGGCGCGATGGTCCACCACGATGATTGCCACGCTACCGGTTTTATGGGTGCTCGAGGGCGGGGCGTGCATGAGCACTGCGACGTTATGAAACGGGTCGATATTATTACGGGTACCTTTGGGAAAGCGCTTGGCGGAGGATCCGGCGGCTTTACCGCTGGCCGCCAAGAAATCATCGATATCCTGCGTCAGCGATCGCGTCCGTATCTATTTTCAAACACCCTCGCCCCCGCGATCTGCGCGGCGTCGCTCCAAGTGCTTGATATGCTCGAGGCCTCAACCTCGCTCCGGGATAAACTCCACGAGAACACCACCTACTTTCGTACAAAAATGCTGGCACAGGGATTTTCAATTCCCCAGGGCGACCACCCTATTGTGCCCGTGATGCTCGGCGATGCCGGGGTTGCACAGCGCATGTCGGAGCGACTGCTCGAGCTCGGTATCTACGCAGTCGGGTTTTTTTATCCCGTTGTACCAAAAGGTAAGGCCCGCATTCGCGTGCAGATTTCTGCTGGGCATACGCGTGACGACCTCGATCGCGCGGTAGCCGCCTTTTCTCAGGCCCATGAAGAACTGGCTGGCTAACGCACCAGCCCATAGCTCTTCAAGCTCTCGTGGGCATGCGAGAAGCTATATGCAACAAGCCACTTTACTCCGCCACCACCAGGCCTTACGGTTACCTCGGTAGCCTGTAAAATAACGCGTGCGGAGCCTCGGCAGACCCAGTATCGTCGCTGCTATGCCACCTAGGCACATCGGGGAACCATGATGAACGACCAAGAGACTGACTCGACGTTTGATTCTGCCAGTCGCCCTGGACGTACCTCGGGTTGGCAGCTACTAAAGGCGTTTAAAGGCGTGTCCGAAGAGGACATACGGCTTGCCCATGAGCCTCTCATGCTGGGCTTTAGGGTCTATTTTATTGTTGTCGCACTACTAATCGGCTACCGAAACATAATTGTTGAGCCGACGCCAGAAGGTCTTTTTGTCTCGGCAAACACGCTTATTGCTGTGCTGATCACAATGGCACACTGGTTTGGCCGAGGCACTTATCGTATTAGTCCTCAGCTGCAAATCTCGACCATTGCCATCATGATGCTGGGCTCAGCTCTCGCCATTCAAGCTCGAAATCCAACATGGCCTGCGATTTCATTTATCACCGCCTTCCCCGCCACAATGCTCATTCTCATGCTGCGGGGGACGCTATTTGCTTTTGCGGCCCACCTTATTTACTGCGTCGGCTGGACGATTACTGTATTCGCGGTTGGCGCAATCGAGCCAATAGCATTCATTGCGGTTGCGATTGGACTCTATCCGTTTCCACTGATGCTCATGGGATTTGTTGCGGCCGCGCTCCAAACCCGCGAGCGAGATAGCCAGCAGTTGCAGTTAGCTCAAAGACGCCTTGCCACAAGGGTCAATACCCGCAATGAACTGATAGAGAAAACTTTAGAGGAACTCGCGCTGCCTCTCGCCGCGCTCGAGCAGCTACCCAGTCAGGCCCGAGTAAGTAGTGATGCGTTAATAGAACAAGCGAGAGATGCGAGTGAAGCCATTGGCGACGTTTTACATGATCTCCGGGGTAACTTTGACGTTAACAAGGAAGACCTGATTGTTTTTTACCAAGCCACCAGCATCAGGACATTTGTCGGCAATATCAGGCGACGAGTCCAAGGCATGCTTGCCAGCATGGGAATTGCTTTTGAAATAAACCGAGATCAGCTTCTGGCCGATGAATATCTGCTAGATATCCGGCATATTCGGAGCGCTCTAATGTCGCTGATTCAACACAAAATCCTCTATGCGGGATCATCCAGGATGACCCTCTCGATCGCCGCTGAGCAAACGTCTGATGACCGGCACAGGATCGAGTTTTCTCTAGAATTTGATGGGCACGCTCCGGAAGAGCTGGTTAGCCCGTATTTTGAAGGGGGGTTCTGCCAACCCCCTATCACCCGGGAACTTGACGCAATTAACAATGATCCATATCCCTTTACACTCATAGCCGTTCTTATGAAGCGCATGGAGGGTACATTTCACTACACGGCGGGCGTGAATGATGCGAAATCTGCCTATCGACTGATTTTGTCGGCTCAACCAGCTGGTGTTTATGCCGGCGCCGAATCGCCACCAGAGCCCTCCCACACATTTTCCGGGCTTCGAGCCGCCATTGTCGATGACGACCCGTTAATAGCGAGAATGGTACAGGCTATTTTGATCAAGGGCGGCTGCGAAGCGGTAGAGCTGGCACCAATGCGTGACGCGCCTCGCATTCAGAAGCTATCGGGCCGAGCAATCGACTTGGTCATCTTTGACAGCTCCAATAGTCTCGTCGCGATAGATAAATTTGTCGCCATGACTTCCGCCGAGTTCGGAGATTGTTGTCTTATTGCCATGCACCCCTTAGACAAGGGTAGCGCGCCCCTCACTAATACAGGAATCAGCGCCACAGTTAACCGCCCTCCTACCCTAGAAGAATTGAGCTCGGCCATAGTCAAAAGTAAGGTTCTTCTTAGAAAGCAAGAGAGCAAGCACTGAACCAGAGCCCCCGCGATTCGCTAGTCGAGCATCACATCTCGTTTTCCAGGGGCAGCAGGCGCAGCAGCGACCATAAAAACCGTTGCCACCAGCCAATGCCGGGCTCTTGTTCGAGGCTGACCACCTCCCCGTCACTTTTTCCCCTCCAAATTAACCGATCTTTTTCGTCCAGCGTCACGCACCAAGCAGCAGCCGGATCAAAATCCCGCGACATTTCGTCATGAACGGCTTCGGCAATCGAATCGCTAAAAACTAGCAGGGCTATTTCGGTATTCCAGACTCGTGAGCGGGGATCCATGTTGTAAGAACCAATGACGCTGACCTCGTTGTCGATAACCATGGCCTTGGTATGAAGCCCTGCCCGAGCCATTGCTCCCGTTCTGCTGAGGTAGTCACTCAAATCACCGGTGGCTTGCAGTTCATATAGACTTATTCCCGCTTGAATCAGGGCGGTGCGGTAGGGCATATAGTAAGCATGCACCGTGCCGTGATTATTCGAAGCGGCCGAATTGGTCAAAATACTGATAGTCACGCCGCGCGCCGCAAGCCCCCCCAGCGTATCCATCGTTGGCCCGTTGGGTATCAGATAAGCGGTCTGAATTGTGACCTCCCGATCTGGCCGCAAGCGGGGGTCAGTTGCAAAAATCGAAAACGCGGTGTCGATATTTTCAGGTCCCCGATCCGGGTTATCAACGATTACACGCGTATCTGCCCATGTTAGCGATGACCTAGTGCTTTCAATCCAGGCGCGGGTATTTGGCGCATATGCGTCTGAGTTGGCCAAGACCGTGCGAAGCGTGTCGGTAGCAACAACAAGTTCTTCGCGAGCAGATAGACTGTCGCGGCGATTGGTATCGGGGTACAAGCTATCTATAGGAACAGACAGGGTAGCGTTCCAAAACTGGTCAAAGGCCTCGCCAGCTTCCTCGGCGCCACCTCCGGTGACCAGCACGTCGAGATCTTGAAAGTTAAAACTCTCGTCCAAACCAAAATATTCATCGCCAATATTTCTGCCTCCCATGACGGCGGCAAGCCCATCAGCCAGAAAAATCTTGTTGTGCATTCGGTGATTGAATTCGGCCTTACGCAGGGCATAGTTAACTGTTTTTAGTGCACCCCTATTGCCCATGGGATTAAAAAGCCGCAGCTGGATATTGGGGTGGCTATCGAGGGTTTGATAGATCTCGTCACGCCCCGAGTGGTAGATATCGTCCAAGAGCAACCTCACCCTGACCCCTCGGTCCGCAGCGCGCAGAAAAGCTTCCGTCAACGCTCTTCCAACAATATCTCCTTGCCATAAGTAATACTGTAGGTCGAGGCTGCTACTCGCCGCCTCCACGAGGTGAAGCCGCGCCTGCAGCGCGTCAAAGGGATCGGCCAGCAGCAGCACACCGGATTTTGAAGCCTCCGGCGGCGGTAAAAGGCGCTCGAGGGGCGACTCGACAGGGGCCCTGTCTGCGACATAACTTGGCGATTTTTCTAGGACCTGGGGGGGGCTGGCGCAGGCCACCAAAAGGCTCAGCATCAGGGTCACCACAAGCCCCCCAATTAGGCTGTGGCCCCCCTGCTTGCTGTCCCCGAGGGTCGGGTTTTGCTCCCTGAGAGCTTTCATTAGCAACCTTTAAACTGACGGTCTGCGTAAAGATTACCGTAATCCTTTTCTATGGCCCAAACGTAATCATTACGAGACAACATTAAAACCCTAGTCAACAAGGATGTTGCTGACATAAAAGCTCATGGCAAGCACTCCTACCCCCATTGATTTACCCGCACTGCGCCGCCAGCTCTGGGCGCTTTTGGCACCTGAATCCAATTTTTTATGGGTTATCGTTATATATGGGGCGGCCATTAGCGTCATGACCCTTGCGGTACCCATCGCCGTGCAAACACTGATTAACAGCATCGCAAACATTGGCTCTTTACGCGCCGTCTACTCTTTGGCCCTCACCCTGCTGATCATCCTGCTCAGTTATGGCGCTTTGAGCGCAGCACGTGTGTGGGTAGTGGAAATATACCGGCGGCGAATCTTTGCCCGGTTATCTGCAGAAATAAGTTACAGCGTAGTTCGAGCGCCCCACTGGGTGTTTGAGGGGCGGCGTAATACCGGCATGACCCACCGTTATTTCGACATCATGATTCTGCAGAAGAATGTACCCCGACTTTTTGCCGACGGTTTTGCGCTTATTTTGCAAACTGCGGTGGGCTTTACGTTGGTATCTTTTTACCACCCTTGGCTTTTTCTCTTCAACGCTCTCACCTTGCTCATCGTCATGCTCATTTGGACATTATGGTCCCCCGGCGCAAGACGGTCGGCCGTCGCGCTTTCCAAACAAAAATACGCTATGGCTCGATGGCTATCCGATATGGAGGTCGCCCATGACTTTTTTAAATCGAAACGGCACCTCACGCTTGCCGCCAGCAAAACTAACGCTCTGACAGCTGCTTACCTTGACGAGCATAAGCGGCTGTTTGGTCAAACCTTTAGTCAAACCATTAGTTTTCTATTGCTCTACGCGGTGGGCAGCGCAGCCCTGCTAGCCCTCGGCGGATGGCTGGTGACGCTTGGCGAACTCTCTATCGGGCAGTTGGTAGCCGCAGAGCTGGTAATGGCCGCCATTTTCTTGGGCCTCTCTCGCTTCTCAAGCTATTTAAAATATTACTACGAGCTCTACGGGTCTGCGGATAAACTCAGCGAAGTGCTGTCTTTACCTGAGGAAAACCCGCGCGGAGTGGCGAGCGCCCCGACAGGTGCTAGCCTTGATTTTATCGACACCACAATCCGTCGCGGCAATCGACAGTGCCAACTAGAGTGGTCAATACCCGCGGGCGCTAAAGTGTGCGTTAGGACGGAAGAAGCCTGGATTCAACCGGCTGTGCTCTCTGTACTGCGCGCACACCGTCCAGTCAACGGCGGGCGTATCAATTTAGGCAACATCAATCTGGAAGATTTCGACCTCCTTGAACTGAGGCAGGCGATTCAAGGTGTTGACCGCTCTCTCATCCTAGAATGCAGCATCCGGGATTTTCTAGCCTTACATAATGCAGAGGCGGATACCGAGAAGCTCATCACGGTGCTCCAAAAGGTGTACCTGTGGCCACTTATCGAGTCGTTTCCCGAGGGACTGAATACCCACCTGTCAGCGACAGGATTGCCCCTTCAAGGCGCCGAGATGCTGCTATTAAAGCTGGCGGGGGCTCTGCTGGCCAAGCCCTCGGTACTGGTGTTAAACCAGCTCTTCGATCAGCTACTCCCCTCCGTTCGGGATGGAGTTCTGGAGATGCTTTCCGAACAATCGATCACCGTTCTTTATTTCACGAGTCAACCCCCGCACCCGGCTTTTACAAAACAGAAAGTGCTTACCGCATCTGAAGGAGCCGGCGATGAATGACTTGCGCCAGCGCTATCTAAGCCAGATCAATGCGCTTAATGAGGTGCCCTTACCAAAGTGGCACCAGGTCTTTAGCGCCATCCTGATAGGGGGCATCTGCCTCCTCATAGCCCTCCTTTGGTTTATTCCTTGGACACAAACCGCTTTTGGTGACGGCGAGGTCAATACGCCCCTCCCCGCCGAGCGCATCCAGGCCATTTCTGCCCTGGTCCCCGGTCAAATACAGACCTGGCATGTGACTGAGGGGCAAGCGGTCAAGGCAGGCGATCCGATTGTCTCGTTGGTCGACAGCGATCCCGAGCTGATTCAGCGGTTGGAAAATCAGCTCGCCGCGGCCAACCAGCAAATGGCTGCTATTCAACAAGCGACAACCACCGAAGAGCAGAATCTCCTGCGCCAACAGCGCTTACAGGAGCAGGGCCTCAAGTCACAGCGGGATATTGAGAAGGCGCAATTGGACATTCAAAAGCTGCGCGCAGAGGCCGCCAAAATCGAAGCAGAAATCAATCGGCTCGGTGTGGACAAGGCGAGGCAGTCGTTACAAACCAAGGTCGCACCATCAGATGGCACCATTTTGCGTCTCAAGCCTTCGGGCAGCGCCACTTACGTGACACCGGGCGACGTGCTTGCCTCTTTTATTCCCGAGGGTAAAGCCCGCAATGTCGTGTTGGCTGTGTCTGGTTTGGACGCTCCGCTCGTTTATCCCGGGCGCCGCGTTCGGCTGCAGTTCGAGGGTTGGCCGGTATTTCAATTTAGCGGCTGGCCGGACAACGGCATCGGCACTTTTGGTGGCATTGTCGACTTCATAGAACCCGTAGCAAATGCTCAGGGACGCTTCAATGTCTGGATCAAGCCTGATCCCGCGGACAATCCATGGCCAGAATCTAAATATGCTCGGCTCGGCAGCCGCGTGAAAGGCTGGATTTTGTTAGAAGAGGTCCGTCTGGGTTATGAACTGTGGCGGCAGCTCAATAACTTCCCGCCACAGCAAAGGCCCAACGCGACGCCATGAGATCTGTACTTCTCTGTGCTCTTCTGGCTACCTGTGCGCAGTCAGCCTGGGGGTCGTTTGCACCAAGTGTCGAAGTACTGGTTGCGCAGTTGACCGCACGCCATCCTGAAGCACTCGCCGCGCAGTCAAGAACCGATCGCGCGCTCGGCCGGCAGCAAATCGCGGACGCTGCCTTTGATTTGCGGGTCACCCAGTCCACGAATATTCGACCCTCCGGCTATTACGATGGCCGGGTTGCAGATCAGCGGCTTGTGCAACCCCTTAAGCCTTTTAATGCCGAGGTTTTCAGCGGTTATCGATTGTCTGACGGCACCTTCCCAGTCTATGAGCAAGAGCTTCAAACGCTAGATGCCGGTGAGTTAAGCCTTGGCGTAAGGCTTTCTCTGCTACAAAACAGGGATACTGACCCACGCCGTCTGGCACTCGAAAACGCTGCCTGGCGCTATCAGGAAGCAGCTTCCAGCCAGCTATTAGACGTCAACAAACTGCTCTATCGTGGCGTCAGTGCCTGGCTTGACTGGTACCAGAGCACACTCAAGAGGGGAGTGGTCACCAGTTTACTGCTGCTCACCCAAGACCGCCTCGCGGCTATTCAGCAACGCGTGGAAAGCGGTGACCTAGCGGCTATTACCCTCACAGAGTATCGAACCACATTGACACAGCGACAAATTCTCGCCCAAGAAGCTGAGCGCATTGAGGTTCAGGCACAGGAGCAGCTGAAGTACTTTTTAACGCCGACAAAAGGGCCGGAGTCCGCTGACACAGGTAAGCTAACGGCGCCAGCTGATATTGCCTGGCCCTTTGGGGTCGTTACCCGCCACACCCAAGAAGCATGGTCTGCAGAAATTGAGCAGCATCCAGCACTGTTAGCGCTAACGGCCAAGGCTAAGCAACTCAACGTCGATGAGCGTATCGCCCGCAATGAACTCCTCCCAGAACTTGATCTGGAAATGAAAGTTGCCCAAGATTTTGGTACCGGGCCGGAAGCCCTCGATGGCACTGAATCGATCATTGCACTCTCCTTTGAGGTTCCTCTCGGGGTCCGCGCAGCGAAGGGTAGAGTGGCGATGGCAGCAGCGGCCACACGGGAGGTGGAGTATCAATACCAAGTCCTTGCCGCGCAATTATTACGGGACTTACAAGTCTCCCTCACCGCGCTGGCTTTCAACGAAAAAATTCTGGTCAGCAGCGAAGAGCAGGAGGTGCTTGCACTCGAGCTTCTCGCTCAAGAGCAGATTCGGTTCAAAGAGGGAGAATCAACCCAGTTTGTTCTCATCAGTCGAGAAAAAGTCGCGCTAGAGGCTCAGCTGAAACGGATTGATGCCACCATCGACAGGTTCCGTAATGAGTTGATAGTACATGCAACGCTGGCAAAGTTAGCGGGCTAAACCCCTCTTTTGTCCTATGCCGATTCCTCTATGTGTTGAAATCGGGGAATTAGTCTCCCCTCAATCTTTACTTGCTCGGTAAACATACTGAGGGGCCTGACCCACCACTCCCGCTCGCCGTATTGGGGCTGATATACCACCAGTAGCTCTTCCGTCTCCGAATGGCGCGCGACGCCCATTACACGGTACTCACCTCCTTTGTAGTGGCGATAAAGGCCCAACGGTAACATCGCTATTCCTCCAAACCACCGAACGCACTGAGGAGCTCCGGCCACAGCTCGGCAAGGGTCTCAGACATCAACAAAAAGTCCGCATCCCGGCGGGCAAGTGCGTCTTCCTTCAGATCTTCATGAGAATTAACGAGCTCATCAGCAAAGCGGAGGCGTCTGAGCACTAGATCAGCACCCAGCACGAAACTCAATCTACCCTGCCACTCCAAAGCAACGCGCTGCACCTGCTTTCCCGACTCGAGGTGAGCGCACACTTCGTCACAATCAATCATCATGTTCCTCAGGCGAACAACACCGCCCTCCTCCCCAGGCTCGGCAAGATCTGCCTCGGTGCCAAATTCAAACCCTTTCGGTAGCGCGTTATGTAGCACCCAATCGCTCATAACAACGGCTGGATTTTTACGGGTTATCGGCAGGGCTGCTGGTAGTCCACCGATGGCTTCCCGCAAAAACGAAAGCAACTCCTCTCCTTTTGCCGGGCTTGCATGGTTAACCCACAGCCAACCATCGGGCTCCATCATGAGCGCCTCAATGCCGTGACTTCGGGTGAAAGCACGAGGTAGCAGATCTTGGGTTACCTCTTCCATGATTTGTAACTTTTCCTTGCGATAAACCTTTCTCGATTCCGCGGCCTGAATCTGATTGACACGATTAGCGACCTCCTCGCGAACCACTGTAGCGGGTAACAAGCGATCTTCTCGTTTCAGTCTTACCATCCAAAAAGCGCTCGCCGCATGCACCAGCGCCTCAGCCGAATCAGCCAACGCCGGCACCCACCCAGTGCTTTGTGGCTGTGCTGGACGACAGGGAACAAAGGGTCGGGACGCTAGACGTTGCGCTAGGGCATCGGCGTCCAAACCTAGTCGATCGGAGAGTCGGTAAGGACGGACGTTTTTAAACCACATAGTAGTCACACTCGTTTGAAACTATAGAAGGCGAGGCAGCCGCTCGGGGAATCTGCACAACACTTGGCCACTGACGTTACAAGAATGCCACGTCATGGGTGGGCTTTTCTGAGAACGCAAGTGTACCTTGCGCCAACGGATAGAGGGTAGTTTTGGAGGCTGATGATAAAAAACGTACACTGGCGCCAGACCCCATCGGAGTAAACCCATGCAGTTTCTTCATACCATGATTCGGGCGGCCAATCTGGCTGATACCCTCTCCTTCTTTTGCGACCATCTGGGACTGGTTGAAGTCAATCGCTATGACAGCGAACAGGGTCGTTTCACCTTGGTTTTTTTGGCGGCACCCAAGGATTTGGAGAGCGCTGCTGAAAATCAGGCGCCGCTGGTTGAAATTACGCACAACTGGGACCCCGAGGACTACGACGGGGGTCGTAACTTTGGCCACCTCGCCTATCGCGTGGAGGATATTTACGCCCTATGCGAGCGCCTGATGACCGCAGGAGTGACCATCAACCGGCCGCCCAGGGATGGACGGATGGCGTTTGTGCGTTCACCTGACGGTATTTCTGTTGAGCTGCTGCAAGCGGGGCCGGCCCTGGAGCCCAAGGAGCCCTGGGCATCGATGGAAAATACTGGGGTTTGGTAGCACTGACCGCTCGGAGGCAGCGCTACGCTCGGTTGCTCGAGAGAAAGTCGAGCATCCAGCGAGCGACCCGAGCCCCCTGATGTTGTTCTGAATCGAGGGATGCCAAGCCCGTCGCGACCCGGGACTCACCAATCATCTCTCTTCGAAAATGCATAATCTCTCGCGAATAATCAGGAATAAATTCAGGGTGCCCCTGAAATGTAAGGATATGATCGTCTATTCTGAAGCCGGCATTATTGCAATGATCGCTGGTGGCAATGACCACCGCCCCCGCGGGTACGGTCATGACCTGGTCCTGATGAGAGGCAATCAACCGCAGGTCCTCGCCAATCCCGTCGGCAGCTAATTCGGCATCTTTGAGCTGATACGTCTGAATACCACAGCCCCACCCCTTGGGCGATTTATCCACGATGGCTCCAAGCGCCTTAGCAATAACTTGATGGCCAAAACAAATGCCAATTAGCTTGCGACGGCTCGCATGGATGCGCTGAATAAAATTTTCGAGCGCTCGGATCCACTCTTTTTGGTCATAAGCGCTACTTTTTGATCCGGTAATAATAAATCCATCCGCCGCATCTAGATCAATGGGTAGCTCCCCGGCCTCGACATCCCAGGTTTGAAACTCGAGGGCAGGATTCTCGGAAAGCAACAGACGCTCAAACATATCGGGGTATTCACCGAATTCCGCCACCCACTCGGGACGCACTGTGTCTGTTTTTAAAATACCAATTTTCATAGAGGCCCCCGCGTCATAGCGCTATTTTACGCCCCTTTACGCTAGACGCACAGCTACGACTTTTGGTCGAGCTCTCGTTGATTGTGCTACTGTCGGTCAGGCATAACCCTTGTTTAGGGTTGCAGTGCTGACCACCGTCAGCCGAATACCAAGCGGGTTCATCCTGCAGCAAGCTCGCTTGCCTTTGAGAATGGACGCGTGCGCAACATTTGGGATGACCCTATGCACCCGGTGCTTACATGTATTTTTAAATCGTTATTGGCAATCCCGATTTTAATAGCCTCCTCGCTCTCACTAAGCCAAGAAGAAAATAACTACGTGGGAAATGCAGCCTGTGTCGGTTGCCACCAACAAGAGGCCGCGGACTGGCTGGGATCCCATCACGATCTTGCGATGCAAGATGTCAGCGAAAAGACCGTGCTTGGTGACTTTGATAATGCCACCTTCACCTACGGCAACATCACATCGACCTTTTATCGTGAAGACGGCAAATACTGGATTCGAACGGATAACGAAAAAGGCGTGCTGGAGCGATACGAAGTCGCTTACGTCTTTGGGGTTTATCCCTTACAACAGTACTTGCTACCTCTCGCAGGTGGTCGCCTTCAAGCATTGACAATAGCATGGGATGCCCGCCCAGCCTCCGAGGGCGGACAGCGCTGGTACCATCTCTATCCGGATGAAGTCGTCGAAGCGGGGGACCCGCTGCACTGGACCGGCCCCTATCAGAACTGGAATACGCGCTGTGCCGAGTGCCACAGCACCAACCTACGCAAGAACTACTCGGCCACCGATCGAACCTTCAGCACCAAGTTCGATCAGATCGATGTTGGCTGCGAGGCCTGCCACGGACCGGGAGGGCAACATGTGTCGCTTGCCCAACAGGGAAAAATAACGGCGCCACTTGCCGGTTTTGAAATGTCTCTCAAGAACACGACGACATGGGCGTGGTCTGAGGGTGCGGCAATAGCGACCCCCGCCACCCAAAGCACCTCAAACCATCAGATAACCAACTGCGCGCGCTGCCATGCCCGGCGCAGCACGCTTGGCGATTATCACTATGGTGCTGACCTTCTAGACACCCACCGTCTTGCGCTGATCGAAAATCCACTTTACTGGGCCGATGGGCAGATACGGGACGAGGTCTATGTATATGGGTCGTTCATACAGAGCAAAATGCACCAGGCGGGCGTGGTGTGCACGAATTGCCACAATCCCCACAGCAACAAGCTTGTCGCCGAAGGAAACACGCTGTGTGCGCAATGTCACCAACCCGCGGTGTTTGATACGACGGCCCATCATCACCACCCGGCAGACTCAGCGGGTGCACTATGTGTGAACTGCCATATGCCTGAGCAGGTCTATATGGGTGTAGACGCCCGACGGGATCACAGCATGCGCATTCCAAGGCCCGATCTCTCTCTTCAACTCGGTGCGCCCAGCGCATGCACCCAATGTCATACCGACAAGGCACAAACATGGGCCCTAGATCGTGTCCGCGAGTGGGGGGTTGAGTTCGACTCACTCCGCAATCACCCGGCGATGGCACTCCATACTAGCCAGCGGGGAGATATGAGAAGCATTCCCTCCCTCAAAAAGATCATGGCAGAACCAGGCGAGGCGGCCATCCTGCGGGCATCAGCGCTCAATCAGTTTGGTCAGCTCGGGAGCCCCGACCTCGCCCAATCTGTAGCAGTCCTGTTGGGTGCCAAGGACAGCTTGATACGGGTCTCGGCGGTACGAGCATTAGCGCCCTTAGGACCGCAGCAGCGATATTTAATGCTGAGGGCTCTCATTGACGATCCCATCATGGCGGTCAGGATGGCGGTTGCAGAACAACTTGCAGACGCCCCTGTTGAGGAGCTCAGACCCCAGGATATTGCGGTGCTGGCGCCCTTGTTCGACGAGTATGAGCGGGTTCAATCACAGCACCTGGACATGCCGTCGGTGCAACTCCAGCTCGGAAATTACTGGCGACTGCGGGGGGATTTCCCGCAGGCTGAGAAAGCCCTTCGCGAGGCGCTGGTGCTCAATAACCAGATGGAAGCCGCCTACATAAATCTTGCTGATTTACTGAGAGCGACCAACCGAGACAAAGAGGCGAAAGAGCTGCTCATGAGGGGTATTGAAAGCATCTCGAATGCGGGCACGCTACTTCATGCACTGGGGCTACTGGAAATTCGTGAGGGCAACACGGACCAGGCTCTGCCCCTGCTCGCTCGCGCTGCCGCAATGGAGTCGGAATCAACCCGTCACCGATATGTCTACGCCGTAGCACTCCATGACACTGGATCACCGACCGAGGCAGTTCAAATCTTGGAGCGCCTTAACATCGAGTTTCCCGGTCAGCCCCAGTTACTGTACGCGCTGATTAGCTATCACGGCGAGCTGGGAAATCGCGCCGAGGAAGGCCGCTACCAAGCGCAACTGCAAGCGCTATCTCGTACCCTAGGCTCGCGCTAGAGCCGTTATTTTGTCTGAAAACGGATGTCGATGGTCACCGGCACTGTGCTCGCAATCGCAGAAAGTCCAGCCAGCTCCTGCAGTGCCGTAACACCCGCGCCCAACCCGAAGTCCCCGGCGGAAATGAGCACCGGCTCTCGGGTTGTTACCCAAAGCCGCTGGCCTACCTTGGCTGCTCGCAATTTTGCGATGACCTCAGCGCTAATCCCATGCAGCGATAGCGTGAGAGGTAAATCAATTTCAAGCGGGGCACCAGAGTCGATCTGTGCCATATCCTGGGGCGATAGCTGCCCGGTAATCCGCGCTTCTGGATACTGGTCGATCTCAAAGAAAATCTCTCGCATGCGCTGATTGCGGATGTCTACTTGAGTTTCTACTGAGCTCAAATCGATGCTTAAATCCGCCTCTCCTTTCGCCGTAATTTTGCCGGTCACCGAGGTAAAACGATTGTTTTCTGCGACGACATTATTTTTTATTGAGACATAGCTCACTGACGACGTTGACAAGGCCTGCCACTCAGCTGCTTCAACCGAAAAAGTCGCCAATGCCGCCATTAACAGTGCCACGGTTTGCCAACATCTCATCATGTTTCCTCCAATTGCTTTGCTAGAGCGCGACCTCGGCCAAGTTACCCTTGGACTCGAGCCAGGTTTTCCGATCCCCCGCCCGCTTTTTCGCTAGAAGCATGTCGAACATGCTATCGGTATCGTCATCGGCGTCCAACACCAGCTGCACCAACCGGCGGGTATCGGGATCCATCGTCGTCTCGCGAAGCTGAGAGGGGTTCATCTCCCCCAGTCCCTTAAACCGCTGTACGTTGGGCTTGGCTCGCTTATTTTCTGCAGCGAGTCGCTCCAGAATACCGTTGCGCTCGGCGTCATCCAGCGCGTAATAGACTTCTTTGCCCACGTCGATACGATACAGCGGTGGCATGGCAACAAAAACATGTCCTGAACGGACTAAGGGGCGAAAATGACGCAGAAACAAGGCGCAAATCAGGGTGGCGATATGGAGGCCATCAGAATCTGCATCCGCAAGGATGCAGACTTTTTTGTAGCGCAGGCCCGACAAGTCATCGCTACCGGGATCAATCCCGAGCGCTACCGAAATATTATGCACTTCTGCCGACGCCAATATCTCCTGCGAGTCGATCTCCCAGGTGTTCAAGATCTTGCCCCTCAGCGGGAGGATGGCCTGAAATTCGCGATTTCGAGCCTGCTTGGCAGAGCCGCCGGCGGAGTCGCCCTCCACCAAAAATAACTCCCCCTGGTCGGGGTCCTCGGTTGTGCAGTCGGCAAGTTTACCCGGCAGGGCGGGACCCGACGCGACCTTTTTACGCACGACTTTTTTCGCCGATCGCAGCCTGGCCTGAGCACGGTTGATACACATCTCAGCCAAAAGCTCCGCTTCACTTGTGTGCTGGTTAAGCCAAAGGCCAAAAGCATCTTTAGCTACCCCTGACACAAATCCCGCGGCCTCTCGCGAGGAAAGCCGCTCTTTGGTTTGACCCGAGAACTGCGGATCCTGAAGTTTCGAAGACAACACATAAGCACATCGATCCCAGATGTCCTCTGCTGTCAATTTAACCCCTCGAGGGAGCAAGCTTCGAAGCTCACAGAATTCTCGTATCGCCTCGAGCAAACCCGAGCGTAGGCCATTGACATGGGTCCCCCCTTGAGCCGTCGGAATCAGGTTGACATAGGACTCGGTGATCAAGTCGCCGCCCTCGGGAAGCCACTGAATCGCCCAGTCTACCGCCTCGGTCTCCCCCTGAAAGTTGCAGGTAAAGGGCGCTTCGGGAATGACTGGAAAATCGATGGTAGCATCAGCCAAATAATCAGCAATACCGTCTTCGTAATACCATTCTGTCTTTTCTTTTTTCTTTTCATCGAGCAAGGTGACTTTGAGGCCAGGACAAAGCACAGCCTTTGCCCGTAACACGTGTGACAGCCGTGACAGGGAGAAATTAGCGGAATCGAAATATTGCGGGTTGGGTATGAAACGAATGCCAGTTCCTGTGTTGCGCTTACCACAGGTGTCAACCACTTTCAGATCTGAAGCCTTCTCTCCGTTCTCAAAAGCCATTTCATACACTTCACCATCTCGGCGGATCGTGACCTCAAGACGGGTTGACAAGGCATTGACCACTGAAACACCGACCCCGTGGAGGCCGCCGCTAAACTGGTAATTTTTATCGGAGAATTTGCCGCCCGCGTGGAGGGTCGACAAAATGACCTCTACCCCAGGCTTATTTTGCACCGGATGCATGTCTACCGGCATACCGCGCCCGTTATCCACGATGCTGATTGCACCGTCCCCATGGAGCGTCACGTCAACCCTGTCGGCATGACCGCCAAGAGCCTCATCTACCGAGTTATCAATGACCTCCTGCGCGAGGTGATTCGGCCGGGTGGTGTCGGTGTACATCCCGGGCCGTTTACGCACTGGCTCCAGTCCGGTCAATACTTCAATTGCATCGGCGTTATATTGGCTCATGGATAAAGCCCAATCTCCCTAGCGATAATGTGTGACTTTGTCGCCATGCCCCGCCACGACCACGACCCTCCAGCGGTTTCGCGCATTTGAGCCACTGCGTTATGCCTTTAGGGCGACCGCTATCGTTGTTACGACTACTGGTAACCCTGTCTTTCTGTGTTTGCGGGAAACAGTCGAGCGTCCACCCGACAAATATCTGTTAACACCTTGCCATCTGGCAACAGTTCTAACCAACGATAGCCTGGTCCAACCTGGTCTACTTTGAACTCTACCTCATTCGGCGCGAACTGTACGCAGGTTGAGGGCGCTGTTAATAGGCGAACCCCGTCAAAAACCTGATCGGTTGCCTGATGAACGTGGCCCGAGACCACAGCAACCGCGTTATTACAGTCAGCCACGGCTGATAAAAGCTGTTCGGCGTTTGCAACTCGTTGTTCATCCAGCCAATCGCAGCCGATGAGCTGTACCGGATGATGAAGCGCCACCAGCAAATGCCTGGATTCGCGATTGGCTCGCGCAACCGCCGAGTTGAGAATGGCGATCTCCTCATCACTCAGGAAACCACCAACCTTCCCCGGTTGTTGTGAGTAGAGCATCACAATATGCCAGGCGCCCGCCTCAATCGCTCTGACAAATCGCCTCGGGTACCTGGTCGACACGTCGGGACTGTCGTGATTACCCGGTAGCCAGAAGGCGGGCAGGCCCTCCTCCGCGGTAAAGCTCTCAAGATAATGCTCGAGCCGCTGATAGGCCTCTAGGTCGCCATCCGCAGCGATGTCGCCCGTTACCAGCATAAGATCTGCTGACCGTCCATCAGATGCCGCCAACGAGAGCACTGCCTGTAACGATTGGTCCGTGTTGATGCCCAATAACGCGTCTCCGTCTGCGGCACCCAAGTGAGTGTCGGAGATCTGCAGAAGACGGACGCCGCCCTCAATTGATAATGCTACTGGGTCGCTGGACACGGGGTCAGAAGTCATCAATAACAGATAGCGATAACGGCTCGGGCGCATATCCGGAAGCTAAAATAATGGCGAGTATCTCTGCGACATACCGGTTCTGCTGAAGCTTTTCATCACGTTGATACATGGCGGGGTTGGGATACTCGTATCGCCCTTTTAACTGGTTGTGTCGTTGTAGCGCGACAACCTCGGCCATTTTGGCGTCGTGATAGAGCCTGACGTCGAGGCGAATCCCCGCTCTCGGCAAGCCTGCAGGGCCGCGCTGCATCAGTCTCAGCGTCGTGGTGTAACGGCAACGCTCGACGACGTCGATTGTTATGGAGAGTCCGCCCGTTACCAGTTCCGTTCGGTTCAGGTTTTCGTAGCCAGGAAAGACTTTTGTAAGACGCAGGTAATTTGCCTCACAGATACTGTGAAGATCACCAAGATTTACGCTGTATCGCGACTCAACGCCACTGGCCGAATACACCATGGCCTTTCCTCCCCATGCTGCCCTGAGTGTAACAACACCGAGGCCCCTTAGCAGTCCAAAATATCACGAGCATTTTCAGGTCTGCAGGCTGTATACTCTATCGGGTTTTTTGCCCGCAGTTCCAAGGAGCCCACTATGCCCCGCAAGTACCTCAAATCCTGGGGAATCGCACTAACCGCCATTTCGTTTTCTTGTTCTGTGCTCTCGGCAAACGCCGAGACTTTACTGGATATCTATGAGTTGGCGCTCGAGAATGATGCGCAACTCAAAGCGCAGGAAGCGCTGTTTCTTGCAAACATTGAGAATAAGAATGTGGCGTTGTCCGCGCTACTGCCGCAAGTGCGGGCGGGATATGGCATCACGGGAACGGATGCCGAATCGGTGAGCCGGCAAATCGTTGGGTTTACCCCCGCCGGACAGCCCACGATTGATGATGGCTTTAACAGAACCGATGTAAGAACCGATGGGTGGGATTTTGCGCTGGCCCAACCCCTGTTTGATCTCGGTGCGTGGTACAGCCTGCGCGCAGGCCAGGAGTTCAGTAAGCAAGCAGAAGCCGAATTTGCTTCTGCGACACAAAATTTAATTGTTCGTACGGTCGAGGCCTACCTCGGCGTTTTGCGGGCCCAGGACAATCTTGCCGCTGCTGAGGCTGCCGAACGCGCCTTCAGCCGGCAACTCGAGCAAACCCAGCAGCGATTTGAAGTGGGCCTGATTGCCATTACCGACGTCTATGAGTCGGAAGCGGCGAGGGATTTAGCCGAAGTCCAGCGCATCGTCGAAGAGAACAATGTAGCGGTAGCCAAGGAGCGGCTCTCGATACTGACAGGCCAAGACCACGCGTCCTTGTACTTGCTGAGCGAAGACTTTGAGGCCAGCCCGCCGACGCCCGCCGACAGGGCTGAGTGGGTCAAGATGGCGCTCGATAATAACTACGACCTTGCGGCGGCCCGGTATGCCGAAGAATCCGCTCGCCAATCGGCCAAAGCCAGTGCGTCCCAGCACGCCCCAACCGTTACCGCGTCCTATCAGTACTCAGATACCGAGACAGAGGGCACACGAACCGCCGATCCCACACCTATCTTTCTCGTTCAACCCCAATCCGACGATCAGCGGGAAGTGTGGCAGGTGCGGGTTGATATGCCCTTATTCCTAGGGGGCAGGTTACACGCCCAAAGACGCCAGTCAGCCCAGCAACACGTAGCGGCGATGGAGTCGCGTATTAACCTCGAGAGAACAACGATCACTAATGCGCGCTCTTTGCACATGACCGTTGCCTCTAATGCAGCGCGGGTCAAGGCGCGCAAACAATCCATTCGCTCCGCGGAAAGTGCGTTGGACGCTACCGAGGCTGGGTATGAGGTAGGTACACGCAATATCGTTGATGTCCTCAATGCGCAAAACCTGCTCTACACCTCGCTGAGGGACTACGCAAACGCCCGCTATGACTACGTCAACAGCCTGTTGAGACTGAAAGAAAACGCAGGATCACTGTCACCAGATGATGTCGCGATGCTAAACAGCGCACTCGTGCCGCCACCCGCGCCCACTGCAGGGGGCGGAGCCGCGTCACCCTAGGCGTGTCTGCCGCGGTCATCGCGCCCAAGCGTTTGCTGAACCTGTCGATAGTTCTGTCACGGCCGCCACACGGCGGCAAATTTGGGTAAGGCCCTTGTCAAATACCCAAGAACATAGGCGCGGCAGGTTGTTACTTTACGACCTGCTGTTGCACCTGCTATCCCCACTTCTACTTCTGTTAACGCTGATTGACGCCAAACGAAGGGGGGGTGGTTTCGCTTTTATTAGAGAACGCTTTGGTTTTTTTAAGAGAAGCCCGGCCAACCCAAGGCTGTGGTTTCATGCCGCATCGATCGGCGAAGTCCAGCTGGCACTGCCTCTTATCGCCGCCTTTAGCAGCAAAGGCGTGCTGCTCACCTGCAATACCCCCGAGGCATTTCGTCTTGCAAAAAAACAGCTTAGTGCGGACGTCGAAGTCCATTTTTGTCCACTTGATTTTAGCGGGGCCGTAAACCGGCTGCTATCACACTATCAACCAAGCGCTCTTTTCGTCGTTGAGACCGAACTATGGCCAAGGCTCTTCGCCGAGGCTCACCGACGGAGAATCGGAATCTACATTATCAACGGCCGGATTGGTCACAAGACGTCGGCATCGCCGCGCTTTATCAAAAAGCTCTATCGACAAGCCCTGGCTCAGGTTACTTATGTGTGGGCCAGAGAGCCGATTGATCAGCAACGGTTTATCGCCCTAGGATGCCCGGAGGAGCGCATCAGCTCTGTCGGTGATATTAAGCTGTCGCGCCCGGAAAATGCTGGTCTGCCGACCAGTCCACTGCTCTCGACACCCTATTCACTGGCCATCTCTACCCACCATGACGAAGAGCAAAGGATTGCTCGCGCCTGGATGGCCGCAGGCAAACCCAACCTCCTTGTCATTATTCCAAGGCACCCCCCAAGAGCGGCAAATATTGCCAAGGAGCTGGCGGATAAAGGGCTCATTTGTCACCGGCGAAGTGAGTCTCCCATCCCCCCCCAAGTCGACCGACGTTTACCTAGTCGACACTGTCGGCGAGGTGGCCAATTTTTGTGCACATAGCGAGTTCGTCTTTGTCGGTGGGTCGCTCGTCCCCGTGGGCGGTCATAACGTGATGGAGCCGGCGATGCTTGGCAAGGCTGTCCTCACCGGGCCACATACCATCACCCAAGGGAGCGCGGTGGATTATTTATCGGAGAACAACGCCATCGCTATCGCCACCAAGGAAGACGAGCTGGCCTCGCTCTGGCAAAGGCTATCAACCGACAACGCATGGCGCCAGCAGCTGGAAGCCTCTGCCAAACGTGCCATCGACAAACTACCGGACAGGGTTCAGATCTATCGTGAGCAGATTAGCCGGGTAATCGACTAGCATGCAAGCAGCTCTCTACCGCGGACTTAGATCTGCGACGGACGTAACCCTGCAGCTGGCTTTTATCGGACGAACCGCGTTTCATAACCCTGCATGAGCAATTTCCAGGCGGAACGCTCAGGGTTTGCGCTTTCAGGGCTTATTTTGCCAAGTGATCGCTGAAACCGTTGAAGGTTGGCGCGCCGCCACGTGCCCCCCGATGTAGTCGACATAAAACGACACTTATCGAAATCGATGAGGAACCACTGGTCTTGCCTATTAAGCACATTGGTCACGTTCAAGTCGTGATGAAAAACGCCCGCCCGATGAAATTCAGCAATCGTGCTCCCCACCGACAGCCAACCCTGCTCTGACATAGCGCCCTCGACAATCAAAGACGCTAGGGAGGCACTTCCGGTGATCCGCTCGGTGATCAAACTCCCCCCGTAAAACAGTGGTCCTACTTTAACTGCATAGGCAGCAACCGGAGTCGGCACAGGTAGGCCTAAAGAGCGCATCTGACAAAGCAGATTAAATTCCAGCACCATGCGCGTACGCGCAAATCCGGTAAATAAGTAAGCGTCTGTGAGAAGGTTTTTCATCATGCCCCCACGCACATACCGCTTCAACACCCATTGACCCTCGGGAGCAGACAAAAACCACACCGCACCCCGACCTTCGCAATGGAGAGAGGCTTTGTCACCCCAGAACAAGGGATCAAATAAAGCCGCCTTGGCATCTTGCACAAGACAACTGTCGTACACTATGTACTGGTCGCGCTGGTGTTGTATTGCACGCGCTGTAGTGGATTTCATGGCGACCGCTCTGAAATGACTTTGGTTTTTAGAGGCACTGTGACGGGATCGTCAATGAAAGATACCACATGCACACCGAAATCGATTTGCATCATTCGCCTGTCAGCTATTGGTGATGTCTGCCACGTGACGGCTATTGTGCAGGCTATCCAAGCCGCTTACCCCGAGGCGAGTATTACCTGGATCATCGGCCGCGTGGAATACGAATTACTCAAAGGTCTGCCGGGCATACATTTTGTGGTTTTCAATAAAAGCCTTGGGATCAGGGCTTACCACGACGTCCGAAATACACTCGTTCCACTAGGGCAGTTCGATCTGCTGCTGCATATGCAAACCTCGCTCAGGGCCAACGCGCTGGCGTGGATCGTCAACGCCAAAAGGAAGGTCGGTTTCCCAAAGACAAAAAGCAAAGAGCTACACAGCCTCGTGGTTAACGAGCGCATTAAAGATCAGGTTGATTTTCATGTTCTCGATGTCTTTAGGGGCTTTGCCGATGCACTGAATGTTGGACCGTTTCATGCGCGCTGGAATATTCCGGTTTCCGATGCGGCCGTGCAAATGGCGGTTAGTCTCATTCCACAGAACAAAGGTGCTGTGGTGATTGCTCCCTCTGCAAGTAACCCTGAGCGAAATTGGCTCCCAGAGCGATACGCACAGGTCGCTGATTTTTGTCGTGACAGTGGATTTGACGTGCTGGTTACCGGTAGCCCTGCCGATGGCGACATCGCCATGGCAAAGGCTATCTGTGGGCTAGCGAAAGCCCACGTGGTTAATGTTGCCGGACAAACCACGCTACAAGAGTTGCTCGCCATATGTAGGCGTGCCCAAGTCGTGATAGGCCCGGATTCGGGCACGCTTCACATGGCCACAACACAGGGCACGCCGGTCATCGGGCTCTACGCGCATAGCAATCCGCAGCGCACAGGGCCCTATTTTTCACTGGACAACGTCGTTGACGTCTACACAACCAGTTTAGACGCGTTAGGGATACCCCCGGCAGAGCGCCGATGGGGGTTGCGGCTCAAAGG
Source organism: uncultured Luminiphilus sp. (assembly GCA_943787485.1). Lineage (GTDB taxonomy): Bacteria > Pseudomonadota > Gammaproteobacteria > Pseudomonadales > Halieaceae > Luminiphilus. Next base: position 166,808 of record CALSMP010000006.1, on the reverse strand, counting down.
GCAAGCGCTTATGCACAGCATATCCGTGCCAATGGTCTTGGCTTCGGTCACTCCCTTTGTGGAACAACCGCAACAATAGCGCAGCAATGCCCCTGTTATTTCGTTCCTGCGTCTTGAGCGAGAGCAGGCTTGCTCTCCTCAAGGCCGTTGTGTTGACGATGAGCCAGCCAAAGAGCGCCCAAGATAGTAGTAACCCAAAGCGCCCACTCAGTCTCCCGGAAGACAGTTGTAAAACCTGCCACAGTTAAGTTAAGCCAGTTTAAAATAAGCAATGAACTTAAAAGTTTAAATGGCCCCAAAGACTGACGATAGGTGCGAATAGCCAGCGAACCTGTGGTCGCCCAAAAGACAATGAACAATGTTCCACCGAGGGTCCCGTAGCTAACGTACATCTCAAGCCACTGTATATGCGTATTGGTGGTTACTAAGGTCTGTGCATTAACAAAGTGTTGCAACGCAGGAGACCAAGAAATAGTGCGTGACGCCTGATACCCCCCCCCAAGCCACGGCCGATCCAAAAAGGCATGGACACCATCTTGAAGGAGAACGAGCCTATACTCCAGGCTTTGGTCATAAAGGCTGCTCCCGAAAAGATAATCCCTAAATGCGAAGCCCGCCATTGCCAAAAGGGCTCCACTCAAGAACATTAGCGCCGCCCTTTTCCCCCAATATATAATCAGAGAAGCAATGCAGATAATAAAAAGAGCTGCAAATGCCGTTCTAACAGCTCCGATAATCAATAACGTGCTGAGTAAAAAAATGCCGAAGGCATAAGCGACTCGCTGAGGAAGAGGCTGGCCTATAACGCACCCGCTAATCAATAGCAGGAGTCCAGCAATCAACGTTCTTGAAAAAGGGTGTGGGTTAAAGACCCAAGAAGGGCGCAAAGGGTCACTTCGTTGCTCAGTAAAAATCTCGAGGATCACACTGGAATCCAGTCCGAGATAAAGCGCGGCATCAACGGCATAGATCAGCGCAAAAAAAAGAAGGATCACCCTTGTAAATACGACAATATGCCGCCCCACCCCCATATTGACTTGTACTGCTACCGCCGGGGCGGCGACTACTATCAAAATAAACCACCTACTTTGAGAAAAAGTTGCAAATAAAGGGCCGCTAATATTGTTCTCATAGTTCGACGACAAAAAAATTAACGTTAAACAGATAACTAACAGCAACAACGGCATTCTCAGGCGCCAGAAGTCCCACCATAGCTTGGGGTTTTGCGTGAGCCATAGCAGACTAGCGAGTAACAATAAAAATGCCGCCACATTGACGGGCCCGACGTTAATTAGCGGTGACGCGACAAACAACGCGAAAACAACGCCTATAGCTGCTGACATAAATCTTGACGGCGGCGATGCAGTGTTATTCATGCGGTTCACTACTTGATCTAGCACGAATTAAATTAACTTCTTTTAGAAACGCGTACCAAGACTCTGCTGCCGCGACTATTAGCCCTCGATACCCCGAAAAAAACAGGCCCCGAAGAACAAATACCTTGCCAAACGTTAAGGGCGCAATAAAAAGTAGCCTTATTAGGCTGCCCCTTGTTCCGTTTTGAAGCTTATCTGCGGCACGTAATTGCGCGTACTTAATTTGCTTGGAAAAAAATACGTTGGGGTCATCATATCCAAAGTGATGCAGCTCGGAGCTCGCCACTGCGATCGACCCTTCGACGACGAGATTCTCATGAACGGTACGATTTATCGGATACTTCGCCATTCCACGTCGAAACATTCGAACAATTTTTCGTTTCCTGGATAGTCCGTGTAAGGGAGCGCCAAGAATAAAATCATTGACCGGAATTTTCACAGCAGCAATATCATCACGTTGTGCAAGGGCTAGCAGCTCACCCGCCAGCAGACCGGTGACCACCTCATCACCATCAACGTTTAATAACCAATCATTACTACATAGCTCGGCAGCCAGCGCTTTTTGTTGCGCGTAGCCAAGCCATTCGCGGTGATGCACCTGAGCGCCGAGACCTCTAGCAATATCTGCCGTTCCATCAGTAGAGCCCGAATCGACGACCACCACCTCATCAAAGCAGCGCAGACTTTCGATCACGGCCGCGATGTGGTCCGCCTCATTCAAGGTGACTAAAAAAGCACTGATGGCATTTCGACTCATGGATCCCACTGATAAAAAAGAATCAAGAGTATCAGTGGCACTGCTGGCGGCTCAAACAATTCCTCTAGTCGAGGCCGGTAGTCTTTACGTCGTCCCTCTGGCACAGCGACCACAGGCACGCATATTTGTGAAACGCGTACTGCGCTAATACCCCTGCCATAAGCAATCCGCGCCAGCCGTCGAGAATCCCAAGGCGGAAAACGGCCTGATGGGTAAAATCCGTGAACAAGCGAAGAAATGCATAGAATAACGAGGCTTTCTTCCCGGCATCAAACTTATCCTGCGCGCTCAACACGGCGTAGCTCGTATGTTTGTCAATCAAATGGCGATAGCTGCGCCAGCTATGGTGGGTGAGAGGCTGACGGGTGGTCATACTCTTTTCTTTTGGCAGCACCAGGGATTCGTGCACCGATCGCTGCTTAAAACTGGCCCCTGTTTTGAGAAACAGCTTCCCTTGAGGTGTCGAGTAACGGCCGAACCGTAGTGGCCTCCCAAACAGCAGAGTTCGCCAAGGAAATTTCACGAGGGTGAGATCACTAGGCGGGCCCGCCAAAAAGGACTCTATTTCCTGTCTAAGTGCGGGGCTCACTTCTTCATCAGCATCGATGTTAAGCACCCAGTCATGCCGACATTTTTCAAGCGCTCGATTGCGCTGTGCACCAAATCCAGGCCAGTCCGTGGAGAAGACCTCGTTTGAATAGCGCTGGCATAGCTCAAAGGTGCCATCGGTACTACCGCTATCGAGAATAACGAGCTGGTCGACCCAAGAAGCGACAGACTTTAAACAAGCTTCGACGCGGTCGGCTTCGTTACACACGATGACAAAACAGGAAAGTTTGCGCCGCATGGCTTAGTTACCTCGAGCTCGGTGGCATATCCGGCACTACTTTATCCCAAACACTCGCGGGAGGCAGTCCGTTTACAGACAGTCCTAAAAATTAAGGCCAGATCCTCGTCAGGGCTGACCCCGAGAAACGCCCTCCTTAAGCCGCCTATTTAGCAGCACACAAGGGCGTTACGAGGGCTCTGCGCCCTGTACCAAAACACCAGTGCTCCGTTATATAGTTACGTCGAACTATCTATCCAGCTCAACTGGGTCCGCTGATATTGCTGCAACACTCCGCCATATAGTGGATTTTTCGACGTCAGTTAACAGAGCCAGCGCGCGAGTACCTGTGTGGCCGGCTTAAAATAGAGAAGGCCACTCATTGGGAGAACCCGCTTTCATGACCTTACCACCACCCCCTGAAGTTCCGGGTTTTCTTCCTGATCACGAGGGAGAGGCGCTCTACCACTTGGGTCTTTTAGTAGGACACTTGGGGCCTTTGCTAGAAATAGGTAGTTGGTGTGGTCGCTCTACCATATGGCTCGCACACGCGGCCAAAGCGGCGGGCAGCGTTGTGGTTGCTCTTGATCATCACAGGGGGTCTGAAGAACACCAGCCGGGAGAGTTTTTTCATGATGACACGTTAGTCGATGGCAACGGGCGGGTCGACACGCTGTCAATTTTTCGGCACAACCTAGCCACTGCTCAAGTAGAAGATGCCGTCATACCCGTGGTCACAGACAGCCTGTCTTTTTCGCGCTGGTGGCAGGGCTCCTTCGGCATGGTATTCATTGATGGTGGGCACAGCCTGGAGGCAGCCCTAACAGACTGGCGCCATTTCGGTCCCAAGGTGGCACCCGGGGGCATTTTGGCCATCCACGATATCTATCCCGATGTCGCCACAGGCGGTCAGGCACCTTTCACTATCTGGCGCCTCGCTCTCGCATCGGGCTTGTTTGAAGAACATAGTCGCGCAGACACCCTGTGGGCCTTGCGACGCCTCCCAGCAAGCTAACGGCGCCGGCGGCTAACGGATTGCGGCGGCGACCGGTTTTGACTTGACCTGGCCTGGCTCGACCGGACACAAAAACAATTCAGATGCCCGCGTATGGCCCGTCAATGCGTCAGCGGCGAGCAAAATGGCACCCGCCGTCCAGGTTGGCTTTTCATCCGGCCACAGCACATCTTCTACCAGCTGATAACCCGTCCACCAAGCACCATCCCGGTCCCGCCATTGGGTCAACCAGGAGAATACCTCCACCGCCTTGGCTCGATCTCCGGCGGCAAGAAGCGCTAGGGTAAGCTCACAGGTCTCGGCCACTGTGACCCAGGGTTCTTGAGTTTCACACCGGCAACCAAAACCCGGCTCAATAAACTCGGGCCACCGTGCCTGAATTCTTTCTTTAGCGGCATGACCAGAGACCCACCCCGTAATAATTGGGTAAAACCAATCCATGGCATAGCGCGCTTTGCTGGCCCAGGTGCGATCGAAACGCTGTGGTTTGTTAGTTAACGCGGCCTTCAACCTTCGCCGCGCGTCTAACCAGGGATCAAAGGTCACACCAAGTTCTGTCGCTATGTGGCACGCACATTCAAGGCTTTTGAAAATAGAGCTACAGCCTGTCACCAACGCATCGCCTAAAGGAACGCCATCAGCGTCCACCGCCCAATCAATTTCTCCATGCACGCCCTGAAGACGGATCACAAACTCTACAGCGTCGCGAACCACAGGGAACATGTCTCGCAGAAACTGCTCATCTCGAGTCACGAGATAATGATGCCAGACACCTGTTGCAATGTAGGCGACATAATTCGTCTCGCGCCGATCAGGATTATCGGGCTCGTTGTCGCGGTAGCTCCGCCACCAACTGCCATCACCCAACTGATTTTCAGCAAGCCAACGATACGCAAGGTGCGCCGCTTCATTCTCTCCGGCAATCGAGAGGCCCATGGCGGCTTCTACGTGATCCCAAGGGTCGGTATGCCCTCCTTCGAACCACGGTATCTCACCCCAGGGGCGCTGCACCCTTAAAATATAGGCCGCCGTTGCCTGCAAATACTCCTGGGGATAAAGCCCGCGGCTCAAATACAAACCACTCATGCAGGCTCCTTGTCAGGCTTGTTGAAGTAAAGCACAACACTTTTACCCATCCACGGATTACACAATCGATCAAACCAGGCAGTAATCCCGGGCTTGTTCATTAAATCCCACACCAATAGGCGATGATAAGCCGCCACCACACGCGATTTTTCGCCCCGATGCCAGAACAAGCAGCGGAGCCACCAGTATGGTACGTGCAAGGCGTGCGCACCGTGACTGTGGTAAGGACGCAATCCCTGTAGACTTATCTCGCGTTGAAGAAATTCGCGGCTGAAAATGCGGATATGCCCACCGGGAGTGTTGTGATAATCACGACTCAACCACCAGCATATTTTTTCAGGCCAAGCCCTCGGCACACTGACACAAAGCCGCCCACCGGGCTTGAGCACACGATAAAGTTCCCCCAACACCGCCATGAAGTTTGGAATATGCTCCAACACCTCGCTACAAATTACCCGGTCAAACGCGTGATCTGGAAATGGCAGCCGTGTCGCGTCACCTTGACAAAATTGAATGCTGCCCTTGGGATCATAGGGCGCCATATCATCGATTCGACCCTTAGCCGTAATCAAATCTTTTGCTGACAAATCTAATCCAACCACGCTGACTCCGGGGGTCAAATAAGCCGCCAAGGAGTGCCTACCCTCGCCACAGCCTACATCCAGAAGTCGCTCGCCTGCTGCTAGAGGTAGCCAGCTAAAGTCCACCGTCAACATACTTAAACGCCCGTCTCCAACGGGTCAGCTGTATGGTCGACAAGACTTATCACACCTTGATAATAAGCGGTCAGTCGCTGCGCGCACACCTGCCAGCTAAATTCGCTCTGCGCGCGCACGCGCCCGCGCTGACTAAGCTCCTCTCGGGCGGCAACATTTTCCAACAAGTCAGCTAGCGCTGCGGTCAGAGCACTTATATTGCCTGCAGGTACCACGCGCGCCGCATCCCCAACGACCTCCGCCAGGGCGCCGCCATCACTGCAAATGAGCGGTATACCGCAGGCCATAGCTTCCACCGCAGGCAAACCAAAGCCCTCATACAGCGAGGGGACAACCGCGAGCGTACTTTCGGCATAAAGATCAACAATGCGCTCCTGCTCAAGATCGTGATACCAGCGAATATGCGGTTCTAGCTCAAGCCTGCGAATAAGTTGCTCAGTATCACCTCCCTGCTTGGGCTTGCCGATAAGAACGACATTGATGTGCCTCCCTGCCGCAATCAGGTCGGCCACTGCCGGCAATAAAATCTGCAAGCCTTTGGTGGGCGTATCCGCCGAAGCCGTCGCCATGATTTGATTCGGCTTGCGCGGCTGATGGGGTCGGGGCTTGAACAGATCGACATCAACGCCGTTGTACATGACCGCGACCCGGCGGGGGTCGACGCCAAAATCTGCCACGATGTCCCGGCGGCTTACGCCTGACACAGTGACAATATGATCAAGCTTCTTGGCTACCCGCTGCTGCATGGTTAAAAAGTCGTACCAGCGCAACACGAGCAACTTGTTATACCAGCGGGTTTCTGCCTCACAAGCCAGCTTGCGATCCCGCGTAATGGGGTGGTGGATAGTCGTAACCAACGGTAGCCCCGCGTCTTGCAGGGACAAGATGCCATCCGACAAGGTTTGGTTGTCGTGAATAACGTCAAAACCATCGGCGTGTTCCAGCAGCCACTGGCGCACGCGCTCGCCAAAAGTCCAAGGCTCAACAAACCCCCCCGTTAACTTACTCCACCACTCGCGGCGCGCGAGGGGGTCTTGCCAGATCTGTCGCCAGGTGACCGAAGACAGACCCTTAGCATAGAGGTCCAAGCTTGGCAGTTTATGCAGGGTAATATTGGCATCCAAGTGCGGATAGGGCGGACCCGAAACAACCGAAACCGAGTGGCCTAAGGAGGCCAAGGCCCGGCTCAGATACTTCAAATAAACTCCCTGGCCGCCTGAGAAGGGTGCCGAACGATAGCCGAGTAGGGCTATTCGCAGGCGCGGAGAGGCCTCCGCGAGGGCAGATTTTTCGAGCACGGGCAAAGCGTGCCCGGCTGTTGTGACGGGTGCGTTAATGTGGCGGTCCCCACCGATTAGGAAGCCCCAGTGTATCAGGGCATCCGCAAACTCGGCTATTCGGGTTCGCCAACTATTACCCGCTCGCGATACACTGCAAGCTGTCCGCTTTTACCGGGTTCTTACATGTCTGAAACACGCTATAAAGGGGTAATCCTAGCCGGTGGGTCTGGAACGCGGCTGCATCCCCTAACCAGCACCGTCAGCAAGCAGCTTATGCCTGTTTATGACAAGCCCATGATTTACTACCCGCTTACGACGCTAATGCGCGCCGGGATTCAGGACATTTTGATAATCACTACGCCCCAGGACCAGGCGGCGTTTCAGGCCCTGCTCGGGAGCGGCGCCCAGTGGGGATTAAATTTATCGTATATCGTGCAGCCCAGTCCCGATGGACTGGCGCAAGCCTTTATTCTCGGCGCCGACTTCATCGGTGATAGCCCAGTCGCTCTGGTGTTGGGTGACAATATTTTTTACGGGGATGGTCTCACCCAAAAGCTGCAGCGCTCTGCACAACAACAACAGGGCGCCTCAGTGTTTGCATACTATGTGCAGGACCCTGAGCGCTACGGCGTCGTTGAGTTTGATGCTCAAGGAATGGCGGTGGGTATCGAAGAAAAACCATCCGAGCCTCGATCAAACTACGCGGTAACCGGTCTTTATTTTTACGACAATGATGTGCTTTCTATCGCCAAAGAAATAAAGCCTTCACCTCGCGGTGAGCTAGAAATTACCGACGTTAACAAAGCCTATCTTGAACGCGGGGACCTACGTGTTGAGGTCATGTCTCGGGGCATGGCGTGGCTAGACACGGGCACCCATAACTCATTATTAGACGCGGCGAATTTTATTCGGGTCGTTGAAGAACGCCAGGGCTTAAAGATCGCCTGCCCCGAGGAAATTGCTTATCGCATGGGCTATATCTCCGCGGAGCAACTCCAAGCACTCGCCAAGCCGCTTTTGAAAAGTGGTTACGGTGTTTATCTCGAGGGATTGTTAAACGAGCGAGGGGTTTATTGGGATGGACCTTGAACCGACTCCGCTTAAGGGGGTGGTGTTGCTCAAACCCAAAATCTTCGGTGACAGCCGGGGGTTTTTCCTAGAGAGCTGGAACCGACGGGTATTCGCCGAGCTCGGCATCTCCGAGGATTTCGTTCAGGATAACCACTCCCGATCTCGGCAGGGCATCCTGCGAGGCCTGCACTTTCAAACGGAACAGCCCCAGGGAAAGCTGGTTCGGGTGACCTCGGGCGCCGTTTTTGACGTGGCAGTCGATCTCCGATCTGACTCCCCAACTTGTGGCCAGTGGGTGGGTTATACCCTGACCGAAGAAGGGGGCGAGATGCTATGGGTGCCCCCGGGCTTTGCCCATGGCTTTTATGTACTGTCCGAGAGCGCTGACTTTCTCTACAAGTGCACCGAGTACTACCACCCTCAAAGCGAACTGACATTGGCGTGGGATGATCCCCAGGTGGGTATCGACTGGCCCATTCTCGACGGTCAACCGCCACTGCTCTCCGAAAAAGACCAGTCCGGACTGGCGTATACCGAAGTGCCTAAATTTCGGGTCTAGCGCCTAAGGAGCGGCCGCCACCACGCCTCGTTCGCGAGATACCAATCAAGTGTTTTGGCGATGCCTGTTTCAAAGGTCTCGGCGGGTACAAAGCCCAGCGTACGCTCTATCTTGTCCGCGTTAATTGCATAGCGCCAATCGTGCCCGGCACGATCCTCAACATAGGTGATCAACGACGCAGAGTCGCCACCCGCGGCCGGAGAATCGGGGAAGCGCTCAGCGAGGATTGGGTCAACGGAGAATCGCTGATCTAAAGCAACACACAGCAGCTTCACAATATCGATATTGGCCCACTCGTTGTTGCCGCCAATATTGTAGGTCTCTCCCGGCTTTCCATCGGTGATAACACGCTCGATACCGCGAGCGTGATCTTCTACGTAAAGCCAATCACGAATATTAGTGCCATCGCCATAGACCGGCAGTGGCCGTCCATCCAAAATGTTGGTAAGGCACAGCGGAATCAGTTTTTCCGGAAAATGAAAGGGTCCATAGTTGTTCGAGCAGTTACTGGTCGTGACCTCGAGACCATAGGTGTGATGGTAGGCGCGGACCAAATGATCGCTCCCCGCCTTGCTGGCGGAGTAAGGCGAGTTGGGCTCGTAGCGCAGGGTCTCGGTGAAGGCCGGATCCTCGGCACCCAGGGAGCCGAACACCTCATCGGTCGATACGTGATGAAAACGATGCGGCCGACCGGAACCCCCTAACCAAACTTCTTTGGCAGCGGCTAACAACGTATAGGTGCCGATTAAATTGGTTTGAATAAAGGCATCGGGGCTGGTGATGGAGCGATCGACATGACTCTCGGCAGCAAAATGCACCAGCGTGTCTATTTCCTGCTCGGCCAAGGCTTTTTTCACCTTAGCGCCGTCACAGATATCTCCCTCTACAAAGACAATGCGGCCTTGCTCTTCAAGCGTGCTCAGACTTGAACGGTTACCCGCGTAGGTGAGTGCGTCGTATACCACCACCCGATCTTTGGGATAGCGCTGACACCAATAGTAGACGAAGTTGGCGCCGATAAAGCCGGCGCCCCCTGTCACAAGTAATGCTCGACTCATTGCCTACTGTTCCTCGTTACTGAATTACACCCGCCGTGCTGTCTTTTGCGCCCGAATTTACAGACTGTTCGCCAGATCACGAAGCATGCCCTGCAATGCCTCACGCCATGGCTGGCCTTCGTCACCGATTGCGCGCCGGGTCTCCGTCTTATCCAGCACGCTGTAGGCAGGCCGCCTCGCCGGCGTTGGGTACTCTATCGTAGGGATAGGCAGCAGCTCGATTTTACGGCTGAGCAGGCCAAGCGTCAGTGCCTCCTCCTGAATAGCCAGGGCAAATTCAAACCAGCTACATGAACCCTTATCGCTCCAATGATACAGGCCTCGAGTATCGGGGTTCGATGCCAGCGCCCAACAAGTACTGGCCAGCCCTCGGGCCCAAGTGGGTGTCCCGGTTTGATCCTCCACCACCGTTATCTGTTCCCGTTCGCTCATCAATCTGAGCATAGTTTTCACAAAGTTGCCGCCGTGACGTGAATAGACCCAGCCTGTTCGCAGCACGAGATGGGAGGCATCGGCCGCCAACACCCGCTCCTCCCCGGTCAGCTTTGTTTGGCCATAGACGCCGAGGGGATTTGGGCGGTCGTAAATTTTGTAAGGCGTGGTACTGAGGCCGTCGAAAACAAAATCTGTTGACACGTGAAGCAACCGAGCGCCCCGCTGCCCGGCCCACTCGGCCAGATTCCCTGGGCCGACGGCATTAGCTGCCTCGGCAAGGTGTGGCTCTTGTTCGGCGTGATCAACCGCCGTGTAGGCCGCCGCGTTAATAATGACGGCGGGGTTCAGGGCGTTGAGACAATCAGCGACGTGGTTAATATTAGCAATATCGACCTGAGTACGGGTTAGATAGGTAACGTCCAGACCATCTGGCTGGGTAAGCTGAAGCTCGCAACCCAGCTGCCCCTGAGCGCCAAAAACAGCGACCTCGGTCATGGCAGTCGGGCGTCTATCCAGTCCGCAAAAGCGCCCATGATTTGCGGGCCCTCGGGTTCGTTAAAAATCTCGTGATACAACTCGGGGAGGAGCGTAAAGGTGAGGTCTTGAGACCCGACCTGGGCAACAAATTTTTCCGCCCCCGCCGGTGCTGCCATGGAATCAGCGGCGCCGTGCATGACAAGTAGCGGCAGAGTGATTTCCTCTGCTCGATCCAGTACCGCCGCCATGGTGGTAAGCAACGCATGGGCGAGGCCCGCCGTGACTTTACCGTGATTAACCAGGGGGTCTTTGTCGTAAGTCTCTACAACGCGGGGGTCACGACTGACTCCCCGGGAGTCCAGCGCCATGACACCCAACCGCGGCAAAAGTTTGGCCAGGAGACCCACCACCTTGAGCAATATAGGCGATGGCGGCTCCCCCGCCTCAAACGCAGGACCGCTTAATAGAGCACCGCGGTAGTGGTGCTGGTCTTCGAGCAAGAGCCGTGACACGATCAGCCCGCCCATGCTGTGACCCAGAATGAAACAAGGGGCGTCCGGTTGCACGCCCAAGAGGTGCTCTCGGCACTCACGCACACCGGTCAGAAATTCATCGAAATGGCGGATAAAAACACGGTGGCCGGGGGACTCGCCATGGCCGGGGTGATCGAGCGCCATGACCACCAAGCCGCGTGCCGCAAGAACCTCCGCCAATGCCTGATAGCGGCCGCTATGCTCGCCCAGGCCGTGAACAACGATCACCGCGCCCCGCACCTCATTGTCGGGACACCAGTAGCGACAAAAAAGTCCTGAGGGAAGCGTTTGGCAGGTGGGCGTCAGCATAACAGGGACTGAGTCTTCCTCGTGGGTCAACGACCGCCAACCGGCGTAAGCCATTCGGCATATCGACTCGAGCGGCCTCGGACCGCATCGAAGTAAATGCCCTGAAGTTTTTCGGTGACCGGCCCTCGGCTTCCCTCACCAATTTGACGCCGATCAAGCTCTCTAATGGGGACAACCTCTGCCGCCGTTCCCGTAAAAAAAGCTTCGTCACAAATGTACACTTCATCCCGGGTAATTCTCTTTTCACGGACTTGATAACCTTCATCTGCCGCTATTTTGAAAATAGCATTTCGGGTGATGCCATCGAGACAGGACGTCAAATCGGGGGTGTAAATCACGCCGTCTCGCACCATAAAAAAGTTTTCGCCGCTGCCCTCGGCCACATAGCCTTCGTTATCTAACATCAAGGCTTCCTCACAGCCGCTGTCCAGTGCCTCGCGTAACGCCATGATAGAGTTGATGTAATTGCCATTCGCTTTGGCCTTACACATCGTGATGTTGACATGATGTCGGGTGTAGCTAGAGGTGCGCACAGCGATGCCGCGATCTCGAGCCTCAGGATCCATGTAAGAGGGCCATGGCCACGCCGCAACCATGACGTGGGTTTTCAAATTATCCGCCCTCAAGCCCATCCCCTCTGATCCGAGAAAGCACATCGGGCGCAAGTAACCCTCTTCCAGTTCATTTACACGGACAACCTCGCACTGTGCCTCGTTGAGTGCTTGCTTGTCCCAGGGCATGTCCATCTGAAGAATTTTTGCCGAACGGAAAAGCCGGTCTGTATGCTCATGTAGCCTGAAAATACAGGTACCCTGACTTTCTGTCTTGTAGGCCCTGACACCCTCAAAAACCCCGAGGCCGTAGTGAAATGTGTGGGTTAGCACGTGGACACGCGCCTCCTGCCAGGGGACGAGTTCGCCATCTAACCAAATTTGCCCGCTGAGCTTGGACAGATCCATAGTGTGCCCTCTTACTTCTCTTCAATGTTGCCACCTGCCCGCTCCGGGGATCCGGATAAACCGGGCAGAATAGCGTTACGGATTTCGATAACGGTGGTCAGCGTCTCTTGAAACTCTTCCACGTGCCCAAGGGGCTCCACCCCCTCAAGCACCGCGCGATGAACATGGGCGCGGTAATCAAGGTAGGCGACCCTAAGCGTTTCTCCCTGAGCAGTCGTTAAGATGCCGTGGGTCGCCAAAGAGCCCAGCAAGTTTACAACATCTGTGTCTTCGGGGAGTGATGAATGATGTGGTGCCTCCCGTAAAACCAAATATTGCACCATAAATTCAATATCGATGATGCCGCCGGGGGCTCGCTTGATATCAAATTGCCCGGGGCGGTCCGCGAGCTGGGTTTCCCCCTCGGTCCACATCTTGCGTCTCATGGAGATCACGTCAGCGAGTAACTGCTGGTCATCCCGTGGTTGACAGAGAACCGAGCGTCTAACTTCTTTCAGGGCCGCACATAGCTCCGGATCCCCCGCTACCGGCCGCGCCCTGACCAGCGCCTGATGCTCCCATGTCCACGCAGACTCAGCCTGATAGCGCAAAAAACCCTCCAAATTAACGCACGGCAATCCGGACTGGCCATTGGGGCGCAGGCGCATATCCACTTCATAAAGCTGCCCTGATGCAACATTGGTACCCAGAATATGAACAACACGCTGAGCCAGTCTGGCAAAAAAACGGGCATTGTCGATCTGGCGAGGCCCCGATGTCTCTCCCTCAGCGCCGCTGTACACAAAGACCAAGTCCAAGTCCGACCCGTAACCCAACTCAATGCCGCCGAGCTTGCCATAGCCCATCACTGCAAATCCGGGGTTTTCACCCCCGGGCACGCCATGCCGAGACACCAACTCTGCCCGCGCCACGTCAATGGCTTGTTGGATGATGACCTCAGCCAAGAAAGTGAGGTTGTCACTGGCCTTCATAATATCCAGCCGACCGCTCAACTCACTCGCGGCCACTCGCAAAACCACCCCGTCCTTAATCGTTGCCATCAACTGCATCTGCTGCTCGAGATCATCCTCGGGAACACGCAGCAGCTGCTCTCTCACGAGCGCGGCCATCTCTTCCCGGGACGGGGCGCTGAAGAGCCTCTCCTCATGCAGCAGCTCCTCGACCAATTCAGGTCGCTGCTCGAGCTTTTTGGAGATCCAGAGACTCCCCGCGTTCAGCCACGCCAACTGAGCTAGCGCCGCCGGGTTTTCATTCATTAGTGAGAGATACGCACTGCGGCGAAGGACAGCAGTAACAAAGGGGAGCGTGCGCAGCACCCCCAGATCTGGACACTCAAGATGGCTGGCCGCCTCAATCAAGTGAGGCAAAAACTGCTCTAACCTATCGCGGCCATTTTTCTGAAGCGTCACAACTTTGATGCTGCTCATCAGAGACTCAAGCGCCTCCCACGTCCCTTCAGGCGCAGCAAACCCCCTCTCACTCAGAGTCAACGATGAGAGTTCCTCCCATTTAGGAATGGGCCGGGACGTCTTGTCCTCGCTTTCACCCAGATTGATTAGCTCGCTGAAATAGCGGCTTATCTTGGCGCGAGCCATGTCTATCTCACCGTGAAGCTGCACCCAATTTGCGGCCCCCATAATCCAGGCCAGCCTAGCTCGCGCCACGTCCTCTTCGGGCAAAGCCTGGGTTTGCTCATCAGCAATTCCCTGCAGCGCATTTTCTAGTCGCCTTAAAAATCGATAGCTTGCGTTTAGCCCGTCACGATCATCCCGAGAAATAAGATCTAAATCCGCCAGTACCTGCAGAGCATGATTTAACGGCCTCACCCGCAAAGCGTCATGGCGGCCGCCGTGGATAAGCTGCTTGCATTGAACAATGAACTCAACCTCTCTGATCCCCCCGGCGCCGCGCTTGATATTGTGTTGCAACTGCAGTCGACGGGTCTCCGCCTCGATAGTTTGCTTCAGAGTTCGCAGGGACTCGATGACGCCAAAGTCAGTGTAGCGCCGATAAACAAAAGCCCCGAGTAACTGTTCCAGCGGTGCGGTCGATTTGACGGTTCCCGTCACCGGACGCGCTTTCACCATGGCATAACGCTCCCACTCACGGCCATGTTCCTGCAAATAAAGCTCCATCGCGCTGTAGTTAGCAACGAGTGCACCGCTGCCGCCAAATGGCCTTAACCGCATATCAACCCGAAAACAAAACCCATCCACGGTCTGACTGTCGAGCAGTTTGATCACCGTTTGGCCAACACGAATGAAAAACTCCTGATTGCTAACTGACTTCCTTTGTCCCTCTGTTGCGCCAGACTCCGGATACAAAAAAATCAGATCGATATCCGAAGACAAGTTGAGCTCCCCTCCTCCGAGCTTTCCCATGCCGAGCACGACCAACTCTTGTGGCTCACCCGACCATTCACCTTTTGGTATGCCGTATCGCGCCTGCCAATGGGACGTTGCCCATACCACGGCGTGTCGAATAGAGACCTCGGCAAGAGCTGTCAGCGCACGAAAAGTCTCATCGAGCTCCGCAATGGCCAGAAATTCTCGAGCAACAATCCTCAGCATTTGTTGATTTCTGAATCGGCGTAACCCCGCCATGACCTCGGGCTCACCACTGTGATCGGATAAGACCATTGATAGCTCTTCTTGCATAAGATCCGCTGTGACAACGGGGACCTCAAGCAGCTCGTGGTTGGCAAGCTGGTCGATAAACCAGGTGTGATGTCGTAAGAATTGCTCTAGAAAAAAATCGCTGGTAGCAAGCAGCTTGTTAAACGCCTCGTGATGCTCTGCTTGTGCAAGGAACGCCTCCAACTCGGCGAGGGATTGGGGCTTAAGCTGATCACGAATTCGTTGCCACGCAGTGGCGCAGGATGGCGCTAGGATTGCAGGAAGCGACAATAGTCAGTCCTCAAGGGCGGGGGTTACTCGCAGGACCTCTTCGATGGTCGTTTCGCCTCGAGCCACTTTCTCTGCGCCAGCGGTCCGAAGCGGAACCATGCCACCTTGCCTGGCCGCCTCTCGGAGATCGCCCATGTTGTGGTTGTTGACGATGTGAGATTGCACCGCCTCATCCGCGACTAACACTTCGTAAACGCCTTCACGACCGCGATAACCGGTATCTCGACACTGCTTACACCCAATGGGGCGGTAACTGTTAGCGGGTGGTGGCGTTGCCTCGGCATCTACCAAGGAAGACCAAATAGCGGCGTCGACCGGCTCAGGCTGTTTACAAGACTCACACAGCCTGCGAACCAATCGCTGGGACATGACACCGCGTACCGTCGCACGCAGTAAAAAGGGGGGCACACCCAGTTCAATGAGCCGCGATATAGCACCGGGAGAATCGTTGGTGTGTAGGGTGCTTAGAACTAAGTGTCCCGTCAGCGCCGCCTGAATAGCCATGTTCGCGGTTTCAAGGTCACGAATCTCCCCAACCATAATGATATCTGGGTCCTGCCGCATCAGCGCACGCACCCCCGTCGCAAAATCCAAATCAATTGTTTGATTGACCTGCATTTGATTGAAAGAGGGCTCCATCATTTCAATCGGGTCCTCAATAGTGCAGACATTTACGTCAGGGGTCGCCAGCTGGCGCAACGTGGAATAGAGCGTCGTTGTTTTGCCCGACCCGGTGGGCCCAGTGACCAGCACAATACCGGTACCCTGAGCAATCATGCCCTGCCACCGCATGTCGTCGTCACCACGCAGGCCGAGATCAGCAAATGATTTCATCAGCACTTCAGGATCAAAAATTCGCATCACCAGCTTCTCACCAAATGCCGTGGGAAGCGTTGACAGCCGTAGCTCAATTTCATCGCCTGCGGGTGAACGGGTTTTCAATCGACCATCCTGAGGCCTGCGCTTTTCCGCCACGTCCAATCTGGCCAAAATCTTTAACCGGCTTGTGACAGCCGCCGCCACCGCGCTCGGCAGCTCGTAAACCTTGTGTAACACGCCATCGATGCGGAAACGGACATTCCCCACATCGCGCCGAGGCTCGACATGGATATCGCTGGCCCGCTGTTCAAAAGCGTACTGCAGCAGCCAATCGACAACCCGAACAATATGTTGATCGTTAGCATCGGGCTCACCGCCGCCGAGCTGGACCATGGCCTCGAGATTCGATAAATCACTTCCGCCCTGAGAGCGGTGCAGAGCGCCCTCGACCGAGCGCGCCATAGCATAGAATTCCCGGGTATACCGACTGATGTCACGGGGATCTGCCAAAACCCGTTTGATGGGTCTCCGGATAACATGCTCGAGATCTTTCTCCCATGCTGCAACCCAGGGTTCCGCGCTAGCGATTGTGACCTCGTCACCCGAGACTGCTACCGCGAGAATACGATGCCGCTCTGCGAAGGCTTCTGACATCACCTCGGCAACGGCTTTAACATCCACTTTGAGTGGGTCAATTTCGACAACTGGCTGGTTGGTCTGCTCGGAAAGAAACTGCAGCAAAGACGGCATATCCCACAAGGTACCGCCGAGCGAGGGATCCGCAAGCTTTTGCTCAGCAATGAGCACCAAGGGATGGATTGTGGTTTGACGCATTCCACGCAGGCGCAATAGATCCTTGGCCGACAACCGGTCATGGCGGACCAGCGCCTCGGTGAGTGCCGTGACGTCGAGCCGGGTTTCTGCCGGGAGTGTTAACGCTGTGTCCATGGCTGCAGTTTACGGACTATGGGCCGCTTGTCACCGATTTATCACTTGTCTCCACCGAGCCGGTTCTCGCCATCACCCGTTCTTTTTTGAGGGTCGAGCCTGACCCCAAGCTGCTCACCGACGGCTGTGGGGCCCCATCTCTAAGCCAACAATTGCCGAGACTTATTGATCCCTTTTCCGTTAGGCTAGGCGGCTTTTTCCTGAACACCATCTGTTGCAAGCGTATTTTTCGAGCCTAACGTCGTGCCCACATCCCTCGATCACATCGACTGGTTTCGACATACCAGTCCCTACATCCGGTCTCACCGGGGGCGTACCTTTGTAATTCATTTGGGCAGTGGCGCCCTCGACAGCCCTTCCTTCCCCCATCTGATTCACGACCTCGCCCTGTTGCACCTGCTTGGGGTTAAGTTAGTGCTGGTGCATGCAACCCGCGGCGAAATCGAGCTTGCGCTAGACGCTCTTGGTATTGAGGGCACGCTCCACCGCGGGGTGCGAGTTACGACCGAAGAGGTACTGGGTGTCGTACGTGATGTCGTCGCGAGTCAGCGACTCCAACTCGAGAGTCAGCTTTCCACCGGCCTTCCAGACTCACCCATGCATGGCTCCAAGCTGCGCGTCGTCAGCGGAAACTTTGTCACCGCGCGACCCCTAGGAATTGTCGACGGCGTCGATTTCCAGTTCACTGGTGCGGTTCGCCGACTGGACGCAGTAGGTATGTCGGGGGTCTTAGACAACGAGGGTATTTTGCTGTTATCGCCTCTCGGCTTTTCGCTCACCGGCGAGGTGTTCAACATAGGTGCCAACGAGCTGGCCACTGCCGCAGCGATAGCGCTGGGAGCAGACAAGCTTATTATTATGGACAAAGCGGCTGGCCTGCTGGACAAAGCAGGCGAGCTTATGCGCCAGCTGACGGTCGAGGATGCCCGGCAGACGCTGCTGGACGATCCCGTCCAAAAAGAGCATCGGGACGCCGCCTGTCGAGCCTGTGACCAGGGCGTTCATCGTGCGCATATCATCAGTTATGAGCGCAACGGTGCGCTGATAGAAGAACTGTTTACCCATGATGGCGGGGGCACGTTGATCAGCCAAGACGTTTACGAGCAGGTCCGGCGGGCCCACGCCGACGATATCGCCGGTGTCTTAGATCTGATTCGGCCGCTGGAGGATCAAGGCATTCTGGTGCGCCGTTCACGAGAGCGCTTAGAGCGGGAGATCGATAATTTTCGCGTGCTCGAGCGGGACGGGCGGATTATTGCCTGCGCGGCACTCTACCCGTTTCGTGACTCAAACACAGCGGAGATTGCCTGTGTGGCGACACACGAAGATTATCGAGGCGGTGGGCGAGGCCAGCACTTGCTATCACTGCTCGAAGAGGAAGCGAGAAGCTTGAGCGTCCAATCCCTGTTTGTCCTGACCACCCAAAGCACGCACTGGTTTCTGGAGCAGGGATTCAGCGAGACCAGCCTCGATCAGCTACCCACAGAGCGCCGGGCGCTCTACAATCTGCAGCGAAACTCAAAGGCGTTGATCCGCCAGATTGGCTAACGGACTACTTATCGGCAAAACCGGTGGGAGGACTGCGCCCTGCAAGGACCGAGAGTGGTAAACTCTCGCCCACGAAAAAACCCCTCATCGAAACACTCGCTCCGAGAGATTGTCATGCCACAGTATCGTTCAAAAACCTCAACCGCCGGCCGCAACCAAGCAGGCGCCCGCGCACTTTGGCGGGCTACGGGCATGACAGACGGCGATTTCAATAAGCCTATCATCGCCGTCGTTAATTCGTTCACCCAGTTTGTTCCCGGGCATGTCCACCTAAAAGACCTAGGGCAACTAGTCGCAAGAGAAATTGAGGCGGCCGGCGGCGTGGCCAAAGAGTTCAACACGATCGCTGTGGATGACGGTATTGCCATGGGCCATGATGGCATGCTCTACAGCTTGCCCTCCCGGGACATCATTTCTGACTCAGTTGAATATATGGTGAACGCACACTGTGCAGATGCCATGGTTTGTATTTCAAACTGCGACAAAATCACTCCCGGCATGCTCAACGCGGCAATGCGCTTGAACATACCCTGCATCTTTGTATCAGGGGGCCCCATGGAAGCCGGCAAGACCAAGCTTTCCGAGACCAAGCTGGATCTGGTAGATGCGATGGTCATCGCGGCAGACAGCTCGGTGGACGATGCCACCGTGGAGGAGTACGAACGCTCAGCGTGCCCTACCTGTGGCTCCTGTTCTGGCATGTTCACCGCCAACTCTATGAACTGCCTGACGGAAGCACTTGGATTGAGCCTGCCAGGCAATGGCTCGCTGCTCGCCACTCATGCTGACAGAGAAGCGCTGTTCCGTAGGGCCGGTCAGCGTATTGTTGAGCTCGCCAAGCGCTACTACGACAAAGATGATGCCTCGGTGCTCCCAAGGAACATCGCCAATCGCACCGCTTTTGAGAATGCCATGGCGCTCGATATCGCCATGGGCGGCTCAACCAATACCATTCTCCACCTTCTTGCCGCCGCGCAGGAGGCCGAAGTGGCGTTTTCCATGGCGGATATCGACTCGCTGAGTCGCGGTATTCCTCAGCTCTGCAAAGTGGCGCCAAGCACCCAGCTGTATCATATGGAAGACGTTCATCGCGCGGGCGGTGTTATGGCAATTCTGGGTGAATTAAATCGGGCAGGGCTCATAAATACCGCGACCCACACGGTTCACAGCGACACAATGGCTGAGGCGCTAGCCGAATGGGATATCGCGACAACGCAAAGTGAGGCCGTGAAAAAAATGTACTCTGCCGGACCCGCCGGTATACCGACCCAAACGGCGTTTAGTCAGGACACCCGTTGGCCCAGCCTAGATCTTGATCGCGAGGGTGGTTGTATTCGCGCACTTGAGCATGCCTATTCTCTGGAGGGGGGGCTTGCCGTTCTTTTTGGCAACATCGCCGAGGATGGATGCGTTGTGAAGACCGCCGGCGTCGATGACGACAACTTAACCTTCACCGGTCCGGCCCATATTTGCGAGAGTCAGGAAGATGCTGTTGCCGACATTCTAGAGGATCGAGTCAGCCCGGGTGACGTCGTTATCGTTCGCTATGAGGGCCCTCGAGGAGGCCCCGGGATGCAGGAAATGCTTTACCCAACGAGCTACCTGAAATCGAAGGGGCTGGGAAAAGCCTGCGCATTGATCACCGATGGGCGCTTCTCGGGAGGCACATCCGGCCTATCCATCGGGCACGTTTCGCCTGAAGCCGCGGCCGGCGGAGCTATAGCACTGGTACAACAAGGCGACCCTATCTCCATCGACATCCCGAACCGCCGCATTAATGTGGATCTTGATGACGCAGAATTAGCAGCACGTCGCGAGGCCATGGATCATGCCGAAAAGCCCTGGCAACCGGCGAAAACACGGCCACGTCAGGTAAGTCCCGCACTGAAGGTCTACGCCAAAATGGTGACCAGCGCCGATAAAGGCGCCGTCAGAGACCTAACGCTTCTCGACTGAGGGGCTCTCCGCGGGAAATAAGATCCTCGAAATCGGCGCGATACTGATGTATCTCTCGCCGAAGTCTTCGGTCCTGCTTTGGTGTGCGCTGATTAATGACCGCGCGTACCAGCTGTCGTGACACATCCGTGTTGTGAGCAAACGCCTGTTCGTAGTCAGACCCGCGATTGGCGCGACGCAGTTGATAAATCTTTCGCGCTTGCTCCGGCCAAGCCGGGTCATCAATTCTCAGGAGCGCATCAAGCTGGGCAACCCAGCGCGCTCGGTCTTCAACCCATAAAAAGTCGAGCCTAATGTAGGTTTCGCTGCCCGTGCGGATCGTGTTTTTTTGTGCTTCAGATAAACTCCCCAAGAAGCGACCGAGATTTTTCTGAAACTGCTTCTCGATGGCTCCTATGTATTCCTCGTCTGACCGGTTTAGGTATTTTTCTTCCAGATTGGCCTGGTCTGACTGGAGCGTTTGCACAAACTCCAGACGTTGCTCGGCTGACAAGGTCGTACCAAAGTCGAGCAGCAAATTAAGGACACGCTCCTGCAAACGATCTGCAGCTGCCTCAACCTGGTCGAGTAAATGATCGAGCTCACTCTCTGACAGACCATCCTCGAGACTGGCCTCAAACGCGGTTAGCCAAACAACATACCGGGGTAATTCTTCAGCGCGATGCCAGTCAAGGAGCTCGTTGACACGGCCATCAAAATCCTTGCGTTGCTCGCGACTGAGTGTCACGTAGTCGCTTAGGTACCAACCGATGAGCGTATCCAGTCGATTGTAGAGGAACGTCGTACTTGAACAGCCAACCTGAATCAGCAACAAACCCAACAGCAGCCATCGGCTAGCGCCAGGCCGTGATATTAACCAATTCACCGGCTACAGCACCCTTGGAGGATTGAATAGCTTCAACTCGATCACGCCCTTTTTGTTTTGCACGGTACATCGCCGAGTCTACCAGCCCCAGCCAATCGGTAGGTGACGCAGTCTGGGACACGTCGCACACACCAATACTCACCGTCACCGACCGGTCGGGCAGAAGTTCCAACGCCTTAATCATCTTTCTTAGCTCCTCAGCCACTTTTACCGCTGACGGGGAAGCCACTTCTGTGAGTAAGACCACAAACTCCTCTCCCCCAAGGCGAAACAGCATATCGACACCGCGAATACGGTCACTGATAAGCTTCACGACGCCCTGCAATACTCGATCACCGGTAGCGTGACCGTAATCATCGTTAATGGATTTAAAATGATCGAGATCAATAAGCAGCAAAGAGGAAAGTCTCATATAGCGCTGGTAGTCCGCTAAATTTCGCTGCGCTTGTGGCATGAGATATCGTCGATTGTAAGCGCCAGTCAATGGATCCGTTAAGGCAAGATCGGCAAGTTCCTTGGACTGCCGAGCCACCAGTCGCATCACGCCAATCACGAGTACGAGGGTTATCACGAGAATCAAATCATTCACAACGGACCACGGGTGCATATCCGCTCGCTGCATCACGATTAAAGAAGCGATAACAACCAAGCCAAGTGCCACCGCGATAGTCGTAGACAGCAACCCAGCCAAAGCAACCATCAGTGGGAATAACCAAAAATAGTGTTGTGCGTTACCGCTGGCTATCGACCAAAGAATAACCCCAAGAGTTGCGAGCAGTGGGATGATCGGAGGCAACAAAAACGTTCCGCGCCTGAAAACCCAGAGGCTGGTCGCAACCACCAAAAGTGCTGCCGCAACAGCGGATGCTAACAGCGAAAAGGCATCCGGCAACACGCTGCTCGAGTCGATGATGACGACGACCAAAGCGGCAAGCATCACCAACTGCATTAAGCGATAGATCGTTAACCTTCTGGAGAATTCTATATCTCCGGGGTCCTCGTCATAGGGCGCAACCAGCGTCGATTGAAAAAGATCTCTGCGAACAGCGGCCCAGGAGAAACCACCCGGTTCGCTTTCTTGCCGCTTTAAAGGGTCTTCTGCGGCCATTGCTCGACACCTGAAGTTGTTTTTAGGGCAAAGCTATTGTGACACAGCTGGCAACCGCCGCCACTGCTCTATCAGCACTGTCTGGGGCTGCTGGCGGACACCAACATCACGCTGCTGCCGACGCATCCATATCAATGGCCACCAGCGCTGACAAAATGCCATTCACAGTTGCTTGGACAATGTCATGGCTGCGGCCCACGCCACAGGGGCGCTCGCCATCAACATTGAGTTGTACATAGCATACAGCCTCAGCGTCCGCGCTCTGGCCCAGCGTGTGCTCGCTGTACTCAACGACCACAATTCGACGACCAAAATGTGCTTCGAGGCCGTTTACGAAGGCGTCGATGACGCCGTTGCCCCGTCCCGACAAGTTGGTCTCACCTGAAGGCGTTTTCAGCGTGGCTGTCAGCGCATCCTCTCCCTCGTTCCGCGCCAGCTGATAACGCCCCAGCTCCCACCCAGCGCCTGCACGCAAATACGTAGCTTCGAATAAGCGATGGATATCTTCGGACGCCACTTCGGACTCACTTTGCTCGGCTAGCTGCTGGACCGCTTGACTAAAATCCACTTGCAGCCATCGCGGTAATTCATAGCCGTAATCGCGCTGCAAGACGTACGCCACGCCCCCTTTTCCCGACTGACTATTGATGCGAATAACCTCCTGATAGGTTCGACCAATATCACGCGGGTCGATAGGCAGGTAGGCCACATCCCACGGGTCAGCTGGCGCACGCAGCGAGAGGCATTTGTTGATGGCATCCTGATGGCTGCCCGAGAATGCGGTAAACACCAGGTCGCCCGCATAGGGATGTCGCGGGTGGACAGGAATCTGGGTGCACTCCCTGACCACGGCAATGAGCTCGTCCATGTGTTCAAAATTAAGCATGGGGTCGATGCCCTGGCTATAAAGATTCATGGCCATGGTCACGATATCCATATTGCCAGTTCGCTCGCCGTTGCCCATCAGCGTTCCTTCTACCCGGTCGGCCCCAGCCATCACGCCAAGCTCGCCGGCAGCCACAGCACAGCCGCGATCATTGTGAGTATGGAGCGAAATAAGCAGTGCCTCACGTCGGGCAACGTGATCGCAAAACCACTCAATCTGATCGGCATAAATATTCGGCGTGCTCATCTCCACCGTGGCGGGCAGGTTGATAATCACCGGGGCATCAGGGGTGGGCTCAAGCACTTCATTCACCGCATTGCAGATCTCCACCGCAAAATCGAGCTCGGTGCCAGTAAAACTCTCCGGGCTGTATTCAAAGGTCCATGCTGTGTCTGGATAGCGGGCGGCCTCCGCTCTGACGAGTTTGGCGCCCGCTACCGCGATATCAATGATGCCCTGACGATCGAGTTTGAACACATCGCGGCGTTGAACCGTAGACGTTGAGTTATAAAAATGAACAACCGCCTTTTTGACGCCCCGCAGCGCTTCAAAGGTTTTAGTAATGAGTTCGGCGCGCGCCTGCACCAGTACCTGAACGGTAACATCGTCAGGTATTCGCTCCTCCTCGATCAGTTTTCGAAGAAAATCAAAGTCGTGACTCGAGGCGGAGGGGAATCCCACCTCGATGGTTTTAAAACCCACGGCGACGAGCTGCTCCCAAAGCCGCAACTTCTGGGCAGCATTCATAGGCTCTACCAGCGCCTGATTTCCATCACGCAAGTCAACCGAGCACCAATGGGGCGCTTTTTCAATGACGCGATCGGGCCATCGACGGTCCGACTTCTGAACGGGGGTAAAAGGCCGGTACTTGGCATGGCTGAAAGCACCGTGACTGTTTGCAGGGCTCATGGCGGGCTTCTCCCAATAGGCAAAGCACGCAGTGTAACGGCTTAGTACGGGCTTTTTTCACCAAATTACCCCTAATTTTGCGTTTTTTTAGTGTTATTGTCTCACTTATTAAGTGTTTTTAGTTTTTATTGCCATCATGCTCGCGAGCAGGAGTTAGAATGTGACGTTAGATAGAACCGATATTAAGATTTTGGGGCTGCTCCAGGAGCATGGAGGGCTAAGTAACCTCGAACTGGCCGACCGTGTCGGATTAAGCCCGACCCCCTGCACCCGCCGGGTAAAACGGCTGGAATCTGAGGGCATCATCAAGTCGCGGGTGACCTTGCTCGACCAATCACGCTTAGGGCTGACACTCACTGCCCATATTGGAGTTACCATGGATCGGCATACTCCCGAACGCTTCGAGGCATTTGAGGCCGCTATCAGCGCCTACCCCGAGGTTATTGAGTGTTGCGTTGTCACCGGGCAAAGCGCCGATTATTTGATTAAGGTAGTAGTTGTCGACATGGCCCATTACGAGCAATTTTTGTTAGGCCGCCTCACGCGAATTGCTGGGGTAACGGGTGTCCACTCAAGTTTTGAGCTGAGAAAAGTGGTCTCTCGAACGGCACTGCCCCTACCTCAAAGCGCCGGAACAACAAACAGCGGCAGCCGTTAAGCGCCCGCTGCGAGCTCTTTTTGCACAAGAAAGTCAGCTATCTTTAGCATGTTTGCCTGACTGCCCGCCTTTCTCGCCTCGATCAAATATTTCCCGTTGACCATCACCGAGGGCGTTCCCGAGATTTTGGCGGACTTGGCGCGGGCCTCTGCCTGGTTGACTAGGCTGTTGACGCCGAAGGCATTAAACGCTTTATCAAAGTCAGCGCCCGAGATGCCGTTTGCAACATACAAGTCCCTCACGGCACTAACCGACCCAAGGCGATTTCTGTCGACGTGCATTGCCTTAAAAATAGCGCTGTGCATCACATCAACCACCCCGAGAGCCTCTGCCACAAAATACGCCTTAGCGTGAAGCTTCATCATGTCGTTCCAGACGGCTGGAGAAGGTTGAAAACGAGCCCCCTCAGGCAAGTTCTTTTTCCAACTTTCGAGCATGGGTTCAAAGGTGTAGCAATGGCCACAGCCGTACCAAAAAAATTCGGTGACAACGACTTGGTCCGACGGACCCACCCTAATGGCGGGGTTGATCGCTGTATAGTGAGTGCCCACTTCCCATGAATCCTGGGCAGAGACAACCTGGACGCCTAGCGCCAAGAGCATAGTCAGTAAGAGAAAAGACCGAGTAAGAACCGCTTTCAAGACCGCCTCCAAAGAATCCTTAGGTACTGGCGACAACCATAACACGCCTGCGTAACGTTCCTCAGCTACCCCAGACGGAACAAGCGTTTGACCTCATTCGGTGGCAGATGTTCCCCGCCGCCGCAATGGCTGTGATTACTGCCTGAGCCCTGACGCGTAGCTGGCTACCGCTTTGATTTCGAGATCACTCAGCTCAAACGCCGTCGTACGCATGATTTTAGAATCACCGTCGTTGGTGCGGCCCTCGGGGCTCTCGTAACCCGTGCGGAACATTTGGAGCTGCGCGGCTATGTAATCCGCGTGCTGGCCCGCCAAGCCGGGGAAACCAGCAGGTCCGTTACCCTTCCCGGAAGGACTGTGGCACCCGGAACAAGCCGCCACTTTGCGCTCCATAATGCCTGACATGTAAACCTTACGCCCAAGGTCAACAAGCTCTTCATCAGCCATCTCGCTGGTGCGCTCCTGGGCATCATAAAACGCCGCGATGTCGGCGAGGTCCTGATCGGTCATATTATCGACCTGGCCCGCCATGACAGCGACCGGACGGCGGCCGTCGCGAATGTCCTTCATCTGCTTTAGCAAATATTTTTCACCGAGTCCGGCCAGCTTCGGGAAGGTGGAAACAGCACTGTTGCCATCAGCGCCATGGCATGCCGAGCATGTCACCGCCTTGCCTTCGCCTGCGGCGGCATCACCTTTCATGATTCCGGCACCCTGAGCCGTCGCCACGAGGCCAAAGCTCAAAACAAAGAGAAGCGTGCGAAGTGTGTTATGTGCCAACATGGTGTGTTCCCGTTAGAGGTGTTACTTGGCTGTCGCCATGTATGTAATAAGCTCTTGATACTCTTCATCAGTACAGTCTGCACACAAACCCGTTGGCGGCATCGCGTTTAGGCCGTTTTCGACAGACGCAACCAACGCATCCATCCCTTTGCTCATTCGAGACTCCCAGGCAGCAACATCATGCGACTTTGGCGCACCCGCGACACCACTGACGTGACAGGCCGCGCAGGAGCGGTTGTATTTGTCCATGTTGGGTTCCGCCAGTGCGGGGGCAGCGACGACTATACTAGCCAGGCCCAAGCTGGCGACGACAGATTTAATCATTTCTCTTTCCTTGATCCCGGCGTTTCCGGCCGGTGATGAGTTAATTTTCGTGAGACCTGCGTCTCCGGCAAAACGCGCGGTATTATAGACAATCCGGCGCAGAGCACAAAACCCAACTATGTCCACAGAAGATGAACAAACACTGCACCTGAAAACCCTGAATTTTCGGCGCGCGACCTTCCTGCAGAGCGCCAGCCAGCTCAGTAATGCACCCCCGGACAGCGGCTCAGAAGTGGCCTTCGCGGGCCGCTCAAATGCCGGAAAATCGAGTGCTATCAATACGTTAACAGAAAACTCCAAGCTGGCCAGGACAAGCAGAACCCCGGGGCGAACCCAACTAATTAACTTTTTTAGCCTCAGTGAGACCCAACGACTCGTTGATTTGCCCGGTTATGGCTATGCAAAGGTACCGCTGAAAATGAAACGGGAGTGGAACCGGCACATGGAAAACTACCTGCAGCACCGCCAAAGTTTACGCGGTCTCATTTTGCTCATGGATGTGCGCCACCCCCTGACCGATCAAGATGAGCAGATGATTGCCTGGGCATCTGCAGCAACAATGCCCGTCCATGTGCTTCTCACAAAAGCTGACAAGTTAAAAAAAGGGCCCGCGAAGAGTAGCCTGCTTGGCGTGCAGGCACGCCTGCTAGAGTTCGGTGACCTCGTTAGCGCACAGCTGTTTTCCTCGCTGAAGCGAGATGGGCTCAAAGAACTGGAGAAGAAATTAACCGCGTGGCTCACCGATGATTCCGTGCTGACACCCGAGACCGAGCCAGAAGACCCCTGATTAAGAGCCGCCGCCAAGGCCTAACATGCTCACGCTCTCAGTGCGCCTGATCCCAGTTATCACCCATACCCGCCTCCACCAATAACGGCACGTCCAGATTGGCGATCCCTGCCATCAGTGTGGGCAATGTCGCCATGAGCCGATCGGTCTCGGTGTCCTTCACCTCAAATACCAGCTCGTCATGCACCTGCATAATCATCTTGGCGTCGATGCCATCCGAGGTAAGCCATGTATCAACAGCAATCATTGCGCGCTTGATAATGTCAGCGGCGGTTCCTTGCATCGGAGCGTTAATAGCAGTCCGCTCTGCGGCCTGCTGGCGCTGCTTATTGCGGGCGTTAATTTCGGGCAGGTAAAGACGACGGCCGAACAGGGTTTCAACATACCCTTGCTCGTGGGCCACAGCGCGGGTGACATCCATGTAACGCGCAACGCCGGGATAGCGGTCGAAGTAACGGTCAATGTACTCTTGGGCTTCATGCCGACCAAGGCGCAGCTGCTTGGCCAACCCGAACGCTGACATGCCGTAAATCAAACCAAAATTGATCGCTTTGGCTTTTCGACGCTGATCCCCCGAAACGGCTTCAAGAGGAGTATCAAATACCTCGGCGGCGGTCGCGCTGTGAACATCTAGGTTCTCTTTAAAGGCCCCCAAAAGTCCCGAGTCTTGGGAGAGATGCGCCATGATGCGCAGCTCTATCTGCGAGTAATCCGCGGCCACAATCCTATAGCCCGGAGATGCACAAAAGGCTTGGCGGATCCGCCGGCCCTCCTCGGTTCGAATCGGGATATTTTGTAAGTTAGGGTCCGAGGAAGACAGACGCCCTGTCGCGGTTACGGCTTGATGGTAAGAGGTGTGCACGCGACCCGTGACCGGACTAATCATCTCAGGAAGTTTGTCGGTATAGGTGGACTTCAGCTTGGACAAGCTCCTGTATTCCATAAGCACGGCGGGTAGCGGGTAATCGAGCGCGAGCTCCGTGAGTACATCCTCCGCCGTAGAGGGCGCACCTTTTGGCGTTTTTTTGAGAACAGGCAGTTCAAGTTTTTCAAACAGTATGTGGCCAAGCTGCTTGGGTGACCCCAGATTAAAGGCCTCTCCTGCCAACTCGTGAGCGCGTGCCTCCAGGGTATCCAAGCGTCCGCTCAATTCGTGGCTTTGGTCTGCCAATCGCTGACGATCAATACGTGCACCGTTGCGCTCAATCCTCGACAGTACCGATATCAATGGCAGCTCAAGGGTCTCATAAAGTCCTGACAAGGAGGGCTCTGCGCTCAACTTTGGCCACAGCGCGTCATGTAGCCTCAGTGTAATCGCAGCATCCTCGGCGGCGTAGGGGGCCGCCTGCTCGATGGCAACCTGGTTGAAAGTGAGTTGCTTGGCGCCCTTGCCAGCCACCTCTTCAAAGGTAATCGTCTTCTCTCCGAGGTATTTTAAGGCCAGGGAATCCATATCATGTCGAGTGCCAATTGAATCTAAAACGTATGACTCCAGCATCGAATCATGGGCAATGCCCGACAAGGTGATGCCATAATTTGCCAGGACATTAGCGTCGTATTTCAGATTCTGGCCAACCTTTTTAGCATCGGGATTTTCAAGCAGCGGCTTAAGATCCGCCAACACCTGCTGGCGATCTAGTTGCGCGGGTGCGCCTGGATAATCATGGGCGAGCGGCACGTAAGCCGCCCTGTCGGCCTCCACCGCAAAGGAGACACCAACGATTTCAGCCTCCATATAGTTGAGGCTCGTGGTTTCTGTATCAAAAGAAAAGAGTTCGGCTTTATTCAGCACCTCAAGCCAGCGCTGCCAGGACGCCTCGTTAAGCACTGTTTCTACCTGTAAGGGCTGTGCTGAGCCTGCGGCAACCTCCTGCTCGTCAGTCGGGAGTGGCTCTCCTGCCAAAGCATCTGACAGCCAGCTCTTAAACTCCATTTCACGAAACCACTGAACGAGTTGGTCATCACTTGCCGGTTTTGACTTCAGGTCATCGGCTGCAAGTGCTAACTCACAGTCCGTTTTGATCGTTGCGAGCTGGTAAGACAACTGCGCCGACTCGCGATTGGCCTCTAATTTAGCTCCCAGATTCTTGGCCCCACGGACATCGAGATCCGCCACTCGATCAAGGTTGGCAAAGATCTCGTCGAGACCGCCAAGCCCGGTCAGCAGCGCAAGTGCTGTTTTCTCCCCCACCCCAGGAACCCCGGGAATGTTGTCGACCTTGTCGCCCTGCAGCGCCAAGAAATCAATAATCAGCTCGGGCGGAATACCAAACTTAGCGACCACCCCATCGCGATCCATTAGCGTATTGGTCATGGTGTTAACCAGGGTTACGTGCTCGTTAACCAACTGCGCCATATCTTTATCGCCGGTTGAGATGAGCACCGGCTGACCTCGCTCTGACGCTTGTTTTGCGAGCGTGCCGATAACGTCATCAGCTTCCACACCAGATACACAAACAAGCGGCAGACCCATCGCGCGGATTATTTCGTGGATCGGCTCTATCTGTTCGCGAAGCTCTTCGGGCATAGGCGGTCGGTTAGCTTTGTAGTCCGCATACATCTCATTGCGAAACGTGGGGCCCTTTGCATCAAAGATCACCACCACCTCCCCATCGGGATAATCGGCCACCAGTTTTTTAATCATGCCGATAACGCCTTTCACAGCGCCAGTGTTCAAGCCTTTCGAGTTGGTCAGCGCCGGCAGCGCATGATAGGCCCGAAAAAGATATGAAGATCCATCGACGAGAATTAATAGGTTTGCCATAAGCTCAGTTCTCCCAAAGGTAACGGGCGGAGCGGTAGGTCACTTTCATTTTCGCCAAATCCAGCGGTGCCTTAAAGAACCCATGGTAGTGGCCCCGCGGATTCACTAAAACAATGTTAGCGCTATGATCAACCTGGTAGCTCCCATCTTCGGCGGTAACCTTGCGAAACGGCGCGTTAAAGGTGCGGGCAAATTTTAAAATGTCGACAAACTCACCGGTTACGCCGGTAAATTCCGGATTAAAGTAGGGTACATAATCTTGCAGCACTGCCGCGGTATCACGAGCTGGATCAACTGACACCATCACCACCGCGGTATCGTCGACCTCGGTGGACTCCAACTGTGTCATTAGCTGTGACAAAAAGGCGAGCGTCGTTGGGCAAACATCCGGGCAATGAGTGAACCCAAAAAAGATCATGGTCCACCTGCCTTGCAAATCTGATGCTGTAAACGGCTTGCCTCGATGGCTTTGCAACGCAAACTGTCCGGGATCACGGGGCGTCTCAAACAAATACAAGCCATTGACCTGCATCTCCGCAGTGGTCATCACGCGCGGCTGTTGGATCCGATGCACGAAGCTCATGACAACGAGCGCCATAAATAAGAGCACCGCACCGACGGTAATCCATACCTTGTTTCGCGTTGTTAATACCACTGCCATAGGCTCTTTAACTGCTCCTTTAAACACCCAGACCGATCAACCAATGATCCGCCAACATAACGACAAATAGCACCAATAAGTACGTAATCGAAAATTTAAAGGTTTCCATGGGCGCCTTCGGATTTTTGCCGCGCAAGATTTCGATAGACCAGTAAATAAAAATCGCGCCCAAAACGATGGCGCCCAGGAGATAGAGCCATCCGCTCAACAAAGTCGCAAAGGGTAATAGCGTGATCAAGAACATGATTATCGTGTAAAGAAAGATATGCAACGCGGTAAACCCCACGCCGTGCGTAACGGGTAACATCGGAATCCCGACCGATGCATATTCCTCGCGCCGGTGAATCGCCAAGGCCCAGAAGTGTGGTGGCGTCCAGGCAAAAATAATCAGCACCAGCAGCAGCGCGTGACCGTGGATCTCACCGGTCACAGCGGTCCACCCCAGAAGCGGCGGTGCAGCGCCTGCCAGGCCCCCAATCACGATGTTTTGAGGCGTCGCACGCTTCAAAAACATGGTGTACACAAAGGCATAGCCAATAAGACTGGCCACGGTGAGTACGGCGGTCAGCGTGTTAACCCAAACGACCAGAACCGTAATACCCGCCAGGGTCAGGCAGGCGGCAAAGATCGCTGCAGCGCGCGGGCTGACCGTACCCGTCGCCACAGGGCGCGACCGAGTGCGAGACATCTGCCGATCGATTCGCTCATCAACCAAGTGATTGATAGCTGCTGCCGCTCCAGCACAAAGCGCAATTCCCAAATTTCCAAGCACTAAAGGTTGCCAAGGCACGAAGCCTGGAACAGCCATGCACATGCCAATAAGCGCCGTGAGAATCATGAGCGCGACCACGCGTGGTTTGGTTAGCTCAAGATAGTCACGCCACGTGGCTCTCGGCGTATTGATCAATGAGTCCACGCTCAACCCGCCGAGTTCTTCAGGAGGAATTTCAAATCTGAAATAGCCGCCTTGTAATCAAGATCATCATCAAACCGCATCATGATCCACCCGGCAGGATCCACTAAAAACCACTGGTCTGGTTGATCGGTAAGCTCCGGAAAACCTTGCTCTAGACGGTCCGCAGCCATCGCCAAAGGCACCAGCCCCTTGTGATTTTCAGCAAGATAATCCATCAGCAGTGTCGACTGCGCCATCTTAGGCGCTTGGATAGACACCTCCGATACGGTCGCATCATTAATCATGACACGCCTAATCCGATTGAACTCTTTACCCAGGGCGATATGAAGCTGACGCGTTAGATAGAGTCGGTCTAAGCAGGAAGCACCGCAGATCGATCCCCGGTTCACGACCACCATGGTCCATCGAGGATCCAGGTCTTGCCAGCGAAAAGCGGCGCCAGCGTCGTCTGTAAACGCGGCATCCTTTATCTGGCGCGGGGGGTGTAATAAGTGTGCCGTTGTTCGAGGTGCCTAGCGCCGCAACCAAGTCGAGCTGTCCCTGAGCCACGAAATACCACAACCAGGAGGCGGCCAAAATGATTATGACGGGGGTGCCGACAATAAGTAACAGCGGTAATCGGCTAGTACCCGCCGCGGGGGATGAAGACATGGTGTGTCCTTACGGTAATTTCGACGGGCGTCGACCCAGCAACAGCGGCCCAATATTTGACGACCGAAGCACAAAAGCACAAAACAACACGGCGGCCATCATAAACCATTGCACCGCATAAGCCGTGTGCTTTTCAGGGGTCTGGTTAATCACGGGCCAATCGGCGACCCATGCAGCAGGGTGCGTGCTGTCCACGCGAACCATGAACACCGGTATCGGGGCGGCAGTAATATCGCTCAAGGCCCGAGCATATTCTGCCGCCTCATAGGATTGAATCACCGCTGGTAGCGAGTCTGGGGGCGGTTGCTCACCAAGGATATAGGCGCTGTCTTTAGGCGCGTAGACCCTTCCCGCCCACTGCTGCTCAACGACTGGTAGCGTCACTGCGGGCAGTGAGCGCCTCGCAGGGTCCCCGGGTAGCCACCCCAAATTTACGGGAATTCGGTAGCCGCCCGCCTCAATAAGCGCAATGACTTCATACCCAAATTGACCGTTATGTAAGCGATTATCAAGCAGTAGATAGTCCTGAGCGACTGCTGTACCAATGAACGCAATACGACGATCGCGCAATTCGGCGAGGTTTTCCTCGGAAAGTTGTACCGCTTCGCCCAGCGTTATTGGCGGCAGGGCAGCGCGGAAGGCGTACTGCTCCGACAGCGTACGCTTTTGCTCAGCCCGCTCCAGCTGCCAGAATCCAAGCGTTATTAAGGCTGGCGTGAGCAGAAGCGTAAATAACGTCAGACGCCATTCGAGCGAAAACGCCAGAAAGCCTACCTTCGCGTTAAACTCTCTGGAGCTCACCGCCAAATCACCGACGGGTCAAGCCCGAGAAGGATGCCTATTTTGCTCAAAGTGTTGATTGGATTTTTCATGCTTGCTCTGGTTATCAGTTTGGGGTCAGGGCTTTTCTTTTTGCTGACGGATCAAGGAGACCCGACTAAAAAGCGCCTGTTTACCTCGCTTGGCATCCGGCTAGCTCTGGCCACCGGTCTCATCACGGTCATCATTTTTGGGGTCGCTACAGGACAGCTTGGCAACCGCAACCCCTGGGATTCAGGCACCGTCGAGTCACAGGAATTCAAAGAACTGAACCCTCCCAAGTAATGCCGCTAAAAACACAACACGTCGCTTGGGAGAATCTGTGCCTTCACACCGCAAAAGCGCAATAAAAAGGGGCGCCTGCGCGCCCCCATTAGACCCGAATCTCGCCTAAAGAATATAGACGAAAAGGAAGAGGAAAACCCACACCACGTCGACAAAATGCCAGTACCAGGTGGATGCTTCAAACCCAAAGTGATCCGTGGCCGTAAAATGGTGGTTTTTCATGGATCGGATGAGCTGAATAAGCAGCATGGTCATCCCCATGGCAACGTGGAACCCGTGGAAGCCGGTCAACATAAAGAACGTCGACCCATAGATGCCTGAATTCAAGGTCAATCCAAACAATGCATACGCTTCGTAATATTCGGCTGCCTGCAACCCAAGAAAAATAATGCCCAGTGCCACGGTGATACCGAGCCATAAATTAAATTTGGACCGCTGATCCTTGAGCAGGGCTGTGTGCGCCACATGCACCGTAAAGCTCGAGGAAAGCAAGATGATCGTATTCCACATAGGCAGCCATTGATACCAATGATGCGCGTCAGCAAAGGCCATCGATCGGTCTTGGGTGAGGAACGCACCATTGTTTGCAATCGGTTGACTATCAACACCGCCCACTGCCTCCTGTGGGGTAATCATTGGAGGCCAAGTGAAATCAAAGCCCGGCCACAGCAGATCGTTCATTCGCCCTGCTTCGCCCTCACCCGCCAACCAAGGTCCTGCCAGTTGTCGAACGTAGAACAAGGCGCCAAAGAACGCCGCAAAGAACATAACCTCTGAAAAAATAAACCAGAACATACCCAATACATAGCTGTGTCCGAGCTGCGCACTGTTCATTCCCTGCAAATTTTCGCGGATGGCTGTTCTAAACCAGCTGGCCAAGGTGAAAATGAAAAAGACAAGCCCCGCGATCAGCACCCACTTAGACATGCTGGCGGCACCTGGCTCGCCAAAGGTCATGTCATTGAGCAACAGGCCGGCACCAAACACCGTTGCCAGCAAGCCAATGGTTGCGCGCACTGCGAGACTCGAGCTTTCGGGGACATAATACTTCTCGAAGCCTGCTGGTGCCTGTTCTGTGGTTGCCATGGTTATCTCCGTTTTATTCTGGCCGGTTGCAACGTCGGCCTATCGCGCAGCGATCTGGTCGCTCACACGTGCTGTTACATCAAATAGCGTGTAAGACAAGGTGATCGTCTTGATGTCTTTGGGTAAATCTTGATCGACAATAAATTGCAGCGGCATCAACGTGTTGCTTTCTCCCCCAAGCGGCTGCTGGTTAAAGCAAAAACACTCCGTCTTGTGGAAGTACTCTGCTGCACGAGAAGGCGAAACGCTTGGGATAGCCTGTGCCACCATGTCCTGGGTCGTTGGGTTAGCCGCAAAAAAAACCGTATCGTTAGCGGCGCCGGGATGAACGGCCATTGCAGTTACCTGTGGGCGGAACTCCCAAGGCATGCCATCATTATTTGTAGCAATGAACTGCACGGTGATTGATCGCCCGGTATCCACTGCGGCGTCGACCGCTGTATAGGCTTGTGCCGAAGTTTTGCCGTTAATGCCAAGCGCATCGCAAAGCACATTGTAAAGGGGCACCATCACAACAAAAACAAAAGCGAACATGGCCACCGAGACGGTGGCTAACTTCAGCACCGTGTCAGTGGTTGGATTCGCGCTTAGTCTCATTGCTCCGCTATTCTCTTTCTACGCGTGCGCGGCGTCGAGCTTCGGGGGTACTTCAAACGTGTGGTATGGAGCCGGCGTCGGTATCGTCCACTCCAAGCCTTCTGCACCATCCCAAACCTTTTCATCCGTCACTTTCTCGCCCGCAATAATAGTGGCCAGCACGTTGTACAAGAATAGAATTTGTGAGGCCCCGTAAATAAATGCGCCAATCGATGACATCATGTTGAAATCCGCAAACTGCAATGCGTAGTCGGGAATTCGGCGAGGCATTCCCGCAAGACCAACAAAGTGCTGCGGGAAGAATGTGATGTTAAAGCCGACAAAAGAAATCCAGAAGTGGACCTTACCCATGGTCTCGTTATACATCCGCCCTGACCACTTCGGCAGCCAGTAGTAAACTGCTGCGGTCATTGAGAACACCGCGCCCGCCACCATGACGTAGTGGAAGTGCGCCACCACAAAATAAGTATCGTGATACTGGAAGTCTGCTGGCGCGATGGAGAGCATCAAGCCAGTGAAACCACCGATGGTGAAAAGAATGAGGAAGCCGATACAGAAGAGCATTGGGGTTTCGAAAGATAACGCGCCACGCCACATCGTTGTGATCCAGTTGAACACCTTCACCCCGGTGGGCACCGCGATTAACATCGTAGCGTACATAAAGAAGAGTTCACCGGCGACTGGCATGCCCACGGTGTACATGTGATGCGCCCAAACGATGAACGACAGAAAGGCAATTGACGCCGTCGCGTAAACCATCGATGCGTACCCAAACAAGGGCTTTCTTGAGAAGGCAGGGATGATCTGGGAAACCACGCCAAACGCGGGCAGAATAATGATGTAGACCTCAGGGTGACCAAAGAACCAGAAGATATGCTGGAAAAGAACAGGGTCCCCGCCGCCAGCAGCAGAGAAGAAGCTGGTACCAAAATGAATATCCATCAGCATCATGGTCACCGCCCCAGCCAACACCGGCATCACAGCGACAAGCAAGAACGCGGTGATAAGCCACGTCCAAACGAACAGCGGCATTTTCATGTAGGTCATGCCAGGTGCGCGCATGTTCATGACGGTAGCAATGATATTAATAGAACCCATGATCGACGATACGCCGAGGATATGGATTGCAAAAATGAAAAACGTTACTGAAGGCGCGGCGTAGGTGGTAGACAATGGCGCGTAAAACGTCCAACCAAAGGCTGGCGCGCCGCCTTCCATAAACAAGGTTGAAGCCAGCATCAAAAACCCGGGAGGTAGGATCCAGAAGCTCCAGTTATTCATTCGCGGCAGGGCCATATCAGGCGCACCAATCATCATAGGAATCAGCCAGTTGGCGAGCCCCACGAAGGACGGCATGATGGCCCCAAAGACCATGACCAAGCCGTGCAGAGTTGTCATTTGGTTGAAAAACCCTGGCTCGACCAGCTGCATCCCGGGCTGAAAAAGCTCGGCGCGAATAATCATCGCGAACGTGCCGCCAAGGATAAACATGGCAAAGGAGAACCACAGATACATGGTACCAATATCTTTGTGGTTGGTCGTAAAAAGCCAGCGCCCTATGCCGGTTGCTGGACCGTGGTGATGATCTCCCATCGTTATTTCTCCCTTTTAACCCTGCTTGTGACTGGCAACATCTGAGGGCTGTATAACGTCCCCCGTGTTGTTACCAAACGCATTACGCTGATAGGTAATAACTGCCGCCATGTCGACGTCATTAAGCTGGCGGCCAAAGGCCTGCATGGCGGTACCCGCCACCCCTTTGATACCGACATCGAGGTGCGTGCCAATATCCCCAAGCGCTATTGCACTGCCCGCAATAGCGTTGCCGACTCCGCCCTCGCCTTGCGCACCATGGCAAGCCAAGCATTGTGCGTTGTATACCGCCTCACCCTTGCTCATAAGCTCGTCTAGGCTCAAATCCATGGCAGCGGCCGCCACCTGAGCGGCCTCGTCTGCTCGCTTAGCGCCCATCCAAGCATTGAACTCTTCCCGGCTGACTGCATGCACTACTACCGGCATAAAACCGTGATAAGCACCGCATAGCTCCGTGCACTGGCCTCGATAGATGCCCTCTTCTGTAATCTTGGTCCATGTCTCATTGATGAAGCCGGGGATGGCGTCGCGCTTTACGGCAATCTCAGGAACCCACCAGGAATGGATGACGTCGTTGGCCGTGATAAGAAAGCGGACTTTGGTATCAACCGGGAGGACTAGGGGTTCGTCAACCTCCAGTAAGTAGTGCTCACCTTTTTGGTCGGTGTTGTAGATCGCTTCTTGAGGTGTTGCGAGATTGGAAAAAAACGACACGTTCTCTCCGCTCTCATCGAGGTATTCGTATTTCCACTTCCACTGGTGACCCGTGATCAGAATATCGAGCTCCGCGTCGTCGTTGTCATAGACTTCAAGGAGCGTGGAGGTCGCGGGCACTGCCATGCCAATCAAAATCAAAAAGGGCACCACAGTCCAGGCGACTTCTACCTTGGTACTCTCATGAAATTGCGAAGGAACGACTCCACGGGATTTACGGTGATAAATGATGGAGTAGAACATCACACCAAACACGCCGATACCGATGACGACACAAATAATCATGATGAGCATATGAAGATCGTAGATCTCAGCACCAATCGTCGTGACGCCCGGAGACATATTGACCTGATTGTCTCCAAATGCTGCTGCCGGCAGAGCCATCAAGGCCATTAGTGCGCTTCTCATTACGTTCCCACCTACCATCTCTGCCCCTCTGCACCAACCGTGCTGCAGCCCGTTAACTAAATTGCATACACACAACCACTCAAACCCCCAAAGGGGTCTGGTTGGCGTATTGTTGATTTTTTTATCCCCAACTTCTGATGGCGCTGACCGGTTGAAAACGTCGCACCAAACGCTCGACCGCAATCTATTGCGGCTCGGCGGCGCGGATTATAGCGAAATGCAAGGAAATGGACAGATCCCAACGGCTTAAGCCGCGGGTTATCAGGCATTCACCGAGCTTATAACGGTCGGGACACTATATATAGTGGTAAATATAGATAATAAGCGCTATATGTTGCGTTTATTGCAAAAAATCGGTTTTTGTTAATCTTCTACTTTTTTCACCGGACTGACATCGAGAAGGCGCACGACCTCAGGCGCTGTTTCGACCCGGCGGGCCGCCGGCCTTGATACTCGCGTGGGCAGCGGTTCGAGGTTGTCTTGCGGCCGGCCCTCGAAAAACCCGCAAGCAATACATCGACGCACCTCTCCATCAGCGCTGATCACAGTCCGGTCCATCACGGCGCACTTTGGACATACCGCCCCAGCGATGAAGCGCTCATTACTTTTTGGGGGTTCTATCAAAGCTTTATGTCCTTAACATCTGTTACTGTTTTTACGATCCAACCCAGCGCACAGACTATACGACGAGAGGCAGAAATTTCATGAAATCCGTGTCTTACCGAGCAGAAGATAACCTTCGACATTGGGGTACCTCCAGCCCCGTTATAGGTGCTCGAGTTATGATTGACCCAACCGCCGCCGTCTTGGGTAACATCGAAATTAGCGATGACGTCAGCATTTGGGCCAACTGTTCCGTGCGTGCAGACGTCCACCACATTACCATCGGCGAACGAACCAACGTGCAAGATAACTCGGTCCTGCACGTCACCCATGCGAGTGACTTCAATCCCGGCGGCTGGCCATTGGTCATCGGGACGGAGGTCACCGTTGGACACCGCGCTGTTCTTCACGGTTGCACCATTGGTGACCGCGTACTCGTCGGGATGGGCGCCATCGTGATGGATGGGGTGATGGTGGAAAACGAGGTCATGATTGCTGGCGGCGCTTTGGTAACACCGGGCAAGCGGCTAAAAAGCGGGATGCTCTACGCGGGAAGCCCGGCCCGCCCAGTCCGTCCGATCTCAGATGAAGAACGCACATTTCTCGGCTACAGCGCGCAAAACTATGCGACGTTAAAACAGCAGTATCTTGATGGCAGTGTCCAGCCCTAGAGACTTAGCTGGAGCCTAAGTGCTTGAATAACCCGGCGCGTATTGGGTCGCTTGCCGAGCCATAGAAAGTAACTCTCCGCCGCCTGCTCAACCAGCATGCCAAGACCATCGGAAACCGCCCAAGGGGTCTTCGATGCCGCCCAACGCATAAAAGCTGTAGGTTCGGCGCCATACATCATGTCGTAGCAGCAGCACCGCTCGGTCAGTGTAATCTCAGGAAGAGCAACCATCTCATTGTCCAGACTGGCACTGGTACCGTTGATAATTAGGTCAAAGGTCTGTCCTTGAAGCGACTCAAAGCCGCCACCAGACACGGGTACTTTATGTCCCGAAAACTGCGCGGCCAGCGCCTGCGCTCGCTCAGCGGTCCGGTTAGCTACGATCACCTGGGCTGGGTTTTCCATCAACAGCGGATGCATAACGCCTCGCGCAGCACCGCCGGCACCCAGAACAAGGACCTGGCGGCCCGACAGTTGCCAACCGTGATTGGCCACCATATCTCGAATCATGCCCACGCCATCGGTATTGTCAGCACGAAGTTTGCCGCCGGGAAGCGGTATGAGGCAATTGGCAGCACGCGCCTGATTCGCCCTGTCGCTCGACTCGTCCGCCAGCTGAAAAGCCCGCTCCTTGAAGGGAAGTGTAACGTTCAGGCCGCCACCCCCGCGCTGAAAAAAGCGGGTGGCCTTGAGCTCAAATTCATCAATCTCAACGCGAACAGCGCGGTAGGTGATGTCGTCGCCACATTGGTCTGCGAAAGCTGTGTGAATAGCGGGGGATTTTGAATGTTTAATGGGGTTCCCAAACACGGCATAGGCCGTCTCGGGAATGGGGTGGGCGACTCGATCGGAGGTCATCGCTGCAAAATGAATCAGGGGGCTTCAGCAGGATCGACTGCTAACCAATCCCGGTGCTTAAGATAGTAGTCCGTCAGCGCTGCCTCCGGTGTACCCTGCTCAGGCACAACACCGTAATCCCAGCGCACCAAGGGAGGAAGCGACATCAGGATTGACTCGGTACGACCGTTGGACTGAAGCCCAAAAAGCGTGCCTCTGTCGTAAACCAGATTGAACTCAACATAGCGCCCTCGCCGATATAACTGCCATTGGCGCTCCCGCTCTCCGAATGGCTGATGCATTCGCCGCTCCACGATTGGCACATAGGCATCGAGATACGCGTTGCCGATCGCCTGCATAAACGCAAAGGTAGATTCAAACCCCCAGTCATTCAGGTCGTCAAAGAACAGGCCGCCAATACCTCTGGACTCACCGCGGTGCTTAAGAAAAAAGTAGTCATCACACCAGGCCTTGTATTTGGGATAAACGTCCTCACCAAATGGGTCACAGGCCGCTTTCGCTACCCGATGCCAGTGAATGGCATCTTCAGCAAAGCCGTAGTAAGGCGTTAAATCAAAGCCGCCACCCATCCACCAAACCGGATCTTCTCCCGGTTTTTCGGCGACAAAGAGTCGAATATTTGCATGTGACGTGGGCACATAGGGATTGTTGGGATGAATCACCAAAGAAACACCCATCGCCTGAAAACTTCGTCCTGCCAGCTGTGGCCGCGCGGCTGTTGCAGAACCCGGCAAATTATCCCCCATGACATGAGAGAAGTTCACACCCGCCTTTTCAAAAACTGCACCCTCTGACAGCACGCGCGTGGCACCGCCACCACCTTCAGGTCGCTCCCATGCTTCTTCTATAAAGGCTGCCTCGGTATCAACCTGCTCGAGGGTACTGCAGATGCGAGACTGCAGATCTCGAAGAAACATTTCAACAGCTTGAATGTCCATAAGGTTTAA
Source organism: uncultured Luminiphilus sp. (assembly GCA_943787485.1). Classification (GTDB taxonomy): domain Bacteria; phylum Pseudomonadota; class Gammaproteobacteria; order Pseudomonadales; family Halieaceae; genus Luminiphilus. The sequence goes on along the minus strand of CALSMP010000006.1, from coordinate 125,641 downwards.
CTCTTTCCTGTCAGCGCACCGAGCTCGCTTGGGTTATTTCAGATTGGGACGAATTAAGCCCGAATTATCTCATCAGATCCAATCTGGCGGATGGTGGAAGGGCGCCCGTGAAGATCAACCTGCCCCACAGCCCGAGGCAAACCGGGGCCAAAATAATTCACGACTTGAAACCCATGACGCGCAGGCAGTGCACCCGCTGGGTTGGCTGAGGTGGAAACAAGGGGTCCGTCAACCGTAGCGCTCAATGCGCGAAGCGCAGGGGATGCGGTTAGGCGAACCGCAACATAACCACTGTCACCCGTAATCCATGCGGGGAAATAACCCTGGTTTGGCAATACCCACGTGTTGTTGCCGGGCCAACTCAACATCACCTCGTTGCGCTCAGACGCTGATAGCGACGTAAAGACGGTGCCCAACATACCGACATCGGCGGCGACAACAATTAACCCCTTGTTGACCGCGCGCCCCTTCATTGCCAGTAGCGCCTCGACAGCCGACTCCGAAAAGGGGTCACAAGAAAGCCCCCACACCGCCTCAGCAGGGCACGCCACGACCTCCCCCGCTGTCACAAAAGCTGATAATGTCTGCGTCCTGAATTTACTCACGTACCCGCGCCCCTTGCGCGCCAAAAACCATGCGCAGTCTGCTCGACATGGCCTGCAACCTCAAGCTGCGTGAGCAAGATCATCATATGGGGGAGCTCCATTCCGCGCTCTTGGCACAGTGATGCTATATCCAGTGCGGAGTCACCAAGGGCCACCAAAAGATCTTGGGCGTCACGTGCCAACCCTTTGTGCTCAGGCAGCAATACGGTCGTGCCTGGCTCCTCGAGACACTCACTTCCACCTTCCGACTCACCTAGCGGCGGAAAAGAGGTGAGCTCGTACCAAGCACGCAGGCTGCTGGACAGCTGCTCGACCACGTCCCGGGCTGAGGTAACAAGCGTCGCGCCTTGTTTCAGCAAATGCAGGCACCCTTGGCCGCCCGGATGCTGCACTGACCAAGGAAAGGCAAATACGGTCCGACCCTGCTCCCCCGCTGCTGCTGCAGTAATCAATGTGCCGCTGGGTCGACCCGCCTCGACGACGACCGTCGCCAGCGCCAACCCGGAAAGTGTTCGATTCCTCCGGGGAAAGTGCCACCGGTGGGGAGCGGCACCGGCACAAAACTCCGTCATCAAAAGCCCGTTACGTTGAATTTCCGCAGCGAGCCTCTGGTTGCGGCGAGGGTAAATCCGGTCATACCCGGTAGCCATGATCGCAACTGTCGGCCCCCCTGCGTCCGCAGCGCCTTGGTGCGCCGCTGTATCAATCCCTTGCGCTAAGCCACTGACAACGCAAAAACCGGCTTGCACTAGCTCCGCGGCCAAAGTCCTCGCAATCTTGGTGCCGGCGATAGAAGGGTGACGCGTCCCCACAATAGCAATTCCTGGCCTCGACAGGCTTGAAAACCGACCGCGACAAAAAAGAGCTGGCGGGGCATCGGCTAGTTCTGCGAGGAGCGGCGGATAATCGGGTTCACCCAGCGAACAAAGCCGAACCAACGGGTCAGGGTTCGGCGCAGGAATGGCGCCTGGGCGCTGCAGCTCCTGAAAAAGATCACGTAAAACCGCTGTTTGTGTGGTTGAACCGGGATCGGCTTCAACGCTTTTTAAGGTTTGGGGGGTTGCCGGATCAACGCCGTTTCTGAGCAGCCAACGGCGCGCCTCGTGATTGAGCAACGGGGATTGCAGGAATCGAAACCAGCGACTATCCGCCACCGGACACTGTCCAAGAAAATACGGCAATTGGCTCCTCCGTGAGCACTGAGACCGCGCCGCTTCAGAAGGTAACGGCTATCAACATCCTGTTAGGGGTTTTTGAGTTTGTCGCCGACCGCAAGCGGTCGGCTGGCTGTGAGCACCAGGCCGAAACTCGCCTTCTCGTAGACCGCGAAAATCATGAGCACTCCGGCCCGCACATCGGGGAGCGCAACCATCTCCCGGGTAACGGGATCCTCGACAACCTGGCCCGTTTGGTAAATAGCCAGAACATCACCCACCTCGAGGCCCTCACGGTCTCCGCGGTTCACCGTCACAATGTTCATCTGGCCAATTTGCGTCACGCCGGACGCAACACCGATCATATACGCGCCCTCAACGGCAACACTCGGAGCCTTGGGCTGAAAATAGGCGTCCAAAACGCCCTCTTCAAGGGGCAACAGTCGATCACCAATCCTGACCTCTTCCGCCATTCGGGTCACTTCAAGCTCTTCAACGTCCGCATTACCCGCCGCCTGTGAATCCATACTAAGACGTGACGCACTTCCGATGTCGCTAGCTATAACTCCCAGCACTTCCCCCGTCACGGGGTCAGCGATCACATCTCCCTGACGTAAAATATTGAATGCCTTATCCTCTGGCTCCAGGCTGCCGCGAACAAAAATGCGATCCCCTAGAGCACTGATAATCCGACCCGCGTCACCCGCGATCACATACGCAAGTGTGTCAAGCTGGCTCGGCACCAACACTTTGTTTTCGCGCAAGAAGGGGTCTATTTGACCACGAGGAATGGGTGGGATTGCTGTGTCAAGAGGCTCGCTTCGTAGTTCGGGTGTCAGTTTGACATCACTACGTCTGACGAGACCCAAGCGGGGCACACCATTATCCCAACGCAATGCCAACTCGTCTCCAGGATATATAAGATGCGGATTATCAACCTGGGGGTTGTTATCCCATAGCTCAGGCCAGCGCCAAGGCTCTTTGAGGTAAAGGTCACTGATATCCCAGAGGGTGTCGCCCTTTTTAACCACATAAGAAAGAGGCACATCAGGCCTCAGCGAAAGCTCATCGGCGTGCGCAAGAGTGCCGGTGGTTAAGCCGAACAGGACTGTGAAGGCCAGCACCCCTCGAAGCATTGCCGCCAAAGGGCGACACACTGATCGAGTGAGTACTGCCTGTGTCTGTGCAAATGCCGGCTGTGTAAGCATTGCCCGAGTAAGCTTCGCCAAAGAGCACCAACCCAAAAAGTTTTCGGTGTATCGACACAACAGGGCGTGAAAACGGCCTCTCGTCGTGCGCTGCGTGTTTGCTATCCCCACGTTTATATCCCCTCACCTTCCCTGGCGGTCCGTACCGGACGCATCAGTTGCCTGTCGTCAAAGCGCCTCGGCTACCCGAGACGCTGGGCACAAGGCCGCGCTATAATGGCAGTTTGAGCGCGGTATCCCGAAGAGGCAAGCACAAATCCTGCCATCTTCTGCTCCTACCCATCCATTACAGGCAAATTATCCCCATGGCGCGACTTTCCATCCTCGAGTTTCCAGATCCCCGCCTGCGCAAGGTAGCGGAGCCGGTCAATGAGGTCGATAGCCGCATAAAAACACTCATTGATGACATGTTTGAGACGATGTACGCGGCCCCAGGCATCGGCTTGGCCGCCACGCAAGTCGATGTTCATGAGCGGGTAATCGTCATGGATATTTCTGACAATCAGCAAGCGCCGCGGGTTTTTATCAACCCCACCGTGGTCATTCTCGATGAAACCCTTGGGGAATATGATGAGGGCTGTTTATCAGTACCCGGCTTCTACGAGACCGTCAATCGACCAACACGGATCGCTGTCACTGCGCTCAATAAAGAAGGCGAAACCTTCACAGAAGAACTACAGGGATTGATGGCTATCTGTTTGCAACACGAAATAGACCACCTTGAAGGCAAGTTATTTGTTGATTATCTCTCCCCCCTCAAACGCCAGCGGATCAGAGGCAAGCTGGAAAAAGCACACAGACAGCGCGCCTAAACGTGTCGACACCTCTATCGATTGTGTTTGCGGGCACCCCGGTGTTCGCTCAACGCCACCTCGAAGCACTGCTTGAATCAACACATCGAGTCGTTGGTGTGCTCACCCAGCCAGATAGGCCTGCGGGGCGGGGAAAAAAACTGCTGCCCTCTCCTGTAAAAACGCTGGCGCTGGACGCACAACTACCCCTGTTACAACCCCAGTCTCTGCGGCCAACAGAAGACCAGGCCGTTATCGCGGCTTGGGCGCCCGACGTCATGGTCGTGGTAGCTTACGGCTTACTGCTTCCCCCCCCGGTGCTCAACATCCCGAAATATGGCTGTCTCAATGTCCACGGCTCGCTGCTCCCGAGATGGCGCGGTGCAGCGCCGATCCAACGGGCCATTGAGGCAGGGGATGATGAAACCGGGGTCACTATCATGCAAATGGACCAAGGGCTCGATACCGGAGATGTTCTGGCCAGCGAGGCTTTCCCGCTAGATCCCACAATGTCCAGTGATGCGGTGTTCAAAAAACTGGCCACAATGGCTCCGCCGTTACTTATAAAAACGTTGGACCGGCTACAAGAACATCGAGAAAACGCGATCAAGCAGGATGGTGCTCTAGCAACTTACGCCGCAAAAATCAGTAAGGAAGAAGCCGAGATTTGCTGGGGTGGGGACGGCATCGCAATAGCCCGCCAAATCCGAGCCTTTAACCCATCGCCCACGAGTTATAGTTTTCTCGATGGCCAGCGAGTCAAAATTTATCAAGCGCGTGCGATAGATAGGTCCTTCGATGGAACAGAGCCCGGCACCATCGTGAGTGCTGATCGAGAGGGAATCCTTGTGGCTTGTGGTCGTAACGGGCTGGTGATTGAGGTGGCTCAATTTCCCAATGCCAAACCTCTTCCCGCACTCGAGTTAATAAACGGCCGAAAGGCAGCGCTTGCCCCGGGCCGCAAGTTCTCGCCATTGGTACCCTGATTTTGTCCTCTGCTCACCAGGTTCGCGCGAGCGCGGCACGATGTGTCGCAGCGGTCATGGCAGGCAAGTCGCTGGCGAAGGTGATGCCTGAGTATGTGAAGGATAGGGACCCGAGAGAGTTCGCCCTTTTTAAAACCCTTGTGTACGGCTCGCTCAGGGAGTGGCCGCGACTTCAGGGCCTACTCAAGCAGTTGATGGCCAAGCCGTTGAAAGAAAAAGACCGAGATATAGCGGCGCTGCTGGCGCTGGGGATTCATCAACTCTCTGAACTCCGTATCCCGCCCCATGCCGCGGTGTCAGAAACCGTTTCCGCCACCCAGGCCCTTGGGAAAGGGTGGGCCAAAGGCCTCGTGAATGGGGTCTTGCGCAATTACCAGCGGCGAGCTGAAGCACTGGAACGGGCCTTAACCCCCGCCGAGAAGCTCGCTCTCCCTGATTGGCTGCTCGATCGTTTCACCAAGGACTGGCCCGATCACATTGAGCCACTTGCTGCTGCCGCAAGAAGTCGTCCGCCGATGAGCCTTCGGATCAACCAAAATCATACTGACCGTGATGCCTACCTGGGAGCCCTGCAGCAGTCAGGTATTGCTGCCTCTCCCTGCTTGCACTCTCCAGTCGGTATTCAACTCGAAGAGCCCACCGATGTGTGGGCCTTACCCGACTTTAAGGCGGGGGTTTGCAGCGTTCAAGACGAAACCGCCCAGCTTGCAGCGAGCGTTATTGCACCGAGGCCAGGGGATGCTGTTCTCGATGCCTGTGCCGCACCGGGCGGAAAGGCCTGCCACCTAAAGGAGGTTGCGCCGCTGGCTGACATTACCGCTCTGGACATTAGCGAAGATCGCCTCGAGCGAATTCGGGAAAACACCGAACGGCTTTCCCTGGATATAAGAATTCAGTGCGGCGATGCAACACAAATAGCAGCGCTAAACCCGCACCAGCGCTTTGACATTATCCTGGCTGACGTGCCCTGCTCAGCCACAGGTGTGCTCCGGCGAAACCCAGACATCAAATTATTGCGACGCGCCACCGATGCTGTTCAATTCCAGACCCAACAGCGCGCTATTGTTACGAGTCTCTGGCCGCTGCTGCGACCGGGGGGGCGCTTTTATTATGTCACCTGCTCGGTGCTCAAAGAGGAAAATGATGACGTAGTCGCGTTTGCACTTGAGCAGCTACCCCACTGCGAGCCTTTGGCGCTTAAAGTCCCGGGGGCGGTGATGACAAAATACGGATATCAAGTGCTACCACAAACTCATGCGGGAGACGGCCTGTTCTTTGCCGGGCTGGTCCGGACTGACTAGTGGCCATCAAGATTACGGGCAAATTCCCCATGAAAATATCTGCATTCAGGTTTAAGGTCGGTGCAACTTTATCGGGAGGGATGCTGAACCCGTGAAGATAATTATTCTAGGAGCCGGCCAAGTCGGCGGAACCTTGGCCGAGCACCTCGCTGATGAGCAGAATGAGATCACTGTCGTCGACAGCGAAGCTTCGACCCTGCGCGCCCTACAAGAACGCCTAGACATCAGAACCGTTCTCGGGGATGCAGCACACCCAAGTACGCTGTTCAATGCCGGCGCCGAACACGCAGAAATGCTGATCGCGGTAACAAATTCAGACGAGATGAACATGCTCGCCTGCCAAATCGCCTTCACCCTATATCGAACGCCGACAAAAATATCGCGGGTCCGGTCGGGTGACTACTTAGAGAAAGCCAAAGAGCTCTTTGACAGCGGCGCTATTGCGGTCGATGTCATCATCGGACCTGAACAGTTAGTCACCAACAATATCGAACAGCTGATCGCCAACCCGGGCTCACTCCAGGTGTTGGATTTTGCCGACGGCCGCATACGACTGGTCGCGGTCCGTGCGATTGAGGGCGGCCCTATTGTCGGTCGCCAACTACAAGAAATTCGAGAACACATGCCCAATATCGACACCCGTGTCGCCGCAATCTTTAGGGAAAATTCACCACCAATTATTCCCGAAGGAACAACGGTCGTTGAGCCCGACGACGAGGTATTTTTTATCGCCGCGCGGGAAAACATTCGGGCCGTGACCGCTGAGCTTAGAACCATCGACGAACCTTACAAGCGCGTCATGATTGCTGGAGGTGGAAACATCGGCGCGACTCTGGCAAGTCGCCTAGAGCACCAATACCAAGTAAAAGTCATCGAACTGTCCTATGACCGGTGTCGCACTCTGTCGGAAATGCTGGAGAAGTCCGTGGTGCTTCATGGTAAAGCCAATGAGCCGGCGCTCCTCATGCAGGAAAACATTGAACAAACCGATGTGTTTTGTGCGCTGACTAACAACGATGAGTCAAACATCATGATGTCGGTGCTGGCAAAACGACTCGGGGCCAAAAAGGTCATCACCCTCATTGCCAACTCGGCTTATGCAGAGTTAGTTGGTGCCGACATCGATGTCGCCATTTCACCCCAGCAGATAACGGTAAGCAGTTTGTTAACCCATGTCAGGCGTGGGGATATTGGTAACGTCCACTCGCTGCGGCGAGGCGCTGCCGAAGCGATTGAGCTGACGGCACACGGCGATACTAAATCCTCAAAAGTCGTTGGTCGTCGCCTCGACGAACTCAAGCTGCCCCCAGGGGTGACCGTTGGTGCGATCCTCCGGGGCGACTCAGTGCTAATTGCTCACAGCCATATCGTGGTGGAAACCGATGACCACGTAATTTTATTCCTGACCGACCGCAATAAAATTGCCGATGTAGAGCATTTGTTTGCAGTGGGATTTGGGTTTTTCTGATGCACCTCTCCATCTCCCTGCGAATCACCGGCGTACTGCTAATGATTTTCAGCGTGGCGATGCTTCCCTCCCTCCTGCTTGCCCTGTACGACCAAGACGGCTCGGCCCGACCCTTTGGCTTGGCTTTTGGTATTAATATCTTGGCCGGGCTTGCGATCTGGCTGCCCTTTCGAGATGCCGACAGAGACTTACGAATCCGGGATGGTTTCCTTGTGACCGCCCTTTTTTGGATTGTCCTCGGGTGCTTCGGTGCGATCCCTTTTTACACCAGTGACGCACTACAACTTTCTCTGGCCGGGGCTGTTTTTGAATCGATATCCGGCCTGACAACCACCGGCGCCACTGTGATCATTGGACTGGATGACCTGCCGAGATCGCTATTACTGTACCGGCAACTGCTCCAATGGTTGGGCGGCATCGGTATTATTGTATTGGCTGTGGCGATCTTGCCAATGCTAGGGGTTGGCGGTATGCAGCTGTACCGCGCTGAAAGTGCAGGACCCGCAAAGGATACAAAGCTCACCCCCCGCATCACCGGTACTGCCAAAGCATTGTTTCAGATCTATGTATGCCTGACAGCGCTCTGCGCCTTAAGCTACAGCTTTGTGGGTATGCCCGTGTTTGATGCGATCTGTCATGCGTTTTCGACAGTTGCGATCGGCGGTTTCTCGACTCATGACGGCAGCATGGGGTTCTTTCAAAACGACAAAGTATTGCTTGTTTGTACGGTCTTTATGATGATCTCGGCGATCAATTTTGGCCTGCATTTTATCGCCCTACAGCGAAGAAACCTGCGCATTTACTCCCAGGACTCAGAAACCACTTTTTTCAGTGTGGTAATTGGCGCAGCGACCGTCGTCACCTGTGCCACGCTTATTTTGAGCGAAGCCCTACCTCCCTCAGAGGGGCTGATTCACGGTCTATTTCAAACGGTATCTATCGCGACGACCACCGGCTTTACCACACAGGATTTTGCGTCTTGGCCGACCTTCCTCCCTTTTTTCTTGCTGATGCTTTCCTTTATGGGTGGCTGTGCGGGGTCAACCGGAGGTGGACTCAAAGCAATGCGTCTTCTTCTGATCTTTCGCCAAGGGATGCGCGAGCTTAAGCAGTTGCTCCATCCCAACGCCGTGATTCCTCTAAAACTCGACTCCCGAAGGGTCCAGCCCTCGGTAGTAAGCGCGGTTTGGAGTTTTTATGCGGTTTATATGGTCACTCTCGTGACCATTATGCTGCTAATGCTCACGACGGGTCTGGACTTTACTTCTGCATTTTCGGCAACCGCCGCCGCACTCAACAACCTGGGGCCGGGTCTCGGATCGGTCGCAGCAAGTTACGCCGGGGTGAACGAAGCCGGAAAACTTCTCTTGTGTGTGGCCATGCTCGCCGGCCGGCTTGAGGTATTTACCTTGCTGGTGTTGTTTACCCCTGCATTCTGGCGCCCATAGTTCAAGTTTAGCGCATACCCCTAGACTCCTTGATGACCTCATAGGCCGTCGAGATCTCCTGGGATCGTTCTGTGGCCACTCTTAACATCTCATCCGGCACCCCTTTGGCCATCAGTTTGTCGGGGTGATTCTCACTCATGAGCCTACGGTAGGTTCGCTTCACCTCCGCATCGGTCGCGGCTTCGGATATACCCAGCGCTGCGTAAGCATCTTCTAATCGCTTTGCTGGGGACGCCTGAGGTGACTGATAACCGCTCTCCCTGTGAAAGCGGGATTGGGCGGCTAACATTGCCAGTAGTCGATCTACCTCGCGGATTGGAACGCCCAGCAAGCTGGAGATCGTGTGCAGGGCATCGCGCTCCTCACCATCCAAAGTTCCATCCGCCAGTGCCATGCTGGCAAGAAACATCAGCAGAGTGCTATGTGCTTGTCGGCGAATGCCAACGCGCCCTGTAAATGCGCGGATAGTCTCAGCCGGGTCGAAGCCAGCCTCGGCACCCTTTTTAAATCGTTGGATGGCATCCTGGCGCTGCTGCGGGCCCAAACGAAGCTGTCTGAAAAGCGCTTCTGCCTGGGCGATTTCCGCCTCGCTAACACGACCATCAGCCTTCGCTACATAACCGAGTAACGTAAAAGTGGTTGCAAAAAACTGTTTTTGCATTTGCGCCAAGTTATCGGGATTTGCCGCCTGAAGGGCTTGCCACAAACCGCGATCAAAGGCGTGACCAATCGCAATACCAAACAGCAAACCAACCGGGCCTAAGGTGATATAGCCGATAACACCGGCAATAATTTTTCCTGTGATAGCGGTCAAGCCCTAGGCTCCTGCTCAAAGAATGATGGTCGACGCTGAAACTGACTGCGCGCGACCTTGAGGTCTTGATAATGATCAAGACCGTTGTTGGGCTGCGTTCGAAAACGCTTGTATTGCCACTGATACTGGGCCTCATGACCTGCCAATAACAGCGCAACAGCGTCGTTCATTGCGGTCAATGCAACTTCAAGATCATCACTATGGAGCGCCTCCGGGGCGGGAACATAAACCACATCGAAACCGCCCTTGGAACGAAAGGCTGCCCCCATAAAGGCTGCTGCGCCGGTTCGCTGTATCAAGTTACAACCAAGGGCTGCGGTGCCGCACTCAACCCCCATGAAAGGCACGTTAAGCCCGCCCGTTGGAGCATCGGGAACCTGGTCAGGAAGAACGCCGGAAATTCCCCCCGCCTTGACGCTCTTAGCCAACGACGCGATGCCCCGGGGGGTAGTGGGGACCAACAAACCGCCACTTCTCTCTCGCGCTTGTTTAATCATTGGACCAAGGCTGGCTAATTTCGGCGGCTCGTACAAGGCAACCATCTCGCCCAAGGTCGCCAGATGCAGGCCCAACACCTCCCAGTTACCGAGATGCGGACCAAGAACAATGACCCCACGACCTCGGGACAGAGCGGCCTTCACCGAACCCTCTCCCTCTACGCGATTGATCAGTGCCGCGGTGCGGCTCCACGGCCGCAACCACACATGGCCCATTTCGGCAGCCAGCGACCCAGTTTCCTGCAGGGTCTCTCGAACCAAACCATCCTGCTGCACCTCATCCATTTCAGGGAATGCTAGCGCGATGTTGCGCTCCGCCACCCGTCGACTTCTCCCGTCTAATTGATAGCTCAAGCGGCCCAGCAACCGACCCATAGCCCGCGCCCAGCCAATGGGGAGTCTCGCCATCAACCACAATGAGCCTCCCAGCAACACTCGTGCTGCACGATTGCGAAACCACTGGAATAATGAGGACAATGCACCAACCCGTTAACAACGAGGTCTTATTATGCCCTGTCGATCGCGGGTATACTAAGGTCACAACTACCGATGATCGGATCCCATTGTGATTCCCCAAACGTTTCAAGAGCTGATTCTGCGGTTGCAGAGCTTCTGGGCCAGCCATGGCTGTATCGTCCTACAACCTTTAGATATGGAAGTAGGCGCGGGTACGTTTCACCCGGCAACCTTTTTGCGCGCCGTAGGCCCGGAGAACTGGAACGCCGCTTATGTGCAACCAAGCCGGCGCCCAACAGATGGTCGCTACGGGGAAAACCCCAATCGACTTCAGCATTACTATCAATTTCAAGTGGTGATGAAGCCCAGCCCCGCCAACTTTCAGGAGCTCTACGTAGATAGCCTGAAAGCCTTAGGGGTCGACACCCTGGAACACGATGTCCGTTTTGTCGAGGACAACTGGGAATCACCCACGCTAGGCGCCTGGGGATTGGGGTGGGAGGTTTGGCTAAATGGCATGGAGGTCAGCCAGTTCACCTACTTTCAACAGGCGGGTGGGATCGAGTGCTTCCCGGTGACCGGGGAGATCACCTATGGGCTTGAACGCATTGCAATGTATTTGCAGTCCGTCGAATCGGTGTATGACCTAGTTTGGGCCGAGACCCCCGCGGGCACGGTTACCTATGGTGATGTGTTCCATCAAAACGAGGTGGAAATGTCGACGTACAACTTTCAAGAGGCGGATATCGATCAACTATTTGCCCACTTCGACTTTTACGAACGCGAGGCGCAGCGACTCGCCGATCAAAAACTACCCCTACCCGCCTATGAATTGGTGATGAAAGCTTCTCACACCTTCAACCTACTCGATGCCCGCCATGCTATCAGCGTCACCGAAAGACAGCGCTACATTCTGCGGGTGCGAAACCTGGCAAAGGCGGCCGCGCAAGCCTATTACGCCTCTCGGGCTGCCATGGGGTTTCCTCAAGCCGACGCCGATCTCCGTGCACAAGCACTGGAAGCGTCACTATGAATCAAGAAACCGCTGATTTTTTGTTCGAACTTGGTACCGAGGAACTTCCCGCAGGGGCACTTCAATCCATGGTCGCTGCGCTGGAACAGCACATTGTGGCTGGACTATCGGAGAAGGGACTAACCCACGGAGAGGTTCATCGCTTCGCGACGCCAAGGCGATTGGCTGTTGTAGTCACCAAGCTGGTGACGGAAGCACAGGACGAGCGAGTGCAAGTCGCTGGCCCGCCGATGGCAAGTGCCAAGAACGAGGCAGGCCAATGGAGTCCGGCAGCTCTGGGTTTTGCTAAAAAACAGGGGGTAGCTCCTGAAGAATTGATTGAAATCAATGACCCGAAGGGCCCACGCTTGGGATTACTGCGTGTAAAAAAAGGCGCGCATGCCGTTGACGTGCTGCCAGAGATTATTACCGATGCCGTCGCAGCCATCCCTGTCAGCAAGCGCATGCGTTGGGGGCGAGAGCGTCATGAGTTTTTGAGGCCGGTGCAATGGTTGGTCGCTCTGCTAGGTGACAGGGTGCTGCCCGTTGAACTCTTTGGGTTAAGCAGTGCACGAGAAAGCCGGGGACACCGTTTCCATCACACAGAGCCAGTGATAATTAGCGCCGCGAGCGAATACGAGCGAGAACTCCACGCTGCCTTTGTTGTTGCAGATTTTGTGGCTCGCCAAAGCTTGATTCGTGAGCAAGTACAGGCGAAAGCCCTAGAACTTGGGGCGCACGCCGTTATTGACGATGATTTGTTGGAGGAGGTGACTGGCTTGGTCGAGTGGCCAGTGACCCTGTCTGGAAGTTTTGACCCCGCTTTTCTTGCCGTACCGTCAGAAGCCGTGATCTCGTCTATGAAAGAGCATCAAAAATATTTTCACCTGCTTGATAGCTCGGGCGAGTTACTGCCACTTTTTATTACTGTGTCAAATATCGCTAGTCACTCTCCCGCGTCAGTGGTTTCTGGAAATGAAAAAGTTATTCGGCCCAGGTTAAGCGATGCCGCCTTCTTTTTCGAAACCGATAAAAAAACCCCGCTCGCACAGCGCGCATCAAAATTGGACGCCGTTATTTTTCAACAGCAATTGGGCTCCGTGGGTGATAAAACCCGGCGCATGGCTGAGCTTGCCGGGTGGCTTGCCGAAACTCTGGGCGGTGATAGCGCCATCGCGCGGCGCGGGGCTGAGCTCGCCAAATGCGACCTTGTTTCTGACATGGTCTTAGAATTCCCGGAGCTTCAGGGAATAGCCGGTGGGCATTATGCTCGACATGATGGCGAACCCGAAGCAGTTGCTGTGTGCATCGAACAACATTACTGGCCCAGGTTTTCGGGCGATGCGCTCCCGGAGAGCTTGGAGGCATCCTGTGTTGCGCTCGCAGACCGCCTGGATACGCTATCGGGTATTTTTGGGTTGGGCCAGATCCCTACGGGGTCAAAAGACCCTTTCGCACTCAGGCGAGCCTCGCTTGGCGTTATTCGAATCCTGCTCGCGCTACCCAACGAGTTGGACCTAGGAGTCTTAATCGACCAGTCGATTTCGGGCTATCCCAAAGAGACCCTGCAAAAAGACACTGCAGCTACCTTGCTCAACTACGTGATTGATCGTCTACGCGCGTGGTATGAGGATCAATCCATTCCTGTTGAAACGTTACGGGCGGTAACGGCGACAGGCATCACCAGTCCCGCAGAGATTGATAGGCGTGTGCAGGCGCTCCATGTTTTCAGTGGGTCAGACGCCGCTGCAGCGCTGGCGGCCGCTAACAAACGCGTGGCAAATATTCTGGCCAAAGCCGACGGCGTTACGGGCACACCCCAGAAAAGCTTGCTTCAAGAAGCGGAAGAAAAAGCGTTGTTTGAGGCGCTTACCCATATTAATGACCTGTCAGAACCCAAGATACTTAGCGGTGATTACGCCGGCGCGCTAGAGGACCTGTCGGCATTGCGAGCACCTATTGACGCTTTTTTTGATCGGGTGATGGTGAACGCCGAGGACCCAGCACTTCGTTTAAACCGACTGCAATTGCTCAGTGCTTTGCGAAACAGCTTTATCCGTATTGCGGATATTGCACTGCTATCCGGGTAAGGAGCGAATATGGGGGAGGCGGCTTTATTTATTGGTATTGGCATCGGCCTTGCAGTAGGTGCTTTCGCAACATGGTTGTGGGCTAGCCGGCAACAACTGCATCTGCAAAGTGAGCTCAAACTTGAACAAGCAAAAGCCGAAGAAAAAGCGCGCTCCTTTGAACAGCAGCTTGCGCAAAGCGACGCCAATAAAGCGGGCCTCAAAATTGAGTTTGAAAATCTCAGTAGAGAGCTGCTAGCCGCAAGAGATAAAGAGCTCCGAGACGCCAACAAAGATAGCCTCGGAGCCATATTAAAGCCGCTGGCCGAAAAGATAGATGGCTTTCAACATCGAGTTAACCAAGTTCATACCGATATGGTTCAGAACTCCGCCTCGCTCATTCAGCAAATTAAACAGCTCGAAACGGTGGGGCTGTCGATCAGTGCTGATGCACAACACCTCACCGACGCCCTTAAGGGAGATAAAAAGCTGGTGGGGAACTGGGGGGAAGCCCAGCTTGAGCGCACCCTCGAGCTGGCAGGGCTTCGCGCTGGGGAGCATTATGATAGTCAGACAGCATTTAAAGATGAGTCGGGAAAGCGGTTATTACCAGATTTTGTCATTCGCCTACCCGAGGGCAAAAACCTGGTCGTCGATAGCAAGGTATCGCTGGTTGATTACGAAGCCGCGGTCGCAGCCGACTCCGAGCCCCAGCGGGATGCTGCGCTGAAGCGCCACGCTCAAGCGGTAAAGGCGCACATCGATAGCCTGGCTGATAAGGCGTATCAGCAGCTTCCAGGGTTATCGAGTCCCGATTTCGTCATGATGTTTATGCCCGTAGAACCTGCCTACATCGAGGTGATGCGAAACCACCGGGATTTATTTGCCTATGGATACCAGAAGGGGGTTGTGATGGTGTCCCACTCGACGTTAATGCCCATTTTGCGCACCGTTGCGAATTTATGGATGGTAGAGCGTAGTAATGAAGAAGCGCGGGAGATAAGCTCACGAGCGGGAGATGTTTTTAACTCTGTTAGCCTGGTTGCTGAGCGTCTTGCCAGCCTTGGAGGTAGCCTGCAAACGGCATCGAAAAAGTATAACGACACCGTCACAGCGTTAACGGGGCGCCAGGGGCTGCAAGGCAAAGTAGAGCGATTTCAATCGCTGTCTGCCAAAGCCACACGGGAGTTTCCTGAGGACCTGCGGCCCATCGCTACCGAAAATGATCGGTTACAGTTGCTCGATGAGAACAGTTCCGACTCGAAAGACACTAGTCGACACTGATATCAGCATCACCCTGCGCTGCACTTGTGTGACCGCGTGCCGCCGACCCCATGTAAAAGCGCGGCTGACAGCAGACGCCAGATGTGGCAATAGGCGGGCAGCATCGCAAACACTTCTAGTCAGACATCGAGGTTGGCTACAGCAAGCGCGTTCTCTTCAATGAACTCGCGTCGCGGCTCAACGTCATCTCCCATTAAGGTGGAAAACATTTGGTCCGCGAGAATGGCATCTTCGATGGTAACTCTAAGCATTCGGCGAACCTCGGGATCCATGGTTGTCTCCCACAGCTGATCCGGGTTCATTTCCCCCAGACCTTTGTAGCGCTGGACCGAAACACCCCGACGTGCCTCTTGCATGAGCCAGTCCAGCCCCTCCGCAAAATCCTCGGTTTCAAAAGTTCGTTCACCACGCTGAAAATACCCACCTTGCTCAATCAGTCCATGGGTCTGCTCGCCTAGGGACACAAGAACGCCGTACTCTTTACTGCCGAAAAACATTCTTCCGAGAGTGATTTCCGTCGTCAGACTGTGTGATGTTTGCAGTACTACCGGATACCAAGAACCGCGCTCTGGATCCTGCCTTACCTCAACTACATAGCTTGTTGTCTTGTCCTTAAGTAATAGTAGGCGCTCACTTAGTTGATCGGCGAACGCCTGCACCAAGCCTTGATCAGCAAGCTGATCAAGGGTGAGAGAGGCCATAAATGGAAGCTGCCACAACACATTGGGGGCATAGAGGCGCGCAATGCGCTCAATGGTCGCTGCGGCAAATCGATGAGCTGTCGCAAGAGCTTCAAGGGACTCCCCCGAGATCGGTGGCGCCCCAGGATTCACATGCAAGCTTGCTCCATCGAGAGCATTCTGAATGAGGTAGTTATCCAGCGCCGCTTCGTCCTTGAGGTACTGACTTTGCTTGCCGCGACTCAGTTTATATAGCGGCGGTTGCGCAATATAAATGTGGCCTCGCTCAATCAGCTCACGCATTTGCCGAAAGAAAAAAGTCAGAAGAAGGGTTCGAATATGAGAGCCATCAACATCCGCATCGGTCATGATGATGATACTGTGGTAGCGAAGCTTGTCCGCATCAAACTCATCTTTACCAATACCACAACCGAGCGCCGTGACGATGGTTCCAACTTCAGCTGAGCCCAGCATTTTGTCAAAGCGCGCTTTTTCAACATTAAGAATTTTTCCCTTGAGCGGGAGTATCGCTTGAAACTTTCGATTGCGACCCTGCTTTGCGGATCCGCCCGCCGAATCACCCTCGACCAAGTAAAGCTCACACAAAGCCGGATCGCGTTCCTGACAGTCGGCCAGTTTTCCCGGCAAGCCCGCTATGTCCAAGGCTCCTTTACGCCGGGTCATCTCGCGCGCTTTACGAGCAGCCTCCCGAGCGCGCGCAGCGTCAATCATTTTCCCAACAACTGATCGAGCCTCTTGTGGGTTCTCTAGCAAGTAGTCGTTAAAGTGCTCACCCATCGACTGTTCCACAGCCGTTTTGACCTCACTAGAAACAAGCTTGTCTTTTGTTTGAGAAGAAAACTTAGGATCGGGCACTTTGACAGAAATAATGGCCGTTAGACCTTCTCGGGCATCATCACCGGTAGTGTTAACTTTGGCCTTTTTGGCCATCCCCTCTCGCTCGATGTAGCCATTCAGGCTTCGGGTGAGTGCCGCTCGAAAACCCGCGAGATGAGTACCGCCGTCTCGCTGGGGAATATTATTGGTGTAACACAGAATATTTTCCTGAAAGCTGTCATTCCACTGAAGCGCAACCTCGACACCAACACCACCTTCAGCTTCTGCCTGGAAGTGGCAGACTTTGTTAATACTGTTTTTACCCCGGTTAAGAAAATCGACGAAGGCGTTCAAGCCACCGTCGTAGCAATAGGTCTCGTTTTGCCCGGAGCGCTCATCCGTCAGAACGATGCGCACCCCGCTGTTGAGAAAGGCGAGCTCCCGGAGCCGCTTACCCAAGATATCAAAATGGAACTCTATATTGGTAAAGGTCTCTGCAGATGGCTTAAACCTTACTGTTGTACCCGTGCTATCTGTTTCTCCCACAACCGCCAAAGGCGCCTCTGGTACTCCGTGGCGATATAGCTGCTCATATAACTGACCGGCGCGTCTCACGGTGAGCTGCAATGTCTCGGAGAGCGCATTGACGACCGACACGCCCACACCATGAAGGCCGCCGGAGACTTTATAGGTGTTGTCGTCGAACTTACCGCCCGCGTGCAAGACCGTCATAATAACCTCTGCAGCAGAAACACCCTCCTCATGCATATCCGTCGGGATGCCACGACCATCGTCCGAAACTGTGACCGATTCATCTGGATGAATCACCACATCTATCTGAGAGCAGTGGCCTGCCAGAGCCTCATCAATAGAGTTATCAACAAGCTCAAAAACCATGTGGTGCAGCCCAGTACCATCGTCCGTGTCGCCGATGTACATACCAGGGCGCTTCCGAACAGCGTCTAGGCCCTTTAAAACCTTGATGCTGCCAGAATCATATTCACCACTCATTGGGGCGGTTTCATCTGTCATTTTACTGTCCTATTGTCAGCCAATAACCCATTATTTGCTTTGAGTTACCCACGAGCTGGGGAAACACAACCCTGTTCCACGTGGAACAAGCACTGATCCCCACCCCGCCAATACTGCTGTAACTCCTGTTCAGCCACGGCAGTTAAAACCACCTGGGATCCGGTCTGGGCGAGAAGACCACAGACCGCCGCCGCATGGGGCCCATCCAGCTCTGACCCCAAATCATCCACCAAAAACACGGGGGGCGAGACCCCCATATCTACCATCACCTCAGCTTGGGCCGCCTTCAGCGCCACAACCGCCAACTTAAGCTGGCCCCGAGATAACACCTCTGAAGCTGCCCGACCATTAACTACCATTCGAAGGTCGGCACGGTGAGGGCCAGCCCGGGTATACCCCTGCGACCTATCCGTGTCCAAGCCCACCCTGAGAACTTGCTCAAGCGTGTCTGGGCGGCTCCAGCCAGGGCGAAAACTCAAATCAACGCCCGACAGCGAGGGGCTTAACGTTGTTGCAGTACGGGCAAAACGTTGACTTAATTGTTGTGCCACCGGCTCTCGCAATGCTGACAACACCTCACCCGACCCAGCCACCTCTGCGCACCAGGCAGAATACCCAGAGATCATACCACGACGGAGCCCAGCGTTTCGCTGGCGAAGGGCTTTATGATAGCGCCTCCAGCACGCCAAAAACCGCTGTTCCACGTGGAACATGGTGGAGTCTAAATACCGCCTTCTCAACTCCGGTTGCCCAACGATAAGATCGGAGGCGCTGGTGTCGATTAGCACGGTAGGCAGCGCCGAGGCCAGCTCAACCAGCGAAGCCACGCTAATGCCATTCACCCGAAGCTCCACCTCACCGCTACGATGCCTTCGAACACCCAACTCCTTTTGAACGGCCTCACCGACAAGCCGGCCCTGTACTGTGCAAGCTGGCTGTGTGTGTTGAATAAGCGGCCGCGCCGTAGAAGTTCGGAACGACCGGCCGGTACTTAGTAAACTAATTGCTTCTAAAATGGTTGTTTTGCCACTGCCGTTGCCACCTACAACAAAGTTTGCGCCTGGCCCCAAGGTCAAACGCTGCTCGGTAAGATTACGGACCCGGTCGATATACAGGCGCTCTAGGTGCACTGAGCCTCCCAAGCGGCGCGGACTAGCGTGATTTAAGCCCCTTAAAGTCGCATTGGCATAACAACATACAGGGAGTCCCCTGCCTCTGCCTCCTCCAGAAGAGCGCTGCTCGACGAGTCTGCGAGTGACATTCGAACCTGCTTTCCATCCAGAACAGATAAGACATCCAGAAGGTAGCTCACGTTAAAACCCACCTCAAGCTTGTCGCCTTTGTAATCGACAGCCACAACCTCCTCCGCCTGCTCTTGTTCTGGGTTGTTGGCCATGATGTCGAGCGTGTCATTACTGAGCTTTAAACGAACACCGCGATATTTTTCGTTAGAAAGAATCGCTGTTCGGGCAAACGCCTGCTTGAGCTCAAGCCTATCGCCAATCACAGTTTTATCGGGTGATTTGGGTAAAACGCGCTCATATTCGGGGAACTTGCCGTCAACTAGCTTAGAAGTGAAGGTAAATTGCGGGTTTGATGCCCTGACATGGTTGCTCCCAATAACCAGGGAGATGGACTCTTCCCCCTCCAAGAGACGCGACAGCTCGAGAACCCCCTTCCGAGGAATAATCACCGAAGCGTCTCCCGCGCTGACGGGCTCTGGCGCCGTGCAAAGCGCCAACCGATGCCCATCGGTGGCAACCATACGTAGCCTGCCCGACTTCAACTCTAACAACATGCCGTTAAGGTAGTACCGGACGTCCTGTTGCGCCATGGCAAACGCGGTTCGTTCAATCAGCCGTTTGACCGTGGTTTGCGGTAAATCCAGCGCCAGCTCACCCACCCCCTCTTCGACAGAAGGGAATTCTGTCGCTGCCAGAGTCGACAAGGTAAAGCGGCTGCGACCCGCTTTGACCATTGCCTTACCGGACTCAACATTAAGTTCTATAGTGGACCCGTCTGGCAGTGATTTACAGATATCAACAAGTTTGCGCGCGGGAACCGTAATCTCGCCGTCTACCCCGGCCGAATCCAGCTCAACGCGGCCCACCAGCTCCACCTCAAGATCCGTACCAGTGAGCGAGAGCTTTTTACCCTCAAGGCTTAACAGCACATTGGAAAGAATTGGCAACGTTTGTCGTCGCTCAACCACGCCCGCCACAAGGTTTAGCGGCTTTAATAATGCGTCGCGCGAAATACTGAACTTCATGGTTTGCCCTGTTCTAGAAAAACGTTAAACAACTCCGCCGATTATTCTACGTTTAAGTGGTCAGCGAGCGTAATAAATTTTTGTAGTCTTCACGAATGTCGGTGTTGGTCTCGCGAAGCTCCTTGATTTTACGACAAGCGTGCAACACTGTCGTGTGATCTCTGCCGCCGAAAGCATCGCCTATTTCGGGGAGGCTGTGGTTGGTTAACTCCTTGGACAGCGCCATGGCAACTTGGCGCGGACGGGCCACCGATCGACTGCGTCTTTTAGACAAAAGATCAGAGGATTTTATCTTGTAATACTCCGCGACAGTCCGCTTGATATTGTCGAGACTGACCTGCCGGTCCTGCAGAGCCAACAGATCCCGCAAACTCTCCTTAATAAGGTCAATGTCAAACGGCCTGCCCGTAAAGTTTGCGCTGGCTATTACCCGCTTTAATGCACCCTCCAGCTCTCGCACGTTAGAACGAATACGCTGGGCTATAAAGAACGCAGCGTCTGGCGCCAGATCTATATTGGCTTGTTCTGCTTTTTTCATCAGGATTGCCACGCGGGTCTCTAGCTCGGGTGGCTCCACAGCCACCGTCAGCCCCCAACCAAAACGAGACTTCAGTCGCTCCTCTAAGCCCTCGATCTCCTTGGGGTATCGATCGCAGGTCAGAATCATTTGTTGGCCCCCCTCGAGGAGAGCATTGAAGGTGTGAAAAAACTCTTCTTGGGACCGATCTTTGTTGGCAAAAAACTGAATGTCATCAATCAACAATGCATCCACCGAGCGGTAGTACCGCTTAAAATCACTAATCGCATTTAGCTGCAATGCTTTAACCATATCCGCGACAAACCGCTCAGAGTGTAAGTAAACGATCCTCGCGTCTGGCTTAGACTTGCGCAAAGCATTTCCAACGGCGTGCATCAGATGGGTTTTACCCAGACCCACACCGCCATATAAAAACAGCGGGTTATAAGAATCGCCGGGGTTCTCGGCTACTTGTTGAGCCGCTGCAAGCGCAAGCTGATTGCTTTTACCCTCAACAAAAGAACTAAAGGTATAGCTTTCGACCAGATTGTGCTGATGGGTAGGAGCGATTGCCGCACCAGACCGAATTGAAATAGGGGGCTGGGAACTGGGTACAAAGCCACCAGCCGAGGGCAACGTCGCCCCTCCGCTGCTCGCCGATGACGATGGCTGCAACGCCGACACCATTGGACGTACGTTTGATTCTGAGCTCTGTTCCAAATTACTTGTCAGGCCCATCGTCAGGGTTGGCGCTTTCTCGCCAACAACGATGGACCAGCAGGCAACGCCCGGAGATGTTGCTTCCGAAACGACCTCGGCGATGAGTCCCCCGTATTTGTCCTCGACAAAATCCCGGATAAACCGATTAGGGGCCGCCAGCGTGACACCACCCTCGGTATGACTCGCCTTTAACGGCCGGATCCAGGTGTTGAATTGTTGGAGCGGTAACACATCTCGCAAACGGGACAGGCAATGCTGCCAAACATCGATATTGGTAGGACTTAAGGACACAAACTCTCTCCAAATGACCAAGTCCCATACGGCATTACACACCACCGACAGGGCTTTGGCCGAAATACTCTCAAACACCGTTTTTGTTCGATTATAGGTGTTCAGTCACTTTCGTTCCGGAACGTCGACTCCGGCGCCATGGGTTGTAAGTTATCCACAAAAAAACACGGCGCGCAAACGGTTTTTTATTTATAAATAACAGAAGGTTATGGTCGCCATGCTGCTCTAGCCGGTTTTTGAGTTTAGCGCAAGAGCAGCGCCCGCCGAGTCTGTGGATAACCTGTTTATATGTTGGCGTTAAGTGGTTTATTTGTTGCGCTTTTTTGTCCGGTTTTTAGGTCTAGTCCCTGTGGGTTAAGGGCTCAAATTGATAGTAAAGACCAACAAAAAATAAAAACGTCTGGTTTTTTGGGATTTTGATTGAATGTATAAGATCTGGGTGACGAACCAGGAACAAACCCCACGAACAACCCACAACCGGTGACTGGATTTTTAACACCACCCCTCTTACCCCGGACACCACTCTGATAAGGGGCTGGGCGCCAGACACAAGTATTACCAACCGCTTGAATCACCCTGCCCAGTAGCCTAAACTCCGCGCCCCACATACGAATGACAGGTAGTCACCATGAAGCGCACGTTTCAACCCAGCGTTCTCAAGCGAAAGCGCACCCACGGATTCCGCGCGAGAATGGCCACGAAGGCTGGCCGTCATGTGCTGTCTCGAAGAAGGGCGCGTGGCAGAAAACGTCTTTCTGCGTAATCTTCGTTTCAATCTGTAAGGCTCACGCTCGTTTATAGCAGCAACACTCCGTGTTAAAGACCGATTTTAAGTTCGGTCACGACCGGCGCTTACTCAAGCCCGCTGACTACCAGTGGGTTTTTAACTCGCCCCAAGCGAAAGCCCATAATCAATACGCGATGGTTCTCGCGCGCACCAAAAACCTTTCTAAGGCGCGCCTTGGATTGATCATCGCCAAAAAACACGTGCGCCTTGCTACACAGCGCAACCGCATCAAACGCTTAACCCGGGAATCGTTTCGTTGCGAGGGGCCACAAACACCTGTCGACTGCGTCTTTCTCTGTAAGGCCGGAATAGCCGAGCTGTCCAATGATGACATCACCGCGGTCCTCCAATCCCTTTGGGCGCGAGTTGATGAGCGCCTTGGCGCTCGCGATGCAATAGCGAAGCCATAACGTGTTGAACTCAAATCTGATAGACCGGTGTTTTTCTATTCCCGCTCACGTTGGAATTTTGATGATTAAATCGTACCGCTTAGTGTTCAGCCCCTGGGTGGGACGGTTTTGTCGCTTTGAACCGACATGTTCAGTCTATACAGAGAACGCTATACAAGAATATGGGCTGATATTTGGGGCCTGGCTAGGTATCAGGCGCATCCTCCGCTGTCACCCAGGGTGCGATGGAGGGTATGATCCAGTCCCTGAGAAAAAACCCAAGACACCCGACCAAACCGCCTGAAGACGACTCCATGGATTTACAACGTTTTTTACTGATCGCCGCATCCGCCGCCATTACCCTCCTGCTATTGGTAGAGTGGACCGCCTTTCGCGCTGAAAACCAGGAACCAATAGAACGGCAACGGCTGTCAAAAACCAGCCTTGAAGGTTCTTTGCCTACCGGTGGCACGATTGAATTATCAGATCAGAACGCCGCTGACGAACTCCCAAGCGCCACGCTAGAAAACACACCACAGCAACCGACAGAAGCGAGTGACTCATCCCGTTTTGTTTCAGTGAAAACTGATGTGCTGGAAGTGGTCATTGATTTAGTCGGCGGAGATGTTGTTGAAACCGCTCTTCTAGCGTACCCAGAAAACATAGAGACGCCCAACATCCCGTTCGTTCTTTTAGAACAGGGCAATCAGCGAACCTATACAGCCCAGTCGGGGTTAGTTGGCCCCGACGGCATTGACTCCGAATCCCGCGCTCTGTTCGCGGTTGCGAAAAACCGCTATGAAATGACCCCAAACACACCGTTGGAAATCGCGCTTTTGTTCGAAACCATTGACTCTGTCGTCGTCACCAAACGATTTGCTTTTGAACCCGGTAGCTATGCCATCGATGTAAGCTACGATATTGAAAACAACGGCGAGAACACCTGGCGAGCCGTTCCATTCGCACAAATAAAGCGCGACAGCACAGCGCCACCCGATGCCGACACCAGTGGTTTTGGTATGCAGCCTTTTTTGGGTGCCGCGACAACTACCGCTGAAGATCGATTTAAAAAGTTTACCTTTAACGATATGGCTGACGACCCTTGGAAGGCACAAGTGATCGGGGGTTGGATTGCCATGATCCAACACTATTTTGTCTCAGCCTGGGTGCCAAACAAAGATGACACCCACTCTTATTCAGCGCGCCAAACAAACTCCGGCTTAAATATTGCGGGATTCACCAGCCCGGCTTTGCTTGTCGGCGCGGGAGAGCGTGGCAGCTGGTCCGCAACACTTTATGCCGGACCGAAAAACCAACCCGCTTTAGCCGCCCTCGCTACTCACCTCGATCTCGTCGTTGATTACGGCTGGTTGTGGTGGATTGCACAACCCTTGTTCTGGTTGCTCACCACGATTCAAAGTGTCGTGGTTAACTGGGGGCTCGCGATCATAGTGCTAACCCTGCTGGTCAAGGCCGCCTTTTTTCAACTGTCAGCTGCCAGCTATCGCTCGATGGCCAAAATGCGCAAAGTACAGCCCAAAATGGTGGCGATTAGAGAACAGTACGCTGAAGACAAGCAAAAACAGTCTCAAGCCATGATGGAGCTGTACAAAAAAGAAAAAATTAATCCCATGGGAGGCTGCTTACCTATTTTGATTCAGATGCCCGTTTTTATAGCTCTCTATTGGGTGCTCATGGAATCGGTTGAATTGCGGCAGGCGCCATTTGCTCTATGGATCGACGACTTATCTGCGATGGATCCCTACTTTGTGCTGCCCTTAATAATGGGCGCTTCCATGTTCTTCATGCAAAAACTC
Source organism: uncultured Luminiphilus sp. (assembly GCA_943787485.1). Taxonomy (GTDB): domain Bacteria; phylum Pseudomonadota; class Gammaproteobacteria; order Pseudomonadales; family Halieaceae; genus Luminiphilus. The sequence goes on along the minus strand of CALSMP010000006.1, from coordinate 101,209 downwards.
AATCCGCCACCACCGGATCCGATGCAGGCCAAGATCATGCAATGGCTGCCGGTTGTTTTTACCTTTTTCTTTCTTTGGTTTCCCTCGGGCCTCGTGCTCTATTGGGTGGTAAACAACCTGCTTTCCATGGCTCAGCAATATGTCATTACTCGACAAATAGAGCGTGAGGGTTTGGCCCGGTAATCGATGAGGGCTTTATGAACACGGCGACTCTGGATAACGACACCATCGTTGCAATTGCATCAGGGGCCGGTCCGGGTGGGATTGGCGTAGTTCGGCTGTCTGGGTCACGTGCAGAGAGCATCGCACTAACACTCTCGCAGAGAAGAAGCCTTACCCCAAGAGTCGCTCATTACTCACAGTTTGTTGATAACAATCTAAATCCTATTGACGACGGAATTCTGCTGTTTTTTCCCGCACCAGGTTCGTTCACAGGCGAAGACGTCGTGGAATGCCAAATTCACGGCAGTCGCATGACGCTCAGCCAATTGGTCGCTGCTTGCGTTGACCTAGGGGCACGACAGGCCCGGCCCGGCGAGTTTTCTGAACGTGCTTTTATTCATGACAAGATTGATCTCGTACAAGCTGAGGCCATTGCCGATCTTATTAACGCGCAAACAAGCGCCGCCGCTCGCCAGGCAAGAGCGTCGCTCACAGGAGAGTTCTCCGAGGTCATTAAGACTCTGGCAGAAGAGATGGTAGCTCTACGGGTTTTCATTGAGGCCGCCATTGATTTTCCAGAGGAGGAGATTGATTTTCTCTCCGATGGAAAAGTGCTGGAGCGTCTTACCAGCGTATGCCAGAAAACCAAAGACATTCTGGCCATAGCCACCCAAGGCAAGTTGTATCAAGAGGGTGCAACCGTCGTGCTAGCGGGCGCTCCTAATGCGGGAAAGAGCAGCTTACTTAACGTGCTGGCAAAGGAACCTATCGCTATTGTTACCGAACACGCTGGAACAACTCGAGATGTTCTTACTGCTCGGGTAAACCTAAACGGCATCCCCGTCCTATTAACCGATACAGCTGGTTTACGCGAAACCAATGACGATGTTGAACTTGAGGGCGTCCGTCGCGCCAGATTTGCGATAGAAGATGCAGATCTCATTCTGCACGTAATTGATGACACGGTACTGAACCCAGACAGTGACCCACTTTTTTTTGAGGGCTCTTATTGCACGGTTTTCAATAAAGTTGACCTTTCACAGCGCCCAGCCGGCGCCACAAAAAACGAGAACGGCGTCTCTGTTGCTATCTCCACCAAAACCGGCGACGGAATAGACGCCCTCAAAAACATCATCACCTCTCTTCTTGGTGTCTCAGCTGATGCCCCTTCTGTTTTTAGCGCCCGTCAGCGCCATCTTAATGTGCTCAACGCTGTGGAAGAGATGCTCGACGGTGCCAGGGTCTCTTTTGCTCAAACAGGTGCTGGAGAGTTACTTGCCGAAGATCTTCGACGTGCCCATGATGAGCTCGGCCAAATCACAGGTCGCCTCACCACAGATGACCTATTGGGAGAAATATTCTCGAGCTTTTGCATCGGCAAATAACCCACCCGATACGCACGGGTTACTCACAGTTTCTACCCCGTTATAGTCCAACGCCCCAACTAATCGCCAACTATTTGATAAACGCCTGACACAGCATGTTTATCCTGTGTATTAGGAGGGGATGAGTAGGGGACTCTTCTTGGTCTTTAACCGCTTCCGATTTTGGTAGCGGCTTATCCCCAAGACATCCCAGCCCTATACGCCAGCTTAAGTATGGTTTTAATCCGGGTTATACCGTGAGGAAAGCCTGTGCCTGTCGGCGATTGAAAGACTTATCAACCGTTAATAGGGCCCCTAATAACAACAACATCAATATAACTTAACTCTCTCTAATAATTTATATCTTTATTAAAGTTACTACTCATCGCGATAAATTTTTACCGCCACTGGGAACCCATCAACTTTAGACCGCTGAGCCAATCCTCGACAGGGTGACATTTCTACCGTTATTTAAGGCGTTCCTTCGGTAGGCCTCAGGACTTATACTGGCGTGCTGTTCATTGCAATTAGCTTAAGTGGCGTTCGTGTGAGTAAAACTGATTTTCAATTCGATGTGATTGTCGTGGGTGGGGGCCATGCTGGCACCGAGGCCGCGCTCGCCGCATCCAGGGCGGGTGCTAAAACCTTATTGCTGACACATGCTATTGATACCTTGGGTCAAATGTCCTGCAACCCTGCTATCGGCGGCATCGGAAAAAGCCACCTCGTTCGGGAGATCGATGCTTTGGGTGGTGCGATGGCGGGCGCTACCGACCGGGCCGGTATTCAATTTCGCGTATTAAACGCGAGGAAGGGCCCTGCCGTCAGAGCCACCCGGGCGCAGGCTGACCGTGTCCTTTATCGAAACGCGATCCGCCAGACGCTTCAACAGCAAAAACATCTGAATATTTTTCAGGATGCCGTGGAAGATATCACCCTGGAGGGCGAGCGCGTTACGGGTGTTGTCACTCGAAACAAACTGGTTTTTCGTGCCTCAACAGTAGTGCTCACAGCGGGTACTTTTTTAAATGGACGGTTACATGTTGGGTTAGAAAATACATCGGGAGGGCGAGCGGGTGACGCTGCCTCTATAACCCTTGCCGATCGGTTGCGAGAGCTTTGCCCTCGAGTAGGCCGCCTAAAAACAGGGACCCCTCCACGGATAGACGCCACTACGGTCGATTTTTCAGTCATGGTAGAACAGTGGGGTGACACACCGAGACCGGTTATGTCCCTTTATGGTTCTGAGAATACGCATCCAGAACAACGGTGCTGTTGGATTACTGCAACCAACGAAAACACCCATGACATTATCCGTGCTGGATTAGACAGGTCGCCACTATTCGGCGGTGTTATCGAAGGTACTGGACCTCGGTATTGCCCCAGTATCGAAGACAAGATCCATCGTTTTGCCGATAAAGACTCGCATCAAATATTTATTGAGCCAGAGGGGCTTTGCACGACCGAACTTTATCCAAACGGTATTTCAACAAGCCTACCGTTCGATGTGCAGCTGTCTCTGGTTAGGTCAATTCGCGGACTTGAAAATAGTCACATCACGCGGGCAGGTTACGCGATCGAGTACGATTATTTTGATCCCCGAGATTTGCAACACTCACTGGAAACAAAAGCAGTTTCAGGATTGTTTTTTGCCGGCCAGATTAATGGCACGACGGGTTATGAGGAGGCAGCAGCTCAAGGGCTGCTCGCCGGTTTGAATGCGGCACGAAAAGTGAAGGCGCTATCGGCTTGGGAGCCAACCCGAGACCAAGCATACCTCGGTGTTTTGGTCGATGATTTGGTGACTCTTGGTACTCAGGAGCCTTATCGCATGTTCACTTCCCGGGCGGAATATCGACTGTTATTACGAGAGGACAATGCGGATCTCAGGCTGACCGAAGCTGGTCGAGCAATGGGACTTATTACTGATGAGCAGTGGCGGTTTTTCACGGAACGCCGAGAGAGCATTGATGCTGAAAAGAAACGCCTAGAAACCACGTATATCCAGCCCAATTCACCGGAGGCCGCTCAGCTATCTAATCTCTTGGATAAACCGCTATCAAGAGAGTACTCGTTGGCCGATTTACTGCGCCGTCCAACATTTACCTACAAGGATGTTGCACCACTATCTGGCACGCCGCTGGTATCAACGAAACACGCCGCTGATCAAGTAGCCATCCAACTAAAGTACGCAGGCTATATTGAACGCCAAACCGATGATATTGCACGGCTCAGACGGCAGGAAGAAACCGCATTACCGCCAGACTTGGATTACTCTTCAGTACCAGGGCTGTCGAATGAAATTTGTCAGAAACTCACCGAAGCTAGGCCAACGTCGCTTGCAAGAGCCGGTCGAATTTCTGGTGTGACCCCGGCCGCCCTTTCGCTGCTGTTGGTGTACCTTAAAAAAACAGAGTCGACTGGCCGCGCTGCCAATGGCTGATGTGGCCCGCTCCCTACTGGAAAAAGGGATTGCTAAGCTTGGTTTGGAGGTCAGCAGTCACCAATTAAAGAGTTTGGTGGCCTATGTCGATTTACTTGAGCACTGGAACAAGACCTATAACCTCACTGCCATTCGCGATAGATCAGATATAGCGGTGCGCCACATCCTTGATAGCCTATCGGTGGTCCCTAGTGTTATGGGTTCATCGGTTATTGACGTGGGCACGGGCGCCGGCTTACCGGGCATTCCAATAGCAGTTATCCAGCCCGAAAAAACAGTCGCGCTGCTTGACAGTAACGGTAAAAAAACGCGCTTTCTACATCAAGTAGTCACTTCGCTCGGCCTCAGCAATGTACGTATCTTTCATGCTCGGGCCAAGGACCATAAAGGTACCGCCGGATATGACCATGTCGTGACGAGGGCATTTGCGACTAGTGCTAAGATAGTGGATGAATGCGCCCATTTGCTGACGGCGTCAGGCACTATTTTGGCTATGAAATCGATGAGCGCTGATCAGGAGCTGGAAAGCCTTGACCCGAGAGTATCGGTGCTAGAAAAAAGCGTCTTGCAAGTACCCTATCTCGATGAATCGAGGGTCCTAGTCATCCTTAAACCGACACCCTGTACCAATGAGTCGAGCGCATGAAAATCGTTGCTGTAGCTAACCAAAAGGGCGGTGTTGGTAAAACCACCACCAGCGTTAACCTGGCAGCCAGTCTCGCTGCAATGGGGCGGGAGGTTCTGCTAGTGGATCTTGACCCGCAGGGAAATGCGACGATGTCCTCAGGAGTGGACAAACACAACCTTGAGTACACGGCCTACGATTTATTGGTCGATGCCATGCCACTTAAAGAGGTTATCGTGCCCGCAGCCGACAACGGTTATTCACTCGTTGGGGCAAATCGAGATCTCACGGCTGCAGAGGTAGAGCTGTTGGCGTTGGAGCAACGAGAGCACCGCCTTGCAAACGCTTTGGCGACGGGGTTCCAGTACGATGTCATTCTCATCGATTGTCCCCCCTCATTGAGCATGCTCACGGTCAACGCCTTAATTGCCGCCCATTCGGTGATTGTTACGATGCAGTGTGAGTATTTCGCGCTAGAGGGGCTGTCGGCACTGCTGGCAACGATAGAAAGGGTGAAAGAGACCGCAAACCCGCGGTTAGAGTTAGAAGGCATACTGCGCACCATGTACGATCCCCGCAATTCATTGACTAATGAGGTCTCGGCGCAGCTTCATAAGCATTTCGGTGATAAAGTCTACAGGACAGTGATTCCACGGAATGTCAGGCTGGCAGAGGCACCCAGTCATGGATTGCCGGCATTGCATTACGACCGTTACAGTGCGGGAGCGAGAGCATACGCGGCATTGGCGGGGGAGTTCGTGAAACGTCAGGGCGACCGGACAAGCATCCAACGTCCGGCCTAAAGGATCGGGTGACTCCACTAGCGAGTTTGCACAGAGATCGAGGAATATCAAGTGAGCGCACGAAAACGACGAGGAAGTTTGGGCAAAGACCTTGACGTCTTGTTGAGCGCTACCGCTATTACGTCGACGCCAGCTGAGACATCAACCACAAGTGACCAGATGGAATCACTCCCCGCCGCGGCCGCATTGGGGCTAAGGCAGATACCCCTCGAAAAATTGCGGCGTGGCAAGTACCAGCCGAGAAGAGACTTTGACCCAGCATCTCTTCAGGAATTGGCGGACAGCATTAAACATCAAGGTGTGATGCAACCTATAATCGTCAGGCCTGTTGAGGGAGGTGTCTGGGAGATCATCGCCGGTGAGAGGCGGTGGCGGGCGAGTCAGTTAGCCGGCATCGACACAATTCCCGCCCTCGTGCGAGAGGTGGGTGACGATGCGGCGATTGCCATGGCGCTGATAGAAAACATCCAGCGAAAAGACTTAAACCCGGTTGAGGAGGCAGTCGCCTTAAAGCGACTGCAACATGAGTTTGAGCTCAGCCAGCAGCAGGTGGCAGAGCGGGTTGGCAAATCAAGGCCCGCCATTGCCAACGCCATGCGACTTTTGTCACTGGAACCCGACGTTCGAACAATGATTGAGCAGGGGGTAATCGGTCCCGGGCACGGCAAGGTGCTTCTTGCTCTTGAGGGGCGGCAACAAGTTGCAGCCGCTAAAAAAGTGGTGAAATCCGGGTTTTCTGTCCGGCAAACAGAGCGGCTGGTGAAGACCATCCTTCACCCCGATCAAAATAAATCACACGACCAAGGCCGGCGAGATCCCGATGTGCAGCGATTAGAGCGAGATCTTGCTGAGAGACTGGGTGCGGCAGTGGCGTTACAAGCCCGTCGCGGGGGAGGAGGCAAGCTGGTTATTACCTTCTCAAGCAACGAGGAGCTAGACGGCATTTTGTCGAGGATCCGCTAGGGTGGCATTTGTTGATATGGCACACCACATCCTTTACACTCGCCCTCGTTTTTTGGGCCCCCAGCTCAGGTGACATACCGGCCGGCAACCAGCCCATTTAAGGCGGTCAAAGCACGGATGTTCTCAGCCTTACTCGTTACTACCACTGCTATTGCAGTTGGGGGTGGCCTTTTGGCGCTTCTGGTCGGGGTTCAGCCGGGCGTTGACCTGTTTTTGGGTGGCCTTGTGGTGATCTTGCCTCAAAGCTGGTTGGCCTATCAGTTGGGGTCCCAGCGATGGAGTGGGAAACCTGGGATGCTGGCTTTCGCCAAGTACCCCTTGGCGGGAGCAGGTTTTGCAGCCCTTTTTGCGCTGAAAACCCCAATTAATGGGTTGGCAGTGCTTGCTGGTGCGGTGATAGCCATAGGCGCAGTGCCAACAGTATTTGCCGTGAAAGAGCGGACAAAAGCAACGAAAAGCGGCTAAGTTCGCTTAAAAGAGAAGAATCATAGATAAATGGCATCAGGCGCAGAACAGACAGTCTCCGAATACATCGTCCACCACCTGACGAACCTCACCTATGGAAAGCTGCCCGCAGGTTTCGAGCGGCAGACAGCGGATGGTGTTCAGGTCATTGGTGATGGTGGTCAGTGGACCCTTGCCCATGGTGCCGACGAGATAGCGGCGATGGGCTTTAATGCTGTTCACGTTGATTCGATGATCTGGTCTGTTGGGTTGGGTATCATTTTTTGTTGGTTGTTTCGCCGCGTGGCCAAGACAGCCACGGCTGGTGTCCCCTCTGGGTGGGTCAACGCTGCGGAGATGATCGTCGAATTTATCGATGGCACCGTGAAGGATACTTTTCACGGGAAAAACCCGCTGATAGCTCCCCTCGCGCTCACCATTTTTGTCTGGGTGTTCCTGATGAACCTGATGGATTTAATCCCGGTTGATCTGATCCCACATGGACTTATGTTGGTTGGCGTTGATTATCAGAAAATCGTGCCATCAACCGACCCCAATATCACCATGGGAATGGCTGTGGGAGTCTTTGTGTTGATGCTGTACTACAGCATCAAGGTGAAGGGGTTCGGGTTCGTCAAAGAGTTAACCCTTAACCCTTTCAATCACCCACTCTTTATTCCAGTGAACCTGTTTATGGAAGTGGTAGGGCTTCTCGCCAAGCCGTTTTCATTGGGTTTACGGTTGTTTGGCAATATGTACGCCGGCGAGATGATCTTCATTCTTATTGCTTCGTTGTTTAGCGTGGGGCTTTTCTGGATGCTGCCTGCCGCACTGCTTCAGATAGGCTGGGCGATTTTTCATATTTTGGTCATTACACTCCAGGCCTTTATTTTTATGGTACTCACCATTGTGTACCTAAGCATGGCTCACGAAGACCACTGATTTTTTTAACACAAGCACTAGTGCTAACCATTAAGTAGGAGAACACCATGGAACTTATTTATGTTGCCGCCGCGATTATGATGGGCTTAGGCGGAATGGGCGCCGCTATCGGCGTGGGCATTCTGGGCGGTAAGCTTATTGAGGGCTCTGCCCGCCAACCTGAGCTGGCTCCCAAGCTTCAAGGGACCTTCTTTCTGGGCGCGGGCCTTGTTGACGCGATTCCAATTATCGGTGTTGGTATCGCCATGTACCTGATATTCGTTGTCGCGGGTTAACCGGGAGAACAGTCGACCAGTCCCACCCTAGTGGGCATCGTGTCGGTTATTAACAGGAGCAAACAGTGAATATCAATCTTACGCTTATTGGCCAGCTGATCGCCTTTATCGCGTTCGTCGCCTTTTGCATGCGTTTTGTCTGGCCGCCCATTGTCGCTGCCATGGCGGAGCGCCAGCAAAAAATAACCGACGGGTTGGCGGCAGCAGATAGAGCCAGCCACGATTTGGAGCTTGCGCAGAAAAACGCGACAGCACAAATGGCGGAGGCCAAAAAAGAGGCTGCCGGCATTATCGAATCTGCTAATAAAAGGGCCGCTGCGCTCATTGATGAAGCGAAGGCGGCTGCCGTTGTCGAGGCGGATCGCGTAAAGGCGGCTGCGTCAGCCGAAATTGAGCAGGAGCGCGCTCGAGCGCAGGAAGAGCTTATGGCTCGGGTGAGCCAGCTCGCTATTCAGGGCGCAGAGAAAATACTCGCGGCGGAGGTGGACGCAGAAAAACACGCAGCCATGCTGGCGAGCCTGACGGTGGAGCGCTGAAATGGTTGAGCCTAGGACTCTCGCTCGCCCCTATGCACGCGCGGCCTTTGACGTCGCGCGCTCTCAGGATGCGCTGAGTGATTGGTCCGGGGTGCTGGCAGAGCTGGCGGCCCTTTGCACCCAGCCGAAAGTGGCGGCGCTTATTGTTAGTCCCGATAAAACCGGTGACCAGCAGGCGGAGGCTTTTGGGAGATTGGTTGAGGCTGACGTTTCGGCATCGCAACAAAACTTTATTAACGTATTGGCGGAAAATGATCGCTTGGCACTACTACCAGAGGTCTTTTCTCTCTTTACAGAGCTAAAGCAAGCCCTGGAAACGTCAGTAGCTGTCGAGGTGGTCTCGGCGTTTGAGCTTTCCGAAGGTGATGCGGCAACTTTAACGCGCGCTCTCGAGAAGCAGCTTGCTCGCAGCGTATCTCTTACACACCAGACAGATCCCGCACTTTTGGGGCGGGGCAGTAATCCGGGCTGGCGATATGGTTATCGACGGCTCTGTTCGCGGCCGGCTGGCGAAGCTAGCCGGTGCGCTGACACCCTGATAGAGGAAACAGGTCATGCAACAACTTAACCCTTCAGAAATCAGCGACATCATTAAGCAGCGTATCGAGCAGCTTGATGTTTCGACGCAAGCGACGAATGAAGGCACCATCGTCTCCGTTACCGACGGCATTATTCGTATTCATGGGCTCACCGAGGTGCAATACGGTGAGATGATTGAGTTCCAAGGAGGCGTCTACGGCTTGGCGCTTAACCTCGAGCGTGATTCGGTGGGCGCGGTTGTTCTCGGCGACTACAAGAAGCTCGCCGAGGGTCAGACATGTCGTTGTACTGGTCGTATTCTGGAGGTCCCGGTTGGGCCAGCCCTTCAGGGCCGAGTAGTTGATGCTTTGGGTAGTCCGATTGACGGTCGAGGAGCGATAGAAGCCAGTGAGACCGACGCGATTGAAAAGATCGCCCCAGGGGTTATTGCGCGACAGTCGTTGATCAGCCTGTGCAGATTGGTCTTAAAGCCATCGACGCCATGGTCCCCATTGGGCGAGGGCAGCGTGAGCTAATTATTGGGGATCGCCAGGTTGGCAAAACAGCGATTGCCATTGATGCCATTATCAACCAAAAAGGCACGGGCATTAAATGTATCTATGTGGCGGTTGGCCAAAAAGCGTCTTCAGTTGCTGCGGTGGTGCGCAAACTCGAAGAACATGGCGCTATGGCGCATACCATTGTGGTTGCTGCAAATGCGTCAGACCCAGCTGCGATGCAATACCTTGCGCCCTTCGCGGGCTGCACCATGGGGGAGTATTACCGCGATAGAGGCGAGGATGCGCTGATTATTTACGATGACTTGTCCAAACAGGCTGTTGCCTATCGACAAATCTCTTTGCTGCTTCGTCGTCCCCCGGGTCGAGAAGCCTATCCCGGTGACGTGTTCTACCTTCATTCGCGTCTGTTGGAGCGTGCAGCTCGAGTTAACGCTGATTATGTTGAGAGCTTCACCAATGGCGCGGTCAAAGGAAAAACAGGTTCCCTCACAGCCCTACCGGTTATTGAAACGCAAGCGGGCGACGTCTCGGCTTTTGTTCCTACCAACGTTATCTCAATTACTGACGGCCAGATCTTCCTTGAAGCGGATATGTTCAATGCAGGCGTTCGTCCGGCCATGAACGCGGGTATTTCTGTATCCCGGGTGGGTGGTGCGGCACAAACCAAGGTTGTGAAAAAACTCTCCGGGGGTATCCGGACAGCGTTGGCACAATATCGCGAACTCGCCGCTTTCTCCCAGTTCGCTTCTGATCTCGATGACGCGACTCGAGCACAACTAGATCATGGTGAGCGCGTTACCGAGCTTATGAAGCAAAAACAATATGCCCCGCAATCAATTGCTGAGATGGGACTTGTTTTGTACGCCGCCAACGAGGGGCATTTGAAGGATGTCGAGGTGGCAAAGGTGGGTGCTTTTGAGGCCGCACTTATCGCTTACATGCGTTCAGAGCACGGTGCGCTCATGGATGAGATTGCCGCCGACGGTGGCTGGGATGATGCCCGAGAGGCTTCCTTCAAGTCAGCGATTGAAACCTTTAAGTCCACACAAACCTGGTAACCGGTCATGGCCGTCGGAAAAGAAATCCGAACAAAAATTTCCAGCATCCGCTCAACGCAGAAAATTACGAGCGCGATGGAGATGGTCGCTGCAAGTAAAATGCGGCGAGCCCAGGACCGGATGGAGCTCGGTAAGCCCTACGCACGAAGAATGCGCGCCGTTGTGGGTCATATTGCCAATTCTGTGCCGGAGTATCGTCATGCTTACATGACCGAGCGACCGGTTAAGCGTGTTGGTTTTGTCATTATCTCCACCGACCGCGGCCTGTGTGGTGGTTTGAATATCAACCTTTTTAAGGCGGCAATTCAGGCGATGCGCGGCTGGTCCGAGCAGGATGCCCAGGTAGACCTTTCGCTCATTGGTGCTAAATCGATGGCCTTCTTTAAAAGCGTTGGCGGTAATGTGGTCGCGAGTGTGCGCGATATTGGGGAAGAGCCCACGGTCGAGCAGCTCATTGGTGGTGTCAAACAGATGCTGGATGCCTATGTGGCCGGGGATATCGACAAGCTTTATTTGGTCAGCAATGAGTTCGTTAATACAATGACCCAAACACCACAGGTGGAGCAGCTTCTTCCTTTGGAGGCATCAGATGATGAAAAACTGTCCCACCACTGGGACTACATCTATGAACCCGATGCTAAAGAGCTGCTCGATGGGTTGTTGACCCGGTACATAGAGTCACTTGTCTATCAGGCGGTTGTTGAAAATGGTGCCTGTGAGCAGGCGGCGCGAATGATAGCCATGAAGAACGCTAGCGATAATGCTGGCACGCTGATTGATGATCTTCAGTTGGTTTACAACAAAGCGCGCCAAGCGGCGATTACCCAAGAGCTATCCGAAATTGTTGGTGGTGCGGCGGCGATCAGCTGAAATAGCACATAAAATTTGATGGGGTTGGTGGTGTTAGCCGCCACGAGAAAGAAAAGAGTGAGGCTCAAACATGAGTAGCGGAAAAGTCGTCCAGGTTATTGGCGCGGTAATTGACGTGGAGTTTCCACGGGACAACGTCCCTCAGGTATACGACGCCCTTACGGTTAGTGACAAAGGGCTTACCCTCGAGGTGCAGCAACAGCTTGGTGATGGTGTTGTTCGAGCGATCGCGATGGGGTCGTCAGAGGGTGTTAGTCGAGGTTTAGCGGTGGAAAATACGGGTGCGCCGATCTCTGTTCCTGTGGGCACTGAAACCCTGGGCCGCATCATGGACGTTTTGGGAAATCCAATTGATGAACGCGGCCCTATTGGGGAGCAAGAGCGCTCTTCGATTCATCGTCCAGCACCCACCTACGAAGAGCTTGCGGCGTCCGAAGAGCTTTTGGAGACCGGTATCAAAGTGATTGATCTGGTCTGCCCTTTTGCAAAAGGTGGCAAGGTCGGTCTTTTTGGGGGGCAGGAGTTGGTAAGACCGTAAACATGATGGAGCTCATTAATAATATCGCCACCGAGCACTCGGGTCTGTCTGTTTTTGCCGGTGTTGGAGAGCGGACGCGGGAAGGAAACGACTTTTACTACGAAATGCAGGAGTCCGGCGTCGTTAATGTTGAGCAGATGGATAAATCCAAGGTGGCAATGGTATACGGCCAAATGAACGAGCCTCCAGGTAACCGTCTTCGTGTCGCCCTGACTGGATTGACTATGGCGGAGAAGTTCCGTGATGAGGGGCGCGACGTGCTGCTGTTTGTCGATAACATTTATCGCTATACCCTTGCAGGAACTGAGGTTTCAGCTTTGCTAGGCCGTATGCCTTCCGCGGTGGGCTATCAGCCAACGCTGGCGGAGGAAATGGGGGTACTGCAGGAGCGCATTACCTCGACCAAGACGGGGTCCATTACATCTATTCAGGCGGTTTATGTTCCTGCGGATGACCTGACTGACCCGTCACCCGCGACGACGTTCGCCCACCTTGATTCAACGGTTGTTTTGAGCCGTGATATCGCCGCTAAAGGCATCTACCCCGCGGTCGATCCATTGGACTCAACATCTCGCCAACTGGATCCCCTAATTATTGGCCAGGACCACTATGAAGTGGCTCGCGGGGTTCAGTCGGTTTTACAGCGGTACAAGGAACTAAAAGACATCATTGCGATTTTGGGTATGGATGAGCTGTCTGAAGAAGACAAACTGACCGTGTCTCGCGCTCGAAAGATAGAGCGATTCCTGTCTCAGCCATTCCATGTCGCAGAAGTCTTTACTGGTTCACCCGGAATTTATGTGTCATTGAAAGACACCATTGCAGGCTTCAAAGGGATTCTCTCCGGTGAATACGATCATCTGCCAGAGCAGGCTTTTTACATGGTGGGTTCAATCGAACAAGCCGTCGAGAAAGCAGCAACGCTCTAAGGCTAGACGCGAGATAGATTTATGGCTATGACCATACACTGCGACATTGTTTCTGCTGAAGCCCAGATTTATTCAGGCTTGGTGGAGCTGCTGGTTGCTACCGGCGCCGATGGTGAGCTGGGTGTTTGTTATGGCCATGCTGCACTGTTGACTAGCCTTGTGCCAGGCCCCATTCGTGTTGTTGAGCAAGGCGGTGAAGAGCATATCTACTACGCTTCAGGTGGTTTTCTGGAGGTTCAGGGTGATGTGGTGACGGTGCTTGCGGACACCGCTATTCGTGCCGATGATGTCGATGAGGCAGCTGCTGAGGCTGCACGTCAGGCTGCCGAGGACCAGTTGGCGAATCAGGGAGCAGAGCTGGATTACGGTCGCGCGTCAGCACAGCTGGCAGAGGCTTCGGCGCAGCTCGCCACGCTCAGAAAGTTAAAAAACCGGGCTGGCCGCGGGTAAACCAAAACCCACTAAGCACTACCCAACCATAAGAAATGTGAAAAAGCCGCCTTAAAGGCGGTTTTTTTGTAGGGTTTTACATCACCAACCGTTGCTATTCTATGCCTCCTTCGATGTTTGGTAAGTCACAGGCCGGGTCAACATGGTGTTAGAGGTCATTATTCTCGCTGCCGGCAAGGGCAGCCGTATGCAATCCACGCTTCCAAAAGTGCTGCATGCGCTGGCTGGCGTCCCCTTACTCCAGCACGTAATTAACACAGCAAAAAAACTCAATCCCCGCGCCATCCACGTGGTTGTTGGGCATGGGGCGGACGCTGTGCGGACAGCTTTTCTTGAAGAATCCGTTCTATTTCATGAGCAAGCCGACCAGCTTGGCACGGGCCACGCGGTCATGCAGGCGATCCCGCACTGCCAATCTAACAGTGTTGTTTTGGTGCTTTATGGTGATGTGCCGCTTATTCAAACTAAGACACTGAGCGCCCTGTGCGAAGCGGCCACCCAATCCCCCGCTATGCTGTCAACGTTACTCGAAAAGCCTGATGGTTACGGCCGGGTCGTCCGGGACGCACAGGGGTGTTTTCACGCGGTCGTCGAGGACAAGGATGCGACCCAAGACCAGCGCCATATCAAAGAGGTGAACACCGGTATCTTGGCTGCCCCCGTTAATTTGTTGACTACGCTTTTGAAGCAAGTGACCAACACCAATCAGCAACGGGAATATTATCTCCCTGACATACTGGGCCTTGCTCGTGCCGGCGGGTTATCCGTCTCGATTCACACCACGAGCGACATTATTGAGGTGGCGGGCGTCAATGATCGCTTGCAGTTAGAAGCGTTAGAGCGCGCGGCTCAGCAGCGCTATGCAGAAGCCCTCATGCGGCAGGGCGTAGCCATCAGCGATCGCCGGCGAATCGATATCCGTGGAGAGTTGATATGCGGAGAAGGTGTTTCCGTCGACGTAAACACGGTTTTTGAAGGTCGCGTTGTTTTGGGGGATGACGTAAAGATTGGTGCCCACTGCGTCCTGAAAGACACAGAGATCGCAGCGGGGTCGGTGATTGAGCCCTTTTGTCATATTGAGTCAGCGGTTATTGGTCAGAACTGCCAGGTCGGCCCCTATGCACGGCTTCGCATGGGCACGCGACTAGACCCAACCAGCAAAGTGGGCAATTTTGTTGAAACTAAAAATACAAAGGTGGGTGAGGGCAGTAAGGCGAATCATTTGGCCTATTTGGGTGATGCCGATATCGGCGCTGGCGCCAATATCGGTGCGGGCACGATTACCTGCAATTACGATGGTGCTAACAAGCACCCCACCCGACTTGGGGATCGCGTTTTTGTCGGTTCAAACAGCACTCTTGTGGCGCCGGTGGTGATCGAGGATGACGGCTTTGTGGGTGCGGGGTCAGTCATCACTGACAATGTCCCACGCGGAGAGTTGGCGATTGGTCGGGCACGTCAACACAATATCAGCGGGTGGCAGCCCCCAAAGAAAAACTAAGAAGGCGGGTTTATGTGTGGCATCGTTGCAGCAGCAGCCAAACGCGAGGTATCCGAAATCTTATTGGAGGGCCTAAGACGGCTTGAATATCGGGGTTACGATTCTGCCGGTATAGCGCTCGTTGATAACGACAAAAACCTTCAGCTTCACAAGGCGCTGGGTCGCGTTGCTGAATTGGAGTCGGCTCAACGACAAAGGCCGTTACTAGGTTGTTTGGGCATCGCGCACACGCGATGGGCTACTCATGGAGTGCCGAGTGCCGCCAATGCACACCCCCATACGGCGGGCAATCGTTTCGCTGTCGTTCACAACGGCATTATCGAAAACCACGCCGTCCTGCGAAGCGACTTAGAAGGCCGCGGCATCGTCTTCCTCTCCCAAACCGACACCGAGGTCATCGTCCATCTCATCGACCAGCTGCGACCGACGTGTAGCGATCTATTAGCCACAGTCCAGCAAGTCGTTAAAAAACTCGAGGGCGCCTACGCCATAGCCGTCATCGACAGTGATGAGCCTGAAACATTGGTTGTCGCCCGCGACGGTAGCCCTTTGGTTATCGGCCTTGGCATCGGTGAGATGTTTGCGGGCTCCGACACCCTCGCCTTGAGATCTGTCACCGACACCTTTATTTATTTAGAAGATGGCGACATAGGCTGCTTGAAAGCCGGATCCTATGAGGTGTTTGATTCGACAGGCGCCACTATCGAGCGTGAGGTTTCACAGCTTGAACCGCCTAAAAAAGACGACTTGCTGGGCAGTTATGATCACTACATGCTCAAGGAAATTCATGAGCAGCCACAACGGCTCAGGGACACTATTCCACCTGGGAAGCCACCGTCCGCCTTGGATTTTGGCGCATCTGCGGCGGAGGTGTTTTCCCGCACCAAAGCCGTGCAAATTATTGCTTGCGGCACTAGCTACCACGCCGGGCTGGTCGCAAAGTATTGGATTGAAGCGTTCGCAAAAATTCCGTGCTCGGTAGAGGTCGCCTCTGAGCTGCGTTATCGCGAACCTGTGGTTGTCGATGGGACGTTGATCGTCAGTATTTCTCAAAGCGGCGAGACTGCCGATACCTTGGCGGCCATTAACCATCTTGGCGGGCAAGGGCTCGCCCGCCTCGCCGTTTGCAATGTCGATCACTCTGCTATTGTTCGGGCAAGTGAGCTGGTTTTTCTCACTCAAGCCGGCGCCGAGATCGGGGTGGCCTCAACCAAGGCATTCACTACCCAGCTTGCGGCGCTTATGGCGCTGACCGACCAGTTAGCGGGTATAACAAATAAAAACGACTATCATGGGATCTTCGCTAGCGCCATGGCATCGGCGCCCGCAGCGGTTACTGCCGTGCTGGCGTTAGAGCCCAAGATTAAGGCGATGGCCAACCATTTTGTTGCCAAACATCACGCGCTGTTTCTTGGTCGAGGGGTCTTCTATCCAATAGCGATGGAGGGGGCGCTCAAACTCAAGGAAATCTCATACATTCATGCAGAAGCCTATCCTGCTGGCGAGTTAAAGCATGGCCCTCTGGCGCTCGTGGATTCTGATATGCCCGTTGTTGCGGTGGCGCCCAATAACGCGCTGTTGGAAAAGCTTCGGTCTAACCTTGAGGAGGTCAGGGCGCGGGGCGGGGAACTGTTTGTGTTTGCCGATGAGGCATCCGGCTTCGAAAGCGGTCCTGGGGTTCATGTGCTTGCGATGCCACACTGCGATGAGTTGGCGGCACCGATTGCCTACACTGTCGCGCTGCAACTCCTTTCCTACTATGTAGCCGTCGCCCGAGGAACGGATGTCGATAAGCCTCGGAATTTGGCGAAGTCGGTAACGGTGGAGTAAGGTTAGTTTGTTGGGGCTTGAGTGCTCCCAGTGAATCGCCGGACTGGTTAATAAAAAGCGCCCGAAAGGGCGCTATTTATTACATAGCCTGAGTGACAGATTGCCTTTTATTTAAAGGCAGCGCCCTGTTATACCCAAGCTTTGCGTTATGACGCTATTCGCTAGGATTGGCGGCCTTGTAGGCCTTAATGGCGGTGTTAAACTCCGCCGCCACTTGCTCTTCTTGAGAAACCGAGTCGTTAAATGCTCTGTTTGACCCCATGTAGCTTGCTGTTGCGGCACCTTCAGCCTCAGCAAAACCAGGTTTCATGGCTTCCATGTTAGCTTCATGGCACTTTCTGAAGTCGGCCATCCCGGTTTGATAGGCTTTAACGGCGGTTTGCGCCTCTACCATCTCTTCCATGGACGCTGAAGCGCCGTTAGGAATCATGGGTTTAGTTGGTTTTACGCAACCTTGTGCGACTGCCATATTACTGGCAACCAGTGATAGCGCGGAGCTAATAAAAATTGCACGTAACATAATAGACCCCTTCATAAACATAAGCTTAATAATGGCGTAATTGCACGTTGGGTAGGTCACCTCTACTCACCAGGCCCTGCAATAACGCCTCTCCCGAGGATCTGTCCCCGATTCCTACGACCTGAACCCGGTAGTATAAGTTCCCGGATCGATACTCGACGGCTACTTTTGTATTATACCCGTCCTTTCACCAACTCCTGAGCGAGTTTACTGGCAGCACTGCTGTTCTCAAACGTGGTGACATAAATGAACCAACCAGATCGAACGACTTTGGGCGGCTGAGGGGCGGCTGCCTCTAGCAAAGCGTTACCGTTTTCTTTCATTCCAGCGTCGTTTGAGGAACCCGAGGGCGTACTCGTAACCCCTAAATCGTCTTTGGCGGGTGTTTCTGACAATGAATTTGAATCCTGCATTGTATCGCGGTTAACCCGCAGTGGGCCGGTTCTATATTTTTTTTCGATCGCTGTAGCGGCTTCCTCGGCTTGTTCCGGAGTCGAAAAACCCAAAACAACCACTCGCACCATCGAACGCCCATCCCGTGTGATGGGGTTTACCGAAACGGTATAGGCATCGCGCTCTAGGTTGGCAACTAACCGGTCCTTGTTTTTGCTATCAGCAAACGTACCAACGGTAATGCTCCATTGATCGCTGCCCGTCAGGTGCTCGACAATAGCCCCTTCGTCGCTGATTAGGGAATCGTCGGTTTGGTTTTGGATGTCGCTCCCATCCATGGAGACGTTTTCCAACACCCCTTCATATAAGTCAGCTGAAGGTACCTCCGATGGCGATTTCTCTTCCAACTCTTCGCTCGGATTTTTTCGATCGAACACCCCCACACCGATTTCATCTGTAAGAAAGGCTTCCCCTGCGCGCTCGTCTTCGTAAGAAGTGCTACCAGTCAGGCCTGTTGCGGCGGGAGAGGGTGGAGTTGGGGTGCTATCTGAGCCCGTCGTCGCGAGCTTTTTGTTAAGAATGGCATTTTCCGCTATCAGCTCAGCCACCTGTTTTCGGGAGTAAACAAGCTCCCCCGATAGCCTTTTTATTTCGGCCTTCAGACCCTCGAAATGCGAATAGCCAGTCACGACGCTGCCGACCGTCAAAAATATAGCGCAAGTTCCCAGTGCTAGAGGCCAAAGCTTGGTTGGTGCTGGTTTAGCAACGAACGAGTGGTCGACCAAGGTTGATTCAGGTGTCTTTTCGCTGTCCACGGTTTCGTTATCGAATGTCCTGGTTTTAATGCCGGAGCTCGACGATACTCGTTCGCCCCGGCTTGCGAAAGAGTCTCCACCACGCCGTAGGTTGTCTTAATTTAGCATAGAAAAACAGGGTCAAATTTACGACTGACGTGAGGTTTTTCCAAGGGATGGCTTACAAAAAAACCAATTCCGGTAAACTCGGGTGATGGACGTTTCCGATATCCTCACTGATTTAAATGAAGCCCAGCGAGAGGCTGTCGCTGCTGATTCTGGCAATCTCCTCGTGCTGGCGGGTGCAGGCTCTGGTAAGACCCGCGTACTGGTGCATCGAATTGCCTGGTTGATTCGGGCTGAGGGTGTGTCTCCCCACGCGCTTCTGGCGGTGACCTTTACCAACAAAGCGGCCCGGGAGATGCGGGGGCGTATCGAACAGATGCTAGGCATTTCGACAGTGGGCATGTGGGTAGGCACATTTCATGGTCTAGCTCACCGATTGCTCAAACAACACTGGCAAGAAGCCCAGCTCCCCCAAGGATTTCAGATTCTGGACAGCGATGATCAGCTTCGCTTAGTAAAGCGAGTGTGCCGCGATATGGATCTTGACGAAGCGCGTTGGCCGCCGAAGCAGGCTCAGTGGTACATCAATGCGCAAAAAGACGAGGGGCTGCGGGCAGCACACGTCGAGCCACCGTATGGAGACTTGCATGCCAAAACCTTGCATCGCATTTACTCGGCCTATGAAGAGGTGTGTGAACGGGGTGGCCTTGTTGATTTTGCCGAACTCTTGCTTCGGGCGCACGAGCTTTGGCTAAAAAGCCCCCAGACGCTGGAGCATTACCAGCGTCGCTTCCGCACTATTCTGGTCGACGAGTTTCAGGATACCAACACTATTCAATACGCTTGGCTTAGGGTGCTTGCGGGGGCATCGGTACCGGTTGTGGCGGTCGGAGACGATGATCAGTCGATCTATGGTTGGCGCGGCGCGCGCATCGAAAACATTCAGCGCTTCGGTGAGGATTTTGCTCAAACCCAAATCCTGCGCCTTGAGCAAAATTACCGCTCAACCCAAACGATTCTCAGCGCCGCTAACGGCCTGATCGCTCACAACTTTGGCCGTCTCGGAAAGGAGTTATGGACCGCGGGGGATCAAGGCGAGCCAATCAGTCTCTACGCGGGTTTTAATGAGCAAGATGAAGCGCGGTTTATTGTAGAACGGGTCGAGGGATGGATTGAGGGGGGGTAACCAACGCCAGAGCATCGCAATTCTGTACCGGTCAAACGCCCAATCGCGGGTTTTGGAGGAGGCTCTGATCAGGAGCCAGATCCCCTACCGCATATATGGGGGCCAGCGCTTTTACGAACGCCTTGAAATTCGAAATGCACTCGCCTATCTGCGCCTGTTGATCGCCCGCCACGATGATCCCGCTCTCGAGCGCATTCTCAATGTTCCGCCGCGGGGGATAGGCACAAAAACAGTGGAGGGGCTTCGCGAAGTGGCACGTCAGCGACAACTCCCTCTTTGGCAGGCAATAGAGGTTGCGCAGCAAGAGAAGCTTTTCCCGGCGCGAGCGCTCTCCGCGCTAGGTGGATTTCAAACAATTATTAATGAAATGGACTCGATAACGGTTGAGCTCGCCCTTGATGAGCTGGCCGAGCATGTGATCCAACAGGCGGGCTTGATCGAGTACTATCGGGCCGAAAAAGGAGAGCGTGGGCAGGCTCGGGTAGAGAACTTAGAAGAGCTGGTGTCAGCAGCGAAGTCGTTTGTTGCTGAAGAAGGTGAGCTGAGCCCACTACAGCAATTCCTCGACAGTGCCGCACTTGATGCCGGTGACGCGCAGGCTGATCCCCACGAAGACAGCGTGCAACTCATGACCCTACACTCCGCAAAGGGATTGGAGTTCCCCTTGGTGTTCTTGGCGGGAATGGAAGAAAACCTTTTCCCGCATCGAATGTCTCTGGACGAACCCGGCCGGCTGGAAGAAGAGCGTCGACTTTGTTACGTGGGGATCACCCGCGCTATGCAGAAACTTATCATGACCTACGCAGAGAGCCGTCGGCTTCATGGGTCAGAAAATTACAACACTCCCTCCCGTTTTGTGCGAGAAATTCCCTCAGAGCTAATCAACGAGGTTAGGCTAAGCTCGTCTGTGGCTCGACCCATGTCTTCTCTATCATCTTCCCAAGCCTCGGCGTCGATTGAGGCCGGGGTTCAACTGGGGCAGCGAGTGCTGCACCAGGTTTTTGGTGAGGGAGTTGTCGTCAATTTTGAGGGCCGAGGTGGCAACGCCCGGGTCGAGGTGAGCTTTGATGCTGGTTCAAAGTGGCTGGTACTGCAATACGCGAATCTGCAGGTGTTGTAAGGTTATCTAATTGATATTTCGAGTGGGACCCCCGCTGGAGACATATAATGTTTGAACGTCGTTATTTACCTGTTTTAGTAGTGATCCTAGTGGCGCTACTTGTCACAGTTGTTTCCCTGTGGGCCGTCGATAGAGCTAACACCCAGAGCCCGCTTAACTCATCCAGCGATGGCTTATCTTCTGTTAGCTACCAATGGAAACTGGTGACCACTTGGCCTAAAAACCTGCCTGGCCTCGGAGCGGCGCCTGAAAACTTTGCCCGCTACGTCAACAAAATGAGCGCAGGGCGTTTAACTATTCGCGTGTACGGCGCTGGCGAAATCGTTCCTGCATTTGAAGTTTTCGATGCGGTGTCACAAGGGGTGGCCGAAATGGGTCACGGAGCAGCGTATTACTGGAAGGGGAAGATACCCGCAGCCGTCTTTTATACGGCGGTTCCGTTCGGCATGACTGCGCAAGAAATGAATGGCTGGCTGCATTACGGGGATGGCCTCGCCTTGTGGCGCGAACTTTACGCTCCCTTCGGTGTAACACCCTTTGCCGGCGGCAGTACTGGCGTTCAAATGGCGGGATGGTTTAACCGAGAGCTACGTAGTGCTGCTGACCTAAAAGGCTTGAAAATGCGTATTCCTGGTTTGGCGGGCGAGGTTTTTGATGCTGCCGGTGGAACAGCGGTAAGAATAGCGGGCGGTGAAATCTATACGTCGATGCAAACCGGTGTAATCGACGCAGTGGAATGGGTCGGTCCTTACAATGATCGAACCTTAGGGCTTAATGAAGTCGCGGAATACTATTACTACCCGGGGTGGCATGAACCCGGCGCGATGCTTGAATTTACGGTCAATACACAGGCATTTGAAGCACTTCCTGAGGATCTCCAGGCGATTGTGGAATACGCAGCTCGGGCGGCAAACCAGAATATGCTTGATGAATTCACTGCGCGTAACAATGAATCTCTTCGCACACTTTTAGCCGGCGGCAGCAAGTTGCGCGTTCTCCCGGACGATGTTTTGCAGCTGCTGTATGACAAATCAATTTTAGTGCTTGAGTCACTGATTGAGAGTGACCCTATGGCACAAAAAATCGCTGACTCCTACGAAGCGTTCGCGCGGGATGTAAGGGCTTATCACGAGATTTCGGAGCGGGCCTTTCTCAATGCAAGAGACAAGGTGCTACCCCCAGTAAATTTTATTGAGCAATAATACGAGTGCGCTTTTCGTTGTCGATGGCGACGTAGATAAAGGTTCCTTCAGTAACCTTCAGGGGTTCGCCGTCGTGCTTGGAATTGATCCACACCTCGACCACTACACGAACAGAACTACGGCCGACCTCAACCACGTCGCAGTAACAACTCACCACCGCGCCGACGTGCACAGGTGTGAGAAACGACATACCCTCGACAGCGACAGTAGCAACCTGTCCGTCAGCGACCTCACAGGCTGTGACGTACCCCGCTAAGTCCATCTGTGACATTAACCAGCCCCCAAAAATATCCCCGTGCGGGTTGGTGTCGCAGGGCATAGCCACTGCTTGCAAGCTTAAATCCCCCTGAGGAGCTGGGTTGGCATCGATCTCGTTCATGTGGTGAGGCCTCGAGTTAGCACCTGGTTAAATTGATTAATGGCGGTATTCGGTGGGCAGTTTACCTGCACTGTTAGTCTCGTAATATCACAAAAACCATAGGTCAATTGAGTTTGTTTGGCAGCCAAGAGATGAGCTCTGGAAAAAACCACAAGATCACCAATAAACCTAGCTGAAGAAGTACGAAGGGGATTACTCCGCGGTAAAGCGCACCAGTGCTGACCTCGTCGGAGGCGACGCCTCGCAGGTAAAAAAGAGCAAAGCCAAAAGGCGGCGTAAGAAATGATGTTTGTAGATTCACAGCGATCATAATGCCCAGCCACACCGGGTCGAAACCCATTGCCAACAAGATGGGCCCGACAATAGGCACGACAACAAACGTGATTTCAATGAAATCGAGAATAAAGCCGAGCAAAAAGATAGTGACCATTACCAACAGGAACGCGGCACCGGGGCCCCCGTCCATGGTGTGGAAAAACTCCTGCACCATTTCTTCACCCCCAAATCCCCTAAAAACTAAAGAGAAGACAGAGGCGCCAATCAGTATGAGAAAAATCATGCTGGTAACTTGTAGGGTGCTCTGGCCAATTTCCCGCAGGCGCTGCCATGACATCTCGTTGCGTAAAATAGCGAGGACCAACGCACCTATCGCTCCTACGCCAGACGCCTCGGTAGGGGTGGCTGCGCCCACCAAAATTGACCCAAGTACCAAAGTGATTAAGCCGAGCGGTGGTAACAAGACCTTGGCTACTTGCATAACGGAAACCTTAGAGGTCTTTATCGGTGGCACGTTTTGTGGCGCGATCCAGCCGGTCACGGCAATCCACAAGACGTAGCAAGTCACCAAAATGACGCCTGGAACCAGCGCCCCAATGAATAGGTCTCCTACCGAGACGGTTGCGGTATTAAGCACCCCCATCTCGAGTTGGGCACGCTGATAGGCGCTAGAGATGATATCTCCGAGCAAGACCAGTGCGATGGAAGGCGGAATGATCTGACCTAGCGTGCCGGTGGCGCAGATCGTCCCCGCCGCAAGGCTTGGGTTATATCCGGCGCGAAGCATGGTCGGCAGCGACAGCAGCCCCATCGTAACGACGGTGGCACCGACAATACCTGTGCTGGCGGCAAGAAGGGCGCCCACGAGCACAACGGAAATACCGAGACCTCCCGGGCGCTCGCCAAAAATTTGAGCTAAGTTGTTAAGCAAATCCTCGGCGATGCGGGCGCGCTCGAGAATATTTCCCATCAAAATAAACAAGGGAACAGCGACTAAGGTTTCGTTTGTCATGGTGCCAAACAGACGGGCCGGTAAGGCCAGCAGATAACTTGGGTCGAAGGCCCCAGCAAGGGTGCCCAATGCTGCGAAAACTAAACTGACCCCCGCGAGAGTCAGCGCTACGGGAAATCCCAGCATTAAGACTACGCAGACAGCGGCAAATAGAGCGAGAGCGAATTCACCCTGCATAAGCGGTCTCGGAGATCAGAATTTGAAGAGCCTTTACGATCTCAGAGCAGGCCTGCAGAAACAGCAGCCCCGTCATTATTGGAATAAGGCTTTTTAAAAGAAACACTGCGGGAATGCCACCAGGCTCCGGTGACACCTCCGCAATGGCCCAGGATTCTGCAACATAGCCCCAGCTGGTGATGCCTATCAGCACACACAACGGCAGTGTGAATATAGTGTGGCCGAGGGCATCCACCCAGGCTTTTTGGCGGCTGGAGAACTGGCGGTAAAAAATGTCGACCCGCACATGACCGTCAGCCGCAAGAGTCCAGGAGATTCCCAGCAGGAAAAGGGCGCTGTGTAGGTAGAGAACCCCCTCCTGAGCCGCTATCGCACCAATCCCCCAGCCATATCGCAGCGATACTACCGCAACCGTCAGAATAGCCATTGCCAAGGGAAACCAGGCGATAGCCGGCAGCAGCAGTTGGGAGGCTGTATCCAGAATGCGACTAACAAGTGGTGGGTGGGGCGGGGTGTTGTCCATTACGGGGGTCCTTTGGGCCGCTGAACAGGTTATCATTGTTGCCGTCAAAAATTCAGGGAGATTAGGCTGTGTTAACTGTTATTTCGCCCGCGAAGACGCTCGATTACGAGACGCCGGCTATCACACGACAGGCAACCCAACCCGCGTTCTTGTCTCGAGCCGGCGAATTGGTTGAGGACGCCCGCCGCCTTACCCCCGGGGATATTCAACGCTTAATGGGGGTCAGCGAGAGCATTGCTAATCTGAATCATGAGCGGTTTATGAATTGGCACCCCGAATTCACTCCTCAAAACGCCAAGCAAGCATTGTTGGCGTTTAAGGGCGATGTCTATACCGGATTGGCAGCGGAGACGCTGGACGCTAAAGGACTTAAGTTTGCGCAAAAACACCTGCGTATTTTGTCCGGTCTCTACGGCTTGTTGCGGCCGCTCGATCTAATGCAACCTTACCGCCTCGAAATGGGACTTCGATTTAACAACCGGGTGGGTAAAAATTTGTATGAGTTTTGGGGTAACGATATCTCCGACGCGGTTCAGGCAGACCTTAAAAAAAGCGGCAGCCCTTTACTGATTAATTTGGCGTCAAATGAGTACTTCAAATCGGTGAATGCGAAGACCCTTGACGCGGAAATTATCACCCCAGTATTTAAGGATCTCAAGCAAGGGAAGTATAAGATGATTAGCTTTTTTGCAAAAAAAGCACGGGGCTTGATGGCCCGCTTTATTATTGATCGTCAGCTTAATGACCCCGAGGGCTTAAAGGAATTTGATGCCGAGGGCTATTATTTCAGTAAGACCTTATCGACCGCAAGTGAGCTTGTCTTTTTACGGGACAAGCCACCAGGCGCCTAAACGATCATTCGCCTCCCATGTTCTTGAATGGAAGCAAAGCACTCGCTTCTTGTTGATAGGCGCGAACTTGATCTCTTTCACGACGGCAAAAAGCGGCGATAGGCTCCCTAAAACCCGGCTCTGCCACCCAGTGCAGGGATCGTGTCAGCGTCGGTTCGAATCCTCGTTGAATTTTATGTTCACCTTGAGCTCCCGGGTCAAAGCGCTGTAATCCCCTCTGAATGCAGTACTCAATACCCCGGTAATAGCAGGCTTCGAAATGGAGGTTGTCGTATTCCCGCAAACACCCCCAGTAGCGGCCATACAGGGTGTGTGACGACTCAAAATAAAGTGCCGCTGCTACAGGTAACCCTCCCTCATCCTCAGCAATCACCATGACCGGGATGTCACCTAAGGTCGCGCAGACCTCTAAAAAAAAAGCTTTAGTCAGATAACCGCCGTGGCCACTGCGTTTGGCGTAGGTGGTTTGGTAGCAGTGATGAAACAACTGCCAGTGCGCACTGGTGATGGCGCTGCCGCGAAAGGTGTACAGGCATAACCCTTGTTGCACAATACTCGCGCGTTCCTTGCGAAGATTCTTTCTTTTTCTACTGCTGAAGGTTTGTAAAAAGTCTTCAAAGTCGCGATAGCCACGATTTATCCAATGAAACTGGCAGGTCACTCGTTCAACAAAATCGCCCCCAGGCAACTCTTCTAGCGCTGGGTAGTCGTCAGCAAAAAGAATATGCCAACCGGTGATACCTTTTTCTTCACACAGCGCTGTAACAGCGTTTGAAAACTCACCCAGCGCGTTAGGTCGATTTGGATCGGCCCAGAGTCGCGGGCCCGTGGCCGGGGTAAAAGGCGCAGCGGTAACCAGCTTCGGATAGTACTCAAGCCCCTGCCGATGCCAAGCGTCTGCCCAAGCCCAGTCCAACGACGTACTCCCCATAAGAGTGCTCCTTTAAGAACCCGGGAGCGGCGCCAATGGCAACGCCCCCTTCGCGGAGAACTAAATGAAAAGGCGCCCATCCGCTTTTTACGGTGGTGCAGTCAGCGGTCTCAAGGCCCAGCAGAAAATCGTAGCCAAGAAATGGATAGTCGCTACCAAACCACCCATCCCACTCATCTCGTGGAATGTCACCAATGCTTCCGTATACAAAGAGCTCCATCGTGGGTGTCGGCAGGTAATCGCAGCTAAAAGGAACGTATACGGGTTAGAGGGCAAACTGTCCCACTATCCCCAAAAGCACGATCAGACCAATCCATTTGCTTTGATTGAAGGCCTTAAAGCACCCTTCTCTATCGCGATGTCTGATAAGCCACTGATGCCAGAGGAATAACGTGCCGACCGCTGCAATACTGACAAAGTAAGGGGGCCCAAGCTGAAAGCTCACACCCGCCATCACAAAGCACTCAAGAGAAACCAATTGCATAAAGCCAATCAAACGCCGGTCCAGCTGACCAAAAAGG
The DNA here is from genome assembly GCA_943787485.1 of uncultured Luminiphilus sp. GTDB lineage: Bacteria > Pseudomonadota > Gammaproteobacteria > Pseudomonadales > Halieaceae > Luminiphilus. The sequence goes on along the minus strand of CALSMP010000006.1, from coordinate 74,485 downwards.
ATCGCGGTCGACTTGACGCCGACAGCAAGATCGTCATCTCTGTCGACCATGGCATATTGGGTGTCATAAACAACGGTCCACAACAAATTGGCAGCGAATAACCACCATAACCCCTGGGGTAATGTGTTGGTGACAGCGGCAAATGCCATGGGGATTGACCATGAAAACGCCGCCCCGAGAACAAACTGTGGCAGGTGGGTCCAGCGCTTCATGAAGGGATAGATCATGGCGAGACCGGCACCAAAAAAAGACAGCATCACTGTGAAAGGGTTGGTCATAAGAACTAACAGCAACGCGAGAAACAAGAGGATTCCCAGCAGAACAAGCGCTTCATTGGCGGTGACCGCGCCGGTGATGAGCGGTCGGGTCCGGGTTCGCTCTACATGACCGTCGAGGTCCTGATCCGCGAGGTCGTTTACAACGCAGCCAGCAGACCGCATGACTACAACCCCTAAACTGAAAATGATAAGCAGCTTAGCCTCTGGCCAGCCGTTGCTAGCGATGACTAGCGCCCACGCAGTCGGCGCTGCAAGTAACCAGGTCCCGATGGGCTTGTGAAAGCGCATAAGCTCCCACAACCCCTGCCATTTCGTTACAGGCGGAGCTTGGATTGTAGGTTTTTGGAGATCAGTACTCATGCCGCGTTTCAGTCTGTCGGTGATTAACGTCCAAGTGTACCCTCTTCACACCCGCGCGAAAGCTTGTCTTTCCCCGGTCCACCGGGTGATAAGCAACTCACAAAGACTAGGATGTTTTGCCAGTAGCGCCTGCGCGAGGGATTGAACCTCATCAAGTAAATGTTCGTGCTCCGGTAGCTGGGCGACACGAAATGTAGCCGCTCCGGTTTGGCGGGTCCCTAAAAGCTCCCCCGCACCACGGAGTCGGAGGTCCTCCTCAGCGATGAAGAACCCGTCGTTGCTTTCCCGAAGCACGTTAAGGCGCTCTTTTCCTATGAGGCTAAGCGGCTGCTGGTAAAGCAATAGGCAAAAGCTATCAGTCGAGCCCCTACCCACACGCCCGCGTAACTGATGCAGCTGTGCCAGTCCGAGCCGCTCGGGGTTTTCAATAATCATCAGGCTGGCGTTGGGCACATCGACGCCGACCTCAATAACCGTGGTTGCAACGAGCAGGGACAAGTCACCGGAGGCAAAGCGGGCCATAACGCGCTCTTTCTCTTGGGGCGTTTGGCGGCCATGAATAAGCCCGACGGCTACCTTGGGCAGATGGCTTTTTAACAGTTCGGCCGTGGCCTCTGCTGCCTGCGCGTTGAGGGTGTCGGACTCTTCGATCAAGGTGCAGACCCAATATGCTTGGCGACCCGCCGCACAGGCTGCGCCGACTCTCGCGATGACTTCCGCGCGGCGATCGCTATCGACCAGCGTGGTGGTGACGGGGGTTCTACCCGGAGGGAGTTCGTCGATGATGGAACTGTCCAAATCAGCGTAGGCCACCATCGACAGCGTTCTCGGAATGGGTGTTGCTGTCAGTACCAACTGGTGTGGATAACCGGCACCAGAGGCCTTCTCTGTCAACGCGAGTCGCTGATGGACACCAAACCGATGCTGCTCATCGATGATAACCAGCGCGAGAGCATTAAAACTAACACCCTCCTGAAAAAGGGCATGGGTGCCTACGACTAGTGTGGCATCTCCCTCAACGATGGCTTGTAGGGTTTCTTTTCTCGCCTGACCTCTAACTTTGCCGCTCAACCACGCGATAGTGACTCCTAGGGGTTCAAGCCAGGCTCTGAAAGTTCTCAGGTGCTGTTCTGCCAAAAGCTCTGTCGGGGCCATCAACACCGCCTGATACCCCGCTGCTATAGCCGAAAGCGCTGAGACTGCCGCCACGAGTGTTTTGCCCGATCCGACGTCTCCCTGGACAAGACGAAGCATTGGGGCGTGGCTTGAGAGGTCGGCCATTATCTCCCCGATCACCCGCTCTTGAGCACCGGTAGGTTGAAACGGCAGAGTGTCTAAGAACATCTTGCACAGCTCAGGGTATGGTGCGATTTTGGGCGCTTCAAAGGCGCGCTCTTTGGCACGAAGAGCTTGTAGTGATAGATGGTGTGCAACCAATTCCTCTAATGAAAGCCTCAGCTGCGCGGGGTGCTGCCAGTCTTTGATCAGCCCGACGGGTGCGTCTGGCGGCGGTCTGTGGAGGTAGTGAATGGCGTCACTGAGGCTTAAGGAAGCGGGGTACACGGGTGCAAGGAGATCGACAGGAGGGTGCTTTATCAGCCGTTCAAGTGCCTGGTCGGTCAGTTTGCGCCAAATCGCCTGGCCCAACCCCTCTGCAGTTGGGTAAATTGGGGTCAGTGCACTTTCCAGAAAGCTGGCCGTTGCACCCAACCGGTATTCCGGATGGATCATCTCTCCGCCATGCCGGCTCGATCGGGCTTGGCCAAAGAGTGATATAGGTGCACCCGGCTTGAACTGGTTGGCCTGTGCTCGCCGAAAGTGAAAAAACCTCAGCGTCAGGAGACCCGAGGCATCGGCCACCTTGACTACCAGGGACGGGCGTCGCCCCGGTATGATGCTTGCCATTCGGACCTCCGCCTGTACAACGGCATCTAATCCTTCTTTCAGCCCGGCGATGGGTGTTACACGGGTTCTGTCTTGATAGCGCAGGGGGAAATGAAAAAGCAGCTCCTCCACAGAGCTTATTCCGAGCGCGATAAGTCGCTCAGACAGCTTGGGTCCAACACCCTTGAGAACTGAAATGGGGGTAGGCTTGCCTAGGCTGACGTCATCATTCATTCACTTTTCGCGCAAGCTCTGACACTGGCATACTGTCCCACACTTTTGGGCTAAGAGTAATGGCCGTGACAAACCCACATCTTCTTATTGTCGGCTGTGGCGACATTGGTACGCGCGTAGGGCGTGGCCTCTCTGCACGCGGATGGCACATTAGTGCCCTGCGCAGACAGCCTGAAAACTTGCCCGGTATGTTTCAGGCTTTCGCCGGCGATTACACCACCGACGGGGGTTTGGCTTCGCTCGCCGATGTAAAGCCGGACTATCTATTGTTTACACCGACGCCTGCATCACGGGATGAACAGGGTTATCGGCGGGGTTTTTCCGGTGCGATGAGCTCAATCGCAGAGATTGGCGCCGCTGAATCTCTCAGGGGCGGTGTTCTCGTGTCATCAACGCGTGTGTTTGCTGAAACCTCTGGCAATTGGGTAGACGAAACCTCAGCATTGGCCACCAATGACCCCTTTGCTAGTTCGATTATCGAGGCCGAAAAAATCTTTTTAGCGCTGATTTCTAGGGCTACAGTATTTCGAGCAAGCGGGCTGTACGATGGCTCGCCGCAGGGTCATTTGGTGTCTCGCATAGCCCAGGGTTTGTTTAGCCAAGCAGGAGACCGCTATAGCAACCGGATCCATCGAGATGACATTGCTACGGCGATAGAGTTTGCCTTCTTGCAAGCGGAGGCCAAAAACCCCTTGGACGGAATTTTCGTGGCAAGCGACGATTTACCAGCGCGGATGAGCGATGTAGAACGTTGGCTTGCTGAACAGATCGGCGTCCCTTACGCTGCAAGCGCCGCAGAAAGCCATGGTGGTGAAAGGGGTAATCGACGCTGCGACAACAGCCGATTAAAAGCAGCGGGATTCACTTTTCGCTATCCGGATTATCGCGCTGGCTATGGCGGGCTGAAGGCCTCTAAGTCGAGCTAGGGGCCCTCTACGATCTGCTGTAGCCTTGTGGCTAGATGCAGAGGATAGCCTCTACCTCTATCCCGACGCCCTTCGGCAAGGCCGCTACCTGAACACAGGCTCTGGCGGGATAAGGCTCCTCGAAAAAACTGGCCATGATGGTGTTTACAGTACCAAAATTATCGAGGTCCGTTATGGAGATATTGATCTTCACGGCATCGTTTAGAGATCCCCCTGCCGCCTTTGCAATCGCTGCAAGATTTTGAAAGACACGTGTGGCTTCTGCCTCGATGCCTCCGGGTACTAGCTCCATAGTTTCCGGATCAAGCGGTATCTGTCCCGAAATCCAAACAGTGTTACCAACCTTGATAGCTTGTGAGTAGGGGCCGATAGCCGCAGGGGCGGCATCGGTAGAAATGATAGCTCGATTGGACAAGACATTCTCCTCAAGATGTCAGCGGTGCAAAGGTTATCGCCTAGCGGTGCGGACTACTCGGCGAACACCCTCAACGGTCCTCAACCGTTTCATAATTCTGGCTAGATGGGTTCGGCTATTCACTTGGAGCTCAATATCGACATAGGTGTATTGAATGTCTTTGTCTTGCGTTGAGATTCGGTCGATATTCATACCGATGGCGTTAAGCCGCGTGGCCACCACCGCGATGAGACCTCGCGCGTTGACGGCTTCTAGCCGCATGCCGACAGGGAAGGCGCCCTGAACCTCGTCATCCCATCGAAGGGTCATCAGGCGTTCTGGCTGATCTTGCATTTCTAGCAGATTGGCACAGTTTTCTCGGTGGACTACCAGCCCTTTTTCGGCACTCAGATAACCGCCAATGGGGTCGCCCGGGAGTGGGCAACAGCACTTGGCGTAGGTTACGACAAAGCCTTCTGTTCCTCGAATAGCGACAGCCTCTATGTCCGCTGGATCGACAGGCCCTGCATTCGCGCCCGCGAGGCGGCTAGCGATAATGTTAGGGAGCAAATTGCCAAGAGCAATATCCACGAACAGGCTTTGCTGATCAGCCTTACCAAACTTGGTAAGTGTCTGGGACATTAACTCGTTATCGATTCCATCAAGGCGGACGTTGTAGGGCATCAGCGCCTTGTTGAGTAGATTGTGCCCCAACTCAACAGAGTCCTCTCGCCGCTGATCCTTGAGAAAGTGCCGAATATGGGTTCTAGCTCTCGCCGTTACCACGTAGTTAAACCAGTCGGGGTTAGGGCGCCCGCTGGGGGAAGTCACAATCTCTATGGTTTGGCCGCTTTCCAAAGGCTCCGATAATGGTGAAAGGCGCCGATCAATTCGGCAAGCAACACAGCGATTGCCTATGTCGGTGTGAATCGCATAAGCGGCGTCGATGGCAGTGGCACCCCGCGGCAATTCCATGATGTCACCCTTAGGCGTAAAGACATAAACCTCATCTGGGAATAGGTCCATTTTCACGCTTTCAATAAATTCAAGCGGATTGCCTGCGCGTTGCTGCATTTCGAGCAACCCCTGAACCCACTCCCGAGCCCGGGTATGCGAAGCGCTGGTTGAGCCGCCATTGGACTTGTAAAGCCAGTGCGCGGCGATTCCGTTGTTGGCCATATCCTCCATTTCGTGGGTTCGAATCTGTATTTCGATTGGAACGCCGTGCATGCCTTTAAGCACGGTATGCAGGGATTGATAACCGTTGGCCTTGGGAATAGCGATGTAGTCCGTGAACTCTTTGGGGACGGGTTTGTAGAGGCTGTGAACGGCCCCCAGGGTGCGGTAGCAGGCGTCAACTGAGTCGACAATGATTCTGAACGCGAAAATATCCATAATTTCGGAAAAGGACTTTCGCTTCGCCCGCATTTTTGAATAGATGCTATAGAGGTGCTTTTCGCGGCCCTGCACTTCGACGCGGAGCCCCTCTTTTATCAGTAGCGACTCGATCTGTTCTTTTATTTGTTCGACCAGCGCTTTTCGGTTACCCCGGGATTTTTGTATAGCCGCCTGAATGCGCCGCGCCCGCATGGGGTAGAGCGCTTTGAAGCCGAGATCCTCAAACTCCATTCGCACATTGTTCATGCCCAGGCGCATTGCTATTGGGGCATAGATCTCGAGAGTCTCCAGCGCAATGCGGCGCATTTTGTCCCGATTGAGGACGCCCAGCGTGCGCATGTTGTGTAGTCGATCGGCGAGCTTTACCAAAATGACACGAATATCACGGGCCATGGCAAGCGCCATCTTTTGGAAATTTTCAGCCTGTTTGAGCTCGACGCTATCGAACTCGATGTGGGTCAGTTTACTCACCCCGTCAACCAGTTCCGCGACATCTGGACCAAATTGAGCGCCAATGTCATCTTTGGTGACGCCCGTATCTTCAATGGTGTCATGCAGAAGTGCTGCCATGAGGCTTTGATGGTCCATGTGCATCTCTGCCAGCACGCCGGCAACTGCCAGAGGGTGCGTAACGTATGGCTCACCGCTGCGTCTCACCTGACCGTAATGCGCCTGCTCTGCAAAAAAATACGCGCGCTTCACCTGCACGACCTGATCAGATGTCAGGTATTTCTGGAGATTTTTTTCGAACAGCGCTAGCGCGCTGTCTGTAGGGACCGCGCCTTGAGGATGGATTTCTGCGGGGCTGCGCAGCAAGAGCCGCGCGGTGACATCTGTGAGCGAGCCGCTGAGAACCTGTAGGGTGCTTGTGACCACAGCGCTCGCTCGGCGGCCTTAATAAAGTGGTGTTTCGAAGCTCGCTGCTAACTCCTCTTCAGCTTCGATTTCGGTTTCGCGAGCCATCAGCTCAGGGGTTACCATTCCCTCGGCTATTTCTCGGAGGGCGATCACGGTGGGCTTGTCGCTCTCTTCATCGACCATGGGATCTTTTCCCTGAATGGCAATTTGGCGGGCACGCTTGGAAGCGAGCATAACCAGCTCAAATCGGTTGTCTACATTGTCGAGGCAGTCTTCAACGGTTACTCGTGCCATGATGGTATCTCTTTCAGTGTTGCGCAGTGCATGATTGCTAACGATATTCCCCGGCTACGCCGAGCCGGATAGTGTAACGCATATCATCCGGGAAGGGGTGATGTGAAAAATGCCTAGCCTGAACCCAATTCGGACAGGGTGTCAGCAAGACGGTTTGCCTGGTGATCACGACGTAAATGCTGGCTTCTAATAATACTCTCGAGATCTAAAAGAGCGCGGTCGAAGTCGTCATTGAGTACAATAAAGTCGGCATCACGCCAGTGCGCGAGCTCATTTTTAGCGTCTGCCATCCGGCGCTCAATGGTGTTGCTGTCGTCCTGACCGCGTCCCGTCAGACGTTCGCGTAGTGACTCCAGCGATGGCGGTACGATAAAGATCGCGCAGCTACCGGGTACAGCTAGTTTGACCTGTTGCGCCCCTTGCCAATCAATTTCCAAAATCACATCGAGCCCCTGCTGCAGCCGAGATTCCACCTCGGCGCGGCCAGTTCCGTAGAGGTTCCCAAAAACTTCAGCCCACTCGAAAAACTGCCCGCTTGCCACAGAGTGTTCAAAGGTTGGCCGGTCCACGAAGTGATAGTTCACGCCGTTCTCTTCCCCTGGCCGCTGGGGGCGGGTTGTGTGCGAAACCGCCACTACCAAGTCCTGACGCCGCTCAATCAGCGCCCGGACCAGCGAGGTCTTTCCGGCGCCGCTTGGCGCGGACACGGTATATAGATTACCCATGGTCGTTTCTGGCACGATAAGAGGCCGCCTCACCCTATTCAATATTTTGGATTTGCTCACGCATTTGTTCGATAAGCACCTTAAATTCTACCGCGGTTTCAGTGGTCGACAATGCGGTGGCTTTGGAGGACAAGGTGTTGGCCTCTCGATTGAGTTCTTGCATTAAAAAATCAAGCCGTCTGCCACAGGGAGCGCTGCCCTGCAGCGCCTTTTCAATTGCGTTTAGATGGGCGTCAAGTCGATCAAGCTCTTCTTCTACGTCGGATTTTTGCGCGCTGTAGACGAGTTCTTCCTCCAGCCTCTTGGCGTCGGGTTCAACGTCTATTTGGGCCAGTCGATGCAGAATCCGTTGCTCCTGTTGTTCGCGCAGAATAGGCAGGTTGGCTTTTAGCAGGTCGAGCAACTCCCGCATCGTTGCAACCCGGTCAAGAACAACGGTTGCAAGTACCGCGCCCTCCTCTCGGCGATTGACAACGAGCTGTGACAAGGCCTGATCGAGCGCCTTTGCGACGTATTGGCCCAACGCATCCTCGTCGATCATTGCGCTCAATAACACGCCGGGTGCGGCCAGTACCGACAGCTGGTCGGGAGCGGTGGTGTCGGGAATCACGCGTGCGACTTGATCGAGCATTTTGTGCAGCCGAGACAATCCTTCGCTATCTATTTCTGCCAAGCGATTGTCGGTTTGGTCATTCAGTTTTATGTGGAGCTCCACTTTACCGCGGTGGATCTGCTCGCCAATTTTTCGTCGCCACGGCTGTTCGAAAACCCGCAGTGACTCAGGGCAGCGAATGTGCAAGTCAAGAAAGCGATTATTTACGGAGCGCAACTCAACCGTGATAGTCATCTCACCTGTTGTTACACTGCCGCGGGCGAAGCCCGTCATGCTCTGTGTCACAGTAACCTCTTATTTATACCGGTGACGCTAATTCAAAAATAGAAACTGGGGTAGTCTACCAGTATGAAAGCCGCAGGGATGCCTCCAGCCCGGCGCGGCCCAGGAAGGAGAGTGTTGGATGTCTCAGTTTGACAAAAGGCCGAGTGGTCGCGAGTTTGATGAACTCCGCGCGCTTGAGTTCACACGGCAGTTCACCTGTCATGCCGAGGGCTCGGTATTGGTGTCATTCGGGCGGACGCGGGTTATTTGCACGGCGAGCATTAGCCCAGGGGTGCCAGGGTTTTTGCGGGGTAAGGGGCAGGGGTGGCTCACAGCAGAATACGGCATGCTGCCACGCTCAACAGGCTCACGTATGGATAGGGAGGCGGCCCGGGGCAAACAATCGGGCCGCACGGTAGAGATACAGCGCTTGATTGGCCGCTCACTTCGAGCGGCCATAGATTTGAGCGCTCTTGGAGAAAATACCCTCCAAATAGACTGTGATGTTATTCAGGCAGACGGGGGTACGCGTACAGCGTCCATCTCTGGAGCCTGTGTTGCCGTCGTCGATGCTATCAATGGACTGCAGCGAGAAAAGAAACTCACAACAGACCCGCTGCGTCACTTGGTTGCGGCGGTATCAGTCGGTATCTGGCGCGGCCAGCCAGTGGTTGATTTGGACTACGCGGAAGACTCGACCGCGGATAGTGACGTCAATGTGGTTATGGCGGAGGGCGGCGGCCTGATTGAGGTACAGGGTACCGCGGAGGGAGCAACTTTTGATCGCGGTGCGCTTTCCGAAATGCTTGATCTGGCGGAAAAAGCAGGCGCTGAAATTGTCGCCGCGCAACGCTCGGCACTCGCGCGGTAATTACATATCGACGTCGTAGTCGATGATCACGGGAGCGTGACCCGAGAATGCATCAGCGGTGTAAATCGATGCACTGTCAACTCGATTGCACAGCGCTATGGATACAACCTGTGTGTCGGTTCGCAACGCACCTGCATCGTCACCCTCCGGCCACCAGCTGAATTCATCGGCGTCTGAATTTAACGACCGAAAGGCGTCGCAGTAACCGGTTTTATAAAGCGTGTTCAGCCAATCTTGCTCAATGGTACTAAAGCCCGGTATGTCCATGCGGTTGCCGGCTTCCTCAACGTCTATGGATTTGCAGGCGAGCTCCCAGCCACCGCAAAGAATAAAATCTCGCCGCTTATTTTTGACTTTCTGTAAGTGTCCGCCAAGCAAGTCCATAAATTTGAGTTTGGTATTCATTGCCTGGTCACTGCCGACTCCAGAGGGCATTAATAGCGAGCCTATGCTGAGGTTCTGAAAATCTGCCTGTATGTATAAGCCCTTATCGTCAAAATTGACAAAGCCTAGGCCTGTCATAATGGCTTTGGGAAGGGTTTTGCAATAAATGGCGACACCGTTGATGCGATGGTCGACAAAGTTATCTAAAAAATAAGCATTATATTCACGTGGGAAAAAGCTGTTGTCTTTAAGCGAGTACTCTGAGCAACGGGTGTCTTGGAGGCAAATTACGTCGGCATCTTGAGCAAGCAGCCACGACATTAAGCCCTCCTCGTTAGCGCGCTCTAAACCCTCAACCACTAAACTGATAACTCTCATTGCTAGCCCTGCCAATACAAGCCCGATATGATAGGAGATATAAGGCGTCGGACGCCACGGTTTCTCGGTAGAAAGAATCATGAGTGTGGCAGGAGGTCTGTAGGGGTGGCAGAAATGGTAGAGCCAGGAGATTCGCGTGGATAGCGAGGGGGCTTTCAGTCAGTCAGAGGCGCGCGAGGCGTTCATCGATTTGGCGGTGCGTTGTGATGTGTTGAAGTTTGGCGATTTTGAGCTCAAGTCCGGGCGGGTCAGCCCCTACTTCTTCAATGCCGGCGCCTTCGCCACGGGAGCGGCTCTGGCCACTCTGGGCGCGTGTTATGCCGCTACGATGGTGTCTTGCAACTTGGTGCCTGATACGTTGTTTGGACCCGCTTACAAAGGCATTCCGCTGGCCTCAACGACGGCAGTGGCGCTCGCTCTGCATCACGCGGTAGACATACCCTACGCATTTAATAGAAAGGAGGCCAAGGCCCATGGTGAGGGCGGTGTCATTGTGGGTGCGCCGCTAAAAGGTCACGTGGCCATTGTCGATGATGTGATAACTGCAGGAACGGCAATACGAGAGTCCGTGCAGTTAATTTCTGAGCAGGGAGCTGTTGCCGCAGGGGTGATTATCGGGCTCGATCGCTGTGAGCGGGGTCAGGGAGCGCTGTCAGCGGTGCAAGAGGTACAGGAAGAGTTTGGCCTCCGTGTTATCAGTGTAATCAACCTCCATGACGTCATTGAATGGTTAGCTGCGCAGGGGGACAGGCGCCAGTACCTCGATGCCATGCTGAAATATCGGGATAACTACGGTGTTTAATCGTCTGCTGATATGGTGGGCTCTGGGATTGGCTCTCGGTGCGTCTTGGGCTCATTCGGACAATCTTTACCGTTATAAAGATGATGCGGGGATCGTGGTGGTTGATTGGCGTGTGCCGGCTGAATTTATCGATCATGGTTATGAGGTTCTTGATGAAACGGGCCGGGTATTGCGGGTTGTCCCACGAGCGCTGACTGGGGAGGAAAAGCAGGATGCTAACAAGGCGAGGAAGCTTGAGTCCGAGGCTATTTCCGAGCAGGAGCGCCTCCAGGCTTGGGATGAGTCATTGCTGCTCCGGTACTCGACTACTGAGGATATCGAGGCTGCAAGAGACAGAGCGTTGAGAGACCTGAAGATCCGGGTGTCGATCCTTAAAAGCAATCGTCGCAGCTTGCGTCAGCAGGTTGAAAATGCACAGGCACGTGTTGCTGAGAGCGAGCGTTTGGGGGTCCAGCCCCGAATCGAAGATCTTGATTATATTGCGATTGCCAAAACGGAAATAGACGCCACCGAACGGCAGATAGAAGAGCGGGAAGCACAAGTCGATACGGTAAATGAGGGGTATCAGATGGACATTGATCGATTTCAGCAGCTACAAGACGTGGTGGCTCTTCGGCAGAGCATGGAGCGCCAAAGGAACTAGAGTTTATTGGGTTGGAACCTCTCGCATAAAGCCCCCCGTGAGTACGGCCCATTGTTCGGGCCAGCCTGTGAGGGGTGATCTTTTGAACTGGCTCCGAATAAACTGGCTTAACCTGCCTTCTGCAGCGGCCATCAACAAGGTCGCGGCGTCGTTGAGGACCAGTTGTGGTCGCAGAGATTCATGGTTTTCTGCTTGTCTTAGTGTAGTCCTCAACTGGGTTTCAAGCCGGTCGTAGATTTGGCTCACTCGAAGGTGAAGCCTAGGCTCCTCGTTGGCAAGTGCCTCGCCATGAAGGATTCTCGCAATACCAGGATTACGCTCGCAAAAGCCAAGAAACAGAGCCAGCATCCTTTCACAGGCGATAAGGGCGCTGGAGCCTTCTTCGCTTATTTGCCGCACTCGAGTAAATAGCGTGTCTTCGGCAAATTCGATCAGCGCTTCGAACATTTTGGTTTTTGAGGCAAAGTGGCGGTAGAGCGCTGCTTCGGAGACGCCAACGCGCTCTGCCAGTCTGGCGGTGGTAATTTTGCTGCTAGCATTCTCCTCCAGCATCACAACCAGCGTTTGCAGGATCTGTTCGCGGCGTTCAGAGCGTGGCTGTGGCATATCCTTCCCGTTACGTCGATCTATGGGACGATGCTAGCCACTGAAGACCTCGGACGCAATCAGAACCCGTTTTAAGCAAAGGATTTATTGCTAATGAGCGTACCAATGCCCTCGTCCGAGAAGATTTCAAGGAGCGCCGCGTGTGGGACTCGACCATCAATAATGTGGGCGCTGGAAACACCCTGTTTTACCGCGTCGAGGGCGCATTGAATTTTCGGTAACATGCCACCTTGAATGGTTCCGTCGGCTATTAGCTCTTCTACCTGACGAGTAGACAGGCCTGTTAAAACCTTGTCGTCACGATCGAGCAATCCCTCAACATTGGTGAGTAGCATCAGCTTCTCGGCGTGCAGGACTTCTGCGATTTTTCCTGCCACCAAGTCTGCATTAATGTTGTAGGTCTTACCGTCAGCTCCGCCCGCGACCGGCGCAATCACAGGGATAAAGTCGCTGCGCCCCAGCATATGCAGGACATCGGTATCCACCGAGGCGACCTCTCCAACCTGACCCATGTCATGAGCTTCGAAAGATGAGGCCTGCAGTTTCCTTGCTGTAAGCAACATGCCATCTTTGCCTGTGAGGCCAACGGCCCGGCCCCCATTTCGATGGATGCTGTTGACAATTTCTTTATTGACGCTGGCGCCCAGCACCATCTCCACCACATCCATAGTTCGCTCGTCAGTGACCCGCATACCCTTAACAAAGTTGGTAGGTATCTCCAGCTTGTCCAATAAAGCACCAATCTGAGGGCCTCCTCCGTGCACGACAACCGGATTCATTCCCACCAGCTTCATCAAGACCACGTCTCGCGCAAAGCTTTCAAACAGCGCAGGATCAGTCATGGCATTTCCGCCAAATTTGATAACAAAGGTTTTACCCGTGAACCTTTGTATATAAGGCAGGGACTCCGTAAGAACGCGGGCGAAGTTACCGGCGTGGTCGCGATTTAATGACATGGCACGTTAATCTCGTTTTGCAGTGTGTTGTAAGCTGCATGTGATGTGTAGAGTTTTAGTTAAAGGGGTATTGTCAATTCGGGCGCTGCCTCTGACAGCGCTTTCTGTAGCACGGCTTTTATTCGTGACAAGGACGCGCTGTCATTGCCCTCTAATCTAATGGCCAAGGCGCCGTCAGGGATTGAGTTACGAATAACACCCCATCCGTCTGCATAATCGAGACGCAAGCCGTCTAGGGTGGTAACTCTTGCGCCTGGAAAATCAGGGTGGCCTAGCAGGCTACGCATGACTCTTTTTCGCGCCTCTGTATCGAGCGGCAACAAAAACTCTGGCGTGCTGACGGCTTGCGGCAGTTGGGATATACGCTCTTGAAAGCTTTCAGATTGGCTAGATAGAACCTCCAGAAGCCGTGCGGTCGCATAGAGCGCGTCTGCAAAACCGTACCAGCGTTCAGCGTATAAAATATGACCCGAAAAAGTGGCGGCGATCAGCGCGCGGGACTGAAGGCTCTTCTCGGCAACAAACACCAGACCACTCCGCGACATTTGAGCCCGACCGCCGCACCGGGTAATAAAGGGCGCGAAATGTCGACTGAAGTTAACGTCATAGACTATGTCTGCCCCGGGGTTTCTCTCCAAGATGTCCTGAGCCAGAATCATCATGAGTTGATCGGTAGCAACAGGAATCCCCTCGTTGGTCACTGCGTGAAGCCGGTCACCAGCTTGATCGATCAGTAGACCGGCATCGGCGCGAGTTTCAGCAACCACTCTGCCAAGCTGTGACAGCGCGTATTCAAGGGGTTGGGCGTCGTCGTCGCGCTCATCATTGACCTTCACGACTTCACAACCCAGCGACTCAATCAGAGATATCGCGGCGGCGCCTGTCGCACCATGTGATACGTTGATGACTACCTTAAGCGGCAGCGCCAGAGTTATTTCGCCGAGCACATGATCTATATACCGAGGGACAATGGCCTGCTTGGCGGCTCGGCCGGCGCCGGACACACGCGACCCCGCGCGCAGGGCTGTCAGGATCTGCTCGAGGCTCTCTCCACTGGCAAGCTGTCGATCGAGTAGTAGCTCAAGAGCTACAACGCGCGGGTCATGGAGGTCGCTAGTGATCATGACGCCGGATGTTGAATCCATACTGTGAGTCGCAAATCTCAGCAACGGCATGGATGCCGACTCGATGTCTAGGACATCAACACCGCTCGCCAATAGCGACTTAATAAGAGGGGCCCGAATCTGCTCACTGCCGGGCATGCCATCTGAGGCTACCACCAAAGAGCTGGCACCCTTGTCACGACAAACAACGGCTATCGCCTGACCAATTTGCTCTACCATTCTGGGATTTAGATCGGTGTCAACGGCACCTCGTATGCGGCTGTCCTCAAAGAGGAGCTGGAGACTATCGTGCTGCGCTGCCGCGACATCCGCCGTCTCGGGTGAGGTTATTTTGTCACTGGGTGGCTGTGCCTCGGCCAGATTTGCCTGCACTTCTTCTGAGTGGGGTGATGGATCAGAGCTCGGCTCTTGGCCGGCGACATTGGGGTTTGCCCCAGCCTGAGTGGGAGCAGATAATCGCTGTTTGGCCAGCAGAAGTGCATTGACGAGGGGTTTTAGGGCGGGCGTGTTGATGATGATCGAGTCTTCTGCATCCAATTTGGTCAATACGCTTGCAACCTCTCTCACAAGTGTCAGTGGCGCCTCTTTAAGCAGCCAGTAGGCCGCGAGCAGGAGGGCTGCAACCGCAATAATAAAGGCGCTCACCAGCGACGACCACCCGGGCTGAATCATCGCAAGCCAATTTTTGTTTGGCTGAAACTCAAGCGACCAAAGGCTCCCTGCTATCGGTGCCGTGGCGACAACCTCGCCTTTAAGCTCGCCCACTATCGTAAAAACGGCACCGTTTTGTTGTCTTTGCACGAGCCGGTAGAGACCCTCATTTGATGGCGACGCGAGCTCAGCAAGGCGGGACTGAGTCATTTCGAGTAGGACAACGCCATGAATCGGATCGCCGGCGCCTCTAGCAAGTAAGGTATAAGCGTTGCCATTTATGCTAATAAATTCAGGGACAGGTTGTTCACCCGCGAATGCCCGACGGACAATATCGATATCAATGTGTGATTTGAGGCCGTGGTCCCCCGGTGTAATTTTAACCGTTCCCAGGTCACCCAGCGGGATGTAAGACACCGAAGCTGCATCCGGGAAGCCAACCGTCTCTGGAACGAGTTCCGCGGCCGCTGAGTAAGGCGGCAAAGAGCCGGCGAACTGCTCGACACGCTGCTCGAGATCACTCATGTAGAGGGAAATGACATGGGCGCGACCATTGACTGCAACTTGCGAGAGCTGTTTCTCGCTCTCCTCAAGCGCTACCGGCTCCCTGATCGCAGCGAGCAAAAAGAAGGCAACCAGTAACCCCGAACCCGCAACGACTGTGGCTTGCACTATGACGCGCTGAAGCTGGTTCCTGCCGATGCGGAGGGTAGGTTGTTTAGCCATTGGTAGTACCCATGATGTTTGTTGCCTTGCTTTCAAGCATCTCGGTAAATGCCGCGATCAGCGACTCCGCGACTACCCGCTTAGAGCCTTCCAGAGTAATCTCGCTGCCTAATGCAGTAAACAGTGCGACGGCGTTATAGTCACTGTTGAAGCCGATATCGCTTCTCGAGACGTCGTTTGCGACTATAGCGTCAAGGCTTTTTGTCACCAGCTTCAGGTTCGCGTGCTGGGCGACCTGGTGGGTTTCGGCGGCAAATCCAATCACGAGGGGCGGTCGGTTAGTCGCGTTAGCAACTGTTTTGAGGATGTCTGGGTTGCGCACCAGTGCCAGAGACAGCTCACTTTCAGTTTTTTTGATCTTTTGTGCTTCGACGGAAATCGGCCGATAGTCAGCGACTGCCGCGGCGGCGATAAAGATATCGGTGCCCGATGAAACCGCGTCCATGACGGCGGCAAGCATCTCTTGGGCTGACTCAACGTCAACGCGTGAAATGTGATCGGGCGATTCAAGTGCCACTGGCCCTGTAATTAACACGACTTCGGCGCCTGCCTCGGCGGCAGCGCCTGCCAAAGCAAACCCCATTTTTCCCGAGCTGTGATTGGATAGGTAGCGCACAGGGTCGAGCGCCTCCCGGGTAGGTCCGGCAGTAATGACCACCCGCTTACCCCCTAGCGGTCTTGCGGGCAATCGATTGGTGATGGCGGCAAGCATTTCGACGGGTTCCAGCAGCCGCCCGGGCCCGTTATCGCCGCAGGCTTGATCCCCAGCAATGGGCCCAACAACCGTAATACCTCGCTCTGTAAGCGTAGCTATATTGGTAGCCGTGGCCGGGTTGAGCCACATATTTTGGTTCATCGCGGGTGCTACATAGAGGGGTGCAGTGGTCGCGAGGGCAACTGTGGTTAGCAAGTCGTCGGCGCGACCCTGGGCAAGTCGGGCAATCACGTCGGCGGTCGCTGGAGCCAGTATGAGCATATCTGCCCAGCGGGCCAGCTCGATGTGCCCCATACCCATTTCAGCGTCTTCATCAAGGAGCTCCGTGTGCACCGGGTTGCCAGACAGGGCTTGCATGCTCAGGGGCGTAATAAAGGCCAGCGCGCCCCGAGACATGATGACGCGGACGATGGCTCCTTCCCGCCGGAGCAGGCGCACAAGCTCAGCAGCCTTGTAGGCTGCGATGCCTCCTGATACGCCAATGATGATATTTCGGTTACTTAGGTGTCCCATCGTGTTGATACAACTGAGAAAATTCTGCAGAAGGTAGCATCTGGACGTTATTTTGGACACTGAAATCCATGGGACTGATACCGATCAGGGTGGACGGGCCGCGCGCATAGGCCCACCAGAGCCCGATTGGGACGCGCTAGCGCTGGTGGCGCGGGCTTTGGGAACACACAATCCTCGGGCATCAGACGCTCTCCTCAAGGGTTTCAGCGCACACCGATGGTGTCTGCGGTCGACCTTAAAGGCCATACTGGCTGGGGATGTCCATGTTCCCGGCGTCGGTCCTGGGGTGCGCAAACAGCTGCAGGCCACTCTGGAGCTTATTCGGGTGGTGGCCGCGAAAGACCTGCATCAAGGCCCCGTTTTAGCAAGCTCTCGACTGACCAAACGCTTCCTTTGCAGTCAATATGCCATGGAGGATCGCGAGCATTTTGCTTGTTTGTTGCTCGATAGCCGTCATCGCCTACTGCGAACCGACTGCCTGTTCGTGGGCACCTTGGATGGCGCGGCTGTCTACCCGCGAGAAGTTGTCACGGCGGCCCTCAGGGCTGGAGCGGCGGCGGTAATAGCGGTGCATAACCACCCCTCGGGGCACCCGCAGCCCAGCCTGGCCGATCACAGCATTACTCAGCGCTTGGCGGCGGCCCTGCAGTTGATTGATGTGACCTTGCTCGACCATCTGATTGTCGGCCACGGGCAGTGTTTTTCGATGGCTGAAACGGGCAATATGCCTCGCCGCTGAGACATGGGCTCCCGGGGGCAGACTTGCGGCCCTCGGGGTCCTCTGGTATAAAGCGCACCCTTTTAATTGACCCGCAAGGTTCAACCATGTCACGAGTCTGTCAGGTTACCGGCAAACGCCCCGTAACTGGTAACAACGTTTCACATGCAAAAAACCGGACGCGCCGCCGTTTTTTGCCCAATCTTCATAATCACCGTTTTTGGGTTGAGTCGGAGAAGCGCTTCGTTTCACTTCGCGTGTCATCCAAGGGTATGCGTATTATTGATAAGCGCGGTATCGATACGGTGCTTGCAGAGCTTCGCGCTCGCGGCGAAAAGGTCTGAGGAGAAAGATTATGCGTGAAAAAATTCGAATGAACTCGACAGCTGGCACAGGTCATTTCTATACCACTGACAAAAACAAGCGCACCATGCCTGAAAAGTTAGAGATGAAGAAGTTTGACCCAGTCGCGCGTAAGCACGTCATTTATAAAGAAGGCAAGATCAAGTAGATTCTCCAGCGACTCCCGTTGGAGTGGCCGAAAAACCTCGAGATAGCCAAGCTCGAGGTTTTTTTTGTCTAAAATTCACCCACCGGCTCGCCATCCCAGCCCTTAGGCGATTCACTGTCGGGGCTTCACAACACAAACGGGGGCAAGGTGAATGCCTGAGCTACCTGAAGTAGAGACAACTCGACGAGGCATCGAGCCTCACATCCTAGGACGACAGATATCTGCTGTTGTTGTGAGGGAGCATAGACTGCGTTGGCCGGTCGATAACAATCTCTCCGAAAGACTCGTCGGCGGCTCTTTTCTGAAGGCGCGCCGGCGCGCCAAGTACCTGCTGCTGGACAGTGAAACTGGAACCTTGATGGTGCACCTTGGGATGTCGGGGTCATTGCGTGTTATGACCCGAGAAGAGCCGCCCATGTTTCATGACCATATTGATATTCATTTCGATGGCGGGTTGTGCCTCAGATACAACGACCCCAGGCGCTTCGGCAGCTTCCATTGGCTTCAGTCGGATGATCATCCACTGCTCAATCATCTCGGGCCAGAACCTCTTCTGGATAATTTCGACGGCGCGTGGCTTTATAACAAATCGAGAGGCCGTCGCTCGTCGGTCAAACAATTTTTAATGGACGGCAAAATCGTGGTGGGTGTTGGCAATATTTACGCTAACGAAGCCCTCTTTATGGCCGGAATTCGCCCAGACCGTGCAGCGGGAAGGGTGGCATTGTCCCGATATGAGGCGTTAGCCCAAGCTGTAAAGCGAATACTCAAGGGCGCTATAGAGCAGGGCGGAACCACGCTGCGGGACTTTGTTGGCGGGGATGGCAAGCCGGGCTATTTTGCGCAGCAACTAAAGGTTTATGGTCGCGGTGGACAGGCTTGTCGGCACTGCAAGTTCACGCTTAAGGAAATCAGGCAAAACAACCGAACGACGGTATTTTGTCCCCAGTGCCAGCGCTAAAACTTTTCCTTTAGCGCTAGAGCCACCTGTGGCGCAACGAAAGGCGTTATATCGCCACCCAAAGAGGCGATTTCGCGCACAAGTGAGGACGAGATATAAGCCAGGTGTTCGGCAGGGGTTAGGAAAACACTTTCAAAATCAGGCTTCATCGCCCGATTCATATTGGCAAGTTGAAACTCGTATTCGAAGTCCGCGACAGCCCGCAACCCTCTCAAGACGCAGTTCGACCCTTGTTCTGTAACAAAATCCGTTAGCAGGTTGCTGAACCCGGTGACTTCGACATTATCGAGGTGGCTGAGCACACTGGAGGTAAGGTCTACGCGCTCTTCCAGCGTGAAAAGGGGCGTTTTTTTCTCACTCGATGCAATAGCGACAACCACCCGATCAAATAATTTGGCCGCACGCTCAATGAGGTCGATGTGGCCATTAGTAATCGGGTCAAAAGTCCCGGGGTACACCACAGACTGGGTTCGCATGGATTAACTTCCTCGGGTAGTGACGCCTTGAATGTACACAAGCAAACACCTGTACACAAACCACCATTAGGGATGTTTCTCTAACAGGAGATAACGGACATTGCCGGTCTTTTTATCACGGGAGGTCTTCAATGGCGGCGGTAGGGCCTCTAGCGCGTAGTCTAGAGGTGTCTCCACATAGATCAGTGCGTGATGGGTGAGTAGGTTGCTCGCGACCAAGTGGTCAAGGCTGGGAAGCACCCACTCGCGCGCGAAGGGCGGGTCCACGAAAACAATATCGAAGGGCTCACCTGTCCAAGACAAGGCGTCAGCAATGGCCGCATGCGCTCTATCCGTCGCCTTGAGCATCTCGAGGTGGCTTTGAATGGCTGTAATCGCCGCGGGCGCCTGATCCAAAAACGTGCAGTGTTTGGCGCCCCGGGAAAGGGCCTCTAGGCCAAGGGCGCCGCTCCCCGCGAACATATCAAGACAGTGGCTGTCGCGGAGTCCGGGCTGCAGCCAGTTAAACAAGGTTTCACGAACGCGGTCACTTGTGGGCCTCAAATCGGGAATGGCAGGGAATGAAAGCCTTCTCCCTCGCCAGTCGCCCCCGATGATGCGCAGTGATCCCGTGTCTGAGCGCTGACGCCCGTGGTGTCGCATTTCAGGTCCTTCAGTGCGGTGGTTATTCTTAAAGTTTACACTAACGCCTATAAACCCTTGGTCAGCGGCAAAACAACGAGCAGACAGTCCTTCGATGAAGTTATTTAAACGAACAAGCAAACACCCCGATGAGGCTGCCCCACCGGCGAGCCCTACCGATACCGATGCGAAAGGTGGATCTATAGAGGCTCCCGAGGAACAGGCGACCGCCGGGCTTTATGGCCGGCTAAAAAATGGTCTGAGTCGAACCGGCTCACAGCTCGCAAGCGGGCTCGGGAACCTTTTCCTTGGCAAGAAAGAGATTGATGACGAGTTACTTGAGGCGCTGGAGGAGCACCTGGTGATGGCGGACGTGGGCATGGCTGCGACGGCTCGGATCATTGCTGATATTACCGGCCGGGTGTCTCGTCGTGAGCTAGGGAGCGGCGAGGCTGTCATGGCTGCCACACGGGACGCTTTAAAAACCATCATAAAGCCCTGTGAGCAGCCCCTCGATATCAGCACAGCGCAGCCCTTCGTCATCCTGGTGGTTGGTGTAAACGGGGCCGGTAAAACCACGACGATAGGCAAGTTGGCGCATCGTTATAAGCAGCAAGGGAAGCGCGTTATGTTGGCAGCCGGAGATACCTTTCGCGCCGCCGCTGTTGAGCAGTTGCAAGCCTGGGGCGAGCGTAATGACGTCCCCGTCGTCGCCCAGCATACCGGAGCTGATAGCGCCTCGGTGCTCTTTGATGCTGTGCAATCGGCGAAGGCTAAAGGGGTCGACGTGCTTATCGCGGATACGGCGGGCCGGCTGCAAAACAAGGCTCATTTGATGGAGGAGCTCGAGAAGGTGGTTCGGGTGATGCGTAAGATAGATCCGGGTTTGCCCCATGAAACCCTGCTTGTGCTGGACGCGGGGACTGGACAGAACGCCGTTTCTCAGGCTGAGCAATTTGATCAATCTGTAGGTATCACGGGTATGGTGCTCACTAAGCTTGACGGCACGGCTCGCGGGGGCGTTATTTTCGCAATTGCGGAAATGCTGCAGCGTCCGATTCGGTTTATCGGGGTGGGTGAAGCGGCGGGTGATCTGCAGCCGTTCATCGCGGATGACTTTGTTGCTGCTTTGTTTGATACAGAATGAGGGGGTTATTGCGTGATTAGTTTTGAGCGGGTCAGCAAGCGCTTTGAACGTCACGACGCCTTGCGGGATGTCTCGCTGGAGATTGCTCGGGAAGAAATGGTATTTCTAACCGGGCACTCGGGCGCGGGGAAAAGCACCATGCTCCGATTACTCATGCTTCTCGACCGTGCAACCTCGGGTAGGCTTGTGGTCAATGGCAAAGATGTTGCAACAATTCGGGGAAGGCAAGTCGCGAGATATCGTCAAGATTTTGGTTTTGTTTTTCAGGATCATCAGCTGTTATTCGACCGTAGTATTTTCGATAACGTGGCGCTACCACTTGATATCGCTGGGTTTCATCCTCGAGATGTTGGGCGAAGGGTGCGCGCCGCGCTAGACAAGGTAGGTCTGCTGGGGCGCGAGTCGGCAAACCCGGCTGTGTTGTCGGGGGGCGAGCAGCAGCGAGTCGGTATTGCGCGAGCTGTCGTGGCGAGGCCCAAAGTTCTGGTCGCGGATGAGCCTACCGGTAATCTCGACCCGGGCTTATCGGCGGAAATCATGGCCCTTTTTGAGGCCTTTCATCGGGTTGGCGTGACAGTCATCGTTGCCAGTCACGATCTCGCCCTTATTTCTCGCTTGCGGCACAGGATAATTACACTCAAAGAGGGCCGGCTGGTAGGGGGAGTTGGTCGGTGAACGCTACCGTGCCAGACGCTCAAGTCGGTCCGCGTCCAGCTCTTGTGAGCTGGTTTGATCATCACCGGCGGGCGGCTGTTCAAAGCTTTTTGCGCTTGTGGAGAGAACCGATTCAAAGCCTTGTCACCTGCCTCGCGGTGGGCGTGGCGCTGGCCCTACCCGCGGCGCTGTGGGCATTACTGCAAAACGTTGAAGCTGTCTCAGGGAGTGTTCAAACAGCGGCTCGGTTTACTCTGCTCCTCGATCAGAATACCCCCTTTGAGGTTGCAACCCAATTGGCAGCAGAGCTTGAAGGCCAGGCGAATATTGATGACGTCGAGACAGTGGATCGCGCCGACGCCCTTAAAGATTTTGCCTATGGCATCGGGCTGAACGAGCTGATGGATAATCTCGATGAAAACCCGCTACCCCATTTGCTTCATCTCCATCCTGATAAAAATCTGAGTTCTGCTGAGCTTGATGCGCTTTTTATATCCTTGTCGACGCTAGAAAGCGTGGACCAGGTGGTCTTCGATACCCAGTGGCAGGCCCGCTTGGGCGCCGCCATTGCTACGGCGCGTCGTTTGACCGCCGGGGTGGGCGTATTGATGGTGTTGGGCGCTGCTTTAATCCTTGGGAACACGATCCGGCTCGGTATCGAGGCGCGGCGAGAGGAAATTACCGTAATTAAGCTCATTGGAGGTGGAGACGGTTTTGCCCGCAGGCCGCTCCTTTATTCTGGGCTGTGGTCGGGGGCTGTTGGCGGCTTGTTGGGGGCAGTTCTTGTGGCGCTGCTGTTTGGCTTTCTGGCAGGGCCAGCGGATGAGCTCTTCACCCTGTACGGTAGCGATCAAACGGTGAGCGGTCTGGGCTTCAAAGGGGCGTTTGGCCTGACGGTTGCGGGTGGGCTGGCTGGGTTGGTAAGTGCCTGGAGCACGGCATTTATTCATTTGCGCCGGATACAGCCCCGGTAAATTTGATGCAACTTTTTCGTATTAGCACTCTCTAATAGGGAGTGCTAAAATGACCCAATGGTAGGGAGGGACAAGTTATGACAGAGTCCACCAAAACATTGACAGTTGGCTATAACGCAACCTTGGCGATGGCGCCCGGCGCCAATTTGCCCGCCTATGTGCAGGCGGTCAGCGCCATACCGATGCTGTCGGCTGAGCGCGAACAGGCCCTTGCTGAGAAGCTTTTTTATGAGGATTGTGTTGACTCTGCGAGAGAGTTAGTACTCGCTCACTTGCGTTTCGTTGTCCACATTGCCCGCAGCTATTCGGGCTATGGCTTATCTGAGGCGGACCTTATTCAGGAAGGAAATGTTGGCCTCATGAAGGCAGTCAAGCGCTTTGATCCCACCAAGGGAGTACGGCTCGTTTCGTTTGCCGTGCACTGGATAAAGGCCGAAATGCACGAATACATTCTCCGCAATTGGCGGATCGTCAAGGTGGCGACGACCAAATCCCAGCGTAAGCTGTTCTTTAATTTGCGCAGCGCCAAGAAGACTTTAAGCTGGTTGACTGCCGACGAAACTCGGGCGATTGCCAGTGATTTGGGGGTGGATGAAGCTGAAGTCCGCCGCATGGAGGGCCGCCTGACCAGTCGCGATGTGGCTTTCGACTTGCCGGTTGATGCCGATGACGACGAAGGTGCGTTCGCACCACAACATTATCTCGAAGATCTGTCCTCAGATCCGGCGATGATGGTTGAGGCGGAAGATTCGGACCGGGACAGTGACGAGCGTCTGCAGCGGGCGTTGACCGGTCTCGATGAGCGTAGCCGCGACATTGTGTCCCGCCGCTGGCTGGTTGAGAACAAAGCGACCTTACACGAGCTGGCCGCGGACTATGGCATATCGGCTGAACGGATTCGCCAACTCGAAACCAACGCGATGAAAAAGCTTAGAGCGTCTATAGCCGCTTGAGCTGTTTGAGCGAGTAATCGAGTGGGTATCGCAGGTCCTCGTTGGCCGCTTTTAGCCGCGTCACTGCTGGGCGCGACAGGGGTCATGGCAGGCGCATTTGGCGCTCATGGCTTGGCGAGCCGGGTACCTCTGGAGCGGCTTGAGGTATGGCAAACAGCTGCCACCTATCAACTGTTCCATAGTATTGCGCTTCTTGTTCTTGCCCTCTCCATCCTCTACCCATCTAACGTTGCAAAAACATCAACGGCCCTGTGGATTTGCCGCTGCTGGTTAGTGGGGGTGATAATTTTCAGCGGATCCCTCTATGGTGTAGTCCTGTCAGGCGTCACTTGGCTAGGTGCGATTACGCCCATAGGCGGCACCCTGCTGATAGTTGGCTGGGTTCTGTTAAGCTCCCTCGCCCTTGGGGCAGCTCGGACATCGGCTGACAATCCCTAGTATCCTTATCCCCGCCCAAATAAAGGCGTGCCTCCTAGGTTGAGGTAAACCTGTTAGGAACTCGCTACTGTGACAGACAACTTTGTGTCATTCGACCGTCGTATACGCAGCTTTGTCATGCGCGCGGGTCGGATGACCGAAGGCCAGCAGCGGGGCTGGGACGAGGGTTTCCCCAAATTTGGGCTGAACAAAGACCGCGGATGTGTCGACTGGGACAGTCTGTTCCAGAGTAAGGGGCCCCGCATCATAGAAATCGGATTTGGCATGGGGGATTCGCTCATCGCTATGGCCGAGAGCAACCCGCAAAACCGCTATCTGGGAATCGAAGTGCACAGGCCGGGGGTGGGCAGACTGCTCTCGCAAGCTATGGATCGCGGGATAGACAATATCCGCGTCTTTGCAGACGACGCTGTCGACATTCTCGAGTCCTGTGTTGCGCCTGCCGCCTTGGATGGGATCCAAATTTATTTTCCCGATCCGTGGCATAAAAAACGCCACCATAAAAGGCGCCTTATCCAGCCGGCGTTTGTCTCGTTGTTGGTCAGTCGACTCGCTGAGGGTGGCTGGCTTCATCTTGCTACCGATTGGCAGCCCTACGCCGAACATATGCTGGAGGTTCTTGAGGCTGCCCCCGAGTTAAAAAACGCGTCCCCAGCTGGCCAATATTCGCCGCGGCCCTCCTGGCGCCCCGAGACTAAATTTGAGCGTCGCGGCGCGAGACTAGGTCACGGCGTTTGGGACTTGCTGTTTCATCGGCAGATCTCGTAAGCACGGGGCCTTCATGGTGATTACGGAGCCAGAAACGCTGCGGTGACGGAGTTGAGAAAGCGATACCCCAGATCGGTGGTTTGGAGTCGATCTGGGACATCAATCAGCAGTTGACGGTCACACAGCCCGGCCTTGACGTCCGCTACGACACTCATAGGTAGGCCAGTGCGCTCGGTGAACAGCTGGGTTGCGACGCCGCCCCGAAGTCGCAGAGCATTCATCATAAATTCCGCGGGCAACTCCTCGGGCGGTATTTCTCGGGTGATGGGCATGGCTCCGCTTTTTATATTGGCGACATAGTCTTTTGGCAGGCGGCTGCGCTGAGTGCGAATCACCTCACCTGCGCGGGCGGTGATTTTTCCGTGAGCTCCGGCACCAATGCCCATGTAATCGCCAAACTGCCAGTAATTCACGTTATGCCGACTTAGCCTGCCCTTCGCGGCCCAGGCTGACACCTCATATTGCTCCATACCCAAGGCTACTAACAGTGAGGCTCCGGCCTCCTGAATGTTGCTAAGGTCATCCTCCTCGGGTAGCAGGGGGGGGTTGGACCAAAAGCGCGTATTGGGCTCGATGGTTAGCTGGTACCAGGAGAGGTGTTGACCGCACAAAGCAATCCCCTCGCTCAAATCGGCCAACGCTTGCTCTGGGGTTTGCCCCTGAAGGCCGTGCATCAAGTCAATGTTCCAGTCTGCGAAAATTTGTGCCGCCGCGCTGGCCGCTGATCGGGCATCGGCTGCGCGGTGAATGCGTCCTAGGTGGCTGAGATGTGTATCGTCAAACGACTGCACACCAATGCTCAAGCGGGTGACACCGGCTAGCTTGTACGCGCGGAATTTTGCGACTTCGCTACTGCCAGGATTGGCTTCTAGTGTTATTTCGGTGTTGTGACTGATACTCCATATCTCATCAATACCGGCCAGTAATCGCGCAATAGCGTCGCCGCTAAATAAACTGGGTGTGCCACCGCCAATAAAAATGGACGCTAACTTTCGGTTAAGAGTTGTCGGACGCTGTATTCGAAGATCTTCTAGCAGTGCCTCAATGTAGGGAGCTTCGTCCTCATGGTTGAACTGTTCGTGGGAGTTGAAATCACAGTACGGACATTTGCGTTCGCACCAGGGAAGGTGAACATAGAGCGAAATCGGTATTTTTAGGGGGTCAGCAGCCAAGTTTGGCTCGAAGCATTGCGACCGCCCGGCCTCGATGGCTGATCGCCCGCTTCTGTTCAAGCGCTAGCTCCGCAGCGGTCAGCCCATCCTTGTCTGTCACTAAGAACAACGGATCGTAGCCAAAACCGTTTGCTCCTTTTGGGGCCAGGCCGATGTGGCCGTGCCAGCGCGCCTCTACAATCAAGGGCGAGGGATCCGTTGCCGATTGAAGCAGCACGAGAACACAAACGAAGTGGGCTGAGCGCTCTTCCCCAGCCAGTCCTTGCATGGCGGCTAAAAGTTTTTGATTATTGCCGGAATCACCCTCGCCGCTATAGCGTGCCGAGTGTATTCCGGGAGTGCCGCCTAGTGCCGGGACCACAAGTCCTGAATCATCGGCGAGTGCAGGGTAGCCAGTTTGCTGGCACGCGTTGCGCGCTTTTTTGATGGCGTTCTCGACGAAGGTCGCCCCATCTTCAACAGCTTCTGTTACGCCATGATCTGATTGGTTGCGCAGAGTCAGTCCAGCAGGCGCTAGGGCGTCCTGAAGTTCATGGAGTTTTCCCTTATTGCCACTGGCGAGCACGATGATTTGGCGCCCATGGTCTTTGGCGTTAGTCATCCATTTGTTTCCACAGCTGGGTCTTGAACTTATAGTGATACGACTTGTCACTTCCCTCGGGCAAAAAATCAAACTCGAAGAAGCGCCACTCCCGGTCGATAAATTCGAAATCGGCAATATAGTAAGTGGCGGGGCCCTCGCGGATTTCCTTGAACTCCAACGGATCTCCTCGGATTAGGTCCCAGGTTTCACCTGTGATTGTCATGGGTCGCCCAGCTGTTTCCCCAGCGTCGACATCACGCACTGATAGCGTAAGAATCGCTTTGTATTTTCCGCGAGCTATGCCGTATTCCGCCGCGATTTCGGGCGTTAAAAACGTGGTGTAAACGACGCTGCGGTGCAGTTCAAATTGATCGAAGCGCTCCGATTGTTGCGCCGTTGCGGCCCCCGCCATCAGTACAAAATAGGCCGCAAAGAGAACGAGTCGCTTCATTGTTTGCAAATCCTGAAAATTGCCGTAGACCCAAATAGGTTGGGGGCAAGGGAGTTTAGGATTGTGGCTCGCGGGCCGGTAACAATATCTTGATCGAGGATGGCGATGTTCATTTGCCCGCACAGAGCTTCGAAGTCCGTGACCGTGCAGAAGTGGATATTAGGCGTGTCATACCACTCGAAGGGCAGCAACCTCGAGACCGGCATACGACCCAATAATCCTAAGTGGAGTCGGCAACGCCAATGACCGAAGTTGGGAAAAGTGACGATGGCTTCTTTGCCAATGCGGACCATCTCCTCGAGAACGGAGTGGGGTCGGTGCAACACCTGAAGCGCGTGGGCCAGCACGACGATGTCAAAACTTTGGTTTGGAAAATTATCCAACCCCCGATCCATGTCCTGCTGAATCACAGAGATGCCCCGCCTAGCAGCAGCAGTGATATTGTTGATATCAAGCTCAATCCCCAGCGCCTCGACATCGCGCGCTGTCTGTAGCTGAGCTAGAAACTCCCCGTCCCCGCAGCCCAAATCGAGAACTCGGCTCGCCCGGGGTACCCAGTCCATAATCCGTGTGAGGTCATAGCGCATCATAGGGTGACCTGCTCGAGCCACGCGCGCATCAAGTGGCAATAGTCTGGGTCGTTGAGAAGAAATGCATCGTGACCGCCATCGGTCTCGATTTCCGCGTAACTGACGTCTTTGCTGGCCGTTATCAGCGCGTCTACGATTTCTCGGGATCTCGCCGGTGAAAATCGCCAATCACTCGAAAATGAAACCACTAGCAGCCTCGCTGTTATGGGAGATAGCGCAGCAGAGAGGTCTCCGTCGGTGTAGTCGGCGATGTCGAAATAATCGAGCGCCCTTGTCATCAACAGGTAGGTATTAGCGTCAAATCGAGTAGAGAATTGAGTGCCCTGATATCGCAGATAACTCTCGACTTCAAAGATTTCTGGCTCACCGCTGTGTTCGGTTGCTCGACGCTCTCGGCCAAACTTGTCGGTCATGCCCTCGGCCGACATGTAGGTCAGGTGCCCGACCATCCGGGCCAAAGCGAGCCCTCGTGCCGGGACTTTCTGCTGTTTGCTGTAATGGCCCTCAAGCCAATCCGGATCCGACGTAATGGCGTGGCGAGCGATTTCATTGAAGGCAATATTCTGCGCGGTCAGTCGGGGGGCGGCGGCCAATACAACACAATTGGCAACCCGACCGGGGTGGTGGACCGCCCAGTAAAGCGCCTGCATCCCGCCGAGACTTCCGCCGATGACCACGGCCCAGCGATCAATGTCGAGTCGCTCAGCCAGTGCCAGTTGAGAATTTACCCAGTCATTGACCGTCACATCAGGAAAGTCGGGGCCCCAGGTCTCCCCTGTGGCCGGATTAATGGTATTGGGTCCAGTGCTGCCATCGCAGCCGCCTAAATTATTCAGCGACACCACAAAAAAGCGATTGGTGTCGACAGGCTTGCCCGGTCCAATCAGTGTGTCCCACCAGCCGGGCTTGGCGTCTTCAGGCGCATGTTTCCCGGCTGCATGGTGATTACCACTCAGTGCGTGACAGACCAGCACCGCGTTGCTGCGACTGCTGTTGAGAGTCCCGTAGGTTTCAACGATCAGATCAAAGGCAGGTAATACTTCGCCGCAGGCAAGAGCGAAAGGTTCCGCGAAGTGCTCAACCCTGGGTTTTACCAGACCGACACTGCCCTCATCTTCAAATGGGGTGGCCACGGACTTAGATTCCAATAACCAACTGAGTTGGCAGTCCCGTTGCCACAGCGATGTGTCGCAGTGAAATTTGAATCACATTGATCACGATAAAAACCACGATCGGGGAGAAATCGAGGCCGCCCATGGCCGGCAACAGGGAGCGAACAGGCGCCATGACCGGCTCGGTAATTTGATAGACAAGGCGAACCGCGGGATGGTGGCTGCCGGGGGCTATCCAGCTGACGACGATCATGATCACCATGGCGATTAAATAGGTATTCACAACAAGACCGATTAGACCGACGGCACTCCAGGTAATGAGCTGTACCACCGAAGGGATGTATCCGGCGAGAACTAGCAGCCCGCCCAGCACGATGGCCTGCACCACCATGGCGAGTACGAGCAGTGCTGGGTCAAAGCGCCGACCGCGCGGGATGGCCCTGCGCAGAATACCCAGCGGTGGCTGGGTCGCCTTCACTACAAATTGGGAAATGGGGTTGTAGAAGTCAGCGCCGCTTGCTTGAAGCATGGTGCGGAGCACTACCAGACATAGATAGAGCGAGCCCAGTGTCTCCAACAAGAACTGGAAAATCTCTTGTAAAGCACCCACAGCTATTTGTACTCCTCGGACATTTCTACCGCCCGATCAAAGCACGCTTCCATGGCTTGGGATACCACTTTTGAGAGCCCCGCACGATCAAAGCTGTCCAGCGCGCGCGCGGTTGTACCCCCCGGACTTGTCACGTTTTTCCGGAGTATGTCGACCGGCTCGTTACTGTTGTTGGCGAGGCTGGCAGCACCCAACGCGGTCTGCAGTGTCAATTGCGTCGCGATGCCGTGTTCGAGGCCGAGCTTTTCGCCGGCCTTGATCATCGCTTCTATAAAGGCAAAAAAATAAGCCGGCCCACTGCCGGACACAGCCGTAACCGCGTCGATTTGCGACTCGTGTTCGAGCCAAAAAGCGGTGCCCACGACCTGCATGACGGAGCCGACTTGCTGCTTTTGCTCTGGGCTGACGGCTGCGCTGGCAAATAGCCCCGAAGCACCCAGTCCAATCAGTGCAGGCGTGTTGGGCATGCACCGTACGACGCGAAGCTCGGAATTTTGAAACATTTCCTGGAGCGCCTTAACGGTTACGCCGGCAGCGATTGACATTACTACGGCATCTTTTTTCAGCGTTTCTCGCAAGCTGTGAGTGACCGCCTGCATGACCTGGGGCTTGACCGCCAAGATGACGAGATCAGCCTCTGCAATGACGTCAGCGGCATCCACCGATAACGCGGTGATCCCGCGAGCGGCCCATTGCTCTCGGGCGCTATCAGAGGGGTCACCGCCACTGATTTGATCGGGTTCGTAACCTGCAGCGAGCAAGCCGCCCATGATGGCCGTCGCCATATTGCCCGTTCCCACAAAGCCAATGTGTGCGGGAAGCGAACCACTCGTCGCTAGATGGGTCACTGTGTCGTTCAATTTGCCTGTCTCTGGGTTGTTCATGCTAGGGGTTGCTGGTCTCGACAGTATACTGTGTCGGCGCGGTGTTCGCGGCTTAGCGAGGCCCAAAAATGTCGGTACCAACACGCACCATCGTAGCGCCTTCTGCAACCGCCATTTCAAGATCTGCCGACATTCCCATCGATAGGGTATCCAGCTGCGGATACTTTAACTTGGCCGTATTAAACAGGGTGTGCAGCGCCCTAAAGGGTTGACGCTGTTTGTCTGGGTCGTCACTTGGGGCGGGAATCGCCATGAATCCACGCAGTTTCAGGTTGGGGAGATCATCAAAAAGGGGCAAGAATGTGCTGAGGTCTTCAGGGCTAAGGCCCGCTTTCGATGGCTCCTCAGATATATTTACCTGAATGCAGATATTGAGCGGGCCCATGCTGCGGGGGCGTTGCTCATTGAGTCGTAGCGCTATTTTTGGCCGATCAATGGTGTGAATCCAGTGCATATGTTCGGCCAGTTGCCGGGTTTTGTTCGACTGGATAGGCCCAATAAAGTGCCACTCAACCGGTCCTGAATTGATTGATGTGGCCTTATTCACCGCTTCTTGCGCGTAATTTTCTCCAAATTTTAGTTGCCCAGCGGCAATCGCCAATTCGATGTCTTCGACGGGCTTGGTCTTGCTGACAGCGATAAGCTCGACGGAGCCGGCCGGTCGATTGGCCCGGGACTCAGCCATGGCGATCCGCTCGCGAACCTTTTGTAATCGATGGGCTACATTTATCAGCTGCATGGTGCCATGATAGCCGAGGTGGGCTAGTTTGGTCTTTGGCTTATCAAGGAAGAAATCCATGGATATCACAGAACTATTAGCATTCAGCGCGAAACAAGGCGCTTCCGACCTGCACTTGTCAGCGGGCTTACCCCCGATGATTCGCGTGGATGGGGATGTCCGCCGTATCAACGTGCCGCCCCTCGACCACGCACAAGTTCATGACCTGATTTACGACATCATGAACGACAAGCAGCGCAAGGACTTCGAAGAATTTTTTGAGACCGACTTTTCGTTTGAAGTGCCGGGTGTCGCTCGATTTCGGGTCAACGCATTCAACCAGAACCGGGGCGCTGCGGCGGTGTTTCGAACCATTCCATCGAAAGTCCTCACGATGGACGATCTGGGCATGGGGCAGGTTTTTCGCGACGTTTCTTTATTGCCGAGAGGGCTAGTCTTGGTGACCGGCCCGACGGGTTCGGGTAAATCAACCACCCTAGCTGCGATGATCGATTACATTAATGACAACCGCTATGACCATATTTTGACGATCGAAGACCCCATCGAGTTTGTTCACGAGTCCAAGCGTTGCTTGGTTAACCAACGGGAAGTCCATCGCGACACTTTAGGGTTTTCCGAAGCGTTGCGTTCGGCGCTTCGGGAAGACCCGGATATTATCCTTGTCGGCGAGATGCGTGATCTGGAAACAATCCGGTTGGCGCTGACGGCAGCGGAGACGGGACACCTGGTTTTTGGCACTTTGCATACGACGTCAGCCGCCAAGACGATTGACCGTGTGATTGACGTCTTTCCAGCCGCGGAAAAAGCTATGGTTCGCTCCATGCTTTCTGAATCCCTACAGGCAGTCATATCGCAAACCTTACTAAAGCGACGCGCCGGCGGCCGTATTGCCGCACATGAGATCATGCGCGGCACGTCGGCAATTCGAAATTTGATCCGGGAAGACAAGGTTGCGCAAATGTATTCGGCTATTCAGACCGGTCAGTCGATCGGTATGCAAACCATGGATCAGTGCTTGCAGAGTCTTTTTGAGAAAAAATTGATCACCCTTGAGACAGCAAGAGAAAAAGCAAGACAGCCCGACAGCATTGGGTAGCTGCGAGGGGCAGACAGAGGTGCGGCGACTGGATGTGGGGTCACGCGCTCGAATGTTAAGCTGGTCGGGTGGCATTGCATGGCATAGGGGGTTTGGTGGAGGAACTGCTAAAAGCAATTGTTGAGCGTCAGGCCTCGGATGCCTTCGTTACCGTGGGCGCTCCTATCACGCTAAAAGTCGATGGCGAGCTGATGAGGCTTGGCGATCAGCCTTTGAGCGAGCACCAGGTGACTGAGTTGATATCGGCGACCATGAGTCAGCAGATTAATAACGCTTTCAACCAAGGCAACGAGGCGAACTACGCTATCGACCATCCCGTGTACGGGCGCATGCGCGCGAGCGCTTTTATTCAGCGCGGCCATCCCGGATTGGTGTTGCGTCGAATCAGTGCCGAAATCCCCGATTTCATAGCCTTGGGGTTGCCACCCGTTATGAAGCAGCTGGCAATGCTCAAGCGCGGACTTGTCATCTTAGTGGGCGGCACTGGCACTGGAAAATCAACCTCTCTCGCCTCCATGTTGGATTACCGTAACACCCACAGTAGCGGCCACATTATTACCGTGGAAGATCCCATTGAATACGTACACAGCCACAAGGGTTGTCTTGTTACCCAGCGTGAGGTCGGTCTTGATACCGAGTCCTACGAAGTCGCGCTCGCCAATACGCTGCGACAGGCCCCCGATGTGATTATGATCGGAGAGGTTAGAACCGCTAAGACCATGGAAT
The DNA here is from genome assembly GCA_943787485.1 of uncultured Luminiphilus sp. GTDB lineage: Bacteria > Pseudomonadota > Gammaproteobacteria > Pseudomonadales > Halieaceae > Luminiphilus. Next base: position 41,704 of record CALSMP010000006.1, on the reverse strand, counting down.
CCGCCCTTGCTTTCGCAGAGACTGGTCACCTGTGTTTTTGTACTTTGCACGCCAACAATGCGAACCAAGCGCTCGATCGCATCCAAAGCTTCTTTCCTGCGGCGCAACAAAATCAAATTTGGATGGACTTATCATTGAATTTGCGCGCGCTGGTGGCTCAGCAACTGCTGCCCGCTCTTACAGGTAAAGGGCGCGTTGCCGTTGTCGAGGTACTTTTAGGCACCGCCCTCATTCAGGACCATATCCGCAAAGGCGAGGTACATTTAATCAAAGAACTCATGGCACGCTCTACTGAGCAGGGCATGCAAACGTTTGATCAAGGTCTCATAGAAGCTTACAAATCGGGGCTTATTTCTCATGCCGAAGCTCTCCGCCACGCAGATTCTGCTAATGATGTGCGCCTTAACATTAAGCTGCACGAGCACGGTGCAGGGGGGCTTACTGAAAATACAGATTTTGAAGTGGAGTAGAAAACCCCTAGGGGCTCAGTTTGTATCCGTGTCCCCTGTCAGCCAGGTTTGTAAAATGAGGTTTGCGGCCTCAGCATCGATGGGTCGTTTCCGATAGTCTCCATTATGGCCAAGGGCGGCCTGCTCTGATTTTGCGGCGTGGGACGATAGTCGTTCATCCACCATCACGACCGTGAGGCCAAAACGACCCTCAAGCTGTCGGGCGAAGCGCCGCGCACGCGGAGTAATCTCGGCGTCCGACCCATCTATGTTGAGCGGATCCCCAACCACCAAAAGCGCCGGACTCCAAGTATCGATCAGTGTTTCTACCTCCGCCCAATTAGGGCTACCGTCCTTGGCTTTTATTACCGCGCAGGGCTGGCTCGTCCCAAGCGCGCGGGTTCCCACGGCGACACCAATGTTTTTAAGGCCCCAATCAAAGGCCATGACCCGCTCAGCTTTTTTGTTCATGCGTGTCCCGCTTGATCGGACATCAGGTGAATATCGATACCCAGCGCCTTACCGGCAGCGTCGAGTCGGGCAGCGGGTTGCGTATCAAACACGATACCCGGATCCGCTTTCACCGTAAGCCAGGTATTTTCCGTTAGCTCGGCCTCCAGTTGCCCCGCTCCCCAGCCCGCGTAGCCCAGTGCTATGAGGTACTTCTTTGGCCCGTCACCGGCGCCAATGGCGGCCAGAACGTCCCGCGAGGTAGTGAGCGAGAAATCTTCGCTGATAGCCAGGGAGGACTCCCACTGGCCTTCCGGATTGTGCAAGATAAAGCCATGCTCGGTATTCACCGGCCCCCCCGCGAACACCTTTTGTTGGGTATTTTGCCTCTCCAAGGGCAATTCAAGGGAGGCAAAAAGATCGGCAAAAGACACTGAGAGCGGTTGGTTGATCACCAGCCCCATGGCGCCCTCTTCGCTGTGCTCACATAAGAAGGTGACGGTTTTAGCGAAGAAGCCCTGGGCCAGAGCCGGTGTGGCAATCAGGAGGTGATTACGAAATGACGGCAGGCTTTTCGAGTGAGCAGGCTTCATGGCGGATGCTTTTGGCTCTCGGGTGTTCTTCGCTGTCATGACGGGTTTCGGCGCTCGGTTGTCGTTCTAAACTGCCAAGTGCGCACGATGGTAAGTTCTGAGGTCTGTTTAGCGAGGTCCCCCGGGAACGCAGGAAAAGGTGCGGCAAGCACGACCGTATTTTGTGCAGCGCGATCGAGTGCACGATCCCCTGAGGATTTCAGCACTTGAATGCGTTCGAGTTCACCATTGGCGGCGATAGCCACTAACAACCGCACGTCACCATCACCTAGCGCGCGATGCTCTTCGGCGAGCATGATGCCCACCTCCTCTACCCGAGCTCTCCATACTGCCAAGTAGGCTGCGTCCAGGGAGCGCCGAGCCGCCACCGCACCGATGCGCGAGCGGTCAATGTCACTGCTATCTGACTGAGAGTGATAGCGGGCTTCAGGGTTGGAATCCGACCGAGCTTGTTTGGGGCTAAGTTGCCGCCCTTCTTGATTGTCCTCAGGCAGTGGCTCGGCACTGACCGTCATGGAGGACGCTGGCAGCCATTGTGATTGCATTTCGCCGCCGGCTGCTTCAAGTCCCCGCTGATTAAACGCAGCAATGTGCTGAGCCTGTTCTGGCTCAGAGCCGGGAGCGAGCGCTACCGTAATGGCCATGGACCGTGCCGGTTGTTCGGTGGCGTTAATGCTGAAGCCAACCCCCAAGATCACCGCAAGATGGACTGTTGCCGCAATCACCAGTGCCGGCAGCATGGGATCTTTTCCAAATTGCGCCCAACTCAGCGCGTATCTAGCCATTGCCACCGGCCATTTGCTGCTCGAGGCAGTTCATTAGCAAGCCCCCGATGTCGATTGCCTGCTCGTTTTCTATCTCCCGCAGGCAGGTTGGGCTGGTGACATTTATTTCTGTCAGGTAGTCGCCAATGACATCCAACCCAACAAACAACAACCCGCGCCGTCGGAGCTCTGGCCCCACTTGCTCTGCAATCCATTGGTCTCGGTCCGTTAACGGTTGCACAGTACCCGATCCGCCGGCCGCCAAGTTACCCCGTGTCTCCCCGGCGAGGGGAACTCGCGCAAGGCAAAAGGGAATAGGCTCACCGTTGACCATCAGAATTCGCTTATCGCCCTGGGCTATGTCGGGCAAAAATCGCTGCGCCATGATGGTTCGACGGCCAAACCCGGTGAGGGTTTCTAAAATCACGCTCAGGTTGGGGTCGTCGGGTTTCGCCCTAAAAATTGAGCTGCCCCCCATGCCGTCTAGGGGCTTGTATATGACATCGCCCTCTTTGGCGTGAAACTGTTTGAGCTGATCCATGTCTCTGCTGACGAGGAGAGGCGGACAGCAATCGGGGAATTGCGTAGCAAATAGCTTTTCATTGCAGTCTCTCAGGCTCGCACAGCGATTAACAATCAGAGTCCCTTGGCGTTCTGCGGTTTCCAGTAAGTGGGTGGTGTAGATGAACTCCATGTCGAACGGGGGGTCTTTGCGCATAAGAACCGCATCGAGATCAGCGAGTTTGCGATCTTCTGGGCCCCCTAAGTTAAAGTAGGCGTCAGGGTTGTTAGCCACGTGAAGTGATCGCATTGTCGCCCGGGCTGCACCTCGGTCGAGGTAAAGGTCGCTCTGCTCCATGTACCAGAGGTACCATCCTTTGGCTTGCGCGGCCAACAGTAGGCCGAGAGTCGTATCCTTTTTAAAATTAATGGAGCCGATCGGATCCATGACTACGCCGACATGCCGACTCATATCCAGGGCCTTTTGTTAACTTGAATGATGACGTTATTGGCGCCATAGGTTGTGCGCCACTGTGGAGAGTTTATCGCTGATGCTTGATATCGTGTACCTCTTGTTTGCTTTCTTTACGGTTATTGCGACGTTGACAGCCCTCGTTCGGGGTCGAGCGCTGGGTTGGCTTGTACCGCTGTGGTTCCTGACATCATTGGTTGCAACGGAGCTCGCACTGCCCTTGTTGCTGCTGGAACTCCTCGTGCTGCTGACGGCGGTGGCGTTCTTAGGGAGCGATACCCTGGTGTTCTTGAGCCACTTTCTATTAATGCTGTCGATTTTGGGTAGCGTGTTTGTGTTGCGCCGACATATTGATAGCGGAAGCACGTTTGAGCGTGCGCTTCGAACGGGCCTAGGGGTCGACTTCGAGAGCGGCATACCCCTCTCTAGGAGAATGCCGCTGAGCCACCAGATCAACTCGAACGCTTGGTTTCATCCGACACGATTTCAGCGGCCGGGCGTTAGAGTAGAGCGAGATATCGCTTACGGGCCCGCTGGCAAACGGAATCTGCTCGACATTTACCTGCCTGCGCGGGATGGGCAGCACCGGCCGGTATTACTGCACGTGCATGGTGGCGCATGGGTGATGGGCCACAAGGCAGAACAAGCTCAGCCGCTACTGCATCATATGGCTGCCCTAGGTTGGGTCTGTGTCTCCATCAACTATCGGTTATCGCCCCGAGCAACCTTTCCCGATCACATTGTGGATGTGAAGCGTTCAATTGCCTGGACTCGGCAACATATCAGCGGCTACGGCGGTGACCCTCGGTTCATTGCCATTACCGGCGGCTCTGCCGGCGGTCACCTCGCCAGTCTTGCTGCCTTGTCGGCGGGTGCCAATGATTGGCAGCCGGGTTTTGAGGCAGCGGATACATCCATTCAGGCCGCGATGCCCCTGTATGGTTGTTATGACCTTTGTGACAGGCACGAAATTCGTTATCGCAATCGGATCGATGGGCCGGTCGGGCGCGCCCTGATGAAAGTCTCAAAAGAGGCGTCGCCCCAATTGTGGGATCGGGCGTCACCGATCAGTTGGGTGAGCGAGGAGGCACCGCCTTTTTTTGTTATTCAGGGCAGTCACGACACGCTTATTTGGGTTGAAGAGGCGCGCCGCTTCGTCGCTGAGCTGTCCTCGGCGGGTTCGCCGTCGGTCGTCTATGCCGAGCTGGAGGGGGCCCAGCACGCCTTCGACCTTGTTCATTCGCCGCGAACGTCGCATTTCCTGAATGCTGCGGCGCTGTGGTTGGAGTGGGCTCACGCGGATTGGTGTGCGAGAGCTGCTGAATAAGAGTTGATGGCGGTTGGAAAGTCTTACTCGAAATCCCCCCAGCGTGCTGCGATAACGCTTAAGGCAACCACGGGTGCGGTTTCTGTTCGTAGCACTCTCGGCCCGAGTTGAAGGCTTTGAAATCCGGCAACGTTTGCTGCGCCAACCTCCTCGTCGCTCAGCCCCCCCTCGGGGCCAATGAGCAGGTCAATCGATTCGGGTGACGACGATGGAAAGTCGCCGTTGGCCCGATGATGCATCACCCACTTGAGTGTGCCGGTGGTCATACCAATCCACGTCGACAGCTGAACGGGTGGGTTCACTGTCGGCACCCGCGCGCGGCCACACTGCTCGCAGGCGCTGATGACAACTTGCTGCCAGTGCGCCACGCGTTTTGACAGCCGATCCGCGGGTATCTTTACGTCGACTCGTTCGCTGAAAAGCGGGGTGATTTCGCTGACACCAAGCTCAGTCGCTTTTTGAATACCCCAGTCAAAGCGATCGCCTTTGCTCAGGCACAGGCCAAGATGGGTGTGAATAGGCGCTTCAGTCGGTACCTCCTGCGGTGCCGTCACTTCTACCCACAGGGATTTCTTGTCGACGCGAGAAACCTTGCAAACCCAGTCGACCCCCTCACCGTTAAACAGGGTGACAAGGTCGCCCTCGGAGGCGCGCAGCACCTTACCTAAATGATGAGCGGCGACAGGGTCCAGCTCGATATGGGAGCCGTTATCAAGCGGCTGAGGGGTGTAAAGCCTTATCTCGCGCATCAGAGCCGTCCGAGCCTGTTAGTCCGCAGTTGCGGGCAATGGTACACACAGGCGCTGACTGATTCATCGTATAGAAGTGTATCGGGGGCGCCCCACTCTCAATGAGGGTCGCGCACAGCTGGGATACCACCTCAATGCCAAAACGGTATGCGCCATCAGGGTCGTTACTAAAGTCTCCCATGCGACGTTCAATCCATCGGGGAATCTCGGCACCACAGGCGGCTGAAAAGCGTTGTACGTTGGCAAAGTTGGTTATCGGCATAATGCCCGGGTGGATAGGCTGGGTAATTCCCGCCGCCAGACAGCGATCAACAAAATAGAAGTAGGATTCGACGTTGTAAAAATATTGAGTCACCGCCCGGTTGGCGCCGGCGTCCAGTTTTTCTTTTAGAAAGAGAATGTCACGATCATAACCGGGTGCCTCTGGATGAATTTCGGGGTAGGCGGCCACAGCTATTTCAAAGTGATCACCGGTGAGACCTCGAATAAAAGACACCAGTTCGCTGGCGTGGCGTAAGTCGTGCCCAGTGTTAACGCCTTCGGGCAAATCTCCCCGCAGGGCAACTAGCTTATTGATCCCATTTGTCTGGTAACGAGTTATCAACTGCTCTATGAGAGCGCCGTCTTCCGTGCCAAAGCTCAGGTGAGGCGCGACGTCATAGCCCTGCTCTGATAGGGCCAGAACCGTATCAACAGTTGTATCTCGTGTTGAACCCCCCGCACCGTAGGTTACCGAGCAGTAAGAGGCATTGAGCTCAATAAGAGCTGGTAACGTCTCTTCCAGCAGTTTGAGACGGCCTGCGAGGGTTTTTGGGGGAAAAAATTCGAGGCTGCAATTGCCATCCTTGGCCATCAGATTTTCCTACTTAATATTTGTAGCTATCAGGCTTGAAGGGGCCGTCCACCGAAACGCCGATGTACGTCAGCCTGCTCTTCGGTGAGGCGGGTCGAGGTACGCCGCCGAAAGCCGGCTTCACCATGAGGGCAGCGACTTGCTTCGTCCAGCTGTTTGGGCAGAACCTCCACGGCGACAATGCGCCGGGCTTAAGCTTCCGCAGGCTCGAGGTCTGCAAAACGGCGCTTGGCGTACAGGTGAATCTGGGCGAGCACCTGGTTGGCGAAAGATCCGTCCATGATGCGCGAAGGGTGGCCGGTTGCATTGCCCAGGTTTACGAGGCGGCCCTCGGACAGCAGCAGCAGGTGATCATTGCTGGCGCTGGTCGCGATAGATTTTGTGCACCTGCGGCTTGACCTCCTCCCACTCCCAGTGCTGCCGCATATATGCAGTATCGATTTCATTGTCGAAGTGGCCGATGTTGCACACGACCGCGCTACACTTGAGGGCTTTGAGCATGGCGGCATTACACACGTTGAAGTTGCCCGTCGACGTGACGAGCAGGTCGGTAGTCGCCAGTAAGTCGGTGTTAATGCAACCTTCCGAGCCATCGTTGACACCATCCTTGAAGGTAGAGACAACTTCAAAGCCGTCCATGCAGGCCTGCATGGCGCAAATAGGATCGACTTCAGTAATGCGCACGATCATGCCTTCCTGACGCAGCGAAAGTGCCGAACCCTTGCCCACATCTCCGTAACCGATAACCAGCGCGCGCTTACCTGCGAGAAGGTGGTCGAGGCCGCGCTTGATAGCATCGTTGAGACTATGGCGACAGCCGTACTTGTTATCGTTCTTTGATTTCGTCACCGAATCGTTGACATTGATTGCCGGGCACTTTTAATTCGCCGTTTGCAATCATTTCGTAAAGTCGATGAACGCCGGTGGTTGTCTCCTCGGTAATGCCATGGATGCACTCGAGCATCTCTGGGTACTTTTCGTGAAGCATGCCGGTCAAATCACCCCCGTCATCGAGGATCATATTGGCGTCCCAAGGTTTGCCATCCTTGAGGATGGTCTGCTCGATGCACCACTCGTACTCTTCCTCGGTTTCCCCTTTCCAGGCAAATACGGGGACACCCGACGCAGCGACCGCCGCCGCCGCGTGGTCTTGTGTGGAGAAGATGTTGCACGACGACCAGCGCACTTCGGCACCGAGAGCCACCAGCGTTTCGATGAGCACGCCGGTTTGGATAGTCATATGAATGCAGCCGAGAATTTTGGCGCCAGCCAGAGGCTGCTCTTCCCGGTATTGTTCCCGCAGCGCGATGAGCGCGGGCATTTCGCTCTCCGCAATGTCCAGCTCCTTGCGGCCCCACCCAGCGAGGTTGATATCCGCGACCTTGTAGTCGGTGAAATTGTCGACGTTTACAGCAGTGTTCATAACAGTTTCCTTGGCCCGAAGGCGGTTGGCTCTTTAATGGGATGTGAAAAGGGTTTAGACCGCCTTACGCAGTTCCTCCGCGCGGTCGGTAAGCTCCCAAGGGAAGCCTTCGCCTGTGCGGCCAAAGTGGCCATAGCTGGCGGTGTTGCGGTAAATCGGTTTTTTCAGATCGAGCATGTCGATAATGCCTTTGGGGCGCAGATCAAAGTGATCCCGAACCAGTCGCACAATAACGGCCTCATCGACCTGGCTAGTACCGAAAGTATTGATGGAGATGGAGGTGGGTTCAGCAACCCCGATCGCATAGGAAACCTGAATTTCAACACGCTCGGCCAGGCCTGCGGCGACAATATTTTTGGCCACATAGCGAGCGGCGTAGGCGGCGGACCGATCGACTTTAGACGGGTCTTTGCCTGAGAACGCACCACCGCCGTGACGGGCCATACCACCATAGGTGTCGACAATGATTTTGCGCCCAGTGAGTCCCGCATCGCCCACCGGTCCACCTATGATGAACTGGCCGGTTGGGTTGATATGAAACCGGGTGCCCTCGTGGAGCCACTCCTTGGGCAGTACTGCCTCGATGATGTGCTCTCGCACCTGGGCGTGAATTTCAGCCTGCGAGATACCCGGATCGTGCTGGGTTGAAAGCACCACGGCGTCGACGCGCTCGGGCCTGCCTTCTTCGTCATAACTCAGCGTCACCTGGCTTTTCGCGTCAGGCCTGAGCCAGGGCAACGCCCCCGCTTTTCGGAGCTCGGCCTGCTTCTCGACCAGCCGGTGGGCGTAATAGATGGGTGCCGGCATAAGGACGTCAGTCTCATTGGTGGCATAACCGAACATCAGGCCTTGATCACCGGCCCCCATTTCTTTGTTCTCGCCCTCATCGACACCCATAGCGATATCGTGAGACTGCTTTCCGATGGCGTTGATGACAGCACAGGAGGCGCCGTCAAAACCCACATCGGAGCTGTTATAACCGATATCCGTAACGACGCCGCGGACCACTTCCTCCAAGTCCACGTAAGTGTTGGTGGTGACCTCTCCTGCCACGACGACCATCCCGGTTTTGACAAGGGTTTCAACGGCGACACGCGCGTTTTTATCATCGGCAATGATGGCGTCCAGAATGGCGTCAGAAATCTGATCCGCCATCTTGTCAGGATGCCCCTCGGACACGGATTCCGACGTGAATAGTGAGTACTCGCTCATCTTATATTCCTTGCTATTTATTTGTTTGCTTTTGAAAAAGACGTACTTGGATTTGAAAACCATTGCGCTGAGCGAGGAACAGTTCGGCCCTGCTCTCAAGCCCGGCAGCTTGTGCCCAGTCGCTGAGCTGACCGGCTTCGAAGCCTAGCCAGAGATCGCCGCAATGCTCCCGAGCCCAGAGTTGGTCGTGGGCGCACAGCTCGCTGATGATGATGCGCCCACCTGGCACAAGTAACTGCCCGGCTGCGCGTAGCAGCGCCGCAGGATCCGGAGTGTGATGAAGCACCATATTGGCGATGACCACATCAAATTGGCGCTGGTCACCCAGCAGTCCCTCGGCCTCGCCAAATACCAAGACGACGTTCTCAAGCCGAAGGGTACGAGCCTTCGCGAGTGCCAGCATTTCCTCTGAGTTATCGAGGCCCGTCACAGACCCTGCCCGCTCTGCCAGTGCGGGCAGCAGACTGCCATCACCGGGCCCGATTTCAAGGACCGAGGCGTCAGCCAAGTTATCTGTGCGTTCAAGCAAATGAAGCGTGGCGTTGCTGTAGTCCTCCCAGGAAGCAATAAGCTCCTGTTGTTCACGCAGCCGCTCGCTGTTATCACGGAAGAAGGCCCGGGAGTGTTGTTCGCGCACCGCCTGGACTCGCAAAAGCCCGCGCTGCAACAGCGGTGAAAGCGCCGTGGCGTCAATTTGGCGAAGCACCTCGGCTAACAGCGATTCCTGAACGCCCTCGGGGACCTCGCGTCGGTAAAAGGTGACGGTCCCCTCTTTTTTGCGGGCGAGCAGGTTAGCTTGCACCAAAATCTTGAGGTGATGGCTCAGAGCACTTTGTTTTAACTGAAAGACTTCACAGAGCTCAGACACGTTCAGAGACTCATCCTTCAGGAGCCGCAATACCTGAAGGCGCAACTCGTCCCCCAAGGCCTTGAATAGGATGGGTAAAGCGGGGGCACCCGTGGCGGGCGCAATGCTGGCAAGGGGGATTGCTGGCGTCATGGCGCGCAGGCTAGCACCCTACTAGGCATTAATCAAAATATTTTGATGTATTAATGGTGGGCTTTTTTGGGTCACCCCTGTCTATACTCCCGGTTATCGCAAAAAAGGGGGGTCAAGGTGGACCAGCAGACGTTAAAAGAGCGGGTAGCGGCCGCAGCCATCGAGCGAGTAGCCAGCATTTACAGCGATCGGCTTGTCCTCGGCATTGGAACGGGCAGCACTGCGGAATGCTTCATTCGCGGTCTGGTCTCTCTCCGAGGTCGCATCGAGACTACCGTGGCCAGTTCGGAGCGCTCTGCCGCACTGCTCAGTGAGTTGGGAATTCCCGTGACCGATTTAAACAGCGTCGCTGAACTGGATGCCTACATCGACGGCGCCGATGAAGCCAATGCGCAGCTCGCGCTCATCAAGGGAGGTGGCGCTGCACATACCCGCGAAAAAATCGTCGCTGCCGTTGCCAAGCAATTTATTTGCATCGCCGATGAGAGCAAGTGGGTAGAAACCCTCGGCAGATTTCCGCTGCCCGTTGAGATTATTCCCATGGCCCGCAGTTATGTGTCCCGAGAGCTTGTTAAGCTGGGCGGTCAGCCGGTGTGGCGCGAGGGTGTGATTACCGATAACGGCAACGTCATTGTAGACGTTCACGGCTTGCGAATTGGCAATCCGCGCGAGCTCGAAACCGAGATCAATCAACTCACTGGAGTGGTCAGCAATGGCCTGTTCGCCTGTCGACCGGCCGATCTATTGCTCTTGGGAACCCCTGAAGGCGTGAGAGAACTTTTGCCCGCCGGCTAGCACGCTCAACCTGGGTTGGGGCGATGCCGGGGTTTTTATTGCGGATCAGATTAATGCAGATCAAAGACCTTACCTGGATTGAGAATTAGGTCCGGATCAAAGAGCCGTTTGATCGCTCTCATCAACGCAATTTCCTCGGCACTGCGTGAGTAGTGAAGAAACTCTTTTTTAAGCAAGCCAACACCGTGCTCGGCGGATATTGATCCCCCGGAGTCTTTGACTACCTGAAACAACTCGGCACTGACGATTTTGCAATGGCGTTGAAATTCATCCACCGCCATCGAATCGGGTTTGAGGATATTCAGGTGCAGGTTGCCATCACCAATGTGGCCATACCAAACAACCTCGAAGTGTGGGTAGCGTTGGCCGACGATCACCTCGATGCGTTCTATGAGTGAGGGCACCCCGCTGACGGAAGTTGAAATGTCGTTTTTATAGGGCGTCCACTCGGCAATGGTCTCTGAAATATCTTCCCGAAGCCGCCACAGCGCGCGGGCCTGGGCCATGTTTTGACTACATACCGCATCGACCACCGTTCCTGCGTCAATGGCGCTTTCAATAAGCTCCAAAAGGACAGCCTCTGCCTCAGGCCCTGAGTGCTCGTATTCGAGTAGGACGTAAAAAGGGCAAGCCGTAGTCAGTGGGCGTTCAACGCCGTGTCGGTTGATCACTTTTTCCAGGGCGAGGTCGGAGAAGAACTCAAACGCGAGTAGTGTGCTGTGCGCCTGAAGGCGCTCGAGCAGCGACATAATGGCGGGCATTGAAGGCATTCCCAGTACAGCGACGCCGGTATCTTGTGGCGGCGAACAGAGTTGCAGCGTGGCTTCGACGATGACGCCAAGGATGCCCTCCGAACCGATCATCAGGTGTCGCAGATCTAAGCCCGTGTTGTTTTTCATGAGACCTTTATTAAGGTCTAGCAACTCCCCCGTCCCGGTCACAACCTTGAGTCCGCTCACCCAGTTTCGCGTCATGCCATAACGAATCACCTGAATACCGCCGGCGTTGGTGGCAATGTTGCCGCCAATCTGGCTCGAGCCGCTGGAAGCAAAATCAACGGGATACATCAACCCCATTTGCTTAGCCGCCTCTTGGACGGCGGCTGTGACGGCGCCGGCTTGGCAGGTGATGCTTTTGCTTGCTGTGTCTGAGGCGAGGATGCGGTTCATGCGCTCCAGCGATAGCACCAGCTCGCCCTGGGCTGCCATGGCGCCGCCGCTCAGCCCGGTTCGCCCGCCGGAGGGGACAACGGGGACCTCAAAGCGCCTCGCCAGTGCGATAATCTGCTGCACCTCCGTAATCGACTCTGGAAAAAGGATGGCGACGGGGTCAGGTTCGCAAAACCGGGTCCAGTCTCGGCCAAAGTGGTGCTTGGACGCCTCGTCGGTCAGGCAGCGGCTATCGCCAAGGAGAGACGCAAGGGCGTTTAGTAAGCTCGCTATTTGCCCGTTTCCCATGGGTTACCCTGTTACCACGTCGAGCGCTAGCATAGCGTCAGCGGCTTTGGCATGACTAGCCTTAACCACTCTCCAGGGCGGCAGTTAATGGCGCCGGTAATGGGGCTGGAGATAAGTGACGCTGGGGATAATGAGTCTGTAAAGGAATTTTAGAACCCAAGACTGGTGTGCGGAGGATGTGATTAGTATGCAGGGGCTTTATTTAGGCCGGCGCTCGGTGTGATGATAGGGGTGTCGTCGGGGCGGATATGCTCGGGCATCGAATGCAGATGCGGTTGGAGGGTAAACATGATGCTGGGCAGAGCGATCGTGTGGCTGGTGCTAGGGGGTGCGTTGTTCTCCGGCATGACTGCTGCACAGGATTTTCAGGGGTTGCGCGACGCAATGACGCCAGAGGAGTTGGAAGCTGCGGGGCTGGATAATTTGTCCCCCGAGCAGCAGCAGTTTTTGGATGGATGGTTGCGCGAGCGATTTATGGCGCCTTCGGCGACTGATGCGGTAGGCCAAACAGGCACCAACGACCCTGCGTCCGGAAACACAAATCCTGGGGGCGGCTCGATTGCTACAGGCAACAGTGAGGCGGCGGACAACTTGGCCATGGAGGCGGAGATCGAGCGCCGCGTGGCCATCGAGGTAGAGGCGGCCATCAGTAAGGCGAAGGACGAGGAGGCCGCCGAAGAGGCAGCGCGGGAGGCCTCCAAGGACGAGCCGTTCGAGGCGGATATTGTCGGTCCCTTCTCGGGGTGGAGCGGAAAAACGGTATTTACCATGAGTAATGGTCAGGTGTGGCGGCAGCGCAGCGGCAGCAATTACCGTCACACGGCTAATGGACAAACGGTGGAAGTGAAGAAAAACTTTATGGGCTTTTGGACGATGACAGTGAAATCCTCCGGCCGCACGATAGGGGTCTACCGGATCGACTGAGGGGTGACCCCCGCCCGCTAAGGGTAACTTGTTGGCAAAAAATGTGTGTTTCTTAGGAAAGTTCCCCCTCAGAAAGTAAATATTTCACAAATATGACATTTCTCCCTCTCCTTTCCCTTGGCCAACAGAGTATTCTTGAGAGTCATCCGGGTCTTTGGGCTCCGGCTGGAGCGCTCAACCAAAACAAACAAAGAGGTTTCTAATGAACGCACTCAATAAGCGACAGCTGAGCTTGGCCGTGTCAGCGGCTCTGGCAACAACGCTGACCAGTGGTCTTGCCTTTGGTCAAGATGAAGATGATACAGTTGAAGAGGTGATCGTAACGGGTACTCGTATTGCGACCACAGATGGTTTCGGTGCCACCAGCCCGGTAACGGTTGTTGACGCTGAGAACATCAAGAACCTTGGCTTCGTGAACATCGAACAGGTGTTGAACAGCCTGCCTTCTATCGAGACAAGCCAGAATGCCAACATTTCAAACGGCTCTTCTGGTACGGCGTCTATCGACCTACGCGGTCTAGGCACCAACCGTACTCTGGTATTGATCAATGGCCGTCGTATGCAGGCGGGTGGCGCGCAGACTCAGGCGCCAGACGTTGGCCAGATTCCAACCATTGCACTAGAGCGCGTTGACGTGCTGACCGGTGGTGCATCAGCGACCTACGGTGCTGACGCGGTTGCTGGTGTTGTTAACTTCGTAACCCGAAAGATGGATGGTATAGAGATCCGCGCGGGATGGTCTGGCTACCGCCATGACAATGACAACGCTTACATCCAGGGTTTGATGGATCAGCGTAACTTTGAGTACCCCACTGGAACTGAAGGCCCTGATGGTGAGAACTATCAAATCGACTTCATCATGGGTAGCGACTTCGCCGACGGTAGGGGTAACGCCACTATGTACGGTACCTGGCGCGAGCAGAAAGAGTTGCGTCAAGAATCGCGTGACTTCTCATCTGGTGCGTTGACGGGTTCTGCTACGGGTGTGGGTGGATCAGCAAACGCGATCATCCCTAACTACTTCCTGGCGCCAACAGTTGTTGGGGGCGCTGGTCCCGCAGGCACCAATGGTCGTGCCTATGACTACGATCAGGAATTCTTCGGTAACATCAATTCCTCTGGTGGTCTGACTCCCTGGGATGGAACCAACCGTTACAACTACGCTCCTGTGAACCATTTCCTGCGTCCAATCGAGCAGTGGTCAGTGGGCGCGTTTGCCGACTACAAACTTAATGATCATTTCACTCCTTACATGGAGTTCATGTTCGCGAGCAACACGTCGCGTGCTCAGATCGCTGAATCAGGTACCTTCTTCGCTGAGGCGTACATCCTGGACCTGGATGACTTCCCGGCGCCCTTCCAGGCGGCTCTGACTGAGCTGTATCCCGACAACACCGGTGAATTCGGTGTCTACGTCGGTAAGCGTAACGTTGAGGGTGGCCCTCGTTCTGACAACACCAGCCATGACGCATTCCGTCTGGTTACTGGTATGAAGGGCGATATCAATGACACTTGGTCATATGATATGAGCTACATGTATGCAAACACGCGATCTACGTCGACTTACGTCAACGACTTCTTCGCGCCTAACATTACCAAGAACATTGATCCCGATACCGCTGACATCCTCTACGATGTGTTCACCTATCAGGGCGTAACCCCAGAGCAGGCTGCCGGTCTGACTGGTGTTGGAATCCTGAACGGTAACAACTCGACTGAGGTAATCAGCGCTTACGTTACGGGCGATCTCTTCTCTCTGCCGACTACCAGCAACCCAATCAAGGTTGTTGTAGGTTACGAATGGCGTGAAGAGAAGTTTGAGCGTCTGTCTGACACCGTGTTTGAGGAAGGCCAGCTGCTTGGTCAGGGTGGTCCCACCCCCTCATTGATCGGTGGCTACAACGTGACTGAATTCTTCGGGGAAGCAAACATTCCGGTCCTCGATAGCTTGGTCTTCGACTTGGCCTATCGTTACTCGGATTACAGCACCGTGGGCGGTCAGGATACTTACCGACTCGGTCTTGACTGGCAGCCGATCGACTTGGTTCGTCTCCGAGCAGGCTATAACCGCGCAGTACGTGCTCCCAACGTTGGTGAACTGTACCTGGCTCAGAACCTCGGTTTGTGGGCAGGTGTTGACCCCTGTGGTGGTACTGCCGGTGAAGTGCCTGAGTACAGCCCTGAGCAGTGTGCTCGTACCGGCGTAACTGCTGCCCAGTACGGCAACATCGCATTGAGCCCGGCTGACCAGTACAACCAGATCACGGGTGGTAACCCCAGCCTCGAAGCTGAGGAAGCGGACACTATCACTCTGGGTGTGGTCTTAACTCCATTCGATGAGCTTACATTGTCTGTCGACTATTGGAGCATCGAAATCGAAGATACCGTAACCACCATTGGCGCAGAGAACATTCTCCGTCAGTGTGCTGAGAACGGTCTCTTCTGTGAGAACATTACTCGAGCGGGTAACGGTTCGCTGTGGCAGGGTGAGACCGGCTTTGTCGTCAACTCACTGCTTAACGGCGGTACGAACACTTGGGAAGGTGTTGACGTGGCTGGATCCTGGTCACTCGATGCGCTTGGTGGCACCTTCGGTGTGAACATGGTAGGTACCTACATGTTGACCAAGGAAATCGAAATCCCCGGTGCTGACACTTACGACTGTGTTGGTTTGATCAGCAGCCGTTGCTACCCACAGCCAGAGTGGCGTCATACGATCACTGCTAGCTACGACAGCAACAGCTTCTGGGCGGCGAGCATCCGGTGGCGTCACTTCGGTGGTGTTGACTACGATGGTGGTCTGACCAACGGCAAGAGTGACGGTGTTGACCAGATTGTTCAGGGTGAGTCTGATGGCGGTGAGAACTATCTCGACATCAACGCGACGATTCGCTTCCTGGGTGATTCTGAGCTGCTGATCGGTGTGAACAACGTGCTTGACTCAGAGCCGCCGCTGGTTGGTGGGTCGCTGTCGTCCAACGCAAACGCTATCGCAGGTTTCTACGACACACTGGGTCAGTACCTGTTTGCTCAGGCGACATTCCGCTTCTAAGGAAACGGTTGCACCTGGCAGCGTATACTGCCTAAATAAAAAGCGGGCCGTTGGCCCGCTTTTTTATGCCTCGAAGTTGAGCTATGGATAACACTCGTCAGCAATTGGCCCACTGGCGCGCGCAAGTGGTCAGCAATAAAACCAATGGAACAGCCTGGTTTAATCTCGGCTGGTGGTCGAGCAGAGCAGGACTGTTTGTTCAGGCGGTGGAGGCCTATGAGCGGGCACTGGGGTGCGGTATTCGCGAACCTGAGGAGGCGATGAGCAACCTTGCCTCCGTGTATTCAGATCGTTTGGCTGACCCAGAGTCGGCAGTTCGGTGGCTCGATGAGGCGCTTCGAAAAAATCCCGACTACTACCCAGCAGTTTTCAATCGTGCGCACATAGCAGAACAAACCGGTGATCGAGAGACTGCGCGTATGCTTTTTGCTCGGGCTGCAGCACTCTCACCGGATGATCCTTACGCACTTGCCCGTCTGGCGGAGGCCGATCCGACGCTGACACTGGACTCGGCGGCCGGACGACAATTGGAAGAGCTCGCAGGCAACAATCCCGATGCGCTCATGGCGCTGTATCGCTTACGGGAGCGGGCAGGGGATCATGCCAGTGCTTGGGGTTCACTTGTTCAGGCGAACGAGGCTGACAAGGTCAAACAGCCTGCATGGCCTGGGGCTCAATGGCGCAGTCTGGTCTTAGACCAGCTCCAGAGCAATCTTCCCTCAGCGGTCATTGGTTCGCCCGATAAAGATGCGCCTGTCTTTATTCTCGGGATGTTCCGAACCGGGTCGACACTGCTTGAACAGATTCTTGCTGCTCATCCGAGATTCAACCCCCTGGGGGAGTCTGAGTTTTGGCCACGGGAAATACATGCTTTGGGTGGTGGCATGATTAAACCGGGAAGACTGCCTGACGCCAATGAGCAAACTGAGATCAAGTCGCGATGGCTAGAACATCTGGGTGACCGTCGTGCCTCGGAGGAAGCGAGGGTAACTGATAAGCGCCCGGATAATTTATTTCATATCGCTACAATCCTTGATGTACTCCCGGAAGCCAAGATTGTTGTCACCGAGCGTGATTGGCGAGATACCCTTGTCTCTGTTTATGGCACCCGTCTGCACCCCCAACACGGCTATGCAACTGAGCCGATGGCGATTGCTCATCACATCGCCCTTTGCCAGCAAGTAGCTGATTTTTGGGTGGAGGCACTGCCCGACAAGATACGAAAGGTCAGTTACGAGGCGTTGGTCGAAGATCCCGAGTCGACGCTGAGGGCGCTCTTTACTTGGTTAGATGAGGATTGGGATCCCGCGTGTCTGGATTTTCACACGCTAAATAATTCGGTTCGCACGGCGAGTGTGTGGCAGGTGCGCGAGCCGTTAAATAAAAATCGACGGGAGCGATGGCGCACCCACGAGAAACCACTTCGAACCTTGTTTGGCGATCAGCTAGACAGCCCTGTGCCGCCCAATTCCCCGGATTGATGAGTACCGGGAGTCGCTTTTCAAACGCTACAGGGCGCCGGACAGATAGGCTTCTTGAATCGCCCCTAGGCTGTGGGGGCGCAACTTAGACGCGTTACCTGCAGTGCCAAAGGATTCATAGCGCGCAATACAGATATCGCGCATGGCCACCAGACTCTCTTTCAAGTACTTGCGTGGATCGAATTCGCTCGGGTTCTGGGCGAGAAATCGTCTGATTGAGCCCGTGGATGCTAGGCGCAAATCGGTGTCAATATTTACTTTCCTCACGCCGTGTTTGATTCCTTCAACGACCTGCTCGACAGGTACGCCATAGGTTTCGGGTATTTCACCACCAAACTCATTGATAATGGCGAGCCAGTCCTGAGGCACCGCTGAGGAGCCGTGCATGACTAGGTGCGTGGTCGGAATACGGCTGTGGATTTCCTTTATGCGGTCGATTGCCAGGATGTCGCCCGTCGGCGGCCGGGTAAATTTATAGGCGCCGTGACTGGTGCCGCAGGCAATGGCGAGGGCATCGACTCCGGTATCAGCGACGAACTGCGCGGCCTCTTCTGGGTCCGTCAGCATCTGTTCATGGGTCAGCTTGCCGGCCGCGCCAATACCATCTTCTTCACCAGCTTCGCCTGTTTCCAGCGAACCCAAACATCCTATTTCACCTTCGACCGACACGCCGCAGGCGTGAGCCATCTCGACAACCTGCCGGGTGACGCGCGCGTTGTAGTGGTAATCCATGGGGGTTTTGCCGTCCTCTCCCAGCGAGCCGTCCATCATGACGGAGCTGAAACCTAACTGGATCGAACGCTGGCATACGGCGGCGGAGGTGCCGTGGTCTTGATGGACGCAAACGGGAATGTGCGGAAACTCGGCCATCGCCGCGTCCATCATGGCTTTTAGAAAAGGTGCGCCGGCGTATTTTCGGGCCCCCGCACTGGCCTGCATAATCACCGGTGAATCCGTGGCGTCAGCGGCTTCCATGATCGCGCGAGTCTGCTCCAAATTGTTTACGTTAAAAGCGGGGACGCCGTATTGATACTCTGCAGCGTGGTCGAGTAACTGTCTCAAACTGATCAAAGCCATGATTTTCTCCTGTAGATCAGAACGCTTGCCTATATTTAGCCACGGGATGCCAGCATAGCAACTGCGGGCAAAGTTTTACCCTCGACGTATTCCAAAAAAGCGCCGCCGCCGGTAGAGATATAAGAAAGCTTGTCGGCTATCCCAAATTGGTCGATTGCGGCCAGCGTATCGCCTCCCCCGGCGAGGGAAAAGCCATCGCTTCCGGCGATAGCTTCGGCAACTGTGCGCGTTCCCCCTGAAAATTGATCGAATTCGAATACGCCGACGGGGCCGTTCCAAAGAATGGTGCCCGCTCTACTCAGCTGCTCGGCGATCGCCGCTGCTGCCCGAGGACCGATGTCCAGAATCATATCCTCGTTGTCCACTTCCGCCGCCAGCTTTACGGTCGCCTCAGCGTCCTTGTCAAAGGCTTGAGCCACAACAACGTCAACCGGTAATGGAATATGGGTTTTGGCCATGAGTGTCCGCGCTGTATCCAGCATATCGTGTTCACACAACGACTTCCCAACCGGGTAACCCGCCGCTGCTAAAAACGTGTTGGCGATACCTCCACCGACGATCAGGCTGTCACATTTCTCGGCCAGGCTCTCGAGGACGGTGAGTTTTGTCGATACTTTCGATCCCCCCACAATCGCCAACATGGGTGTGGCCGGACTGGTCAGCGCCCGCTCAAGTGCTTCGAGCTCGGCGGCGAGCAGCGGTCCTGCACAAGCGCACGGTGCGTACTCTGCCACCCCGTGCGTGGACGCTTGAGCGCGGTGGGCCGTGCCGAAGGCGTCCATCACGAAAACGTCGCACAGGGCCGCATAGCGTTTTGCTAATGCAGGATCGTTGGCTTTCTCGCCGGGATTAAATCGTACGTTTTCCAGCAACAAAATATCGCCGGGGTTCGGCGCCGCGTGTTCCCAGTCTTCGACCAACGTCACCGGTTTTGCCAGCAATTGGCTCAAGCAAGCCGCGACCGGGGCGAGAGAAAGCGCCGCGTCCGGCGTTCCCTCCTCGGGGCGGCCCAAGTGAGACATCAATATGACTGCAGCGCCTTGGGTAATTGCGTTTTCTATCGTGGGGAGTGCGGCTCTAAGCCGTGCGTCGCTCGTCACCACGCCCTCTCTCACCGGAACATTTAAGTCTTCGCGAATAAGGACGCGTTGATTTTCGAGGGTGAGGTCAGACATCAGTTTCATGGGATTCCCGGGCGACTAGAAAGTTGGATCTGAAAATTTATCGAGCTGCTGAAAGTGGGCGGCGATATCCAAGAGGCGATTGGCATACGCCCACTCATTATCAAACCAGATAAGGACCTTGAGCAAATGCGAGCCTGCTACTTGGGTTTGACTGGCGTCGACTACGGCTGAGCAGAGTTCACCGTTAAAGTCGCAGGAGGCCAGTGGCTCGTCGGTCACGTCCAAGACCCCTTTTAACTCGGTAGTGGCGGCGAGGCGAAGCGCGTCATTAATTTGCTGGCGATCGCAGGGCGAGTGGGTTTGGATTGTGATATCCATCGCGGAAACATTGAGTGTGGGCACCCGTAGCGCATGGGCCGTCAGCTTCCCTGCCAGCTGGGGCAGGATGCGTGGTACGCCTATCGCCAACTCGGTATCGACGGGGATAATCGACTGAAAAGCCGCGCGGGTTTTACGCAGGTCGGTGTGATGGTACGCATCCAATACAGGCTGGTCATTCATAGCCGAGTGCACCGTGGTCACCGACCCCGCTTCTATGCCGACAACTCGATCCAGTATAAAAAGTACCGGACACAGGGCATTAGTGGTACAGGATGCGGCGGATACGACTCGGTGTTGAGCGGTCAGCACTGACTGATTCAGACCCCACACAATGGTGCTATCAACGTCAGGCTGCGCCGGCTGGGACAAAAGCACTCGGCGCCCACCGGCCTGCAGGTGTTGTTCAGCAGTTCTACGATCCGAAAAAGCGCCGGTGCACTCCAATACGAGATCTACCTCTTCTTCCCCCCAGGGAAGTGACGCAATATCGGTCTGCTGAAGAAGCCGTAGACGATGGTCATTGACCCGGAGCCTGCTTTGCTCCAGGTCTAGCCGGCCTGGAAATCTCCCGTGGGTAGAGTCATAGCGAGCCAAATGGACAACGGTCTCGGCGTCAGCGATCTCATTGATCGCCACGATCGCGATGTCCTCAGACGACGCTCTTTGTGCCCAGGCTCTCAGGACGGTTCGACCAATTCGGCCGAAGCCATTGATAGCAATTCGATAACTCATGATGGGGGGGTAAGTTCCGGTGCCGGCGATGCCGGTATGTGTTTATCAATCCAGCAAGACGTCCTGTACGGCGGACACCACATTGTCGACGGTAAAGCCGAACTCCTGCATCAGTAAGTCGCCGGGTGCAGATTCGCCAAAGCTGGTCATGCCGACGATACGCCCATCTAGGCCCACAAACTTATGCCAGTAATCGGCATGAGCCGCCTCAACCGCCACCCGCGCGAGGACATGGCTGGGCAGGACCTGTTCCCGGTAGCTCGCGTCCTGGGAGCAGAATCTTTCGGCGCTGGGCATCGATACCACGCGAACGCCTTTACCCTGCTCTGACAATGAGGCTGCCGCATCGACCGCGAGCGCCACTTCGGAGCCGGTTGCGATGATAATGGCGTCGAGTTCGCCGACCTCATCAACAAGAATGTAGCCGCCTCGCTCGATGTTTCTTAGGTTTTCCTCGGCGCGGTACTGGTGTGGCAGGGTCTGACGCGAGAAGACCAGTGCTGAGGGGCCGTCATGCCGTTGCGCGGCGGCTTTCCAAGCGACGGCGGACTCCACGGTGTCACACGGTCGCCAGGTTTCTAGGTTTGGCGTGGAGCGCAGTGCTGTGAGCTGCTCGACGGGTTGATGAGTCGGTCCGTCTTCTCCAAGGCCAATGGAGTCATGGGTGTAGACGAAAATAACGCGCTGGCGCATCAGCGCCGCCATGCGTACGGCATTGCGCGCGTATTCCATAAAAATTAAAAAGGTAGCGCCATAGGGAATAAAGCCTTTGTGCAGGGCCAGGCCGTTCATGATTGCCGACATGGCAAACTCTCGAACCCCGTAAAAAATATAGTTACCGCTGGCATCCTTTGCGTCGATTCCCTTGGAGCCGCCCCACAAGGTGAGGTTGGAGCCTGCGAGATCGGCTGACCCTCCTAAAAGCTCGGGCACCACGGGTCCCATAACATTCAGGGTCTGCTGGGATGCCTTCCGAGAGGCAACATCGGCAGCCGTCTCCGCACAGAGGGCGATGTAATCATTCATTGCGGTCTCGAAGTTGGCGGGGAGTTGCCCTGCCATTCGCCGGCTGAACTCTCCGGCCAGCGCCGGGTGTGCGGCTTCATAGCCAGCCCATCGTCCTTGCCATTCGTTTTCGGTACGTGCGCCCCGATCCTTGGCGTTCCAGGCTTCTGAGATATCCTTCGGTATCTCAAAGGGCGGGTGTTCCCACCCCAGAGCCGCCCTCGTTGCTGCCACCTCATCTCCGCCGAGGGGCGCCCCGTGACAGGACTCGGTGCCCTGCTTGTTAGGCGCGCCTTTTCCAATGATAGTTTTACAGCAGATAAGCGTTGGTCGGTCTGTATCGGTGAGCGCCGAGTCGATGGCGCCCGCGATGGCGTCGGCATTGTGACCATCGATCGACGGGATCACCTGCCAGCCATAACTTTCGAAACGCGCCGGGGTATTGTCGGTAAACCAAGCCTCGACTTCGCCATCGATGGAAATCCCATTGTCATCATAAAACGCAATCAGCTTGCCCAGACCCAGCGTACCGGCGAGTGAACATGCTTCGTGGGAAATGCCCTCCATCAGGCACCCATCGCCGAGGAAGACCCAGGTTCGGTGGTCAACGATGGTGTGCTCGGGCTGGTTGAACTGATCGGCCAGAATTTTTTCGGCCAGCGCCATGCCCACCGCATTGGCAATCCCCTGGCCCAGCGGCCCGGTTGTGGTCTCTACCCCGGGTGCGTAGCCATATTCGGGGTGTCCCGCGGTCTTGGCGTGGAGCTGTCTGAAGTTTTTCAGGTCTTCGATTGACAGGTCATAGCCGGACAGGTGCAACAAGCTGTACAGCAGCATCGAACCGTGTCCGTTCGACAGAACGAAGCGATCCCGGTCAGCCCAGTTGGGGTTAGCCGGGTTGTGTTTTAGGTATCCGTTCCACAGCACTTCGGCGATATCTGCCATGCCCATGGGTGCCCCGGGGTGCCCGCTGTTTGCTGCCTGCACAGCATCCATGCTCAAGGCCCGAATGGCATTGGCAAGTTCAAGACGATTGGGCATGTTGGCTCCGGTAACGTGCGATGGTTTTGTGGACGCTATTGTCATTGATGCGGCGCCAGCTAGCAAATGTTACCGGCTCTTTGTCATGACTCAGACGCGTTAAGCCCTTATGATTCAGGACATCTCGCTCAGCGGAAGTCCGGCATGCCCGATTCCTATATCAAACGTATTCTCAATGCTCGTGTTTACGACGTGGCCAAGGAGACTCCCCTCGAGCATGCGCCGATGATGTCGGCGCGGTTGGACAACGGCGTCTGGTTGAAACGCGAAGATCTGCAGCCGGTGTTTTCCTTCAAGTGCCGTGGGGCATACAACAAGATGGCCGGGTTAAGTCCTGAGGCGTTGGCGGCCGGAGTTGTCGCAGCCTCTGCCGGCAATCATGCGCAGGGTGTTGCTCTGGCTGCCCAGCGTCTGAATGCCCGGGCAAAGATTGTCATGCCGGTGACCACGCCTGCGATCAAGGTCGAAGCCGTAAAGCGTTTTGGTGCTACCGTGGTGCTACACGGCGATACCTTCGATGAGGCCGCGGTGAAAGCTAAGCAGCTGGTGGCAGCTGAGGGTTTAACCTTTATCCACCCCTTTGATGACCCCGATGTCATTGCGGGCCAGGGGACTATTGCGGTCGAGCTCGCAAGGCAGGCGAGGGCCCCGCTCGATTATGTTTTTATTTGCCTTGGCGGTGGAGGCCTTATCGCAGGCATGGCGGTTTACCTGCGTTATGTCTGGCCGAATGTCAAAATCATTGGTGTGGAGCCTGAGGACGCGGCCTGTGCACGCGCCGCGCTTGATCGGGGCCGTCGAGTGACCCTGAAAGAGGTAGGCTTGTTTGCCGATGGCTGCGCTGTGGCACAGGTGGGCAAGGAAACCTTCCGTCTGATTCAGGCCTGCGTTGACGACGTTATTACCGTGTCTACCGACGAAATTTGTGCCGGGGTCAAAGATATCTTTGAGGATACTCGAGCCATTGCCGAGCCCGCCGGAGCCCTCGCTGTTGCAGGGATGAAAAAATACGTGCAGGCGCACAGCGTTAGCGGAGCCTCTATGGCCGCCACGGTGAGCGGCGCCAACACCAATTTCGATCGGCTTCGTTATATCTCTGAGCGGACCGAGATTGGCGAGCGTCGAGAGGCCGTGATTAGCGTGTCGATTCCCGAGCAATCCGGATCTTTCAGGCGCTTTTGCAGCGTGTTGGGCCGACGAAATATCACCGAGTTTAATTACCGTTACCAAGGTCCCGAAGGCGCGCGGGTTTTCGTGGGGCTCTCCATTACGCCACAGAGCGATGATCTCGACCAGCTGACAAAAAAGCTTCTCGCCAATGGCTATGAGGTTCAGGACCTATCCGACAACGAGACCGCCAAGCTTCATGTTCGGCACATGGTGGGGGGTCACGCCCCTGCAGATCTGGGTGAAGAGGCGATTTACCGGGTAGAGTTTCCCGAACGCCCCGGCGCGCTTTATAAG
Source organism: uncultured Luminiphilus sp. (assembly GCA_943787485.1). Lineage (GTDB taxonomy): Bacteria > Pseudomonadota > Gammaproteobacteria > Pseudomonadales > Halieaceae > Luminiphilus. The sequence goes on along the minus strand of CALSMP010000006.1, from coordinate 17,378 downwards.
TTTTTGTCCGCGCTGGGCAAGGATTACAGCATTTCCTTGTTTCATTATCGTAACCACGGCGCTGCCTATGGCCGGGTGTTGGTGGGTCTGGTTGTTCCCCCGGGCAAGCGGAGTGCACTGAAGTCCACGATCGCTGCGGTGGGGTATCGCTTCTGGGAGGAAACCGACAATCCCGCTTACGCGGCTTATCTAGGCTAGGAAGAGTTATTATTCATCGGGTCACCGGTGTTTCTTGTTGACATTCTCAGCCTGTGGAAAGACACTCTGGCCTCTTGTGGATAATTTGTGTATGGGGGGCGGCGCACGCCAGAGTTCTGGCTCATGCCGTTAAAGAGTTTGAGTCGACAAAGAAAAACACCCGGACTTATCTGGGGCTTGGTCTTGATCGTTGCTTTTGGAATGGCCACTTCTTCGTTGTTTGGCGATAGCGACGAGCCTATGAAGCCACAGCAAGCGGGCATCATCGTTCAGTAACCACCACCTTGGGACTTGGTTTCAGTTAGAACGCCGTGACGCCTTGCTCGGAGAGGAAGGCGTGAAGTGCTTGATCATGGGGCTCCGTCGGTAGCTGCTCCACCAGTTGGTGACTGAAGCCCACGCCACATCGAAAACCAGCGGCACCTGCCAGAGCCCGGTCGTAGTACCCGCCGCCATACCCGAGCCGATAACCCTGTTGATCACAGGCCAGGAGCGGCACCAAAAAGAAATCAATCGCCTGAAGGGGCACCACCTGCGCTTTCCGGTCAGGTTCTCGCACTCCCATATCACCCTCGACCAGTGGCTCTCCCTCACGCCAAAGGCGAAACTCAATCAGTCCAGGGCCCACGATGGCCGGATATACCACCGCCTTGTTGGCTTGGCGCGCCCCACGATCGACATGCGATACATCGAGCTCGTCTTTTATCGCCTGATAACTGGCGACTACCCGTGCTGCGCCCCAGGCCGGCAAGTCGTTGAGGTGCTTCATTGACAGCGGGTTCACATACTGAGCAGCCGCAAGGCGTCGCCGCTGCCGCATGTGTTGGCGCCAGACCGCCTTAGAGTCGGTTTTTAACATCGCGAGAAAGGGCTGGAATTAAACATCCCAACGTACCGCTGACAGTGTCGCCCTTGAACCCTGCGGCTCAAGGTGGTGACCGCCGAGCCGTATCAGGCTTTCCGGTCATGCCGGACTTGCACAACAACGGCGTTCGGTGGTCCCCGGGTAATGCATTATCGGCTCGAGGACTGACTGTCTGGCGGGTACGCCAGGAATATCGGAAGTATAGACGATTTTTTGCTTAATTGATCTCAAGCTGACGCAACTGATAAAGCGCTTCGTCCAGCTGACTGGTAATCGCCTTTATCCGATCCTCGTGCCCATCTAACTGTGCCGGCACCTCCCCGCCACGCATCCCCAGCACCTCATGGCTGAGATTGAGTGCGGCCATGATTGCGACCCGCTCCAGACCGATAACCTTGCCGGTGGCGCGGATGTCACGCATTTGCTGGTCAAGATGATGGGCGGCAGCCACTAGCTCGCGCTCTTGATCCGGCGGGCAGGCTACCTGATATTCTTTGTCGAGGATTTCGACGCTGATGGTGGGAGTTCGAGTCACGCGCCACCTTCGATTTTTCTGAGTCGATCCAGCGTGCTGTTGATATGCTCGCCCGCCTGTCTTTGCCGCTCCAGAAGCTCACGCCGTTCTCGCTGCAATTCGGCGAGCCGCAACTTAAGCTGCCGATTCTCCCGGTTTAAGTCTCGGCTTAACCCGATCAAATCAGCTACTTTATTTTCGAGAGCTTGGATGAGTTTCTCAGCCACGGCGATTACACTTGGCAACACGTAGCCGTCACTATAGGTGTCGGCCTAGCAACGGTCAATAATGAAATCTTGATGGAATTCATGCCGCTGCTGTACGAAGTGTAAGCAATTTGTAGGAGCATCGCTGACAGGCTTTTGAACGATCAGTGACGTGGTGAATAAGCTGGCGGGAGGTGTTGTGTTGCTGGAGAGTCTTGGTGAATATGAGGAAATGCCCGATTGGTCGGAAGCGGCTGATGTTCTCCTCGGCATGGGGTTGACGCTCAATCCCTCAGAGCTACATGGTGCACTGCTAGGCACACTCGGAGCGGGGCAGCCTCTGGCAAGCGAATTGGATTTCGATAGAGCCCTGTCGGTGCTTGAAAAAGCCCTGGCCGTGGATTTACAGGGGGAAGTTGCCGAGTTCGTCAAGCGTCTTGCTGGAGCAACGGTGTCGGCTGTTCGCGACACGGATTTTGCATTCACACCCCTACTTCCTGATGACGAGGAAGAGTTTCATAATCGGTTGACGTCGCTCGGCAGTTGGGCCGCGGGATTTTTAACGGGCTTTACCCAGGCAGTGAGCGCTGCACAAGCGGCCTCAGAAGCCATTGATCCCAGCGCAGCGGAGGCGCTCAAGGATTTTGCCGCCATTGCGCAGATAGATGTCGATGAAAGCGAAAGTGATGAAGCAGATCGAGAGCTGGAAGAGCTCGTGGAGTACGTGAGGATGGCGGCGCTCAATATCGTGATTGATGCGCTGAATGAACAAGAAGAATGACCCTACTTTAGAGGACACACCGTGAAAATTAGTAAAGCAGAATACGCCCGGCGTCGCCGTTATTTGATGTCAATGATGGATGGCAACAGCATTGCGTTGGTGCCAGCTGCAGGCGAATGTACGCGCAGTCGCGATACCGAATATCCGTTCAGGCAAGACAGCGATTTCCTCTACCTCACGGGATTCAATGAGCCCGACGCAGTGCTCGCGCTGATACCGGGGCGCAAGTCTGGCCAGGTCGTCATGTTCTGTCGGGACCGTGACCCGGAAATGGAGCTTTGGAACGGTTACCGTGCAGGCCCAGAGGGGGTGGTCAGCGACTTTGGCATGGATGATGCGTTCCCTATCGACGATCTCGATGACATCCTGCCCGGGCTGATTGAGGGCAAGCAGCACATCTATTACTCCATGGGGCACAGCGACCGGTTTGATCGTCGGGTTATGGGCTGGGTGAACCAGATAAAGAGTCAGGTCAGGACTGGTGCGAAGCCGCCGGGTGACTTTACCGACCTTGCTTATCTGCTTCATGAGCAGCGGCTGATTAAGAGCGCCTCGGAAATCCGCCTGATGAGGCGAGCCGGTGATATTTCAGCGCAAGCGCATGTGCGAGCCATGCAGGAGTGCCAACCCGGGCGCAGTGAGTACCACTTGGAGAACGCGATCCTCCATGAGTTTGGAGAGCACGGCGCGCGCGCGCCGGCCTATAACAGCATTGTTGGGGGTGGTGCCAATGCCTGCGTACTGCATTACACCGAGAACATGGACAAACTCAAAGAAGGTGAGCTCGTGCTGATTGATGCGGGTTGCGAGTATGCGGGCTATGCCGCCGATATCACTCGCACCTTCCCGGTGGGTGGGACGTTCTCTGCGGAGCAGCGAGCGATCTATGACATTGTTTTGAAGGCGCAGCTCGCTGCTATTGCGAAGGTCAAGCCCGGCAATACCTGGAATCAACCCCACGATGCGACGGTGCGCGTCATTACCCGGGGTCTGATAGCTATCGGGCTTCTTAAAGGGGACGAAAAAGCGTTGATTAAGCGCGAGGCGTATCGGGAGTTTTACATGCACCGTGCCGGGCACTGGCTCGGCATGGACGTGCACGATGTTGGCGATTATCGCATCGACGGTAAATGGCGCCAGCTGGAGCCCGGCATGGTGTTGACCATCGAGCCCGGCATCTACATTTCACCTAACAATACCCGGGTCGCGAAAAAGTGGCGTGGGATAGGCGTGCGCATAGAAGATGACGTCGCGGTCACGGCAACTGGTTGCGAGGTGCTCACCGCGGGCGTGCCCAAGACTGCTGATGATATTGAAGCACTCATGGCCGCAGGCTAGTCAGTTTTGAAGGTTCTAATTGTCGGTGGCGGTATGGTTGGGCTCGCATTTGCGATGGCCCTTCGCCACGTTTCCGCGTCCACTGAGGTCACGGTATTGGAGGCCCGGGTGCCGCCGTCGGGCACACCCAGCCCCCTAGATAGCCGGGCCTCGGCGCTTAATCTCGTGAGTCGCGACATTCTCTCGGTCTGGGGTGTCTGGCCGGCAATTATCGAACAGGCGGGTGTCATTCAACAAATTCACGTGTCTAACCAACACCGTTTCGGCAGCAGCGTACTCGAGCCCTCGGATGTTGGCAGTGACGATGGCTCTTTGGGTTTTGTTATCGAGAATCATTATCTTGGCCGTGCCCTGTTAAGTCGGGCGCAGGAACTCGGTGTCGTGCTGGCGGCGCCGGTGGACGTGCGGGCGGTGCAGCGTGGTGACCTCAGCCCCGGGGTGGTATTGGCTTCGGGGGAAACGCTGTCAGCCGATCTGGTCGTAATCGCCGATGGTAGTCAATCGAGTTTGCGACAGCAGCTCGGCATCCCCATTGACACGCGCAGTCCCGGTCAGCGCGCCGTGGTGGCCAATGTGCTTTTTGATGCTGAGCAGCGCGGGATAGCCTGGGAGCGGTTTACCCCCCATGGTCCTTTGGCGCTTTTGCCTTTGCCGGGCGGGAGTGGATCAAAAGGCAGTCGTTTCAATGTTGTGTGGTCAATGCCAAAAGATGCCGCCTTGGCGTTGGAGGCGACTGATGCGCCGCACTTTTGTGAGGCGCTGCAAGACGCCGTGGGTTGGCGCTTGGGCAAGGTGCTCGACGTGGGCACCCGCACCGGCTGGACCCTCGACAGAGTGTTAGCGCAGGAGCAGAGTAGACCGGGCTTTCTTCTCGCCGGAAACGCGGCCCATGGATTGCATCCTGTTGCAGGGCAGGGACTCAACTTGTCGTTGCGCGATGCGTGGCAGCTGGCGACAAGTTGGGGCGCAACCACGACGCAAGCCGAGCCCGATTTTATCGCCGCCATGATCAATCGGTTTGTCGGCGCGGTGCGAGAAGATCAGGACCGTACGGTCAGTGCAACGGATATGCTGTCAACGCTCTTCGCTCAACGAGGGCTGCTGCTAGATTTGCCGAGAGACTTAGCACTCGCTGGCCTCGATACGATGAGCCCCCTGCGCCGATATATCGCCCGGCGGGGTACCGGTGTTGGCTCGCAGTTGCGGGCGGGGAGGCAATCCTCGTGAGTGACAGTCCGGATATCCTAATTGGCGGGGCGGGGATCGCTGGGCTGACTCTCGCGTTGTGCCTGGCTGATGCGGGCATGAATGTCCGTGTTATTGAGCGGGGCACTAAACCCGGTTCGGCTGAACCGGCAAGCGGGCTCGAGGGCTGGGATGTCAGAGTAAGTGCGCTGACGGCAGCGTCTGAATCCCTGTTTCGCCGACTGGGTGTCTGGGAATCCATTGACCCCGACCGTTTAGGTCCCTATCAAGGCATGTCGGTTTGGGACGCAGAGGGCACAGGACACATCGCATTTTCAGCCGCGCAGATTGGCGCCAGCACCCTCGGGCAGATAGTTGAAAACCGGTGCATTATTGCGGCGTTGATTGCAGGCGCGGAGCGACGGCCGCGCCTTGAAATTATCTGGGATGATGGAATTGATGAGGTGCACCCCACGGATACCGCCATTGGCGTGATGCTGAAGAGTGGAGAATCGCTGTCGGCGGGGTTGTTGGTGGGCGCTGATGGCGGCCGATCCACTGTTCGAGAACTTGCTTCACTGCCGGTTCGCGCTTGGTCGTATGAGCAACACGCTGTGGTTGGCACCGTTCAGTTAGCGACGCCTCACCGGGATATCTGTTACCAGGCATTTTTATCAACCGGACCGCTGGCGCTCCTGCCCTTGGCGGACAAACATCTTTGCTCCATTGTTTGGTCCTTGGATGACGCGGTCTGGGAATCGTATATGAGTGCGCCCGACCGAGAGTTTGCAGCTCAAATGAACCGTTCCCTGGGGCCACATGCGCCCGAGGTTATTGCGGTGGGACCACGAGCGGCATTTCCGCTGCACCAGTGTCACGCCATCGATTATGTCGCCGACAGAGTCGCTCTCGTGGGTGATGCCGCGCATGCTATTCATCCTCTTGCCGGACAGGGTATTAATCTCGGACTGAAAGATGTGGCGGTCCTCGCCAAAGAGCTCGAGGGAGCCTGGTGCGGTGGGCTGGATGTGGGTAATGCCGCGCCATTGAAACGTTATCAGCGAGGTCGTAAAACGGAAAATCTAGTGATGATGGCTGCGATGGAGGGGTTTAAGCGAGGCTTTGGATCTAGTCATCCTGCGTTGCGCGTACTTCGAAACCTCGGGCTAAATTGGGTTAACGACGTCGGCTGGTTGAGGGACTGGTTTGCCCGTCAGGCAGTTAGCTGAAAATCGCATCAAGGATGGCTTGCGGACAGGCAACCCGCGCTATAGTTTATGCAACCGGCTAGGAGCGCGTGTGCTGTGACCCGCGTGGCCACTTTTTGACTTGCCTGTGTTGAATTGACAGAAGGACAGATATTCGCCATGAGTAACACCCCAAGTGAACTAAAGTATGCGCGCAGTCATGAGTGGGCGCGCCTTGAGGAAGATGGGACGATCACGGTCGGCATCACTGAGCATGCTCAGAACGCGCTCGGCGACGTCGTTTACATCGAGGTACCAACGGTGGGCGACAGCATCGCTGGCGGTGATCAGGCGGGTGTCGTGGAGTCGGTGAAGGCAGCGTCAGATATTTATTCACCGTTGACCGGCGAGGTGCTCGCGGTCAATGAAAGTCTTGAAGACGAGCCCGAACTGGTAAATTCCGACCCTTACAATGACGGCTGGTTTTTTCGGTTACAGCCAGAGGATTTGTCAGAGCTGGAAGGACTGATGTCCGCGGATGAATACCAGTCCATGTGCGATGAGGACGACGCCTGAGGCCCAGCGCAGCGAGAATAGGCCCAGCGCAGCGAGAATAGGCCCAGCGCAGCGAGAATAGGCCCAGCGCAGCGAGAATAGGCCCAGCGCAGCGAGATGGCCCAGCGCAGCGAAATAAGGCTTAGCGTAGCGAAATAATGGGCCAGCCCCGGTCATTCGCTACTGCGGCGAGCTGTGGGTCAGGGTCAGTGGCAACAGGGTTGTCCACGCGTTCTAGTAGAGGAAGATCGTTGTGGCTGTCACTGTAAAACCAAGCCCCTGTCAGCGAGTGCCCTGTGGTTGCCAGCCAGTCTTGTAATCGAGTGACCTTTCCCTCTTGGAAGGAGGGCACACCAGTGGGCTGGCCCGTGTACTTTCCGCCGACGATCTCGGTATCACAGCCCATGAGTGTCGCGACACCAAGCCGCTCTGCGATTGGGCCTGTCACGACGGTATTGCTGGCCGTGATGATAACCAGCTCGTCGCCGCGATTTCGGTGCTTGTCGAGGAGCTCAAAGGCGGCCGGCAGCAGCATCGGTTCAACCCAATCGCGCATAAACTGCTGCTGGAGTCTGGCGACCTCTTCGATGGATCGCCCAGTTAAAGGCGCGAGCGCAAAGCGCAGATAAGCATATATATCGAGGCGTCCCTCCTGATAGTCTTGGTAAAACCGGTCGTTGTCATGACTGAAGCGTTGTGCGTCGACAAGGCCTTCCGCGCACAGGAACTGGCCCCAGCTGTGATCAGAATCTCCGGCGATGAGGGTGTTATCGAGGTCAAAGATGGCGAGAGCCATGGCTGTTTCCAGTTGGGTGCTGCAGTCTCGGTGCTAACACTGATGGCAGGGATGTGGAAGAATATCGGGCGAGCGGTGCTGGTACAAACCGAAAAAGGACACCTTTTGGGCACAAGGGATAAAGATCGTGTGATTGATGCGCAGGGCTTCAGGCCCAATGTCGGCATCATCATTGCTTCAGCAGACCACCGACTGTTGTGGGGGCGGCGCGTGGGTGGGCGCGACTCGTGGCAATTTCCACAAGGCGGTATGCATGCGGGTGAGTCGGCTGAGCAAGCCATGTACCGTGAGCTTGATGAAGAAGTGGGCCTGTCGCCAGAGCACGTCAAGATCCTGGGTAAAACCCGAGATTGGCTTCGGTATCGGTTGCCAGCCCGGTACATTCGGCGACGGGAAAACCCTGTTTGCATTGGTCAAAAACAGCGCTGGTTTCTCTTGCGTCTTACCGCGGATGAATCGGCCATTCGGCTTGACGCGCACAAGGATCCTGAATTTGATCACTGGCAGTGGGTTAATTTTTGGTACCCGCTGACCTCAGTGGTGGATTTCAAGCGTGAGGTTTACCGACAGGCCTTGGCCGAGCTGTTGCCTGCCCTTACCGGTGGCGGGCAACGAAAACCCGGTAAGCGATCATGATCGAGGTGCTGCGCAAAATAGTGCAGGCGGTCAACGACGCCGATGATTTGGCGCAGGCCCTCGAACTTATTGTCCATGAGGTCAGAGCGGCGATGCAGACCGAGGTCTGCACGGTTTATCTGCGAGACAGAGGCAGTCAGCGTCTGGTGTTCCGGGCCACTGAGGGCTTGAATAAGGACAAAGTGGGCGCATTTTCCTTGGGTATTGACGAGGGATTGGTCGGCTGGGTGGCAAGCCGGGGTGAAATGCTCAACCTCGACGACGCCATGGCCCACCCAAGCTTTCAGCTAGTGCCAGGGCTTGGTGAGGAAAGCTTCAATACCTTTATGGGCGCGCCCATTATTCACCAGCGCGACTTGCTGGGTGTGTTGGTGGTTCAGCAGTCCGATACTCGCCGTTTTAGCGACGCCGAGGAGGCGTTCCTCATTACGATATCGGCGCAGCTTGCTGCCATCATCGCCCATGCCGAGGTCACGGGTGCTGCACTAGCGATGGACGCGCCCAGCCAAGAAGTCTCGCGAATTCAGGGAGTAGCGGGTTCCCCGGGGGTTGGTATTGGTCAGGCCGTCTTTGTTTCGCCGACCGCCGACCTTGGCGCGGTGCCCTCGCGACAGGCGGTAGATCGACGACAGGAGATGCGGGCGTTTCGTTCCGCCCTTGCACGCGTGCGCGATGACATTGAGGTGGTCGCCGAAAATCTGCGGGAGGAGCTATCCGCCGAGGATCACGCCTTGTTCGGGGTGTATTTGAGCATTCTCGATGATTCCGCGCTCGGTGGTGAGGTAGCCGCCCTGATCAAGTCAGGAGAGTGGGCTCAGGGCGCCCTGAGTCAGGTGATGATCAAGCATATTCGTCATTTCGAACGGATGGAGCACAGCTACCTCAGAGAGCGAGCCGTCGATGTGAGGGATCTGGGGACCCGAGTCTTGACCTATCTTCAGGACGACGCTGAAACCCGCAGCGACTGGCCAGAGCACACGATTCTTGTCGCCGAGGAGATCACGGCATCTGCCCTTGGGGAGATACCCCGGGAACGGCTCGTGGGAGTGGTCTCTCTGCGCGGATCGGCGAACAGCCATGCCGCGATTGTCGCGAGGGGGATGGGCGTACCCGCCGTCATGGGTGCGGCAGATCTCCCGTATAACCGACTGGGGGATCGCACGCTCGTCGTCGACGGGTATAGCGGGCGTATTTACGTCAACCCCTCCCAGCAGGTGCTAGAGCGCTTTCAGGCCTTGATGGATCAGGATCTGGCGCTTACGGAAGAGTTGGCCGGGTTGCGGGGTGAGCTCTGTCAAACGCTTGACGGTAAGCGCATTCCCCTGTGGGTTAACACGGGCATCATTGAGGATCTCGTGGGGGCGATAGAGCAGGGCGCCGAGGGCGTCGGGCTTTATCGAACGGAGGTGGGTTTTCTGTTGCGCGACCGCTTTCCGAGTGAAGAGGAGCAGCGACAGCTGTATAGAGAGCAGCTCGAGACTTTTGCTCCGGCACCGGTCACCATGCGAACGCTGGATATCGGCGGTGACAAATCTCTGCCCTACTTTCCGATCCAGGAAGACAATCCGTTCTTGGGGTGGCGGGGCATACGAGTCACCCTGGACCACCCCGAAATTTTCCTGGCGCAAGTAAGGGCGATGCTGAAGGCCAACGAAGGCTTGGGTAATCTCCGTATTTTGCTGCCAATGATTTCAGCAGTGGAGGAAGTGGATGAGTCGTTCGCCCTTATTCGTCGTTGCCATGAAGAGGTGCTCGCCGAGGGCTATGAGCAGCCGTTGCCGCCAGTGGGTGTCATGATTGAAGTGCCCTCGGCCGTTTGGCTCACGGGAGCGCTCGCCAATCGTGTCGATTTTCTTTCGGTCGGGTCAAACGATCTCACCCAGTACCTGCTGGCTGTGGATAGAAACAATGCGCGGGTAGCGGAGCTCTATCACGGACTCCATCCGGCCGTGCTGGGAGCCCTGCAGCAGGTTGTCGATGCGGCCCATCTTGAGGGGTGTTCTGTCAGCATCTGCGGCGAGATGGCGGGAGACCCCCGCGCCGTGCCGTTGCTGCTTGCTATGGGCTTCGATCAGTTGTCTATGTCGGCAATTAACCTGCCGCGGGTGAAAAAGGTGATCAACTCCCTGACCATGGCTGATGCAAACGAGCTGCTAGCCGAGCTTGTCGGTGTCCATTCTTCTCACGCAGTGATTCGGCTTGCCGAAAACCTGATAGAGCGCAAGGGCTTGGGTCGTTATGTCCGCTTAAATCGAGATAATCGCTAATGCTCGACTATCCAACGATTGATCCGGTCGCAATTTCCCTTGGTCCATTACAGGTCCACTGGTATGGCTTGACGTATTTGGTAGGCCTCGCTTTCGCCTGGTGGCTGGCCATCAGGCGGAGTCAGGAGCTCCATGCTCCGATAGCCCGTGAGCAGGTAGACGACCTGATTTTCTATGCCGCGGTCGGCATTGTCGTTGGTGGCCGCCTAGGCTACGTACTCTTCTACGGCTGGGATCGGCTCGTGGAAGATCCCCTGTGGCTGTTTCGCGTCTGGGAGGGCGGCATGGCCTTCCATGGGGGCTTTTTGGGGGTTGTTGCGGCGGTTGTTTGGTTGGCCAAGTCTCGGCAGATCCCGCTGGGCAAGCTCGCAGATTTTGTCGCTCCCCTGGCCCCCCTTGGTTTAGCGTTCGGCAGACTCGGTAATTTTATTGGCCAGGAGCTGTGGGGTAGAGCCGCCGATGTCCCTTGGGCGATGGTCTTTCCACGAGATCCGTTGGGGTTAGCCCGCCACCCCTCCCAGCTTTATCAATTTGCGCTCGAAGGCTGTCTGCTGTTCCTTGTGCTGTTTTTTTACAGCCGCAAACCCAGGCCGACCTGGTCAGTGACGGGCTTGTTCTTGCTGGGCTATGGGGTGCTGCGCTTCATCGCCGAGTTTTTTCGGGAGCCCGACGTTCATTTGGGATTTCAGGCCTTCGGATGGATGACCCGTGGCCAGTTGTTGTGCATTCCTATGGTTATTATTGGAGTTGCATTATTATGGTGGTCGATCCGTGCCCCGAGCCACCGGCGTTCAGCCTAGGGTGGATAGCGACCATCGGCAGTAGAGACCATTTATGCAGGCTTACCTGAATCTTTTGGCAGATATCAGAGCCAACGGTATTGACCGTGGCGATCGAACGGGCACGGGGACGCGTTCTGTCTTCGGGCGCCAGTTACGCTTTGATCTGACAGCGGGCTTTCCCCTTCTCACGACCAAAAAAATTCATTTTAAAAGTGTGGTCAACGAACTGATTTGGTTTTTGAGTGGCGATACTAACACCCAGTGGCTGCGAGAAAACGGGGTCTCCATATGGGATGAATGGGCCACGGCCGAAGGCAATCTTGGACCGGTTTACGGCGCGCAGTGGCGGCGCTGGCCGACGCGAGATGGTGAGGCCATTGACCAAATTGCCTATGTTCTCGATTGCTTAAAGCATCGGCCAGAAAGCCGCCGTATTCTGTTTCACGGCTGGAATGTGGAGTATTTGCCCGATGAAACTCAGTCACCACAGGCGAATGCTGAGGCCGGCAGGATGGCCCTACCACCCTGCCACCTCCTCTATCAGTTTTACGTCGCCAACGGCGCCCTCTCGGCCCTGTTGTTCATTCGATCCAGCGATACTTTTCTGGGCTTGCCTTTCAACATAGCTTCCGTCGCCCTGCTGACCCATATGTTGGCCCAGCAGTCCGGATTGGGCGTGGGTGAAGTCGTGATTACGCTGGGAGACGCGCATATTTACAGCAATCATGAGGAGCAGGTGGCGCGCCAGCTTGAGCGAACACCATCGGCTCTGCCGGTTCTCAAGATTTTGAGGCAACCAGCAAGCCTGTTTGAGTATAGTTTCGAGGACTTTGAATTGCTTGGTTACGAACCCCAAGCCCATATTTCGGCGCCGGTAGCTGTTTGATGGCGGCCACCGAAGCCGGCGAGCTACCTGTAGAGCTAGTGTTGGCGGTATCTGAAAATGGGGTCATTGGGCGAGGCAATGCCTTGCCCTGGGATCTGCCGGATGACCTGCAGCATTTTAAGCGAACCACGATGGGCTGTCCGGTGCTCATGGGTCGCAGAACCTTTGACTCAGTGGGTAGGCCGCTTCCCGGTCGCACCAACCTCATTCTGACCAGGGACCCTGACTGGCGTGCCCCGGGGGTCGAGGTCTTTCAGGACATCGAGGATGCGATAGAGCGAGCAAGACAGCAGGCGCTGTTGGATGACGCCCGGGCGCTGTGCGTGGTGGGAGGCGCGGAAATATACAAACTCAGCCTCCCGTATGCGAACCGGGCAGTGGTGACGCAGGTCCACGGTGATGTTCAGGGTGACACGTTCTTCGATCTGTCGTTATTATTGGGCTGGAGAGAGGTTTCGCGGCACCGTGTTGAGGCTGGAGACCGCAACAGCCATGACTTTAGTGTGGTTGAGCTGGTCAAGTCCGAATCCGATGCCTGAGCGTATGTAATAAACGCGAAACCTGATTGATTTCGGCTGTGGTCCTCATGTAGAGTCTCACACCCTTGAAAAGAGTCGCTATAAAATAATTCTAGCGAAGAGTATCAACATACCCCGAATGATGTGCCAAACAGCACCAGAACCACGCGACCAAGCGGAAATTCGGTGCCAGAGACCATAAGAGGAAGTGCCTAACCCATGACCATCCATCGATTCAAAACTGTTCTGCTCGCGGCATGCGTCGCTGGTGGCACCTTGGGTGTTGCCGCTTCGTCTTCTGCCACATCCATTGACGATATCCTTGACGTGGGCAAACAGCGGACTGCTGAAGCCAAAACCTCTCAGGCCAAGATCGACCGACTCGCCGACGAGACCCGGGATCTGCTCTCTGACTACAAGACCGTCATGAAGCAAGTCGACGGTTTGCGGGTTTACAACGCCCGGTTGGAGCGGCAAATCGCGAATCAGGAACGTCGAATTACCGATATCGACGACTCCATTGCGGAAGCGGCGGTTATTCAGCGGCAGATTCCGCCGCTGGTAGGTCGAATGCTCGATGGGCTCGAGCAGTTTATTAACCTCGACATGCCCTTTGACCTCGACACACGATTGGGCAACATCGAGGCGGTGCGCTCGAATCTGGATCGTTCTGATGTGACCTCGGCCGAAGCCTTTCGTCAGGTTCTCGAACTCTATTCCATCGAGCTACAGTACGGTCGCGGCATCGAGTCCTACCCCGACACAATTTCTGTTAACGGCGTGGACCGTGAGGTGGATATCCTGCGGGTTGGCCGCGTGTCCCTGGTGTACCAGACCAAGGATGGCGCAGAGACTGGGGCCTGGAACACCAGCACCCAGAGCTGGGAAGCCTTATCCTCAGGTGACTACGCCTCTGCGGTTCGCAAGGGTGTACGCATCGCCAAGAAACAAGCCACTATTGAATTGCTGAACATGCCCGTTGCGGCACCGGAGGCCAACTAATCATGAAAGCGCAGATTGTTAAAGCTTCAGCTTTAGTGGCGGTTGCCACACTGGCCTCTTGGGGCGCTTATGCACAGGATGAGGCGCCCGCCGAGCCTGCGGGTCCAACCCCTCAGGAAGTTGCCGCACAAAATATGGATGAGCTCCTGGGGCTGGTTAAGCAGGGTCAGGCGCGCGCATCGAGTGAGAACGAGGCTCGGGAGAAGCGTTTCACCCAGGCCAAAACCAACCAGGCGGCAGAACTCAAGCGCGCTGAGCAGGAGCGTCAGAACGAGGAGCGTCGATCGGCACGCCTCGAGAAGAAGTTCGAGGACAATGAACTGTTGATCGCGGCCAAACAGGAGCAGCTCAAGGAGCGCCTCGGCACGCTGTCAGAGCTGTTTGGACACCTGACCGCTGCAACTGGGGATTTGGCTTCCCAGATGGACGTGTCGATGGTGTCAGCGGAATACCCCGGGCGCGAAGTGTTCTTGAAGGACCTTATCGCTAAAATGAGCGGGTCTGATCGCCTGCCAAGCGTCGCTGAGATTGAGCGGGTGTGGTACGAAATCCTGCGAGAAGTGAAGGAACAGGGTACGATCTCTCGCTTTTCTGCTGAAGTGGCAACGCCCTCGGGTGAGTTGAGTCAGCGCGACGTGGTGCGCGTGGGTGCTTTCAACGTCATTGACACCGACGGTAATTACCTTTCTTTTAGCAACAATCAGCTCACTGAGCTACCCCGGCAGCCCGGTGGCGCTTTCGGCTCTCAAGGTGCTGATTTGGCGGGTGCAAGCGCGGGTCTACATCAGTTTGGTATTGATCCGACCGGACCGACCGGTGGCTCTTTCCTCGCGGCGATCATTGATAGCCCCACGCTGGCCGAGCGCTGGCATCAGGGTGGCTATGTGGGTTACGCAATCACGGCAGTGGGCGCCTTTGCGTTCCTGCTTGCCATCTTCCGCGTAGTAGTCCTAACGACGGTAGGTGCAAAAGTGAGCGCCCAGCTCAAGTCTTCAAAAGCGAACCCCAATAATCCTTTGGGTCGGGTACTTAAGATCCACGAGGATGCGCCCAATATGGATCCCGAAACCCTCGAGCTCAAAATGGCAGAGGGGGTACTTCGTGAAACACCGAGGCTGGAAGCCGGTTTGACGCTGTTGAAGATTATTGCGGCGGTAGCCCCTCTGATGGGTCTTCTGGGTACCGTGACCGGTATGATTATCACCTTCCAGGCGATTACTATTTTCGGCGCGGGCGACCCCAAGGCGATGGCAGGCGGTATTTCAAGCGCACTGGTGACAACGGTTCTGGGTCTGTTGGTTGCGATTCCAACCGTCTGCTGCACACGATTGTTAATGGTCGTGCCCAGCGCATCATTCACGTCCTTAACGAGCAAGCCACCGGCATCGTTGCCGAGCATGCCGAGCGAGAGCACAAGCGCTAGGTCAACGCTGGAGAGGACGGACGCATGCCTGGGATATTTGAAACCATCCTTGCCTTTATGGACAAAGGCGGGAATGTGTTATGGCTAATTGCCTTGTTGGTGTTCTTTATGTGGACGCTGATCTTTGAGCGGCTCTGGTATTTTCGTCGAGCTGGAAGGCGGACCGCGCCGCAGTTTGTCGCCGATTGGGAGGGTCGCGGCGAGCGGCGCTCCTGGAATGCCAAACAGATCCGGATGCGATTGCTCTCCACCAGCCGTGAGCTGATCAATGACAACATGAACGTGATTGCGACTTGCGTTGCCCTGTGCCCGCTACTGGGATTGCTGGGCACCGTGACCGGAATGATTGAAGTGTTCAACGTCATGGCGGTCACCGGGGGCGGTGACGCCAAGTCAATGGCTGGCGGTGTGGAAAAATCAACGATTCCTACCATGGCCGGTATGGTGGCGGCGCTGTCGGGCTTGTTTGCGAACACCTATCTCCAGCGTGTTGCAAGCCGTGAGCAGCAGCTTCTAGAGGATCAATTGACGTCCGATCATTGATCGGGGGTTTTGAGGATAAGCATTCATGCGCAAGCTAGCCAGACAGCAAGAAGACGGGGGTGCGGAAATCGATTTGACTCCCATGCTGGACGTCGTGTTCATCATGCTCATTTTCTTCATCGTCGTTGCGTCCTTTATTAAAGAGGCCGGTGTTGAAATTAATCGGCCCGACGATAACCAGCAAACAGACCCCAACGACTCGGTGAGCGTCCTAGTAGAGATCGCTGCTGACAACCAGATTTGGATGGAAAATCGCCGAGTGGATATTCGCGCGGTGAGAGCCAACATTCAGCGAATGTTGGCGGAAGATCCAGAGGCGCCGGTGACGATCAAGGTCGAGAAAGGGGCTGAGGCCGGTGTTGTCGTGGATGTAGCCGACGCGGCCAGAGAGGCGGGCGTTGGTTCCGTCAGCTGGGCCAGCGATAAGTGAGGTTCTGACGATGAGTATGCGTGATCAGGCAACCCGCCCCAGTCAGGCTTCCCAGCAAGACGGTAGCCAAATCGATTTGACGCCCATGCTGGACGTTGTGTTCATCATGTTGATCTTCTTTATTGTCACATCCTCTTTTGTTAAGGAACCTGGCGTAGAAATTTTTAAGCCCCAGGCAACGACGACCGAGATCTGTGAACGAGGCACCATATATTTTTGCAGTGGATGAGCGCGGTGACATCTACTACAACAAGAATAAATTGCCACTAGACAAAGCACTGCGAACGGCCGAGGCGGCAAAGAAAGAGGCACCACAGGCGAACATTGTGGTGCAGGTGGATCGGGAGACCCCGGCGTTTGCGGTTGAAGAGCTTATCGATACGGTACGCCCCTGTGCTGACAGCGCCACCCTGTATCTCCACGGATGACGAGGCGTAACGTTAATGGGTAGTTCAGCACGCGTTATTTTAGGTGGTCTGTTGGCTGTGCCAGTTGCCATCGGCTTGTTTTACTTGATGCAGGCCTTGGTGGACCGTGATTACAAGCAGCAAGACGCCAAGGCTCGCAAGATTGCTGACATCGTTGTCCCGGACAAGGTTATCGAAACCAATCTGAAAGAAGTTAAGCCCGAAAAGGTGGAGGACCCGGAAGAGCCACCACCTGATTTGGAGCCTATCGACTTTGATACCGATATCGATATGAATGTCGCAAATACTGCGCCGACGACCGGAATCAACTTGAAGCTTAGCTCTTCTGGCATGTCTTCAGGTGACGGCGAATACCTGCCTATTGTCAAGGTGGCGCCTATTTACCCGCGGCGCGCTCAAACACGAGGCATTTCTGGCTATTGCATTGTTGAGTACACGGTCACCAAAACCGGCTCTATCCGAGATCCTCAGGCCGTTGATTGCCAGCCTTCGGGGATCTTTGAAAGCGCTTCTGTGAGGGCGGCTGAGAAGTTCAAGTACAAGCCGCGAGTG
The DNA here is from genome assembly GCA_943787485.1 of uncultured Luminiphilus sp. Taxonomy (GTDB): domain Bacteria; phylum Pseudomonadota; class Gammaproteobacteria; order Pseudomonadales; family Halieaceae; genus Luminiphilus. Next base: position 286 of record CALSMP010000006.1, on the reverse strand, counting down.
GTCGATGGCGAACCCATCGAAGTAGCCGGCGTGCAGAATAAATTTACCTACGAGCTCGAGCAGTAGGCAACCTGGGGAGGTTTGGACGATGTTTACCCGTGTTGTAAGCACACTTACCCTGGCAGTGATGGTGTCGGGTGCGTTGATTTTTGTCGACGGTGCCGTTTCCCGCCGCTGGGCTAGTGAGCCACGCGGTCGGCGCAGGGCGGCTCCGGAGAGAAGAAACAACGAGAGACCCGCCGCACCCCGCGCACTTCGTAACAAGGTTTATGAAAAAGCTGGCCGA
>CALSMP010000005.1 GCA_943787485.1 uncultured Luminiphilus sp. | reverse complement strand
CCCTTGCGGGTTGCTTTTTTGGTCAGGTGTACTATATTTGACGTCAGTGGGGTGTACGAGGTAACCGGGGGACTGCATGCCTTTAAAAAACCGCTCGTTGAACTTTTTATTTTTCGCCGGCATCGTTGTGTTGGGCGGCCCAGCATGGGGCGCAGCGGGTGAGAGGCTGGTGGAAGTCTATTGTGCGGGCTGCCACGTTCAAGCTGATGGTTCGCTGTCGCGCATCGAGGATCAACGCAAAACTCCCGAAGGTTGGGAGATGACCATCAATAGGATGCGGATCACCCACGGGCTGTCGCTTCAGCACGAAACCATGAGCCAAGGCGAGGTTCTCGGTGCGATGGTCAAGTATCTGGCGGATACGCGGGGGCTAGCTCCCTCAGAGACTACATCGTTGCGATATGTCTTGGAGCAGGACGGCAATGTGGTGGAGCAATTTCCGCAAGAATTCGCGGAAATGTGCGGCCGGTGTCACTCCTCCGCGCGGGTCGCGCTACAGCGTAGAACTCGCGAAGAATGGGATCGCACGGTAGATTTTCATTTGGGCCAGTGGCCAAGCACCGAATATTCCCTCTATGGTCGAGATCGACCCTGGTTAAAGATTGCGCGTGAAAATATTGTGCCTGCGCTGGCTGTTGACTACCCCTTGGAAACTGATGCTTGGGCGGAGTGGCAGGCAGCGGACAAGAGTTCTCCTGCGGGCGAGTGGGTGATATCTGGCCACGTCCCGGGAGAGGGGGACTTTTCAGCGGTGATGTCAGTCAGCCCGCTATCGGATCGGCCAGACCGTTTTTCGGTTGAGATGAACGGTCACTATGCAGATGGTAGCGTGATGTTTGGCGAGGGGTCCGCCATTCTTTATACCGGGTTTGAATGGCGGGCTACTGTTAATGTCGGGGAGACGACGTTTAACCAGACCTTTGCGCTGACGTCTGACGGGCAGGCCTTACAGGGGCGGATGTATCAGAAGGATCAGGTTTTGGTGGGTGCTCGGGTCAAGGCGATCAAGCAGAACGAGAGGGTGGCGCTTCTGTCGGTTTATCCGCGATCGTTACCGATTGGGGAGACTACTCGCCTTACTGTGTCAGGATTTGGCTTGGGTTTAGCTGAGATCACCATAGCGGATGCGAACGTTGAGGTGATCGATGCCCAGGATAGCAGCCGCGTCATTGTGGACGTGACGCCGATAGATGGTGCTTCAGTAGGCTATCGATCGGTCAGCCTCGCTGGCGAAGAGCAGACGCAAGCGATTGCGTTTTACGAGAGCGTCGATGAGCTTGCTGTCGAGCCGAGTTACGGCATCGCGCGTATTGGTGGTAATGGCGGAGGCACGCCAAAAGTTGAGACAGTGTTTCGCGCGCGGGGCAAATCGTGGGAGCGGATCAGCAACCTGGGACGTCAGACGATCTTGATCTGGGGTATATCGATGCCGTGACTTGGCGGACTGTGCCCCGAGATGAGGGTGCCGAGCAAGATAACGACGTAGCCTTTGCAGGCAACATGGACCCCAGTACGGGACGCTATGTGCCGGCCGCTGCCGGCCCTAACCCACAGCGTGCTCGGTCAACGAATAACGCGGGTAATTTGAATGTGGTTGCGCGGTATGAGGCGGGAGAGGATATTGTCGAGGGCACCGGCAGGCTGCTCGTTACTGTGCAGCGGTGGGTTAATCCGCCCATGAACTAGTTCTCTGACAGACAATGTCAGGGTAAATTTGATGCCCCCACAGGGAGGTCGTGAAATGAAGCACTTAAAACCGATAAACCGTAAAGCCGAGCAACTGGTAAGAAACGAGTCTAATCCTTTGCCGTCAGAGGGCGAAGTAGTCGCTATGCAAACTGTTGTCTCGTGCACGAGCTCCACAGACCCGGGTTGGGAGATCGACATGTTTGGTAGCGTGTCCGGCCTCTGCCAGCCAATGGAGTCAGATTTATACGGCTGTTCTGATCCGTGTTGGTGGCCAGCACAGGTTCCGGACATTATGAATACTCACCCGGACTGGTCGGCGAATGCGCCCTCGGCCGCTAAGGATTGGCGCAACCTCGAAAGCGTTTACCCCAGCGAAGAGGGCAGCAGCTGATGCGGCTATTTTGGCTTTCGGGCTTGTTAAATAAACTGAGTTTTCGCCCGAGGCGCCTCAACACCGCATTATCACTTTTGCTGGGCTTTTGCTCGCTTTTTGTCGCTAGCATGTCTTCGGCGTCTGGTCTGCCGGGTGGAGAGTATTTGCTAACGGTCACCCGGCCGGGGTCGACGTTAAACATCATTGATGTGGCGGCGGATAAGCTAGTGAAGCAGTGTGACTTGGGTATCGGGCCGGGGTCGGGCACCCTGGTCGTGTCGCCGGATGCCAAGATCGCTTATGTGTTGGGTAATTACTTCAGCGATGTGTACGGTGTTGAACTCGATAGCTGTGACGTGATTTTTTCCACGCGCCAGTCGGAGGGCAATATCAGGGTCAAATCGATAGGTTCGCTGACGCTATCGCCCGACGGTAAAACCCTCTACACCCATCAAAATCGTGTTCGGCTAGAGCGTGATCACTATGAGGTGCTCGACTCTACGATCGCCGCGTTCGATACGCAGGCAGGGCTCGACACCTCGGCGCATAAGGTCTTCGCCTCGCCTCGGCAAATCACCATATTAGATAGGTTAGAGAGCGGCGAGTTAATTCTAGGCGGCCAGGACGTTTTTCTGATGAACCCCGATACGGGGCGCTATGAGACTATCTTAGAGAGCCTCAGTCTTAACGACCCTGCGTTTGCGCCTAGAGACGTGCTGACGGTGTGGCCGTTGAGTAGTATCAATAATGAATTTATCCGGTTATTCAGCACGGCCAAGTGGGGCGATGAGCCCGGTAACCTGGAAACTGCTGATTGGTTGTGGGGTTACGAGAGCGTGGATCTCGCGACGGGTGAGGCGAAGAGCACAATTTTCGGCCCTCTCGAAGTTGCGCTGTTTTCAGGCGCCAGACGGCCTCATCACCCTAACGAGATGTATGGCGTGCTCAATTTTCTGAAGGTCTTTGATATCGACTCGGCTACCGAACTCCGCTCAACGCCGGTTGATCATTCCTACTACACACTTAATTTTTCTAAAAGCGGGGACAAGCTTTATTTGCTTGGCGCAGACGCCGATGTTGGCGTGTTCGACCCCGACTCGCTGGAGCAGTTAGGCGTGATTCCTCTGCCGGGAGATGGTTCACTCGCAAATAGCGTAGTTATCGAGCGATAGGGGTAAACACTTTTGCTATCGATTCAAGAAAACAATCTCCACGAGGTAGTGTTGGAGGAGCGAAAGCTCCTTTTTCATATCCCAAGTACTTCCATTTTTGAGTGTGATCCGCTGACGCAGGGTATCTTGGATGCGCTTCGCAGCGGTGAACATACGCCTGACACGCTAGAGTCGACCCTATCGGGAGATTTTGCTTCTGAAAGCATTCGCTCGGCGCTGAACGATCTACAGTCTCTCGCGGTGGTGACGGCTAACGCGGTTGACACGGGTGTCAAAACATTTGAGCCGCTAGAGCTCAAGCAAATACCGCTCACGACCGTGGTGCTCAATATCAACACGGGCTGTAATCTGAGCTGCACCTATTGCTACAAGGAGGATTTGGATACCCCGCAAAACCAGCGGAAAATGAATTACGACACGGCTGTACAGTCCATCGAGATGCTGATTAACGAATCCCCAAATCAAGAGCGTTACAACGTCGTATTCTTTGGTGGGGAACCGCTCTCAAACTTTGCATTGATCAAGCGCGTCATTGATTACGCGGAGAAACGTTTCCAGGGGCTCGGTAAGAAGGTGGATTTTTCAATGACCACCAATGCGACGTTACTGGATGAAAAAACCATTGATTACCTTAATGCGCATCGAGTTGGTATCGCGGTTAGCATGGATGGGCCCAAGGCCTATCATGATCGAAACAGGATTACAGTAGGCGGTCAGGGCACCTACGATACTGTCGAAAAGAAAGTCGGACTCCTTCTTGGTAAGTACAACAGCAGGCCAGTCGGGGCTCGAGTAACGCTTACTACCGGTGTGACAGACGTCGTTGCCATTTGGGACCATCTCTTTAACGTGATCGGATTTTCTGAGGTTGGGTTTGCCCCCGTGACCTCTGGCGACATTGCCTCCTACAACCTGCAGCCCGAGGAATTGGGCGAGGTATTTTCCGGCATGAAGCAGCTCGGTGAGCGCTATCTTGACGCCGCGCTTGAAAACCGGAATATCGGTTTTTCAAATATGCACCAGCTCATCACCGACTTGCATGAAGGCAATAACAAGGCGCTACCCTGTGGCGCAGGGGTCGGCATGGTAGCCGTGGACCATGAGGGAGGCGTCAATCTGTGCCATCGCTTTACGGGTTCAGAGTTGCCGTTGTTGGGCACTGTCACAGAAGGTATCAATAAGCCGCAGATCAACGAATTTCTCAACAAGCGCCTAGATAAGGCCGATACCGGTTGCGCCACTTGCCGCATTCGAAACCTTTGTGCGGGTGGCTGTTACCACGAGAGTTATGCTCGCTACGGCGACCCCGTTCACCCCACGTACCATTATTGTGATCTCATGCGCGACTGGGTCGACTTCGGTATACGCGTGTATTCAACCATCATGGAAAAAAACCCTGGTTTTTACGATCGTTATTTGGCCGGTCGTCGGGCGGGCTGAGCTGATTAAATAATGTCCCAGCACGATGAGCGCCGCGCGGGGATTGTTTGGCTTTACACCTTTCTATGGCCCGAGCGTCGTGCTACTGCTGGCCTGTTTTGTTTATCTCTCACATCAACCGGTTTGATCGTTGCTCAGCCGTGGGTAACCAAGCTCATAATCGATGATGGTTTGATCGGCGGTGACTTCAGCGCCCTATGGCCTCTTGCGCTACTGGGTTTACTGCTAGCGGTAGTGTCGATTTTATTGGCGGGATTTTCTCGGCTAGCTCATACGCGGCTGTCGGGCACCGTGCTGTTTGCTCTGAGAGAGGATGTGTTCTCTCATGTGCTAAAGCTTTCACCCGATTTTCTCTCAAGACAACGGGTGGGGGATATCATCTCGCGCATGGATAGAGATGTTGCCGAGATACAGCGCTTTGCCGTCGATACCCTTTTTTCCAGTGTGTCTTCAATTCTAGGCCTGATTGGTGCGGTGACAATGATGCTGCTGTTGAATTGGAAGCTGTCACTGGTCCTGCTCTTGCTGATCCCCCTTGAACTGTCTTATCTCGTCGTTATGCGACCAAAAGTGGAGCGCCGCAATCGGGGTTTTCGCGAACGCTCGGCCGACATTTCAGCTTTTTTCGCCGAAAAGCTGCCCGCTGTAAAAATAATACAGCTGGCGGGGACTGAATCGAGAGAGGGTGTGGCTTTGGGAGGGCTTAATACCCGCCTCTTACAGTCGCTGCTGGGATTGCAGCGTATCGAATTTATGACCTCGGCGGTGCCAAGTATTTTGGTGTCGGTCTCCAGAACAGGCGTGTTCCTGCTGGGCGGGTTTTGGGTTATTCAAGGTGAGTTTGAAGTTGGCTCTCTCATTGCCTTCACCACTTATGTCGGGATGGCTATTGGGCCCGTGCAGTCTTTACTAGGCTTGTACCTGTCCTGGCAGCGTTTGACGGTAAGTCTAGATCGCGTCGCTTTTCTGCGGCGACAACCAACCAGGCCTTCAGAGACGGACGGTTGCCTGGTGCCTCAGTGTCCCTCTGGGGCTCTGAGCCTTGAGGGCCTTTGCTTCGCCTACCCGGATCAAGCCAAGCTCTTCGAAGGGCTTTCATTCGATGCACCTGCGGGGAGTAAGGTTGGTATCTGGGGCAAATCCGGTTCAGGAAAAACCACGCTGCTCGACCTCATCATAGGCTATCGGCAGCCGCTTGCGGGGGATGTCATGCTCAACGGCTGTCGCCAGCGTGAAGCCCAGCCACGGGCTTGGCGGCAGGCGTTTGGAGTCGCTCCTCAGGACCCGGTGCTTTTCCACGCCACGTTACGAGACAACCTTCTGTATGGTTGCAGTGAAGCGACAGTGACTGATATCGATAACGCGATAGAAATCTGTGGTCTGACCTCTCTGCTTGAAAAATTGTCTGACGGTTTGGACACTATGATCGCTGAGCGGGGTGTGAGTTTGTCGGGGGGTGAGCGCCAGCGTATTGGTGTGGCGCGGGCATTGCTGAAAAAGCCACAAATATTGGTGCTGGATGAGCCCATCTCGGCGACAGATCCGGACACCGGTCGTTCTTTGATTAATGCCATTGACCTCCATTGCCAGGGAATGACCAGGCTGATTGTTAGCCATCGCGAGGAGGCGCTTGTTGGGAGCGATGTCCTGATCCGATTTGAAGAAGGTGAGATTGAAGTTTTGCGAGAGAGCGATGCATGCTAGCTCATGTTGGCATTATTGACTCTGGATACGGGGCCGGCAACACGCAACCGGCGGCTAAACAATGGCGAGCTGAGTGCTCATTCACGCCAGCAGGCGATATGAAAGACCGGTGTGGCCATGGCTCTGCAATCCTGAATATTGTATCTCAAGCACAAGTTCAGTTTTCCATAGCAAAAGTGTTTGAGGAGAGCCTGACATGCCCCGTGGAGAGAGTTTGTGACGCAATTGACTGGCTGGTAAATCAAGGCGTTGATCTTATTAATATGAGTTTTGGTATGCCCTCGGCCTCGCCTAGACTAGCGAGTTCCGTTGCCAGTGCCGTTGCCTCGGGTGTTATTTGCATTGCCGCCGCACCTGCTCAGGGAGCTCCGGTTTATCCCTCTTCGCTCCCTTTTGTTATTAGGGCTACCGGTGACGCTCGCTGCGATCCGCATCAAATTTCCTGGCTTGATTCTCAACAAGCTGATGTTGGTGGTTATCCCGGTAATCCTGCTACTGGAATTGCAGGTGCGAGTGTAGGCTGCGCCCATGTGTCCGCTTTTGCCAGTCGGTTTCTGGCGCAGGGCTTGGCGAAAGACGCGCAGGAGGTCCTCAGTCGCTTTAAAGAGGCCGCCGCGTGGCATGGTCCTGAGATACGGGTCTCGTAACGCAAATGGCGTCTAAGTCAACGATCCAAATAGGGGTGTTGGGTGCAGGTCCCGCCGGCAGTGCTGCGGCTCTGGGTCTAAGGCGATTGGGCTACGGTGTGACCTGTGTATCAGCACCGCGCAATCCAAAAACGGTTGAAGGCGTTTCAGAGCGTGTTTATGAGGCAATGCTTCGACACGGTTTCTCGCAGGCCTGTTCGGCCGTTCGGCACCGGTTGGGCGCAGCGTTTTTTGGAATGGAGAGCACAATAGCGCGAACACGGAGCGTCTTATCGAAAGAGCCCGCTTTGATGCCATGCTTATTCAGGATTTACTGCACCACGGTGTGGAAGTCGTCGAAGATACAGTCCACTCTCTTGAGCAGAATCCTGACGGCTGGCTCGTTTCGCTTCACTCTGGAAGACAGCGCGCCTTCGACTTTCTGGTCGAGGCGAGGGGGCGGCGCGCGGATACACTAACTAAAGTACAACGGCGGGGACCGGAATCGATCGCCATAGGCGCACTCTGGTCAGTCAAAGAGAGCATTGATCTAGATCCGCAAGTCGCTGTTTCAAGTCACTGCGATGGTTGGTCTTGGGTGGCGAGTCTTGGTGAGGGTGCAATTTATACCCAGGTCAATTGCGATGGTGTCGCTGATAGCGTACCAAAGCATGATGACGTGATTTCTTTCTTACAGACGCGCGTCGGTGAAAATGCCCAAGTAGCTGACTGGCTTCGATCAGCTGAGCTTATCGGTAAGCCACACTTTCGCGGCAGTACCGCCGTACTTAATGATGCGCTTGCGGGAGACCGTCATATTCGAGTGGGTGATGCGGCGATGGCGGTCGACCCACTATCAGGTAATGGCGTTTTCCAGTCATTATCCTCGGCCCTGAGTGCGCCAGCGGTGGTCAATACTATTTTGCAGGTGCCTCATCATACCGAGCTAGCGATTAGCTACTATGCCGATCGAGTTGGCCACTTATTTGACCGATTTTCGAGGAATGGTCGCGATTTCTATGCGCTGGTAGATGCCAGGAGCGATTATTGGGAAAGACGGCGATGCTGGCCGGATCAACTACCGGCCCACATCAGCCCCGACCGCGTTGTCGGGACAGCTCAAAAACCGGTGAGTAACAATGGCCTTATCGAACTTGCCGAAGTCGTCATAACCGAAGACCAGCCGTTGGGCATATGGCAGGTCGACGGTGAAAACGCCGTCGACCGACTTCGCCGTCTCGGGCGCCCTCAGTGATCAACAGGCGATACCCTCATATGCAAATTAATCCTGCAAGTGTCGCGCGTGAAAGTCGAGGTGATCGTCCATGAAGCTGGCGATGAAGAAGTAGCTATGGTCATAGCCGGGTTGAATGCGGAGTTCCAGCGGAAAATCAGTCGCCTCGGCGGCGGCCGCAAGCTTTTCAGGTGTGAGCTGTTCCGTCAAAAAATTGTCAGCGTCACCTTGATCGACCAGCATGGGGAGTTGATGCGTGCTTTGGCGCATGAGGTGACAGCTGTCGTGCTCGAGCCAAAGCGCCTGATCCGATCCCAAATAGTGACTGAAGGCTTTTTCTCCCCAGGGACACTCACTGGGAGCAACGATGGGTGAGAAGGCCGATACTGAACGAAAACGGCCCGGATTTTTCAGGGCTATGGTCAGCGCGCCGTGCCCCCCCATAGAGTGGCCCATGATGCTGGTCTGGCCTGTTGCGATTGGCAGCTCCTGGCTCACCAGACCTGGGAGCTCATTCAGGACATAGTCATACATGTGGTAGTGCTGATTCCAGGGCGGCTGCGTGGCGTTCAGGTAGAAACCAGCCCCCAAGCCAAAGTCCCAGCCCCCATCTGGATCGTCGGGAACGCCCTCGCCGCGAGGACTTGTGTCGGGCGCAATGATCGCCAAACCCAGCTCCGCTGCTTTTCGCTGCGCCCCTCCTTTGGCAACCATATTTTCGTCGGTACACGTGAGGCCAGAAAGATAGTAGACCACAGGGACGGGGCCTCTCTGTGCCTGCGGTGGCAAGAATGCTGAGAACACCATATCGCACTGCAGTGTGTCGGAAGAGTGCTTGTAGCGGCGCTGCTCGCCGCCGAAACAGCGCTGATTAGCGAGTAACTCCAGCATGATTAGAACACCACCACGGAGCGGATACTTTCGCCGCTGTGCATCAAGTCGAACGCCTTATTAATGTCCTGCAAAGGCATGGTGTGAGTAATCATGTCGTCGATGTTTATGTTGCCCTCCATGTACCAATCGACAATCTTCGGCACGTCAGTGCGGCCTCGCGCGCCGCCAAACGCAGTGCCGCGCCAAGATCTACCGGTGACCAGTTGGAAAGGCCGGGTGGAGATTTCCTGGCCAGCACCCGCCACTCCAATAATGCAGCTTTGGCCCCAACCTTTGTGACAGCACTCGAGGGCTTGGCGCATCACGTTGACGTTACCGATACATTCGAAAGCTGTAGTCGACCCCGCCACCCGTCATCTGGATGAGATGGTCAACGACATTGTCAACCTCACTGGGATTAACAAAGTCGGTCATGCCGAAGTGTTTACCCAGCTTGGCTTTCTCGGGGTTGAGATCGATGCCGATGATGCGAGTCGCCCCCACTAAGCGCGCGCCTTGAATGACATTCAAGCCAATACCTCCCAGCCCGAAGACCGCAACGGTCGAGCCTGCCTCAACCTTCATAGTGAACGCCACCGCGCCAATCCCTGTCGTGACGCCGCAGCCGATGTAGCAAATTTTGTCGAAGGGCGCATCTTCGCGCACTTTGGCGACGGCTATCTCGGGCAGAACCGTAAAATTAGAGAAGGTAGAGCACCCCATGTAATGAAGCAGGGGCTCGCCGTCGAGGGAGAACCGACTGGTATTATCGGGCATCACCCCCTTGCCCTGGGTTTCTCGTATCGCCTGACAGAGATTGGTTTTTGGGTGTAAACAGAAATCACACTCCCGGCATTCCGGGGTGTAGAGCGGGATCACGTGATCTCCGGGTTTTACGCTGGTCACGCCAGCGCCGACTTCAACCACAACGCCGGCGCCTTCGTGGCCGAGAATAGCGGGGAAGGCGCCCTCCGGGTCATCCCCGGAGAGCGTGAAAGCATCGGTATGACATACACCGGTCGCCTTGATCTCGACCATGACCTCGCCCGCCTGGGGCCCCTGCAAATCGACCTCGGCAATCTCAAGGGGCTTCCCTGCTTGGAAAGCTACAGCAGCTTTGCTTTTCATATCTTTCTCCCGGTGCTGTTTACATACGTGGGCGCCGGCATTGACGCCGTTTATTTTGTTGTGACCATGGCAGGTGTTTGGTCCAGAGGTCAAGAGGTCATGAGTGAAGCGTTGGTCCGATGTCGAGATTGAGCTGGTCTTTTTTTTCAGGCGCGAGTCGAACGCCTAGTCCCATTAGTCGCACGGGCAGGGCCTTTCTGTCGAGGCCCTCCAAAACAAGTAGTTGGTAGTCTTCCTCTAGGAGCCGCGTGCCCATTTTTTCCACCGTCGTTGTCGAAAAGTCATTAAATTTGATTTTCACAAAGGCCTTTTGAACACGCTCGGCAACCCCAGCTCGGAGGATGCGCGCTTCAAGTTCATCTAAGAGCTTGGGGATGGGTGCTAAGCAATCGTCGCCGTTGGCCACGTCGGTGGTGAATGTAGTTTCAACGCTCACCGATTTTCGCTCCCGTTCGGGATTTACCGGCCGGTCGTCCCTGCCGTGGGCTCGCTCGTAAAGCGTTAGTCCGAATTTGCCCAGTAGCTGAGCCAACTTAATTTGTTCCAGCTGGCGCAAGTCAGCACAGGTGTTTAGACCCATCGCTTGGAGCTTGCTGGCTGTTACACGACCCACACCGGGGATATGCTTCACCGCAAGCGCCGCACTAAATTCATCAACTGCTTCAGGCGACACAACGGTGAGTCCATCTGGCTTATCCCAGTCTGACGCCACTTTGGCAATAAATTTGTTGATGGACACCCCGGCGGATACGGTGATGTCAAGTTCACGCGCGATGTCCGCGCGAATCGCCTCCGCAATGCGTGTTGCACTGCCGTCAAACTGATGGTTATCGGTGACGTCCAGATAGGCTTCATCCAGAGAGAGTGGCTCGATGAGTGATGTATATCGGCTGAAAATCTTGTGCATCTCTTTGGATACGGCTCGATACTTCTCCATGTTCACGGGTCCAACCTGAAGGTCGGGACACAGGCGAAGCGCGTGACTAGTAGGCATGGCTGAGCGGATGCCATAGGCCCGAGCCGGGTAGTTACAGGTGGTTAAAACCCCTCTGCCGGTTGAGCTACCGCCAACGGCAAAGGGCACGTCACGTAGCGCAGGGTTGTCGCGCATTTCGATAGCCGCATAGAAACAGTCGGCGTCGATATGAATGATCTTGCGAGGGTCATTGTGCACAGCCGTAGGCGGGCTCACGCTGGTTTCAAGTCATTGACGCCCCGGCGGGTACTGCGTCTACTCCGGCACGCCATGCCTCAGTTCCCCGTTGGAACCTCATTGAAGGGAATGCCCTTATCGAGGCGGGGGTCTTGCGGTAATCCCAGAACCCGCTCAGCGATAATGTTCGTCATGATCTCATCGGTACCCCCCGCAATGCGAAGTCCCGGTGCACCCATATAAGAGCGTTGCGCCAGTGAGCTGAGGAGATCATCCTCGGACCAAAGAACGCCGCTCTCTTCTAAAAGATCCATGCAGAAAGAAGCGACCGCCTGAAGCTTTGGTGCGCCCACTAACTTGCCGATGGAATTTTCGGGGCCGGGTAGCTCGCCTCGGGAGAGAGCGGTAATAGCGCGATAGCCGTTGTATTCAAGGCCAGCCTCCAACACGTGAAACTCTGCGATCTTTGCGCGTACCGCGCTGTCTTCAATAGCAGGCCTGCCGTTAATCTCTACGAGGCTGGCTATTTCCATGGCCAATTTAACGTCAGCACCGGGGCCACCGCCGCCAATGGCAAGACGCTCATTCATAAGAGTCGTCAACGCCGCTGTCCAACCTTGCCCTACATCGCCGAGTCGATAGTGGTCAGGAATGCGGACATCGGTGAAATAGACCTCATTGAAGTCGGAATCGCCTGTGAGCTGTTTGATCGGTTTTATCTCAATACCGGGCATCTTCATGTCCACGATAAACATGGTCAGCCCCTTGTGTTTGGCAACCGTGGGGTCGGTGCGAGTTACGACGATCCCGTAATCGGCATAGTGAGCCTGCGAAGTCCAAATTTTTTGGCCATTGATAATCCAATCATCACCATCCTTCTCTGCCTTTGTGCGCAATGCGGCAAGGTCAGAACCTCCCGCCGGCTCGGAAAAGAGCTGACACCAGATCTCTTCGCCGCTCGCCAGTTTGGGCAAGAAGTTTTCTTTGTGTTGGGGTTGAGCCCAGACCATAAGCGTTGGTGCGATCATGCCCTGGCCGATCACAAAAAAGCGGCTCGGGACGCTGTACTTACTCTCTTCCTGATCCCAGATAACTCGCTCGATAGGGCTGGCGCCTCGCCCGCCGTACTCTTTATCCCAGCCAATACAGGCCCAGCCGGCTTCGTATTTGCGTTTCTGCCAAAGTTTGGCCACCTCAAGGGGAGAGCGTCCTTCTCTGTCAGCGTCGGTCAGTTGATTTTCTTTTAGCCAGCCAGCGGCCTCCGATCGGAACGCGGCTTCTTGAGATGTGTCGTTAAAGTCCATAATTACCGTCCTAATTAAATCGCGTTACGCTGCGGCGCGCTGACGCTGCAGGGCAGAGACAAGTCGGTCTTGCCAGTGCCGCTCAGAACCGATTGCAAGGCTCAGCAACTTTGCCCGTCGGTAATAAAATTGACAGTCAAACTCCCAGGTAAACCCCATGCCGCCATGAGTTTGAATATTTTCCTGAGCCGCATAGAGGGAAGCCTGTGTCGAGGCAACGCGCGCAGTTGCCGCCGCCAGTGGCAGGCTGTCGCTGTCACTCGCCAGCGCCCAAACGCCGTGATAAGCGTTGCTTCTTGCCAGGGTGTTTTTCACATACATCGCAGCAAGCTTGTGTTTGATGGCTTGGAAGGACCCTATGGCTCGTCCGAAGGCGAACCGCTGCTTGGCGTAATCACAGGCTTGTTCGAGCGCTTTATCGGCTATGCCCAGCTGTTCCCAAGCCATCAACACGGCGGCGCGATCAAGTAGATTTTCCAGGGCGGACCAGCTGACTTCGTGCTCGCCCAGCAGCTCGGCAGGGGAGTTTTCAAACATGACTTTACCGTGGCCTCGGCTGGGATCGAGGGTTTTAAGGGTCTCACGCGCCACGGAGCTATCAGAGAGGTCGACGATGGCGAGGTGTACATGGCCCGGGGAAGCCTTGCAAACGACGACAGCAAAATTGGCAATCATTGCATCCGCTGTTGGGGCTTTAGCACCCGTCACTGACTGTTGGTCGTAGCGGGATAATAAATTGTCTGCGGTCGCACTTCCGGGGCGCTCGGCTAGCGCAAAGGTGCCTATGCTGTCACCTGAGGCAAGACCGGGTAGCCATTTGTTTTTTTGCGCCGTATTGCCAAAGGCCATAATGGCCTCTGACGCCAAAAATACCGAGGACGAAAAGGGGATCGGTGCCACGGCGCGCCCCAATTCCTCAGCGATAATGGCCAACTCGTAGTAACCCAACCCCAGCCCGCCATACTCCTCGGGAATTGCCGTTGCAGTCCACCCCATCTCCGCCACTTTTTGCCAGAGGTCTGGATCAAAATTTCTCGCGCCGTCCAGCACGGAACGCGCCACCGACGGAGAGCAGTGTTGGCCGAGAAAGCCCCTGGCTTGTTCTCGCAGCATGAGCTGCTCTTCAGAGAATTCGAAATTCATGCTTACCTCTATCGCGGAATTAGCAAGGGATGGTGAGGGCGGGCTGTGGAAACGGCCCACGCATCTAACCAACGATTAATAAGATTAAGTTATAACGGTAAAAACGGCCTTATTACAACTCGAACGAGCCTCAGGACGCTTTTTATCTATGTTTGGCAGCGAGCGCCCTAACAGCGGTGCTAAGAGCGATCGTGTCTACGCCGACGCCAATAAAATCCGCACCTGCGTCGACGCTTTTGTCAATGAGCGCCTCGCTCATGGTTAGGATGCCCGCGATCTTGCCCGCGGCTTTGATGGTTTCGATCGCTGCAACGCAGGTATCGTGAAGATCGGGATCGTTGGACTGTCCGATTTTGCCCATAGACGCGGCGAGATCCGAGGGTCCTAAAAATACCCCGTGCACGTGATCAACGGCCAGTATGCTGTCCAGATTGTTGAGGGCTTCGGTTGTTTCAGCCTGAACAACAAGACAAATCTCATCGTTGGCTTGGTGTAAATAGTCAGGGACTTGATTCCAACGTGCCGCTCGCGCCAGCGAGGTGCCCACCCCGCGATGACCCACGGGGGGATAAAAAAGTGCATCTACGCAGGCCCTTGCTTCTTCGGCATTGTTAATCATAGGGATCACAAAGGACTGTACGCCCATCTCCAAAAACTTTTTTAACAGCGCAGGTTCGGCACTAACCGGTCTTACCAGCGTGGCGACCGGGTAGGGTTCAATGGCGCGCAGATGGGACATCACATCCGATAGTTCAAAAGGCGCATGTTCGTGGTCAACGAGTAGCCAATCAAAGCCAGCGCTCGCAACTATTTCCGCGACGCTAGGGTCGGGTAGGCCAAGCCAACACCCCCACAGGGGGCGTCGGTCCTTAATGGCTTTGAGAAAGCGATTCTCCGGAAGATCCATGGCTGCTCCTCAGATAAAGTTGACGGCAATCGACCCAAGTGGCCCGTAGTCCGCAAGCATCTTGTCGCCGGCGCGGGCAACGACGGGGCGGGTGAAGGAACCACTTAATATAAATTGACCTGGCTCTAGGCCAATGTCGTGATCAGCGAAGCGTTTACAAACCCAGGAGATGCCCTTGGCAGGATGGTCCTGAACGCCAGCAGCAAGCCCGGTCTCTTCGACTTCATCATTAAGGTAGAGAATCGCTCCCGTCCAGCGCATATCAAGGGTATTCGGATCGGCGCGTTGTTCTCCCACAATATAGCCGGCATTGGCAGCATTATCCGAGATCGTATCAAAGACCTTGCGGGTATAACCGGTGTCCGGATCGGTCCGATAGCTACGCGCCGCGATAAGCTCAAGAGCGGGCACAACATAGTCGGTAGCGTCGATAACTTCATCCACTGACACATTGGATCCAAACAGGGGCTTTTTCAGGACAAAGCCAAGTTCAACTTCAACGCGTGGGTCGCAGAACTTCGCCGCTTCGATGGTACATCCGGTGGTGAATGCCATGCTCTCGAGCAAGATACCAAAATCGGGCGTGGTGATATTCATCGCCTGCTGCATCGCTCGTGAAGTGAGGCCGATTTTGTATCCGGTGATGCGATCACCTTCGGCGATTTTTCGGTCGACCCAGGCGCGTTGCACGGCATACGCGTCGTCCATGGTCATGTCCGGATAGCTCAGCGTCAGCGGCTTGATTTGCACACAATCGCGCTCCGCTTCAAAAAGTGCATTGGCCGCTTCATCAATCAGTGTTTTATCAAGCATCGTGATCAAAAATTTCGGAAGTTGAATTTAACGTCATCGATTTCCCGCATCTCGAACGATAAGGTGAGTGGACTTTTTTCCAGCACGGGGGACAGGTGGTCCTTGAGCGCTTCAAACATTGCCTCTCCTGCAAGTCGCCTGTCATCGATACTCCTGCCCTTGCCCACGTTCATGGCCAAATGGAGAAAGGAGAGATTAGGGTCTCCCTGTGCCACGCGTTGATGGGACGCACAGTAGGCGCGAGCACGCAGGCCAGCCTCGGGAAAAAGTCCCGTATTGATGGCGGCGGTGCTCAGGACCTCAAGAAGCTCTGGGATATCGACGCCCCTTGCTTCCAGATTATTCGCGTATTCGACAATAATATGTGGCATCGGGAACTACTCCGGCCCTAAACGGGAAAGACGGCGTTGATTTGACCGGTGCCCGAGCTGCCGAAGTAGGGAGTAAGCACTTCAACTCGCTCCCGATAGGCATCCCAGCCTAGCGCTCCCATGAGCATGGCGGTGTCGTGCATAAAACCCTCGCCATGACACTTGTCGGCATACTCGGGCAGCATGGCAATAAATTCCTGCCATTCCCCTTGTTCCCACATCCGCACCACCTCGCGATCCATGTGTTCAAGAAGTGGTGACCAAACCTTGTGAAGAAAATGTTCGGAGACGCCATTCTGGGCGAAGCGATGCGACAGCGAGCCCGAGGCGAAAATGGCTACCTTGCCATCGTAGTCACGCTCAATCGCGCTTCGGACGGCCGCCCCTAGCCGACCGCTATCAGCCAAGTCATGTACCTGGCACATGGCTGAAATGGAGATGACTTTGAAATGTCTGTCCTCATTCATGTAGCGCATAGGCACCAGCGTGCCGTACTCAAGAGCGAGGGTAGTATCGGCGTGCGCTCGCGCATTGATGCCCGCAGTGACACATTCGTTTGCGATGATCTCGCCAAGTGCCGTATTACCGTCGTACTCATAGGGCATATTCTTGATGAAGTGGGGCAGCTCGTTGCTGGTGTAGATTCCTTTGAAGTGCGACGCGTTGTTGATGTGATAACCCGAGTTCACCAGCCAGTGAGTGTCAAACACCACAATGGTGTCGATACCTAGCGCTCGACAGCGACGAGAGATTTCGTGATGACCGTCAATAGCAGCTTGACGACATCCTTTGTGTGGGCCATCTAATTCTGATAGGTACATAGATGGCACGTGAGTGATTTTTGCTGCGAATGCGAGCTGCCCCATAGCGACGATGCTCCCTAGTGATTAGGCGCCGATGACTGGCACGGTATGAGAGTCGTGAGCGATACACACATTTTTCGTTTCCATGTAAAAGTCAAAACTGTAGTCGCCGCCGTCCCGTCCAATCCCGCTCATTTTCATTCCCCCAAAAGGCGAGGGTAAGTTTCGATTGTTCTCCGAGTTCACCCACAGCATACCCGCTTCCACCCGTTGCGCCAGTCGCATGGAGCGACCGGTATCCTTGGTCCAGATGTATGCGGCCAGCCCGTAGTCAGTATCGTTGGCTAGCTGGATCGCTTCTTCTTCGGTATCGAACCCGATTGCCGTCAGGACCGGACCAAAGATCTCCTCCTGAGCAATGCGCATGGTGTTGTCTGCATCCACGAAGAGGGTGGGGGCGACATAATTGCCCGATGACAGGTCCTCGGGGCGATAACCGCCGGCGGCTATTGTGGCGCCCGCATCTCGGGCGAGGGCCACATAGCTCATCACTTTGTCGAAATGACCGCCATGTATTAGCGGACCGACTTCGGTATCGGGATCTAGAGGATGGCCAACCTTCAGTTTGCCAATCCGCTCGATCAGTGCGGCTAAGAATTTTTCTTTGAGAGAATTCTGTAAGAGCAGCCGAGAGCTCGAGGTGCAGCGCTGTCCGTTGAGGCTGTAGATCATAAAAACAACGGCATCGAGGGCCCGCTCGAAATCGGCGTCATCGAAAACGATCACCGGGTTTTTGCCGCCTAACTCCAGATGCACCCGTTTAAGCGTCGCCGCACCCTGCGCGATAATCTGACTCCCGGTCGAGGTCTCACCGACCAACGCGATCGCCTTGATGGCGGGATGTTCGCAGAGCCGTTTACCCACGATCTCGCCAAAACCATGCACCATATTCCATACGCCGGGTGGAAAGCCGGCGCGCTCACTGATTTCCGCCAGGAGCGTGGCGGACAAAGGGCTCAATTCCGCAGGCTTGTGAACGATGGTGCATCCAGCGGCCAGGGCGGGGGCGATCTTCCAGGTCGCCAGCATAAAGGGAGTATTCCAGGGCGTAATAATGCCCACAGGGCCAATAGGTTGTCTCAGGGTGTAGTTTGTGTGGTCGGGTTGAAACAGCGATAAGCCGTTTCGCGCCTCCGGCGCCTTGTCGGCAAAAAATCGGAAGTTGGCCGCGCCTCGCACAGCCGCCTGCTTCATAAAGCGAATGGCTTGACCGCAGTCCGACGCTTCCACTAGTGCGATTTCCTCCGCCCGCTCCTCAATAAGATCGGCGAAGTGATGCAGGATCCTCTTCCTTTCCTGACCGGAAATTTGGGACCACTGGGGAAAGGCGTCTGCCGCCGCCTCGCAGGCGGCGTCCATGTCCTCAGTGGTGCCGCTAATGACTTGACCGAGGCTCGTATTTCCTGCGGGTTCTATGTTCTCAAAACATTCGCGACCATCGGTTGGCTGCCATTGACCGGCAATGAAGTGGCTTACTGGGGTCGCTTGTAGTCGCGACAAAAAGCCCGCGGCTTTTTCCCGATTCGCCGAATCGCCCGTCGTGCTCATGTTTCGATCTCCTGTGTGAGCTGCTGCCCAAAGTCTTGCCAAAAGGTAACACGTTACCTAATATGCGCCAATGCCCAAGTTTGGCATTAACACCAGCGGCGGCGGCTGACTCAGGATATGGTAGCGCTTGCAGGAAAAGACGCCAGTCAGTCAGCAGCTGTTGTCGCGAGTATAGCGGCAGCAATAGAGCCATGATGTCCAGCCTAGAGAAGAGGAGGAAGTGACGTGCGAGATGCCGGTAATTGGTTTCTCTACAACTGTTGGTACGCGGCTGCGTGGACCAGCGAAATAGAGAGCGATAAGCCCTTTGCGCGAACGTTTCTGGAAAAGCCGATTGTCATTTTTCGCACCCAGGGCGGCGACCATGTGGCGTTAGATGATCGTTGTTGCCACCGGGCAGCTCCGCTGTCTATGGGGCGCATCGAAGGGGACTGCTTGCGCTGCATGTACCACGGCATGAAATACAATTCAGAGGGGCTCTGCGTCGAGATTCCGGGTCAGGCAACAATCAGTGCCAACCACCGGGTCCACAGTTATCCGCTAGTGGATCGCGGCGGCATGCTCTGGATCTGGATGGGCGAGCCCGATAAAGCGGACCCTGCAGATATACCCCATTTTGAACCCTTGGACGATCCGAGCTGGTGCGGATTGCCTAGTCGCTGCTATCTACACTACGACGCTAATTGGATGTTGATCGTGGATAACCTCGCGGATTTTTCTCATTTGGCCTTCGTGCATACGAATACGCTGGGGGGGTCTGAAGATTACGCGACGGAGTCTGCGCAGCACGTTGACAAGCTCGCCAATGGTTTCGAGTTTGAGCGATGGCACCGCGAATCTCGACAACCTCCTTATTTGCAGAAGATCACCCCCTGGCCAGAAGACACCATCGTGGATAGGCGTAATTTTGTGCGTATGTATATGCCTGGAATCTTTTTGATGGATACCCAGTTCGGCGCTGTTGGGTGGGATTCCACAGAGCATGTTGGGGAGTTGCTAGAGTTTCGAAACTGTCAATACATGACGCCGGAGACCCGGAGTACCACCCATTTTTTCTGGGAGTACCTGCGCAACTTCCGAATGGGCGAAGATGATGTAGGGGAGACCCTGCGAGAGGCAATGTTCACAGGCTTTTTTGAAGACAAAGTCATTATTGAGGCCCAACAAAAAATTCTTGAGCAGGCAGATGACTTTCAGCCGCGGGGATTGGCCAGTGACACGGCGTTGGCACACTTTCGTCGAATGTGGTTTGAGCGGATCGAGCAGGAGCGTGAAACCTACCCGGTGGCGCCAGACATCATCAAGAATCCGGTGATCTGACCCATGGCCATCAAGCTTGCGAGTTTTTCAGTTGACGGGCAGAACACCTGGGGCGTGGTTACCGATGGGGGCGTTATTAATCTTGGCGCTCGCGAGGGCGGATCGGTATTGCAGTTGTTGAATCAGGGGCTGTCTTGGGATGCACTGGCGGAGCTTCAGGATAAGAACACCCCGGATCTATCACTCGAAGAGGTCAATTTGTCGCCGCCCGTGGTGTGTGGCTCAAAAATCATCTGTATTGGCGTCAACTATGCCAATCGCAATGCCGAATACAAAGACAATACCCCCGACCCCGAGTGGCCAAGCCTGTTTATGCGGGCGCAAGAATCCTTTACCGGAAGTGGCCAGGCGCTCTGGCGCCCCCCTGAAAGTGAGCAGCTCGATTACGAGGGCGAGATTGCGCTGGTAATCGGGCGTAGGGGTCATCGCATACCCCAAGATCAGGCGATGGATTACGTTGCGGGTTATACCCTCATGAACGAGGGGACGATCCGTGACTGGGTGCGCCATGCGAAATTTAACGTGACCCAAGGAAAAAACTTTTCGCGCATTGGCAGTATCGGTCCCTATATGGTGAGTCCCGAGAGTGTCGGCGATTTTCGCAATCTCAGCTTAGAGACTCACGTGAATGGCGAAATGCGGCAAAGCGACACCACTGCCAACCTGATGTTTCCCTTCGATTACCTCATTAGCTATCTCTCTATTTTTTATACGCTACAGCCGGGGGATATTATTTCCACGGGGACGCCCAACGGCGCTGGCGCCCGTTTTGATCCGCCAAAGTATCTTGTACCGGGTGACGTGGTTGAGGTGCGATGCCCCTCCATCGGCGTTCTCGCTAATACGGTAGAGGATGACCCCAGCACTTGTACTGACTTGACTGACCAACTTAGAAGCAATCGTCAGGGCTGACCAAGAGGCCGACAGGCTCAGAGCGTGCATATTCTATCCAAGCCATTGACATCATATTGGTAACGGGTTACCTGTAGGAAAATTAAGGCCGTTAAGGGCTTAAAGCACCAAAAATACTAATAATTCATTGGGAGCGCCTTTTATGAAGCAGATCACGCATAGAAAACCCAGCCTTGCGCCACTTGTTTTGGCCGTTGCGTCGCTGACACCGTCTTTTGCTTTTGCTCTCGGGCTCGAAGAAGTGATGGTGACGGCACAGAAGCGCTCAGAATCCCTGCAGGAAGTACCGATATCGATAGATGCTTTCACCGGTGATGATCTTAATGAGCTGGGTGTGCAGTCGGCACATGAAATACTGCGCCTGATTCCCAATGCGGGCTCTGTTCCACAGGGCGGCGCCAAGCAGAATTTCTTTATTCGAGGCGTGGGCACAGCTGATTTCCATTTGAATGTTGTGGGCGCCGTTGGGGTATTTCTCGACGACGTGTCCCTGAATTCCCCGTTCGCCGTTTCGTTCTCGACTTTTGATATGGAGCGGGCAGAGGTGCTCAGGGGTCCGCAGAACACGCTGTTTGGGAGAAATACAACCGGTGGTGCGGTTAATTTCATTAGCACCAAGCCGCGACCCGAAGACGGGACAAACGGATACATTCGGGCAGGAATAGGTAGTTTCAGTCAATTCGATGTGGAGGGCGCTATTGGTTTCGCCTTGGGAGAAAACGCAGCCATTAGGCTATCAGGCATGAGTAACACCCGTGATGGGGTTTTCGATAGTCTATCCGCTGGGGAAAAGGTGGGGGATACCGACAGGCAGGCCATGCGGGCCCAATTGGCATGGCAACCCACTGACAATCTGGATGTGCTTGTTAAAGCCTATGCAGGCCAGTCTGACGCGAAACCGGTTCCATTTAAAAATGTTGGCTTTCTAGACCCCAATAACATCTTCGCACCCTGCAGTGTCCCCGTAGATAACTTGATACCCCTTAACAATCCAAATTGTGCGGACAGTACAGGGTTCGTACATCAATACGGCGATTGGGAGGATACCTTTAACGGCTTGGTGCATCGTGAAGATGTGGAGACGGACGGTTTCTCACTGCGGTTCGACTGGAGCAGCGATGCCTTTACTCTCACATCCATCACGGCTTTCGATAATTTGGATGTGAAGTATCAAGAGGACTCGGACGGTGGGCCCACAACGGTATTTCAGTTTTATCAAGAAGGTGAGTATGAGCAGTGGTCACAGGAATTTCGTGTCGCGTCACCTAGTGATGCGGCCCTGCGGTGGATAGGTGGATTCTATTACTTCTCTGAAGATGCCGAGTACACCACGGCTGTTCGAAGGACACCTGCCCCCTATGCGCCGTCGGGAACCGACTTCTTTAACATCGTTCCCAACACAATTGTTCAGCAGGACAACGAGGCTACTTCGGTATTTGGCCAAGTCGACATTGATGTAACTGACGCCTTGACCTTGACCGCTGGTTTGCGTTGGACCAATGAGACCAAAAAGGGAACTAACGCGCCGTCGGTACGTTGTGTGGGTACCATTGGAGGCCCTCCGTTCTGCCCGTCCTATCCCGATGATGCCTTCGTCGGCCGCAATGCGGTTGAATCATTCCCTGCGTTGTTTGAGCCGCCTTCTGAGGTATTGGACGGGGATTGGGATGAGTGGGGTGCCCGTCTTGCTCTGAGTTATCAAATGAACGAGTCCAGC
Organism: uncultured Luminiphilus sp.; assembly: GCA_943787485.1. Classification (GTDB taxonomy): domain Bacteria; phylum Pseudomonadota; class Gammaproteobacteria; order Pseudomonadales; family Halieaceae; genus Luminiphilus. Next base: position 256,816 of record CALSMP010000005.1, on the reverse strand, counting down.
ATGTTGTTTGGCAGTATCTCGCGCGGATTCAAGGGCGGTGGTTTTAGCATCGCCGCGTTACAGGCGCTTCAGGGCCTCGCAGCGCAAGATGTTGATCCTGAAACGCTTCTCGCCTACGAGGTAGGCTACAAGTCGGACTGGATGGATGACACGGTGCGTCTCAACGTAGCGGCGTTCTATTACGACTGGGAAGATCTTCAGTCTTTCCAGGTGCTTGTTGATCCTGCGACCGGTGAGGGAATTCCACAGCTCACCAATGTCCCAGAGGCTAGCCTGATGGGAGCCGAAATTGAGCTCACTATGTCACCTGGGGATGGTTGGTACCTCCAGGCAGGCTTGGGCTTGCTGGATTCAGAAATTGACGATCCGGGCACTATTGCGGGCGTTATGTCTGGCAACGACATTCCCAATACCCCTGATCTGACTTTTACCGGTTTGATCCGAAAAGACATTGCTCTTGCAACCGGCGTGCTGGGATTGCAAACGAACTTCCGGTACCGAGACGACGTTACTTATGATCTTGGCAATGCGGCAAATTTGAGTCAGAAGGGATTCTGGAACTTAAATGCGCGCGCGATCTATACCTTTGGGTCGGAAGAGCAATACGAGGTGAACCTGTGGGGTGAGAACCTTACCGGGGAAGAGTATTGCAACGGAATGACAAGCCTCGCAGGATTGAGTGAGTCTAATCTGTGCTTGCCTAACCTCTCAGAGCCCACATTTGGTGTTGGAGTTGCGCTTCGATTTGATTGATTCAAATCCCTGTTTGGGGCGCTTTCTTGCGCCCCTCTATGCTTATTCGCTGTTTCAATATCCTCCTTTGAGGGTGGAACTTTTTCGACCGGCGTGAGCAACGCCTGAGGGGTGGCCGTATGCTGAAGCGTCTCCTTAAATCCGCCTGGTGCAGCAGCGAGACCTCGGACACGCAGGCGGGCCTTCTAATTTTGTGTCTGGTGGTCTTGGGATTTACGGGTTGCGGCGAAACGGCTCCGGCGGGGGCGGACCAGATTTTTATGAGTGGTCAGGTGTATACCGCTGACCCAGCCAATAGTATCCAGGAGGCCTTTGCTGTAAGCGACGGTGTCATCGTGGCGGTGGGCTCCAATACCGTGATAGCAGGTTATCTTGGCGAGGCTACGGCGGTTGTCGATCTCGGCGGGCGATTCGTTATGCCGGGAATTCACGATATGCACATGCATCCTCTGCAGGGCGGTTTAAAAGAATTCTACGAATGTAGCTTTGCCCATTCGCTATCCCTTGAAGAAATTCTCGAGGTCGTTGCATCCTGTGCAAGAAATATGGAGGCGGGGGCCTGGGTGAGAGGAGGCCAATGGCCGAGCCATCTCTTAAAATCTGCCAATCCGCCGACCCGCGAAATGCTGGATCAAATAACAACCGAGCATCCCGTTTTTCTCATCGATTGGGCGGTACATAACGCTTGGTTAAACAGCGCAGCGCTGGAGGCCCTTGGGATCTCAGAGTCACGCACTGACCCTCCAGGGGGGCAATTTCAGCGCGACCCTGTCACCGGGAAGTTGACGGGTATTCTTTTGGACAATGCGGCCTATGACGCTCAGAGACAGCTGCCAGCCTATCCTCATGAGACGAATATGGATGCAGTGAGGCGGGTGTTTGACGATGCAGTTGGCGTCGGCATTACCTCAGTAAAAGATGCCATGACCACGACAGAGGCGCTGCGAGCGTATACGGCACTTGATGAGCGAGGCGAGTTAAAGGTCAGGGTTCATACCAGCCTAGCATGGAAAAGCAGCTGGTCTGCGTCTCACGAAGAAGAGCTTGCTAATATACGCGCCCGGTCTGATTTGAATTCGGCGATGGTGCATACCGACTTCGCGAAAATTATGCTTGATGGGGTCCCCCTCACACGGTCCTCCGCTATGCTAGAACCTTATCTTCCTGATTCCGTTTACGGCGAACAGTACTTCGGCAAAATGACGTTGCCTCCTGATGAGTTGCGGCGGGATGTTGTGTGGCTGGATCAACAGGGGTTATCAGTCAAGATTCATGCAACCGGTGATCGGTCCGCTCGCGAGGCGCTCGATGCTATTGCCCATGCCCGGCAAGTCAGTGGAAATTACCAGCCGCGGCACGAAATTTCTCACGCCCAGTTTATTCACCCCGCGGATATGCCCCGATTCGCTGCGCTAAATGTGGCGGCGGAGATGTGTCCGATTTTGTGGTACCCGACTGCATCGGACGGTGCGCGGGAAGCGGTGCTGGGCAAGGATCGGGCGAAAAAAATGTGGCCAATGCGTTCACTCATCGATCAGGGCGCCACCGTATTTTATGGCTCTGACTGGCCTGCTGTGGTGCCCAACACCAATCCATGGCCCGGCATAGAGGCAATGGTCACGCGCAGAAATCCTTACACTGATGGCATCGAAGCGCAATGGCCTGAGCAGGCGGTATCCCTCATTGAAGCCCTGCGAATTGTCACGGTCAACGGAGCGGCGACTGGAGGCTCGCGAAACAATTCAGGTTCTATAGAGGTTGGAAAGCTCGCGGATTTTATCGTGCTTGACCGTAACCTCTTTGAAGTGCCGGAGACGGAAATCAGCGAAACACAAGTCTTGATGACGGTTGTCAATGGTAACGTTATTCATGATCAGCGAGCGGTTGATACCCACTGACATAGACGGAGCACTTTATAGGTTATGTTAACGAAAGCACTGGTTAGATGTGGTTTGATACTGACGCTTGGGGTCTCATCATTGATCGCTGGTTTGCCGACGTCCGCGTCCGATGGCTCTGAGCTTAGCTATATCTCTATCGGCGAGATGGCTGAGGGATTCAGTGAGTACAATTTGCCGCAAACCAGCCTGCTGTCTGGACGAACCGTGGAGCTTTACACTGTGCGGCGAGGTGACGCCTTCGCGATGCGCTTTGAGTTTGTCAGTCCTAAGGTACTGCAGTGGACTGTGATTGCGGGTGATGAGACCGGTGAAAGTGGTTATTCGGAATACATCGCAACCCAGCCAAGAGAAGGTTACTTTTTTGTCGAGTACATCCCCGGGCTGAACAGGGCGCAGATGGTGTCCTTCGTGCTTGACGAGACTCGCGGAATTGCGACCTGGGTTTTCGGCCAGTTCCCGCGGCGCGATGAGGATACGCTATCTCTTTATGAGCGATCGGCCCAGCAGCTGTCTGTGAATGCCTCCAGCGTGGAAATTCTTAACGCGAATATTGGTGGGGCGTTAACAGCTGAGACGCCACGACACACTTTGCGATCTTCTGATTTGGTGGGTAAACGCTACCTGTACCAATACAGCCAAAAAGACGCCTATGAGCATATTTATGTCACTGATCAATTATTTACCTGGCATTGTGTGTCAGGCAATGAGCAGGGACTTGCGGACACTGACTTTGCGCAGATCGTAAAATTCGAAGATGACTTTTACTTGATCGTGTGGGTCGAAAAAATCATGCATATAGTGTCGACAATTACGATTGATTACGCGGCCATGAGATCGAGTGGCGCCATGGCGGCCTTCAAGGGCTGGGATTATGGCGAGCTGGTGAATGTGTCATCGGGCGCCTTGATTACGCCTCTACAGGGCGTAGACCCAGCGAGCGACTATCGGTTGAAACGTTGAGATTTTTTGAATGATCTGGTTTTTCTTATTACAGGCTTTCTTTGGCTGTCCAGCTTTTAGTCGCTGGTTTGGCCTGTCTATCGCGCGAATCTCGATGTATGGCTTCCTCGTTTTTATCAGCGTTAACGGCCACGGCGGAACTAGCGAAGAGCGGGACATTGACAGCCAGGCCTTACCAAACGTCTTGCTCATCGTTGTTGACGATATGGGGTACTCCGACATAGGGGCATTCGGCGGCGAGATTCCAACTCCCAATCTGGATAGGTTGGCAATGATGGGTACCCGGTTTTCAGATTTTCAGGTACTGCCGGCGTGTTCACCTACACGTGCAGCGCTGCTCACCGGGCAGGAGCCCCATGCGGTAGGCTTCGGCTCCCTCGCAGAGGAGCTGGCAGATAATCAGAAGGGTACGCCAGCCTACGCAGGCGTCTTACCGGCGGGAGTGCCGACAATCGCGACCCTGTTGAGGGGCCATGGCTACCGAACCTATCTTTCGGGTAAGTGGCATTTAGGTATGACGACCGCATCGAGTCCGGGGGCCATGGGATTTGATCGATCGGTAAGCTTGCTGTCTGGTGGAGCCAGTCATTTTAAAGATATGAAGCCAGCTTACTCACCCGATCCCACGGCAGTTGCCCCGTACGAGGTCGATGGCAAGAGATTAACCGCATTGCCCGAGCACTTTGACTATTCCACCCAGTATTTCACGGATGAAATGATTCGCATGATAGGTGGGGGGGATAGTACACAGCCGTTTTTTGGATTTCTGTCGTTTACGGCGCCGCACTGGCCACTGCAAGCGCCCTCCGCGACTATTGAGCGCTTTGTTGCGCAGTATGCGTCGGGTTATGAGGTGCTTCGGGAGCAAAGACTCGCCGGATTGAAGCAGGTAAATCTCATATCGCCTGACACGCCGATGTCGGAGCTGCCTCCAAAGGTACGACCTTGGGATTCTTTGTCAGAATCCGAGCGTGAGCGCGAAGTCAGGTCAATGGCTGTCTACGCGGCGATGATCAGTGAAATTGACCGACATGTTGGTCGGTTGTTTGCCTTTTTGGAGCAAACGGGGCGCGATGAAAATACGGTCGTTTTATTCCTCTCGGATAACGGGGCAGAGGGGCACGACTTAGATGAAACTTGGCCCGCCGATATTTTTCCCCAGATTAGACGGGTCATCGATACTCGGTTTGACCACGCTACATCAATGATGGGTCGGCCCAATTCTTACACCCTGTATGGCGCGGGCTGGGCTCACGCAGCGGCGCCGCATTTGAGAATGTACAAGGCATTTCCGAGTGAGGGAGGTACACGCGCCACCGCCTTTATAAGTCTTCCGGGTCATGAGGGCCGGCTGCCCCAGGTTGTCAGGGAAATGATCACGGTAAGAGACGTCTTGCCAACCCTTATGGATTTTCTCGGGATCAAGCAGGCCCCATCAATCAAGGCGCAGCTAGCGGGACACTCGTTTCTGCCACTTATCATTGATGGTGGTGGCGTATTTGAAGGGGCAGAGCAAGCGGTGGTGGTAGAGTTTCTCGGCAAGCTAGCGGTCAGGCAGGGGCGCTGGAAACTGCTTAAGCTACCCGTGCCCTATGGGGATGGCGCTTTTGCTCTTTATGATTTAGACGCCGACCTCGCCGAGCGCCACAACGTGGCGGACGAATACCCTCAAGTGGTTGAGCATTTGCTGTCTGCCTATGCCGACTACAAGCGAATCCATGGGGTAATCGAGCCAGACTGGGTCAGTGGCTATTGAAGACACGTCCGTGCTATTCAAAGCGCTCAAAAAACGCTTTACTCGGATTGGGGAGATGTCCTTGACGACTGATGAGTTCGCTTTTGATGTAGTCGAGGCTGGGTTTCTGCAGGTGCTTATAGATTCTAGCAACCATCGAGCGAGCAGTTTTTCCCGGCCATTGGCTGGGTAGTAAATCCTCTGGCAGCGACGTGTCGCGCAGTAGCGTGCGGCGATATTCATGAATAAGTAGCAGACGGCCATGGAAGGCGTTAGCCGCTGAAGGTTGCCGTGCTTTATCCAGCGCTTGTAGCAGCGGCTTAAACTGTTCAATAAAGTTGCCGTAGCTGTCGGCCAATTGATCTAAGGCCCAGTGATGGTTGATGGTGGCTTTGAGATCCTGCTTGGTCGTCACGGCATTGGTTTCGGCGTCCATAACGATGACACCATCACGCAGGTTAAATTCATCGAGCACATCACGAATTGATGCGGCGTCACCGCCCGGCCGCGCGAAGGTGCCCGGGCTGATGGCGCGAAAACCCAGCCAATTAAGGCTTCGCTTAAAATCTTCTCGTAGCTCGTCGGGCACGTTAACCGGCAGCAAAATTTGCCAGCGCCCCCGCCATTCCTCTCCTTGAGAGGCGTAGATGCGTTGGGCAGCGCGCTGGTATTCCTGGCCGCCGGAGGATGTCAATTGGTAAAAGCTCCGGCGGCCCTCACGTTCGACCGAGAGCCAGCCCTCTTTTACCAGGCGGAACACCGATGTACGCACCAGGCGCTCATTGACACCCAGTGGCTCGAGGGCATGAATGAGGCTTCCCAGCCAGATCTCTTTATCGTGTTGAGAGACGACATCGCCAAACAGCGTGATGATGAGGGATTTTGCGCGCATAGGCTGGCGATCCATAAACTCGCTGCGTATGCCGTCAATGATTCTCTCGACACTCATATCACTACCTCGATGCGCCACCTCTTTGCTGGGCCCACATTTCGATACAAAAATATTGATTTTATTGCCTTTACCGTATTACTTTAAGCCGCAAATAACCAGCATAACGGAACAGCGGTGATAACAGCCCAAAGTCTCTCTTCTCTCGCCGCTGTCAGGCAGCTTGGCCGCGACGAACTCGCCGCCCTGCAACTCGATAGATTGCGCTGGACTTTGGAGCATGTCTATAACCATTCGCCTGTATACAAAGTAAAATTTGAGGCTGCTGGCGTTACCCCAGGCGATCTCAAACAGCTGTCAGATCTGTCGAAATTCCCCTTCACGCTCAAAGGCGATTTAAGAGAGCACTATCCCTTTGGGCTTTTCAGCGTGCCGATGAGTCAGGTGGTGCGAGTTCATGCCTCGAGCGGTACCACCGGCAAACCGACGGTGGTCGGTTATACCAAAAACGATATTGATCATTGGGCAACCTGCGTCGCGCGCTCGATTGAGGCAGCCGGTGGGCGGCCTGGGGATCGTGTACAGGTCGCGTACGGTTATGGGCTTTTTACTGGCGGACTCGGAGCGCATTACGGCGCCGAGAAGCTGGGCTGTACCGTGATTCCGATGTCGGGTGGCCAAACCGAGAAGCAGGTGCAGCTTTTGCGCGATTTTGAGTCGGACATCATCATGGTTACGCCATCTTATATGCTGAATATCGCCGACGAAATCGAGCGGCAGGGGATTGATCCCGCGGCGCTCAAATTGCGGCTCGGTATTTTTGGGGCGGAGCCGTGGACCGATGCCATGCGTAAGGCGATTGAGGCGCGTTGTTGTATCGATGCCACCGACATATACGGCTTGTCCGAGGTGATGGGACCAGGCGTGGCGCAGGAGTTTGTTGAATCTAAAGATGGCCCCACGATTTGGGAGGATCATTTCTACCCAGAAATAATCGATCCGGAATCGGGGGAGGTGCTGCCTGCTGGGGAAGAGGGTGAGCTCGTTTTTACCAGCCTCACCAAGGAGGCATTCCCGATCATTCGATACCGTACGCGAGATTTAACCTCGCTGTTGCCCGGGACTGAGAGCGTGATGCGACGTATCGCTAAGATCACAGGGCGTTCGGACGATATGCTGATTGTTCGGGGAGTTAACGTCTTTCCATCCCAGATCGAGGAAATTTTGCTTCAAAAGCATGCGCTGGCCCCCCACTACCAAATAGAGCTATCCCGTTCGGGGAATATGGATGAGGTGCTCCTGCACGTTGAATCCGCCCCCGGTGCTCAGGACGCTGGGGCGCAGTCGGAAGAGCTCCAGCAGCTGATCAAATCTTATATAGGCATTAGCTGCCAGATGAAGCTACACGAGGTCGGCGGCATTCCGCGCTCGGAAGGCAAGGCTAAGCGAGTCATTGATCGGCGCTGAGGTGAGTCATTGCGAGGCGCGACTAGAGGCTGGATCGTCAATTTGCAAGTAAATTCAAATAACTAGCATGTAAACAGCGGTAAAACACAAAGGAGCACAACCATGAAAATGAAAAAGTCAAAGATGGCCGTGTCTTGTCACCAGGCGTTGTTTGGTGGTTTGGGAATAGCTTTGGTGTCGGCTGTGCCCGCCACCTCGGTATACGCGCAGGGTGGTCAGCTTGAAGAGGTTTTCGTCACCGCGAACTACCGTGAGGAGAACCTCCAAGATGTTGCCGTAGCGGTAAGTGCAATTACGGGAGATGAGCTTAATGAAGCTCAAATTTTTGGGCCCACAGAAATCGCTTTCAGAGTGCCCGGTATGGCCTATGCTGAATTCGCCCCCGGCCAAGCGATTCTCTCCATGCGCGGTGTGAGCTCTGCCGACGACGGGCCCAGCATGGATAACTCGGTAGTAATGTTTCTCGATGGGGTCTATATCGGTTCTATCGCATCGATTAATCAGGAGATGTTTGACGTTGAGCGGATAGAGGTGCTGCGCGGCCCTCAGGGGACTCTTTTTGGTCGTAATGCGGTGGGAGGTGCTATCAACGTCACGACCATGCGACCCTCTCAAGAAGCCAATATTCGTGCCGAAGTGTCTGCCGGTACGAAAGGAAACCTTCGCTATCAGGGTTTGGTGTCGGGACCGATCACCGACTCTCTCTCAGGCAAATTGGTGTTTAACCATCGAGAGCACGATGGTTATGTCGATAACTTCGTTATGGGCGTGGATCAGCAGGATGAGGACGTTACTTCTTACCGAGCCCAGTTGCGCTGGGAGACGGATTCCATGGATTGGTTGCTGTCTGCCGATTATATGGAGGATGAGCGGGAGGATATGGGGCGCTTCCCGGTATTTGGGAATGGCGGCCCAACCGTCGACAGTTGGAAAGCGTGGGGCGGCGATTTCAGAAAAGTAGCGGCGCCCGCGGGAACGAGAGAACAGGGTGGCGGCTCGGACCGAGAGGCTTCCGGTTTTAGCTTGCAAGGGGATATAGATTTCGGTTCGGGTACCCTGACGTCCATTACAGGCTTTCGCAACGCCAAGACTGACTGGGGCATGGCCTCGATTGGTGTAGGTATTCCTGTCGAAATCATCGATGACATCACACAGGACATTGATACCTTCACGCAAGAGTTTCGCTGGACATCCAACTTGGATGGCCGCTTCAACTATGTGGCGGGGATTTATTACCTGGATGAGGATTCGGAGCGGACAGAGCAATATCGTCTGCTGTTGCCACAAACCGTTGGGGGCGGTGTTTTCGTCGATCCGGGCACTCAGACCTGGGGCGGTGCTATCGATATCGGCAATGAGGTGTCTCGCCAAGAAAATACGACCACCAGTTACGCCGCTTATTTTCAAGGCGACTATGATATTACCGACGCGTTAACCGCAACTTTTGGCGTTCGGTATACCTCTGATGAGAAAGATACCACCACGACTGGCGTCAACTGCGGCAGCGCGGAGGGGCAGGCAAACTTCAGCCAGTACTGTGCCGGTGTGGGTGGTAGCCTGTCGATCATTCCACAGACCTTTACGGTGAATGCCAAGGAGAGCTGGAGTGACGTATCCCCTAAATTTACGCTGACCTATAACATCAATGACGATGTCATGGTCTATGGCACCGCTTCCTGGGGCTTTAAGAGTGGCGGATTTGGCGGTGGAGCGGGAACACCGGAGCAGGCCTCTCGTCCTATCGATCCCGAGGACGTGATCAACTACGAAATCGGTTTGAAGGGTGATTTCCTTAATCGCACCTTGCGAGTGAACGCCGCGGCGTTTTACATGGACTATACAGACCTGCAAATCGTGCGTTTCGGGCCTACCGTAGACAACCCCAATTTTGGCCAGTTCATTACCGAAAACGTCGGTGAGGCCGAGATTGCCGGTGTAGAAGCCGAAATTACGTGGGCGCCAACGGAAAATTTCCGGCTGTTCGGCAGCTATGCCTACCTAGATACCGCGGTTAGTGATTTCACTATTAACGGTATCGACCCGACAGCTATACCGGGGAATTCCGATTCCCTGCGACAGGCTCCTGAGAATAAATATTCATTGGGAGGTGTGGTTGATTTCCCGTTGCCAGGGGGAAGCGTGGTCAGTCTTCGAGCTGACTACTATCACACCGATGAGCAAATCAATGACTACATCAATCAGAACACGAAAATCGACGAATTTGATTTGATCGACATGAGACTTTCCTGGACCTCTGCCAATGAGTCTTGGCAGCTGGCTCTCTGGGGTAAGAACATTACCGATGAACAATGGGTATCTCATAGCTATACCATCGGTCCCGGTGTCATTGGCGTATGGGGGGCTCCTGAGCTTTGGGGAGTCTCTGTGCGCTACCAGATGTGAGGATGGCAACTCGCTTGTTCAGGGGCTATTTTTATAGCCCCTTTTTTTAATCTTGGTATCGACTTGGGCGTGTTGGTAGGGCAATGTTTGGCTGCGTCTATGAGGGAGATATGAATGCCTGGCCTTAAAACAATCATCAGGCCAACCATGAGTGCTGCTGTGCTGGTGGTCATTGCTCTGACACTCGTCGGGTGTAATCGGGATCATAGCGTCGAGCGGCGTCTTGCCGGCGGTGATGCCGATGCGCCTGCCAATGCAGTTACCATTTATCGCGATGCCTACGGGACACCCCAAGTTTTCGCCGAGTCGAATTACGGCGTCTACTTTGGTTTTGGTTATGCCGTCGCCCAAGATCGTTTATTTCAGATGGAGATGCTCAAGCGCACGGCACAGGGGCGGGTTGCTGAGGTGCTGGGTCCAGACTACGTGACTCTCGATAAGAAGCTCCGCACGGAATACAACCACCCGATCGTGCGACGTCAGGTTGAGCAGCTGGCGCAGCGTGATCTCGATATCCTCCAAGGCTACGCCGACGGTATGAACGAGTGGATCGAACGGGTTTCTGGTCGACAAATGGAACTACTACCCAAGCCATTTGCTGACTTCGATTTTATGCCTAGTGAATGGACCGCCTATGACGTGGCGACAATGTTTGTGGGGTCCATTGCCCATCGTTACGCCGACTTCAACAGCGAGCGCGACAATCTCGAGTTTTTGCAGGCAATGGAGCTTAAGCATGGTAAGCAGAGCGGATGGGCATTGTTCAATACCATCAAATGGCTCACCGATGATGACTCGCCGACGACAATTCCACGATCCGGCGCTATTACTCACCAAGAATTAATTCGACCGACCTATCTCACGGAGACGCGCGAGTTGCCCCCTTTGGCTAGGACCGTCACAGACTCTGCGGGTCGCTATGCAGGACTGAGCCGGGGTGGGGATAGGGCTGACCGGTTCAAAACACGTGTAGCAGAAAGCGGTTATTTGTCCCATGCAGAATTCTCCCCGGCCAGTAATTACTGGGCCGTATCCGATGTTTCCGATGCCTCAGGTATGCTGCTAAACGGCCCTCAATTTGGATTTGCAACACCCAGCTATGTTTATGGCATTGGTTTGCATGGCGGTGACTTTGATGTGGTTGGGAATACGCTGTTGGCGCTACCGTCGTTGTTGTTTGCGCATAATGACTCTTTGGCGTGGGGTAGTACCGCAGGAATTTCAGACCAAACCGATGAATTTTGGCTCACCCTTAATCCGGAAAACCCTGAGCAGTATTGGCACGATGGTGAGTGGGTCGCGTTTGACGCTTGGCCAGAGCGGATTCTCGTGCAGGGCGAGGAGGACGTGTTGGTGACGGCGAGACGGGCGAAGCAAGGGATGGTGCTTGCTCATGATCCAGCAGCGGGGCTCGCCGTTGCGCGAGCTCGCGCTTGGGAGGGCAAAGCGGTGCAGGATCTGATGACCTGGGTATGGCTGGCTACAGACCACACACTCGAGGCTGCCGAGCGTCGACTGGGGGGAAAAACCACCAATATCAATATGTATACGATGGATCGTCATGGGCAGTTGGGCTATGTTCATAGCGGGCATTATCCCCGCCGCGCTGCGGGTCACGACCCGCGGCTTCCGGCATTGGGCGATGGCTCGGTGGATTGGCAGGGAATGCGGCCCTACGACGATAATCCAAAAGTTCGCAATCCAAGCACCGGTCATATCATCAACTGGAACAATCGACCTGCTCCCGAGTGGATAAGTTCGGATCTATGGTCATATACCTGGTCTCGGGCCGATCGTGTGCACATTCTTATGGATCAAGTCGAGGCCAAATCGGGTGCTACGGTTGCTGATGTCGTTGCCATTAATGAGCGCAGCAGTTTTGAGGATGTGAACCACCGTTATTTGATGCCGTTGCTATTGGCTGCTGTTGCCGAGGGGTCCAGCGATGAAGTGGCCGCCGTCGCGTTGCTCGCCGACTGGGACAAGAGCTGGCGCGTCGACGATAAGGGGTTTTACGGCCCCGCACCCACCCTGATGGAGGCGTTTGTCGACCAACTGCAGCGTCAGGTTTTTCTGGATGATGTCGGTGAGGATCAGTACTACCGGTTTGCGGCAACCGGTTATCCCAATCAGCCGCTTGGGGCTTCTTGGGGAACGTCAGTGGCGATGCGAGCTTTGGTGCATTGGCTTGACGAAAAAACCGCGGGCAAGGAGCCGGCATTTGATCTACTCAACGGCGAGTCCGTCGAGGGGGTCGTATTGCGCAGTCTGCGTGAGGCACTGCAGAAACTGGCACAAGAGCAGGGCGCCGAGATGGGTGCTTGGCGCTTGGCAGCTGCTCCAATGGAATGGCCGCCATACAACTTTCGCGGCGTGCCACAGGCGGACAGTGACAATGTGCTCAGCTTGTCTGCGTACCAAAATCGAGGAAGTGAGAATAACGTTTTCGTCGCTACGGGCAAGGGGATTGAGGGGCGTGATGTCATACCGGGGGGGCAGGGTGGCCACCGCATGATGTCAGGTGAGCCAGGGGCACACTACGACGATCAGCTTCAGCTGTATGCGCAATTTGGTTACAAGCCGGTGCCATTTACGCGCGCTGACGTCGAAGCCTCAGCGGTAAGCCAAGAAATAGTTGTTCTTCGCTGAGTAAGCCCCGCGTGTTGAATCAAGGATGCAATCCCCTGGGCTACTAGGGATAGAGCAGGCAGTGCTCGAAAAACGCCTGAATTGCCGCGGTATCGTCCAGCGCAAAACAGGCAGCAACGTGCTGGTCTGGACGCACAATGACTGCGCATCCGAGCGAACGATCGATGCCGAAGTAATCAAAGGGGTGCAAGGCATCCGATTGAGGACAAAATAGTTTGTTGTAGTCCCGAAGCTTAAGGGTACCTCTGCTGGGCCACAGCAGGTCGGGGAAATCTTGAAATTCCAAGGCTTCGTCGCCAGCTTGTAGCACCGTAAGAACCTCAATCACCGCATCTATATCTTTCGTGGGCTCTTGGGTGCGAAGGAGGGGTGACGCTTCATTGTCAGCAAGCCAGCTGGCGAGAGCCCGTAGACGTGATGTGGGTTGTGCTGGCGAGGCGTCATCGCTGAACAAAATGAGGCGCCAGCGTCCGTCAGCTGTCAGCGCTTCACTCAGATGCATGGGCCGTGCATCCGCGAGTCTGGCCAACACCAGAGAAGACAGGCGTTTCCCAATCTGTAAGTTGATTGGGGGGTTGTCCATGGTGGCCTGGCTTGTTAACAGCGAAGTCGCATAGGTGTTCAGGGTTCCTGACACGTAACCATCGGCCCGAAGCAGCGCCTGCTGAAGCGGAGACCCGGCATCATCCGAAGTCTCTTCTCCTGTCGAGGCGGAAAAGAGTTCGGCGAGTTCTCGATCGAAATCGATGAGCTCTTGGGCGATTCGGCGACGCTCCTGGGTGTAGGTGTGCAAGATAGCTGGGGGGCTCCTGCCCTGCAGCACTGCAGCCAACTTCCAGCCCAGATTAAAGGCATCGTGCATGGAAATATTCATTCCTTGGCCCGCTTTGGGACTGTGCGTGTGACAGGCATCACCCGCGATGAAACCGTGCGGATGATCGGCTTCTTCGGGTGCCAGGTGCCGAGAATCAAAGCGGCGTGCAAGGCGCTGACCGACCTCATAGACTGACCACCAGACGATTTCCTTTACCTCAAACGTAAAGGGGGAAAGAATCTTTTTGATGTTGTCGATCAGTTGCTCAACGCTCACGTTGTCTCGAGAGAGGCGGGCGCCTTCTTTCAGCTTGGCGAGTTCCACATAGATGCGGAGCAGATGGCCTCCCTCGCGTGGAATGATCATGATATTGCCGTGGTGGCTGGATTGAATAATAGATTTCATTCTGACATCGGGGAAATCAGTCAACGCCAGCAGGTCCATGACCCCCCAAGAGCTGTTGGCGGCCTCGCCCTCGAGCGCGATGCCGAGATGCTGTCTGACCGTGCTTCTGGCGCCATCGCAACCCACGACATACTTGGCTTGGATGCTTGATAGTGCGCCACTGTCGTTATCTGCTCCCGGGATCTGGGCGGTAACGGTTGCGAGGACCGGGTGGCTCGCCTGTGGATTGCCGGTTTGTATCTGCAGGTCAGCTAGCTTCACGCCGTAGTGAGGTGTGAGCTCGCTCGGCGAGCGCGCCATGCTCTCTAGCAAAAAGTCGTGGACCCGTGCTTGATTTAACACCACGTGAGGAAATTGCGAATAGACGGTCCGGCCATCGGGCTTTTTGTAGCGGCGAACAAGCCTCTCAGGGGCATCAGAATCGCTGTTCCAAAAGGTAATCGCCTGCAGAAAATACGCCTCTTTCAGAACGCGCTCTTCAAATCCCAGGGCTTGAAAGATCTCGAGTGATCGACCTGAGATACCGTCTGCTTGGCCGAGTTCGATAGGGCCGGTCTTCTCGTCGATAATCACTACCGAGATATCGCCGATTTTGGCGAGTTGAGTGGCGAGCATTAAGCCCGCGGGCCCGCAGCCTACGATCAGGACATCAGTCGTGCTCGGCAGTGGCTGTGGAGCGGGTGCAGAGGAGCGTCGCCGGTGGTCCCGAGGGTCGCCGGGGCGAAATCCATTGAGATGGAATTCCATGGGGGTTCAAGGATTCTGAGCGGAGATGAATAGCGCCTCAACCGCCAGAGCCAAAGCTAAAAGGTCCCGGTCGCTGCCGCGGGGACCATCGAGTTCCAGCCCCACTGGTGGGCCGGGTTCGGTAACAAGTGCAGGGAGGCTTATGCCAGGGACGCCTGCATTGGAACCCGGATCTGTGTTGCGGATATATGTCATAAAGGTTGGCGCGCTCGCCCCATTCAGGGTGACCATCTCGAGACTGGTTGCAATGGGCTGTGCTTCGATCGGCGTCGTTGGGAATATCACGGCGGATACTGCGTGGCCTTCGAAATAGTTCTGGTAAGCCGCTTGCAAGGCCGCCCGGTGCTCGGTTACCGCTGCTTGGTAGGTCGCCTCATCGATGACCCCAGCGAGTGCATCCCCGACCACGGCTTTAACGTCCGGGCTGGCAATGCTATCGAGAAAATCTTCAATACTGAGATCGGGACGGTGGGTCAGCAGGTACTCCCGGAGCAGTAGATTGGTCTCATAAAGCACCACGGGAAAGCCCACGGCAGCGCTTAGCGCACCCACATTTTCGATATCGGCTTCGACAAGCTCGACCCCGGCAGCTTTGAGGGCCTCGAGGGAGTGGTTCATGGCAGCGGACACGCGGGGACTCAGGTTGTCATAAAAGTAGCCGCGGGGGACCCCTAGTCGCACACCCTTGAGGGTTACCGCTGGCAGCTCATTGGGAAGGGCGCCGGATAGCACTGTATCCAGCACCGCCGCATCTGTGACGTTAGCCGTGATGGGGCCGGCGGTATCACGCGTACCTGAGATAAGCGTCATGCCGTCGTTGGGGTAGCGCCCGGTCGTGGGTCTAAAGCCTACAATCCCATTTAATGCGGCAGGTATGCGGACCGATCCTCCCGTATCCGTTCCAACACCCATATCGACCAGCCCGAGGGCAACCGCCACAGCCGTCCCGCCACTGCTGCCACCCGCCAATAGCGAGGGATCAGTGGCATTTTGCACGATGCCATAGGCGCCGTTCGCACTGGTGATGCCATAGGCGAGTTCATGGAGATTATTCTTGCCGGCGATAATGCCACCAGCCTTCCTAAGTCGTTTAACAAGGAGAGCGTCCTGTGCCGGCACGAGAGCATCAAAAGAGGGCGTGCCGGCGGTATTGGGTAGACCAGCGACATGGATGTTGTCTTTAACGCCGATGCGCACGCCGCTGAGTGGTCCTTCCCCAAGCGGTGGCAACTCGGCCTGCGTGATGAAAGCTCGATGAGGCGTGGTATTGGCGCTCATGGGGCTCTGATGAATCAGTTCAACCGATTCCTCCGCAACTCGCGCTTCGTCATCAGCGGGTGCGGCAGGCTCTGGTTTCGAGCAACCCGTCAGCCAGAATCCGATCAACATCGTAAGCAGCATTCTAAAGGGGTGACTGACCCTCGGCAGGCTGTTCAGAGGCGCTATGTACTTATCCATGAGTATCTCCAATGTCGTGCGATGCGGGGTGGCCCGCTGACTGCCAGATTACCGCTTGAGACAGGTCAATAATATATTACAGGTCTTCCTAGTTTTGAATAATTTATGTATCATTTCGAAGTTGAAGCTGGAACGGAGCCGCCCCAGTCATGAAGCTTGAAAGCTATGTCCAAGGAAAGTGGGTTACAGGGTCTGGAGAGGGCAGGCCGGTTGTGGATGCTGTCCGCGGTGAACCCGTGTGCCACGTGGATTCGAGCGGCATCAATATGCGCGAGGTGGTCGAATACGGCCGTCGGGTCGGAGGTGTCGCGCTGCGGGCCATGACCTTCCACGAGCGGGCGATAGCGCTGAAGGAAACCGCTAAGCTGCTCATGGCCAAAAAGGAAGACTTCTACACGTTGTCTTTCAAGACCGGAACAACCCGCGCCGACGCCTGGCCTGACATCGAGGGTGGTATTGGCACGGTGTTCAGTTATGCCAGTCTTGTGACGCGCGAGTTTCCAAACGATACGGTCCTGCTTGAGGGCGAAATGGAGGGGCTCTCGCGTAATGGCACGTTTGTGGGGGCGTCACATTCTCACGTCAAAACCTGGCGTTGCTGTCCACATCAATGCCTACAACTTTCCGGTGTGGGGCATGCTCGAAAAAGTGGCGCCGAGCTTGGCTGCTGGGGTGCCGGTCATCATTAAGCCCGCAACGCCAACCGCCTACCTGACCAAGGCTATCGTCGAAGAAATAATTAATATCGGCTTGTTGCCCGAGGGTGCGATCCAACTTGTTTGCGGGAGCATCGATGATTTGTTGGATCATTTGAACGAGCAGGATGTGGTTACTTTTACTGGGTCAGCTGCGACCGGGCAAGCGCTAAAGAATCATCCTAACCTGTTGGCCAACAGTATTCCGTTCACGATGGAGGCGGATTCACTTAACTGCGCCATTCTGGGTCAGTCGGTACAGCCGACTGATGACGAGTTTGAACTCTTCGTCAAGGAAGTTGTGCGTGAAATGACGTCCAAGGCCGGGCAGAAGTGTACGGCAATACGGCGAGTCATCGTTCCGGCTGAGTTGATGGATGCGGTGGTCGATGCAGTGAGCCAGCGGCTTGGCAAGATAACGGCGGGTGATCCCGCCCTGGAAGAAGTGCGTCTCGGTGCGTTAGTCAGCAAAGCGCAGGCAGAGGATGTTCATGCGCGGGTGTTGGAACTGTGTGAAGAGGCGTCGGTCGTTGTCGGTGGCGAGCGAGAGATGGCGCTCGCCGGACTAGAGGCTAACCCGGGAAGCTTTTACCCACCGACGTTGCTGCGGTGTGATTCGCCGTTGAGTGCGACGCGGGTGCATAGCGATAGAGGCCTTTGGTCCCGTTGCTACGGTGATGCCCTATCACTCTCTAGGCGAGGCGGTGGACATTGCCCGCTTGGGCAAGGGGTCGTTGGTGGCCTCGGTGTTTACCGCTGACGATGTGGAGGCACGCACGCTGATTTTAGGTGCCGCCCCCTGGCACGGGCGGATGCTAATCGTGAACAAAGACTGTGCGAAAGAGTCGACCGGACACGGCTCGCCCCTAGCGAATCTCATTCACGGCGGCCCCGGCAGAGCGGGCGGCGGCGAAGAGCTTGGCGGCCTTAGAGCGGTCAAGCATTACATGCAGCGAACGGCTATCCAAGGTTCACCCACCACGCTCACCGCCATAACCCGCGAATATCATCGGGGAGCACGGGAGATAAGCGATCCGATTCATCCGTTCAAAAAATACTTTGACGATTTGCAGATCGGCGAAACGCTGATAACCCACAGACGTACCGTCACCGAAGCCGATATCGTGAACTTTGGGTGTATCAGTGGTGACCACTTCTATGCTCACTTTGATGAAATCGCAGCCAAGGATTCATTCTTTGGTCAGCGCGTGGCACATGGTTATTTCGTTATTTCCGCTGCGGCCGGCATGTTTGTCGATCCGGCCGCCGGGACCTGTGATCGCAAATTACGGGCTGGAAGGCCTGCGGTTCGTCGAGCCGGTGCCCCGCGGGGACCACTATCCAGTGCAAGCTGACGGTCAAGCGAAAAATCAAAAAGGCGCCCCGGGGTGACGAAAAACCGAATGGTGTTGTGGTGTGGGCGGTTGAAGTCAGTAACCAGGAGGGAGCGCCGGTTGCCGTCTACGACATATTGACGCTCGTCGAGCGACGGGAGGTATAGGAATGGCCTACCAGCACATTCTTTTCGACGTGGCACAGGGGGTCGCATGCCTGACGCTCAATCGCCCCCGACAGCTTGAACAGCTTTACCGCTGACATGCATGTCGAAGTCGCAGAGGCGCTTGCACTTGCTGCGGAGGACGAGTCGATTCGCGCCGTAGTCATTACCGGAGCGGGACGTGGATTTTGCGCCGGTCAGGATTTGAACGATCGCAATATCGCGCCGGGCGAGCGCATTGATCTCGGGGGATTCGGTCGAGAAGTTCTACAACCCGCTGATCAGGCGTATCACGTCGATGGAAAAGCCTGTGATTTGCGCGGTGAACGGCGTCGCAGCGGGGTGCGGGAGCAAACATCGCGCTCGCCTGTGATCTCGTGTTTGCAGCACGCTCGGCTAAGTTCGTGGAGTCCTTTGCCATGCTCGGCTTGATTCCAGACTCGGGGGGCACTTGGCACCTTCCGCGCTTGGTGGGTATGGCGCGGGCAAAAGGCATGGCCATGCTGATGCCTAAAGTGTCTGCCGAGCAAGCCAAGGAGTGGGGGTTGATCTGGGAAGTCGTCGATGATGACGAACTTATGAGCACCGTCATGGGGCTTGCCACTCACCTGGCGACGCAACCAACACGCGGCTTTGCCTTCACCAAACAAGCCTTCGCCGCGTCGATGACCCATTCACTGGATGATCAGCTCGAGCTCGAAAAGTCGCTCATGCGCACAGCGGGGTTTTACCGAAGATTATGCCGAGGGCGTTAAGGCCTTCCTCGAGAAGCGCAAACCTGAGTACAAAGGCCGATGACTGAAGCTACAGATAACTTGGCGCAACGGGCGGCGGATGCGATGTGGTCTGGTGACCACGCGACCCAGGGGCTAGGCATGACCTTGGTATCGGTAACCGCTGGCGCCGCGGTTATCTCCATGCCGGTTCGTCAGGACATGGTTAATGGTCACGGTCTGTGTCATGGCGGGTTCATCTTTACCTTGGCGGACAGCGCCTTTGCGTTTGCCTGTAACAGCAGGAACCAGGGTCACGGTTGCGGGCGGGTGCGCGCATTGACTTTTTGAAGTCAGCAAAGCTTGAAGATGTTCTGACCGCTACCGCGCAGGTCGTGCATCAAGGGAAAAGAACCGGCGTGTACGATGTACAAGTAGTCAATCAGCTGGGACAGGTGGTTGCTGAATTTAGAGGCAACTCGGCGACTATCGGCGGCGCGCTGGTGGCAGGCGATGAGGGTGCGTCGTGACTAAGCAAGCATTACTTTGTGACGCTGTGCGAACCCCGATCGGACGTTACGGCGGTAGTTTGTCTTCCATTCGAACCGATGATTTGGCCGCCATACCCCTGAGAGCCTTGGTAACGCGCACCCCTCAGTTTGACTGGGCAGCATTGGATGACGTGTGGTTAGGCTGTGCCAATCAGGCGGGCGAAGACAATCGCAACATCGCCCGCATGAGTAGCCTGCTGGCGGGCCTTCCTATGTCAGTGCCGGGCGTCACGCTAAATCGTCTCTGCGGTTCGGGCATGGATGCCGTGGGCAGTGCGGCGAGAGCCATCAAGTCTGGCGAAATTCAATGCGCGATTGCTGGGGGGGTCGAGTCGATGAGTCGGGCACCCTTTGTGTTTGGCAAAGCCGGGGCTGGCTTCGATCGCAATATCCAGACTTACGATACAACCATCGGCTGGCGCTTTGTTAACAAAGCCTTCCAGAAAAAATGGGGAACCGACTCCATGCCCGAAACCGCGGAAAATGTCGCTGAACAATTTGGCGTCAGCCGCGTGGATCAAGATGCGTTGCTTATCGGTCCCACCAGCGCGCCCTCCGTGCACAGGCCAACGGAACTTTTGATGCCGAACTGGTCACTGTGGAGGTGCCGCAGCGTCGAGGGGGAGCCGCTTCGTGTGTCTGGGGATGAGGGGCCGCGATCCGACACCACGCTTGAGAAGCTGGCGACGTTGCCGACACCCTTTCGGGGGGGGGGGGTACCGTAACCGCCGGTAACGCATCAAGTGTGAATGATGGTGCGTGTGCGCTATTAATTGCATCCGAGCAGGCGGCCGTTGAGCACTCGTTGATCCCCAATGCGCGGGTACTGGCGATGGCAACCTCCGGTATCGAACCCCGCATTATGGGCTATGGCCCTGTGGATGCTGCTCAGAAAGTACTGCGTCAGGCTGGTCTGTCCATCGATCAAATGGACGTCATCGAATTGAATGAGGCCTTTGCTGCTCAGGGCTTGGCAGTCTTACGAGGTCTGGGATTGCCCGACGATGCGGAGCACGTCAATCCGAATGGGGGTGCCATTAGCCTGGGTCATCCGCTGGGAATGAGCGGCGCGCGACTGGTCACAGCGGCCATGTATGAATTAGTGAGGCGTCAAGGAAAGTACGCGCTTTGCACCATGTGTATCGGAGTCGGCCAAGGTATTGCCTTGGTGATTGAACGAATTTAACAAGCAGCCAAGGGGCAACCGGAGAGTGTCATGTCAGAAAATGTAGTCGCCATGCCAAATGACGAGAAGTTTTCAGACGCGGATCGATGCAGAACAGAAGATCGAGCCCAAGGATTGGATGCCGGAAAAATATCGACAAACGCTTATCCGCCAGATCTCGCAGCACGCACACTCCGAGGTCATTGGGGAGCAGCCCGAGGGCAATTGGATAACCCGTGCGCCGTCCCTCGAGCGTAAAGCCATTCTGCTGGCCAAGGTTCAGGATGAGGCGGGGCATGGACTTTATCTCTACGCCGCGGCTGAGACCCTCGGTATTACTCGCGAGGAATTAATTGATCGGCTACATACGGGGGCCAGCAAATACGCCTCGATCTTCAATTATCCCTCGTTGACCTGGGCTGACGTGGGCGCCATTGGATGGTTAGTAGACAGTGCGGCGATCGTCAACCAGGTGTCTCTGCAGAATACTTCTTACGGCCCCTATGCCCGGGCGATGGTTCGTATTTGTAAAGAGGAAAGCTTTCACCAGCGCCAGGGTTACAACATCATGATGACGCTGATGCAAGGTAATGAGCAGCAGCGCGCGATGGCTCAAGATGCTCTCGATCGATGGTGGTGGCCTTCCCTCATGATGTTTGGTCCCCACGACGGCGAGTCTGCACATTCGGCGCAGTCCATGAAGTGGAAAATAAAACGTCGAAGCAACGATGATCTTCGACAGCAGTATGTTGACCAAGCGGTGCAGCAGGCGCTTGCGATCGGCCTGAAAGTGCCGGATCCCGCATTGGCCTGGAATGAAGAGCGCGGGCACTACGATTTTGGTGACATCGACTGGGAGGAATTTGAGCGCGTGATTAAAGGTAACGGCCCCTGTAATCGGCAGCGGCTTGCCCATCACGTGGAGGCGCATGCCGAGGGCGTTTGGGTGCGCGAGGCCATGGCGTGTTATGACAAGAAGCGTCGGTCCCGGCGTCACGATGCAGCCTGACAAGGCCCGAAGGAGTCTGAATTCATGTCTGACGAGCTGAAGCTTTACGAAGTGTTCGTGCGATCTCGCCGAGGCCTCGATCACAAGCATGTCGGCAGCCTGCATGCCGACGACCCCGAGCAGGCGCTGGAATATGCGCGTGACGTTTATACCCGCCGTAGTGAGGGCGTTAGCCTCTGGGTGGTTGCGGCTGGAGATATCACCGCATCTCAGGAGTCAGACTGCGATAGCTTCTACGACCCACTCGACGACAAGCCTTATCGCCATGCTGCAATGTATGACTTACCTGAGGGTATTGACAGTTTATGACCGTGAATGAGGCCGTCAAAACGTATTGCCTTCGACTGGGAGACGATGCACTTATTCTTGGACATCGGTTATCCGAGTGGACAAGTCGTGCACCGTTTCTTGAGGAGGACATTGCGCTCACCAATGTGGCGCTCGATTTTGTCGGGAGGGCGCGCCTGTTTTACCAGTACGCCGCCGAACTGAGCGGAGGCGACGCCACTGAAGACACTTTCGCCTATACCCGTGATGTGCGCGAATTCAGCAACCTGCTTATTTGCGAGCTTCCTCGAGGTGATTTTGCCTTCACCATCGTGCGCCAGTTTTTATTCGACAGTTTGGCTCTGTTGTTTATGGAGAAGCTGAAACATAGCGATGACAGCCGATTGGCGGGGATCGCTGCCAAGGCCGAAAAAGAGGCTACTTATCATGTCAGACGGGGCAGGGAGTGGATGCTGCGTCTTGGCGATGGCACTAACGAGAGTCACAGCCGCGCCCAGAAGGCCGTCGATGAGTTGTGGGGGTATACCAACGAAATGTTTGAAGTCGACGCACTGGCTGCCACACTGATTGAAGCGGGCATCGCGGTAGATACCGAGGCGTTGCGTGCTCCATGGTTCGAGTCGGTCTCTGAGGTACTGACTGAAGCAACCTTGACGGTGCCAGATACCGATTGGGCGGTCGAGGGAGGGCGTCGGGGTATTCACACTGATGACCTGGGGTTCCTGCTTGCGGAATTACAGTTTATGCAGCGGGCCTACCCAGGGTTGCGCTGGTGAGACTGGCCGAGTGATTCTGTCGAAGGACAACCTTATTCCTTTGCTTCCTGAGGAAGAAATGCAGCGCCGTCAGCGACGCGCGCAGAGTGAGTGGCCTGAGCTGTGGCGCCTGCTCGATCATGTGATGGATCCTGAAATCCCGGTGATATCGCTGTACGAACTCGGCGTGCTTCAGGACGTGCGGTTTGAAAGTGACGTCGTGGTGTTGACGCTGACACCGACCTATATTGGTTGTCCGGCACTACAGATCATGGAAGAGGACGCGCGTAAGGCATTGACTGATGCGGGCTATCCCGATGTGCGGGTCGTCAAGACCTTGAGCCCGGCATGGACAACGGCCTGGCTGACCTCTGCCGCGAGAGAAAAATTGCAGCGCTACGGCGTGGCGGCGCCTCTTGATGGGGTCGCGGCGGCGACCTGCCCTCAATGTGGCAGTACTGATGTTGAGGCAGTGAGTGAGTTTGGTTCGACGGCTTGCAAGGCGCTCTTTCGCTGTGCCTCATGTTTGGAGCCGTTTGATTTGTTGAAGGCGATCTAGCGATGAGTAGCGAGCTGTTTTATCCCTTGACGGTAGCCCACATTATCCCTGATACCGACGCGGCGGTTCGAGTCGGCCTAGCGGTCCCACCGGATCTTCGGGATGCCTTTAAATTCCGTCCTGGGCAATACCTCACCATGCGAGCGGTCATAGATGGTGTGACGGTCAGTCGCTCTTATTCGATCTGCGTTCCAGATGGAAACGACATGCTCGAGGTTGCGGTTAAGCGGGTTGCCGGTGGCGTGTTTTCAAATTTTATTAACGATCAGCTTGCCGTGGGCACCGAGCTTGAGGTGATGTCGCCGCAGGGCCACTTTTGTCTCGAGCCCGATGCCTGTGATGCGAGCCAGTATCTATTTATCGCCGCGGGATCCGGAATCACGCCCATGATGTCCCTGATGCAATCAATTTTGCGTGGCGAGCCAAACAGTCGGGTGACTCTCATTTACGGCAACCAGCGCACCGCGACGATTATGTTCCGACAAAAGCTCGCGTTTTTGAAAAATCGATACATGGAGCGGTTTCAGTGGATAAACATCCTTAGCCGCGAGGAACAGGATGCGCCGGTGTTAAATGGGCGCATCGACAACAAAAAGGGTGCCCAATTGCAAAGCGGGCTTATAGATCTTCGCCGCTTTGATCGGTTCATGCTCTGTGGACCCGAATCGATGATTTCAGAAGTTTCGCGTGGCTTAGCCGGTATAGGTATCGAGGACTCTAAGGTGCTGTACGAGCTTTTCGGCAGTTCCGCCGAGGACGCCGAGGCTCGGGTGGCGAAACATCATGCCCGTTCCCAGACCCACGCCGAACTTCTTTCCAAAGTCACCATGATCAGCGATGGTCGAGCCAACACCGTCGATGTGGCAGCGGCGGGAGAAAACCTCCTTGATGCCGGGTTGAATTTGGGGCTCGATCTTCCATACGCCTGTAAAGGCGGCGTTTGCTCCACCTGCAAGGCGCTACTGGTTGAAGGGGAGGTCGAGATGGATATTCAGCGAGGCCTAACGGGTGACGAGGTCAGCAATGGCATGATTTTGACCTGCCAGGCGCATCCTTTAAGCGACAGAGTCGTTGTTGACTTTGATAAGCGTTGGGCCGGACACTGACTCTCGGGGGGGGTGATCTCATTATGCTTGTAGCAACAATAAAGAGCGGGACATACGCCACATGATTACCAAGGATCGCCTGCTGAAAGAGCGGACACGCCGCCGTTTCTTGTTTACAGGGTTGCATTTGCTGCTCTATTTTTCGTTCTCCCTGAACTGGACATCATGGGGGAGCTTTTTGGCTGAGCGCCTAGGAGCCACGTATCTCTCCGGGGCGATCGTCATGTTTGTGGTGCTTGTCGTGCTATTTATTGTGCTTGAGTCTGTTTTCCTCTGGCTGTCGCAGCGGGAGGAGCGGTCATGATGTTGGCTTTACTTCACCGCGTTGTCGTTGCTCTTTTACCTTTCGTCGCATTGCCGGCCTTCGGCGCGGGTGCGATCGATGGCGAGGTCGCGCGCCAGCCGCTTAACCCGACCGCGATAGTCATGTTTTTGCTCTTCGTGGTGGCGACACTGTTTATCACTTGGCGCGCGTCAAAAGCAACGACAACAAGCTCGACGTTCTACAACGCCGGCGGCCAGATTACCGGAGCGCAAAATGGTATGGCTATCGCCGGCGATTTTATGTCCGCTGCCTCGTTTTTGGGTATCACCGGATTAATGTTCATTGGTGGTTTCGACGGTTTGATCCTATCCCTTGGCGCCTTTGGTGCGTGGCCGGTGTTGATGTTTCTGTTCGCAAAGCGCGTCCGTAACCTCGGCAGTTTTACCTTCATCGATGTTATCTCGCAGCGACTGGATAGAAATCCGATCCGGTTGGTGACCGCCTTCAGCACGATCGTCATCGTGGTGATGTACCTTATCGCTCAAATGGTCGGGGCCGGTAAGCTAATCCAGTTACTGTTTGGCCTGCCTTACGAGCTCGCTCTCGTTATTGTCAGTGGATTGGTGCTGGGCTATGTGGCTTTCGGCGGCATGCTGGCGACCACATGGGTGCAAATCATTAAGGCCATTTTGCTGTTAGCTGGCGTGACGCTTATCGCACTGCTTCTTCTCGCCAAGCTCGACTTTAGTTTTTCCGCGCTGCTGAAGCAGGCAACCGAAAATCATCCGAAGGGAGAGGCTATCCTCTCCTCTGGCGTCATATTCAATGACCCGATTCAAATACTGACTATCCAGATTTCGATGCTCTTTGGTACGGTTGGACTGCCGCATATCCTGATGCGTTTATTTACCGTGCCTGATATGCGACAGGCCAAACTCTCTGCTTATTACGCCTCGTTGTTTATTGGTTATTTTTATATCGCGCTGCTGGTGTTGGGGTTCGGTGCCATTGCCCTTGTCTACAATACGCCGGCGTTTTTTGATAGTGATGGCGCTCTGATTGGCGGCAGTAACATGGCCGCTATCCACGTCGCCTCAGCCGTAGGTGGCGACGTGCTTACCGGATTTATGTCGGCGGTCTGCTTTGCGACCATACTGGCGGTTGTCGCCGGGCTCACACTCTCGGGTGCGGCGGCGATATCCCACGACGTTTACGCCGAGGTCTTAAAGCAAGGCAATCCCGATCCTGTAACGGAGCTTCGTTTAACACGTATTAGCGTGTTTTTAATTGGTCTGGCTGCTGTGCTGCTGGGCATTGCGTTTCAGAATGAAAACGTGGCTTTTATCGCGACGATTCCCATGGTGGTATCAGCATCCGTGACATTCCCTATGCTGTTGTTATCGCTGTTTTGGAGTGGTCTTACGACCCGCGGCGCTATTTGGGGAGCCTTGGTCGGGCTGGTGTCTTCTATTGTGCTTATTTTGTTAGGCCCGCAGGTTTGGGTATCGGTGTTGGGTAATGAGCAGGCGGTGTTCCCCTACGATTACCCCGCGCTTTTCACCATGCCCTTATCCTTCATGGTGATGTTTTTAGTATCGATGGCTGACAACAGCGAGAGAGGCATCGTTGATAAAGAGAATTATCGTGCGCTCGAGTGGCGTGCGGAGTTTGGCGATTCGCCGGCAGGCGAGGGAGCCACTAGCTGAGGGCGTTGATGCACGGTGCTATACCAGCGGGGTTTTAACCTGGCGAGGACTACACTAAACTGAGTAACGCGTTACCTAGTTATCCCCCCGAGAGAAGGCCAAAGGGGCGGCCCGATTTAGGCTCCAAGCGGAGAGAGTCGCGGGGAAGACGTTGACCTGGAATGGTGTGAGGGTAAAAAACGGAAAGCTGGCGTTTGCGGCGGTCCAGAGTTACGCAAAAATAATGAAAACGGGGGTCACATGACTGACTATCACATGCTTATAAACGGTCAGGCGGTTTCAGCTGACGATTCTTTTGACGTGTTAAATCCCGCAACCGAAGAGGTCATCGCCTCCGTGCCAAAAGCGACTGCGGCAGACCTCGATGCGGCGGTGGCGGCAGCGAGGGCAGCGCAACCGGCTTGGGCTGCGATGAGCATGGATGAGCGTCGAGCCATCATTCTCAAGATCGCAGATCGCATCGAAGCCAATCTGCCAGAGCTGGGCGCGTTACTGAGCAGCGAGCAGGGTAAACCTATGGAGGGCTTTGCTGGGCTGGGTGCGATGTTTGAGATGGGCGGCTGCCTAGCTTGGATTCGCTACACCGCGAGCCTGGATCTGCCCGTTGAGGTCATACAGGACAACGACGACGCGCGGATAGAGGTCCACCGTAAGCCCGTTGGCGTGGTGGGTTCCATCACACCATGGAATTACCCGCTCCTGATCACCTGCTGGCACATCATTCCCGGCTTGCTGGCTGGCTGTACTGTGGTGGCCAAGCCCAGTGAATACACCCCGCTGACTGTGCTTAAGGCCATGCATCTTATCAACGACCTATTGCCTCCCGGTGTACTCAACGTCGTCACGGGCAGCGGCGATATCGGCGCCGGTATTTCTGCACATCCGGGTATCGACAAGATCGTCTTTACGGGGTCCACAGCGACGGGTAAGCGCATCATGGAATCCGCGGCGGGTAATTTGAAGCGTCTCACCTTGGAATTGGGGGGCAACGATGCCGCTATTGTCCTGCCGGACACCAATATTGAAGAGGCCGCCGGTAAGATCTTTGCGACAGCGATGATCAACAACGGACAAACCTGCGCCGCGCTCAAGCGGCTGTATGTCCACGAAGATATTTATGACGACATGTGTGCCGCACTCGCCGGGATTGCGGCGAGCGTAAAAACCGGTCCAGCGTCGGAGAGTCCGGACTTTGGGCCTATTCAGAATAAAATGCAGTTCGATAAAGTATGCGCGCTCGCTGAAGCCGCAAAGGCTGATGGCGCCACGTTTATGACCGGTGGCAGTCCCTTAGATCGGCCGGGCTATTTTTTCCCAGTAACTATCGTCAAAGACATTCCAGAAGAAAGTCGGCTCGTGCAGGAGGAGCCCTTTGGCCCCATTCTGCCAATCATTAAATTCAGCGATGTAGAAGATGCGCTCAAGCGAGCGAACGCTGTGTCTGTCGGCTTGGGTGGATCGGTGTGGTCGAGCGATGTTGAAAAGGCCCAGGCGCTTGCGGCGCGATTGGAGTGCGGTACAGCTTGGGTGAACAACCACGCGATGATCCAGCCTGACGCCCCCTTTGGCGGCGTCAAGCAGTCAGGCGTTGGCGTTGAGTTCGGGCGTTACGGGCTCGTGGAATACACTAATATACAAACTATGCAAATCGCCAAAGGTTAGCGGACGGGGGGGAGTAGTTGATGATGCTCAAGAAACTGTTAGTGAGTGCGGTATTGGCAGCAGCGGCGCTCAGCGCCCTCGCTGAAGACAGGCCACCACCGTTGCCTGTCGAGCCAACTGGCATTATAGAAACACTCCCCGAACGTTACCCACCTGATTGGTTTCTCGTGCATGACGTGGCGTTCTTTCACATGTCAGACGGTAAGATCTACGTCATCGACAGCAGTGAAGAAACCTTGGGTGACCAAGTTAAGGGGCTGTTCAATAACAGTTTGATGGGCGCAATTCTCCAGGTGCCTTCTCGCGGTGAAATCATGTCAGTGGAAACTTTCCACACCCGCGGTACCCGTGGCGACAGGATCGACGTGCTGACTATATGGGACACGGTAACGCTGTCGCCGGTCGGAGAGGTCATGCTACCCAGTGGCAAGCGGTTTATGGGAATGCCGGAGCGGGTTGTGTTGCAGACCCTGAACGAGGACAAGTGGCTGGCCATTTTTAACCTAAGTCCTTCCACCTCCGTGTCTTTGGTAGATCTCGAGAAGCGTGAACTGATGGGTGAAATACCGACGCCCGGTTGCAGCTTTATTTACCCCAACGGCGGTATGGCCTTTAGTTCGATTTGTGCCGACGGGCGCATGCTGACGGTTACCTTGAATGACGACGGATCAGAGCGTGGCCGCAGCTTTAGCGACGTTTTCTTTGATTCGGATGACTCTCCTGTCTTTGAGCGACCCGCGCTGTCGGGGGGTATCGCTTACTTCCCTGCCTTCGATGCGACCGTTCACCCCGTGGCTATGACAGGGTCCGCAGCCACACCGATGGCGCCGTGGTCTCTGGTTGGGCCCGATGAGGCAACCTGGGCGCCGGCCGGCATTGAGATTGATGGCGAGGACGATCTGGGCCGCATTTATTTCTTGATGAATCCCGAAGCCAACGGCGTAGACGGTATGCATAATTCTGGCGGAGCAGAAATTTGGGTGTTTGATCCTGATTCCCGCCGCCGCGTTCTACGGATTCCGCTTCAGGAGTGGGGCTTGAGCTTTGCCGTGGGGAGAGGGGAAGAGCCAAAAGTGCTGGTGACCAACCCCGTCGATATGAGTGTCGAGCTTTATGATGGCCTGTCCGGCGAGTTCATCCGAAAGATCACTGGCTTTGGTCAGGAAACGCCACTCTTTCTCTGGGGAGCCAAGTAATCGTGCTGATGGAAATTTTGGGTAGTGGCATCACCTATTTTGTGGCGGTGCTGTTCGCTCATGCGGGGCTATCTAAGTGGCGTTCGCCCCAAGCCTATCAAGAAACGGTCGCGTCGACCTTGGGAAGTGCTGCGGGTATTCGCGCGGTGCGTTTGATTGGTGCTGTTGAGCTAGGGTCCGCGGCACTGATGGTGGCGCCTGCTTCTCGTGAGCTAGGGTTGATTCTTGCCGCAGCGTTGCTGATAAGTTACGCCGCTGTCATGGGGTGGCATGTCTATCGTGGTCAGGTCGAGTTACGTTGTGGTTGCGGCGGCCCCGGATCAGACACTCGGGTTGGTGGCGAGCTTATCTGGCGTAATGTGGTACTCGCGGGGTGTGCCCTGTGGGCCACAGGCTTCGCCGTGCCGTTTGGTGTCACCGCGGTGTGGCTTGCTCTCGCTGTTGCGCTGGTGTGTGTTATCGCTTACGCGGCGTTGGATCAGGCGATCGAAAACCGACAGCGGTGGCAGCGGGGAGCAGCACAATGAGTTTGCTGGTCGTGTCCAACATTTTGCTTTGGTTGACGGTTGTGGTGCTCGCCATCATGAACTACGTCTTGCTTCGACAGGTGGGCGTGTTGTATGAACGTGTTGCACCAGCTGGCGCCCTTATGGTGAATAGGACGCTGGAGGTCGGTCAGGCGGCCCCAGCGCTTGAAGCGCTCACGCTCACAGGCGAGAGAGTCTCGATCGCTGGGCCTCTGGGCGGCCGTTCCCAGCTTCTGTTTTTTCTGTCTCCCGATTGCCCCGTGTGTGGTGAGCTCACCCCGGCTTTGATGGCGGTTGCTCGCGCCGAGGCAGAGTGGGTTGATGTGGTGCTCGTGAGTGATGGTGATGAGCAAGACCACGCAGGCTATGTTAGTCGTAAATCCATTGAGCTGCCCTACGTGGTGAGCGAACTCGTGGGCAAAAGCTACGGTGTTTCCAAGCTGCCCTATGCCGTCTTGATTGATGAGAATCAGCGCGTCTCATCGATGGGTATTGTCAATTCTCGCGAGCATTTGGATTCGTTGTTTGAGGCAAAGGAGCGCAACGTGGCGTCGATACAAGAATATATGAATAAGCGCGACGAAGAGCGCTTCGTGGAGGTCAAATCATGATGTCATTGATCGATAAGCTGCTCGAGCGACGTGCGCGCGCGGCAGCACAGACGGCGTCCCGACGCGGCATGCTGAAGACACTTGGCGGCGTGTTGGTTGGTGCCAGTACCGTTCCTTTGTTACCCGTTGCCCGCGCCGAGGGTGGTGCGGCGCGGCCAGTGGAGGAGGGTAGCGACACAGATTGCGACTATTGGCGGTACTGCGCCATTGACGGATTTTTGTGTAGTTGTTGTGGTGGTAGCGCTAACACCTGTCCACCGGGCACCGAAATGTCCCCGGTGACTTGGATCGGCACCTGCCACAACCCGGCCGATGGACGCAATTACGTGATTTCCTACAACGATTGCTGCGGTAAATCGACCTGCGGCGCCTGTCTTTGTCAGCGGGACGAGGGCGATAGGCCGCCCTACAGGCCCGACAAGACCAATGACATTAACTGGTGTCTGGGTACAGCGAGCGCGGCGTATCACTGTTCAACCGCTGTGGTGGTTGGCGTTGCCTTTGAAGAGTAAATTCTTTCGCAGTCGATATTGCGCTGCTGTGTTGGTGCTGGCGCAGTCGTTCGTGACCTCGTGGAGCTCAGCCGAGGCAGAGATCAATGAGCCGCGGGCAAAGTATCATTACCAAATGTTTTGCCAGGGTTGCCACACTCCTGATGGCTCTGGAGTTAACGCCGTGCCGCCCCTCAAAGGGATGATGGGCGTGTTTCTCCGGTCGCAGCGCGGTCGGGAGTTCATGGTGCAGGTACCCGGGTCAGCGACATCCAAACTGAAGGATGCGCAGCTGGCCGAGGTATTGAATTGGTGCATTGAAAATTTTGCGGGATCGAGCTTGATCAATGGGGAGTATCGACCCTACACCGCAGACGAGGTGGGGCGGCTGCGCCAGTCACCCCTTCAGGAAATAGATCATACCCGTGCGGCCGTGTTGGCTGAGATTGCGCGGTTACCGGAGACAGGAGAGATCTAATGGTAAACCCAGGCTTGTTGCGTCGTGCATGTCTTGTGCTTGTCCTTTTATCAGGAGGATCGGGAGTCGCTTTTGGCGATGAGCCTTCTGCATTGGCAACCTGCAGAGCCTGTCATGGTACAAACGGGGTCGGGATTGATCCCAGCTACGCCAATCTGGGAGGCCAAAACGCCGACTACCTCACATTGCAACTCAGGGCATTCAGGAGTGGCGATCGCAATAACCCCATTATGAACCCTATCGCGGCACAGCTGAGCGATCAGGACATCGTCGAGTTGGCGAGCTGGTTCTCTGGCCAGCCTCTGGTTGCTGCAGCGAATGGCAATGCGGCGTTGGTGGAGGAGGGGCGTAACAGGGCCGGCTACTGTCACGCGTGCCATGGCATGCAAGGACACCCTGTTGCCACCGAGTGGCCCATTCTGGCGGGCCAGAGTGCTCCCTACATCGCAAATCAGCTGATGGGGTTCAAGCGGGGGGCTCGGTACCATCCGCTGATGGCAAATGTTGTCAAAGACCTGGAGCCGGCGGCGATGTCGGCCTTAGGGGCCTACTATGCCCAGGTCATTCGCAAGGACTAAGGGGGCACTTCACCTCGTCAGCGAGCCGGGGTTCGCCCCCAGCCTATCGCCGCGATTTGCGGCGTACGTCAGAGATTACCTTATGGATCGGGAGGTAAATCCTGGTCCGATTTTTGAAGCCTGTGACATCAACTTTAACAATAGCGAAGAGTACGACCGGCCGCTACCGGTAGAGCGCGTTGCCAGCCTGTTCCAGCGCGCCGCTGAGGTGACAAGCAATCCATTCATGGGACTGTCGATGGGGCAGGACTTTCATTACGAATCGAGCAGCTTGTTAGTCGTCGCGATGGTGGCGGCGCCTTCAGTGGGCGAGGGGCTTGCTTTCTTGAACGCCTACGACCAGTACATCGACACCGCAATCAAAACGGATTTTCAGCCAGGGTACAGCCCGGCCCAATTCAGCGCTGATCTGCTGCACGAAGCAGGCTCGGGAATGGTGCAACTGAATGACTATTTGATGGGTTTTTTGGTGCAAACCTTAAACGTGGCTACTCGGAGTCGAATCCCCTTGCTTGAGGTGACTTTCCAGCACGATAAACCCAATGATATTAGTGAGTTGCAGAGCTTTTTTAACTGCCAGCTTACTTTTGAAAGCGAACACAATAGCATTCGTTTCCACCCGAAATTTCTCAATCAACCCTTCCTGACCAGCAACAAGTTGTTGTTTCGTATTCTTGCCAGTGCCATGGAGACCTATTTTTCTCTAGGTGATGAGCATCAGGGGTTTGTCAGTACAGTCTGCCGCCACATCATGCTGCAGGAATCAATGGAGTACACCGATTCAGAGAGCATAGCTCAGCGACTCCAGATTTCGCCGCGAACCCTGCGAAGAAAACTGGCGGAGCAGGGATATACCTTTCAGGAGGCGAAGAATTTGGCGAGGGAGCGACGGGCTAAGTTTTTGTTGGCCAATTCCAAAGCGTCTCTGACCGATATTGCCTTCGAGCTTGGGTATTCCGAGTTGTCCGCTTTCAGCCGGGCGTTTCGCTCCTGGGTGGGCGAGACGCCCCAAAGCTATCGCGAAAGTATCAAAGCGCTGCTGCAATAGGCTTGCCCTGTGCACCCTGCGGGAGAGCGAATTAACGTCAAGTTGATGGCCGGATTGGTCAATAACAATTAGCTTTGTGTCGGTATATTCAAACAGGTACGCGGTGATAGAAGCGAGGTAACTGAGCGTTAGCTCATCCTCAACAAAAACGTGAAAGCCGAGTTCATCGGCGGCATGAGGGGACCATCGAAATGCAAAACGAGACTACATTCAGCCAAAGCTTATTCAGAAAGCCCGGATTGAACGTATTGGCTGTGGCTGTTGCCGCGGCATCTTTAACGCTGCCTGTGGCAGCCATGCAGCTGGAAGAGGTCGTTGTTACGGCGCAAAAACGCGAGCAAAGCGCCAACGATGTTGGTATTGCGATTAACACCTTCACCGGCGAACAAATTCGAGAGCTTGGCGTTCTTAGCGCAGAGGATATCGCCATGTATACCCCCGGGCTTACGGTGAACGAGACTGCCGCCACCGGCGTGCCTCTCTACACTATTCGGGGCGTGGGATTCCAAGACTATTCCACGGCCGCATCATCGACAGTGGGCATTTATTTTGACGAGGTCGCCATGCCTTACGCGGTGATGACACGCGGCTTATTGTTCGACACCGACCGGGTGGAAATTCTGAAAGGGCCACAGGGCGACCTTTACGGTCGAAATACCACCGCGGGGCAGATCAACTTCATTAGTCGTGCCCCAACCGAAGAATTCTCTGCTGGCATCACCGGCAGCTATGGCCGCTACTCGGCCTATGATCTCGAAGGCTTCGTCAGCGGCAGCTTGGGTGAATCGACCCGCGGTCGCCTAGCGGCGCGCTACGTAAAATCTAACGAGGGCTGGCAGGAAAGCACCGTCGGTGATGACGAGTTGGGTCGCGATGATGTCATGGCAATACGAGGTACGGTTGAGTCTGATTTCAGCGACTCCTTTACCGCAAAGTTGATGGTCAGCTATGTGGATGATCAGTCGGAAAACACGGCAAACACCGCCTATGACGGTACCGACATTGGCATCGCTCCTTTCATGGCGCCATACCTCCCGATGGACCAGTACCTGATCCCCGGTGGCGCCAACTTTGGACAGACGCCCCCATGGTTTTCAACAGGTGACAACACCAAGGCCGGATGGACGAACAGCTACACGAGCCCTATCACCGGGCGCACCTTCGATCTTCGGCCCCAGCGTGACAACCAGACAACTAATGTGGCACTGCGTCTGGATTGGGAGATCGGCGATATGACCCTGACGGCGATCAGTGGTTACAGCGACTTCCAGCGCGAGGAAGCCAATGACTGGGACGGCGGTTTCTATAACGATTCCAGTAATATCAACACGACTGATCTGCAGGTGTTCAGTCAGGAAATCCGGTTGTCGGGAGAATCCGATCGCATGAGTTGGGTAGGGGGGCTGTATTATTCCTACGACGATATGGATGAGTACTACCACTATTTCATGTCGGATTCGGTGTATGCGCTAGCGAGTATTCCTTTCGGTGTCGGCCTATTTGCCCCAAACCCTATTCGTGAGTTGGATACCAAGTATCAGCAGGAGACGGAGTCCGCTGCGGTGTTCGGCCACGTTGAAATTGGGCTTACCGATGCACTGTCGTTGGTCCTAGGTGCCCGTTACACCAACGAGACGCGTGACTGGCAGGGTTGTACTTACGTGGCCGATGATGGTTCCTTGGGCCTTTTCTTAAACAACGTTTTTGGTCTTGCGGGCAGCCCCTTTGAGTTAGGTCCCGGTGATTGCGGAACTATCAACGATATTGGGGGCTTTGATCCCTCCTTCAATCCTTACGAAGACAGTGTCGACACCAGTCGCCTGACGGGGAAAGTCGGTCTTGATTGGCGGCCCAGCGATGATCTGTTGGTGTATGGCTCGGTGTCCAACGGCTTTAAGTCCGGTGGTTTCAATGGCGCCAACTCCAATACCACCACACAGCTCATCCCCTACGAGGAGGAGGTGCTGACCGCCTACGAAGTGGGCACCAAAGCAACGCTGCTAAACGGCGCCATGCAACTTAATGGCGCGGTGTTCTTCTACGATTACGAAGATAAGCAGGAGCAAGATCGCGCGGTCACATTGGTGGGAAACATTTCTGGCCTGACCAATGTCGACGAGTCTGAAATTATGGGTGCGGAGCTCGAGCTCACCTGGCAGCCGACAGAAGGCCTTACGGTGGCGGCCAATGGCGCGTGGTTGGATACCGAGGTCAAAAAATGGCAGGCGGTTGATACGGCGAACAGTTCCTATCCAAATAATATCAACTACTACGACGCCTCTGGCCAAGAGCTCGCGATGGCGCCGGATTTCTCGTACACCCTCTTTGCACGATACGAGTTCTCCCTCGGGGGAAGTTTGATGATGGATGTCTCGGCTGATCTCAACCACACGGGTTCCACGACCGGTGGGCCGCGACCCGAGGATGCCACTGAGGACTACACCGTAGCCAATGCGCGTATCGGCCTGGGATCACAGGACGGTGCCTGGCGCGTCATGGGCTGGGTCAAGAACCTTTCGGATGAAGACTACTATCCCTCGGCCTACGGCGGGGGTAATGGTCCCTATGTTCGAACATGGGGTATGCCAAGAACCTACGGTGTGACCGTCAGTTACTTCATCGGACAGTAACGCATTGATCTAAACAGGGGCCAACACGGCCCCTTTTTTGTCTTCTTTCTTGGAGAGCCTAGCGATGAACACTCTGACGCGTATTTCTTGGTTGGCTGGCTTCAGCATGGTGCTGGGCTTGTCGGTAACGTCTTGCGGAGGGTCGGACTCCTCTCAAGAGGTGGCGGTCCCGCTCATCGACTCGTCGGTTGATGCTGTTGTTCTCAATGCGGTGGTTTACACAGACGGCACGTCGGCCAGTCGCGCTGATGCCTTTGCAATCAGTAACGGTCGTTTTAGTTATGTCGGTGACTCGGATAGGGCCCTAGCGATGGCGGGGGATACCACGCAGATCTTTGACATGGGGGGCAAAGCCATCCTCCCGGGCCTAATCGATGCGCATGTGCACCCGTGGCAGGGCGGCGAGAAAGTGTTGTATATGTGCAATTTTGATTTCAGCACGACCCCCGACCAGCTCGCCGATACGATCAGCGCTTGTGCCTCATCCCCCGATGCGCCTGAATGGATTGTTGGTGGGCAGTGGAACAGCAATTTCTTTGTCGACAACAACATCGAGTCTCCACGAGAGTTTCTTGATGCGGTCGCCAATGACCATCCGGTGTTCCTCGATGACGACTCGGCACACCACGGTTGGGCCAATACCAAGGCCATGGAGTTAGCGGGTATCACACTGAGCGCTGACACCGCCGATCCAGAAGGGGGCGTTTTCGTTCGCGATGCTAACGGCATTCCCAACGGCGTGTTGCTCGAAGCGGCGGCAGGAGTTGTGAGTAGTCAGATTCCACCCCACACCCGACAAAACAAAGCAGCAGCAATCGCCGCTGTATCCCAGATCGCCAATGGCTTTGGGGTAACAGCTTTTGGCGATGCGCGGGTACCTGAGAGTGCGCTTCTGGCTTATCAGGACGCCGATAATGACGGTGAACTCACCGTCCATGCGCTGCTGTACCAGCAGAGTTACGGTCACGGAGCGAAGATGGTACCGCTGGAGCCCGTGGCGGCCTATGACGCGAGAGTCGCTAAATATGCCTCACCCAATACGCACATCAAAGCCATCAAATTTTTTCTGGATGGGGTTCCAACGGCATCGCGTTCAGCGCTGATGCTGGCGCCCTATACCACTGATGAACAGCACCCCGAGTCGACATTGGGGATGCAGATGATTCCCACCGACGAGTTAAACCAAGCGGTTGCTGAATTTGATGGTGCGGGTTATCTGATCAAAATCCACACCGCCGGAGACGGTGCCGTGAGGGTCGCGCTCGACGCCATTGCCTATGCCCGCGCCGCAAATGGCAATACCGCTAGACCAATTTCGCTTGCTCATGCAGGCTACGTAGCGCCTGAGGATATTCCGCGGTTTAACACCTTAAATGCAGTGGCGGATTTCACGCCGTACCTGTGGTATCCCAGACCGATTATTGACTCGGTTGTCCAAGCTGTGGGCTTGCCTCGCGGGGCTGAGTATTGGCCAACCAAGGATTTGCTGGCCGCGGGCGCGCCCATCAACGGGGGTTCCGACTGGCCGGCTGCCGCCGCTGACATGAACCCCTGGCCAGCCATTGAGTCCCTGGTAACGCGACAGCATCCAACCAACGGCAGTGACGACACATTCTGGGTCGAACAGGCTATTAGTCTTGACGAGGCTATTCCCCTTTGGACTACGCGAGCTGCGGCCATCATGGGATTTGGACAGTTCGCGGGGGAAGTTGCGGTGGGCAAGTCGGCCGACTTTATTGTGCTCAATCAAGATCCTCATGAAATCCCCATTAGCGCTGTCTCTGAGACCGCCGCAGAGCAAACC
This sequence comes from uncultured Luminiphilus sp., assembly GCA_943787485.1. Lineage (GTDB taxonomy): Bacteria > Pseudomonadota > Gammaproteobacteria > Pseudomonadales > Halieaceae > Luminiphilus. The sequence goes on along the minus strand of CALSMP010000005.1, from coordinate 219,300 downwards.
TGGTTTCGGGGTGTAAAAGTGTGGGGTCAGTGACCTGTGGCAGTTACGCGACGTGAGGTACTGAGACAGGGTGGTTTGGCCTCGCTGGCGGGTCTTCTGCCGATGCTCCGAGCGGCAGGGGCGCACGCAGACGCGGGGGCAGGGGACTTGGTCACCTCGTGGGATGATGCTGATGCAACAACCCTTGCCCAGTGGATTGCGCGAGGCGATGTATCGGCGCAAGACGTGCTGGATGAGACGGTTCGCCGGCTCGAGCGGGTCAACCCAATCCTGAATGTACTCGCGCAGGATCATATTGAGCTTGCCCAGGCCGCCTTGAGTAATGGCCTGCCAACCGGTCCCTTTAGCGGCGTTCCTTTTTTACTGAAGGATTTGGGGATAAGCCTCGGCGGTACTGTGACGAGCGCTGGTTCCGCCTTAAATGCCAATCAAGTGGCCACTTCAGACTCAGAGATTGTGCGGCGATTTAAAGCAGCGGGCCTTTTGATTTTTGGTAAAACCAATACCCCCGAATTTGGTCTGGCGCTTACAACAGAAGGGACTCACCTGGGGGACTGCTTGAATCCGTGGAATATAGCGCACAGTACCGGTGGGTCGAGCGGGGGTTCAGCCGCGGCGGTCGCGTCCGGTATCTTGCCCATGGCCCACGCGACTGACGGAGGCGGATCAATACGCGTTCCGGCCAATCACTGCGGCGTTTTTGGCCTGAAACCCACCCGAGGTCTGACGCCCGGCACGCAAGGTGCGGGCATGTCGGTCGGTCATGTCGTCTGTCACACCGTGCGAGATAGTGCCCTCATGCTCGAGTTATTGGCGGGCTATCAGTCCGGTGCGCCTTACGGCGCGGGTTTGGGTAATGAGGGATTTTTGGAGCGTAGCAAGCGAGACCCGAGGCGGCTGCGAGTGGCACTAAATCTGACAGAGCCCGCGGTCGATCTGGATGATGATGTGCGGGCTTGTATTACCGATACCGCCATGCTGCTTGAGATGTTAGGGCATCATGTTGAAGAAGCGGCTCCCGGCATTGACTACAACATGCTCAACGCCGTTCAGAACACCTTGATCGCCAGCGATATGACAGCCTGGCTCGATTATGTCGAGCAGTCGAGAGGGCGCCCCATCGCAGTCGAAGAGTTGGAGCCTATGACGCATATGATTCGACGGGAAGGTGCCAAGTACTCTGGCGCCGACGTCGCGGGGTCGCTTCAACTTATGCATGGGATTGGATTTCAAATGGCGGCTTTTCACCGTCAGTACGATGTTGTACTGCAGCCGGTTACATCGACCCCTGCTCCGCAACTTGGGACGATCACCTATCAGGAGGGCGACGACTTGCTCGCCTATACCCGCCGATTTAAAGCTGTGTCGGCCTTTACCCATTTGTACAATATGACGGGTCAGCCTTCCATGTCAGTACCCCTTGGCCAGAGTAAGAATGGGTTGCCGATAGGGAGTATGCTGTCAGCAGCGGTGGGACAGGATGCGCTGCTGTTGTCGCTTGCGGGGCAGCTTGAGCGCGCCCGGCCGTGGCGAGGCAGAAAGCCCGCTGTTTACGCGGGCAACGCGTAAGACTGACTTAAGCTATTCGTTAACATCGGAGAAAGAGCAATGGCGTTGAAAAAAAGGCGTACAGGCTTTATTTGCCATGAACTTTATATGTGGCATGACACCGGCAACTACGCGGGCCCGATGCCCTACGGCAATCCGGTTCAGCCCGATATTCACGCCGAAAACCCCGAGACCAAGCGCCGGTTTAGGAACTTGCTCGAGGTATCAGGGTTGAATGAGGCGCTCCATATGATCAAGCCGCGTCACGCGACCGAAGCGGAGATTTTGCGTTTTCATACGCCTGAGCATTTGGAGAACGTTAAAAAAATTAGCGCGGATACCGGCGGAGATGCCGGATTTTTCACGCCTGCCGGACGGGGCAGTTATGAGATAGCGATGTTGTCCGCAGGCGGTGTCCTCGCGGGATTGGAGGCAATCCTTGAGGGCAGCGTGGACAACGCCTATGCCCTGGTGAGGCCGCCGGGTCATCATGCGATTGCGGGTGAGGGCATGGGTTTTTGCATTTTCGGTAACGCCGCGCTGGCGGGAATGCATGCCTTTGAAACCTTTGGGCTTTCGCGGATAGCCTACGTGGATTGGGATGTCCATCATGGCAATGGCACCCAGTCAGCGTTCTACGATGACCCGCGCGCGCTGACGATATCGGTCCACCAGGATAATTGTTTCCCGCCAGATTCCGGGCACGTGCATGAAACAGGATCGGGCAAGGGCGATGGTTTCAACATCAATATCCCGCTACCCCCAGGCTCGGGTGTCGGGGCGTATGAGGCGGCTTTTGATCAAGTTGTATTGCCGGCGCTTGATCGCTTCGAGCCGGAATTGATTATAGTTCCCAGCGGTTTCGATGCGGGTGCCTACGACCCCTTGGGGCGCATGCAAATGCACAGCGAGGGTTACCGATCACTGACCGAAAAGCTACTTTCCACCGCTGATCGGCATTGCGCCGGGCGAATGTTGCTGACCCACGAAGGGGGATACAACAGCTGGACCGTTCCCTTCTTTGGCCTGGCGGTGATGGAGGCCTTGAGTGGCGTTAAAACCGGGGTTGAAGACCCCTTCTTGCCCCTCCACGCCGGTTTAGGGGGGCAGGATCTCCAACCGCATCAGCAGCTGGCGATTGATCAGGCCTTGCCCACCCTTAAAAGACTCTAGCAGTAGGTATTCGCTGGTGACCCACGGCAATTTTTACGCCACCCTAGCGCGGCGCGCACCCAGCGCCGCAACGCCATTGCTCACTGACCAAAGTGGCATGGTATACACCTATGGGGATCTTGAGGCCCAATCGGCGAGGTTCGCCAATGCGCTGTTGGCGCTTGGCTTACAGCCTGGGGACCGTGTCAGCGTTCAAGTCGAGAAATCGGTGGCGAATCTTTGGTTCTATTTGGCGACGCTGCGGGCAGGACTGGTTTTTCATCCCCTGAATACCGCCTACTCCCAAGAGGAAATGGCGTATTTTCTGGAGAATGCCGAGCCCGCGCTGGTGGTTTGCGATCCCTCCAAGGAAGAAAACTATCGAGCACTGTGCAAGCAATGTGGCATTGATCATCTTGTCACGCTGGATGCCGTTGGGGAGGGTTCGCTCAGCCGCTTGGCTGCAGAACAAAGTGCTGTGTTTGATACCACAGAGCGCGCACCAGAAGACCTCGCGGTGTTGCTCTATTCCTCGGGAACAACGGGCAGACCGAAGGGGATTATGTTGACCCATGAAAATCTGCGCAGTAACGCGGCGGTGCTCGTGGACCACTGGGGTTTTACCTCGGATGACGTCTTGCTCCATTGTTTGCCCATCTTCCATGTTCACGGTTTGTTTGTCGCAATCCACTGCGTTCTCATGAGTGGTGCTTCCATGAACTGGCTCGCTGGGTTTGATCGTCAGGATGTCAGGGCATGTTTACCCAAGAGCACGGTCATGATGGGGGTACCTACCTACTACACAAGGCTGCTGGCGGATCCTGATTTTAGCAACGCGGATTGCGCCAGTATGCGTCTGTTTATCTCCGGTAGCGCGCCGTTACTTGAAGAAACCTTCAGTGCTTTTGCAGCCCGAACGGGGCACACCATACTCGAGCGCTACGGCATGAGTGAAACAGGTATGAACAGTTCCAATCCGCTTAACGGGGAGCGCCGTGCCGGAACCGTAGGGTTCCCCTTGCCCGGCACTGAAATCCGGGTTTGTACCTCCAAGCATCAGCCTGTGCCCGCTGGGGAAATTGGCGAAATCGAAGTGCGTGGGGCCAACGTATTTGCCGGTTATTGGCGAATGCCCGAAAAGACCCAAGAGGACTTCACCGCCGACGGCTGGTTTGTTACCGGTGATCAGGGTCGTTTTGATAGTCAAGGTTATCTGGCCATCGTCGGTCGTTCCAAGGATATGGTTATTACTGGTGGATTAAATGTTTATCCGAAGGAGGTTGAGGCGCTGTTAAACACGCTTGAGGGCGTTGCTGAGTCAGCGGTATTTGGTATCCCCGATGCGGATTTTGGAGAGGCCGTGGTGGCGATGGTGGTGGCGGCACCAGAAACTACGTTGGATCCAGACGGCCTTCGGGAGCAATTAATCAACCGCATTGCCAAGTTCAAGGTACCGAAGCACATTCGCGTGACGGATTCACTTCCGCGAAACACCATGGGCAAGGTGCAAAAAAACAAGCTTAGAGAAACCTGGCGCTAGCCGTGCCGCTGCGGTCATGAGTTGCCGAGCAGTAGCCCCACCATCAGCGGAAAGCTGGTCGTCAGGCACAGGAGCAGCATGAAACTGTAGATATGCTTGAGACGCAGCCCGGTCAGCGCCAGCAGGGGAATGGCAGTGAACGGCTGAATCAAATTGGTCCACTGGTCCCCATAGGCCACTGACATTGTAATCAGGCCTAAGTCGACTTCCATCAGCTTGGCTGCTTCGAGAAAGGATGGTCCCTGTAAAGCCCACTGAGCACCCCCGGAGGGAATGAATATGTTAATGACACCGGCGCTGAGAAAAGCGAGTAAGGGCAGTGCCTCCGCCGTCGCGATCGAAATGAGTTGTGACGTGAATTGTTCCGCTAACCCGCTTTGAAGGGCGATGCCCATAATGCCCGCGTACAGCGGATACTGTAAGAGCGTGGGAGAGGCCACTCGAGCACCGTCCGCAAATAGATCGCTGTAGTGGGGTAGCGACCGTACCAACAGCAAGCCGAGACCCAGAAAGGTCCAGTTCACGATATTGAGTTCGAGAGAGACCCCCTCACGATAAAACCAGTAAAGGACATAGGACAAGATTAAGACCCCAGTCAGCAACGACAGCAACCGACCTGTGTACTTCTCGTCGGTCGATTCTTCGCCGATGTGTTCGGCGTGTTTGGATTGGGTTGCCGACGCCTTGGTCTGATCGATCTTTAGGGGCGTTATTAGGTCGTCTGGGATGACGGGCGCTGTTATCTGCATTCGTCTGTGGCATAGCAGCACTGTCACAATGACGGCGGTCAGCGTGGTGCCAATGGTCAACAGGTTCCACCATGTTAGCAGCGTGTCCTGAATCGGGATCAGGCGATTAATAACGCTGAAGGTCGGATTACCCTCTGTCGCAACAGCGAGGGCGATTGAGGACGAGTAGCCCATCTCCCATACGACAAAGCCTCCGAATCCCCCGGCTGCGAGCAAGGGGTAATGCACCTTTAGGCCGCTAGAAAGGCTATCGCGCGCAATTTCCCTCGCGACTAGGGCGGCAGAAATGGGGCCAAGCGGCCATGAAAGAAGGGAAAAGAAGGCGCCGGTGAGGACCACCAGGACATACGCCTGCGTCGGAGACTTCGCGACCTTTGCCAGTCTGACTAAGCCACGTTGAATGAAAGCAGTGTGCGCGAGTACATAGGCGGTGGTGATGATGAGTACCATTTGCATGGTAAACGCGAGGAGGGCACTTAGACCGGCACCCCATTGCAATACCAGCTCTCCCGGGGATACGGGGGTTAAGGCCAGGGCAAGTCCAATCATGCACAGGGTTAGCCACACCGCGAAGGTAAGGGGATCCGGAATTCGCTGTTCCATCAACTCGCGCAGTCGCTGCAGGGTACTCATAGCCTGTTTACCATGCCATGTCTGGCTGCTGTTTCCAATAATGGGTGTGCTGTTGGAACAGATAGGCAAGCTGCAGCACGCCACTGTCGTCCTGGGGTCGCCCTACGATCTGCAGACCCACGGGCAGACCTGTCGCGGAGAACCCCGCCGGGACCGACAGGCAGGGCACGCCGAAGGGGCTTAGGATGCAGCAAACACTCATCCAGTCAATGTATGAGGACATGGCCTGCCCGTTGATCTCGGTGGGGTATTCGGTCTCAATGGGAAAAGGCATCACCTGTGTGCTTGGCATTAGCAGATAATCATAGGTATCAAATAGCGTGTTCAACATTACTGACACGCGCTGTCGGCTACGCTCAGCCTTTTCGATGTCTGCATCGGTTAACTGAAGGCCTTGCGCGATGTTAGTTGCGAGTGTCGGTTTGAGTTTGTCTTTGTGCTGGTGGTAGAGCTCGCCCGCAAGAGCAGCGTAGCTTGCCGCCCGATTGATCTTAAAAATTTCCATGGCATCAGAGAGTGCCTCGAGGGCGATTTCCTCGACGTGGTGACCGAGTCCGGATAGCAGGCTGGGGGCTTTGGCTAGGACGGCGGCAATCTCTTGATCGACGGGTAGGCCAGCGGGTTGTGGTGCCCAACCGAGTCGTAATCGATTCTCAACGGGAGCGATGGGGTGAGCAGGTGCCATGGGCGGGAGCGCCTTCGAGAGGGGATCTCGCTTATCTGGACCGGCGATAGCGTCTAGGAAAAAAGCACAGTCTTCCACGGTACGCGCCATGGGGCCCTCCACGGACATGCGGGCACAGGGAAGGGGCACCATCGGCCACGATGGGACGCGCCCTAGAGAGGGACGCATTCCCACGACATTGCAGTACGCGGCGGGGTTTCGAAGCGAGCCCCCCATATCGCTGCCGTCTGCCAAATGAACCAAGCCCGCGCTCAGCGCCGCCGCAGCTCCGCCGCTGCTACCGCCAGCGGTGAGATTCAGCGCGTAGGGGTTGTGGGTCGCACCAAAAACGTCATTAAAAGTATGTGAACCAGCACCAAACTCGGGCGTGTTTGTTTTGCCAATGATGATGGCGCCGGCGGCCCTCAGTCGCTCCACGAGCAGGCAGTCAGTATCGGGGATGTGATCTTTAAACAGCGTTGAACCGAGTGTCGTCAATATCCCGCGGGTTGCTGCCAAGTCCTTGACGGCAATCGGCAGGCCTGCAAGTGGGCCCAGGGGGTCTCCGGCGACTCGCGCACAGTCAATCTGGTCCGCTTGAGGCAGGACCGTGTCCAGATCAACCAGTGTACAAATCGCATTGATATGCGGGTTGCGGCGCGCGATTACTTGATAAGTCTGCAGCAGTAATTCTCGCGCGCTGATCTCTCTCCGTTCCAGTGCTGCCATGATATCGATAGCGCGAGGAAGTACCTCGACATCGCTTATCGATGGAGCCTTATTGGTTATCATGGGGCGGCACTCCGTTGGCGGGGCTGTCAATCTCCCGGCGGGCCTTTGCTAAGCTAGGCTAGCCTCAAGTACAGGACAGAGACTACCCCATCAACGGTCTTGCTCGTTGACATTTGTGGCCACACACTTAACAGTGAACGATGGGCGCCCAGCGTCGGCAGCTACTTTGCGCCACGTTTGGGGCATCGCCGAATGCGAGGGGGTATTAACGGGCCCCGCATAGCAGAGACAGGAGTTATCGTGGCATCTGGATCCAATGGTGAAATGAATAGCGGAGCGTGCGACACCACGGATGCCCTCGCGCTGAGACGTTTTGATCGATCACTGCCCATGACGCTGCTTCGCGCGCACGAGGCGGTGCTTAGGACCTTTATCCCCCATCTTCGCGCTCACGACCTATCGACACAGCAATGGCGTGTGATGCGGGCATTGGCGGAGGCTGAAGCCTATGATGTCGGCGAACTGTCTGAGGCATGCTCGCTCTTGAGGCCGAGTGTGAGTCGTATCGTGCAGAACTTGGAAAGCAGAGGCATTCTTGAACGCTCACCTTGCGGACGCGACAGCCGACGCTCGCTGATAAGTATCACCCCTGCTGGCAGGGATCTCATTGAATTGATCGCTCCGGAATCTGAAGCCCGCTATGCCTACATAGAGACGCGTTTCGGCAGGGACAACTTGAGCGCGCTCTACGACATGCTTCAATCGCTGGTCGATGCTCTTACAGATCCCGCGCCCGCTTTTGGCGATTTGCAGGGGGAGGAACGCCCCGATAGCTGATCACCCACGAGTCGGTTGAACTCGAGGGTGTTACGCTGGATCGGGGCTGATATCAGGCGACCTGATCGATGATAGTTGCTGCGATACGTGCGCCGTCATCTGCCAACTTTTGAAATTCAACGACCTGGTCAAAATTCATGTAGCGATAGATCTCGTCGGCCATCGAGTCTATTTTGTTGGCAAACTCCAAATACTCGGCAGGCGTCGGTAGCTTGCCAAGCAGGGCCCCAACCGCCGCGAGTTCGGCGGAGGTGAGATAGACGTTGGCGCCGTCTCCAAGTCGGTTCGGGAAATTTCGGGTCGATGTTGAGAGCACGGTTGAGTTGGGCTCTACACGCGCTTGGTTGCCCATGCACAAGGAACAGCCCGGCATTTCAGTGCGAGCTCCGGCTTTTCCGAAAATAGAAAAATATCCTTCTTCCATGAGCTGGTGCTCGTCCATGCGCGTGGGAGGGCAGATCCACATGCGAGTCGAAACCGGCTTACCGTGGGCTTCCAGTAGTTTGCCCGCGGCTCGAAAGTGCCCGATGTTAGTCATGCAGCTTCCGATAAAGACTTCATCAACCTTATCCCCTGCGACTTGGGAAAGCAGCCTGGCGTCATCGGGATCATTGGGCGCACAGACGACCGGTTCGGTGACCTCGGCCAAATCGATCTCAATGATGGTGGCGTACTCGGCGTCGGCGTCGGCGGCGAGCAGGGCCGGATTTTCGAGCCAGGCCTCCATGCTGCGCGCTCGGCGCTCCAGGGTCCGCGGATCCCCGTAGCCCTCGGCAATCATGGCACGCAGAAGGACAACATTAGAGCGCAAATACTCGGCAATGGTTTCTTCGCCTAATTTGATGGTGCAACCAGCAGCCGAGCGTTCGGCGGAGGCATCGGAAAGCTCAAAGGCCTGCTCGACGGTGAGAGAATCGAGACCCTCAATTTCAAGAATCCGACCCGAGAAGATATTCTTTTTGCCCTTCTTCTCGACCGTGAGTAGTCCCTGCTGGATGGCATAGTAGGGGATCGCATGAACGAGGTCCCGGAGAGTAATACCCGGTTGCATTTCTCCTTTAAACCGGACCAGAACAGATTCCGGCATGTCCAAGGGCATGACCCCCGTCGCGGCAGCAAAGGCAACGAGGCCGGAGCCCGCGGGAAAAGAGATTCCCATCGGGAAACGGGTGTGGGAATCGCCGCCGGTGCCGACGGTGTCCGGCAGCAGCATACGATTCAGCCAGCTGTGGATGATGCCGTCGCCGGGTCGCAGAGAGACGCCGCCGCGGGTCATGATGAAATCGGGCAGCGTGTGCTGAGTATCAATGTCAACGGGCTTAGGGTAGGCCGCCGTGTGGCAGAAGGACTGCATGGTTAAATCAGCGGAGAAGCCAAGACAGGCCAGGTCCTTGAGTTCATCCCGCGTCATGGGTCCGGTGGTGTCCTGAGACCCCACTGTCGTCATGCGCGGTTCGCAATAGGTGCCCGGACGGATGCCCTCCATGCCGCAGGCGCGCCCGACCATTTTTTGTGCCAGCGTGAAGCCCTTGCCGCTATCAACAGGCTGTTCGGGCTTTCGAAACAGATCGCTGTCCCCAAGACCCAGAGCTTCTCGTGCTTTGGTGGTCAGCCCGCGGCCGATAATGAGGTTGATTCGGCCTCCAGCTCGGACTTCGTCGAGCAAAACCTCGGATTTAAGGGAGAATTCAGAGAGAACATCACCAGCCTCATTGAGAATTTTGCCCTCATAAGGTCGTATCTCGATGATGTCACCCATCCCCAGGTTGTCGACCGGAGCCTCGAATACAAGAGCGCCGGCATCTTCCATGGTGTTGTAGAAAATTGGCGCGACCTTGCCGCCAATACACACGCCCCCTGAGCGTTTATTGGGCACACCCGGCATATCGTCACCGAAGAACCACAGGACGGAGTTGGTCGCAGACTTTCGTGAGGAGCCGGTTCCGACAACATCGCCAACGAAGGCGACCGGCAGTCCCTTCGACTGGATGTCCGCAATTTGCTGCATGGGGCCGGTGACACCATGTTCTTCAGGTGACAAACCATCTCGCGTCATTTTGTACATCGCGTTTGCATGCAGCGGGATATCGGGTCGCGACCACGCATCGGGCGCGGGAGAGAGGTCGTCCGTGTTGGTCTCGCCGGTGACCTTGAACACCACCATTTTAATGGACTCGGCAACCGCGTCTCGCCTGGTGAACCACTCCCCGGCAGCCCAACTTTCCATCACGGCTTGCGCGTGTTCGTTGCCGCTTTTGGCGAGATCCGCCACGTCATGAAAGGCTTCGAACATGAGCAGCGTATGTTTTAGCTGCTCTGCCGCCTGTGTGTCGAGGTCTGGGTCTGACAACAGCCCGACAAGGGTCTCAATATTGTAGCCGCCGTGCATATTGCCAAGCAGTGCGACCGCATCTTCACGGGGGATCAGCGCGCAGGCCAGCTCACCCTTGGCGATGGCTGACAAAAAACCGGCCTTGACGTACGCGGCCTCATCAACCCCCGGTGGAACTCGATTAGCCAAAAGGTCGAGTAGAAACGCTGCTTCGCCTTCCGGCGGGTTTTTAAGCAGTTCAATAAGTGCTGCTACCTGTTCGGCGTTGAGCGGTTTGGCTGGGATATTCAATTGGGCACGTTCGGCCACATGGGCGCGATAGGCTTCAAGCACGGTCTTACTCCCCCGGGTGTTGGTTGATCATGATAGGCAGCGCGGAGTATACCTTTCGACCCGGTTGAATGGGAGCCAAATAGCCCCAATGGTGTGCATTCAGGGCATCCATATCCTAGACTATGCCCATGACCAACCCCTCTTTCCCGACTTCCGCGCCCGTGCGGCCAAGAGTGAAAACTCCTTGTATAGGGGTGTGCTCAACGGGTATTGGCGATGCGGTATGTCGAGGTTGCAAACGCTTTGCCCACGAGGTGATCGACTGGAATGCCTATTCTGAGGAAGAGAAACGCATCGTCGACAGTCGATTAGCTGGTTTTCTCAGTTTGTGTATGCGTAACCGTTTCGAGGTCACAGACCCAGGCTTGTTGCGCTGGCAGCTTGAGACGCAGCAGATTCGATTCCGTGCTGAGCACGATGAATATTGCGGTCTTTTCTCGCTGTTAAAGGCCGGCGCTAGTCAGATCAAGGACCCTGAGCGCTACGGGTTCGGGGTGCTAGTCGCCTGTTCAGAGGGCGGGTTACGGGAGCTGATGGAGCAGGTTGACCGTGAATTTTGGGAGTTGTCTGTCGCCCATCATGAGCGGTACCTTGCTACTCCCGATCTGTTTTGTTCCTGAGGCATTTGTGTCTGCTGCTATTAATCTCGCCGCCGTGCATGCGTTCCTGCCCTGTGAAACCCCGCAGCGCTGGGTGGAATCGGCTATTCAGGATGTACCAACGCTGCTGATAGATCACGCCAATTGTGAGAAAAAAGCCGCTGCGACGGCGATGAGCTTGATGCACAGGCACACCGAACACCCGGCGCTCCTAAATAAAATGTCACGTCTCGCTCGCGAGGAGCTTAGACATTTTGAGCAGGTCATCAAAATTATGGAGCGTCGTGGCATCGAATATACGCTAGTCACGGCCTCTCGCTACGCCGCCGGATTGCGGGACTTAGTGAGAAAAAAAGACCCCGGTAGGTTGGTGGACACCCTGGTCGTAGGCGCGCTGATTGAGGCGCGATCATGCGAGCGTTTCGCTGCGCTGATGCCCCATCTCGATGAAGAGTTAGGGGCTTTTTACGCGTCGCTGTTGAAAAGCGAATCGCGTCATTTTCAGGATTACCTAAAGCTCGCCGCCGATCTTGCGGGTGAGGATGAGCTCGAATCTAGACTTTCGGTCTTCCGTGCTCGGGAGCTTGAGCTCATTGAGTCTCCCGATCGAGAGATGCGTTTTCACAGCGGGGTGCCGTCGTCATAGAAGTTCTTCGCCGATTAGCGGTAGAGGAGCGCACCTACCTTTCCTGAATTTATATCTGCGACTAAACATATGTTTGGGGTAGCTCGAACGACTGCAAGCGCAAGGTGCCTTGGGTTTCTTCCAAATACCAGCCTAGTTGGCTTGTCCAGTCGCCAAGAACAATGCGTTCTCCTGCGGGCGTCTGGTGGCGATCAGGGCGATGGGTGTGGCCATGGATTAAGCGGCTCACGCCTGCAGCGGACATCACCGCCTGCACTTCATCAAGATTGACATCAACAATGTTGCCGGGGTCATTTTCTGCTTTTTCCTTGCTTGCCGTTCGCAGACTTTCAGCAAACGCCCGGCGTTCATCCAGTGATTGCTGTAGGATATTCGTTTTCCAGACGGGATCGTGCATGACCGCCCGCAGCTTCTGATACTCTGTATCGTCAGTACACAGCGTGTCTCCGTGCATGATCAACGTCGGCTTTCCCAGAACCTCAATAACCGTGGTGTCTTCCAGAAGCGTGGCACCTGTCGCCTGTGCAAAGTTCGTTCCAAGCATAAAGTCGCGATTGCCATGAACTAAAAAGATGTCGCAGCCGCCAGCGCTGACAGCCGCAAGCCGATCGATGATCCGACGATGCAGGGGGGTGTCGTCGTCATCGCCAATCCAGTACTCAAAGAAGTCACCCAATACGTAGAGTCGATCAAGTGTCGACTGCTGGTCGAGCAGTTGATACAGGCCTGCTTCGATGGCAGGCGTGCTGTCGCTAAGGTGCAAGTCGCTGATAAACAGCGTTGTTCCCATCCTTAGGCTTCTACTACCGCGACGGACTCGATGATCACAGATTCGGTGGGGACGTCTTGATGTCCGGCGAGATTGCCCGTAGACACAGCGCGGATTTTATCGAGGACGTCATCGCCGCTGACGACCCGGCCAAAAACCGTGTAACCCCAGCCCTGCATGTTCTTGCCACTGTGGTTCAGAAAGTCGTTGTTTTTTACGTTGATAAAAAACTGTGCTGTAGCGGAATGCGGGTCCATCGTTCGCGCCATGGCAATCGTACCGCGATCGTTGGTAAGACCGTTGTCAGCTTCATTTTCAATCGGATCGGCCGTCGGTTTCTGCTGCATGTTGGCGTCGAAACCGCCGCCCTGAATCATGAAGTTGTCGATAACCCGATGAAAAATTGTGCCGTTGTAGAAGCCATCGTTGACATAGGAAAGAAAATTTTCGACAGTCTTGGGTGCTTTGTCGCTGTCAAGCTCAAGGGTAATGGAGCCAAACGTGGTGGTCATTTCTACGTGGGTCATGTGTACTGTTCCTGGGTGGTCGGGTTCAGGGCGCGCATCCTACACCTTTTAAGCGGCCAGTGCGATGCCGAAAACTACTCGGGAGGCGTCAAAACAAATTTCTGATTGTTATTAGCGTGTTATCGGCACAAGTTACACCATCACCTAGCTGTGTCGCCCGCTCTTGCTTGCTATTATGTGCGCCCCATTTTAGTGGATATTCCATGAGCTCCGAGTTACGCAGTAATTTTCTCCGCTCCCAAATCCAAGCAGATTTGAAGCAGGGGAATGTGAATGAGCTGGTCACGCGGTTTCCGCCTGAGCCCAACGGCTACCTTCATATTGGCCATGCAAAATCGATAACGGTTAACTTCGGCTTAGCCGAGCAGTTTGGTGGTCGCTGTCATCTGCGATTTGATGACACCAATCCCGAGAAGGAGAGCCAGGAGTATATTGATTCGATACAGGAAGACGTGCAGTGGTTGGGCTTCCGCTGGAGTGGCGATGTGCGCTATGCATCCAGTTATTTTCAGCAATTCTACGAATGGGCTCTACATCTTATCGACGCTGGCTTAGCCTATGTTTGCGACCTTACCGTCGAAGAGGCCAGAGACTATCGAGGCTCGTTGACTGAGCCCGGACGCAACAGCCCCTATCGCGAAAGATCTCCGGTTGAAAACAGAGACCTTTTTGAGCAAATGCGCGCAGGCGCTTTTGAGGATGGCGCTCGCGTATTGCGTGCCAAAATCGATATGGCGTCGCCTAATATCAATTTACGTGATCCTATTTTATACCGCGTTCGTCATGCCCATCATCATCAGACGGGAGATGCGTGGCCAATTTACCCGACCTATGACTTTGCTCATGGTCAGGAAGATGCGATTGAGGGAATTACCCATTCTATTTGCACTTTGGAGTTTGAGGACCATCGGCCACTTTATGAGTGGTTTCTGGACAAACTGCCAGTTCCGCATCGACCACGTCAAATCGAGTTTGCTCGCTTAAATACGAGTTACACCGTGACCAGTAAACGCATACTCAAGCAGCTTGTTGATAGTGGGACCGTGGCAGGATGGGACGACCCTCGCATGCCGACCATCGCTGGCCTGCGTCGGCGGGGCTATCCCGCAGCGGCCATTCGCCACTTTTGTGAGGAGGTGGGCACGTCTCGGTCTGACAGTGTTGTTGATGTCGCCATGTTAGAAAGTGCAGTGCGTGATCATCTGAATCATCATGCGCCCAGAGCAATGTGTGTAATGGACCCGTTGAAGGTTGTGCTAACCAATGTCGAAGCCGAGGAGCAGCTTACACTTGCTAATCATCCGTCGGACGCCTCTCAAGGCACCCGACTGGTCCCGTTTTCCTCCGAGGTGTGGATCGATAAAGAAGATTTTCGGGAAGAAGCCAATAAAAAGTACAAGCGGTTGGTGCTTGGAAAGCGAGTCCGGCTCCGCGGTGCCTATGTGATCGAGGCCGATAGCTGTGACCACAATGAGCGGGGAGAAGTTGAATGCGTTTATGCCAGAATCATTCCCAAAACGCTCGGTGAAGATCCCGAAGATGGCGTCAAGCCCAAAGGCGTTATCCACTGGGTGTCGGCGCCGGCCGGTGTTAAGGCGACCATTAGACACTATGATCGGCTATTTACTGTGCCCAACCCAGCAAAGTCAGATGATGTGCTGAGTGTGGTGAATGCGGCGTCATTGCGGGAAATACACTCGGCAGTCATTGAGCCTGCTCTTGTGAATGCGGCCTCCGAAGCGGTGTTTCAGTTTGAGCGGGAAGGCTACTTTGTGGCAGATCGTTACGATCATTCTGCCGCACGACCGGTCTTTAATTTGACTATCGGTTTGCGTGACGTCTGGGGACAGCAGGGTGACTGAGTTGCAGCTGACTAATACCCAGGGCGGTAAAAAGCATCCCTTCGTCCCACGGGATCCCCAGAGTGTCACCATGTATGTGTGTGGCCCCACGGTCTACAACCTCGCTCATATTGGCAACGCTCGCCCCGTCGTGGTCTTTGATGTGCTTTACCGCTTGCTTCTACAGCTTTATCCCAAGGTCGTTTACGCCCGCAATATCACCGACATCGATGACAAAATTATCGCCGCAGCCCGAGAGCGGGGTGGTGATATTCAGGCGGTGAGTGACGAATTTACGGTTAAGTTTCGCGAAGACATGGCGGCCCTGAACACGCTGGTGCCAACGCTTGAGCCCCATGCGACCGATAACATTGACGCGATGATCGCGTTGACCGAGGATTTAGTGGCAAAAGATCACGCCTACGTCAGTGACGGCCATGTCCTCTTTGCTGTGGAGTCAATGCCCAGTTACGGCGCACTGAGTGGCAGAAAGCTTGAGGATATGCTTGCCGGTGCTCGGGTGGAAGTCGCGGAATACAAGCGACACCCCGGCGACTTTGTGTTGTGGAAACCGTCCTCACCCGAGGATCCGGGTTGGGATAGCCCTTGGGGGCGCGGTCGGCCAGGTTGGCATCTTGAATGCTCGGCCATGATTAGAGCCCATATGGGCGAAAGCATCGACATACACGGTGGCGGCCGCGACCTTATTTTTCCCCACCACGAAAACGAGCGTGCGCAAAGTTGTTGTGCTTATGGCGGGGAGTTTGTAAGGCACTGGTTGCACAATGCCTATGTCGACATGGACGGTGAAAAAATGTCGAAGTCTCTGGGCAATGTCCGGTCGGTGAGAGAGCTCCTGGCTCACTATCCGGGTGAGGTACTGAGATTTAGTCTGCTGTCTGCGCACTATCGGTCGCCGCTCAACTTTTCGTCCGACTTGCTTGATGGCGCGCGTGCGAGTCTCGATACTCTCTACAATGCGCTTCGGCAGCATGTAGACGTGGAAGCGGCGGAGTTTGATGCAAGCGAAACCGAGGTCTTTGAGGCCCTGAAGGACGATCTGAATACCCCTAAAGCGATTGCCGCTTTGCACGCGTCTGCGAAGGCATTGAACAAAGCCAACCCGGCTGAGGTTGCGCGCGCGAAAGGGGAGCTTATGGCCGGAGCCGCACTCATGGGATTGTTAGCTCATGATCCTGAGGAGTGGTTCACAGCAACCCAGTCTGAACAGGTGAGTGCAGAGACCGTGGAGCAGCTGATTGCTGAGCGAATAGCGGCGAAAGCTGGAAAAAACTACGCGCGTGCGGATGAAATTCGCGACCAGTTATCGAGTAAGGGCGTTGTGCTTGAGGACGGCGCCGACGGGACCAGCTGGCGGCGCTCCTGATCCAGCGGTTTAGCCCAGGGCCTTTTCGCCTGACTCCACGGTTTGTTGAATAAGCGTGTTGATGGTCATGGGTCCAACGCCGCCGGGCACAGGGGTATAGGCGGTAACACGATCCAATAAGGGCGCCAGCTCGATATCGCCAACGCCGCCAGGGTGATAGCCCGCATCGACAACTACCGCGCCATCCTTGATCCAGTCCGCTCGGATGAACTCGGGCCGACCCACTGCGCCCACGATGATGTCTGCCTGGCGAATGTGATCCTGAAGCTGTTGGGTTCTGGAGTGGCAGATGGTTACAGTGGCATTGGCTTCCAACATCATCATGGCCATGGGTTTGCCCAGAATGGGGCTCCGGCCAATAACCACCGCATGTTTTCCTTCGAGGGGGATTTCGTAGTGGGCCAGCAAACGCATAATGCCTTGGGGCGTCGCGCACCCATAGGCAGCCTCTCCCATCGCCATTCGGCCAAACCCGAGGCAGGTAACGCCGTCGACGTCTTTCGCCAGTGAGATCATGTCGAAGGCAGCGCGTTCATCAATCTGTGAGGGCACGGGATGTTGCAGCAGTATGCCGTGGACATCAGGATTTGCGTTGAGCTCTTCAATTTGGCGCAGAAGATCATTGGTGCGGGTTGAGCCAGGGAGTTCAATAGCCATCGACTCCATGCCTATGCGGCGACAGGCATTGCCCTTCATCTTGACATAGGTGGCTGAAGCGGGGTCATCGCCCACCAGTATGGTCGCCAACACCGGGGTTCTACCCCCTGATTTTTCCTTCAAAGCGCTGACTCGCTTCGTAAGTGCTGCCTCGGTCAGAGCGGCGACGTGTTTACCGTCGAGGATGGTGGCGGTCATGATGGATATACCCTTGCTTAAAAGAGGGCGCCAGTGTTTCAGAAGATGTTGTTGAGGAAAAGTACAAACCTTGTGAATTGACCCACTTTCTGCTTCCAAGTACTATGCCGGCCGGTTTGCACGTCGGTGTGAACTGCGTCTTGTCTGACAGGCTTCACTGTCAGCGTTAATGTCGGGGATGTAGCGCAGTCTGGTAGCGCGCCTGCTTTGGGAGCAGGATGTCGGGGGTTCGAATCCCTCCTCCCCGACCACTTTATGGTGGCTGTAGCTCAGTTGGTAGAGCACAGGATTGTGACTCCTGTTGTCGCGGGTTCGATCCCCGTCAGCCACCCCATCAAGCCGCCACCGTATTAATCCGTCATCCTGCTAGGCCGACATCGCCATGGGCTTTATCACTGCGCAGTGGTCTGCGATCTGCGCTTCAGCAAGTTGAATAGCGACTGCGTCAGTGCCACTACCTTTTGCTTCTCCTGCCTGGAGAATAGCCAGCAGGGTTCTCGGGATGACCTCGATTGCTTGCTGACGGGTAGTGGGAGAGGAGTCTAACCCCTGATGGTATACCTCAATAATGCCGCCAGCGTTGATGGCAAAGTCTGGGCAGTAGACGATGCCAGCCTCCATAAGACGAAGGTCGTCCTCAGTGGTGCCCAATTGATTATTTGCGGCCCCCGCTATGATCGAAGCGCGAATGTGTGGGATAGATCTGCCATTTAAAATACCCCCGAGAGCACAGGGCGCTAAGACGTCACATTCAGTCTTTAAGATAGTCTCTCCACTGACGGGTACTAGACCGAAGTTGGCAACGGCGCGATCAAGGTTGGGTTGGTGGAGATCAGCGCCATAGAGCGTTGCCCCAGCCTCGTGCAATAGCATCGCCAAGTGGTAGCCAACGTGCCCTAATCCCTGTACGGCGACTCGCAGGCCGCGTAGGTCCTCCGTGTGATAGACGAAGTCCACCGCTTGCTTAATGGACAGGAACACGCCCAATGCGGTCATGGGCGAGGGGTCGCCACCGTGTTGGTTATCCTCCACTCCGGCGACAAACGACGTTTCCTCTGCCGCGTGGCGCATATCTTCCGGACCGGTCCCTGAGTCCTCTGCGAGGATATAGCGGCCCCCTAAGCGATTAACTGCTCGACCCATCGCGCGCATCAACGCTGGCGATTTATCGTGCCGAGGGTCGCCTATGATCACAGACTTTCCTCCCCCAAAGGGCAGATTCGCAAGTGCCGCTTTGTAGGTCATGCCCGAAGATAGCCTCAGGGCGTCGGTAAGCGCCAAAGCTTCGTTTGCATAGGGATACATTCGGCACCCCCCGACGGCTGACCCTAATGCGGTATTGTGGATGGCGATAATTGCTCGCAGTCCGCTGGCGGGGTCACTAGCGAATACGACCTGTTCATGATTTTTATAATCAGGGTGTTGAAAAAAGTTCACGGTGCACTCCTTGCGTCGTTCACTCTGGGGGGGGGTAAAGGGGAGAGGGTTCCAGTATTTTTACAATGTTTTCGCCAGATTTAAGTTGGGCTATCAACCTTTGCTCTTCACTCTGCAGTTTGTCCCGGTTGCCATCTTTGACATGCCCGTATCCTCGAAGTTTGGCGCTCAAACTAAGCAACTCCCTTGCCCGGCTGTAGTTGTTGCTGGTCAGCAAGGTGGTGACTTGCTCGATGTGCTGGACATAGTTTTTCAGATCATGACGCTCGCGACGGCGCTCTTGGGTCATGCCGAAGATGTCAAAAGGAGTGCCACGTAAAAATCGGCAGAATGCGATTGCTTGAAACAAAATCAGCACCCAACCTCCAAATTCGCGTTTTTGAACCTGACCAGTCACCTTGTCTCGCCGACTAAGCAGCGGTGGCGCTAAATGAAAACGAAGCCGGTAGTCGCCTGAAAATTGATCCTTGAGTTGGTCTTTGAATAGCGCTGACGAATGCAGTCTCGCGACTTCGTACTCGTCTTTGATGGCCATTCGCCGGAATAGCTCCTTGGCAACCACTTCAGTAATAGAAAACGCTCGATCGACATGCATATCAGACTGACGAATTTGATTAACAAGCCGCTCGTAACGGGCGGCATAGCGGGTGTCCTGGTAATCCTGCAAGCGCGATTTGCGATCAGCGATGATGTCGTCGAGATCAGTAGCGCTGGTTTTAGGCGTCTGGAGGGCGGATGCAATGGGCTTTGGGTCGTGAGCATATTGCCGGCCGAGCTCAAACGCATCCTGATTAAACTGCACGGCAACGTGATTAAGCTCGATAGCGCGCATGATTGCAGCATGACCTACCGCAACAAAGCCTCGTTGCCATGCGATGCCAAGTAGAAACAGATTAGCACCAATGGTGTCCCCCAAAAGTTGTCTCGCGATTGTTGTTGCATCTACCGTGTGCAAGTCAGCCTGGCCGACCTCTTCGGCGATTTGCTGCAGCATCTCTTGGGCTGGAAACTTTGCATCAGGGTCATGAATAAAGGCGGCGGTAGCTTGCTCCGCCGTGTTGACCACCGTGTGGGTGCGCTCCCGCGCTCCTTTGGCGAGGCAATCATGGCTCGCCGCCACGACTAGGTCGCAACCTATCAGGAGATCTGCTTCGCCAGCGGGAATTCTGACTGCCTTGATGTCTTCCTGCTGCGCAGCGACCCGCACGTGACTGGTAACTGCACCGAACTTCTGCGCTAGACCCGTTTGGTTCATGGTGGCGCAACCTTTGCCCTCGAGGTGGGCAGCCATCGCGATAAGCGACGTGATCGTCAATACACCGGTACCGCCAATCCCTGCCACAACGGTATTCCATGGTTTATCCAAGGTGGGCAAGCTGGGCTCGGGGAGGGTGGGGCGTTCCAATCGTTTCAGCTTTGTGCTGTCGCCGGCTTTCAGCTCGCCACCAATGACGGAAACAAAGCTTGGGCAGAATCCCTTGAGACAAGAAAAATCCTTGTTGCAGGCGCTTTGATCGATTTGCCGTTTTCGGCCGAGAGCTGTCTCCTTGGGCAGCACTGATAGGCAATTACTTTGGAGGCTGCAGTCTCCACAGCCCTCACAAACCGCCTCATTGATGACAACGTGCCTGTTCGGTGTCGCCAGCTGATCGCGTTTGCGTTTTCTGCGCTTTTCAGCGGCACAGGGCTGCTGATAAATAATGATGGTGGTCCCCGTCATCTCTCTCAGAACCCGTTGGACCCGATCGAGTTCATCGCGGTGGTGGACGGAAAGACCTTGCCATGCGCGAATTCGATCTTGGTGTGCAGCCGGTGTGTCTGAGAGCAAGGCAATTCTTTTCACACCCTCGCCCTTCAGTTGCTGAATCAGGTTGTCAATCGAGAGCTGCCCATCTATTGGCTGTCCGCCGGTCATCGCTACGGCTTCGTTATAAAGGATCTTGTAGGTAATGTTTACTTTGGCAGCGATTGCCGCGCGAATAGCGAGCAAACCTGAATGAAAGTAGGTGCCATCGCCCAGATTTTGGAACACATGTTTAGTCGCAGTGAAAGGCGCCTGTCCGATCCATGTTGCACCCTCGCCACCCATCTGGGTGAAGGTGTGGGTTTCTCTATCAGGCATCCAGGTGGCCATGTAATGACACCCAATGCCCCCAAGTGCATGACTGCCTTCTGGCACTTTTGTTGAGGTGTTGTGGGGACAGCCAGAACAAAAGTGGGGGACTCGCTCCAGGCTAGCTTTTTTGCTGGCGAGGGATTGCTCTTTATCTTTAACCCATTTAACACGCTGTTCCAGAGTGGGGTTGGTATAGAAGCGTTGGATGCGAGCGGCAATGGCAAGCGCAACCATTGCGGGGGTTAGCTCCCCGGTGTTGGGGAGAAGATCTGCGCCTGTCTCGTCGAACTCGCCAACGACTCGGGGCCGCGAGCCCACCGGGTAATTATAGAGCTGCGAGGTAAGCTGATCCTCAAGAATCGAGCGCTTTTCTTCGACAACCAAAATCTCTTCGAGCCCTTCGGCGAACTCATGGGTTGTTTGTGGCTCCAAGGGCCAGGGCATGCCTACCTTGTAAACCCGAATTCCAATTTCTGCCGCGGCGGCGCGATCGATTCCCATGTCCTCGAGCGCTTGGAGTACGTCGAGATAGGCCTTGCCGGTGGAGATAATGCCGAAGCGGGGGATCGGGCTGTCGATAGTGATGCGGTTCAGCTGGTTAACCCGGGCAAATTCGCGAGCCGCATAAATCTTGTACTTATTGAGGCGCAGTTCCTGCTCGATCGGTTTGTCAGGCCATCGAGCGTGAACCCCATCTAGGGGTAGTTCAACACCTTCGGGTATCGTTATTTCCACACGCTCGGGATCAATGTCGGCGGAAATTGCAGAATCCATATTTTCTGTGATTGCCTTCAGCGCTACCCAGCAACCGCTGTAGCGCGACAGCTCCCAGCCGAAGATGCCGAGGTCCAGAACCTCCTGCACGTTGGCGGGCGCGAGCACGGGAATTGAGGCGCCAATAAAGTTGTGCTCCGATTGATGGGGCAAGGTGGAGGATTTGCAGGCATGATCGTCGCCAGCAACGGCCAGTACGCCGCCATGGCGACTGGTTCCAAAAGCATTGGCATGTTTAAACACGTCCATGCTTCTGTCGACGCCGGGGCCTTTGCCATACCACATGCCGAAAACACCATCGTATTTGGCGCCCTCAAAGAGTTGGGTCTGCTGGCTTCCCCAGACAGCAGTGGCGGCCAGCTCCTCGTTTACGCCGGGTTGAAAGTGAACATTGTGTTGGTCGAGATAATGTTTGGCCTGCCACATGGCCTGATCAACGCCGCCCAGCGGCGAACCCCGATATCCTGAGACAAACCCCGCGGTGTTTAGCCCCCGTTGCATATCGCGCTGGTGTTGCAGAATCGGTAATCGCACCAAGGCCTCGATGCCCGTCATGTAGGCCCTGGCTTTATCGAGCGCATATTTGTCGGAGAGACTTACCTCGCGCAAGGCAGTGGGTAGCGGTGCGTTCACCGAGTCGATCCTCTTGGGAGGTGATGGAGCCATTGTGCTGTACAGGATCGGGAATTAGTTTGCTTTTTTTGGGCTAAAACCCCAATATTTAGATAAATATTCTCTTTTTATACGGTTTATAGGTAAAAAAATGCATATTGAGCTCGACCGAGTAGATCGATCGCTTCTCGCTCTCCTGCAGGAGGATGCGGGAATGACCACGGCGGCGTTGGCTGAGCGGTTGAGTCTGTCCCAATCACCGTGCTGGCGCCGCGTCAACAGGCTCGAACAGGCGGGTCTCATTCAGCGCCGGGTGGCGGTGCTCAACCGGGAGGCACTTGGCATGGAAATCGTGGTGTTCGCCACGGTTAACCTGACCCAATCGGGGCGTCAAAATTTGCTCGCCTTTGAGTCTGAGATGGAGCGCTCACCCCGAGGTGGTGGAGTGTTACACCATGACGGGCATTTGGGATTACATCTTAAAAATTGTGACGAAAGATATCCGCCATTACGAAGACTTCGTTCGCAATACGCTTACTGCCAGTGAAATGATCCGGGAGTTGCATTCCCACATGGCTGTAACCGAGATAAAAAATACGACGCAGTTGCCACTCGGTACCCAGCTTTGATTACGGAGAGTTGCCAGATCGGGGGGGTATAGAACCGGCAGGTCTGAAAGTCCTTGAGGTCTTTTTGCGCGAGCGCTCTGTGAAACGACCGGTTGCTAACGTTACCGAGGCAGCCTTTAGGGGGCTTAAATGGGGTCGAGGGCTGCCCCAAGCCTGGATAAAAAAAATGGGCGTTTTACGCCCATCGAAAGTGTCGGCAATGTACCTGGTGGAATTTGACGACCATTGATAGATAAAAGGGGCGCTCCATGCCCCAAGTGAGAGCTGCCTGCTGGGCTTTCCTAGCCTTTGGGTCTTCCTTGACCCGCCCAGCGGCGTCCCGGTCTTCCTGACTTGGCGCCATAATATGCAATGCATAATGCATTGTAAAGTAAAAATTTAATAAAAAAACAGAAAGTCATTTACGCAGCGAACAGACACGATGAGGCGGATTCATAGGGCTTACATGGACCTGGCAAAGGCGCCACCTAAAACGGATATTGTTGTAAGCTTACGTACCATCAGTTACCCAATAGTAAATAACTACGTGTTGAGGATGTTTTCATGCGCAAACTTTTCGTTTCCCTTGCCCTGTCACTATCAATAGCGCTGCCATTGTCCGCTGTTGCCCAAGAAAATTTGGGGTGCTCCAGCGCCGTAGTACTTAATGGCGGCACGATAGAGGTGACCTCTTCGGACGCCAGTGACACCGATAACATTCAATGCGCCCTAGATGCCGCGGTGTCGGGTGGATACCGTGACGTTTTTCTGGTTTCCAGCGAGTATCAAATTAGCGGGCTTAGTACCAAGGGATTTGTGGGTGATCTGCGGGGGACATCAAAGGCGGCGACTTTGGTAACTGTCGCGGATGAATCACTGGTTTGTGATGGCGCGCCGGGCGTGGCGATGGAATTTGTTGTCGGCAATGTCGGTATCAGGAATATGTCGATCGCGGTTGGCTCACCTTGTGAGTCCGGATCGGCGGCGAGTCTGGTGGCTTTTTACTCGGACCCCGATAGCTGCTCGGCCAATAGAACAGCGTTTGGTAACGTGGACAGGGTTGTTATGTCTGGACTGGGTGTGGATGGCTCGGATTTTGTTGTAGGCGTAACTATGGATAGCCACCCCGACTGTGATCCGGTCAGCGAAAAAGTACTGGGTACGTTGAAGGTGAACCGCTCGGAGCTGGATAATCTCGATTACGGGGTCTTGACCTCAATCGGTGGGGGAGGGCAGGTGGATATCAACTACAGCACATTTGCTGCGGTAGGCCTGCCCATTTCTGTGATCGACGCCTTCCAAAGCACCACCATCCTCGAAAATACAATTAACTTCAATGATGTTGCTGGATACGACGTGGGAACCGGGCTTGGAACGACGGGAGTATTTATCGCCAGCACGGCAGCGTCCCCATCAGATAATGCGACCACGATAAAAGGTGCTAATCGGTTTATCGATGGTGGTTTGTCTACATCGGGTATTGCCGTATTGGGCGGTCAAAGTGGTAAAAGCATGAATCATGCAGTCGTTATCTCGGGCAACATTTTTGAAGGTAGCGACGATAACACTAGCGGTAGCGGGGTCGCGTTTTTGGATACCTCTAATGGTCTAATCAGTGGCAATCGCTTTAAGGGTACCTCGGGAATATGGATTGACTTGTTCAGCGGTGACCCTGGTCAGGGATTTTTAGGCTCGGTCGTTTCCGGGTGGGCCATGGTGGCAAACAACTTCGGTACATCAACTGCCGCGGCGGATATCTCGTTGGGGGATGGTACTGAGGGTAATATTGTTGGGCGGGGTCAGGGACCCGCCGTTGTAGTCGGTGACACCGTAAATAACGACGTGCTCGAGAGCGCATCAGCGGCCTCCGGTTATTTCTCTAAAGCAACGAGTTCAAACCTCCACGAGTTGTTCTTCGCTCAGCTCAATAGCATTCGGAAGCAAGCTCCACGGGCGCTTTCATCGCGATAAGTATCCTCTTTAGAGTGGTCGCTCGAGGTTGTTATGGGCCCGAGTGGCCCACGCTCCTACGATGAAATTGTCATCAGGTCACTGATCCGGGAGAACGGAGCTTCCAAAACGTCCTTTGGGAGGTCGCCATAGGATTCAGACAACCCGTTGCGCTCTTCAACGAAGGCAAAGAATTCGTCTCTTGACATCGCAATGGTGAGATCACCCATGTGAGGGTACATCCGAAAACCCTCCTGCGTGAACAGCGGATAACCGTCGTCTAGAAAGGCTTGTAATGTTCGCTGATTGCTTGGCCCAAAAGGAAGCATTGCCTCCCTGGCCCAGCTGTTTGGCATGTCAAATTTTTGACCATTGTGGGTGGCCTCAAGTGTATCAATGATCCCACTGAGCTGTTCGCTGGAGCAGGGGATATGATGCTGCATCTCGGGGTGTGTGAGAGTAGCCAAAAATTTCACCGCGTCCGCATCTAGGGACAGGTTTTTTTGTTGCATCGACTCGGGCAACCTTTCTGAGATGCCGATCGCCTCATTCAGCTCTTGTTCAAACAGGGGCATCTCGTCTACACCCCGATAACGAACGGGTCTAACTGTCATGGGCACAATGTTTGGGAGCGCGAGATACTGGGTAATGGCAGTCCAGTGATTCAGTCGCTTGTTTTCGATTCGAGCCACGGTTTTATGCTGAACAAGTGGCTCGATCAATGCGCCATTGCGAAGTGCGGTGCTGAAAAGGCTTTGAATGATTTGATCCTGCCGTCTTATAACGTAAACCAGATCAATCCGCTTTGTGATGGTCGAAAGCCATTCGAGCAGGCGCCTAATGCCGCGAAGGTCGACCATAGTTTGGAGGTGTTCGCAGGATATTAGTAATGTATCGCAAGTCTCTCGCGCACGGCCCAGTTCAGTGTTGTAGGCTTCGATCAACTCGCTGACGGCCTCCTCATGACTTTTCGTGGTCTGAGTCATTTGGTGGTGCATGGAAAATTTGGGGTGATGCTGACCGATCGCGGCAAAGCCCCAAGCGTTCCCGTTATGTGTGCCCGTTTGGGGTAGATAGAAGCCTTGTTGCAGCAGGGTGTCCCGCGAGAGGTCCAAGCGATGTTGGAGACTGGTTGATCCAGTCTTTTCTCCGCCTATGTGGAGGACGGCACGCTCAAACAATTTCATCAAGCAGGGGCTCCCAATACATGGATGGCTAATGCGCAATGCTGATTAAAGCAAGTTAGTCGGTGGCCCGCCCGGCAGGACTCGAACCTGCAACCTACGGCTTAGAAGGCCGTTGCACTATCCGGTTGTGCTACGGGCGGAGGCGCGCAGTATGCCATTCTGGGATCCACTACCCAAGTCCCGGCAGATTTCACCTGTCACCCCCAATGCGATGGATCGCGGGCATGCCAGGGTGTCAGCATTCGGTCAAGCTTTTCAGGAGCGAATGACAGCTAGTCGATAACAGGGTATCCGCGTTTGCGGCGGTATCAAATCTTGTTAGCAAATTATGTTGCTCTAGCGTGGCAAGCCCATGAACCAGCGCCCATAGCTGGGTTGCGATCCGTAGCGATAACGCTTCTGAGGGCGGTTGCCGTGCAGCCTGATGTGCACACTCATTAGGGTTGTGACTTGCCTCAAGGGGGTTGTTTGATAAGTAGGCCGATACGGCGTCAACCAATACAAAGAACCCTGACATCTTGGTCGCTGAATCTGTATCGGGTGGTGCATGCTCCCACATGAGTGAAAAAAAGCGCTTTTTGTCGCGAGCATAAGAGAGATAGGCGAGGCCGATGGCGATGATCTGATCTGCCGCCCCGTGCCGCTCGCTGTTTTCATGGCTCGCTTGATCAAGCGCCTCATAGAGGCCGAGGAAGGCGAGCTCTCTAACATGCTCAAGCAGATCTTGCTTGTCTTTATAGTGGCGATAGGGAGCTGCGTTGCTTACTCCAGCGCGATTAGCGGCGTCCGTGATACTGAATTCGGTTGTCCCATGACTATCGATTAGCTCCGCCGCCGCAACGATCAGCGCGTCCTTTAAGTTACCGTGGTGATAGGAGCGCGGCGAACTGCTCATACGGCAACTCCTGCTTTGAGGATGCCTTCGTTACCGCGCCGCTTGAGTGTCACGAGAAAGAGTGGTGGCACCAGATAAAAGGAAATAACGGTCGACAAAAGCACCCCACCGGCAATCGCTACGGCGAAGGGCGGCCAAAATTTCCCCCCCTCCAATATCAGCGGTAAGAAGCCGCCAAAAGTGGTGACGGTAGTTGAGACGATATGGCGGCTTGAATCAATGACCACGTTTCGAATTGCCTCTGTGTCGCCTCTCGCCGCTCCCGTGTCTTGTTGCAGTGCGGTCAAAATGATGATGGCGGCATTGATCGACACCCCGATCGAGCCGATGATGCCTATTAGCGCTTGGATCCCAAGGGGGAAGCCGGAGATCGCCAGAGCCAACAAGCTTAAACCGAAAGAACAGCCGCAAACTAAAAGTGCGCCACCGGTGAGGCGCCAGGAGTTAAAGGTCAGCAAAATAGTAGCAATGAGGGCGGCTAGGATAATTCCGAGGGGCGCTATCAGGTCGTTAACCACGCCCGCCCGCTCTTCGCTATCACCCCCAAAAATATAGCGGTACCCGTGGGGCAAATCCACCGGGTTTGCCACCAGGTCCTGCTCCAACAACTTCAGTGCTTCTGCGGGTAACACGCCTCGGGTCAGAAATCCTTGAATTGTATTGCTACGCACACCGTCTCTTCGCGAGATAGGGCTGTCGTTAGGTTCGAGCCGTATCTCACCCAGCGATCCTAGCGGGACGGCAGGAACCGCCGAGCCACCGTCGCGAACCGGTAGCTGGAGATTGCTTATCCGCTCAATCGAGGACCACTCGTCGAGGTTCAGGCTCGTCCTTACCGGAATTCGCTCGGTGTCTTCCAGCAGTTCACCACTGGTCAGCCCCCTAAGCGCATCATTGATGTGACCGGCGACTTGCTTCCGGGTTAAGCCAAGACGGCTGAGGCTTCCCTCGTCGAAGTCGAAGCTGAGCTTCGGAGGCGCCGCTGTCACGCTCATTTTGGTGTGAGTGACATCAGGAAGGTTCTCCAGCCGCTGCCGGAACTGCTCCCCAAGGGCTTTGAGGGTGCTTGAGTTAGGGCCGAGCACGCGCACCTCTATCGGCGCTTCCACAGGCGGGCCCTGGTCAATCCCCCTTACTATGATTTGCGCTGCTGGGTAGCGACGATCCAATTCGCGCTGCAAACGTCGAATTAGCGTGTCGGTCTTCTTGTCGTCGTGAGTTAGAACCAGCGCTTCCAGCCAATTGGGGGTGGATTTTTTGTTCGAGCGCATATTGTAGTAAAAGGCCGGCGCGCTCTCGCCGACGGACCACTCAACCCGGCGAACGAGAGGCTCGCTACTTAGATCGTTGTTGAGCGCCAGTGCCAGTTCGAGGGAGTCTTCAATTGAGGCGCTATCGGGGAGGGTGACCTGTAGATAAAATTGATCCCGACTCGTGCCCGGAAAAAACTGATTGGTCAATGCGCCCGCGCTGAAAAAGCCGGTGAGCGGCAGTGACAGGGCGAGGGCCATCGCACCCAAGGGAAACCTCAGAGACCAATCCAGAGACTGTCGGAAACGATGCGCTATTGCGGGTAGGTGAGCGCCGAACTGCCACCAGCGATTGGCCGCTGACAAGCCGTCTGGGAGGAGCCGTGCTGCCAGCACCGGAGTCAACGTTAACGCGAGCACCATTGAAGAAACCAGCATGACGATGACGGAGATAGCGATTGACCCAAGAAAGTCACCCGCCGGTCCCTCGAGAATGGCCATAGGAAGAAAGGTAAGGACCGTCGTCAGAGTCGATGCAACGAGTGGGACGCGCAGGCGAGAGACAGCTCCGGTCATTGCATCAATGGGTTTGAGGCCCTCGATCAGTCGCTTTCGCACCTCATCCGTCATAACAATAGAGCCATCAACAAGTAGCCCTAATGCCACCACCAGGCCGGTGAGCGACATCTGGTGGATGGGCACCGCGAAATAAAGCAGCGGAATCATCGACAAAAGCGTGCACAAGGGCAAAACGAAGGCGACGACTGCGGCAGCGCGCCAGCCCAGAGTAAAAAGCAAGACCAAGATCACCAATGCCACGCCCATCAGGAGGTTGTTAGCGACCGACCGAAGTCGCGCCTCCGTGTACAGGCTCTGGTCATAAGCTGTCTCGATGAGAAGCCCCGCGGGTGCCTCAGCAAGGTAGCCCTCCAGAAACGCGTCGAACCGATCGCTGTAACGATCTACCTGATACCCAAGGTCCATCTCAACCCCGAGCAGGACCGATCGGCGTCCGTCTGAGAGGGCATAACTGTTCGCCGGTCGGCGCTCACCCCGGGAGATAGTGGCAATATCTTGCAGCCTAAGGCTGGCACCGTCTGGCTGGGTCCGGAGTTGCAGATTTCTAATCGCTTCTAAATCGACAAAGTCGCCGCTGAGTTCGATGGTCAGCGCTGACCCTGAGGCTGTCAGCTTGCCTGCCGGCACCTTCACATCAGCGGCGGCCACAATGTCGCTTACATCTCGGACGCTCATGCCGAGCTGAGCGAGTTTTCTGGCGTCCAGCTCAATACGAATTTCTTCTTCCGGCATGCCGAAAAACATGACCCGCTTGGTTCGTGGAATCGTTCGAATCTTATCGGCAAAAAGCTCCGCCTCGCGTCTGAGCACAGAAGGGGGCAGGTTGCGCCCCTCGGCACTAGAAATCGCCATGATCTTTACAAACGCGGTTATCAGGTCATCGTCTACGACCGGCGGCATAACGCCCTCAGGAAAGCGTTCAGCCTCACTAGCCACCACATCTCGAATTTCCGTCCAGACTCGATCGATCTCACTAAGGGACAATCGATAATCTGTTTCGATGGCGATAACCGAGATGCCGCTCGCGGAGGTGGATTTTATTTCCTCGAGCTCGGGAATTTCCTGCAGTGCCTCCTCAAGGGGTTTGGTAACAAGCGACTCGACACGGCTGGGGCTTGCGCCGGGGAACAAGGTCTCAATTTTGGCGATAAAGGGGGTGATGGTTGGGTCTTCTTGTCGCCCCAAGGTATTAAATGAGCTGTATCCCACGACTATCGTCGTGAGAATAATCAGGCTCAAATAGCGGGAGTGGGTGAAAAGCAGACGGGCAAGCATGGCCTATAGCCCCAAAGGCTCCACGATTCTGCCCGAACTCAGGCGTTGCAGTCCGCCACTGATTACCAGCGCCTGCTCGGCCAGCGTGCCCCTGACAAAGACCTGATCACCTCGGCTATAGATTACCTCTACCGTCTCCCGTCGGGCGATGTGGCCCTCAATTTCCGCGTTGACCACTAATACGTTCCACAGGCCACGATCGCCCTCAGTGAGCGCATCGAGAGGCAGCCAGCCGCCCTCCATTGGCACGGACTCCTCCAGTTCGAGGGTGACAGACTGCCCGTCAAGTAGTGCCAATGCCTCTGGCAAATCAAAAATCGCGCCAACCGTCAGTGTTACCGGATCAATATCCTGCCTAATGGCTCGCAGACGTCCGGTGAAGGACCGATTGTCTGCTGTGATCGTATAGCTATCTCCTATGCTTAAGGTGGCCGCAATCTGCTGGGGCACGCCGATACGCGCTTCGAGCTTCCCGTCTGAAATCAACTGAAGAACCGGGGTGCCCGCGTTGACCACTGCGCCTACTTCCACCAGTCGTTTAGCAACGACGCCAGAAAAGGGGGCGGTTAGCGTGCTTTTTTCGATGTCGAGACCTGCTCCAGTTGCGGTTGACGTTGCTCTGTCCAGTGTCGCTTGGAGTGCATCGACGGTGTAGTTAGCCTCGTCAACGGCTTGCTGAGATACCAATCCCTTTTCCAGTAGATCGGTGACCCGCTGCTGTTGCAGTTGGGCGAGGTTCAAATCGGCTTTTACTCGGCGTATTTCCGCTTCGGCGGTGGCCAGGGCGGCTGTTTTTCTGTCGGTGTCCAGCGTCGCAAGACGATCTCCCCGGATAACGCGAAGTCCGTTCGTCGCGGGGAGGGAGCTCACGCTGCCAGCTACTTCAAACGCAACGAGGCTGTCATTTTCCGCGCTTACCACGCCAATAAAGCGACCCAGCCGGGTGTAAGCTGACTGCTTGATGAATGGTGTCACCGCGACGGGCAGGGGCGCTGCCGTCCCCGAGAGTGTGTTGGGTTTGGTGGCATAGAGCAGTTGCGTCACCGCAGTCGTTATCAGTGCGGCAACAGCCACTGCGAGCAGTGTCACTTTCAGCGCTGAGGGATTGACAGCCAAGGCGTTGATGATCCGGGGTAGCAGGAAAGGGCTGAATGTTAACAGCTTTTACATACGGTGTCATCGAAGGTGGTTGGGCGGTAACTAAAGTTGCGGAACGTTAATGATTTCGCGACACTATGTCCCCCCGCCGTTGGCGGGAATCATGGTGACTCGGGTGGTCCCCTCGCAGCGACAGATAGTGAACCCCGCCAGGCCCGGAAGGGAGCAACGGTAACTATCGCGTCGGGTGCCGGGGTGCGGCTGCCCGGGTTACCTCCCTATTGATGCGTGCACAGGATTGGGCCAGAAATAGCTATGGGATATCAGGTTCTTGCGCGCAAATGGCGACCCAGCACCTTTCAGGAGATGGTTGGGCAGCAGCACGTACTGAGAGCGCTGGTAAACGCGCTCGATCATGATCGGCTTCATCACGCGTATTTGTTCACGGGAACCCGCGGCGTCGGCAAGACCACGGTAGCCAGAATTTTGGCCAAGTGCCTAAATTGCGATGGTGGCGTCACCGCAACTCCCTGTGGCGACTGTGCCTCCTGCCGAGAAATTGCGGAGGGGCGTTCGGTCGATCTGATCGAGGTAGACGCCGCATCTCGAACCAAAGTCGAGGATACCCGCGAACTGCTCGATAACGTGCAGTACGCCCCAACACGCTCGCGCTTCAAAATCTATCTCATTGACGAAGTGCACATGCTCTCCAACCACAGCTTTAACGCGCTCCTCAAGACACTGGAAGAGCCGCCGCCGCATGCGAAATTTCTGCTGGCGACGACAGACCCGCAAAAGCTGCCCGCAACCATTCTCTCGCGTTGTTTGCAGTTCAACCTAAAAAATATGGTGCCTGAGCAAATTGTTGAGCACCTTGCGCAGATCCTAAGCGAAGAGTCAGTGGCCTTTGATGATGGCGCCTTGCAACTGTTAGCGCGAGGTGCCGAAGGCTCGATGCGTGATGCCCTGAGTTTGACCGACCAAGCCATCGCTTTCGGTTCGGGAAAACTGATCGAGGCTGATGTCCGGGACATGCTCGGTACTGTCGATAGGGGGCGCGTATTAGATGTGGTCGAGGCGGTCGTGTCGGGTGATGCGACGAAGCTGCTTGAGGGTGTGGCTAGCATTGCGGAGCACGCGCCCGATTACGGGGCGACGCTTGACGAGCTCATCGGGGTTTTTCATCAGCTGACCACATTACAGTTAGTCCCCGACTCGGTGGATGGTGTGTGGAGCGAGGCCGAGCGAATGCGCGACTTTGCTGAACAGATGAGCCTCGAAGACACCCAGCTGTGTTATCAATTTGCTATTAACGGAAGGCGCGACCTGCCGATCGTCCCCGATCCTAGGGCTGCGCTGGAAATGACGCTGTTCAGGATGATGGCGTTTCGGCCGGCCCCTATCGATGTCGCGGGGCAGGGAGGGTTAACTTCGGAGTCAGGCCCGGCTTCGAAACAGGCGCAATCGAACGAGGCGCCCCCGGGAAAAAAGTCTAGGCCACCGGTAGAGCCGGTGGCGTCACCGCAAATCGAGACCGAGCCCGTAGTTCAGGTCGACGATATGTTGGTGGCTTCAGCCGACCCCACGGATACCCCCAGCATCATCGAGCCGCTGATGGAGAGCGAACGTAATCCAAAAATAGAAGTATCAGCGCTAGCTAGGGCTGGAGGTCGAGGGGAAGAGGACCTCCCCACCTGCGAGAATTGGCCCGAGTTTTTTGAGAGTCTGGGCTTGGTCGGGGTCACCCAGAACATTGCGCTACATTGTGAGCTGGTGGCGGTTGCCGGCAGGAAGCTGTCTTTTGTTCTTGATGAAAATAATGCATCGCTATTTCGTGAGCGTCAGGTGGCGGCATTGGAGCTGGCTTTTCAACAGGTCCTCGAGCAGTCAGTAGAAGTAGAAGTGGTTCCCGGCAGGGTGGGCTCCAAAACACCGCAGGAGCTGCGCATGAGGCGGCTAGAGGAGCGTCAGAGGGCTGCCGAGGAAGCCCTGCAGCACGACCAGCTGCTCGCTCAATTCCTCGGCGAGTACGACGCCACGGTGGTGGAAGGATCGATCAGGCCTCCGCGCAATTTCGGAGAATCGCCATGATGGCGAGAAATGTGGCGCAGGTTATTGCGGCAGCCGCCCAATCTGCTCAATCCGAGCCGTGCTTGCAGGCTGAGTATCGGCGCGCCGACGTGCGCTATATGCATTTATTATTAGCTTTCCATTTAAACGATAAGCTATTGAAAATATGAAATTTTCTCCCTCAATTACGGCGTTGATAGAAGCGCTTCGGTGTCTGCCTGGCGTCGGTCCAAAATCGGCGCAGCGAATGACGCTCCATCTTCTAGAGCGCGATCGATCCGGCGGGTCGGCGCTCGCGGAAGCCCTGTCGGCGGCGTTGACCAAAGTGGCCCGCTGCGATCGTTGTCGCAATTTTACTGAGCTCACTACCTGTGAGTTGTGTGGCGATCCCCGGCGCGATCACAGCGTCTTGTGTGTTGTCGAAACCCCTGCCGACGTCATTGCAGTCGAGCAAAGTGCAAGCTTTCGAGGCATTTATCATGTGTTGATGGGGCATTTGTCGCCGATTGACGGCATTGGTCCGGCGGAAATTGGTTTGGATCATCTCGAAGCGCGGTTTGACAACGAGCAGATTGAAGAGGTGATCCTTGCGACCAACCCCACCGTTGAGGGCGAGGCCACGGCCTTTTACATTGCTGAGCGCGCGAGGCAGCGGAGCTTGAGGGTGACGCGTATTGCTCACGGTGTGCCACTGGGGGGTGAGTTGGAATATTTGGACTCATCGACGCTAGCGCACGCGCTGTCCGGTCGAACCGAACTGCCCGGTCAAGGATAGCCTTTAATGGCTGAGAAACTCTTTTAATGGTTAACAAACCCCTTGAAAACGGCTGGGTCTGGGTTGATAGCAATGACCGGGTCGCGCAGGTATGCGAGGAAATTACCTCACAGGGCGTGGTTGCAGTGGATACCGAGTTCCGTCGCCGCGATACTTTTTTTCCTCAAATAGCGCTGATGCAGTTGGCCACAACCGGGCACTGCTGGTTGCTAGACCCGCTTGTGATCAGCGACGTGGCGCCGATCAGGCAGCTGCTGCTCAGCCCCAACGTAGTGAAGGTGCTACACAGCGCCAGCGAAGATCTCGAGGTGTTTGCACATTGGTTGGGTGTGACGCCGGAGCGCTGGGTGGATACCCAGAAAGCAGCCGCCATGCTGAACCTAGGTTTTGGCCTGAGTTACAGGGCACTTATCGAGCAGTTTCTGGGGATTGAGCTGGCCAAGGATGAGACTAATTCGGATTGGCTGGCTCGGCCCTTGAGCGCCTCGCAATGCGACTACGCGGCGGCGGATGTGACGTTTTTGGCGGCATGTTGGCCCATGATGGAGCAGATGGCGGCACAGCGTGGGGTTCTGGATTGGATTCACCTGGAATCCGCGGCGCAAACAATCGGTGGAAAAGGCCCCTTGGCAAAATTCAAATCGGCGTGGAAGCTCGCACCGACGGAGTTGGCTATGCTGCGAGCGCTTATTGATTGGCGAGAAAATCATGCGCGGCAAAAGGATAAGCCGAGGTCCTGGGTTTTGGCCGACAAAGCTTTGTTGGAATTGGCGCGGCGCATGCCCGAGTCGTCTTATCAATTGGCCGATATTGATGGCATGCCCTCGTCGATGATCCGGCGCCATGGCAAAGCCCTGCTCGACGTCATTTCGAAGGCTCGAGAGGAGGCGGAGCGAACACCGCCCCCGCCATTGCTCAAACCTGCGTCATCGTCAGCGAGGGCGCTGGCGAAACAGCTCGCGGCGCCGCTGCAGACACTGGCTGATGAACTCGTGATGAACGTTGAAATTCTCATGCCTGGCAGAGAGCTTGAATTAATGGCTAGAGAGGCCTTAGGCGAGTCGATTGAGGTGCCTAATTCTTGGACTGGATGGGCGTGCCGATGTGGTTGTTGGCCCTATGCGAAAGACTACGGCTAGACTGGCGGGTGCACTATGCTAGTCGACGTTTACAGGAGCAGCAGAAAAGCCTTGATGTATCTCTATCTTCCCAAGGGAAGTGTCTTTGGAGAACTTCCCCCCGAATTGAGGCAGGGTTTTGGTCATCCCGAGCTTGCGCTGAGTCTGAACCTGACTGCAGATCGAAAGTTGGCTCGATATGACGGAAAATATGTCCTTCAGGAAATCGCCGATCGCGGTTTCTTTCTGCAGCTGCCACCGGCGGAGGGAGATAAAGATACATGCTGACAGAGCAATCTTACGCAGTCGCGCTCGCGCTCTACCTCAGTACTGGATTGCTGGCTTCGGTACTCGTTTATCGTTTCTGGCTCAAAGGTCGAGGCCTTGTTTTCCGCCGCCTTGTGCTGGGGGCTATGTTGGGCCTCTTATTGGCACCCGCTTACCCGTCTGCCGAGGCGGAAACGTTGGCTCCAGCATTGATTGTCGGGTTGTTTAACCTGTTGTTTGTCGGAGGTTGGTCATCCGCAAAGGGTGCTTTTACCGTACTTGCCATGGCTGGCGCCTTGGGTATGGCGCTTTTTGCAGCGTCGGCTGTGGTGGCTACCTCGAGGCGCACACACTAATTCTTGCTATATAGAGATCATAAAATGAAGTTTACCGGTACAGAACGTTACGTTGCGACAGATGACCTGCGAATGGCAGTGGACGCGGCGGTGAACCTTGAGCGGCCGCTGTTAATCAAAGGTGAGCCTGGAACGGGTAAGACGATGCTGGCGGAGGAGGTGGCTGCTGGGCTTGAAAAGCCTTTAATCCAATGGCACATCAAGTCGACTACCAAGGCGCAGCAGGGTCTGTACGAATACGATGCCGTATCGCGTCTGCGAGATTCTCAGCTGGGAGATGAAAAGGTTCACGATATTCGCAATTACATCAAGAAAGGTAAGTTGTGGGAGGCGTTCGAGGCCGAAGAGCAAGTGGTCCTGCTAATTGATGAGGTTGATAAGGCGGACATTGAATTCCCCAATGATTTGCTGGTTGAACTCGACCGAATGGAGTTCTTCGTTTATGAAACCGGTGAGACGATCAGGGCAAGACATCGACCGATCATCATCATTACGTCCAACAACGAAAAAGAGCTGCCGGACGCGTTCCTGCGTCGCTGCTTCTTTCATTTCATCAGTTTTCCAGACCGGGATACCATGCGCGAAATCGTCGATGTGCATCATCCGCAAATTACGCAAAGCCTCGTTGCCGAGGCGCTTGAG
This sequence comes from uncultured Luminiphilus sp., assembly GCA_943787485.1. Lineage (GTDB taxonomy): Bacteria > Pseudomonadota > Gammaproteobacteria > Pseudomonadales > Halieaceae > Luminiphilus. The sequence goes on along the minus strand of CALSMP010000005.1, from coordinate 183,147 downwards.
GTGTTTTTCGAGTTGCGCTCCATCCCGGGGCTGAAGAAAAAGCCCAGCACATCGGAGCTAATCGATTGGCTTAAGCTCCTCATGGCCGATGAAATCCCCGATGAGGTGCTCAAGAACCGCGATCCCAGCAAAGCGATCCCACCGTTGTATGGCGCGCTCCTGAAGAACGAACAGGACGTACAATTGCTGGAGCGGCTGGCATTCATGCATCGTCGAGAAACCCGCTAGGTACGGCGACCATGCTGATCAATTTTTTTCACGGGCTAAAGGATGCGGGTGTTCCATGTACTACCCGGGAATTGCTTGATCTCCTAGAAGCCATGAGGCGGCAACTTGTGTTCGCGGATATTGACGGGTTTTACCAGCTTTCTCGCGCGATCCTGGTGAAAGATGAAAAGTACTACGACCGATTCGATAAGGCATTCGGCTCGCATTTTCGCGAGCTCGAGGGTCTAGACGATATCATCGAAGCCCTTATTCCGGATGATTGGTTGCGTTCAGAGTTTATAAAAAATCTGTCCGAGGAGGAAAAGGCTAAGATCGAGTCTTTAGGCGGACTTGAGAAGCTTATCGAGGAGTTCAAAAAGCGCCTCGAAGAGCAACAGAAAAGACATGAAGGCGGTAACAAGTGGGTGGGTACCGGTGGCACCTCGCCGTTCGGCAATGACGGCTTTCACCCTGAGGGAATTCGAGTCGGGGGTGAGAGTAAAAACAAGCGCGCGGTCAAGGTTTGGGATCGTCGTGACTTCAAGAATTACGATGATGGCGTCGAACTTGGGACCCGCAACATCAAAGTAGCCTTACGCCGACTCAGAAAGTTTGCCCGCACCGGGTCGGCGGATGAGCTTGACTTGGATGACACCATCAGTTCGACGGCGCGCAATGCGGGATTGCTCGATATAAAAATGGTCCCCGAGCGCCACAATGCGGTGAAGGTGTTGCTATTTTTAGACGTCGGAGGCTCGATGGATCCTCACGTGAAAGTCTGTGAAGAACTGTTTTCAGCAGCCCGAACCGAATTCAAGCACCTCGAGTATTTTTACTTTCATAACTTCGTATACGAGAGCGTGTGGAAAAACAATATCCGCCGCCATAACCAGCGGACACCAACCTTAGATTTGATGCACAAGTATGGCCATGACTATAAGGTCGTCATCGTAGGCGACGCCGCCATGTCTCCCTATGAAATCGTTCAGCCTGGGGGGTCGGTGGAGCACTGGAATGAAGAGCCCGGAGAAATGTGGTTGCGTCGGCTCAGACAAACCTATGATAAGTGCGTGTGGCTAAACCCGGTGCCGGAAGATGAGTGGCAGTACACACAGTCGATCGGAATCACCAATCAGCTCATGGAAGGCGCTATGTTTCCCTTAACGCTAGGGGGCTTGGAGCAGGCCATGGGGGCTTTGGCAAAGTAGCGGGAGATTTGGTTGGCCTTAGCGCCGCAGTTGCGGCATAAAGGCTATCAGCGAGGCAGTCACTGCTACGTTCAGAGACTCGATCGCTGGCGCCATGGGGATTTTCAGGGTGACCGTCGCCAGTTCCGTCGAGGCTTTGGAGACGCCATCGGTCTCACCGCCCAACACAAAGACGGTGCCTGTTTGAGGGACGTAATCAAATGCAGATTTGTTTGCAGCGCCGTCTAACGTAGCGATACAAAACCCGGCGAGTTTTAGTTTTTTTAGCGCGTCGTGCAGATCACCACAGGTCACAATGGGTGCATGAAACGCAGTGCCAGCGGAGGCTTTGATAACGAGCGGACCCAGTGAAGCGACCCCTTTTTTGGGATAAAGGATGCCCTCAATGCCTGCAGCGGCAGCGCTGCGTAAGATCATGCCCACGTTCTGGGGGTTAGTAATACCGTCTAGTGCTAATACCCGACAACCCGGCTCACCGGCGACCCGCGCTAGGGTATCGAGTGATGCAAAGCGCGGGCAGTGGATATCAAGAGCAACGCCTTGGTCTTGTTTTCCATTTCGGGATATTCTCGCGAGTGACTCGCGGGAGTGTTCGCGGACAGTCACGTTTCGCGCACGCGCCTGTTTCAGTATGGCGCTGGCGCTACCTTGGTCTCGATTACTTCGGGACCAATGAAGTGTCTGGCACTGGAGGCCCGGTGTCTCGAGTGCCTCCAGAACTGGTTTTCTTCCGTAGACCGTCATGAGTTGGTCGCGGTCGGAGGGGACGTCGGCGTTTTTTGCACGCGTACTGTTAGACATAGGGGGTAACCATTGAGTGGAGATCATCTCGATCGAGTCGACGCGACATCGGCGCTATTATTTTATACCACCGCCGGGTGCCACCTGTGCGAAATGGCCGAGAATATTTTATACGCTGCGGGTGTACGGTTCACGGCGGTAGATGTCGACATAGACCTTGCGCTCATCGAAAAATACGGTCTCCGTATTCCGGTTTTGAGGGACCGGCGGGGTAGAGAACTGGGGTGGCCCTTCGATGGCGGCCAGCTTAGATTGTGGTTAGAGGAAGACTAGCCTTCGAGCGCCACTTTTACCGCAAGAACATCGCAGGCGGCGCTGTGTAATACACCATCGGTTGTGGACCCCAATAGAATTGCCAAGCCGTAGCGCTCGTGGCTGCCCACGACAATTAAATCAATGCCTAAGGTTTCCGCCATATTGGCGATCTCCACTTCCGGCCTGCCAATCACTAGGTGCTGCCGTTCCTCGGAAACCGCCAAGTCAGCACAAAAGACAGCGAGCTGCTCTGTGGCTTGTTGGTAGATTTCATCCTGAATGGAAGAAAAATCCATGGGAATATCGCCGCCATAGGTAATGCTCAAGGGCTCGACGGCATGCAACACATGCAGCTCAGCGTCCCCCGCAGCAACCAGCGCCGCTGCTTTGCGAATCACGGCCGAAGACGTTTTGCCGAGATCGACGGCCACCAAGACTTTGTTATACGCCACCTGTAAATCCCCCAAGTGTCTATACAAAACAACCATACCACCCGTATTCTCCGACACCAAATACTCTCTCGGGGTAATCATGGTCTATCTGATCATCTTTATTGCTCTCGCAGCTGTGGCCGGTCCGCTACTGTCGGCGCTACCCAGCAAGCGGCAACGGCAGATCGCTCGATGGCGTGACGTGGCGCGAGGTGCTGGCTATCAAGTTCGGTGTCGTGAGCCTTCGGATATTCCCCCAAGGCTCCAGCGTATTACCGACAGTGCTCTTGTTTGTTATGCGGCGCGGCGGCACCGCGACAAAGCAAAAAGCCTGCAGCAAGGATTGGTCACGCCTCAAAATTCCTCGCTGTGGGTGCGTACCGTCGTGGGCTGGCAGAGTCGCGAAGACGACCCGCTTCCCGACTGGCTGGAATCAATTAGCACCGCCGTTGAGGTCGTGGCTTTGTCACCTCAGGAGGCTCTTGTTTATTGGACAGAGCGCGGTAACGAGGAAGACCTTGAGCAGGTGCTCCGGGTACTGGATCGACTCAGATCCTGACGTTTTAGGATCGTGACCCTGAGCTTATCTCGCCTTGGGCTGAGGGCATTTTGTCGCAGGAATTTGCGCCCTGCGCTTGACCGGCGGTGCTCTCGGCACGTATATATGCCCGCTTTTGTCGGGCTTACTACACTTAACAGCTCGGGTAGGTAGTACAGTTGGATACTCCGTTATGGGAAAAGCGCTAGTCATCGTTGAGTCGCCCGCGAAGGCGAAAACCATCAACAAATATCTCGGCAACGACTTTATCGTGAAGTCGAGTGTTGGTCATATTCGTGATCTACCGACATCCGGAAGTGGGGCGAGCTCCGATCCGAAAGAGCGTGCCGCGCAAGCCGCTATCACGCGAAAAATGGCGCCCGAGGAAAAAACGCGATATCAGGCTAAGAAGAAGCGCGAACAGCTGGTTCGACGCATGGGCGTCGACCCCGATAAAAATTGGAACGCCCGCTATGAGATTCTGCCAGGCAAAGAAAAGGTCGTTACGGAGCTGAAGAAGTTAGCCGCGAAATCCGACGCCATTTATTTAGCGACGGATTTGGATCGCGAAGGTGAGGCCATCGCGTGGCACTTGAGAGAGATCATTGGCGGTGACGACGATCGCTATCAACGTGTTGTATTCAACGAAATCACCAAGAAAGCGATTCAGGAAGCCTTCGAGCATCCGGCAGAGCTCGACACCAATCGCGTCAATGCCCAGCAAGCTCGTCGATTCCTCGATCGCGTGGTCGGTTTCGAGGTGTCACCACTCCTGTGGGCGAAAGTGGCTCGAGGGCTTTCTGCCGGACGTGTGCAGTCGGTTGCTGTTCGTCTCATTGTGGAGCGAGAGCGAGAAATCAGAGCGTTTTTGCCCGAAGAGTACTGGGAGGTACAAGCGTCTCTGAAGAGTGAGGGGCATGAACCCGTTTGGTTTGAAGTGAAGCGCCATCAGGGTGCGAAATTTGACCCCAAGACGGAAGCAGAGGCGGCTGCGGCAGTTGCGGTTCTCAACAACGCATTGTTCAAAGTCGCGGGGATTGATGCGCGTAAAACCAGTTCTAAGCCTTCAGCGCCTTTTATTACCTCAACGTTGCAGCAGGCAGCAAGTACCCGCATGGGCTTTAGTGTCAAGAAGACAATGACGCTTGCCCAGCGGCTTTATGAGGCAGGTTACATCACCTACATGCGAACCGACTCGACCAACCTGAGTGCCGACGCCATCGCCGCCTGTCGCAGCCACATTGAGGCGAACTTTCCGGGGAATTATCTGCCGGACCAGCCCATACGTTATTCCTCGAAAGAGGGTGCTCAAGAGGCACACGAGGCCATTCGGCCCTCTGACGTGTCTGTGCAGCAGCATCATCTCCAGGGTATGGAGCGAGATGCCGAGCGTCTATATGAGTTGATCTGGCGTCAGTTTGTCGCCTGCCAGATGACGCCCGCCCGCTATTTGTCGACTACGGTTACGGTTGCCGCCGATTCCTATGAGCTGACGGCGCGAGGTCGCGTGGTGCAGTTTGATGGCTTTACCCGCGTGCAACCGCCGATGACCAGAAAGGCAGAGGAGACGGAACTTCCAGCGCTCTCAGAGGGGGATATGCTTAACCTGGAGCAAGTAGAGCCTAATCAGCATTTCACCAAACCCCCTGCGCGTTATGGCGAGGCCAGTTTGGTTAAGGAGCTCGAGAAGCGTGGGATTGGCCGGCCATCGACCTACGCGGCGATCATTTCAACGATTCAAGATCGCGGCTACGTGCGTTTGGAGAATCGCCGCTTTTACGCGGAGAAGATGGGCGACATCGTGACCCAGCGGCTACAAAAAACCTTTAGCGATCTCTTGGATTATGGATTCACGGCCTCGATGGAAGAGCAGCTAGATGATGTAGCTGAGGGTAAGCTCGATTGGAAGGTGTTGTTAGACCAGTTTTATTGCGATTTTCGAGAGCGTTTAGAGCAGGCGGGTCAGCCAGAGCCATCAGGTATGCAGGCCAATGACCCCACGCCCACGGGGATACCATGTTCACAGTGCGATCGCCCAATGCAGATTAGAACGGCGAGTACAGGTGTCTTTCTCGGCTGTTCAGGCTACAGCCTTTCCCCCAAGGAGCGTTGCAAAAATACGGTCAATCTTATCCCCGGTGACGAGGTGATTAGCGAAAATGCAGATGACGAAGCGGAATCTAGACTCCTGCTGAGCAAGCACCGGTGTGGGCTTTGTAGCGCAGCGATGGATAGTTATCTTATCGATGAGACGCGCAAGCTACATGTTTGCGGTAACAATCCGGATTGCTCAGGGTACGAAGTGGAAACGGGCAAGTTCCGTATCAAGGGTTATGATGGCCCGGTCATCGAATGTGATAAGTGTACCGCGGAAATGCAGCTGCGCACGGGGCGCTTTGGCAAGTATTTTGGCTGCACAAACGCCGAGTGTAAGAATACGCGTAAGTTGTTACGTAATGGCGAGGTAGCGCCTCCCAAAATGGACCCGGTGCAGATGCCGGAACTTGTTTGCCAAAAGGTCGACGATCACTATGTGTTGCGCGACGGAGCGTCCGGTTTATTTTTGGCGGCAAGTCAGTTTCCCAAAAATCGAGAAACCCGTCCGCCATTTTTGGATGAGCTGTTGCCCCATCAGGCTGAGATTGATCCCAAATACCACTATTTATTCGATGGACCTCTCGTTGATGACGCGGGGAATCGATCGCAAATCCGTTATAGCCGAAAAACCCGCGAGCAATATCTGATGACCGACGTGGCAGGTAAAGCGACCGGGTGGAAAGCCTATTTCGGCGACGCCGGCTGGCGCGAGGACGGTACGGCCAAGGTGGCGAAAAAGAAGGCAGCAACCAAGAAAAAAGCGGCGGCCAAAAAGCGGCGTGTGAAAGCCGCGCCCCAAGCAGTGCCTTCCGCGGGGCAAGATTCTCCCGTGGCTGCTGATGCAGGACGGGTCGTGGATGGGGATCAGTAGTCGCGGTGGCGAGCGCCAGAGGCTTCGCCAACCACTCGCTCTACATGGCCCAGGTTCAGTTGGCTGCATGGCGAGAACGGGTACAGGATACCTCGGGCTCCAATAGCGCTGTGTTTGATGCGGCCTTCGCGCCCGCAGTCAGGCTGCATCTTCTGGATGCCTATGGCTGGTTTTTGCTCGCTATGCTTCGAGAGCCCTCGCTCCCCGCAACGCCACCCCATCGCGTCAGTGAACTTCCAGCCCAGCATCAAGGGCTCGCTGTGTCCGCGGAGATTGAAGAGTATGCGCGCTTGGAGCATTCGGGCTGGCTTGCGGATCTGCAGTCGCCCATCCCGGCCGGCGTGCGCCAACAGCAGAAAGGGGTCCTGGCCGCGCAGCGGGGGCATGGCTACGCGAACTATGAAGCGTGGATCGAGGAGTTCACCCAATTGTTCACGCGAATGGGTGACATTTCCGAGGAATATTGAGTTAGGGGCATTTATTTTCTCATTTGGGTTTGCACCGTGGTGGCAGACTGCTAGAGTGAAACAACCGTCCACAAAGGGAAGTCGCATGGCTACAGCATTGCTGGAAATTGTTGACCTAGGTGATGGCGAGGTGGTGCTCCAACGAGCCGACGACGAGGGCTCTGAGCCGCTTGTCAGCATCCAGTTTTCGTCTGAAACCTCCGCTTATCTGCTCGAGAATAATCTCGAGGTGGCGAAGGCAATGATTCAGGCCGGTATTCAAGCAGCCGCGCAGTTGGCGGAACTCGCCAACATCGAGGTCGATGCCCAGGAGCACGAAGGCTCCACTGAGGGAAGAACACTGCACTAGCGTTTTTCCTCGCCGGGTGCCTTGGCATTCGGCATGCGGCACTGACTAAAAGCAAACGTCTCCAGTTAGGAGAGGGGAGGGCCTCCCTCTCATTCAGGATGTGACCTATTCCCGCTTGCTGCCGCTGTCCATTAGTGGGTCCGCCGTATTACCCCGACGCTGATTCCCTCAATATTGAAGTCCTGTTCCCTCAGGTCGACTAAAATGGGCTCGAAGTCATCATTTTCGGCGATCAGCGCAACCTCGTGCTCGGCGGGTCGGGTAAGCCTTTTCACCGTGACCTCGTCATTGATGCGCGCGACGATAATCTGATTTTCCCGGGCAACGGGGGTGCTGTGTACCGCTAGAAGATCGCCGTCAAAGATCCCCGCATTGATCATGCTGTCGCCCGTAACTCTCAGCAAGTAATCCGCATGGGGTGAGAAAAAACTGGCTTCCAGGCTGCAATGATCCTCAATATTTTCCTCGGCAAGGACAGGATTTCCTGCTGCGACGCGACCGATGATCGGAAGCCCACCGGGCCCTTCGCCCACCAGTCTGATTCCCCGAGAAGCGCCGGGTATCATCTCGATAGCGCCTTTTTTGGCCAGCGCTTTGAGATGCTCCTCCGCTGCATTGGCGCTTTTGAACGAGAGTTCTCGCGCTATTTCTGCGCGGGTAGGCGGATAACCGGTTTCGTCTAGACTCCGGCGGATGACCGAGAGCACCTGCTCCTGGCGATTCGTTAGTTTGATCATGTTGCGCCCAGCCTTTTAGTGGTTATTTATACAGCCTGTTATTTTATACAGAAAAATCGCACAGGTCACCCCTTGATTGGCTTGGTTTCCGACATGACCTGTTGGCCTTTATTTGGCGAGATAAGGTAGCATCGGGCCTTCGTTGACTTGGGGCAGAGCCGATTATGGATCAATCAACTGCGCTTTTGAGCCGCTGGCTAGAGCCGATAGCAGAGGCGACCGGGCTGCCCCTGCCGCTATTGTCGTTGGTGGCCTTTGCCCTCGTCGGGGTGATCGGCCATGTCGTGCTGGGCTTGATTTTGGCTCGATTGAACCGAGCCGTGGAAAAGAGCGCCAACCCTTGGGATAACGTGATTGCCGTGGCCCTGGCAAAACCCAGTGAGTGGCTGATGTGGCTGGTGTTAGTGTACCTGTCACTGGGTCTGCTCGAGGGCGCAGACCAAATCCGGGCATGGTTGCGACAACTGGCCGACACTGGACTCGTGTTGCTGTTAGGGTGGTTTGTACAGCGCATCCTTGCAGGTGTAGAGGCTGAGCTTCTGGGCGAGCATCGCGGTCCACGCGATTCGGACGCGCGAGCCACGATCAGTGCAACACTGCGTTTGCTGCGCATTACCCTGTGGATTGTCGTATCCCTAATGATCCTTCAATCGGTGGGGGTATCGGTATCGGGGTTGCTGGCGTTTGGGGGAATTGGCGGGATCGCCGTCGGTTTTGCCGCAAGAGATCTGCTGGCTAACTTCCTCGGGGGTTTGAGTATCTATCTTGACCGACCGTTTACAGTGGGGGATTGGATACGGTCTCCTGATCGAGAGATAGAGGGGACCGTCGAGAGCATTGGATGGCGCATGACTATGATTCGCACCTTCGATCAGCGCCCTTTGTATGTTCCCAACGCCGTGTTCTCGAGCGTTGCCTTGGAGAATCCATCGAGAATGCGCAATCGGCGGATTTACGAAACCATCGGAATTCGCTACCAAGATATCCGCTGCATGAGCGGAATTGTGGCTGACGTCAAGGCGATGCTGGAGGGGCATGAGGCGATCGATCTCAATCGGACCCTGATGGTCAACTTTGTCAATTGCGGTCCGTCATCCCTGGACTTTTTTGTGTATACCTTTACCAAGACAACCGATTGGGCAACCTATCACGGGATCAAGCAGGACGTGTTGCTGCGGATACTCGAGATTATAGAGGCCCACGGGGCAGAGGTGGCCTTCCCGACCAGCACCATTCATCTGGCTGAGGATGAAAGCTCGGTTGGCGCAATGCCTCGGCCCGAACCGACGGCCTAAGGGACTGGCCCCGAACAGGCCCAAAGGACACGTTTATCGTCTGGTCGCCTGCCGAGAGCTCGCCACTAGCGGGGAGTCTGTTGATTGATAGCCTTGGAATCGGCGGTCGCTGGGCCTTCGGAGCCTGTTGTATGTTCGGCGCGCTTTCGCGCCTCATGTTCTTCATATCCCAGCGTGTACACCTCTCCCCAAGTGAGCTCTTTGTGGGTTACAACAACCTTAATAACAGGGTGGTCAAAATAGCGGACCACGCCGTCCTCGAGCGCTCGGGTGTCCGCCACGTGAATGATGTGTCGGTACCCCCATTCGGGTATGGAGTCACCGGTTGAGCTAGATCCAGTAGCTCCTTCTCCCTCCCTCGCCGCTGCGGTAGGGGTGGGCTCTTGGGTTCCTGAAAACGTGCTCAGCGGCTGTCCGGTGGCCAAAAATTCCTCGAGAGTTGCCAGTCGTCGCTGCATGTCTTGTGCCGCCTCGCGACTTATTTTCGCCTGTGCAGGAAGCATCTTGAAGCTAATACTTTGCGGCGCTTTAGGAGGTGGCGTCATCACAAAAGTGGCGGGCATGTAATTGCCGGCGGTCGCGCGCCAAAAGTTGACGCCAATCTTGAGGGGATCTCCATAGCGAAGCTGTATAAAGCCTTGAAGCGGAACCGGCAGGAGGGTGTCGCCCGAATCATCAAGCACAATAGGTAACGAAGAACCGGGAGCATGCAACCAACTCGCGGCCAACTCGAGGCGGTCGCCGGTCTCTCGTTGAACCGCCGCGATGCCGTTGGCGAGGGAGAGTAAAGGACCTTTCACAAACGGCGTGGGGAGCATCGGCTCGGGCACCGGTTCGGGCTCCTCGAGCTCTCTCAGTAGCGATTCATCGGTCATCAAAGGCAAGCCCACCATGTTCTCTGCCGCCTCATCCGCAGCGCTAAATCCATAGCCCTCGTCCAGCAGGCTGTCGAGCGGAGGGGGCTGGGCCGCTTGCTCCTCAGGATTGTCGATAAAATCCAACGGTTTTTGAGACATGGTGCTGGGGCTTTCGTCCTGATCAGGCGCCTGTTGATCGCTGTCCTCTTCAATGGCATCGGCGATGATGGCTTGCGCTGCAGCGGCTTTTGCGGCCTCCTGGGCCAGCCGCGTTTGCTCTTCGATAAGGGCCAGGGAGAGCACCCGGGTGGCATCCTCAAGCGCGACTTCGATCTCGCCGCTCGGCAAGGCGGTGATGACCGCCGAGGGAAATTCTTGCTCGAGTGCCGACCGGCGCACCGGATCCAATAGCCGTCGATACCGTGAGGGATAGGTGACCGTCGGGTAACTCGGCCACTGTTCACCGTTTAATACCTCCTCACGCGCATCAATCAGCACGGCGAGCTCAATCCTATGCCAACCGGCCGGGGCTTCGGGATCGAGGTCCTCGGGAATCGGCGCAGAGGGCGCTGTTTCCTCCTCGGAAGCGGACGCTTCTTGCCGCTGTGCCGAAGCTTCATGCTGCAGTAGGGTAAGCCAGCTGAGGCACACAATGAGCGTTAGCGTAATAGTAGGCCGGCTCATTGCTCGACCCCCTGCTGAGTGCCCCTCGAGAGGGCGTCGAATAACTGGCGCACGAATAGTTTTCTATCCTCTAGGGAAGGCATGTCATGTGAGATCTTAAGTCGGCTTGAGCCAGAGAGCCCGTAGGTATTGGGGCTGCCCTGGATCAGTTTCACCAAAGTCAGAGGATTGATGGGTGTTTTGTTGCTGAATTCCACATGTCCCCCGTTGGCATTAAGATCTATTTCGGCGATTCCAAGGTGCTGAGCCTCCACGCGGATTTCGGCTTGCGCGAACAGATTTTTGATACTGTCAACCAAGAGCCCAAAGCGGTCAATCATCTCGACTTGGATTTCTCGCAGTCCCTCGCCGTTATTGGCGGCAGCGATTCGTTTATATACCACCAGCCGCGTCGCGATATCCGGGAGATAATCATCCGGGATTAAGGCTGGCACGTGCAGTTTAACTTCGGTGCCGGAATCGAGCGGCGCATCGAGGTCGGGGATCTCGCCCCGACGCAGGGCGCTCACAGCGCTGTGCAGCATTTCGAGGTATAACCCAAAGCCAACACTGTGGATTTGACCTGACTGTTCGTCCCCCAGCAATTCACCCGCGCCACGTATCTCCAGGTCGTGAGTCGCTAACTGATAGCCCGCGCCCAGTTCTCCCGCCGCCTCAATCGCCTCCAGTCGTTTTTGAGCGTCTGATGTTAATGCTGTTTGGGGCGGGCTCAATAGGTAGGCGTAAGCTTGGTGGTGAGATCGCCCGACCCGCCCTCGCAGCTGATGGAGTTGCGCCAGTCCGAATTTATCAGCACGTTCAATCAAGATGGTGTTCGCGTTGGGAACGTCGATGCCGGTTTCAATGATGGTGCTGCAGACCAGAATGTGGTGTCGCTGGTGGTAGAAATCAGACATCACCCGTTCAAGTTCTGTCTCTCGCAGTTGACCATGGGCTACGCCGATCGAAAGATCGGGCAATAATTCTCTCAACTTGCGAGCGGTCTCCTCGATTGATTTAACCTCGTTATGCAGGTAGTAAACCTGGCCGCCGCGGAGAGTTTCCCGAAGTACCGCCTCTTTTACGAGCGCGATCGAATGCTCGCGAATAAAGGTTTTTATTGACAGACGCCTCGCCGGGGGGGTGGCGATAATCGACAGATCTCGGAGTCCTCCCAGGGCCATGTTGAGGGTCCGCGGTATAGGGGTCGCTGTCATTGCGAGGATGTCAACTTCCGCCCTCAGCGCTTTGATAGCGTCTTTTTGTTTTACGCCAAATCGATGCTCTTCATCGATAATCAGTAGGCCTAGATCTTCGAAGCGAAAGTCACTTTGGAGTAATTTGTGTGTGCCCACGAGGATGTCTACCTTTCCAGATGCCACACGCGCCTGAACGTCGCTGATATCTTTGGCGCTTTTGAAGCGGGAAACCACTTCGATCCTCACGGGCCACTCAGCAAATCGATCCCGAAAAGAGCTGAAATGCTGTTGCGCCAGCAATGTCGTCGGCACCAATAGGGCCACCTGCTTTTTGTTTTGGACGGCGATGAACGCGGCGCGCATGGCGACTTCGGTTTTGCCAAAGCCCACGTCACCACAAATGAGCCGATCCATCACCTGATCCGCACACATATCGCTTTTCACCGCTTGGATAGCCGCCGCTTGATCAGGGGTTTCCTCAAAGGGGAATTCCTCCGAGAAGGTCTCCCAAAGCGCGCTGTCGAGGGAGCACGAAAAGCCTGCCCGGGCCTCTCGGCGCGCATAGACATCCAGTAGCTGTGCGGCGACATCATGGGCTTTCTCACGTGCTTTTCTTCGGGCTTTGGACCATTGCTCGCTTCCCAGACGATGAAGCGGCGCCGTGTCTTGATCGGCACCGGTGTAACGGGCGATTAAATGCAGTGAGCTCACCGGCACATAGAGTTTGTCGTCACCGGCGTACTCGAGCACCAGAAACTCTGCCGCATCGCCGTCAATGGTCAAAGATTGCAAGCCGAGATAGCGGCCCACGCCGTGCTGCAGGTGAACCACCGGCACCCCGGGCCGCAGTTCCGTCAGGTCCTTAACAATCGCGTCGGCATGTGTTTCTTCGGTTGTCTTGCGTCGGCGCCGCTGCGCGACGCGCTGCCCGAAGAGCTGATTTTCAGTCACGACGGCGGGCTGGTCTTGCCCGAGGTAAAGGGGTCGGTCAACTGGGGCTATCGAGATAGCAAAGGCCGGCATGCGACTAGCAAATTCCTGCCAGTCAGCCACGGGTTCAGGACTGAGCGCGTGCTCTTGCAAACTTTCTAGCAGGATTTCCCGGCGACCCGTCGATTCTGCGAGTAACAGCACCGGACCTGCATGGGCGTCTAGGAACCGCGATAGGCGGTCGATGGCCGTGCCGTCGGGCGCGAATTGATCGAGGTGCGGCGCGGGTTGCCACCCGGTGGCCACGTGCGCAGGCGCATCGCTTTGGATTTTAAGTTCGAGGACGGAATACCGCCCAAACAGCTCATAGAGTTCCTCTACCGGTAGATATCCGGTCTGGGGGGTGGGGAGTGGCCGTCTCGGGTCAATCCCATACTCCTCATAGCGATTGTTAATTTCTTGCCAGAATCGCTGGGCCGCAGGGTAATGATCGCCAACCATCGCAATTGCTGTCTTGGCCGGAAGATAGTCAAACAGAGTGCCGCAGGCGTCAAAAAACAGCGGTAAGTAGGTTTCGGCGCCGGGAGATACTCTTCCGGCGCTGATTTCGGCGAAAGCCGGGCAGTTATCGGGATCGCCGTCAAAACGGCGGTACCAATTCAGCTTAAAGCGCTCGATAGCCGCTGAATCCATCGGGAATTCGCGGGCAGGCAGCAAACGAATACGATCCACTTTGGCTATGGTTCGCTGCGTCTCGGGGTCAAAGGTGCGAAGCGTCTCGATGTCGTTGTCAAAGAGGTCGATCCTATAGGGCAGTGAGCTGCCCATGGGAAATACGTCAAGCAAAGCGCCTCGAACCGCATACTCACCATGCTCATAAACCGTCTCGACCGCGCGATAGCCATTAAGCGTTAGGTTTTTCACAAAGGTATCGACGACTAGAGACTGGCCCAGGGTGAGATCGAAGCTGCTGCCCTCGATGTAGTAGGTAGGTGGGGTGCGCTGCATAAGGGTGGAAATTGGTGCGATTAACACCCCCGACGCTGTTTTTGGCAGTTGATGGAATGTCGCTAGGCGTTCCGAGACGATATCTTGGTGGGGTGAAAAATTATCGTAGGGCAGTGTCTCCCAGTCAGGGAGAGTCAATATCGGTGTCGAATCTTCGAGAAAAAAAGCAAGCTCACGCTCAAATTCGGCCGCGGCACCGGTGCTGGGGGTGATCACGACGATCAAGCGCTCAGGTGACGCCATGTTTGCGACGATCATGGCGGCGCTCGCATCCGGACAGGGGCCGACAGCCGTCCGGCTACCTGGCTTGTCAGGCCACGGTGTTGATTGAAGAAGATCGACGATCATGGGCGGGGAAGAGCACCGAAAAGAGGCCTCTAGTGTAGGGGTGTCGGACCGGTGCCACCAGTCAAAGCCCTGAAAACCACCAGCATTACCGAATTACTTGCCCTCCTACCGACGTAACTAGGATAATGCCGCCCGTCTAGAGAATGACCAAGGAGCCAGGGGTGTCACAGCAGCGCAAGCGGGAACGGCCAGCAGACTATTTTGCCGATTGGAAGGAGCGAGAGGCGCTGGCGGAGGCGATGATTCCGCAGGTGGGCGCGATGGCCCGGGCCCGCAACGTCAAGTGCTACATTTATGGCCATTCATTGGTGAATCAGTCGGTCCTCGACATCATGAAATCCCACCGTTATGTCCGGCAAATGGAACATAACGAACTGTCGGAATTTGAGACCGCCCCCGTTCTTGAGATTATGAAGGATCTGCCTCTGGGCCCCAGTCATATTGATGTCGGGCGTATGGCGGTTCAGTACTTTGACAAGGCGCAGGGCGAGGGACTGTCTCTTGAAGAATATGTCACCCAAGAGCTGGACTACCTCATTGATTCGGCTCATAGGCCCGTTGATCAACCCGTAGATGTCGTGCTCTACGGCTTTGGTCGCATTGGTCGATTGATGGCTCGTATTTTGATCGCCAAGACCGATGGTGGCGACAGTCTGAGGCTTCGCGCCGTGGTGGTCCGCAAAGGCGGAGCCGAAAACGATCTGGTCAAGCGGGCAAGTTTGTTGCGTCGTGATTCGGTTCACGGTGCTTTCAAGGGCACGATCCGAGTCGATGAAGAGCGTCAAAGTTTTGTGGCGAACGGCAATGAGGTCCGCATGATCTACGCCAGCAGTCCCGAAGAGGTCGACTACACAGCCTATGGCATCAATAACTGCATTGTTGTGGATAACACCGGGATTTGGCGAGATCGTGAGGGTTTGTCAAAGCACTTGAGTAGCAAGGGCGTCAGCAAGGTGATTCTTACAGCGCCGGGTAAGGGCGATGTAAAAAATATTGTGGCGGGCATTAATCACCATGAAATAGAGGAATCTGACGCGCTGATTTCTGCGGCTTCGTGTACCACAAATGCCATTGTCCCCCCGCTGAAGGCGTTAGATGACGAGTACGGTATTGTCTCGGGTCATGTTGAGACGGTTCACGCCTATACCAACGATCAGAATCTGATCGATAATTATCATAAGGCCGATCGACGCGGTCGTTCCGCCCCCCTCAATATGGTGCTTACCGAGACTGGCGCCGCCAAAGCGGTCGCGAAAGTCCTGCCCGCGATGGAGGGCAAATTGACCGGTAATGCCATTCGGGTCCCCACGCCCAATGTTTCGATGGCTATTTTGAATTTAACCCTGGCAAAAGCGACCACGGTCGAGGCACTCAACGAGTTTATGCGTAACACCGCCCTGCACTCAGCGATGCGCAAGCAAATTGATTTTTCGGCATCACCCGAGGTCGTTTCTTCGGATTTTGTGGGGTCCAGAGCAGCCTGTATTTTTGACGCTCAGGCGACCATCGTGAACGGCACCCAGGCGGTTTGCTATCTTTGGTATGACAATGAGTTTGGTTACAGCTGCCAGGTCTATCGGATATTGGAAAAAATGGCGGGTATTCGCTATCTAACTTACCCGCAGGAGTTAACGGCGCCGCTTTAAGCGGTATGTCGAGGTGGTGTTTGTCTGCCGCCTTGGCTAAAATGCTGGCGACCGTGAAACGGGGCAGGGTTCCCGCTGATGGCCAGCGGTTACAAGCCAGAAAGGCAAGGTTAGATGCGCAAAGCAGACGCACCGCCCGGGGTGTCGGGGGACGACAGGCGGTAGCGGCAAGGTGGTCATTTTCAAGCACTCCCCAGAGCGGCGTTGGATGCAACTCCACGCTTAAATGGTTATTGCGGACAACAATATGATTAAAATTCGTCGAGGCATGAATATCCCGCTTTCGGGACAGCCCACCGGTGAAGTGGTAGCAGCCGGATGCCGGCACGTGGCACTTGTCGGGCCAGACTATGTCGGTATGAAACCCACCATGACAGTGGCGGTGGGTGATTCGGTGCAGAAGGGGCAGGAAATCTTCGCGGACAAAAAGATAGCGGGGGTCATCTATACCGCGCCCGCATCCGGTCGTGTCGCGGCGATCAACCGAGGTGCCCGTCGCGTTTTCCAATCCTTGGTGATTGAAGTCGATGACGCAGCTGAGCCCAAGCACTTTCAACGTTACACCCCCGAGGAAGCTAGGCAGCTTAGCGCGGACACGGTTAAGTCGGTTCTCACAGACAGCGGGCAGTGGACCGCAATTCGAGTCCGACCCTACAGCAAGGTCGCGGATCCAGCGACAACCCCAGCGGGCTTGTTTATCACCGCGATCGACACTCAGCCTCTTGCCCTCGATCCTGCAGCGGTGATCGCAGAAAACCCAGAGGCCTTCATGCTGGGGCAAGACATTCTCGCGCAGCTCGTTGATTGCCCTGTCTACCTCTGCTGCGAAGCAGGCACAGAAATCCCTCGCGGAGAGCATTCGCGAATCGAGCGGGCCGATTTCTCTGGTCCACATCCTGCGGGATTGGTGGGAACCCATATTCATTATTTGCTTGGGGCGTCGCTGTCGACTTTGGCGTGGCACGTTGGTTACCAAGACGTCATAGCGATTGGCCGCCTGTTCATGGACGGCGAGCTGTACACCGACAGGATTATTTCTCTCGCTGGCCCACAAGTAAGCTCACCGAGGTCGGTCAGAACCAGAGTCGGTGCTGACCTTCAAGAGCTCACTGCAGGTCAGTTGGCAGATGGCGAGACCCGCGTGATTTCTGGCTCGGTTTTGGGCGGTCGAGGCGTTCAGTCCGACACTGCTTATTTGGGTCGTTATCACAATCAGGTAACAGCAATTGCTGAGGGTAGGGATCGTGCCTTCATGGGATGGCTCTCTCCGGGAAAAGAAAAGCATTCAGTCATGGGCATTTATCTTTCGAGTTGGTTTGGGATGAAGCCCACGGCCATGACAACGACTACCAACGGGTCTGAACGCGCGATGGTGCCAGTCGGTAATTACGAGCGTGTTGTTCCTCTTGATGTTCTCCCCACGCAGCTGCTGAGAGCCTTGTTGGTGGGAGATACCGAAACAGCTCAGGCACTAGGCTGTTTGGAACTCGACGAAGAAGACTTGGCGCTCTGCACCTACGTCTGTCCAGGCAAATATGAGTACGGACCCATTCTCAGGGATAACCTTACACGCATCGAGAAGGAGGGCTGATCGATGGGCTTGCGTAGCACACTGGATAAACTCGAGCCGCAGTTCAAACCTGGCGGACGCTACGAGAACTGGTATGCCCTCTATGAGGCGGTCGATACCATCTTTTATTCGCCGAGTCACGTCACGCGCTCGTCAGCTCATGTTCGTGACGGAGTGGACCTGAAGCGCATCATGATTACGGTTTGGTTGGCGACCTTCCCCGCGATGTTTTATGGCATGTGGAACCTCGGATTTCAGGCCAACGGCGCTATGGAGACGCTGGGCGTAGCGGGTATTGAGGGTTGGCGCGGTGGCGTGATGTCAGCGCTCGCAGGTTATGATGCGGGCAGCCTGTGGAGCTGTTTTCTGTACGGGGCACTGCATTTTCTGCCGCTTTATTTAGTGACCTTTGTGGTGGGTGGTTTTTGGGAAGTGCTGTTTGCCATGAAACGTGGCCACGAGGTTAACGAGGGTTTCTTTGTTACGTCGATTTTGTTCGCGCTGACGCTACCTCCTGATTTGCCGCTGTGGCAGGCGGCGCTTGGCATCAGTTTTGGGGTCGTTATTGGCAAAGAAGTCTTTGGCGGCACCGGCAAAAACTTCCTAAACCCTGCATTAACAGGCAGGGCGTTTCTGTATTTTGCCTACCCGGCTCAGTTATCCGGAGACGCCGTCTGGACTGCGGTGGATGGCTACAGCGGCGCAACACCTCTGGGGATCGTGGCGCAAGACGGGATGACGGGTGTTATGGAGAGCTTCACGTGGATGGACGCGTTTATAGGCTCAATCCCCGGATCAATTGGCGAGACTTCAACCCTTATGGTGATGATGGGTGGCGCTGTTCTGCTACTGACCCGGATTGCCTCTTGGCGTGTTGTTGCCGGCTGTTTTGCGGGCATGATCGCGTTCTCGACGTTACTGAATACGATTGGCTCGGACAGCAACCCCGCTTTTGCCATGCCGTGGTACTGGCACATGGTCGTGGGCAGTTTTGCTTTTGGTGCTTTCTTTATGGCCACTGATCCGGTATCGGCTGCCATGACCAATGGCGGTCGCTGGGCGTACGGAATTCTGATTGGGGTTATGTGTGTGCTGATTCGCGTGGTCAATCCTGCTTTCCCCGAAGGCATGATGCTTGCCATTCTCTTTGCCAATCTGTTCGCGCCGTTGTTTGACCACTTTGTGGTGCAAGCGAATATTAAGAGGAGGCTTGCTCGTGTCCAGTAATAAAGAGGGGTTGTCGCGTGTCCTGACGGTCGCCTTCGCGCTGTGCATTGTTTGCTCTGTGGTGGTGTCGACGGCGGCAGTGCTGCTCAAGCCGGCACAGGCCGTAAATAAGACCCGGGATCTTAAGCGCAATATTTTGATGGCGGCGGGTCTCTATGATCCGGCACTGACCGTCGAGGAGCAGTTTGAGCGGGTTACAACGCGGGTTGTGGACATAGAGTCTGGCACCTACGTCGGTGATGTCGATCCGAACGGATTTGACCCACGCGCGGCGGCAAAGGATCCAGCCCGCTCTCGCGCCCTCGACCCAGAGGAAGATGTGGCCAAGATATTACGTCGGTCGGACCATGCGCTGGTGTATTTGGTGAACGATGAAGCAGGGGATCTAGATAAGGTCATCCTGCCGATTCACGGTTATGGTCTTTGGTCTACCTTGTATGGCTTCGTCGCGCTGGAATCGGATGCCAACACCATAGCCGGACTGGGCTTTTATGAGCATGGCGAGACGCCGGGCCTTGGCGGTGAAGTCGATAATCCCCGTTGGAAGGCGCTGTGGGAAGGCAAGCGGGCATACCGGGATGGCCAGGTAGCGATTAACGTCGCTAAAGGGGCAGTTAATCCGCAATCTTCTGGGGCAAATTGGCAGGTCGATGGCTTGTCGGGCGCAACGCTTACAAGTCGCGGCGTTTCCAATCTGGTCCAATTTTGGCTCGGTGCAGAGGGCTTCCAGCCCTACCTAACTAATTTGCGCGGAGGTGATGCCTAATGGACATCCGTGAAACCTTATTCAAACCGGTCTTTCGCGATAACCCGATTGCACTCCAGATTCTGGGCATATGTTCCGCATTGGCGGTAACTTCCTCGATGCAGGTCAGTCTGGTGATGGCGATTGCCTTAACACTTGTCACTGCCTTTTCGAGCTTTTTTATCTCGACCATTCGCAACTACATCCCGTCGAGTATCCGCATCATTGTGCAGATGACCATTATTGCTTCTCTGGTCATCGTGGTAGATCAAATCCTGAAGGCAGTCGCTTACGAGATTTCCAAACAGCTGTCGGTGTTTGTTGGTTTGATCATTACGAACTGTATTGTTATGGGGCGAGCAGAGGCGTACGCCATGAAGAATCCCCCAGTGCCTAGCTTCCTCGACGGGTTGGGCAATGGTCTGGGCTATTCCTTTGTACTCATGGTGATCGCTTTCATTCGCGAGCTCTTTGGGTCGGGAAAGTTGTTCGGGGTTGAGGTGTTGCCGTTGGTCACAGAGGGTGGTTGGTACATGCCAAACGGCCTGCTGCTGCTTCCGCCCAGTGCCTTTTTCTTGATTGGCTTGTTGATTTGGGCGATTCGAAGCTGGCAGAAGGATCAGGTGGAACAGCCTGAATTCAGGATTTCCCAGCATACAGCGGTGGAGGAAAGCGCGTAATGGAACACTATCTGGGCTTGTTCGTTCGTTCGATCTTCATCGAAAACATGGCGCTGTCGTTCTTTCTAGGGATGTGCACTTTTTTGGCGGTATCCAAAAAAATCCAGGCGGCCATCGGATTGGGTATAGCCGTGGTGGTGGTCCTCACTATCACGGTGCCGGTCAACAATTTGATTTATCAGTATTTGCTCTCGGACGGCGCCCTGACTTGGGCCGGACTCCCCGATGTGGATCTGAGCTTTTTGGGGCTTCTCAGCTATATCGGCGTGATTGCAGCGCTGGTACAGATACTGGAAATGTTCCTCGATAAATATGTGCCGGCCCTGTACGCGGCGTTGGGTGTATTTCTGCCGTTGATCACGGTGAACTGTGCCATCCTCGGCGCCTCCTTGTTTATGGTCGAGCGCAGCTATAACTTTGCCGAAAGCGTGGTGTTTGGTGCGGGCGCAGGCATCGGCTGGGCCTTGGCTATTGTGGCGCTGGCAGGCATTCGTGAGAAGCTAAAGTACAGCGATGTGCCGGATGGGTTGCAGGGCTTGGGCATAACCTTTATCACTGTAGGTCTGATGTCGCTGGGCTTTATGTCGTTTGGCGGCATTGATATCTGAGAGAGCAGAACGAACCGGGGATTCTGAGTTATATGGATATGACAATCATATATGGCGTCGGCATGTTCACAGCGATCGTGGTCGCTTTGGTGATGGTGATTCTCTTTGCGCGAACGCGTCTCGTGAGTAGCGGCAACATCGCGATTGAAATCAATGGCGAGAGGACCATAGAGGTACCCGCCGGTGGCAAGTTACTGCAGACTCTGGCGGATGCTAATTTGTTTTTGGCCAGTGCCTGTGGCGGCGGTGGTACCTGCGCACAGTGTAAATGTGTGGTCGCCGACGGGGGTGGCGCTATGCTTCCCACCGAAGAGTCCCACTTCACCCGTCGTGAAGCTAATCAGGGATGGCGTCTTTCTTGCCAGACCCCTGTAAAGCAAGACATGAAGATCCAGATTCCGGAAGAGGTGTTTGGCGTTAAGCAGTGGGAATGTACCGTGGAGTCGAACGATAATGTCGCGACCTTCATTAAGGAACTCGTTCTTCGCTTACCCGAAGGCGAAAGTGTTGATTTCAGGGCAGGCGGGTACGTGCAGCTGGAGTGTCCACCTCACCAAGTGAAATTTGGTGACTTTGATATAGGCGAGGAATATCGCGGGGACTGGGAGCGCTTCGGCTTTTTCAACTTGTCCTCGGGATGTCCAGAAACCACTATCCGCGCTTATTCGATGGCCAACTATCCCGAAGAGAAGGGCGTCGTCAAATTCAACATCCGAATCGCCACCCCCCCGCCCGGAAGCGAGGGAATCCCGCCCGGCATCATGTCCAGCTGGGTATTTGGGCTTAAGCCAGGAGACAAAGTTACCGTATATGGGCCCTTTGGCGAGTTCTTTGCCAAGGAAACGGAAGCAGAAATGGTATTCATTGGTGGCGGTGCCGGCATGGCGCCCATGCGGTCGCACTTGTTTGACCAGCTCAAGCGCCTAAACTCCGAGCGAAAGATCACCTTTTGGTATGGCGCTCGATCCCTGCGCGAGATGTTTTACGTTGAAGACTATGACGGTCTAGACGCCGAAAACGATAACTTCTCTTGGCACGTGGCGCTCTCAGACCCGCAGCCTGAGGACAATTGGGACGGGTTGACCGGATTTATCCATAACGTGTTGTACGAGCAATACCTCAAAGATCACCCTGCACCGGAGGATTGCGAGTACTACATGTGTGGTCCTCCCATGATGAATGCGGCAGTGATCAAGATGTTGCTTGATCTCGGTGTCGAACGAGAGAACATTCTGCTCGATGATTTCGGGGGCTAAAACACCGTTTGGGCACCGATCACGACCAGCCATTGTGCTGGTCGTTTTGCTTTTGGCCCTGACAGGCTGTGACAGCCAGTCTGAGTCAGTTCGGCTCGAGGGATCGATATTTGGCACGGGATGGTCATTGATTTATCTGCCGGAGGCGCAGCCGCTCAAGTCATCGGAGGTTGAAGCGGCGGTGCTTGAAGCCTTTGCCGTGGTCGATGTCAGCATGAATACCTACGCGCCGGATACGTCGTTGAGTCGATTTAATGCGATGCCTCCTGGAGAGGCGATTCAAATGGGCTGGGATTTTGCCTATGTCATCGGCGAGGCTCGCCGAATTTCCGCGTTAAGTGACGGTGCTTACGATGTGACGATAGGCCCGCTTCTTGATGTGTGGGGCTTTGGTCCCAAGGGCCCGACAGCCTACCCAGCGCCGGAGGCGGTTGAGGCGGCAAGAGCAATTTCGGGTTGGCCCATGATCGTCTGGGATTCTGCGAACCGTATGCTCGGCAAGCGCGCGATGGGTGTAGAAATTGAGCTTTCGTCTATCGCTAAAGGCTATGCCGTCGATCTGGCAGCCGATGTGCTTGATGAGCTCGGTATCGGCAATTTTTTGCTAGAAGTTGGCGGGGAAATGCAAGCAAGAGGCCTGAGCCCGCGGGGTGATCAGTGGCGGGTCGCTATTGAGCGTCCGGAGTTGGCGCGATCCGGTGTGGCAAAGGCCATCAGCCTGTCGAATTCCGGCATTGCCACCTCGGGGGATTACCGAAATTATTTTGAGATTGAGGGGGTGCGCTACTCGCATCTTATTGATCCGCGCACGGGTTATCCCATTCGTCATGATCTGGTGTCGGTAACGGTGATCCACCCGTCGACAGGGATCGCCGATGCCTGGGCGACGGCCCTGGCGGTTATGGGCTATGAGTCAGCCATGGCCCTCGCCGAGGCCCGGGACCTGCCAATTTATGTGATTAGACGCACCGGTGATACGCTTACGCCTAGCTGGAGCGCAGCGTTTAACCGATACGTGCCCTCGGGTGCGTGAGTCCCTTAGTGCCACGAGGAGTCGCTTGTGATATTTGTCGTTAGTTTGCTCGTCTTTATGACGATTGTGGCCGCAATGTCCGTGGGTGTCATGGCGGGGAGGGCCCCCATCAGCGGTTCCTGTGGCGGCGTTGGCAAACTCGGTATCGATCAAAAATGCGAGTTATGTGGTGGCGACCCTCAGGTGTGTGAAACCCAGACCCGATCCAAGGGCGATGGCGATGTTGAATTCCATGACCCCACGAAGTCATAAGCAGCTGCAGTGACTCGATTGTGAGCTGCCCGTGATTCTCGATTTAATCCTGCGCTATGCCCTTGGAGGACGTCAGCATGGTTTTACCTTGCTGGTGGCTCGGGTTTCGCTGCTGGGTATGGTGTTGGGTGTCGCCAGTCTCATTGTCGTTTTGTCGGTGATGAATGGTTTTTCTTCAGAGCTGCATCGCCGCATCTTGTCGGTAACGCCGCACTTGACGCTGTCGGTGAAAAGCCCCGATGGTGCGCTACTTCAGGAGGTAAGCGATTTCCTTGCAAGCCAGAGTGAAGTCAAGTCATCCGCGCTGTTACTGGAAGATATGCTGCTACTTACCCACAACACGCAACAGCACGGTGTCCGCGTGGCAGGACTTAGCACCGCTGGTTTTAGCGGGGTGACCGCGCTGGCTGACCATATAGCGGAGGGTAGTCTCGAGGCTGTATCGCAGACGGCTTTTTCGGTGGTATTGGGCCGCGGTGTGGCACAGAGGCTGGGTGTGAGGGTGGGAGATGAGGTGACGGCAGTCTTGCCCACGTTATCGATCACGCCGGCAGGGGTGTTCCCCCGTCAGCGTCGCCTTCAAGTCGTTGCGGAATTCGAAGTCGGTTCAAGTCTTGATGCGCAACAAGCCTTTGTTTCCCTCGATACCGCACGACGTTTGTTTGCCCGCGATATCGATAGCCTTCAGGTGGCGCTCCACGATCGGGGCCACGTGGATACAGTGATAGGCCGCGTCGCGAATCGCTTCGGAGAGTCGGTCGATGCCAGTGGTTGGCAGCAATCTCAGGGTTCTTTGTTTACGGCTATACGGATGGAGAAAATAACCGTTGCTCTGCTGTTGATGGCGGTCGTGGCGGTGGCCGCGTTCAATATCGTGTCGACTTTAACGATGTCAGTGACCGAAAAGGCGCGAGATATCGCTGTGCTGCGGGTCATCGGTATGCCTCGGTCACAGCTCATGTGGATCTTTATGGGATATGGGGGGGTGCTGGGAGGAATCGGTATTGGCGTCGGTGCAATCTTAGGCGTTGGTTTGGCGCTCCACGTTGCCGATATTGCGATTTTTCTGGAACATTTTTTCGACGCTCGATTATTCGATCCCTCAGTCTATTACATTGGGAGGCTTCCCTCCGAGCTTCAGTGGCTCGACGTTGTTGTAACGCTATCGGTCGCAGTTTTTCTCACCCTGGTTGCCACCCTATACCCCGCTTATCGCGCCGCAACCCTTCATCCAATGGAGGTCCTTCACGATGTCTGATCCAGTTATTTCCTGCTCGGGCCTCGGCAAGGCGTTCCAGGACGGCGATCGACAAATCGAAGTCCTATCGGGTGTCGATTTCTCCCTTCGTGCCGGTGAGCGTGTGGCTATTGTCGGTCAGTCGGGATGTGGAAAATCGACGTTGCTCAATCTTCTCGGAGGCTTAGAGGTGCCGACCACGGGACGAGTTTATGTCGCTGGAGAGGTGATGAGTGAGATGTCAGACCTGAGGCGCAGTCAGTGGCGTAACCAGCAGCTTGGGCTTGTGTTTCAGTTTCATCATTTGCTGCCAGAGTTTACAGCGCTAGAGGCGGTAGCGATGCCCGCGCGTATCGCGGGCGCCTCGAAGTCGCAAGCGAACCAGCTGGCGGCTAAGCTACTTGAGAGAGTTGGTCTGCAAGATCGGGGAGGGCATCGGCCTGCAGCGCTCAGTGGCGGAGAGCGCCAGCGTGTAGCCATTGCCAGGGCCTTAATCAACAACCCACGCTGTGTTTTGATGGATGAGCCAACCGGCAATCTTGACCCTGAGTCGGCGGCACAAATTCTTACCCTGATGGAGTCATTAGAGTGGGGGCAGACGGGATTTGTGGTGGTCACCCATGATCGGCAAGTCGCCAATCAAATGGCGCGCCAGTTAACACTGATCGACGGCCGTTTGGTGGGAGACCATGATGCGGTGGCGTGAGCGATTTGCTTTTGCTCGTCGTCAGGTGATGGATCCCGGGAGAGGCCTCTCGGTTTTTCTGTCACGACTTTCTATCCTCGGTTTAGTTTTTGCCGTGGCCATCTTGCTCGCTGTGATGTCAGTCATGAACGGCTTTGAACGTGAAATGGACGACAGGATTTTAAGTCTTGTTCCCCACGTTACCCAGCGTGGGTACGCCAGCGATGCTGAGTGGCGCGCTCAAAAGGAGCGGCTGGCGCAATTAGCGGGGGTCTCAAAGGCCGCGCTCTTTTACGAGAGAGAGGCGCTGTTAGTGCGAGGGCTAAAGGTTGAGGCCGCCAAACTCATGGGTCTTGAGGCGGCCAGTATCGCTGACTGGCAGCGATGGTCTCCCACAGAACCAAAGCGACTAGAGCAAAACGAGGTGCTTATTGGCTCCAGGCTTGCCGCGCGATTACAGGTCGGGGCGGGAGCGACGTTGCGCCTCCTGCTTCCAGAAGACGCCCTGCTTGCCAATCAAAGGACCCGCATAGCCGCGGTGAGGGTGGCGGGGCTATTGTCGACGCAGACAGAGCTCGACGAGGGATTGATTATCGGCCGCTTGCAAGACATCGCGGCATTTGGGTCTGAGGGTGCTTCGGCAAACGGATTGGCGTTGCAGCTAGACGACCTGTTTGCAGCCCCCGAGGTCCGATGGGGGTTGTATCAGTCATTGCCGGCGCATTTTTACTTAACCGACTGGACGGGCAGCCACGGTAATCTCTATCAGGCCATCCGTCTGTCCTCAGATTTAATTACGCTGTTGCTCACGACGATTATCGCTGTGGCCGCGTTCAATGTGGTGTCTTCCCTGATGTTGGTGATCATTGATCGGCGATCGGCGATCGCGATATTGCAGGTTATGGGCGCGTCCCGCAAAGACATAGCGTGGATATATCTTTTTCAGGGCGCCCTAATTGGTGTTCTCGGGGCAACGGTGGGGCTGACACTGGGTGGCGCCTTGGCCGTAATGGCGCCACAGCTTCTCGTCGCCATAGAAGGGGCGGTGGGGATTCAGCTTCTGAATACCGACGTTTACCCCCTCGCGTTTTTGCCCGTCGATATTAGACTTTCCGATATTCTGACGCTTTGGATTGTCTCGGTGTTTCTGTGTATCTCTTCAGCCCTCATTCCAGCCTATAGGGCCAGTAAGGTCCCTGTTGCACAAGCGCTGGCACTGGGCTCCGCCTGAAAAAAATCTTCCCAGTGGTCGTCAGTAGGGATTCTTTCGACGTTTGGCGGCTCTTTTTTCCCATTGGTCAACCACTCGCCAACGCCATAAGAGGTCGATAGCGAAATATCCCAGCGTTGCAGCTGCGATTCCCATTAGAAGACAACCCAACAGGAAGGGTTCCCAAATGGCCCCCAGGCGCTCCCCGAACCAGCTCCAGGTCATTTCGAATTCGATCGGATTCACCGGGGTGTCGAGGATGGTCGCGCCAAGTTGATAGGCCGCAAAATAAATGACCGGCATCGTGAGTGGGTTGGTAACAAAAATTAAGGTCACGCTCAAAGGTAAATTGGCCCGCCAGCGAACTGCTACGATGGCGGCGATGAACATTTGCCCGGGAAGGGGAACCATGGCGCTAAACAGACCGATGGCGAAAGCTTTTGCCGTTGACGTCCGGTTGATATGCCAGAGATTGGGCTCATACACCCAATCTCCTAGTGGCCTCAGGGTGCGCATCGCTCGCAGCTTCTGCGGAGAGGGCGCAATTCTTTGAAACAACTTCCGGGGCATGTAGCGAATCAGTCCATTCGTGAGTAATCGGCTTTAGTGTTCATTGCCCGCCAAGAACGCCTTGAGATGTGTGGTATCTGGGCAGGTACGTGCTCTACTGCATCGCCGCAACCAGCGGTGTAATTATGACTGTTTTCATTTTTCAGCTCCATGTGACTTGCTACCAGATTATGCCGTGAGTAGCGCATGAACGTGCTTTATTTCATGCGTCTATGGCGATGCTTTTGGTGTCGTCAGGGCGCCCGTTCATGGCGCTCAGCTCCGGGAATTTGGGTGTTGCTGGGCATGGTCACCCCGCTCGCTTTACCGGAGGTGACCCTGGGGTTGGTATTAGCCGTCGGGGTGTTCATCCTGTTCGCGCTGGCACCAATCCGGCAGCTTGCCTATTTGGGTGTGGGGTTGGTGTTGGGTGGGATTGCCTCTTTGTTAGCGTCCATTTCTGCGCCAAACCCTGCCTGTGACGGCGAGGTCATGATGGTTATGGGCGCTATTGACCAGTTGCCCTTCGAGGTTTGGGGGTGGGAGGGTGAGACGCGATGGTCGACAAGACTGCGCGTCGAGGCCACGATTCCCTCATCCTGCGGTGATCTCTCGCGGGTTCAAGTGAGTGTTCCTCAGCCACTTAATGCCGCCGATCTGGGTAGGCGCGTTGTTGCTCTGGGCACATTTTCTATCACGGGTTCCCAATGGAGCCGCGGCAGGCCGCCAGAGCAGGCCAATGCGATGGCACAAGGCCTGGGTGGACGGTTGTGGGCCAAGCACCTCGATACCTTGAGCGGAGATCCTCCTTGGCTTGACGGGATCCGTGGGGGGCTTGCCCACCGCATCGATACGGCGATCGTGCCGATACGGGTGAAAGGGTTGTTACTTGCCCTCACCGTCGGTGACGGCAGTCGGCTTCCAACACAAGATTGGAGAAATTTTAGGGCATTGGGCATCACCCACGCGTTGGTGATTAGTGGCCTGCACGTGGGCCTGGTTTACGGCGCAGTGTGGTGGCTCGGTCGCCGGCTTGTGCTTAGCGTGTGGCCAAGGATGCTGTTACACCGTGATTACTCGGTCTTGCTCGCCTGGGGCTGCGCAGGGGCTTATGCCATGTTGGCGGGTTTCACGGTACCCACGCAGCGGGCGCTCCTCATGCTGAGTGTATTGGTGTTGGTCACGCTGGCCGGCTGGCGAACGACCCCGCTAAGGGCCTTGCTGACGGCCGCCGTTATGCTTGTTGCCGCTCAACCTTTTTCAGTGTTGGGTCCCAGCTTTTGGCTAACGGTATCGGCGACGGGATTGTTGCTTGTTATTCACACGGTTCTCACGCGGTGTCACCTTTTCCGTGTTAGAGGGGTGTTCATTAAGGCCGTACTTGGGCAGAGCATGCTGGTGTTTGGGCTGATGCCGCTGGTAACTCTGTGGTACCCACCAGCGGGTGTCGTGGCAATTGCGGCTAATTTGCTTTTGGTCCCGCTGTTATCCCTCACCGTGATACCCGCAGCGCTGATAGCAGCACTCGCTACCGTATTCGCCAGTGAGCCCATCTTGTCCTCGCGCACACCGATTGTATGGCAACCCGCACAAGGGTTTTCGCGCCTGTGGTTTGGCCTGCTCGATGAGACCCGGTGGCACCTAGGCGCCGAGCAAGAGCCAGAAACGGCCCTCGGTAGGGCTTTGGCATTGCAAGTGTCGTCCGGACTCCAGAAGTCGGCTCGGCGCGACAAAACCTCATCCAAATTCAGTCTTACCGTACTCGATGTTGGGCAGGGGCTGTCGATTCTGGTTCGGGTCGACGGTAACACCATTCTCTACGATACCGGTGATGGCCATGAACACGGATTCACACAGGCGGATCGAGTCATCTTGCCGTTTCTGCGACATCAAGCAGTGAGTGCGATTGATTGGCTTATTCTCAGTCATGGCGATAGAGATCATATTGGCGGTGTGGATGTGCTGCTCGATGCTATGCCAGTCGCTAAGGTCTATGGGCATGGTGGGTTGAGTTGTCGGCCCGGACAGGAGATATCCCTCGGTGGATCGGCGCGCCTGCGATTTCTTAACGGTGATCTTTCCGCCCTTGGAGTGGTTCCTTCGGCTGAGAGTGACAACGACGTGTCCTGTGTGGTGCTGATCGAATATCTTAACTATCGATTTCTCTTGATGGGGGATGTCGAGCGCAGTCGGGAAAAAGCGCTGGTGCGTTTCTGGCGAGAGGAGCTCTCAGCCAACGTGCTGATCGCCGCACACCACGGCAGCAACACATCGTCCTCAGCCACTTTTTTAAAGTGGGCAAAGCCAGATTACGCGGTGTTTAGTGCCGGTAGGGGCAACCGCTTCGGCCATCCGGCAGCGACCGTGGTTGACCGCTTTGCCGAACGTAATACCACGATGTTAAACACCGCGGTTGATGGAGCAATCACATTTACTATAGAGGGCAGCGCTCTCACGATAGCAACGATGCGCGATGGCACTATTCCCTATTGGCTTAGGGTTCCCTGACTGGGGTCAGAGCCATGTGAAGGGTATACTTTGAGGGAAAAAGGAGGAATGCGCATTGCTGGATTTACTGATGGCAGGTGGTTGGACGATGCCCTTCATTGTCGCCGGCTCGGTCATTGCGATGGCGATTGTTATTGAGCGTTTATTGGCCCTCAAACCCGCGCGAATCGCGCCTCCTCATTTGTTGGCTGGGGTATGGCAACAATTGAAAGCGGGGGAGCTCGACGCCACTCGTCTAAAACAGCTTCGTCAGGGTTCCCCTCTTGGCGCCATCCTGGCGGCGGGGCTTGCCAATCACGTTCAAGGCCGTGACATTATGAAAGAGAGCATTCAGGAGGCGGCAGGTCATGTGATTCACGACCTTGGTCGCTATCTGAACACGCTTGGGACGATTGCCGCGGTGACGCCATTACTCGGACTTCTGGGTACTGTTGTTGGCATGATCCGTGTTTTTACCGAGATCACGGTGCAGGGAACGGGGAATGCCAATGCGCTGGCGGGCGGTATCTCCGAGGCCTTGATTACCACCGCTGCAGGCTTGGCCGTCGCCATTCCATCCCTCGTGATGCACCGCTATTTTACGGGTAAGATTGACGCGATTGTTGTCGGTTTGGAGCAGGAGTCAATCAAATTGGTTGACGCGTTGCATGCAGGCAACAAAAAAACTGAGTACGACTTGTGAGGTTTCGCCGTCAGCACCGTGATGAGTTAGGCATCAATCTGACGCCATTAATCGATGTCGTTTTTTTGCTTCTTATTTTTTTTATGGTGTCGACTAGCTTTACCCGAGCAACACAGCTCGCAGTGAACCTGCCTGAGGCGGAGGGCGTGGCTTCCAGCCAGTCCTCGGAGTCGCTGGAACTGCTTATCCGGGCCGATGGCTTTATGACCTTGAATGGCAAACAAATAAGCAACGACCATTTGGCGCTCAGGGAGGCAATGGAGGTTGAGGTCGCAAAAAGTGGACAAACCTCACTGACAGTGGCGGCCGACGGTGAGGCGGCCCACCGGTATGTGGTCAGCGCGCTTGACGCTGCGGAAGTGCTCGGTTTTGAGCAGGTCACTATCGCCACTCAGACGCCTGAACAATGATAGATTCGGAGAAAACGAACGGCCAAGGCGATTTGGTGCTTTATAAGCGCCTGCTTGGTTATGTGGTGCCACACACCCTTGTGTTTGTGGTCAGCGTCGCTGGTTTCCTAATCTATTCACTCGGCAATGTGCTGCTCGCCGATCTGACCCAATTTCTTCTGGACTCGCTCGGGGAATCTACACCGGTGTCTCTGGGCCTAGTCGCGAGTGCCGCACACTGGGTGTGGCCACCAGGCGACAAAGGTGCCCTCGATTATGCACGGCTTGCAGTGCCGATCGCCGCTTTGGTTTTGTCGTTCGGTCGTGCGATGGGTTATTTCGTCGGCAATTACTTTATGAATATCGTCGCAAGATCGGTGATTCATACTCTGCGTACCGAGCTCTTTGGCACCTTGATGCGCGCCCCAAAAGCCTACTACGACAAGCACAGCACTGGGACGTTGATCAGCAAGCTGACGTTTAATGTTGAGCAAGTCTCGGGTGCGGCGAGCGATGCGCTAAAAGTTATTCTCAGAGAGGGACTAACCATTGTTGCGCTTGTGTCATACATGTTGTATCTCAATTGGAAGCTGAGTTTGATCTTTTTTGCCGTCGCGCCGGCGATCGGTTTGGTGGTGGTGATTGTCGGCCGTCACTTTAGACGGTACAGCCGGCGCATACAGGATTCGATGGGCTCAGTGACGCAGGTAAGCGGCGAGTCTTTGGGCGCCTTTGACGTGCTGCGTATTTTCGGCGGTGAAAGCAACCAGATTAAGCGGTTCGACAATGCGAGTTTTTTTAACCGCAACCAGAGCCTAAAGCTGGCTTTGGTTGAGGCCATATCTACACCCGTCATTCAAACGTTGCTTGCGTTCGCTCTTGGGGCGCTGTTCTGGTTCTCGCTGGATCCCACAATCCTTGCTGGTTTTTCGGCGGGCTCGCTAGTGGCGTTTATTACGGCAGCGGCACAGCTGGGTAAGCCCGTAAAAACCCTGAGTGGCATACAAAGTATTGTTCAGCGTGGACTGGCCGCTGCGGAGGACGTGTTTGCCCAGCTGGACACGCCCAGTGAAGTAGATCGTGGCACGACGCCTATGGGTCGAGCGCGTGGTTTTATCGAGATTGAAAACCTGAGCTTTCGGTATCCTGGCGCGGAAACTCAGGCGCTCAAAAACGTATCATTTCAGATTGCCCCTGGAGAGACCGTGGCATTGGTGGGGCGCTCTGGCAGTGGCAAGTCGACGCTCGCACAGCTCTTACTCCGGTTTTACGCGCCGGATGCAGGCGAAATCAGGTTAGATGATTTGATCATTGACGAATATCGTCTTCGGGATTACCGGCGCCAGTTTGCCGTGGTATCGCAGGCGGTTGAACTGTTCAGCGATACCGTGCGCAATAACATCGCCTTTGGCTCCCTGAGTGACGCGAGCTACGATGACGTAATCGATGCGGCGCGTTGTGCTCATGCGATGGAGTTTATCGAGCGCCTGCCTGCGGGTTTGGATACTGTGCTCGGTGATCAGGGCGCGGGTCTTTCCGGGGGACAGCGTCAGCGGTTGGCGATCGCCAGAGCGCTTCTTAAAAAAGCGCCCGTCTTGATTTTGGATGAAGCGACATCGGCGCTCGACGGTGAGTCCGAGCGTGCGGTGCAAGAAGCGCTTGAAGCTGGGCCCGATCAACGCGCCACTTTAGTTATCGCCCACCGGCTGTCAACGATCGAAAATGCCGATCGGATTATTCTTCTCGATCAAGGTCAGATCTTGGCCCAGGGCTCCCATCAGGAATTGCTCGCCACGAGCGCGCTCTACGCCAGCATGTATCGGCAGGGTACAACCGAGGGCTAATGGCCTTGCAGGGGGTGCTGATGCAGCGACTCGAGCACGGTGTGACCCGGGCATGGTATCGCGGCGCGTGGTGGCTGTGGCTGTTGTGGCCGCTAAGTCTTGTCGTCTCCTGGGTGGTCGTCAGGCGTCGACGGCGATTTCTGAATGATCCTCCGGCTGCATTGGTGAAGCCCGTTGTGGTTGTTGGGGGTATTACAGTCGGGGGGTCGGGGAAAACGCCGATCATTTTGGCGTTGATTCAGGCACTGAGAGAGAAAGGCAAAACAGTGGCTGTGGTGAGTCGGGGTTACGGTAGGACCGCCAGTGATGGGCCGTTGTTTGTGACTTCTGATCTTTCCGCCGCGCTTGCGGGGGACGAGCCGCTGTTGATAGCGCGCATGACGGGTGTTCCGGTCGTGGTCGACAGTGATCGAAGGAGAGCGGTTGAGGTCTTACTCGCAAAGCACCCGGTCGACATGGTGTTGTCCGATGACGGGCTTCAGCATTACAGCATGCCTCGAAGCTTTGAGGTGGTTGTTCTGGATGCTGATCGGGGATTGGGTAACGGCCGATTACTCCCGATGGGCCCCTTGCGGGAGCCGCGGTCTCGTTTGAGGACGGTTGACTGGGTCTTGGAGCGCAACGGAGACAACCCGGATACAAGATTCATCTATGAGCCTGCGTGCCTAAGACATCACAACACCGGCGCTGCGTTAGGGGTGGCCGAAGCCGCTATTGCCTGGCAGGGTAGGGCCATCGCCGCTGTAACCGCTTTGGGTCAGCCCGAGCAGTTCTTTGGCCAACTTACCTCTCTTGGATTTATACCAACAACGCGAGCTTTGGGAGATCATCAAATGATCGGGTCGCAGGATTTGGCTGATCTCGATGCACAAGTCGTTATCGTCACCGACAAAGATGCAGTGAAATTGGCCTATGATAGCGACGAGAGAATTTGGGTGCTGGAAATCAATGCGACGATTCCCGCGCCTTTGGTCGACAGCATTGTTTCATTGATTGAAGCCGAGGCCTGAGATCCTATGTTTCACATTGTGATACCCGCCAGATACGGATCGACGCGTTTGCCCGGTAAAGCGTTGGTTGATATTGCCGGCAAACCAATGGTGTGGTGGGTTTGGCAGCGAGCACTGGGCACGTCAGCGGCTTCAGTTATCGTTGCAACCGATCATGAAGAAATAGCCGCCGTCATGACGGACTTTCGGGGCCGATGTGCAAATGACGAAAGCCACGCACCCCTCAGGTACGGATCGGCTAGCAGAAGTGGTAGAGCTGCGGGGTTGGGCGGATGACACGGTGGTGATTAATCTGCAAGGGGACGAGCCCTTGATGCCCGAGAGTAATATTCACCAAGTGGCGACTGAGCTGAGCAATCATCCCAGCGCGAGCATTGCTACTCTAGCCGAACCTATCAATAGTACGGCGCAGTTTGCCGACCCTTCCGTGGTGAAGGTTATTGTTGATGCGCGAGGTAACGCACTTTATTTCTCTCGGGCGCCTATCCCCTTTTCCAGAGAAGGATCTCGCCATACTGGCCCACACGATAGCCCGGACGACATCGCTGCTGCTCAGCGTCATGCGGGCCTCTATGCCTATCGTGCTGGCTTTCTCAGGCAATTTGTTACCTGGGAGCAAGCACCAATAGAGCGGCGTGAGTCCTTGGAGCAGTTACGTGCGCTTTACCAGGGGTGTCAAATTCGCGTCGTCACAGCTGCGGAATCGGTGCCCCCAGGGGTTGATACCGAAGCCGATTTGGCGGTCGTTAGACGGATTTTGGATGTCTAGTGCTGCAGAGAATGGCCAGAACGATGCACCGTATCTGAAAAATACGTTGCGGCTTCGCTCGCAGGCGGCGCGTGTGGCCACGGCGAGTTCGACTGAAGATATATCCCGGGCCACGCGTATTGCTACGGATGCCGGCTTAGCCCTAGTTCCCCTTGGGGAGGGAAGCAATGTCGTTTTACCCGAGCATTTGAATGCCCTTGTTGTAGCCATAAAGAGCATGGGGATAAAGCTGCTGAAGGACGATGGGCGGCGGGTCCGTGTCCGCGTTGCGGCCGGTGAAAATTGGCATACCTTCGTGCGTTGGAGTGTCGAGAACGGGCTGTACGGCCTTGAGAACTTAGCGCTGATTCCAGGGACCGTGGGCGCCGCCCCGGTGCAAAATATTGGCGCTTACGGTGTCGAGGTGCGCGACCGGGTAGTGGGGGTCGAGGTCGTGAGCATGGCCTCCGGTGAGGTGGCCTATCTGGACAATCAGGCCTGCGGCTTTGCCTACCGCACAAGCATCTTCAAAGATATGGCGCGACGAGAGTGGATAATTGCATCGGTCGACTTCCAATTGGACCGTGAGGCCTTGGTTCAGCGTGATTATCCCGCGCTTAGCAGAGCGACTGCCCGCTACCGTGGTCACCCACCGCGACGTGATGGAGGCGGTTATCAGTCTTCGTGGGGAGCGTCTGCCGGATCCAGGAGAGAGAACCTAACGCGGGCAGTTTTTTTAAAAATCCGCTGGTCTCGAGCGAGGTAGCCGAGGCCCTCGTGAAAAAGTACCCCGAGATTCCCGCCTTCAGGCAGGGAGATGCGACTAAGCTGTCTGCGGGGTGGATGATTGAACGCTGCGGCTGGCGAGGCAGAGAGATTGGCGGCGTGGGCATGTCTCAACGCCACGCACTGGTGCTGGTCAATCACACCGCTCAAACAGCAGCCGAGGTGTTGGATTTTGCGCAGCACGTTCAGCGCGATGTGTTTAATGAATTTGGCATCCAGCTCGGGATTGAGCCAGATGTTCTCGTCTAAGGGTTCGCTAAGTACCTATGGCTACTTTCGACGCTAAAGCTTTTTTGCAAACTCTCACGACCCGTCCTGGTGTCTATCAAATGTACGCTGAGGATGAGGAGCTCTTGTATGTGGGTAAAGCAAAAAATTTAAAAAACCGCGTCAGCAGTTACTTTAGGGCCTCGGGTTTAACGGCAAAAACCATGGCCTTAGTGCACCGCATTCGCGACATTCAGGTGACCGTGACCTCGACTGAGGTCGATGCCTTGCTCTTAGAACACAACTTGATTAAGGAGCATCGGCCCCCCTACAACATCGATCTGAAAGACGATAAGTCTTACCCGTATATTTATTTGAGTACCCAAGACCGTTGGCCGCGGCTTGCATTACATCGCGGTCCCAAGCGCCGCAAAGGCGAATATTTTGGGCCGTATCCCAGTGCGGGTGCGGTTCGTTCGACACTGCATTTACTGCAAAAAGTGCTCAAGGTTCGCCAATGCGAGGACAGTTACTTTAGCAACCGTTCCAGACCGTGTTTGCAATACCAAATTGGTCGATGTAGCGGTCCCTGTGTCGGCCTAGTGAGTGACCAGGAATATGGCGAACAGGTAGAGAAAACCGAGCTGTTTCTGAGAGGGAAGTCGCAAACGCTGATGGCCAGGTTGGCTGACGAGATGGAGCAGGCTTCCTCGGCACTTCGCTTTGAGGAGGCTGCTGAGCGACGTGACCAACTTTCTCATTTGCAAAAAGTACAGTCTGTGCAGGGTATTGAAGGCACCCGTGGAGACCTCGATGTGTTTGCGGCGACGTCGGCGCAGGGCAGCACCTGTGTACAGGTGCTTTTTATTCGGGAAGCCCGTGTGCTCGGGAGTCGAAGTTACTATCCGCCGTTTAAGTTAGATGAGTCACCGAGCGCTGTATTAGAAGCGTTTCTGCCGCAGTTCTATCTCTCAGGTAGAAATACCGTTCCCCCTGAAATTATTGTCAACGAGCTAC
The DNA here is from genome assembly GCA_943787485.1 of uncultured Luminiphilus sp. GTDB lineage: Bacteria > Pseudomonadota > Gammaproteobacteria > Pseudomonadales > Halieaceae > Luminiphilus. The sequence goes on along the minus strand of CALSMP010000005.1, from coordinate 146,997 downwards.
CCGAGGGGGCGGCGGTGTTGGGTGAGGCTCTGTCCCTTCATAGCAAGCGCAGGGTGGTGGTGCGGCAGCGCGTCAGAGAGGCGAGGGCGCGATGGCTTCAGATGGCGCAGCAAACTGCCGATACCAACTTGCACGCGCACCTCAGCGGCAAGCAGACCATGGCGGGGCGCTTGGAAAGCTTGCGGCGCGAGCTGGAGTTGGACACCCTGCCCGCACGGATGGAGTGCTTTGATATTAGCCATAGTTCGGGCGAGGCCACGGTCGCCTCTTGTGTTGTGTTCGATAACACAGGGCCGCGTAAGGCAGATTATCGGCAGTTCAACATCAAGGGGACCAAAGGAGGAGATGATTACGCTGCAATGCAGCAGGCCCTGGAGCGCCGCTACAAGCGGCTCATTGCGGGTGAGGGGCAGATGCCCGATATCTTGTTTATTGACGGTGGCAAGGGGCAGGTAGCGCAGGCCATGGAAGTGATGGCGATGTATGACATCTCATCGGTACGGGTTGTCGGGATCGCGAAGGGCACGACACGAAAAGCTGGGTTTGAAACCTTGATTGATGGAGAGACTGGCAGAGAATCGGTGTTGCGTGGCGATAATCCGGCATTGCATTTAATTCAGCAGATAAGAGATGAGGCCCACCGATTTGCCATCACTGGGCATCGCGCCCGGCGCGGTAAGGCGCGAAAGACCTCTACCTTAGAAGGGATCCCCGGCGTCGGATCCAAGCGTCGCCGCGACCTATTACGTCATTTTGGCAGTGCCGGGGCGGTGTCGGGGGCCAATGTGGAGGAGCTGAGAAAAGTCGAAGGCATCAGCTCGACGTTGGCGCAAACCATTTACGATTATCTGCATACCATTCAGGACTAAAAGACCCGGAAGCCGAATCATTCAGGGGTTTCTCGGCGCGGCCCCCTATGCGACACTCCAACGCTGAGGTCGGAGTCTGCTGTGCCGCTGAATTTACCTAACATCTTGACGTTGATGCGCGTCGCCGCGATTCCCTTGCTGGTGATTGTTGCGGGCTTTCCTCATCCTTTAGGCACGTTGGTGGCGGCGGCTATTTTTGGTCTGGCGGCGATTACCGACTGGATCGACGGCTGGCTGGCACGTCGTTCGGGGCAAATGACAGCGTTTGGCGCCTTTCTCGACCCCGTGGCGGATAAGCTGATTGTCGCCACGGCGCTGGTGCTGTTAACGGACCGGTTTGATCACTGGCTTATCACGGTAGCCGCCTGCGTCATCATTGGCCGGGAGATCGTCGTTAGCGCGCTCAGAGAGTGGATGGCCCAGGTCGGCCAGACGGCCGCGGTGAAAGTGTCGCTGATCGCCAAGGTGAAAACTGCCATGCAAATGATCGCCATCAGTTTGCTGTTGGCGTTGACCCCGCTGACCGAGCCGCGATTTTTCTACTGGATAGGGGTGTTGATCCTATTGATTGCTGTGGTGCTGACGTTGTGGTCCATGGTGATCTACTTGCGGGCGTTCCTGACGGTGTTAAGACAACAAGAGAATGCTTGACGCCGCTCTGTAAGGCCTTAAAATCCATCGCATGCGGGTGTAGCTCAGTTGGTAGAGCGCGACCTTGCCAAGGTCGAGGTCACGAGTTCGAACCTCGTTACCCGCTCCAATCTTTAGGGTTGCGCTACAGTTGGCGATTCCTCATGACGCGCGTATACTGCGCGGCTCTCGCGCCTCGCTTGGTCATGGCATGGCTTTTGAGCGCGGTTTCTCAGGACAGTCAGTCCTCAAAGGCTCGGTGGCAGAGTGGTCATGCAGCGGATTGCAAATCCGTCTACGCCGGTTCGATTCCGACCCGAGCCTCCATTTTTATCGCATGTGTCTGCCAGATACGATTCACACCGAACAAAAACCACGTTACGACCACGCCCCACCACAGCACAAAAAACCAGTCGTTTTTGTTGGTGCCGTTCCACTCCAGCCACTCAAATACAAATGCTTCAACGAACAGATCAAAAGAGAGTAGGGCAAAAAACCCAAAGACCCATAAAAGCAGGAAACGCAAAGTGCTCACTGTTTTCGTTGCCTTGAGCCCACTGAGTGCATGCTTAGAACGTATCGCCGATGTCTGATGATGAGAGGCGTATTAGGCGCGATGTCAAGACAGCCGCTTGGCGATTTACCACGGCGATGCGATAGTCGGGATCCGTAACCATCTCCAAGAAAGCATGGGCGGTCGGGTAGCGGGCGATGAAAATGCTGTCCCAGCGCTCATCACCTGGACCAATGACCGTAGCCTGGAATTCTCCGCGCCACACGATACTGCCACCGACGCGTTGAAAGATGGGGCCGCTGTCTACGCCGTAAAACTCATAGGCTTGAGCGCCACTAGCGCTTCGCCCGCCCGTGGGTGATCTGTGGGATAGGTGGCTCGCTCCTTAAAGCGCAACATGTTGAGCATGTGGATGGGCTGATCGCGATCAAGATCTTTAAAAATCGCGAATTGCTGAGGATCAGGATCTACATAGGTGGAATCATCATTCATATCGATGTCCCTGCTCTTTTACCTTGACGAGGTGTAAGATGACATAATTCGTTTCTGGGCGCATCTCCCTGTTGGGCGCGTCGTGTAATGAGGAGTGTATTGGTGGACAGCTTTCTTAACGAGCAGCTTAACGCCCACCGACGGGTGATCGATGCCCTCGAGGTAGAGTTAGCCTCCGTTGATACCGCAATTTTGCTGTGCGTAAAAGCGCTGAATGCCGGGCACAAAATTTTGCTTTGTGGCAACGGCGGATCGGCAGCCGACGCCCAGCACATCGCGGCAGAATTAGTCGGCCGCTTCGTGCATGACCGGAAGGCCTTGCCTGCTATCGCACTGACCACGGACAGCTCGGCTTTAACAGCAATCGGCAATGATTATGGTTTTGATGATATTTTTTCGCGGCAGGTCGCGGGATTAGCGGCGGCAGGCGATGTCCTGATTGCCATTTCCACCTCAGGTAATTCGGCGAATATCCTGGCGGCGTGCGCTGCGGCGCAGGAAGCAGGGTGTCACGTCATTGGGCTGAGCGGGAAAGGGGGTGGTGCCCTGCATGGGGTGGTTGATGTCAGTGTCGTTGTCCCCTCAGACGTAACAGCTCGAATACAGGAATGTCATATTCTCGTCGGGCACCTACTGTGCGAGGGTATTGAACGCGGTCTCGGGCTGACGTAGGGCCTTTTCCGATGCCAGATCCCCACGCGAGGCCAGCGGCTTTTCTTGATCGAGACGGCGTTATCAATGCAGATCATGGCTATGTCGCCAATTGGGATGACTTCGAGTTTATGCCGGGTGCTGAGGACGCCTTGCGGGAACTCAAATCATTGGGCTTCTGCCTCGTCATTGTCACCAATCAATCAGGCGTGGGGCGCGGGTATTACAGTGAGACCGATGTCGACAAGCTGCATCAGACACTGATCGCCCACTGTGCAGCGATGGGGGTTGAGATCGCGGGAATCTACTATTGCCCTCACCACCCCTCAGAGGCTAAAGGCGACTATTTGCAACTTTGCGAGTGCCGCAAACCGGCTCCCGGGATGCTGCTCACAGCGTCCAAAGAGCTCAATATCGACCTTGATGTGTCCATCATGGTGGGAGACAAGCCTTCAGACATGGAGGCCGCACAACGAGCTGGGGTTGGCAAGCGGTTTCAGGTGACTCAAGGATCCGCCGACGCTGACGTGATAGCGGTGGCATCCCTCCTTGAGGCGGTGGACTATTTGCGGGGCTGACACCTACCCCAGCTGCTGGCATAGACCGTGCATTTTTACGCGCCCACTAGCCAGATTTTCCCAATACGCTGCGGGGATTGATCCCTTACAATGGCCCAAAAGCAAGGGCGTAAACATCTTATGTCGCACTCTCCCAACTTCAAAAACGTGTCCGTGCTGGTCGTCGGAGATGTCATGCTCGATCGTTTTTGGTCGGGATCTACAGCCCGGGTGAGCCCAGAAGCGCCCGTGCCGGTTGTCGCGGTGACTCACAATGAGTGTCGCGCAGGGGGTGCGGGCAATGTGGCGGTGAATATCGCACGTCTGGGGGCAAAGGTTGTGCTCTCGGGCATCTCAGGTGCGGATGAATCCGCAGACCTTCTGCGAACAGCCGTCGAAGCCGCTGGGGTGACCTGGTCGGTATGTCCGTCGGCGAAAGAGACTATCGTCAAGCTCCGGGTGTTAAGTCGCAATCAGCAGTTGCTGCGGATGGATTTCGAGCAGTCGCTCGCACGCCATGCGGATGATCTATTCACGGCGCAAATAAAACCGCATCTGGCGACGGTCGACGTCGTTGTTCTGAGTGACTATGCCAAGGGAACCCTTGATCAAGTTGAGGAGATTATTCGTCTGTGCCGGGAGGCGGGAAAGCCGGTGCTCGTTGATCCCAAGGGGCAGGACTTAAGTCGGTACAGTGGCGCCACGCTGCTCACCCCGAACCTCAGTGAGTTTGAGGCCGTGGTGGGTCCCTGTGATAGTGAGGATATGTTGCTTGTGAAAGGAGAGGCGCTTCGCCAATCCCTCGATGTGCAAGCTTTGCTTGTCACCCGCAGTGAGCGCGGCATGACGTTGTTTCACAAAGAAGGTTCGCCGATCAGCCTGCCTGCAAAGGCACGCGAGGTCTACGACGTGACCGGGGCAGGGGATACGGTGATTTCGGTCATGGCATCGGCAATGGCCGCTGGAGAATCACTGGAGTCAGCCATGGCGCTTGCGAACGCCGCCGCTGGGCTAGTGGTTGGGAAGCTGGGGACTGCATCGGTCACCCCTGAAGAGCTCGAGATGGCGGTGTCGGGAGGGTTTACAGCTACCGCCGGGCCTTCAGCGCTTGTTGAGGAGGCGATGTTGTTACAGCGCGTTTCCGAAGCGAAGGCGGCAGGGCAGCGCGTGGTGATGACCAATGGCTGTTTTGATTTATTGCACCGCGGTCATGTTGATTATTTGATTCGTGCAAGAGAGCTTGGAGACAAATTGATCGTTGCGATTAACAGTGATGCGTCAGTAAAACGCCTCAAGGGTGACACGCGACCGGTCACCGATGTTGAATCTCGTGCCAGTATTCTGTCGGCCCTTCGCTGTGTGGATTGGGTCACCGTATTCGATACCGACACCCCGGCAGACCTCATTGCCAGGGTTCTGCCGGACGTTCTTGTCAAAGGCGGAGATTATCGTCCCGAGGATATCGCCGGCGCTGACGCCGTTATAACCGCGGGCGGCGAGGTTCGCGTGCTGGATTTCGTCGACGGATTTTCCACCACGGCGATTATCGATAAGCTGTCCTCGTAATCAAGCGCCAGCTCAACCTTTAGCTCACGCCATTCATTTACCTCAAGGCTTGATATAGCTCCTTGGTAAGGCATTCTGCTCGGGGAGATAGCGATCCCGGAGCTGTGTTTGCCGACTGGTCATCGAGTCAGGAATGCCCCCCATGACAACCGCCTCTGCCAGACTTGTGACGTCGAGGGGGTCGCCACTCCACACTACGAGATCAGCCTTCGCTCCCACCGTGGCAAGCCGTGCCTCGCCCCCGAAAATTTTCGCGGGTGCGGTGGTCATTGCTTTAATCGCCACTTCATATGGGAGCCCATTAGCGACTGCATTACCTGCTACCTGGCGGATTTTGCGGGCGTTATGGGTTTCGCCGCTGCTGAACATCACGGTGACACCCGCTTGATTAAGGAGTGCGGCGTTGTCTAAGCGCGAGCCTAACGAGTCGAAATCAGCAGGTAAGTTGTCGAGTGCGTTCAGCACCACGGGAATGTCTGCTGCCTTTAATTGGTCCGCCACAATCCAGGCTTCGCGCCCGCCGTGGACCACGGCATTGATCTTCTGAGCCTTCGCAAAGTCAATCAGTCGAATAATGTCGGCCGCACGGTTTACATGAAAAACAAAGGTGCCTGCGCGGCGGGTTTCTTTTAGTGCTTTTGCACCCGCTGCAGACAGGAGTTCGCGGTCATCCGGATCACTTTCCAGCGATTCATCAAACGCCTGTTTGATCAGCGCCCACTGGGCGCTGCGAGAGCCGCCAAAACTTTTTGCCGCATGCCCCGAGAGATCGATGAAGATCACGTCGCTGCCTTCAAAGCTGCTGAAGCCACCGTCAAAGCGAACGAGTCCACCCTGACCACCGATGCCACGATCACTTCGGCTCGCAGCCAGGAGCGCGTAGCCAAAGCCTTCGATACGAGTTACTGGCACCACGCTAGAAAGTGGGTTGTAGGCCAGCCGGACGTCGATCTCGGGGTGCATGAGCCCGGTAAAAAGCTCTCGATATCCACTGTCAACCGATTCCGATACCGCCTCCACGTCGGTGAGCCCGCTTGCCGTGATCCCAGCAAAAAAGGCAGGGGTGACATCTCGGCCATTGGCGTTAACCACCTGAATCATTTTGTTGGTGGGAATACGGGGTGCAATTTTAGCGATGCGCCCGTCGGCGATTAGGATGTCGGTATTTTCAATAATCGTCTCGCCATCGCCAACGTGAAGAGTCGCTTGCCTAATTAACAAGTCCTGGGCCAGTGATGTCGAACCGAGGAAACAAAAAATCAGCAGTAGAACGGCCCGTCTCACGGTGTCACCTCCATCAGCTGACCAAGCTCAAAATCCGATATCGGCTGTAATGTAGCGTCAAAGCGATCATAGACTTGAGCACCATCTACAAAAACCTGATCTGCTTTGGCATACACGCTAAAGGGGTTTTGATTCCAAATGACTACGTCGGCCATCATGTTAGCCGCAAGGGTGCCGGTTTGATCCGCAACGCCGAGCGACTTCGCAGCATTTGAGGTGATCCACCCAATCGCGCGCTCCTCGGGAATGGTGAGGCCCGCCGCCCGGCCACGCGCCATTGCTTTTGCGGCCTCCTGATTGAGCCGCTGGATACCCTCATCAGAATCCGAGTGGACGATGGCGCATCCGCCTTCGGGGCGATCAACCAGCGCTATATTCTCTTGAATACCGTCGTAGGCCTCCATTTTGAAGCCCCACCAGTCTGCCCAAAGGGCGCCGCAAACGCCGTTTTGGGCAAGTTGATCGGCAATCTTGTAAGCCTCCACCCCATGGTGGAAGGTGCCAACTTGGTAGCCAAATTCGTCAGCCATATCCATGATGGTGACCATTTCGTCGGCACGATAACAGTGCATGTGTACGATGATGTCACCCTTGAGTACGCCGGCAAGTGTCTCGAGTTCGAGGTCGCGCTTCGGCGGCTTGTTGAGTGCAGCGGCGAGTGCGGCGGTACCTTCTGCGTTGGTGTTTTTGGCTTCCTGTTCGGCTACTTTGCGCTCATATTCTGACCAGTCATCGATATAACGCTGCGCTTTTATCCAAGAGGATCGATAGGCGGCGACGTTTCCCATGCGAGTGGACGGAGCCGTTTTACGTCGTCCGTAGACGCGCTTGGGGTTTTCGCCGCACGCCATTTTGAGGCCGTAGGGGGCGCTCGGGAATTTCATGGCTTGGTAGGTGCCGGCGGGCACGTTTTTGAGGGTTACACTGCGTCCGCCGAAAAGATTCGCCGAACCGGGTAGGATCTGTAGCGACGTGATACCGCCCGCCAACGCGCGAGTGAAGCCGGGATCCTGCGGCCAGACGCTGTGCTCCGCCCAGACCTCAGCGGTAACAGGCGCGGTGGCTTCATTGCCGTCTGAGTGTGCATCGACGTCAGGGCTTGGGTAGACGCCGAGGTGTGAGTGTACGTCGATAATGCCCGGGGTGACCCAGCGGCCTTCGGCATCGATAACCCGGCTATTGTCCGCCGCTTCGCCTGAGCCAACCCAGACTATTCGACCATCCTCAAAATACAAGTCCGCGTTATCCAACCGCCTGCCGTTGCCAGTGAGGATAGTGGCATTTCTGATGACGGTGGGCTCAGAGGCTAATGGCTGATAGGTCGATGGAAAGGCGCTGTCACTGGCGATGCCTATCTGGGAGCAAAATGCCAAGCTTGCCATGAGTGCTTTTCGAAACATATTTTAGAGTCCTCGGGGGCGAACTTTTCGGGGCCGACGTTACCGGTTTTTGGGGTTTCCTGCCAATTGTTTTCATGAGGCTCAGCGGGAACTTGTCTCGCAGGCTCTGGCGAGGACGCCGGTGTGCCTTGAATGCTGGCCTGTTAACCCGTAATCGACTTTCGCTCAGTTCAAAAAAGTCTCTGATTTGATCGGTTTTGGCGATTGCGTCCTCATAACCGAGTGCCATCAGTCGCTGGCAGTAACCCTGCTCGAAAAGGATATAGGACAAGGCGCCACCCGAACCGCTGGGTTTAATTGAGCCGGTCTTCTCCAAAAACCAACGCGTTGATGTCGGCAGCTCATGAATATATTCCTGCGCAAGTGCACCTAACGAGCGGCTGGGAGAGATCGTCAAGGCATCGATAACTCGCATTGAAGGCAGTCCGGCCTCGGCTAACTGCTTGGCGCTTAAACTACCCACTAATGAATTAACCCGTTGCAGCGTCTCCAGGTCATTGTCGATGGAATCGAGGAAAACGGCGTTAAGCAGTTGTCCTAGTACCTGGGGGATCGTCGGTGGAATGCCGGACTCCTGGTCGGGAGAAAAAGCGCCTCCTTGTTCACTGACGCCGATAATGAAGAGCTTATCCGCACCGAGCCGGATGGCGGCGCTCAAGGGCCTTGTTTGTCGCAGGGCACCGTCGCCGTAAAAATCGTCATCAAGAGCAGTGGCAGGGAATAGCGTTGGAAGAGCTGACGAGGCGAGCAGGTGTTCAACACTCAAGCGGCAGGATTCACTGCGGCGGTGGGTCCGCTGCCAGGGAACTAAATGCGCCTGCCCTTGATAAAACGTCGTGGAGTGCCCGTTGGAGTAGTTCATCGCGGTCACAGCGATGGCCTCAAGTTCGCCCGAGGCGATCGCATCATCAATGTAGGCAAACTTTACGACCTCAGTGAGCAGCTGGCGCAGCGGCCCGTTATCAAGAAGCGCGAGCGCTTGCTGCCTGTGTTGAGTTGTTCTGAGAAGGGACCAGGCAATTTTGGCGGCGTTTCGGGCGACACCGAAGACGTCAGTTCGATAAATATCCTCACTGGCGAGGGATCCCCAAATAGCTGCCAGTGTTCGGACTCGGTTGCGAAAGGCGCCCGGCCGACCCGCTAGCCCCAGCGCATTTATCGCCCCGGCAGAGGTGCCGCTAATGATGGGGAAGGGTTGCTCGCTGCTCTGGGGCAGAATATTGGCCACGGCACGCAAGACACCGACCTGATAGGCCGCCCTAGCGCCACCGCCTGCAAGAATTAACCCGGTTTTCACCGTCATAAGTAGGTTCGCTGTCTCCTCTAAATAGCGTTAGGCTATTCATTCTCCCATCATACGAGAGAACTGCATGCGGCGCTTTATTGATTTATCTATCTACCTTGAAAATGACGTGGTCAGTGATCCTCCCATGATGCAGCCCCACATCGATTATATTCGCCACGAGGAGGGCGCCGAACAGGTCAAACTGTTTTTTGAGGGGCTGGACGCCAACGAGCTGCCCGATGCTGAGGGCTGGGCGGTTGAGTTTGTCCAGCTCAGCACACACAACGGTACGCACCTCGATGCGCCTTATCATTTTCACAGCACGATGAATGAGCAAGCCGGCGGCCGTGAGCGTGCGATTACGATCGATGAGGTGCCCCTAGAGTGGTGTTTTCAGCCGGGGGTCAAGTTAGATTTTCGGGACAAGGCCGATGGCTATGTTGTGACCGCAGAGGACGTGGCCGCCGAACTTGAGCGCATCGGTCACATTCTTCAGCCCCTTGAAATTGTCGTGGTAAACACAGCGGCAGGAGCGGCATACGGCCAGCCTGATTATGTCAATCGTGGCTGTGGCATGGGTTACGAAGCCACTATGTATCTTCTTGAGCGTGGGATTCGAGTGACCGGCACAGATGCTTGGAGCTGGGACGCACCATTTAGTTATACCGCCGAGCGCTTCGCCAGGGAGAAAGATGCCAGCATTATCTGGGAGGGGCACAAAGCGGGTCGGGACATCGGTTATTGTCACCTCGAAAAGCTTCATAATCTCGAGTCGCTGCCCGCTACCGGATTTACCCTAAGTTGCTTCCCGCACAAAATTAAGGGAGCTTCCGCCGGATGGACGCGGGCGGTCGCTATTGTCGATGATTGATCGACCGTCATTCGCTGAATTGAGCCCTCAGGTTGGCGTAAGCGATTAATGCGGTCTCGCGTGCAGCTTTGTGATCCACAATTGGCTGAGGATACGTCTCGCCGAGGGCAACGCCTGCCGCTTCTAGCGTGAGGGCGGGGGCCTCCCAGGGCTTGTGTAAATACTTATCGGGCAGCTCTGCGATTTCGGGCACCCACTTTCGGGTGTACTCGCCGGTCTTGTCGAATTTTTCACCTTGGGCGATGGGGTTAAATATTCGAAAGTAAGGAGATGCGTCCGCGCCTGACCCGCCAACCCATTGCCAAGAGCAGGCATTAGAGGCGAGATCGGCGTCAAGAAGACAGTCCCAGAACCACTCCTCACCGTGGCGCCAGTGAGTCAGCAGATGTTTCGTTAAAAACGACGCGACGACCATGCGAACACGGTTGTGCATGAAGCCGGTCTGCCATAGCTCACGCATGCCGGCATCGACGATCGGGTAGCCCGTCATGCCTTGCTGCCAGGCGCTTAAGTACTCTTCATTGTCGCCCCAAGGGAAGTGATCGAACTTCGAATTAAAGGCTCGATCGGGCATGGCGGGAAACTGGGCCACCAGGTGGTTACAAAATTCACGCCACCCAATTTCGGCTAAAAATTTATCCACTGACGCTGCGGTCGCGGGTTCAGCATGCTTTAGGTGCTGAGCGGCGGCCCATATCTGGCGCGGAGAGATTTCGCCAAACTTGAGATGCGGTGAAAGCCGCGATGTATTGGGTTGTGCCGGAAAGTCTCGGCCCTCGCCGTAGTCGCTCACATGGCTCGCGAGAAAAGCCTGAAGCGCATCCTCCGCGCCTGCCTCTCCCGGGCACCAAAGCGTCTCCCAGCCCTCAGCCCAATTGGGTCGCGTGGGGAGCAATCCAAGCTCTTCGAGTTCGAGGCTCTTCGGCATTGATTCACTAAAGGATAACGTGGGGATAGGTAAGGGCTGACTGGGGTCTCGGCCCTTGAGGCAAGCTCGCCAAAACGGTGTAAACACCTTGAAGGGCGTGCCGCCACCGGTCTTGATCTCTTCGGGTTCAAAAATCAGCGTGCCTGGATAACGTTTGAAGTCTCCCCCGCGTCCTTGGGCGAGGTCTTTTAACTCATGCTCACTCTGTTGCGCCCAAGGCTGATATTGACGGCTGGCGTAAATCTGGGTGGCGCCGGTTTCCTGCATAAGCGTCGCGAGTGTTGCCGTCGTTTCACCGCGGCGCAGAATAAGCTTGCCATCTCGGGCCATCAGGTCTTTATTGAGGCGATCGAGGCTATGGTGAAGCCACCATCGCGTCGCTCCTCCAAATTTCCATTCATCTCCTAGCTGATCGTCAAGGATGTAGACCGGAATCACCGGCCCCGCATTGCTGGCAGCGACAAGGCCCGGCAGGTCGGACAGGCGAAGGTCTGCGCGAAACCAATAGATGGCAGGCTTAGGCATGGTAAATCCTGTTGTTTGGTGAGTGCGTTGGATCAGACCACGCGTAATCTTCTAGGAGAGACGACAGCATGCTGAGCGCATTGTTTTGGATTTTTAGGGTAGCGATGTCGTCCGCTCGGGTCGTGCCTTCATTGGCTATGACTAGCGGTTTTCCTTGGTCAGTTGCTTGACGGCAGATTCTAAACCCGGAATAAACGTGGAGAGAGCTTCCCACTACAAGTAAGGCATCGGCCCGAGACAGGGCTGCTTCGCAAGCGCTAACCTGCTCGCGGGGTATGGTACCGCCAAAAAAAACCACATCGGGCTTCAGCAGTCCGCCACACGCCGTACAGTGCGGTACTTGAATGCTTGCCACTAGCTCATCGGATAAATCCGCGTCGCCATCGGGGCGAAGCGCTTGCGACGGTTGGGCATTGTGGGGATTTAGTGACAGCAGTCGTTGCTGGATGGCTTCGCGCTCATATCCAGCGCCGCAGTCAAGGCAACGAACGCGATCGAGCCGCCCGTGAAGATCGATTACCCGCTGGCTTCCTGCGCGTTGATGAAGGCGGTCGACGTTTTGCGTAATAAGCGCTTCGATTTTATCTGCCTGCTCGAAGCGCGTTAGGGCTCGGTGGTGTCGGTTGGGGTCCGCGTCCCTTACCCCCGGCCAGCCCAGCATGGAGCGTCCCCAATACCGCTGGCGCTTTGCGGGTGACTGTATGAATTCCTGATGAAGGATAGGGTCAGCGCCCAGCCATTTTCCGCCGCTGTCTCGGTAGGTTGGGATGCCGGAGTCTGCACTGATCCCGGCACCAGTCAAGACCACCCAACGAGCGTGCCGATCAAGAATGTGTAAAAGAGCGTCAACCAGATCCGTCATGGTGCGTATACGTCTTAGAGATCAGGTTGGTTGTCTGAGGGAGCACCGAACATGCATATTCTTGTTACTGGAGGTACCGGGTTTATTGGCGGTGCATTGCTACCCGAACTTGTAGGTCGCGGCCACTGTATGACGGTGCTCACGCGGGGAAAGTATTCAGACAGCGCATCAATACGCTATGTCAATGACCTCGATGCCATCGAGGGCAAGGTGGATGCGGTGATTAATCTTGCGGGAGCGGGCCTTGCTGCGCGCCGTTGGAGCAAGGGCTATAAGCGTGAAATTGTCGACAGTCGGGTTGGGCTGACTCAGCATTTAGTGAGTTGGCTCGAGCGCCAACAGAGCAGACCCGGATTGTTGATCAGTGGCAGCGCCGTGGGTTTTTACGGGCAGAGCCTCACGGATGTGTTTACTGAGGAAAGCGGTCCTGGAAAAGGTTTCTCGGCGGAGCTTTGCCGGCAGTGGGAGGTTGCCGCCCAAACGGCCGAGTCCTTCATCCCTCAGGTGGTGTTATTACGCCTTGGCGTCGTTCTCGATCACGGGGGCGGGGCGTTGCAGGAGATGCTGAAGTCTTTTCAATTGGGTATCGGCAGTTGGCTGGGATCGGGTAATCAGTGGCTGAGTTGGGTCCATCGTCGAGACGTGGTGAATGCAATTTGTTTTGTTCTTGAGACACCCGGTATTCAGGGCCCAATCAACCTCACCGCTCCCAAGCCGGTGACCCATGGGGAGCTGTGCGGCGTCGCAAAAGAATTCAAGTGGACATTCTTCTCGGCCGGTATGCCGTCGTCCGTTGTGCGCCTGCTGATGGGGGAGATGGCGGATGAGCTGCTACTCAACGGCCAGCGTGTTGAGCCCCAACGACTGCAACAGCTGGACTTTGTATTTGAGTACTCTGACCTGCGTGACGCGCTAGCGAACATCCTGGGGCGCTAGTGCATTTTCAGAGAGTTCGGGTACCCGCTACGTCAGAAGTTGCCGACCTCGCTGTAGTCCTCGTAGGCCGAACGAACCGAGTCTTGCTGTTTGAGTTTGCGGAGCGCAGAGCGCTCCAGCTGCCTTACCCATTCTCGGCTGACGCCCATGCTTTCAGCTATTTCTGCCCGGGAGAGTGGAGGACCTTGGTGAAGTCCCCAGCGGGCGATGACGACTCGTCGTTCCGACTGTTCGAGCTCGTCGACTGCGCCCTCGAGGAAGCGGTGCAGTGATGCCTGTTCAGCGGTGTCCTCGGTATCACCGAACTCTTCCGTGCTTAAGGTGTCGAGAAGCGTGCCCTCATCGTCATCAAAGCGGGGCGCGTCGAGTGATACGCCTAAATTTCGCAGCTGCAACAACTGCCGAGTTTTTTCCAGATCCATGCCCAAATTGGTCGCCAGAGTTTCCTCGTCGGGTTCGGCGCCCGTGCGCGCCGTCTCGATCGCACGCTCTTTGTACAATCGGCCTAGCTGCTCTTGGACATGGGTTGGCAGGCGAATAAGGGTGCCGACATCACCGACGTAGCGCCGGATGGCCTGGGTAATCCAGTTGAAACAGTAGGTGCTGAAGCGAAACCCTTTCTCGAATTCGAATTTCTCGGCAGCGCGAATCAGGCCCAGCGTACCTTCCTGCACTAGGTCAAGGTAGGAGACGCCGCGACCTTTGTATCTAGCAGCGATCGAGTACACCAGCCGCAGGTTGTGCATAACGAGGCGATCTCGCGCGTCAGTATATAGACGCAGCTGCTTTCTTATTTCCTTTAGACAGGTGGGTTCAAGAGAAAACCCACTCATGCTGGGAGCCCATTGGCGCTCCCAGCTCGCGATGGCGTCTGCGACAGAGTCAGAAAACTGGCCGCCGGCTCTCCGTAGCATCGCGACAGCCATGCCGACAGTCAGGCTTGCCGGGAGGGACAACGCCTGGAGTCGTGCCAGGCGCGCTTTCCCTGTCTTTAGCTTGCAGCCTTTCTGTGTGAACCCCTTGGCTGTCGTGGCGAGCTCCCCGTCGTCGAAGTAGGGGGCGAGTTCCCGACGCAAGACGAAGTGTTGGTCTCTGTTGGTGAAACGCTTTATTTCTGGGGGACTGCTACTACACTGGGCGATAAATCGGGTGCAGTAGTCGAGTAGCTCTTTCTCTTCGACAAAAAGCTGCTGTAGGGCCTGCACTGCCCGCCACTTCCGTCCATCAATCTCGCGTTCCTGCTCGGCGGTGAGTAAGTCATAGCGCCGAGCTTCTGCGAACATCAGCTCCAGATCACGCTCTTCATGGTTGTCTTTGCTGGCCATTGGCATTTCCCCCGTGTCATTGGGTATACGGCGCCGATCGATCAAAGAGATTGCTGTGGATGAGGTTCTTGTTCAGGTTGTTTCTGGTCAAAAGATAGACAAAAAGCCGGACGAGTCGACATTGGGAGATCTATTGGCCGATTCGCCACGTAACCTTGGACAAATCGGGAACAAATGGGAACAAGAATAGAATGAACGCGCCGATAAAAGATCTCCCCGCACTTGAACCTAGACCCCTCTATGGCATTGGCACGGTGGCTCGATTGACCGGTCTTAAGCCCGATACGCTGAGGGTTTGGGAGCGCCGCTACGGCCTTGGGGCCAGTTACAAGTCGGCGTCTGGGCGACGCCAATATACCCAAGCCGATTTGGAACATCTCCAGCTGATCTCGGCGCTGGTGGGAGACGGTGCCCGTATCGGTGAAATCGCCGGGTCCGAACGTAAGACCCTTGAATTGCTGGTCAAAGGCCGCGGAAAGCACCTTGAACGAGCACTCCCGACAGCCAAGCCTCGGGTGCTATTTGTCGGCGGCGAACTTTGCGCGTGGCTCGATGGTCACCAAGGGTGTATTTCGAGTGTTAGTGCCTTGTTAGTGCGCCAATCCTTGGCCGACGTAGCAGAAAGTCTTGATCCAGGGGCGGAAGCGGTGTCGTTATTGGTGGTTGACTGCCCAGCCGTGTCTATGGCCCACATTCAGGCGATCGAGACACTGGCAGAGCGCTTGGGCTCACCTGGCGTGATGGTGACCTACCGAATGGCCAATGAGCGTTGGTTGGCGGAGCTGACCCGACGTGGTGCCAATGCCCTTGAGTTCCCTATGGAGCCCGCCCGCCTCGCCTATGAAATGGGCCGTGTTGCCGTCGAGATGGAGACGAAGCAGGGTGAGTATGACCTCGGCGAGTTGGTGAAGGCTAAGCCACGAATGTACACGGACAGTGAGCTTGCCGCCGCCGGGAAGCTAAAGCGAGTGCTGAACTGTGAGTGCCCCAATCACATTGTTGAGCTGGTTTCGATGCTCAATCACTTTGAGGAATACAGCACAAGCTGTGCAGTCGAAAGCTGGTCAGATGCTGCTGTGCATTCGTGTATTTACGCGTATACCAATCAGGCGCGTTATCTTATGGAGAAGGCGCTCAAGAGTGTGCTAGATGAGCGCGGGCTTGAGTATCACTCACTACTGCGCGAGCTCTCCAGCTGATCGGCAAGTTGTCGCCAGAGCGGCGTGTCCCGCAACTGAAAAAGCCAGATCATCACCGGTGCGAGCGAGGGGATTAAAAGGACGCTGGTTTGATAGGCCAGCCCTATAATCGGCATTGGAGGGACGGCTCCGAGAGATAGAAACGGGGCGCCAACAACCAACATGAGATCTTTGGCTGCTATGGCGACCAGCCCCAGGGCCATCATTGTCCAAAGCCCAAAGAGTCCGACGCTGAAGCGCCCGACAAGGCTGTCGACGCGGGAGCTCCACAGAAGAGCTGCATAGAAGGGCACGCCGTATGAAACCAACCGGGTGTTGATCTTGAACGCAATCTCATGATCGGCTTGGGTTGCCGGAACCACCGTCCCGTTGGCGTCGCCAAAATGGGTCACCACGTAAAGCTCAACACCTTCGGTGAAGACCTCGGCGACGACCGAGGGAACCCAGAACTCAAGCAGCAATCCCGCGGCAAGTGTGGCGGGGTAGGTCAGGGCAGGCCCAGAGGCATACCAGAGTAGAAACGTCAGCGGCAGCAGCACAACTGTCATTAGCAGTTGCTGGCGGAAGGCGACATCACGCATGGCTATCAACAGTCAGTTGTGAGTTGTTGTTTGGTCCGGAGAGCCAGCGCAGATAAAGCGCGAATACAATCAGAACGTCGACCATAATAAGGATGGGCCATAGATATAAATGGAACCACTCAAAGATGGTGTAGTTCCATTGCCCAAGATAAAAGAGGCTGATGATTCGCACGATGTTGAGGGCTTGAATCGCGACAAATCCCAATAAAGTGGCCGTTAATTTTTGCCGCAGCGAGGCAGGGAAGGCTAATACACCTGCAATCAACACGATGGTGGCCTCGACGCCATTACAGCCGGACTCAATGGATACTGCAAAGCCACTGAGGGCATCGCGCAGCACCCTGCCGCTACTGATCACATTGTCATCAAAAGGCGTGATAATGGCCGCGGAGACCGTTGCCAAGCTAGTGGTAAATGGTTGAATGACATGGTGTTGCACCGGGATCAATAGTTCCACCGTGAAGAGTACCGATAGTGCAACCAGGAAAATGATCAGAAATTTGGACATAGTGTCAGTAATAAGGCGATTGTTTTGATGATAAGAGGTTCTGCTTTTAAGCTTGTTCCGAGCAGAGTATATCCTGATTGGTGTTTTAGCGGATGAAACTCGTGGCAATATTTCTCAGTGCGGGAATGTTTGCGTTCAGTGCTTGGATGTATCTGGAGACTGGCGACTGGGTCGCGATGATTTTTGCACTTGGATCACTGGCCTATGGCGGTTACTTTGTCAGCGGCCTAAAGTGCCAGCGGTCCGATTAGGCTAGTGATCGCCACAAAATGGTGCCGATGACGAGAGGGCACACCAGTCGCAGATACCAGGGCCAGATTTTCCAGAACAACCCGGATGCGACGTCGGGGTCATTCTTCTTTAATTCTCCGAGCAAGCTGTCTCGCCGCCAGATCCAGCCGGTGTAGATGCACAGCATCAAGCCCAGCATCGGCTGGCCGTAGCGCGTGCTCGCGGCGATAACGAAGCCAAAGAGACTCTCAAAGTTCAGCGCAATGACACCTGAGAGTAATGCAATGCAAATGCCGGCGGTGGTGGCCGCCCGCGCTCTGCTCCAAGAAAATCTTTCGGTAAGAAAGGCGACGGGTACCTCTAGCATCGAAATAGAGGAGGTGAGCGCAGCAACACTCATCAGAAAAAAGAAGGCGGTGGCGACGATGAGGCCGATCACTCCAAGGGTGGCAAACAGCTCTGGCAGCACTGTGAAGATCAGCGTGTCCTCCGAGAGCAGTCTACCCGAGGCATCAAAAATTTCGACGCCTCGTGCTGCGGCAACGTACATCGCCGGCAGAATAAGGAACCCCGCGAGTACGGCTATTCCGACATCGATTAGCGCGACCTGTGCCCCGATCGAGGGCAGGTATTCTTCGTCCGAGATATATGAGCCATAGATCAACATGGTACCGACGCCCAGGGACAGCGAGAAAAACGCCGAACCCAAGGCGGAAAGTATTAAATCGGCTGACCATATTTTCGAAATATCAGGTATTAGGTAGACCTTAAGACCCTCAGCGGCGCCATCAAGCGAAAATACATAGCCTACAAGAAGGATAAGAGTCACGATCAGTGTGGGCATCAAGCGTCGCGACCAGCGCTCGATACCCTCTTGCACGCCCCCCATTACGATGCCAACGGTCATAGCGCTAAACAGAGTCATCAAAATAACATTGCGCGACAGGCTGAAGTCAGTGAGCCAGGCGGCCTCTTTGGTGAATCCAAGCGCCTCAAGTGGGTAGGACGCGGTAAAGCCAAGCATCCATCCAGAGACCAGGCTGTAAAAGCTCAGAATAGAGCTGGCAACTAAAATGCCCGCTAAGCCCGTTAGTGCGCCGATCGCTTTAGTCGAGGAACTCTCAGCAATTCGGGTCAGGGCGACGACAGAGTTGCCGTGTGCATGCCTTCCGAGGATCAGTTCGGCCATCAAGATCGGGTAGGCGAGGGCGAAGGCCAGAACCAGATAGACAAGCAAAAAAGCGGCCCCACCATTGCTCGCGGCTTGGGTAGGGAAGCCCCATATATTGCCGAGTCCTACAGCGGAGCCAGCAGCGGCGAGGATGAAGCCTAGTCGAGATCCAAATTGCCCACGGGTTGCCATTGTTATCGGTCTTCAGTGCAGTGGAGCCGCTACTTTAACACTGCTTCAAGGGCGCAGTGCCACCAAAATGTGACTGAACGTGGTATTCTTTCGCCCGCTGCCCGGGTGGTGAAATTGGTAGACACAGGAGACTTAAAATCTCCCGCTTATTGCAAGCGTGCCGGTTCAAGTCCGGCTCCGGGCACCACTTTTAACCCTTTATTTACAGATTATTTCTTTATGCGTCGTCCCAGGTAAAGAAAGTCGCTAGGGTTTGGAGTGGGGATGTGGTCAGACTGTGGCGATACTGCAAGCGCGCTATGGCGCCCTTCGCAGCCAACCCTGCCGTCTGCCCAAGTGCAGTGAGCCGATAAGCGACCCTTTCAAACGACGCCGACCTCGTCTGTGTTAAATTGAAGACCGAGTTAGGACCCAAGAAGATGCAGAGGTGATTGAATTAAGGCCCCTGCAACGACTGGGTTTCACAAGGGAACACTATGCTGAACAAATACAATGGAGCGGTCACTTTTATCTTGCAGATGAGTGTGAGGGAAGGCGCTCGGGACATCTTGTCATGGATAACAGATCGAAGTGCTCGGATGACCAGTGAGTGTAATGAGGAAAAGACCAAGCGCTTTGAGTGGTTTCTGTCCCCAGATCAGTCTAAAGCAACCTTAATTGAGGTTTTTGATGATACGGACGGCGCCCTCATAAGGGTGGAGAACCTCATGTCTAGTCCGATCGCGCCCGAGTGGGTGGATCGGTTTGAAATAGAGAGTCTGACAGTGCTGGGTGAGCCCAGCCATGCTTTGCGGGAGGTGTTATCCGGCATGGCACCAGATGTCAGGGTCTATGCGGGCGGCTTCACTAAGTCCTAGAGAAGGCCGGTGCAAAAAACCCGCACGGGGTGGCGATCAGATCCCTGCGATCGTCCTATCCTCCGTCCGCACGGTGCTACTCACCTGGGGCAGGTCTCGCGTACACGTAAATCTTTTTAATTTTACCGCCAACAAATTGAATGTCATGTACGTGGTGTTCTGTGATGCGATTCCCTTCAGCGTCATTAAAAGTAATGTCATTTCTTGTCGTGAGCCACTGCTCTACTTCACCTTTATCGTTGACTTCGCTATTTGCAATCATCCACTGAATTGTCCATCGGGGATCGTCAGGGGAGGCGAACCAATCTGCCAGCCATTCGATGTGCGCAGCGCTGCCCTTTACAACTGAACCATCAGGCACGTAGCCCGTCCAATCATCGGCATTTATATCGCTGATTTTGTCGAGATCTCTGTCGTTATGAGCCTTAATGTAATCGACCCATATTTGCTGGTGACTTAAGTCGCCAACAACCATATCCTTTGCTTGTTGTTCTTTTGAAAATACCGTTCCAATTACCGCGGAGCCTATTGCTTCGCCCATTTCGTGGTGACCTGCTTGTGCAGTCGACGTCGAGAGCAGGGCAGACAATGCTATAGCTACATAGAGGCGCATAATGTTTCCTTTTTTTCGTCAGGTGGATTCTTACCCAGCCTACCTTCATATGGTAGGGGTTAGTGCTTTTCGTTGCCCTGTCGCAATGGAATATCACTGACGACACTATTCTCGATGCCCTCCGGTTTGCGCGCTAGGTAGCGCCCGTATCGCTCCGATAACGGCGCGGCGCTGACCCCGTGAAGAATAATGCTTAGGCCAACCGTCAGGATTGTGATGGCGAATAGCTCTTCACGGTGAGCGATATTTTCTTCCTCGATAATGAGCAGCAGAAACAGAATGGAAGCCAGCCCTCGGGGCCCAAACCATCCCAAAAATAAGTAGGTAGGGGGGCGTATGCCTGAGCCAAGTAGCGAGATAGCAATAGGTAACATACGAATGACAGTGAGGCTAAGCAGCGCAAAAACCAAGTATTCGGGCTTAAACAGCGCCAATCCTTCCGGCAGTAATGTTGCGCCATAAACTAGGAAGGTGAGCAGCATGAGAAGCGACCCCTCGCTCTCCATAAATTCCAGAAGAAAGGTGGGGTTAGCTTTCAGGGTGTTACCAAAAGTCATGCCCGCGATAAAGGCGGCGATAAAACCGTTGCCGCCAATAAGTTCTGCAATGACGTAAGCGAGGATGGCAAGAGACAGTGTGGCAACGCCCTCAAAAGGCGTTGACGCCCAGCCATTTGCGATAGCGTTATCGAGCGCTTTGGCGCCAATCCAGCCAATAGCCACGCCAGCGATGGGGCCAAGACCAATCTGCTGGAACGAAAACCACAACCACTCTCCACCGCCAAGCGATGCATTTTCAGTGGCACTCAAGGCGGCCATCATGAGTACGACCGGAAGCGCGATCCCATCGTTGAGGCCGCTCTCTACGTTCACCGTTTGGCGCATACGCAACGGCACCGCTTTGGCGGTAACAACTGTCTGACCTAGTGCTGCGTCTGTGGGTGCGAGCAGGGCGGCTAGAAGGCCAGCTTCCCAGATGGATAAATTAGGGAAAAGGGCGTTCGCGATGCCGGTGCCAAACAAAATGGTTAATGGAAGCCCGATAACAAGCATACGAAGTGCGAGGTTGTGCTGACGCCCCAACAGCTGGAATTTGATGCGTGACGCGTCGGCAAACAGCAGCAGGATGAGAGTAAGCTCGGCGATGGTGTGTATGGTGTGGTGTTCAACGTTGATGTGAACAACGCCCAGGTAGTCTTTACTCGCCAGAAACCCAGCCCCAGCAAATAGAATAGGCGCTGTGATGATCGTGCCTTCGGTGCGCTTTGAAATGAGTGAAAAGGCAAACAACATCAAGAGTATTGCGGCTAGTGTTAGGGGTTCCATTCATGATCTCCTTTTTATAAGAGCGCGGTACCCGGCTATTGAAGCGTCGGGGGAGACTCAAGCGGGCGAACGGCCCGAGTAGCGTATCAGACTATGGCGTTGTGCGTGATCTCTGCCCCGATATGGGAGCCAGAGAGCGTTAAAAGCCCCAGGGCCGAGACTCAGCAGTAAATGCAATCAGTGTTACGTTACTAAATATGCAGATTTACGTTACAAAAAAGGGCTGCGAGAGGCGACTCTGGCAGCCCTTTTACGCTAGCGCTCTTGGCTATTGACCTGTGATCAAGCCCCATTCGAGAGCGAACTGAGCGCTGATTTCTGTCGTCATCGCGTCAGTGTCGGTGCTCACCGGTGAGCCCTCCAAAACATCATTGCTTCCATCATCACTATAGGTCGGGCTGTTTTGCCCAGAGCCAACCACACCGTTTGCTGTATCGGCTCCCAGAGCTATATCGGTTCCGGCGGTCGACCCCGCGAACGTATTGTCAACGATCGACATGCCAGAGACCGGACCCAAGGACGCACCGTTGGCGGCAACCCAAGCGTTTGCACCAGCCACAAAGCGGTTGCCGCTTACGATAGAGCCGTCCGTGTCGATTATAGCGACACCGTAACCAGTGCCACCACCGGCAGGCTCGGAGCCGCCGCCGCCACCACCGCCGCCAGCATCCCCTATCGCTTCAAGCACCACGTTGTCATAGAGCATGCCCGAATTTTCTTGGTTCACAGACTTCGTGGAGAAGCCGTACTGCATGAGCATGCCTATTTGAGAGTCGTCTAAGGAAATTTCGACACTTTGCACGTCCTCACTCCCTGCGGTGGGGACGATAGATTCTGCGGCTAAAGCGTAATTGTTGCTTGGATCAATTAAGCGGAACTGGGCAAAGGTTTTTGAACCCACGGCTTCGGGTTCTTCAGCGTTATAGCTCCAGCGATAGTCGCCGATCATGCGGCTGGTCAACGTCACTTCTCTAAATACGTTGGCTTCAATACAAGCAGTAGCGCCCTCGGCGTTGTTGTAGTCGCTAAAGACATTGAGCGCTTTACCGTCACTTCCATCGGCTCTTACGGCGACCTGGACCGGATCACCTGCGCCAATTTCGTAGGCATAGCCATAACGATAGCTGCTGCAATCCTCATCAAACACATTTATGTAGGCACTCCAGCCCTCAAGCGAGGTAAAGGACTCGAAGTCGCTCTGGTAGCTGAGAGGGTCCTGTGGAAGCGCGGCTGAAGCAGACGCTGTGCTGTTCCTGTGGGGCGCGCGTGTCGTCGTTACCTCTACACCCTCAAAGCGGTTGCTCGATACCCACATGCTATGCGCAACCTTGTTGCCCTCCTGGCCGACTAATACGGCGTAACCCGCTGCCCCGGCATTACCGTTCTTAAACGTGTTTTTCTTAATACTGGTGAGGTTCAGAGACGGCGCGTTGGCGTCCCCGCCAACCAAGATTCCGGTTACACCGAAGCCAGCTACGCTAGCAAAGTTCTCGGTGTCATTAAAATTGATGGTATTACTCGCGATCGATGAGCCTTGGTTGGCGTTGGCAATCGCAATGGAGGTGCCCATGTTGGTGAAGGTATTAAAGTTAATGTCCACCTGACCTTCGCCACCAATACTTGTGAGCACGCCGTGGGACAGGCCCGAGATTTCCGACCGGTTCACCTTCAATGTGCCCAAAACAATGTCATCGCACGAGTTAGCTTTGGTCATACTCACGGCACTGACCAAGTCTGTTGCGCTAGCTCCGGGGCCGTTAATCACGACTCGGTCAACGTTGCCGAATACGGTACGGTCATCTGAGCACTTGTTTGCGTTGCTGTAAAAGCCAATCGCCGAAGCCTGGCCTCCGGTGCTACCGCAGAGCTCTTCAGCGTTAATCGTCATGCGCTCAATGGTGGGGGCGCCGACATAAAACCGAAGAGCGCTAGGATCATTTTCAGCACAGGCTACGCCAGCGGCGTTCAGCGTTACCACCGTGTTAGCCTTGCTCACACCAGAGATTGACCCCCTAAAGCCGACAGCGCTCACGCTATCAATACTGTATGCGCTGCCTGAGAGCTGAATGCTCGAAATGCTGTTTTCGATAGCCACATCTAGGGCGCATTGCAGGTTGGCGGTGTCATTACCAGCCTCACTTGCGACGGAGATCGTGCTACCCCCTACAGTTACGGCGCCACCGCATTCGGTTTGGGCCTGCGTGGTGTTGGTTAGAGCTAGAGCGAAGCAACAGCCGACTAGCGAGACAAAGCGTTTCATAGATGCTCTCCGAGTGTCATGAGCGCGGTGTTTTAGGCGCGTTATTAGGGCAGCCAATCATTAGGCCGCTGGGACGAGGGGTAAAGATACCCCACCCACGGCATCGGGGCGGAGCCGACATGAGATGAGGGGGACTTTAAATACGATAAAACTCGGTAGGCAGAGGCAATGCGCCAATCGCGGGTTCAGCTGTGATCCTGTTAGGCGTTACCCATCAGTCTTTACGACTGATTTTGGCAACAGACTGGGCTGATGCACACAGCTGCCCATCCGCTGCGCGGATTTCGCCCGACATGAAGGCGATACTCTTGGTTGCCTTGGTGACCCAGCCTTTTACGGTGAGTGGTGTTTGGCCCCGCGTGGCGTTCTCATACCGAGTACTGATTTCAAGACTTGAGAGTCGGGCTACACTGGGGTCCGATCCGAAGATCGCGTGGGCCATGGCGGCGTCCAGCATCGCGGTCACAAAGCCACCCTGTACAACATCGCCAGTATGGCAAAAATCAAAAGGCACGTAAAAAGTAAACGTGCAGATTTTCTTGTCACTATCGAAGTCGGTGATTTCGCCACCAAGTAGTGTTAAGAAGCCCGGCTTGTGGGTGTTGAGGCGATCAATAATCCGCTGATTGGACATAGTAGTATGGTTACCTAGGAGGAAGTATTTTGAGCTCGTCGGCGTGATTACAAAACGAGACCACCTGCTTCTAGTGGGAGGCGGGTAAGGTCAGTTCGCGTTGGTTTGGCCCGCTGACGGGTGTATTGTAACCGAGTGGGGCGCTTGACGGCGCTATCGCGGCATCCGGTTTGGACATAACCATGTTCGATCTAAGGTCGATGACAGTTTTTCTAGAAGAGTGACGTATTCATGCAGGTAGCACTGAAAACCATGTTGAGCATGCAGGACCGGATGAATACCCGGGTGCATACAGATTGGATTAACCAGCAGTTTGAATGGTACCGGGCGGTTTGGATTGAATGCGGAGAACTCATCGATCACGTCGGTTATAAGTGGTGGAAAAAACAAGAAGCCGATATGGATCAGGTTCGGTTGGAGGTGGTCGATATTTGGCACTTCGGCATGTCAGCCTTGTTTGATGCCACTGCCGATCTTGATGCGTTGGCGCGCCGCATCGAAGTGGATTTGTATCACGCGGAGCCTGAGACCAGCGATGTGCGTTTGGCGACCGAGGCGCTCGCCCTTGACTCGCTGCACACCAAGTCGTTTTCTGTCCCGTGTTTTGCTCAGCTTATGCTGGCTTGTGGCCTTAGCTTTGAGGATCTCTATCGCCATTATGTCGGTAAAAACGTGCTCAATTTTTTTCGACAAGATCACGGCTATAAAGAGGGGACTTACGTCAAGGAGTGGGCGGGACGTGAGGATAATGAGCATCTGACCGAGCTCATGGCCTCGCTTAAACGCGGATTCACCGTCCTTTCCCGACGACGTATACCAGGCGCTCAGCGAGCGTTATCCCGGTTTAGGGTGAGCGAGAGCCTAATCAGTTGCCTTATGGGTATCGATAACGGCATCGGCATCGAAATGAGCATGGGCAAGGAAAAAGTCCACGAGCAATCACCGAAATAGGACGGACAGGTGACCAAAAACTTTAGCGATGTTTTTTATGAGGTCCCTGACGGACTCACCTTGTATGCGCGGGACTATCTGGGCCCTTCTGCGGACGCACCGGTGGTGCTTTGTTTGCACGGCCTGAGCCGCAATAGCCGTGACTTTGCGGATCTGGCACCTCTATTGCAAAAAACGCATCGCGTAGTCGTGCCCGAACAGCGCGGGCGCGGAAACTCCGCTTGGGATCCCGAGCCTAGTCGGTACATCCCGCCGACCTACATCGCCGACATGATCTTTCTGCTAGGGCATCTGGGCATCCATTCTTGCGCGCTGGTGGGTACCTCGATGGGGGGGCTGATGGCCTTCGGCTTGCACGCGTTAGCCCCTTCGCTTTTGACCCACTTGGTGATCAATGACATTGGCCCAGAAATCGCTAAGAAGGGCTTAGATCGGATTAAGCAGTACGTGGGGTCTTCGATGTGCTTTCCCGACTGGTCGGCGGCGACCGATTATATTCAGGTGGGCAATCAGACGGTGTTTCCCCATTACACGCGAGCAGACTGGGAAGCCTTCGCTCATCGCATGTGCTCCGAGCGAAATGGTGACGTTTGCCTCGATTATGACCCCCTTATCTCAGCACCCATGAAGGCTGCAGGCGGCGATGATGCGTTATCGGATCTTTGGCCCTTATATGACGGGCTGAGGGATCTTCCTCTGATGTTGATAAGAGGGGGTACGAGTGATCTTCTCGATGAAGCGTGTGCTGCGCAGATGCGGGCACGACACCCCGGACTGGTCTACCTCGAGGTTCCCCATATTGGGCACGCGCCCATGCTCAATGAGCCCGGGGTAGCCGAGGCCATTGGCGAGTTCATCAATAGCTGATTATCCTAAGAGGCCAGAGATACTCTCAGCCAACGCAAGATCTTTCTCTGTAATACCCCCTGCGTCGTGGGTGACCAGGGCAATATCGACCCGGTTATAGACGTTAACCCATTCGGGGTGATGATCCTGTTGCTCGGCCAAAAGAGCTACCCGAGACATGAATCCCCAGGCCATACTGAAATCCTGAAACTTGAGGCTCAAAAAGAGCTTGCCGTCTTCGAGCCGCCAAGCCGTGCGGCTGGTGAGCCAGTGGGTTACTTTTTCCTCTGGTAACAGACTCATAGACTTTTCCTCCTTAGGACGGTGCCTACCTCCAAATGATGGGTGTAGGGAAATTGATCGAAAAAAGCGAGATGGCTCACCGCGTGGGTCTGATTAAGCATCTCGATGTCGCGGCTCAGGGTCGTGGGGTTGCATGAGATGTAGATTAACCGCGGGAAGCTACTGGCCAGCGCCAGGGTTTCGGGGTCTAGGCCGGCCCTTGGCGGGTCGACAAAAAGGGTGGTAAATCGGTAGTCGCGGAGTGGGTTTCTCAGGTGTTCCAAACGCCGGAACTCCCGGACCCCTCGGATCGCCTGCGTCACCTCCTCGGCAGACAGCCGGGCAAATTCCACATTGGTGATGTTGTTTAGAGCAAGATTTTCTGTCGCCGCGCGGGTGGCGGATTTTGACAGCTCCGTTGCGAGTACTCGCCGATAAAAATGTGAAAGCGGCAGCGTGAAGTTGCCAACACCGCAGTACAGCTCAAGTAGGTCGGCATTCTGATCATGGGTCTGAGACGTGACCCACTCAAGCATGTGCTGATTGACCCATCCATTAGGTTGAGTAAACGCCCCCTCCGGTTGGGTGTAGTGGAAGGACCGGTCGTTGACACGCAGTGTTTCGCGTACCCAATCTTGACCGATCACACGCTTTTGTTTGCGACTGCGCCCAATGATTGATGCGTTGATGTCCGCTGCTAGCTGCCGCGCGGCGTCCTCCCAGGCGTCATCCACTGGGCGGTGGTAAATAAGCGAGACCAAAAGTTCGCCCGCTAGCGTACTCAAAAACTCTACCTGAAAAAGCTTCTTGCGCAGGACCTCTCGGGATTGCAACCTGAGCCGAAGGGGCTCCATGGCAGCCTGTATTACTGGGCTTGCAATCATGAAGTTGGAGATAACCACCGGGTCTTTGGGTTGGTCGGGCGAGAACATGACGTAATTCAAATCATCGCCATCGTGCCAGATTCTGAATTCGGCGCGGAGTCGATAGCCCGTCGGAGGTGACGGATACACGTTAGCTGTGGGTGCGCCCAGAGCAGACAGGGTCGACTGCCAATGATCGGCTTTCTCTGTGAGTAGGCCGTCATAGCGCTCTGGTTGAATGTGGCGAAGTGGCATCGATGATTTACAGGCAGTTTTTAGGTTTTGGTAGGCCGGCGATGCGACTCGCAACGCGCGTCGGACTTCCTGGGAAGAGGGTCATCAGGTAGATGGAATTGCCTTTGCTCGGACCCGTTTGTTTTTTAACCCAGTTAACCAGCGCGCGGTTGGCGGGAGATGCTTGATAACAGGCAAAATAGTCGCGCAATAAGCGCAGGATTTCCCAGTGCGCCTCTGTCAGTGTGATGCCCTCGAGTCCGGCGAATGATTCAGCTATAGGCGCATCCCATGACGTCCAGTCCTTGAGATAGCCGTGTTGGTCGCAGAGCGAGTCAAGTGTTGGCTTGGCCATTGTCAGTACCAGCTAACGATCTGTGGATGGGCGACTGTGAGCTGTACCCACTGCTCAGTGCTTATACGGGGCCAGTCATTCAGTGTGGCGGAGGTTTCCTGCGCGGAGTCGGCAAGGACATAGACCGTGCAGGGCGGAGCATTCTCCGCGTGACCACCCATGTGAGCGTCGGGATGCGCGAGGATCAGGATGGCGTCCGTGGCACCGCATGTCGACAAACAGGCTGGTAGCACGTCCAACGAGTACACAAGGTGCAATGCCATCAGAATGACACCACGTGTTTACTGACGCTGATCATCAATCGCAAATCTTTATGGGTGATGTAGTCGATAGCGAGATCTTCGAGTTGTTTGATTTTTGGGGTATTGGTAGCTACATCCTCTGCGAGTACAAAAATACGATCAATTTCGTAAAGGGGCAGGGAGTGCAACTCGCGGAAAAAATTTCTGCCAGTAGTCTGGTCGGAAGCTTTTTCGTGAACCAACGATGCAGCGTTGTGGCGCAGGACAACGCTTACCGATTGGCCAAAAGCACCGCAGGCAAGGATGCAGTCCAGTCCCAGGGCGAGGGTGTCGCTCGCCTCAAGTCCGCGTGTAAGCTGAACGAGCCACGTGGTTGGCTTAGACACAGGTAATAATCCTGTCGCACTCAAAGCCCGCTTCCATCAGCGTGCCCAGCCCGGCGAATACAAAGGGTAGTGGTGAGTGGTGTACGCCGTGTCGTTCAGCTGAAGCGCTGCACACCGCCAGTTCTGTTTTGCCAGTGTCAGCAAGCGTGGCCCAGGTGTGCTGCGCTGCGCTCGCTTCTGGTAGGCCAATCCGGGTGCCCTCGCCGTAAAAGAACACCCGCTGTAGCGTGTGTCCAGCCGCGCAAAGTGCAGCGGCAAGCCCCTCGGTTCTTTGCTGGCTCGCTGGAATATCTGGGCTGTGTAAAACGATGAGAGCGTACTTCAACGTACTGCTCCCATAAAAAACCCCGGCAGTGCCGGGGTCTCGAAGTGGTCCGGCGTCTTAGTCATCGCCGCCGGTGAATGCGGTTATCAAGTGCAGCAGATTGATAAACAAATTGTAGATGTTCAAATACAGCGACACCGTCGCGCGAATGTAGTTGGTTTCTCCGCCATTCACGATACGGCTGGTGTCAAACAGAATCAGACCCGACATGATCATGACGACAGCCGCTGAGAGGGTCAGCGATAGCGCAGGAATGCCCAGAAAAATATTGGCAATGCCCGCGACGATTGCGACGATTAAGCCCGTCATCAAGAAGCCGCCGAGATAGGAGAAGTCCTTGCGACTGTTGAGTGCATAGGCTGACAGCCCAAAAAAGACGAGCGCCGTACCGCCCAGCGCCTGCATGACCATACTCGGACCGCCTGGCAGCGCGAGGTAATAGTTCAGCATGGGACCCAGGGATGCGCCCATCACGCCGGTGAAGGCAAAGATAGCGGGCAGTCCTTTGGCGGTATCGGCCATGCGATTCACGACGAAGAGCAAGCCAAAGCCCACCAACATCAATACCAGAGCGACGCCGTGAGACAGGTTGAGAGCCATAGCCCCGCCGGCCGTAAGGGCGCTGAACGCCAGTGTCATGCCCAACAACATATAGGTGTTTTTGAGTACCTTATTGGTGCTAGCAACGCCTTGCCCTGAGTGGGTGGCTACCTGAGCACCGTACAATTGTTTATCGGTCATTCGTCTGCCTCTTCTAGGATTGGTTACTTCCGATACCTTTATAATAGGGTCACTGCCCCCACTTTCCAAGTCTCATTAATGCGCTAATCCTGAATGACTTAGGGCCAAATAGGCCTTTGCACCGGCGGGTAAAGGGCTCAGTCGGCGGTCTCTGCCGGGTGAATGATGCTAAATGTGACTGTGAGCTGTGCCCCAACCACCATCTCCCCGGGGCTATACGTGCCGCTATCGGCCGACGCTAACGCCATCCTGCCCTCAGGCATTGGTCTGCTCAGCGTGGCGGTAGGGTTGACCCTGACAATATCGCCCAGTTGAAATCCGCCCGCCGCGGCTACCGCGGCGGCTCTTTCTCGCGCCTGTGTAACGGCAAGGGACAGCGCCTCTCGATAGGCGGTCTCATAGCCAGAAGCGAGCAATCGTGGTGGGCTGACCTGCGTTACCTTTTGCGCGGTTACGGCCGACAGCGCAGCACCGAGTTGATCGATGGCGTGTACGGTGAACGAGACATTTCGTGTGACATCGAAGCCTTCCTGTACTACCTGCCGTGTATTCTGGTCGTAGCGCGAGGCGGGGTTGATGCTGAGGTGGGCGGTGTTTATCGAGTCGCTCTCGATCCCCAATGCCAGTAACGCCTCGACCAGTGCTGTGACCTGCTCGTCGAGTACTTTTTCTAGGGCGGCGATGTCCCAACCGCGCTCGGCAAACCCGACCGAAAGCTCTGCGGTGTCGGGTGTCACAGGCACTTCGCCGGCGCCTTGCATGGTGATAGCGGGCGACTCTTGGGCTTGTGCAAGTCCTGTCAGCCAGAGGCTCAACATCAGCGTGAAAAGGACACCCGTCCAACGAATAAGGTCCGGGGACCGCCCCTTACCGCCTTCGGTCGTCTCTGGAATCATTACCATGGCTCGGATCTCCGTTGTTTGTTAACGCCGCTAGGGTCGATAGACACAATAGCGCAGTCAGTTGGAGTGGAGTGCAGTCCACTGAGTTCCAGTGTGTTGCCATATTGCCATTTTGGCCAAGCATTCTTTGAGTGCCGCGTTTAGCAAGGGGTGCTTAGCAAGGGGTGCTTAGCATGACGGTGCTTAGCAAGGGGTGCTTAGCATGACGGTGCTTAGCAAAGGGGTGTTTGGCTGGGGCTTTTTCGCTTGCCTAAACCGGCGCCCCATCTCACACTTCGCCCCCACGGAGTCCACTGACCGAGTAAACCCCCATGTCTAAAGTTCTCAAATTAAACTCAGTAACAATCTGTTTTTTAACTTTATTTTCTTTTTCTGGAATGGCTGATTCAGGGTCCTTGGTGGATAACAGCGTCATCGATTCGGCGCGAGAAATGCGCGATCTAGCGCGCGAGGGAACCCAAGCTTACACATGGTTGGAGAGCCTAACGACGGAGGTTGGCCCAAGGCTAGCGGGATCGACGCAGGAGGCGCGGGCCCGCGATTGGGCTGTGGAGAAACTGAGGACGCTCGGCTTTGACAATGTGCGCATCGAACCTTTCAGCATTTCAGGGTGGGAGCGCGGGGTCGAGGTTGCTGAAGTGGTGGCGCCTTATCCACAGCCGCTTATCGTCACCACCTTGGGGGGTTCTGTGGCCACACCAAGCGAGGGAGTCAGTGGCCGAGTCATGGGATTTACAACCCTCGCAGAGCTGGAGTCTCTCCCCGATAACTCCTTGGGTGGCGATATTGTTTATGTCGGTCATGCCATGCGGTCGACCCAAGACGGATCGCATTATGGGTACTTCGGTCGGCTTCGGCGCGAGGGCGCGAGTATAGCCGCCGCCAAAGGGGCAAGTGCGCTACTGATTCGGTCAATCGGTACTGACAGTCATCGTATGCCGCACACTGGCTCAATGACCTACGAGGCCGGGATCAATCAGATTCCAGCCGCGGCGCTGTCGAACCCCGATGCCGATCAGATTGAGCGGATGCTGAGTAGACCAGAGCCCATCAGCGTGCGACTTAATTTGCAGCCGAAATTCACTGGCGAGGTTGAATCTGGCAACGTCATAGCCGACATCATAGGAACCGAGCTCCCTAACGAAGTGGTGGTAATCGGAGGGCATTTGGATTCCTGGGATCTGGGGACTGGAGCGATTGATGACGGAGCGGGTGTCGCGATTACTCTGGAGGCAGCCAGGATGATCTTGGCAAGCGGGCAGCGCCCCAAACGCACGATTCGTCTCATCTTATGGGGTGCGGAGGAGGTCGGTCTATTGGGAGGAAAGGCCTATGTTGAGCGTCATCGTAGCCAGCTTAGAGACCATGTCATGGGCACCGAGAGTGATTTTGGGGCGGGCAAAATATGGCAAATCACAAGTCGCGTCAGTGCAGAGGCCGAGCCACTGGTGGCGCTCATCGCGGGTCTGGTCGAGCCTCTTGGTATCGCGCCCGGTGCCAACAGCGTGTCCAGTTCAGGGCCCGATTTAACACCTATGATGGCGGAGGGCATGCCGGCCTTTCGCTTTGTTCAGGATGGACGAGACTATTTCGACCTTCACCACACGCCGGATGACACCCTCGACAAAGTATCAGCAGCTAATCTCGATCAAAGCGTTGCCGCCTATGTGGTCTTTGCGTGGATAGCGGCGAACAGCGGCCTCTCGGATTGGGGTTGGCGGGAAGTCGATTAACCGTTTCTCACTATCGCCCTCTGGATGCTATAGGCGCGCTAGGCGTCAAATGACAAGTCCCTGTTGTCATTCGCCAAGTCTAAGTTCATCTGACATAGCAATCTCGGCTTTGTCATGAGGCAAAGCGGGTAGCGCTATGCGTATGGATTGGCAGTAATTACAGTATTCGATGCAGCGCATCGAGCATGGCGTTGGGGGCTTCAACCATGATGGTGTGCCCTGCGCCTTCCAGTACGCAGATATCGGCGTGTGGCAGGGCGCTCTGTAAGCCGCTGGTTGACCGTACCGGGGTCAGTCGGTCCTCGGCGCCGAGCACCATCAGGGCGGGGCATCGGATGTCCGACGCTTTCGTCAAGCCGTCAAGGTAGTTGTTGCAGGCGGCCATATCGTGGAATAGCACGCCGGGCTTTGAGCGTTCATAAAGTCTCAGGGTGTTGCCAATCATCCACATGCCTGAATTTCGATTGCCGCCAAACTGATGTCGCTTGCTGAATCCCCACTGGGTCAACATGTCAAAAGCCGCGTGGTCATTCGCCTCCGCCGCATTGAGTATGGCGTCTGATACAGGCATGGGAGCGGTTGTGCCCACGAGCGCAATCGCATCAACCCGATCTGGATACTGAGCGGCCAGCTCTAGGGCAATCAAGCTCCCGAGGCTGTGACCCACCACCTTGGCTGTTTTAACGCCGAGTTTATTCATAATGTTATGAACCCAATCCGCCATGGCTTCGACAGAGGCAAGTGGATCGCCCCCCGATCGACCGTGGCCGGGCAGGTCCAACTGCGAGGACGTTGTTTTTGATGGCGCGCGAAGTGCCTTGAGGCAAGTGTCCAGACGGTATGGTCCATGCCGGAACCGTGAACAAAGATAACCGTCGACAGTGCGGGGTCATAGGTCTTGGAATTGGTGTAGGCGTAAACGATCTCGTTGTTCAAGTCGAATTTCATCGGATCAACCCTTTGCCTGCATTGTTTTGGCCGCTGCACGCAAGCCTTGGGTCAGGTCACCAATAAGATCTGCTGGGTCCTCGAGACCAATAGAGAGCCGAATAGTACCTTCACCTATTCCCCCGGCGGCTAATGCATCGGAATCCATTCGGTGATGCGTGGTGCTAGCGGGATGGATTACCAAAGACTTCGCATCGCCCACGTTGGCCAAATGAGAGAAAAGATTGAGTGCATCGACAAAGGCGATACCGGCGCTCCTGTCACCACGGAGGTCAAAACTAAATACGGCGCCGCAGCCTTTGGGTAGTAGTAGCTGCGCAAGTTCTTGGTCGGGGTGTCCGGGCAGCTCAGGGTAGCCCACTCGTGAGACCGTCTCATGGGCCGAGAGGAACTCGACGATCTCGCGCGTGTTTTCGACGTGACGGGCCATCCTTACCCCAAGGGTTTCTATGCCTTGAAGAATATGAAAAGCCGTCGTGGGGCTCATGCAGGCCCCCATGTCCCGAAGCCCCTCTTTGCGCGCGCGTTGAATAAAGGCGGCCGGGCCAAATTCCTCGGTGAAGACCAAATTATGGAAGCCAACATAGGGCTCGGTCAGGGTCGGAAATTTTCCTGACGCATCCCAGTCAAATCGACCGCCATCGACCAACAGCCCACCAATGACAATGCCGTGCCCGCTTAAAAATTTTGTCGCTGAGTGCATGATGATGTCAGCGCCGAGTGAAAACGGTTTGATGAGATATGGGGTTGTAAAGGTTGAATCGACCATAAGCGGCAACCCGGCGGCGTGCGCCACGTCTGCCACCTCGGGTATGTTAAGAACGTCGAGCCCTGGGTTACCCACAGTTTCCGCGAACACCAAGCGGGTATTGTCCTGGATAGCACTCTTGAACGCTTGGGGATCTCTCGGGTCAACAAACGTGGTTTCGATACCAAAGCGCGGTAGGGTATATGCCATTAAATTATGGCTACCACCATACAGGGCAGCCGAGGCCACGATATGTGACCCAGTACCCATGAGCGTCATGATGGCGAGATGCAGTGCAGCCTGACCGCTTGCCGTGGCAATGGCACCCACGCCATCCTCAAGCGCGGCGATGCGCTCTTCAAGCACGGCATTGGTAGGGTTGCTCAGGCGAGAATACACATGCCCGGCACGCTCGATATTGAATAGCGAGGCGGCGTAGTCAGAATCCGGGAAGCAAAAAGAGGCGGACTGATATATGGGCGTCGCGCGCGCGCCGGTACTGGGGTCGGGCTGCGCGCCCGCGTGCAGCGCTAGTGTGTCGAGTTTTGGGTAATCTGGTCCTGCCATGTCGTGCTCCGTCGGGTGTTACCCCATTCAGGACTCCGTCCGCCTGCCTGAGTTTCAGAATGGTATTTGAGGCCCTGCGGTTATTGGCGACGACCGCCAGCGACCGCGTCGAGTTTAATCCACGCGCAGAGTAGCATGATCATCGTTTGAGAGGCGAAGGAGTGCTGGGTGATCGTTAAGGATCAGGTTGCATCAGTACGGTTTGAATGTCGTTGAAAACGGTATCCGCGTGGAGGAATGAGGTGCTGTAGATGTTGCGAATACGCTTTTGCTTGTCGATGAGAAATACCCGCAAAATATGGGATATAGTCCCAAGATAGGCACCGCTCTCATCATAGTCGCGGATGACCCACTGGCCGTAGGCATCAAGGGTTGGCTGAAGCATTTCAGTCCCCGTAGTTGTCAGAAATACCCAGTCAGAGTCTGGGGATCTAAAATGGTTGCCGTAGGCAGAAATGACCTCTGGCGTATCCAGCTCAGGGTCAAAACTGAAGCTGACCAAACGAACGCTATCCTCAATCTTGGGGTCACGCTGCAGGGCAGATTGAACTTGCTGCATGACGTAGGTCGCTAGGGGGCAGCCGTTGATATCGTGACAGGTGGTAAAGATAAAACTCAGCACGACGACTTTATCGCCGTAGGCATCGTGCAGAGACCAGGGTTCTCCATCCTCACCTAATACCTCACCGTTAGGAGCCTCACCAAAGCTAGGTAACCGGTAGCTACCGGCTTGTGGTGCAACGAAGGACAATGGGCCGTACCCCGGCGCTAGAATCGCGGGCTTCTCAGGGGGCGAAGCATGCATGGCTTCATGCATCGTGGGTTCTGGCAGGTGGGCCGTGGTCCTGTGCTCTTCAGATGCTATCGAAGTGATGGGGAGAGACAACAGGTGAAGGCCTGCAATCAGGGCAACTGCTGGCCGGAGGAATGCCGATCTCAACCTTTAATGCTCGGTTTGGGCGATAGTCTTGCTCGGCACTGGCTGACTGGCGTAAAGGGCGTGCGCGCCGAATCGCATCTGATGGGGCGCCCCCAGTCCCATTTCGACAAAGTCCAGGCTGAATTCGGGGGTCAGTGTTTTGCCATCCCACGAAAAGAGCTTGAAATATTGCAGATCATTGCCCTCCGCTGAAGCAGTCTTGTCCCAGTTGGCCAGCAAAGATGATGTGAAGTAGACGCGCTCACCGTCCCAGCTCTGCGACACCATGTTGATTTGTTCGCCAATCTGTTGCTCGAAGATCTGGCTGGGGGCATGGGGATCAGAGATATCAAACAGGCGCACTTTGCCATCGTTCCACGTGTTGACCCACAGATGATCATCATCAGCTGAGATCGAAATATCGACAGGAAGCGGAATTTTGCTCGCATCGCCAATATCGGCGACGGCCTTCGCTTGCCATTCACCATCGTCGTCTTCATAGATGAGCCAGATTTTTGAGGTCAATGCCGTGGTGGTAAAGCAGTAGTTCGACTGCGAACCCCAGGCGCAACGAATTTCGAGGGGGGCGCCGGGGACATCGAGAATCTTCTTGGGGGTTCGAGCATGCAAATCCCAAATCACGACGGTATTGCCGAAGCGCTTCATGGCTTCAGCGTCACCCATCATTTTCCCCAGGTTCATCATGTAATTGTTCCAGCCTGTGAATGACGATGTGACCAATGCATTGCGACGGGGCAGGGCGCGCGCGTCGTAACCATAACCATCGGCATAATTGCCGCTTTTTATGGCGCCTTGTAGATTATCATCTGTCGGCATCCAGACGCTGGAGATAAAGTCTCCTGCGTTGGTGTACTCCGCCATGCCAGTGCGACCGCCGTGGTCGCGATTATTGGATAAGCCAGTAATGAGCATGCGGCCGGGGAGGGCATAGTTCGTGTGTGGTCCCACGATGCCGTCGGTCGTCGCGACAAAGTCATCAATCGTGCGGTGCAGTCGCGGTTTGCCTGGGTCGGTATGTACATCGAAGATAAAGATTTTGCTGGTGTCCAGTCCAGAAGCCCAAAGATAGCGACGATCGTCGGTCAAGCCCGAGTGGTGTGCTTCATGGCGTCCGCCCATGGAAATGCTGTGCACGACTTGCGCATAGCTTTCTGAGTCGGGGTTGACGTCGACAGTCACAAGTTTGTCCTCGCCGTCACCGACACCCTCCATGCCAAGCGTCCAGATGTAGACGTAGTCCTCTTGCCCCACAATTTTGGCCATGTAGGGGGACATACAGGTTTCATCGGCGCGCACTCCTGCCGACGACAAGAGGACTAAAAATGATAGCAATCCAATGATAGTTTTATGCACGATGGTGGCCCCTGTGTTTGATGTTATTCTGGAAGCATGCTAGCACTCTCACTCGCGAAGTCGACCCCCCCGGTTTCTCGGGTCTTTATCAGCCTTGCGTTTGGGTTATTGGTTTTTGTCGCCTTGGAAGCGATGGCCGAACAAGCTGCGAGTAGCGGAGGCATTGGCGGTGAGCGCGACACTCGACACCGCGTGGGTTTAGGCGATAGCCGCGAGAATTACGAGTCTTCCTCTTTTGTCACGCACTCGGAGGCGATTGTGCCTTTGGTGCTCCCCAATACGGTTTTAGAGGAAGGTGCTAACCAAGGAGGCATTCATGAGGCCTTAGAATTCCGCCTGGGGCTTCCACCCCTTAAAGGTGGTCTGAGACCCGAGGAGGTTGCCTTGGGCCGCGCGCTGTTTTTTGATCGCCGATTATCAGCTAATGCCACACTGTCTTGCGGTATGTGCCACATCCCCGAGCAGGGTTTTACCCAAAATGAGCTCGCCACACCGGTGGGTCATGAAGGTCGGTCGGTTCGCCGCAATGCACCATCTCTTTACAACGTGGCGTTTCGAGAGAATCTGTTTCTCGACGGGCGTGAATCTTCCCTCGAGAATCAAGTCTGGTCTCCGCTGCTCGCGGCCAACGAAATGGCAAATGATTCGCGTGCCGAGGTGATAGCCCGAATCGCCGCGATGCCAGAGTATGGTCATCAGTTTGCCAACCTTTATGAAGAGGGGCTTACGGAACGGACGCTTAGTCTGGCGCTGGCGTCCTATCAGCGGTCTCTTGTTGCGGGTACGTCACCCTTTGATCTTTGGTACTTTGGAGCGGCATCGGGTGATGGAACAACTGGCCACAGTGGAAACCGTGACAGCTCTGAGCACCGAGGTAGATTAGCGCGGGCCGATTTTTCTCCAGAGGCAGAAAAGGGATTTGTCATTTTTTTACAGGCTGGCTGCGCTGCTTGTCACACGCTGGAATCGCATTCGGCGATGTTCGCTGACGGCAGGTTCCACAATACCGGTGTGGGATTTCGGCGAGAGAATGCCGATAAGCAACCCCACCGTGTCCAGCTTGCTCCAGGGATATACATAAAGCCCTCGGTTTCACTGGAGACCGAGGTGTTGTCGGATCAGGGGCGTTCGGAGGTAACGGGTAATAAATCGGACCGCTGGCGTTACCGAACACCAACGTTGCGCAATGTGAGCGCAACAGCGCCGTATATGCATGATGGCTCGATTCCGAATTTAAAGGAGGTAATCGCTTTCTACAACGAGGGTGGAGGAGGCGATCCGCAGCAGGATGCGCGTATTCGACCGCTGGGGCTAACCGCAAGTGAGCAGGACTCGCTCATAGCGTTTTTAGAGTCGCTTCGGGCGCCCAGTATCGATCTTCTCGCGCAGCAGGCAAGAGCCGGTGGTATAGGGGATCTTCGTTAATTCAGGGTGAAGAACGATTTAATGAGCCTGAGTTAGGATGCAAGTATTGGTACTGTCAAAGGGTGCTAAGCCAGGTGCTTTGCCTGCACTTCAAGACGCAAATAAAAGGGTGGCGACTAGCCAAACCGAACGTAACCTAATCTCAGGAATTGTGCTTCTTTAAGCTCATTTCCGCGACGTCATCTCTATGATCAGTTTGAGAGGACCGACAAGGCCTGTGCCGGTTTTCGAGTGAACATTTATCACCCGAGGGCAATGTGCCTCGTTGATTAGAACAGTGATGGCCTCTTGTAATTGTGCTCTTACAAGCGGAGCCCCCAAACAATGGTGTGGACCGAACCCAAAAGCCAAATGCGAGCCGCGGTTGGCCGCTAGATCGAAGGAGTCGGGTTTTGCGAAACGGCGGCAATCCTGGTTAGCCGCTGCAATATTGACTAATAGCTGTGAGCCTTTTTTAAAATGGACGCCCTGTAGCGCCACGTCTTTGTCGATCGATCGCACTACGCCCTGATTGGTCGAGCGAAGGCGCAGCAATTCCTCCAGCACTGCTGGGACCAGATCGTTGTTGGCAGCCAGCATGTCCCATACCTCAGGCCGTTTGCTGAATTCTTCAACAATCAATCCCATCTGCAAGATGGTGGGCTCCAACCCGGCAGAAAGTAAGGTAACGATCAAGTTTGCGGCGAAGAGCTCATCGATTTCTGAAGTAGCGATAAGCTGAGCGAGATGTCCGAGTACGTCATCGGTAGGTCGGTCTCTGCGCTCAATGAGTGCTTGTATTGCATAGTCTAGTAATTCTGTACAGCCAGCATCGAAATCGGAGGCGCGGTTTGCTAAATCGCCAACGGCCTCATTGATTTGATCAATGGCCGATGTGAGTGAGTCAAGATCAGTGGCAGGGAAACCGATATATTCACCGGTTGTTCGTTCGGTATAAGGTTTGGCGAACAGCCCCATAAAATCAAAAAACTGTGATTCAGGTAATTCACGAAACAAGCTATGGGCCGTGTTGTGGGCAAAAGGGCGTATTCTATCGACTGATCTGGGACGGAACTCCGGCGCCACTTTGGATCGGAGTCTTTTGTGCTCCTCGCCATTGAGATTCAGTAAACTCCGCTTTCCTGCTTCCCCGGCCCGTCCCTGACTAGCCCCGACTGCGGCAAACAGACTGTGGTAATCCGCCTTGAGTCGCGGGTCATTCAGTAATTCACTCGCTTGAGCAAACCCAGTTATGGAGGGCAGGTATGTGCTGAGGTCCAGCCATTCGTCTGCTGCTCGCGTTTTGTCATCGGTGTCTCTCATTGCTCTAGGCCATTAGTTGGAGTGACGCTTTAGGGGGCAAGGAGGAGGCCGTACAGTAGGCGATAAGGTGTCGGCTCACGGACAGGTTTGTTGTTTGGTACCCGTGTACGCTGGTCGTTGCCCATCGAAGATGATGTGTGGTCAATCTTGAATGTTATTTGATCGGAAGTTCACCTATAGCCGCTCACACAGTGGAAGGGCCTCTCCGTCAAGCTCCGCACCTGCTACGTTCGTCAATTGTTGATGTCTCAGTCACACAAAAAGGGGCGATTGCCCCTTCCGTAGAATCGCTGAAAGCAGCAGCGTGTTGTGTGGCGGTGGGCGTAGGATTCGAACCTACGGAGGATCACTCCTCAACGGTTTTCAAGACCGCCGCTTTCGACCACTCAGCCAGCCCACCGGAGCGCGCATTATAGCGATGCATCCGATGGGTTCAAGTCTCGGCCAACTCTTTTCGGTGTCATAGAAAAAACGGCCCGTTTGGGCCGTTTCAACGGGTTACTGATTTACCGCGTCAGGAACGTCATGGGGGTCAGAGTCGGCCAGCAGTGCTGATTCCACCTCCCCCGAGCGGGGGCCGCGAGGATCGTTGCTGGCCCGTGGGATATTTCGATCCACGACACTCACCGGCGGTGCCTCGTGCCCAGAAAAGAGAGTTGAGAGAGTGGTGTGCACCTCGACGGTAAGGATGGGTTTGGCTGCTACTCTCGGATCATTCACCGCGCGACCACTGCTGTCCAAGCCACCTTGATCAGCCACGGGTGCTGCTGGAGTGGTAAGGGAGCCAACGTTAGCCGCCTCCGAGGTCGAGGTCGCGTCAGTATTGCTTACATAAGCTCCTGCCTGCACCTCTGACGCCATGGTTGTAGCAGATGCCTCGCTCACGTCAGCAGTAGGCTCTTCATCATTTACTGCAGAGAGCTCTTGCAAGTTTTCATCCGCCGCTTGCTGAGCGGGAGCTGGCACGTCGATTTGTTGGGGGAGTTTCGCTGCATCAGCTAACCCGTCGCTTGGCTCGGCTAGCGCTTGAGCCGCTATAGGCTCATCCAGCGCCGTTTCCATGCTTGCAGATGCTTGAACTGTAATGTCATCAGCTGCCGGCGCTTCAGCGGATGTGGATGAGGCTTCCGGCCTCGGTCCTCGCTGACGCCGCCGTCGCCCCTCGCTGCGCATCTCGGCGGGCCTGTGTCGAGGAGCCTCATCAAGCCCTTCGTCGTTGCCCTCAGTCGCTGCTTCGTCAGCATCAGCCTCGGCCTCTTCAGAAGCTTGGGGTAGGCCCTCATCATCATCGCGTCGTCGCTGACCGCCACGTCGACCGCGCCGCCGCCGGCTACGCTTTGGTCGATCCTCGTCGTCACCGTCTTCTGGCTGTGAATTTGACTCCACAGGAGCATTGGCCGATTCTTCGTCGCTTGTGTCTTCTTCAGCGCGGCCGCGGTTTCGTGGCTCAGATCGGTTTCGATTTCGGTTACGATTGCCGCGATTTCCCTTACGTGACTCGTCCTCTGTTTCTCGATCCTGCTTGTTTGATTCCGCCTCGGGCGCTGGTTCTTGATCAGTAGCCTCATCCGCCACTGGAGCAAACAACGCGGACCAAACTTTACCCAAAATACCGGGCGATTTTCCTTTCTCGGGATTGGCCGCAACGGTTGCCGAGGCGACTACATCAGCTGTCACTTGCACAGGCGCCGGTGCGGGCTGCTGAGGTGTTACACCGCGGACAAGCGCCTGAGGAGCGGCCGGTGTGACGTCGGCGTCATCACGAATCGCGATTGGATCCGGGATATCCAGCTCAATCTCGTAGCTAGCGGCTGGATCTTCCTCAATTTCATCGTCCCGCAGTCGAATGACTTCGAAATGGGGGGTTTCCAGGTGTGGATTGGGGACAATGAGAACCCGGACATTTCCAGATGTTTCGATTTCGTTGACCGCACTGCGCTTTTCGTTCAGCAGGAACGCGGCGACATCCACAGGCACCAAGGCGCGAACTTCAGCAGTCCTCTCCTTGCCAGCTTCTTCTTGTAGAAGCCGCAAAATAGACAATGCTAATGACTTAGTATCTCTTATCGTGCCTTGGCCTGTGCATCGTGGGCAGACAATCGCACTGGTCTCCCCCAGTGAGGGCCGCAGCCGTTGGCGGGACATTTCAAGCAGACCGAAGCGAGAGATTCGTCCAACCTGTACCCGCGCGCGGTCGATTTCGAGGGCGTCGCGAATACGGTTTTCAACGGCGCGCTGATTTTTGTTGGCGCTCATGTCGATGAAATCAATCACGATTAAACCGCCCATGTCGCGCAGCCGCAGCTGACGAGCAATTTCATCCGCTGCCTCGAGATTGGTTTGCAACGCGGTTTGCTCAATATCCGAGCCTTTGGTCGCTCTCGCCGAGTTAATGTCGATGGAGATCAGAGCCTCGGTAGGGTCGATAACAATAGATCCACCCGATGGCAAGCGAACCTCTCGCTGGAACGCCGTTTCGATTTGGCCTTCTACCTGAAAGCGATTGAACAGCGGGGTAGCATCTTCGTAGAGTTTGATGCGCTGCTGATACTTGGGCATCACCATCGAGACAAAGTCATGAGCCTGCTGCCAAGCGACTTTATCATCCAGGAGAACCTGATCGATATCGTCGCGTAAATAGTCGCGAATTGCCCGAATAATGACATCGCTTTCTTGAAACAGAAGCACCGGGGCCTTATTTTCGTTGGCAGCCGTGTCAATGGAGCCCCAAAGCTGCAGCAGGTAGTCTAAATCCCACTGAAGCTCCTCGGCGGATCGTCCGACCCCCGCTGTGCGGATGATGACGCCCATACCATCGGGGATATTCAGCTGAGCCAGGGCATCCCTGAGCTCGCTTCGGTCATCGCCCTCGATGCGGCGAGAGATGCCGCCGGCCTTCGGGTTGTTCGGCATTAACACCATGTAGCGTCCGGCCAAACTGATGTAGGTGGTGAGCGCCGCGCCTTTGGTGCCGCGCTCTTCCTTATCCACCTGAACGATTACTTCTGTACCCTCTTTCAACACATCTTTGATTCGGGCACGTCCGTCTCCTGCTGGAGCGGAGCTGCGATAGTACTGATGCGCAATTTCTTTGAGGGGAAGGAAGCCGTGTCGATCTGCGCCAAAGTCGACGAAGGCGGCTTCAAGACTTGGCTCGACGCGGGTTACCTTGGCTTTGTAAACGTTGGCTTTGGTCGAAACGCGGGCGCGGTTTTCGATGTCTAAATCGTAAAGTCGCTGGCCATCAACGAGAGCGACACGCACTTCTTCGCGCTGTGTCGCGTTGATTAACATTTTTTTCATAACAACTGTCCAGTTGGCGGTGCCACTGAACACGGTGCGCGAGAACCAGCGGTTCCCCTGCGTGCAGGCAGGTTACCTCCCCAGCGATTGAGGGGTAGCGAACGAGGCTTACGCTCACGTTCGGCTTGCTTCACATTTTGGGCCGTCACTGCAACGACCCTTTAAGTTCGCACCGCGTCTGTGTCATCGCGGTTTTATTTGGCCTGGTCACGCCTGGATTCAAACGGGGATTAGTAGTCCTCAGTGACCCCGGAGTCGGCAGAAGTGACGGATCAGCCTCCAATTCATTTGCTGAGGACTTTACTGTCCAGAAGCAGCACGCTGCGTAAAAGAACTGGTCAGCAACGGCGCATCAAGCTACTGTCTGCTTGCGCTCGGCCCACATCCGTTGCGCCATAATCGCGTCGGGTTGGCCACAACTTCTCTAAAAGGAAGTCCTCAGTGGCCGCGAAAGTATCACCAAACGGTAAGTTATTCAATTGGCAGAAAAAAAAGACCAAAATCCCAGAGGCAGCCCGTCGGTGCGGTATCTGAGCGTCTCCGAGCCGGAAGCTGGACAGAGGCTGGACAACTACCTGATGAGGTCGTTGCAGGGGGTCCCCAAGCCTCGCCTATATCGCGCTATCCGCAAAGGAGAGGTCCGGGTTAATAAAGGTCGCACAAAGCCCGAGAGCAAATTGAGCGCTGGTGATGTCATTCGAATTCCCCCATTCGTTGAGCAGGAGCGAGAGTTCCGAAGGCCCTCGCGCAAATGGGTGAAGACCTTGCGCGAACGGGTGGTGCTGGATGAGAAGTTATTGTTGGTTCTCGATAAGCCGGCAGGACTTGCGGTGCATGGAGGCAGCGGCATTGATGCCGGTTTGATCGAGACACTGCGGGTTATGTATCCCGAGGAGCGATACCTGGAGTTGGTTCATCGCCTGGATCGAGACACCTCTGGGCTGATTATGGTGGCGCGCCGTGCCAGTGCCTTGAGAGAACTCCATGGACTCTTGCGCCGTGATGGCGTTGATAAGCGCTATCAGTGTTTGGTCGCGGGGCGTTGGCCGGCTTCCCTGAGTCACGTTGAGGCGCCCCTCGAAAAATATGCGTTGCCTTCCGGCGAGCGGCTGGTCCGAGTTTCCCTCGAGGGCAAAAAAGCCCACACGCGTTTTCAGGTGTTGCGAAGATATCAAGGGGCGACCCTGATTGAAGCAAAGCCTATCACCGGGCGGACCCACCAAATCAGGGTGCACTGTCGTCAAGCGGGCTTTCCGATACTTGGTGACCCAAAGTATTCAAATCCTGCCGCCGAGTCTTTGGCGGCTTCTATCGGCCTATCCCGCCTATTTTT
This sequence comes from uncultured Luminiphilus sp., assembly GCA_943787485.1. Classification (GTDB taxonomy): domain Bacteria; phylum Pseudomonadota; class Gammaproteobacteria; order Pseudomonadales; family Halieaceae; genus Luminiphilus. The sequence continues at coordinate 102,952 of CALSMP010000005.1, read as the reverse complement.
GCACGCGGCACACCTGTCCTTCGATTTGGATGGGGTATCTATTCGGCTTGAGAGCGATCTGCCGCCTGAACTCAGTCGGGTGCTTGAGGTGCTGCCCACAGGGAAATAAAGTGTCTTACGGGATGGCGTAGCCAACATCCCGCAGCATGGCCGAAACCGTGATCAGCGGCAGTCCTTCAAGCGCTGTGGGGTCTCGGGCTGTCACGGATCGAAACAGCGCAATGCCCAATGATTCAACCTTAAAACTGCCAGCACAATCGAGTGGCTTATCCTTGGCGACATAAGCTTCTATTTCTGCTAATTCTAGCGCTCTCATAGAGACTTCGACCGTTTCGGTAGCTTCAATGAGCTGATTTTGCGCAGGCCGCCACAGGGCTATGCTGCTGAAAAAGACAACATACCTACCCGCGCAGAATGAGAGCTGCTCTATTGCCCCCGCGGCGCTTCCCGGCTTGCCCAGCAGCCGATTTTCACACGCCGCCACCTGATCAGCACCAATGACAAGTGGATCACCTGACTTCGTCGAAATAACCTGAGCTTTCTCGCGACTCAAGCGCTTAGAGAGGGATTGCGCGGACTCGCCAGGCCGGGTGGTCTCATCGATGGAGGGCGTTGCCGTCGTGAAGGTCAGGCCTAGCCGCTCCAGCAGCCGCCGGCGGTAGACCGAGCTTGAGGCCAAAATCAGCTCCGAGGGCAGTCCTTTGTGTGTCATATTACTGTCTCAAACCCTTTGAATTACCTGTATTTAATTTTGACAGGGTTGGGGGCCATCCGTATGATCCGCGCCCATGACGACAGGGGCACTGCCAAAGACGGTTGAGGTGCGAACGCTGGCGGCGCGCGAAGTCACGATTTCGGGCTCGCTCCCAGTGGATCGGCTTCCACGTCTGTCAGGGCTGATTGTATCCGTTTCGCGACCATTTGATGTAGTGGCCCGCTGCTTTAAAGATGAAGAAGCACGCTACGTGTTAGAGCTACGAGTTTGTGGAGCGGTGGACGTGGCCTGTCAGCGTTGTTTGACACCGGTGACGGTGCCGGTCGATGCGCTCAGCTGTTTGGCGGTGGTATGGACGGACGATCAGGCGGCTCAGCTGCCAATTCGTTATGAGCCACTGGTGACTGAGGCCGAGCTTGATTTATGGCAGTTGGTGGAGGAGGAGCTGTTGTTGTTTCTTCCCTCATACAGCTACCACGGTGATACAGAATGCGGCCGGCAAGTTGGCCTCGCCGTGCAAGGTGATGATTTGTCGGTGGATCGAAGGATCGACGGGCCAGAGAAACAGAATCCCTTCGATATCTTGGCTTCTCTGAAGCCTGATGATCAAGGGCTCAATACAAAGTAACTGCAACTGGGATTGCCTTACGGGGCGTCAGTTGGCAACGGAGGCGATTATGGCAGTGCAGCAAAACAAAAAGACCCGGTCACGTCGCGGCATGCGTCGCGCTCACGACTCACTGGACGGATCGACGTTGACCGTCGACCAGACCTCGGGCGAGACTCGCCGGCGTCACCATGTCAGCGCCGATGGCTTCTATCGAGGCAAGAAAGTGCTGAATCTCGGCGAAGACGACTAACGTACGCTTTATCCACCCGCCCAAGCCCTGGCTGAGCAAGCTGTTGTAAGGGGCTGATTGCAGGGCAGACGGAGCGGGCACGAGGAACGTGGGCTATGTGTCCTTTGATGATGAACCTGGGAGGGGTTAGGTGACATCACTCGCGTTTGTATTCCCGGGTCAGGGTTCGCAGGCCGTCGGCATGTTGTCGGAAATGGGCGAATTGCACTCCGTTGTCAAGACAACCTTTGCCGAAGCATCCGATGAGCTGGGTTTGGATTTGTGGCAGATGGCACAGCAGGGACCTTCTGACGTTCTCGCGCTGACCGAAAACACCCAGCCGCTTATCCTGACCGCTAGCGTTGCTCTTTTCCGAGTGTGGCAACAGCAAGATGGCCCAATGCCGGTGGTGGCCGCGGGTCACAGCCTGGGGGAGTTCTCTGCGCTTGTGGCGGCAGGGGCTTTAGAGTTCGGCGATGCCGTTCGGCTGGTTCGCTTGCGCGGAGAAGCTATGCAGGCGGCGGTTCCCGTCGGGGAAGGCGCGATGGCGGCAGTCATAGGCCTCGAGGACGCATTGATCAATCAAGTGTGTGACGCTGTCTCCGAGCAGACGGGGCTGCCAGTGCTCGCGGTCAATTTTAATTCGCCGGGGCAAGTGGTGATCGCCGGAAAAGCGGGGGCCGTCAGCATGGCCGCGGAGTCGCTCAAGGCCGAGGGCGCAAAGCGAGTCCTGCCGCTGCCCGTCAGTGCACCGTTTCACACGCCCATGATGCAGCACGCAGCGGAGGTTTTGCAGGCTGCCCTGACTGAGATGCCGGTACAAGATCCTGTTATTCCCGTGATCAGCAACGTTAACGGTGAGGCTCAGATTAATGCAGAGGCTATTAGGACGTTATTGGTCGATCAGGTTGTCTCTCCAGTGCGCTGGACAGGGTGCATGGCAACCATGATGGGAATGGGGTGCCGGCGCTTTATTGAATGCGGGCCGGGAAGAGTACTTACAGGTCTGACACGACGAATAGCGCCAGAGGCGGAGGGCTTTGTGATCGAGACTCCGGATCAATTGCAGGTGGCACTCAATACAGTCATTGGGGAACCAAGCCCATGAATAATGAAAGCGAGAAGGTGGCCCTGGTCACTGGTGCGAGTCGAGGTATCGGAAAGGCGATTGCCGAGGCATTAGCAGAGGCTGGGCATAGCGTTGTTGGAACCGCGACGTCAGCCGCGGGAGCGGATGCAATAGAAAGTTGGCTCGGACCGAAAGGTGGAGCCGGGCTCCTTCTCAATGTCACCAATCCCGAGAGCATTGCGTCGGTTCTGGCTGAAATTGAGCAGCGTTTTGGTGCGCCGCTCATTTTGGTCAACAATGCAGGTATCACAAGGGACAACCTTCTTATGAGGATGAAAGAAGAAGAGTGGACCGACGTTGTTGCGACCAACCTAAGTGCTGTTTACCGACTGAGTAAAGCCTGTTTGCGGGGCATGACGAAAGCGCGATGGGGCCGAATTATAACGATCTCATCAGTTGTCGGCTCCATGGGAAATGCCGGTCAAACCAACTATGCAGCCACTAAGGCGGGGGTTGAAGGATTCACCCGGGCACTGGCTAAGGAAGTGGGATCTAGATCCATCACCGTTAATACGGTAGCGCCGGGCTTCATTGACACTGATATGACGCGGGATCTTCCCGAGGCTAATCGCGAGCTGATGCTCTCGCAGATCCCTCTTGGCAGGCTGGGCGACGCGTCAGAAATCGGGGCAACCGTTGGGTTTTTAGCGGGGGAGTCGGCGGGCTATATCACCGGAGAGACCCTGCACGTCAACGGCGGCATGTATATGGGGTAAAAAGCCCCAATCATTAGTTTTCCATTATTGGAGCATTTACGGGTAAAATCCCCCCCCGCGGGGGCGGGTGGCCCTTCATCAACTTGAAAGGAAGTGAGGAACCATGAGCAGCATTGAAGATCGCGTCAAGAAAATCGTTGCCGAACAGCTCGGCGTCAAAGAGGAAGAAGTGCGTAACGAGGCATCGTTTGTGGACGACCTTGGCGCCGATTCCCTCGATACGGTTGAATTGGTCATGGCTCTCGAAGAAGAGTTCGAGACCGAGATTCCGGATGAAGAGGCAGAGAAAATCACGACCGTACAGTTGGCGATCAACTACATCAACGAAAATCTCGCCTAGTTAGCCAAACGGCTTAGCATCGAAGCCGTCTTACCGAGTAGGGCGGCTTTTTTGTATCAGCATTGGCCACAGACTCGCCTTGTTTCCACATGGCGACTACGGCCGCTGGGGCAATGTCTTAGAGCACAACACCTGGGGAAGTGTGTGAAACGGAGACAGGATCTATGAAAGGACATCGGGTCGTTGTTACCGGCCTGGGCGCCGTTACGCCGGTGGGCTTGGATGTGGCGAGCAGTTGGTCGGCTATCACGCAAGGCGTGAGCGGCGCGGCGCCGATTACCGCATTTGATACCGACGCGTTCACTACCCGCTTTAGCTGCTCGGTAAAGGATTTCAGCGCAGAAGGCTACATTCCGACTAAAGACGCTAAGCGTATGGATCCGTTCATTCAGTTCGGAATGGTCGCTGGCATTCAGGCACTGCGTGACAGTGGCTTTGAGGTGACTGATGAAAATTGCCAGCGGGTAGGCTGTGCGATTGGCTCGGGCATCGGCGGAATAGGATCCATCGAAAGAAGCAATGAGGTGATCAACACAACCGGCCCACGCAAGATGTCTCCGTTTTTTGTGCCCGGTGCCATCATCAATATGATCAGCGGTAACCTAAGCGTCATGTACAACATGCGAGGACCAAACCTCGCTGTCGTTACCGCTTGCACCACGGGAACCCACAACATCGGTTTAGGCGCAAGACTCATTGCATCGGGAGATGCCGACGCCATGTTGGTAGGGGGAGCAGAGATGGCAACTACCCCGGTAGGTCTCGGTGGTTTCGCCGCGGCGAGGGCACTTTCCACCCGTAATGATGATCCGCAGGCCGCTTCGCGCCCTTGGGATGCGGATCGCGATGGATTTGTACTGGGTGATGGCGCCGCGGTTCTCCTTCTGGAATCGCTCGATACAGCGCGAGCCCGTGGCGCCGAGATTTATGCAGAAGTTACCGGGTTTGGCATGAGCGGCGATGCCTATCACATGACATCGCCACCAGAGAACGGACGCGGTGCGGCTACGTCGATGGCCAATGCTTTGGCCGACGCGGGTTTGGATCCAGAGGCGGTGGGGTATATCAATGCCCACGGCACCTCGACCTTGGCAGGCGATTTGGCCGAGACGATGGCGGTCAAATCTGTGTTCGGATCGGTAGCAGGTGACGTTGCCGTGAGCTCGACGAAGTCCATGATAGGACACCTCTTGGGCGCAGCTGGAGCGGTGGAAGCCGTGTTTAGTATCCTGGCAGTCCGTGATGGCGTGGCGCCCCCAACAATCAATCTAGAAACACCAAGTGAGGGGTGCGACCTCAATTACGTTCCTAACACAGCGCAAGAGCGGCGGATTGACCACGCCCTCAGTAACTCGTTCGGTTTTGGCGGAACCAACGGGTCGCTCATCTTTAGCCGTTTCACCGGCTGACCTCTCCGGTATGACTGAACGCTCCTGGGTGGATGGTGTCGAGGGGGCCGAGGTACCAATAGACGATCGCGGGTTCAATCTTGCAGACGGTGCGTTCGAGACTATGCGGGTGAAGGCTGGCCTTCCCGCTTGTTTTTCCCTCCACCGCGCTCGCCTGGCCGCCGGACTGTCCTGTCTCGGATTTGATTCACCAGCAAAGACCGCCGAAAAGGCCTTATTAGACGCACTAGAGTGGCTTAGAGCGATTGACTGGGAAGCCTGCGGTGTTCTGCGACTCACACTTACCCGGGGATCAGGACCGCGGGGCTATAGGGCTTTGTCGGGCCTTCCTACTCGACTGGTGTCTCGATTTGTGCCTGGGGAGATTGAGCCGCCCCTCGCACCAGCCCGAATGGGCATTGCGCCCATTTGCTATGCGTCCCAGCCTTTCTTTCACGGGGCCAAGCTTCTCGCCCGAGCAGAACAAGTCGTTGCGACATCTTGGGCGCATCAGCAGGGCTACGATGATGCGTTAATGAGCTCGGCAGAAGGACGTTGGGTTTCCGCGGGCAGCGGTAACTTATTTCTGAGATTGGGTACGCGATTGATGACACCACCCGTTGATGACATGGGGATAGCAGGCACTCGCCGAGAGTTGATTCTTTCCACTCTGGCAACAAGCGCGGGGTATGAAGTGGCGGTGGAGCCATGTACCGAGGAGATCGCCCGGGGCGCCGATGAGGCTTTTCTTTGCAACGCGGTTGTTGGCATTCGCTCGATTCAATCGGTAGCGGATATAGGCTTTGCCTCGACAGCGGCTGCAGAGCGGTTGCGGCCGCTGATACACGATTGGAACGATTGTGGAGCGACTTTAAGATGACACACCGTGCACTCCTTGTGACGGTCTGTGGTTGTTGCCTTCTATTAGTTGCTGGGTGGATGTGGCTTCAGGCCGAATTATCCCGGCCACTACCGAATCTGGCTTCGGATCGGGTGTTTGAGGTAAAAAAGGGTGACAGCCTGATCGGGGTGCTTGGCCGAGCATCGGACCAAGGCTGGCTTCCTCGCCCGAAGCTTGTGTCCTTATGGGCACAATGGAACGGGTTGGATCGGGGCATTAAAGCCGGTGAGTACACAGTTCCAGCTCAAGCCACTGCAACAGACCTGCTGATGTTATTGCGTCGGGGAGAAGTGATAAGTTATTCCGTTACGCTGCCTGAGGGTATAACCCTGAGACAGGCGATAACACGACTGAGCCAAACACCCAAGCTTCAATCGGTGATCGCCGACGTGGATGACGCGCGCCTGCGCAATGAGGTAGTGCTCGATACCGGTCTAGAAGGCTGGTTTCTTCCCGAGACCTACCGGTTCATTGCCGGTGACAGCGACCTCGATATTCTCAGGCGAGCCCATCAATCGATGCTTGATGTCTTGAAGCAGGAGTGGAATGAACGAGCGTCTTCGGCTGCTGTTGCTTCGCCGTATGAAGCCCTTATTTTGGCCTCCATCGTGGAGCGTGAGACTGCTGTCGCTGAGGAGCGCCCGGAGATTGCCGGTGTGTTCACCCGGCGCCTCAGGCTGGGGATGAGGCTTCAAACCGATCCAACCGTTATTTATGGCCTTGGTGAGGAGTACCGGGGTAATTTGACGCGGAAGCATTTGAGAGATGCTAAAAATCCTTGGAACACCTATCAGCACAAGGGACTTCCCCCGACTCCTATTGCACTGCCAGGTCGAGATAGTATTAGGGCGGTACTGCACCCAAAGGAAGGTGAGAGCTTGTATTTTGTTGCGACGGGTGATGGCCGTCACGCGTTCGCCATAACGCTGGAAGAGCACAATGAAAACGTGCGACGCTACCAGCTCAACCGCCGGGAAGATTACCGATCAACGCCCGCATCTAATTAGGTTTTGGTATGAGCCTTCAGGAAAACCGAGTCAGCGCCAGATTCATCACCGTAGAGGGTGGGGAGGGCGTCGGCAAAACCACTAACATGGGGTTGATACAGTCAATCTTGGAAAGTCGCGGCCTCGAGGTATGCATCACGCGTGAGCCCGGTGGCACGGCCCTAGGTGAAATGCTGCGAACATCGCTGCTTAATCCAGAACTGGAACCGCCCGTGGCGATGGCCGAGTTGCTCATGATTTTTGCGGCCCGTGCACAGCATATAAGCACCGTCATCGAACCGGCACTGGCCGCGGGCCAGTGGGTGCTTTGTGATAGGTTCACCGACGCCACCTATGCCTATCAGGGATTTGGTCGAGGCATCGACCTACCAGCGATAGCGACGCTTGAGCAACTCGTTCAAGGCAAGCGACGACCCGATGTGACGGTGCTACTCGACCTTGATCCTTTAGTGGGGCTGGAACGAGCCCAAAAACGCGCCGAGTTGGACCGCTTTGAGTTAGAGGAAGCTGCGTTTTTCAATCGAGTTAGGGAGGGGTACCTGAGCCGTGCTAAGGCAGAGCCTGCGCGATGGATTGTTGTCGATGCGGCAAAATCACTCGAGGAGGTCAGTAGCACATTAAACGCCCAGTTAACGCGGTGGTTAGATCATGGATGACCAGGCGCTTTCTGAGGCTCAAGCCACCTCGCTAATGCCTTGGCATCGAGAGGCAATAGAGCGATTGGTGGGCCTGGCCGCGCAAGGAAAAATTCCCCATGCGGTCTTGCTTTCGGGAGCACGGGGCACGGGCAAAACGGCGAGTGCTTCCTGGCTGACAGCGCAGTTGTTGTGCGTTAACAAACGAGGACATGCCTGTGGACGCTGCGACAGTTGCTTACTGTTCCAGGCGGGTAACCACGGCGATTTACGCCACCTGAGTCCGGAAGAGGGGAAGCGGGCAATAGGTATTGATCCCGTTAGAGATGCCATCCGTTTTTTGCAGCAGACCGCCGGCTATGGCGAGCGTAAAGTGCTTGTTGTGTCGCCGGCTGAGGCGATGACGACGGGCGCTGCTAACGCTCTACTGAAAACCCTTGAAGAGCCATCGGGGAATGCAATCATTTTGCTGGTGTCTGAAAGACCTGGTGACTTGCCGGCCACGGTCAGATCTCGGTGTCAAACTTTTGTCCTGCCATCTCCGACTCAAAGTGAGTCGAGGCTGTGGCTTGAGCAGCATTCTCAATTCAACGTGACGGACTGTGCTCGAGCGATTGCGCTGGCGCCTGAGCAGCCCATGACCGCATTGCAGTTATTGGAGCTGAATCTTCTTGACGAATGGGAGACTGCCGCAGCGCTTTGTGTCAGCCTTATTGAGGGCAAGATTACCCCTAATAGTGCGGCGGACCAGCTCAACAAATGGGAGCCTGATGCGCTGCTGTTACTGATGAATCAGGCTTTGGAGAGCCGTGTTCGCGAAAGCCGGCCCGGGAATAGTCGTTTGGCACAGCGCGCCTTAAGGGCGAGAGACAAGGTGCTTCGTTTTCTATCCGCGCATCGGCGTGGACTTAACTTGAGTCGTGACTTGATGGTGAGAGACTGTTGTCAACTACTGGGAAGCATATCGGCTTGACACGCTGCGTGTTATGCTAGCTAGGGATTTAGCGCGCTTTCATGTTAGGGGGGCGTCATGAGTGAAGATAATAGACAGGGCATTCTCTCGCTGACGATCAAGGACAAGGCTGTGCTCTATGCTGCCTACATGCCTTTTTTGGAAAACGGCGGCCTCTTTGTCCCCACACCGAAGCCCTACAGCATCGGCGATGAAGTGTTTATGTTGCTCACACTTATGGACGACCCTGAGAAAATCCCCATAGCAGGCAGGGTCGTATGGGTGACACCCTCTGGCGCTCAAGGAAATCGAGAGGCTGGAGTGGGTGTTCAGTTTTCCTCGCAAGATACCTCGGCAAACGCCAAGATTGAAAATCACTTAGGGGGTGCACTGAATTCGGAGCGTCCGACCCACACGATGTAGTCCCTCTCGACGCGGGGGTTCCGAGCACGGCATGCATAAACTGTCCAGAGTCAGGCCTGAGGCTTAGCGACGGTCCTCCTCGTGACTGCCGAGCGTTCTCCCAACACTGGAGAGCGCGAAAACGAGAGCGCACGAAAAGTAAAAAGGGCCCCGGAGGGGCCCAACCAAAGACTCGAAGGAGTATAAAATTTGAAGGCCTGCTTCTAGAGGCAGGGCCCTCGCTGAACACTTGGGATGTCCAGCATCGACTGACTGCGCTAGTGGCCAGACGACATCCTCAGTATGCCCGATTGGGTAGCGGTGTCCAGCGCTATTCGCAGTTTGAGTTTGTTTTGGGCTGGAAATACGGTTGTTGACTGCGTTCAATGTGACACGTACGTACTTCTAAATGGCTTTATCAAATGATGCTAACTCACTGTTTTTTATATTTAATATGAGCAGGGCTATTACGGGCAGAGGGTGGCCGGATGAGAGCCCGCAGTTTGTGTAGTCCTCGCCATTGCATGCAACCGGAGCCTGTGCGAATATCCGCGCCCTCAGATTTGGCGTCAAGCGCCGAGTTGCTCTGTGTTTGTGGTTCTGCGGAAGTGGCGAAATTGGTAGACGCGCTGGATTTAGGTTCCAGTGCCGCAAGGCGTGAGAGTTCGAGTCTCTCCTTCCGCACCATTTTGGGGCGTCGGAGCGTCTGCAAAACATAGTGTCAGCGATTTAGATCAAGATTTCAGGAGATTTTAATGCGGGTTTCCATCGAAACAACATCGGGGTTGGAGCGCCGGCTGACGGTAGGCGTTCCCTCAGATCGTGTCGACGGCGCGGTAGAGAAAAAGCTACGTGATGCTGCCAGGAATGTGCGGCTCCCCGGTTTTCGCCCGGGCAAGGTGCCCATGAAGGTGATGCAGCAGCGATTTGGAGCGGGTGTACGTCAGGAAGTGATTGGTGAGGTCATCAGTCAGTCATTTCAGGAGGCGGTCATCTCAGAAAACCTCAGACCAGCGGGGCAGCCACGCATCGAAGCCAGAAACTTCGAGGCGGGCAAAGATGTTGAGTACACCGCGACGTTTGAGATATTTCCAAGTCTCGAGATCAAAGAGGTTGCCGGGTTTACCGTTGAAAAACCAGTGGCCGAGGTCACGGACGCAGATGTAGATGACATCATCGAAATATTTCGTAAGCAGCGCGGCGAGTTAAAAGAAGTCGATCAGGCAGCCGAGTCGGGAGACACCGTTGTCGTAGATTTTGTAGGAACGCGGGATGGTGAGGCATTTGAAGGCGGTACAGCGGAAGACCAAACCCTGGAGTTGGGCCAAGGCAAAATGATCCCTGGGTTTGAAGAGGGAATTATCGGCATGAAGGCCGGTGAGGAAAAAACTCTTGATGTGACCTTCCCCGACGACTACGGCAGTGAAGAGCTTCAGGGGGTCGCAGCTCAGTTCAAGATCAGCTGTAAGGCAGTCAAGCAGTTGGAGTTGGCACCACTCGATGACGAGCTGTTCCAAAGCTACGGTGTCGAGGAGGGGGGTGAATCCGTCTTCCGCGACGAAGTGAAGAAAAACATGGAGCGCGAGCTTCGTAATGCGGTGCAAACCCACACCAAAAACCAGGTGATGGATGCTATTTTGGCAGCGCATGCCGATATCGATGTTCCCGGTAGTCTAATAGCCCAAGAGGTTGATGGGATGCGAGGCCAGATGTTCCAGCAGTTTGGAGGCCAACCTTCCGCTGAGATGGACCTCAAGTCGTTGTTGCCCGACGAAATGTTCAAGGAGCAGGCCGAGCGTCGCGTTAGGTTGGGTTTATTGCTGGGTGAAATGATTGGCAAGATGGAGTTGCGCGCCGATCCCGCTAAAGTTAAGGAGCTGATCGAGGATATAGCCTCTACGTATCAAGACCCCCAAGAGGTGATCAACTGGTATTATTCAGAAAACGAGCAATTGGGACAGATCGAATCCCGAGTGCTTGAAGACCAGGTTGTGGAGAAGGTTCTCGAGACGGCTGTGATTGAAGAAAAGGCGAGTTCTTACCAAGATGCGCTGGCAGCGGCGCGCCCCTCACAGGGCTGACCCGGACCAACGAGAGGAAACCAATGAGTTACGACACAGCACCACAGCGAGTAGATAATCTCGGGCTAATCCCGATGGTCATCGAGCAAACGTCCAGAGGCGAGCGCTCCTTTGACATCTATTCCCGGCTGCTTAAAGAACGCGTGATCTTTGCGGTCGGGCCGGTGGAAGACAACATGGCCAATCTGATTGTTGCCCAATTGCTGTTTCTGGAGTCAGAAAACCCTGACAAAGACATCCATCTTTACATCAACAGCCCTGGCGGTTCGGTCACAGCGGGTCTGTCAATTTACGACACCATGCAGTTCATCAAGCCTGACGTCAGCACTATGTGTTTGGGGCAGGCGGCATCGATGGGCGCTTTTTTGTTGAGTGGTGGTGCCAAAGGCAAACGCTACATCCTGCCCAATGCGAGAACGATGATTCACCAGCCATCAGGCGGTGCGCAGGGACAGGCGACCGATATCGACATTCAGGCAAAGGAGATCCTTATTATCCGCGAACGCCTGAACCGGCTTATGGCCGAGCACACCGGTCAACCGCTTGATGTTATCGAGCGTGACACCGAGCGTGACCGCTTTATGGACGCCGAGCAAAGCCGTGACTACGGCCTCGTCGATGAAGTGGTCAACAGCCGGGCAGCGGCGCCCGACGCCTGATACGGCCCAATTTAGCCCCAAGACTTGCATTACGGCCAGAAACCGATCAAGGTTTGGGCTGTAACTCTATGCGAAAGCCCTAGCTAGGAAGGACGTAATGGCGAAAGATAGCGCAGACGGTGACAAGCTCCTTTACTGTTCGTTTTGTGGCAAAAGCCAAAACGAAGTCAGGAAGCTTATTGCTGGCCCTTCTGTCTTTATTTGCGACGAGTGTGTCGATCTCTGCAACGACATTATTCGCGAAGAAGTTCAGGAGGCAGCGAGTGAGTCCGGTGCTGAGCGACTACCAATTCCGCACGAAATCAACGCGATTCTTGACGAGTACGTGATTGGCCAACAGCGGGCAAAACGCGTGCTCGCCGTCGCGGTCTATAATCATTACAAACGGCTTCGGTATACACCAGACGCCCGCAACGCAGACGATGTTGAATTAAGTAAGTCGAATATTTTGCTTGTGGGGCCAACGGGCTCTGGCAAAACGCTGCTCGCGGAAACGCTGGCGAGATTACTCGACGTGCCGTTTACGGTGGCCGACGCCACGACATTGACCGAGGCGGGCTACGTCGGAGAAGACGTTGAGAATATCATTCAAAAGCTCCTTCAGAAGTGCGATTACGACGTGGAGAGAGCCCAAATGGGCATTGTCTACATTGACGAAATCGACAAAATTTCCCGTAAATCTGATAACCCATCAATAACGCGGGACGTTTCTGGAGAAGGGGTTCAGCAGGCTCTGCTCAAACTGATCGAAGGTACGGTCGCTTCGGTACCGCCGCAAGGTGGGCGCAAGCACCCGCAGCAGGAGTTTCTGCAGGTTGATACCTCCAACATACTGTTTATTTGTGGCGGCGCTTTTGCCGGTCTCGACAAAATCATCCGAAACCGTTCAGAGAAAGGCGGGATCGGTTTTAATGCTGAGGTGAAAAGTAAGGACGAAACCCGACGCTTTGGCGAGACCCTTGCCGATCTTGCGCCAGAGGATTTGGTTCAATACGGTTTGATACCCGAATTTGTCGGCCGCCTACCGGTCATCGCTACGCTTGAGGAGCTGGATGTTACTGCCTTGGTGCGTATTTTGACCGAGCCTAGAAATGCGCTGACCAAGCAATATGCCAAGATGTTTGACATGGAAGGGGTGGAAATCGATTTCCGTGAGGACGGCTTAAGAGCGGTAGCAGAGCGGGCCATGGATCGAAAGACCGGTGCCCGCGGCCTTCGTTCTATCCTTGAAAATGTGTTGTTGGAGTCAATGTATAACGTACCTTCGCAGGAAAACGTTGCGAAAATCGTTATCGACGAAAGTGTTATCAAGGGCGAGTCCGAACCTCTCTTGGTCTATCAGGCTCCGGATTCTGCTAGGGCCGCTGCCGAGGAGTAGCCGAGTTCTGGCCAACTGGCCTAGGAGCCCTTTTTTCTGTTGGGCCGCGGTTGCAAAATCCGCGTAGTATCCCCATATACTGGGGAGAGATCCGGAGATTTTTATGACTGACGTCGTTGCCACCGAGCTGCCCCTATTGCCCCTTAGAGACGTTGTGGTATATCCCCACATGGTGCTGCCACTTTTTGTGGGTCGCGAAAAGTCGATCGAAGCGCTAGAAGAGGCTATGCGGGGTGACAAGCAGGTTCTGCTGGTTGCGCAGCGCAATGCATCTGACGACGCCCCGAGTGTCGACGATCTTTACCAGGTCGGCACGGTCTCCAATATTTTGCAACTTCTCAAGCTGCCTGATGGCACCATCAAGGTTCTTGTCGAAGGGGAGTTTCGCGCCGCGATTGAATCGATGAACGACGACGGGGACTTCACGATAGCCCATTGCCGGCAAATTGAAACCGAGGAGCTGTTAGCAGACGAGGCAAAGGAGCTCGTCAATACGCTTGTTGAGCAGTTCGAGAAGTATGTGGGTATGAGTAAGAAAGTGCCCACCGAAGTGCTGACTTCGCTGTCCGGAATCGACGAACCCAGCCGCTTGGCTGACACCATCGCCGCTCACATGAGCGTAGACTTGGAAGAAAAGCAGCGCATCCTGGAAATCGCCTCATTGCGCGAACGCCTCAACCATCTGCTTGGTCTCATGGACGCAGAAATCGACCTTTTTCAGGTCGAGAAGCGAATCCGAGGTCGGGTAAAGAAACAGATGGAGAAAAGCCAGCGGGAGTATTATCTCAATGAGCAGATGAAGGCGATTCAAAAAGAGCTTGGGGAAATGGATGACGCCCCCAACGAAGTTGACGACCTCCAAGCGCGTATCGACGAGGCTCAGATGCCGGAGGAAGCGCGGTCAAAAGCTGTGGCGGAACTGAGCAAGCTTAAAATGATGTCGCCAATGTCGGCGGAAGCCTCGGTTGTTCGTGGCTACATTGATTGGATGGTCAGCGTACCGTGGAAGAAGCGCAGTAAGATAAAGCACGATCTACCCCGTGCAGCTAAGATTCTCAACGAGGACCATTACGGCCTGGAAGAAGTAAAGGATCGAATCCTAGAGTATCTTGCGGTCCAAAAGCGTGTTCGCAAGATTAAAGGGCCTGTGCTTTGCTTGGTGGGGCCACCGGGAGTGGGTAAAACGTCTCTCGGGGAATCCATGGCGCGCGCCACTAATCGAAAATTCGTTCGTATGGCGTTGGGCGGGGTGCGCGATGAGGCTGAAATTCGTGGCCACAGAAGAACTTATATTGGCTCAATGCCTGGAAAGTTACTTCAGAAAATGGCCAAGTCGGGTGTGCGAAATCCGCTGTTTCTCCTCGACGAAATAGACAAGATGGGGATGGATCACCGAGGCGATCCCGCGTCAGCGATGCTGGAAGTGCTCGATCCAGAACAGAATCATGCCTTCAATGACCATTATCTTGAGGTCGACTACGATCTTTCTGACGTTATGTTTGTTTGTACGTCAAACACCATGAATATACCGGGGCCTCTGCTCGATAGAATGGAGGTGATCAGGCTGCCGGGCTACACGGAAGATGAGAAGCTCAATATTTGTGCGCGTTACCTGCTACCGAAGCAGCTGCGACAGAACGGATTAAAGCAGGGTGAAATGACGATCGACGAGCAGGGATTGCTCGACGTCATCCGTTATTACACGCGAGAGGCTGGAGTAAGAGCCCTCGAGCGAGAGATCGCGAAAGTGTGCCGAAAAATGGTCAAGCGATTTGCGACCGGAGAATCACAGGGGCCGCTGACAGTCGATAGTGAACTGCTGGCTGATCTCCTTGGCGTGAGAAAGTTTAATTTTGGTATCGCCGAGGAAGAAAATCATGTGGGTCAGGTAACAGGCCTCGCCTGGACCTCTGTAGGCGGAGAGCTGCTTACCATTGAGGCCGCCGCAGTCGCCGGTAAGGGGCGTCAGGTCAAGACGGGCTCCCTCGGTGATGTCATGCAGGAATCTATCCAGGCAGCCATGACGGTAGTGCGGTCTCGATCCCAGCAGCTCGGTGTGCCAGCGGCTTACCATGACCGGCATGATGTGCATATCCATGTACCCGAGGGTGCAACCCCAAAAGACGGTCCGTCCGCGGGTATTGCCATGTGCACGGCGCTGGTAAGCATCGCCACACAGATTCCTGTGAGAGCGGATGTGGCCATGACCGGTGAAATCACCTTGAGGGGCGAGGTGCTCCCAATCGGGGGCCTGAAAGAGAAGCTACTCGCGGCTCGCAGGGGCGGTATTAAAACAGTGATTATTCCGAAAGAGAACGAACGTGATCTCGCCGAGATCCCCGATAACATCATGGGCAATCTCGATATCAAAGCCGTGAAGTGGATCGATGAAGTCTTGGCGGTAGCACTTGAGCGTGTTCCAGATCCTCTGTCGGATGAAGCCTACTTAGCTGACCCGGCGGTATCATCTAGCGCGATAGACACTGCAGAGACTGAGGTTCGCCCCCCCGCGCATTAGCGGTTAATAGCTTACTGGGATAGTTTAGTTCAGAAACCGTGATATAGGCTCAAAAATTGGCTGTTTGCCGTTGACCCTAAGCTAAAGCGCGGTATAACCTGTAAATCCGGCCGTAACAAACAGTGCTATCCGAAGCACAAACAACAAAGAGGGATAACTCCGTGAATAAAAACGATCTGATTGATGCTATCGCCACCGAAGCTGACTTGTCCAAGGCCTCCGCTGGTCGTGCTCTTGATGCTGCGCTGGGCGCTATTACGTCTGCGTTAAGCAAACAGGAAACCGTTTCGCTTGTAGGCTTTGGCACCTTTGCGGTGAAGCACAGGGCTGCGCGTGAGGGCAGAAACCCCCGCACGGGTGATACCATCCAGATAGCCGCCTCAAATGCCCCCAGCTTCAAGGCGGGCAAGGCGCTGAAGGACGCTTGCAACTAAGCTAACCTTCTCTGTAGTAGGGTTTATAATGGCGCCTCTTTGATGAGGCGCTGATGGGAGGCGCCTCGGCGCCTTTTTTTGTAATTGTGCTTCGGTCTTCGGAGTACGCTTGCCGCCATGAGCTCGTGGCGCGAATTGGAAGAATATAGTCATGATGCAATCCTTGAGATCGGGTGCTCAAAGTACGGCGGCCCGGGTTTTGGTCCTACTTATCGTGCTCTCCTTTGCAGGTTTTGGCCTAGAGTCAGTCTTGTTTGGAGGCAGTGGCACCTCTGTTGCTGATGTTAACGGTGTGGAGATCACGCCGCAGGAGCTGCAAATCGCCGTCGAAAACCAAAAGCGCCAGTTGATGCAAATTTTCGGCGACAGTGTCGACCCAGCGATGCTGGATGATGATCGGATAAGCCCCCGTGCGCTCGAGGGACTCATAGAGCGCACGTTGCTGCTACAGCAGGCAGAGGCAAAGGCCCTTGCTGCGTCGAGCCGTACTATTGGCGAGCTGGTCGCTAGCATCGAAGCCTTTATGGTGGGCGGCCAATTTGATCCCGATCAATACAAAGTGGTTCTGGCTAACGCGGGATACACCCCCGAGCGGTTTCGCCGAGAGCAGGCCCAGCAGATCATGCTGAACCAGTTGCAAGTCGCGGTTTCAGCATCAGATTTCACCACGGCACGGGAGCTTGAACTGGCTGCGGTGGTGGGGGCAGAGGAGAGGGATGTCAGATATCTGCTTGTACCTAGCGAGGCTATTCAAGGGTCAATTGCGGTGACCGCTGAGGACGTTTCATCTTTCTATCAAAGCAATCTACAGCGATATACCACCGAAGAGGAGGTCGTCGCCGACTACATTTTGCTGTCGCGTGAGGATTTTATACAGCCGGTTGACCAGGAAGTGGTTGACGCACAATTTGATGACGTCGCCGCGGATTATGAGGTCAGCGAGCAGACTAGCGTGGCACATATCTTACTCGTCCAACGTGATAACGAGAGCGCCGAAGAGTATGCGACCCGCATCGACGACGTAGCAGCTCGACTGGCGTCTGGCGAAGAGTTTTCTGTCATTGCTGGGGAGACGTCGGATGACATTGGCTCTGCCAGCACTGGTGGCCAGTTAGGCTTTACCGATGGCTCGGTGTTTCCAGAGCCTATGGAAGCGGCCATTGCCGAACTCGGCATCGGCGAAATTTCTTCCCCCGTTGAAACCGACGCGGGGGTTCACTTTATCCGCGTAGAAGAGCGCGTGGCCACTGACGCACCGGACTATACGGCCTTGCGAGCAGAGTTAGAGCTAGCAATTCAGCAATCCGAGGCTGAGCAAGTACTGCTTGCAACGGTTGAAAGCCTCCGAGAGATGGTTTTCAGTGCTGGTGATTTAAAGCAACCCGCTGATGCTCTAGGACTATTGGTCCAAAGTGCTTCGGGCATTAGCCGCTCGGCCGGTTCAGGGGTTTTCGATGATGCCGCTGCTCGAGACGCGTTGTTCGAAGAAGAGGTTTATGAGTTGGGCAATAATTCGGCTGTGTTAGAGCTATCGGGTAATCGTTTCCTGGTGACCCGAATAAATCAGAAGCTGCCTTCACGACGATTGTCACTCAATGAGGTGGAGGATGACATTCGGGTAGAGCTTGAAACGACAGCCACCGATGAGGCGTACCAGAATCTTGTGGGTGAGGTTAGGCGGCGAGTCAGCGCAGGTGAAACCCTCGAGGAAATCGCAAACACCGATGGTTATGAGTGGCGGGTAGAACTGGGTGCCCGACGTTCTGGGGGGTTATTGCCCCCGGAAGTTGTCAGGCTCGCTTTTGATATGCAAACCGCCGGCCCCGCAACGATCGATAAGGTAGAGCTTCCGGGGGGTGACGTAGCCATTGTGGAGCTGGCCCGCGTAACGCCTGGAAACGTCGCGAGCCTGGTGCCGGGGGAGGCTGATCAGCTTGTCAGCCAACTTGGAGAGGTACAGGGCCAGCTTTCCCTGCTCGAATATCGTATGGCACTTCGTCAAAACGCTGACATTGTTATTCGATAGCTTGGGGAGCTGGGGTTGAATCCGGGGGAGGAAAAGCCAGCGTCTCTAGGCGGGCTTGCGGCGATCGCCGCTGAATTGGGTGCCGATGGTGCTCACTACGACATGTTCGAAGGGCCGGACCGGATCACCAGCCGGCCCTCACCGCCGGTGGGTTTGTGGAATCCGACGCATTGTGGCGATATCGGCATGGAGATCCGGGCTGACGGATCTTGGTGGCACGCCGGTGCCCCAATCAGGCGCCAAGAACTCGTTAACTTGTTTGCAAGCATTCTTCGGATCGAGGGTGATGGCGAGTACTATCTGGTTACGCCCGTCGAGAAGGTGGTAGTGGCGGTCGTTATGCATCCTTTGAGGGTAGTTGATGCTGAGCCTCTCGCAGGTAGGTCACCGGAGACCCTCATCCTGACCCTTAATACCGGCGGGCAAATTCCACTGGACAGCCGGCACACCCTCGCTTTTGAGCCAAAAGCCGCCGGCGCGGCCTATGTAACCCTGGATAATGGCCTAACAGCGCTGTTTACCCGCGCGGCCTGGTATCGCCTTGCTGAAAGAGTCGATGTAAATGGCGTTGTAACCAGCAATGGAATTGCTTTTAAGCTGGCCTGACAAGCTATAAGTTTGCGGCTCACATATTGGGATAGTTGGGGCCTCCAAAGCCCTCTGGGGTTACCCAGGTGATGTTTTGCGCCGGGTCCTTGATATCACAGGTTTTACAATGCACGCAGTTCTGGGCGTTGATCTGAAAGCGCGGTCCGGTCGCCTCCTCCACAATTTCGTAGACCCCGGCAGGGCAATAGCGCTGCGCGGGCTCGTTATAGGTGGGTAAGTTTTCCTGGATAGGAATATCGGGATTCACCAGGGTGAGATGGCAGGGCTGATCCTCTTCGTGGTTAGTATTTGATAAAAACACCGATGACAGTCGATCAAAGGTGAGCACATTATCAGGCTTCGGGTAGCTGATGGTTTTAGCGCTAGCAGCTGGGGTCAGGCAGGCATGGTCAGGTTTCGTGTCATGCAGGGTAAAAGGCAGACGGCCCCCAAACAGATTTTGATCCAGCCACACAAGGCCCGCTCCCACCATGTAGCCGAACTTATGCATGAACCCAGCAAAGTTTCTCGTGGTATAGAGTTCCTTGCCCAGCCAGGATTTTTTCAGCGCTTGTTGATAGCCCGCTAAATCTGCGGAAGGCGTTCCCTCGGTTTGTAATGCCTCCATTACAGTTTCAGCGGCTAGCATGCCGCTCTTCATCGCCGTATGGTTTCCTTTGATTTTCACACTGTTTAGCGTGCCGGCATCGCAGCCAATCAAAAGACCGCCCGGGAAGTGCATGGTAGGAAGTGAATTCCAACCCCCTTTAGCAAGAGCGCGTGCGCCATAGGCTATTCGGGTCCCTCCCGCGAGAATCTTTTGGGTCTCCGGGTGCGTTTTCCAGCGCTGAAATTCTTCAAAAGGGCTAACGTGGGGGTTGCTGTAGTTCAAATCAGTGATGAGACCAATGTACACCTGGTGGTTCTCGGCGTGATAGAGAAAGGCACCTCCTGAGGATTTACTCTCTGACAGAGGCCATCCTAGCCCGTGCACGACCTTTCCCTCTTCATGCTGCTCGGCAGGAATCTCCCAGATTTCTTTAATACCGATGCCGTAATGCTGGGGGTCTTTTCCCTCGGAGAGCCCGAATTGACTCATCAGCTGTTTCCCGAGGTGCCCGCGACAGCCCTCGGCGAACAGCGTGTATTTCGCATGCAACTCCATGCTCGGGACGTGACTGTCTTTTTCCGTGCCGTCCGCGCCGACCCCCATTTCACCCGTTGCGATTCCTTTGACACTGCCGTCATCGTGGTAAAGGATCTCCGCGGCGGTGAATCCAGGATAAATCTCAACGCCCATGCCCTCGGCTTGTTCGGCGAGCCAGCGGCAGACGTTACCCATGGAAACGATATAGTTACCCTCGTTATGGGTCGGCTTTGGGATTAAAAAGTTGGGCAGTTTGATCGCTGACTTACCGCTGGTGTAGAAAAAGAAGGTATCGTCGGTCACCGCCGTGTTTAGCGGCGCACCTTTCGCCTTCCAGTCAGGTAGCAGTTCATTCAGCGCTCGCGGCTCGAGCACGGCACCAGAGAGGATATGAGCGCCTACTTCCGATCCTTTTTCTACGACACAAACGCTGGTTTCACGCCCCTGTTTCTCGGCAATCTGCATGGTTCGGATCGCCGCGGACAGGCCAGCAGGGCCCGCTCCAACGATGACGACATCGAATTCCATTGATTCACGTTCCATGCGAGGCTCCTCATGCCAAATCGGGCCATCCTAAAAGGCCGGTTGCTGCTGTTAAAACCGTCAATCCTTACAGATTATAGGGGACTGTAATCCCTAGAGACCAAACCTAGGCGACGGATTTTGACCCCATAGATACCCGATGCTTAAGCCAAAAGCATGCTGTTACCGGGGGCTTTTTGAACTTTGAGTATGTTACACTGCGCGCCGCAAAATCGCATCAACTCTATAAGCATCCGAGGAGACTATGAAAGCATTGGTGGCAGTCAAGCGGGTCGTTGATTACAACGTTAAAGTTCGCGCAAAGGCCGACGGGTCCGACGTCGAATTAAACAACGTTAAAATGGCGATCAACCCCTTTTGTGAAATTGCGGTAGAAGAGGCAGTTCGGCTCAAGGAAGCAGGTACCGTCTCAGAGGTGGTGGTCGTATCGGTTGGTGATAAGGCGTGCCAAGAGCAGATCAGGACAGCGCTTGCCTTGGGTGCTGATCGAGGTATTCATGTGGAGGTAGAGGGCCGCCCGGAGCCGCTAGAGATAGCAAAGCTTCTCAAAGGCGTCGTTGATAAGGAGCAGCCCAAGCTCGTCATTTTGGGTAAACAATCCATTGACGGTGATAACAATCAGACCGGCCAGATGCTAGGTGCGTTGGCGAGTATGGCGCAGGGCACATTTGCTTCCGAGATCACAATTGATGGCGAATCGATCTTGGTCACGCGTGAGGTGGACGGCGGTTTGCAAACCCTCAAATTGAACCTGCCTGCGATAGTGACCACGGATTTACGCTTGAACGAGCCGCGCTACGCGTCTCTGCCTAACATTATGAAGGCCAAAAAGAAGCCGCTTGACGTGACGACGCCAGCAGATCTGGGTGTCGAACTTAAGACTCACTTGGTTCAGTTGCGCGTCGCACCGCCCCCCGAGCGTTCGGCGGGTATCAAAGTTGAGGATGTGGCGCAGCTGGTTGACAAATTGAAGAATGAAGCGAAGGTGATCTCATGAGCACATTGGTAATTGCCGAACACGATAATTCAAGCCTCAAGGTCGCAACCCTGAATGCCGTTGCCGCGGCACAAGCGATGGGTGCTGCAGTGGATATTCTGGTGGCGGGAGCTGATTGTGGGGGAGCCGCTGAAGCGGCGGCGCAGGTGCCGGATATTGGTAAAGTACTGTGCGCAGACAACGCGGCCTATGCGAATCAGCTAGCCGAGAATGTGTCATTGCTTATCGCTGAAATCGGCGCCCAGTATGACAATATCGTTGCCCCCGCTACGACGGCGGGCAAAAACACGATGCCTCGCGTCGCCGCGCTCCTCGATGTGGCGCAAATCTCCGATGTCATTTCAGTGGAAAGCGCTGATACCTTCACGCGACCGATTTACGCCGGTAACGTGATAGCAACGGTGCAATCTTCAGACCCAAAGAAGGTCATCACCGTACGTACAACGGCGTTTGACGCTGTTTCTGCGGAAGGGGGCAGTGCTGGCATAGAGGCCGTCGCCTCCGTTCATGATGCGGGGCTATCCAGTTTTGTCAGTGAGGAAGTCGCCGTATCAGACCGGCCAGAGCTGACCGCAGCGTCGGTGGTCATCTCGGGTGGTCGGGGTATGCAGAATGGCGATAATTTCCAGCTGCTTGAGGGTATTGCGGATAAGCTGGGCGCCGCTATTGGGGCTTCCCGTGCCGCGGTGGATGCCGGTTTTGTGCCAAATGATTATCAAGTCGGTCAGACCGGCAAAATCGTGGCGCCGGATCTCTATATCGCTGTCGGAATATCGGGCGCCATCCAACACCTCGCGGGTATGAAAGATTCCAAAGTTATTGTGGCGATTAACAAAGATGAGGATGCGCCCATCTTTCAGGTCGCCGACTATGGCTTGGTTGCCGATCTCTTTACCGCGTTACCTGAATTTGAAGCGGCAATTTAGACTGAATTGCATAGCCTGTGGCCAAGAAAGCCCTCCGATTAGGAGGGTTTTTTGACTAATTATCGCGCTTGTTCCGAAGCGTGACGGTCACACCGAGCTTAGCCAAGATGCTCTTCGATGTTTTGATCTCCCAGAGGGTCAGAGGGTGACGCTTTCGCCAGCCGAGTGGGACATAAATCACGATCTTATTCTTTTCCGGTACCGCTGACAGGGAGTCAAAGTCCTCAGTGGATTCGCTCCACTTAAACATAACGGCTATCCTGAGTAAGGCCGTGAGTTTCCCCAAGCTGTCGCGAGCTTCGTCAGCTACGGTGGACAACAAGTCTGCGGCAATCTTGCCGCGTTGTCCCCTCAGGAACACCGCCATTATTTCCTGCTCATCTTGAGAAAACCCTGGCATATCTGTGTTTTCAATGAGGTAGGCGGAGTGGTGGTGGTAGTGTTTCTGCGAAATCGCGGTTCCTATTTCATGGCAGCGCCCCGCCCAAGCCGCGAGCTCGATTTGGCTGTCGTCTAATCCCCACGCCGATTTTACACTTTGCGCTAGCCAAATTAATCGATCGCTCACCAGCTGACTGGCGCCTTCATCGGCGCCGTAGCGCGATACCATCGCGGCAATGGACCGCTCACGCACGTCCTCATGAGACAGTCGACCGACGAGGTCGTAGATAAGTCCCTCACGAAGGGCCCCTTTTGAAGTGCGCATGATTTCAATGGCGAGGCCGTCAAAAATTGCCATGGCGATAGCAACGCCGGCGGTGATCACATGCTTTCGTTTGTCATTGAGTCCCTCGAGGTCAATCTCATCGGCATGTTGGTATTTGAGCAGCTTTTTCCGCAGCTTCTCGAGGGATTTTCTGTCGATACCGTTCTCAAGCCAGCCTGCATGCTGGACGAGTAACTCGATGGCCTGAAGCGTGCCTGACGAGCCAACGGCTTCGGCCCAATGCTGGGCGCGGTAGTGTTTTTTGATACGGGACACTTCGACAAGTGCATGTTCATAGGCGCGCTTAAAGTTTTTCGAGGTGATAATGCCCTCGGGGAAAAACATTTGTGCATAGCTAACGCACCCTAGCTGCAGACTCACCAGTCGTTGCGGTTCGAAACGTCTTCCGACAATAAATTCGGTGCTTCCGCCACCAATGTCGACCACTAATCTGCTCGCTTCGTCGTCGGCTAGGGTGTGCGCAACACCGAGATAAATTAGCCGCGCTTCCTCACGGCCATATACCACGTCAACGGGAACCCCAAGTAGCTTTTCCGCGGCGCGGGTAAATTCTCGGCGATTTTTGGCCTGTCGTAGCGCATTGGTCCCGACAACTCGAACACCAGCTAAATCCATGCTTTCCAAAAGTTGAGCAAACCGTGCGAGGCAATCCAGCCCTCGGTCCATGGCATCGGGCGCCAAGCGCCCCCGCTCAAGACCGGCGCCTAATTGCACTCGCTCTCCCAGCATATGCACAGGTTTGATCTCCCCGTGCTCTAAGCGGGCGACAATCAGATGGAACGAATTACTGCCCAAATCTATCGCGGCAAGAAGGCTTCCATCCGGGACTGAATTGGCGCTAGCGACCACAAGCATTCCTATTTAGTGCAATCATCATGATCTTTGCGCGGCATTCAACGACTCCAACGTCTCGGGCAGCGCGCGGGCAACCGCGTGAGCAATTCATAACCGATGGTACCAGCATGTTGGGCGACGGTGTTGACGGCCAAGCTGCTTCCCCATAGCTCTACTTCACT
Source organism: uncultured Luminiphilus sp. (assembly GCA_943787485.1). Taxonomy (GTDB): domain Bacteria; phylum Pseudomonadota; class Gammaproteobacteria; order Pseudomonadales; family Halieaceae; genus Luminiphilus. The sequence continues at coordinate 78,888 of CALSMP010000005.1, read as the reverse complement.
ACCGACTTCCACCGAGGCTAGCGCGGTGACATCGACGGTAATCATATCCATCGATACCCTGCCGATCAGTGGACATTCAACGCCATCAATCAAGACGGGGGTTCCATTGCGCGCTGTGCGTGGATATCCATCGGCATAACCAACCGGTACTGTCGCAACACGAGTTGGTTTGCTCGCCTGCCAGCGGCCGCCATAACCCACAACCTCGGATTCATTGATCCAGCGCAGTGCCATTACGGCTGATCGAAAATGCATGACTGGCAGCAGTCGATCCTCATGCTCGGTAGGGAGGTCTGCGGCGCCGTAAAGCATAATACCGGGACGCACCCAATCTGATTTTGTGTCATAGCCATGAAGGATCGCGGCTGAATTCAACAGGCTGGTTGGCAGCGAGCGTTTGTCTACGGCTGCGCACCACCGTACAAGCTGCGCTTGAGTCATTGCGGAGTCGACGGATTCAGCATCGCCTAAGTGACTCATTAGTCCTATGTTGCTGTGGTTGTTGCTCTCGAGGCGCTTGAGTTGGGCGGTAATTTCGCCGTCCTCTAGCCCTAGTCGATGCATCCCGCTGTCGAGCTTTAACCATATCGTCGATCTGGCTGGTAATCGCGCACTGAACAAAAGCTCTACCTGATACGCTGAATGTACTACTGAATCTAAACCGTTGTCAGCGATGAATCTTGCATCCGCTAAATCAAACGGACCTTCGAGGACCACTATTCGTGGCAGGTCGCCGGTCTGGCGCAAGGCTGATGCTTCCTCACAAAAAGCCACGGCCAGGCTATCGACATGGGGGGCGATTATCTCGGCACAAGGAATGAGGCCATGCCCGTAAGCATCGCCCTTTACGGCGGCGCAGATTTTTTTGTTGGCTGCCCGTTTTTTTGTCAGGCGAACATTGTGCTCTAGCGCCCTGAGGTCGATGTCAAAGTAGCTAGGTCTCGCCACGATAATGCTCAGTAGTCAAAGCGGTAGCGGTCAAACAGGGTTTGGGCTTCTGACCACACCGGGCCTGGCCTTCCAGCGCCAACGAGCTCGCCATCGATTTGTACCACGGGTGAGATTTCCTTGGTTGAGCTTGTGAGCCACACTTCGTCAGCTGATGACACGTCAGCACGACTAACAGTTCCCTCGATTACAGATAGCGTACTATGCTTCCGGAGCATATCCACCAGCATATTTCGGGTAATGCCCCCCAGCTTTTGATGATCAAGGTTGGGGGTTCTAATGGATCCATCGCGCACAATAAATACATTACTGGTGGACGCTTCAGTGAGTTCGTCCCTCTCGTTGAATAGTAAAATTTCTTCTGCTCCCTCGGCAACGCCCTCCATCATATGCAGCACGTTTCCTAGCAGAGAGACCGACTTGATGTTGCATCGCTGCCAGCGTAAATCCCTTCCAGTCACGACTGAAAAAGTGTGAGCCTTGTCAACATTGCCAGCTATTGGAGGTGGTATGTCGAAGGTGAAAGCAAAAACCGTGGGGGTGATTGAATTGGGAAACTGGTGATTACGTTTGGGGGAGGTGCCACGGGTAACCTGGAGATAAAGGCCAAGTCCACCGCTTGTGTCGAGAGTTGCATTAGCATTAATGAGTTCTTCAAGAAGGTTCTTTAGCGCCACGGCAGAGAAGGGGCTTTTCAAGCTGATGGAAGAGAGGCCGGCGGTCAGGCGATCGAAGTGGCGATCAAAGCCGACAAACCGGCCGCCGTAGCTGGGTATGACCTCATAAATGCCGTCACCAAATAAGAAGCCTCGGTCCATTGGGGAGATCGAGGCCTGTTCCAGCGGTAAATAGTCACCATTGAGGTAGGCGATTGTCATACGTGAACGTCCGAATTAAACAAGGCTGTCAACTTCTCAAGCAATGCTGATGTTTTTTCTGGGCTCAATCCATCTTCGGTGGTCTCGCAACGCCCTGTGACGCCATCGACCGCCCCCAAGCTCACGACGAAAGATAGCAGGGCAGCTGGGTTAATATTAGGTAAATTCTTTGGATCTAGTGCGTAGGCGCTCAGCAACACAAGCCCATACGCGCCCCAGTTAGAAACATCAGCGACCAGCAGCTCGTCGCATGTAACAACGGAGGGGGTGATTGGCAGTGCCTCGGTAGCCGTCAGGGCCTTACCCATGCCAACCTCATTGCCGCCATCTCCGATCGCGATAATTGGGCAGTCTGCAGCAGCCAGTAGCGGAGCGACAGAGTGACATCGCCCTGATATGTCAATGCCCCTGATGTTGTAGAACCTGCCATCTGCCGCCTCGCCGGGTCGCTCTATGGCGACAATCAGTGCGGGCGAGAGGCGTTCAATCAGCTGGTTAGCGTGAGAGCCCTCAGGAACTGTCAGAGCCCGAACGCGACCGGCAAGTGCAGCAACGAGGTCAGAGTCAGCAACAATCCAAGGCGTCGCGCCGAGAGCCTCTAGGTGGTCATAAATGACTAATGCTCCCGGGGGGCCGTCGGTTTCAAAGGTGCCAGCAATCGGAAAGCCTGTAATAATAAAAACGTTGCCTTTAGCGTTATTAAGCAGCTCAGCCGCGCGGAGATAAGAGCCTGGTGGAAGCGCTTCTCGCAGGGACTTCATGCCTCGATGATTTTCGGCGACGAGAAGCGACTCTAGATGGTTGCTGAGCTCTGCTAAAGGCGCTGTCATGGTTGGTTCAAAGCCTGCTGCAAGGTTTCCTGATAGTGCGCTTCAAGCCAAGCCAGATGTTTTGCTTCCTCAAGGGTGATCGCCTGAAAAGTGACTCGGGTGCCCGCCCGGGCTTGTGTCAGGCGCACACAGTCAGTTGCTATCACGGCTCCTAGCTTAGGATATCCCCCCATCGTTTGCCGGTCATTGATGAGAATAAATGGCTCGCCGTCTGTTGGAACCTGAATACAGCCATAGCAGGTGGCCTCAGACCACGCCTCTGTAATTCCGGTCTGAAGATGACCACCCGTTAGGCGTATTGCCATTCGATTGGAGTCGCTTGCCACAGAAAATTCAGACTCAAGGAGACCTTCCGCCGCCTCGGGCGCACAATCTTCCCAATCAAACCCCCGAATAAAGCGCAGCGTAAGGCAGGACTCTAATTCGGAGACAATCCCAGCGCTGCCGGCATCGCGCCTGGTCCTTTTTGTATCGCCAACGCCGGGGCTATCACCCAGCGCGAGGATATCGCCCACGCGCAATCGACGCCCGCCAAGCCCGCCCAGGCTCTCTCTGACGACGGTGCTTCGGCTGCCAAGAACCGGCGGCGTATCAATACCCCCGGATATCGCCAGAAAGCTGTAGATTCCCTGATGGCACTTACCCACCGTAACCAAATCTCCTGTTGCCACATGATGCGGCCCAGCCATGTCTGCGGGGCTCCCATTAATAGCGAGCTCGCAAGGTGCTCCGGTGAGACAAACTGAAAAGGCACCGGTGACCTCGAGCTGAAGCGCACCCAGGGTCAATTCGAGCACGGCTGCATCGGGCGGGTTGCTAACCAAAGTATTCGCGAGTGCCATCATAAAAGGATCGGTGACACCGCCTTGGGTGATACCTGCGCCAAGTAGTCCCAGTCGGCCCGTGTCCTGAATCGTGGTCGAGAGACCGGCTTCTATGATCCGAAAGCTGTTCACGGGGATCCACCGAGCGCCGCGAATTCGTTCTGACAAATGGGGTAAAACTGAACACGATCCCCTACCTGTATTTTTACCGGAGGATCCCAGTCGAGGGAAAAGAGGCGGGTGGGGCAGCGTCCGATCAATCTCCACCCACCCGGTGACGATGATGGGTAGACTGCCGTTTGCCGGTCAGCGATGGCGACACTTCCTGCTGGTACGACGCGTCGTGGCGTGTCGAGGCGGGGCATTTTAAGAGGCTCAGGGGTGTAGCCAAGATAAGCGAAGCCTGGCGCAAATCCGGTGGCGGCTGCCACGTATATTGTTTCCGTGTGAAGGGTAATGACCTCATCTACGCTGAGGTCGCAGTACTGCGCAACGTGCAATAGATCGGAGCCCGATTCTTCCGAATACCATACCGGTAGCCGGATGAGTTCGCTCGTTTCTGTGACTGATCGCGCCTCATGCCGGTACTGTTCCGCTGCGGTAAGTATGTCGGTATAGTCTGTGATGGTCCCAGAGAAAAAGAGCGTAAGGGATCTGTACCCAATGACTCGGTCGACAACAAAACCTTCATTAGCTGCGCATAGATGGTCAGATAGCCCACACAAATAATCAGTCATCGCCGGTCCCGGATCCCCCGACAGCCTGAGATTTAATCCATTAAGCCCCGCTGGGCTACTCGATAATTCCACCCGTCGATTCGTCAGACCAGTGCCTGGCGGATCGCCGCAGCCATCGCTACCGCGTTGGGGGTATCCCCATGAACGCACACCGTATCAGGCAGAATGTTGAGTCGCTTTCCAGACTGGCTTTTCAGTTGGCCATTCGCAATGGCAATCGCTTGCTCTACCGCAGCCTCGGTAACCAGCACCGCATTTGCTTCGCCTCTTGGAATCAGCGCGCCGCTCGAGCTATAGCCCCTATCCGCAAATGCTTCGAATCGAAGGGTAACGCCATACTCGATGCCCATTTGCACGGTTTTTTTGTCATTTGCTGTCGCCATGACTACAAGGTCGGCCCCCCTGAACCAGGTGGACGCCGCCTTGATTACGGTTTCGGTGAGCATCCGATCTGAGACCATATCGTTATAAAGTGCGCCGTGGGGTTTGAAGTAGGTGGGACGCAATCCGTGAGAGCGGGCAATGCCGTCGAGGGCTCCCATTTGGTAGTGAATGCAATCAATTAGTTCCTGTCCCCTGAGTTGCATTGAGCGACGTCCAAACCCCTGCAAATCCGGATAACCGACGTGGGCGCCAATCTCGACTTTATGGTGTTTGGCAAGCAACAGCGTTTTGCGCATAACGCTGGGATCTCCTGCGTGGAAACCACAGGCAATATTGGCGCAATCGACGTGCGGCATAATGTCTTCATCGCACCCCATTTTCCAGGCGCCGAAACTCTCGCCAAGATCACAATTGATCAGTATTTTTCTCTTTTCTTGCGGCGCAGTCTTCCGACGGCTTCTGCTAACCACCTGTTTAACTGATTTCATAAAGATCCTCGTGGGTTTTATCCGTGATCAGCATGTGTCCGGGTGCGTGGGTAAATGCAATCGGAAGTTGTGCATTTTCTAGCACTATTTGTGGCGTGACTCCACACGCCCAGAAAACAGGTATTTCACCGGTCTTGAGACTAACGGCAGAGCCAAAGTCAGGGGTTTTCAGGTCATTAATTCCGATAAGAGTCGGATCGCCCAGGTGAACAGGCGCACCATGCGCCTCGGGGTAATGCGTGCTGATCTCGATCGCCCTGATGGCATCTTTCGATGTCATAGGGCGCATGCTCACGACCATGTCACCCCAGAACCGCCCAGCCTTTTCACAGGTAATTGAGGTGCGGTACATAGGTACGTTACACCCTTCACTAACATGCCTGACATCAATCCCCGCTTTCCCTAGCGCGTGATCAAAAGAAAACGAGCAGCCCAGGGCAAAAGCCACGTCGTTGTCTTTCCAAAGGTGTTCAATGGACGCAAGTTCATCAACGACCTTGCCTGCTTGCCAATGCCGGTAGCGGGGCAGGTCGAAGCGCACATCAATGCCCTCACCGAGACTGGGTAGTGATGGATCTCCTGGTGTTGTGCTTTTAGCAAGAAGCGGGCATGGCTTGGGGTTGGAGAGGCAAAAATCCTCGAATTCATCCGCGGCATCCCGAGGGAGGATTACCAGGTTGCATTGCAAAAATCCGCCACAAAGCCCGCTAGTTGGCGCGTCGTAGCCGCCCTCGCGAATTAAGCGGCGCCATTGTCGAGGTGTAGCGTTGCTGTCGAGCTTCGTCACCCGTAGTGCTCCATGAAAAAACCCTGAGTGCAGGGCCCTACGATACTGCAGACTACCTCAAAATCGCAGTATGATGCGCGAGAAATGCATCGCACGGCTGCTCAGGGAGCCTGTGACAGCCTCTGCTCCAGAGGTGCCGGAAATTAACAAGAGGAAGTGACCATGCCACATCTGTCCGTGACGGCAGCTGAAACACCACAAAAACCAGCCTACATCATGGCCAACTCTGGGGAGGTCGTCACATACGGCGAGTTGGACGCGCGCAGCAATCAGGTCGCTCATCTGTTTCGTCTTTGTGGTGTTGGCCCCGGAGATCATGTAGCCATGATGCTGGTCAACTGTCGGGAGTTCCTCGAAGTCGCGGCTGCTGCCATGCGATCGGGCGTTATCTTTACGCCGATCAGTACCCACCTGAAGAAGGACGAGACCGCTTACATCCTTGAGAACTGCGGAGCCAAACTTTTCATAGCGTCTTCGAGTCTAGCCGAGGTAGCCAAGATGATGGTGTCTGAGGCGCCAGGGGTCGGCCACTTTTATATGGTTGGTGGTGTCTACGAAGGGTTCGAATCCTATGAGGAAGCGATCGACTTGCTGCCATCACGGCCGATTGATGATCAAATGATGGGGGCCACGATGCTCTATTCCTCTGGCACTACCGGCCAGCCAAAGGGAATATTCCTCCCGCCGCATACAGACCAGTGGGATGCGCCACTTGGGTTGACCACCTCGATCGGAGCCGCGTTTGGATTTGGGTCCGAAACAACCTATCTCTCGCCGGCGCCGCTCTACCATGCTGCGCCTCTACACTACAACATGATAGTCCTAGATACCGGCGGTACGTCGGTGATCATGGAGAAGTTCGACGCGGTTCGCGCGCTTGAGCTTATCGAGGCGTATCGAATTACCCATAGCCAGTGGGTTCCCATTATGTTTGTGCGCATGCTAAAGCTTGATGAGGCAATCAGGCGCCAATTTGATCTATCCTCAATGCAAGTAGCCATTCACGCGGCAGCGCCTTGCCCGATTGATGTAAAAGAAAAAATGATTGAATGGTGGGGCCCGGTTATTGTTGAGTATTACTCCTCCAGCGAGGGCGCCGGTTTTACTCTAATAGACTCCGCGTCTTGGCTTGAGCATAAAGGATCGGTTGGAAAAGCGCTGTTCGGTGTGCCACACATTCTCGACGATGACGGCAACGAGCTCGGCGCGGGGGAGGTCGGAACAATATGGTTTTCAGATATTCATAATGCCTTTGAATATCACAATGAACCGACCAAAACTAAAGAGGCTTATAATGCCAATGGTTGGACCACGATCGGCGACGTGGGTTACTTGGATGCAGAGGGGTTCTTATACCTAACAGACCGCCGGAACTTCACTATTATTACTGGCGGTGTCAATGTGTACCCCGCAGAAATTGAAAACCTCTTAATTGGTCATGAAAAAGTTGCTGACGTGGCGGTGTTTGGAATTGCCGATGAGGAGTTTGGCGAGGTTGTGCAGGCTGTCGTCCAGCCCGCAAACTGGTCGGACGCCACCGATGATCTTGCCGCCGAACTGATTGCCTGGATGAAGGAGCGGCTCTCGACAATCAAGGTGCCCAAGTCGCTCGATTTTATGGAGCAGCTGCCGCGTATGGACAACGGAAAGCTCTATAAGCGGCACTTGATGGAGGCCTACCGAAATCGGGACGCTTAAGCGCTAGCGGATACCCAAGCTCGCGGCGCCAATCGTTACCAGCGTTGCAATCACGGGAATGACCACAGTGATCACGCCAACGTCGCGATAAGCCTGCTTGTGGGTCAGCTGGGTAATTGTGAGCATTGCTACCACCGCGCCGCAGTGGGGCAGAGAGTCAAAGCCACCACTAGCAATCGTGGCAACCCGGTGCAGGACTTCAGGCTCAAGGCCCATTTCAAGATATTGTGGCCCAAGCGTTTGCATGAATATCTGCAAACCGCCAGAGGCTGAACCCGTAATGGCTGAGATCAAGCTGATCGATCCAAACACGGAGAGCAGCGGAGGCAGGCCCGAGTCGATCGCGAGGGTGAGGAAGGTTTGAAAACCCTGGGTCTGAGTGACGACCCCAGCGAAGCCTATTACCGCGGCGGTGTTAATCAATGGGAGGATGGCATCCTGCGTCCCTCGACCCATCACCAAAAGGGCCCGGTATCGGACTCTGGGGAAAAGCAGAGCCGCCTGAACGCTCCCCAGTAAAAGTGCGATGCTCGGCCAGACAACCGGCTGATTGTTGGCGAACTCGAGTAGCTCTGCTGCACTCCCCGTTACGGCCGCGCCTGCAGCGAGAAAAAGCCGCGGAAGCATAATAGTGCCCAGAACGACAACCAGCGGCGACACGGCCAGGACCCAGTGGGGAAGCGGTTCGGCGTTTACGTCAATAAGCTGGTCGCGTGGTCCGGGCTCAAAGCCCTCGGCACGATCATGGGCCAGTCGGCGCTGTGTCTCTAGGTACCAGAGTCCCAAAGCAAACATGGTGATGCCACCAATCATGCCAAGCCAGGGCGCCGCAAACAGGCTGGTATTTAGTGCCGTGGCGGAGATAACATTTTGAATTGATGGGGTGCCTGGGAGAGCGGTCAGGGTAAATGTGCCGGCTCCCAGTGCCAATGCGGCACAGAAAAGGCGCTTGGGAATGTTGGCTTCTTTCAGCAGCTGCAGCCCAAGAGGGTACATTGCAAAAATGACGACAAACACCACCACACCACCGTAGGTTAGTAACGCGCAGGAGAGGGTGGTAACGATGAGCGCCTTTTCGGCTCCCATTCGCCGGATCAAGGCGAGGGCCACTGAGGCGGCGGCGCCTGAGTCGCCCATAACCCGTCCAAAAATAGCGCCGGCCGCAAACAGTAAAAAAAACTTTCCTGCAAATGTAAAAGCCCCGAGTTTACCCAAGGCGAACCCGGAAAGCAGCGATTCGGCGAAGGCCAGTTGATTGGTCAGAATGATCACGATTGCGCTAAGTAAAGCGGCGAAAATAATATCGATGCCGCGTAGAGCCAACCAAATCAGTAAAAAAACACTGGCGAGCAGCCCCGCGTATCCTACGAAATCACTCATCATCCTCTATCCAAGCTGTTGTTTTAATTAAATATTCATAGCTCTAGCTATAATTGGCGTCGATTTGAGGCATTAGTCTACCCTATCGCGACGCGAGTATAATGATCGCACGTCACGTCTTGCCAACCGAGGTATTTGTGGGCACTAAACGTCAGCTGAAAAACATCGAGGCGCGCCTAAAAGGCGCTGGTAACTATAAGGATTGGTACGCCATTGCTGCCGAGCACGACAGCACGAGCGGCATGGATAGCTGGCGAGAAGAGGAAGAGACAGACCTCTATGACCACGCGCAGATTCGATTGCGATGTGACCGTTTAAAGGCACTACGGCGCAAGAAGGATTATCAAGGACTGCTATTTGCGCTGAACGAAGGAATCCACGGCAATATGGGGGGCATGGGCCAAAGTGTGCTTTACCGAATGGCCAAATGTGGCACCAAACGATTGATCGAAGACTACATCGACGAGATTGACGCGTCCCTTCGATTACTGGCTGAGCTCGATGAGGACGTGATTCCTGTTCAGCAAAAACTCGAGTTCTTTTATAGGGCGAATACCTGCTTTGGCCGTTCCGCCCTTATGCTGAGCGGCGGGGGGCGTGCTGGGTTTTCTCCATCTTGGCGTGGTTAATGTGCTCACGGCGCAGGGGTTGCTGCCCAGAGTAATCTCGGGCTCTAGTGCAGGCGCGCTGGTGGCTGGTGTTCTAGCCTGTCTTGACGACGAAGAGCTGCTGAATTTGCAGGACCCTGCAATTCTTCATCGCGAAGCCAATAAGGAGGCGAGTTTTTTTCGCCGCATGCTTGGCGGTGGGTCTCATATTTCGTTGGCCGACCTTGAGGCGCTCGTGGCGCGTCTGGTCCCGGATATGACTTTTGAAGAGGCCTATGCAAAAACCGGACGCCAGGTCAGTATCACCGTAGCCCCAGCTGAGCCGCACCAACGGTCTCGGTTGCTCAATGCGGTGACATCCCCCAATGTGTACATTCGCGCCGCGGTGATGGCCTCTTGTGCCGTCCCGGGTGTCTTCCCCCCAGTGATGCTCATGGCGAAGAATGTTGATGGGGAAGCACAACCGTACCTCCCGGGTCGTCGCTGGGTCGATGGCTCCGTCGCAGATGATCTGCCGGCAAAACGTCTTTCCCGTCTCTTCAGCACCAATCACTACATCGTGAGTATGGTCAATCCGATAGCGACGGCATTTCTTTCCAAGGGCGAGGATAAGCACCCGCTTTCGAAGGCTGCCGGTACCTTTGGCGTCGGCTTGGGCAGAGAGGTGCTTAATTTTTACCGGGGTATAGCACAGCGGCAAGGAGACAGCTGGCCACGCTTCAATATGATGATGCATGGTCTGCATGCGCTAATGGACCAAGAGTACACAGGGGATATCAACATCATACCCAGCTTCCGTCTTGCTAACCCTTTAAGGCTGTTGTCCCATGTTGATGACAAGCAGTTACTTGAGATCGTTCGCTACGGTGAACAAGCCTGCTTTGAAAAGGTAGAAGCCATAAGACGTTGCACGATGATATCGCGGACTCTAGAAGAAATTTTGTACCGATTTGAGTACGGGGATCTCAGGCCGGATGCGCGAAAATATCGACGTCCGCGTTCGTCTCGACGGAGACCGCCGCCGACTAAGGCGCAGCTTGACGCGCTCAGGGCTGGCTCAAACGGCACGGCCTCGAAAAAAAGGAATAATCAAAATCAGACCCGGCAATCCCGAGCGCTAAAGGCCGGCAACGCTCGCGTGACCCATTAGGGGAGGGCAGGTGTCTAGCCAATAAACGACACGCCAAGTTCGGCGAGAGGAGTGGTCAAATTGCCGCGCTCAATGGCTTCCGCGCTGGAGGCGTTTCCGTCAAGCCCGCGCTTTCTGACTCCCTGAAGGATTGCAGCAAGCCGAAAGAAGCAAAACACCAGATAGAAATTCCAGTGCTTGATCTCATCGCGGCCGGTTCTATCGCAATAGGCCTTGATGTACGCATGGTCAGATGGAATTTTCAGTGCATCACGGTTAACTCCGGCCATGCCGACCAAACCGCCTTGGGGTGGAAGTTGCCAGGCCATCACCTGATACGCCAGATCCGCAATCGGATTGCCTAGGGTGGACAGCTCCCAATCCAGGACAGCGATAATACGGGGTTCGGTGGGGTGAAACATCACATTATCTAAACGGTAATCCCCATGAACCAAGCTTATTCTGCCGTCGTCCTCAGGCATGTTGAGTGGCAGCCATTCGATGAGCTGCTCCATAGCGGCGATCGACTCGGTCTCTGAGGCACGGTACTGTTTGGTCCAGCGACTGACCTGCCGCTCGAAATAGTTTCCGGGTCTGCCATAGTCAGTGAGACCCACTTGCTCGATATCCACTTGATGCAGGCCGGCGAGCACACGATTCATGTCATCATAAATAGCGGCACGGTCTTCGTTACTTACCTCTGGGACGGCGGGATCCCAAAAAACTCTGCCTTCAAGGTGTTCCATAACATAGAACATCGAGCCAATGACACTCTCGTCCTCGCACAGCGCGATTGACCGCGGTACTGGCACGTCCGTGGCTTGTAAAGCAGAAATCACTCTAAATTCCCGGTCTACCGCGTGGGCTGAAGCTAACAAATTGCCAGGCGGCTTGCGTCGGAGGACATAGCGGTTGCCGCCTGCGGTCAGTTTAAATGTAGGATTTGACTGCCCCCCGGCGAATTTCTCGGCCAGAACAGGGCCATCAAACTTGCCGATGTGCTGCTCGAGCCAGTCCTTAAGGTGTGTGGTATCCAGCGTTTGCGTGTCCATTACCCGAGAGTTGCTCCGTTTCAGCGGTCGAGAGCCGGCAATGCCCCAGTGCAACGCCTACTCGACACGGAAATATTTGAACCTTCAGTATGCTGTGGGTATGCTCCGGCTGGCAAGCCGCAGGCGCACTTACGAGCCACAGGCGCTCTTGAAGGGCTTAGTGATGATGTTCGCTGAAGCCTGTTATGTCGAGTATCAGCGACCGGTATTTGGAGTATCGATGGCACGAATTGATCATTTTAATGCAGCCCGTGAGTTGGTAACCGCGCCGGGCACCTTACTAGAGGTAGGGCGAGTAGAGGTACGAGGGCAGTCCCTGCTGGGATACGTAAATGCGCCGGGTTCATTGACGGACCTATGGCGCCTCGCGGCGGGGTATGGTGACGCGGAATACCTAATCTACGAGGATGAGCGACTCACCTATACCCAAGCGGCGGAGCAAGTAGCCGCGTTTGCGTGTTGGCTGCAACGTCAGGGCGTTCAGCCCGGAGACCGGGTGGCTATTGCGATGCGAAATTATCCGGAATGGATGCTTGCCCATTGGGCTATTAATGCTGTGGGTGCCGCCGTGGTTGGCATGAATGCTTGGTGGGTCGCGGACGAGATGGCCTATGCGCTGGCAGATTCTACCCCGACTTTGCTAATTGCAGATGATCGTCGCTTGGAGACTTTCGCCACTATCAGGGAGAGCTTTCCGACGATAGACGTGGTTACTGTACGCACAGAGAATAGCTCTGTGGCAGGGACCGACTGGCAGCAGGCCATTGCGGGCGGAGGCGAGCTTCCGGATGTGACGATTGATCCCGACTCCGACGCCTGCATATTTTACACATCGGGTACAACCGGACGGCCCAAGGGGGCCCAACTAACCCATCGAGGGTGTGTTGCCAATATCATGAGTGTTGCGGCCATGGGGTCGATCTATGCCACGGCACGTGCATTCGAGTTGGGTGAAGAGCCTGATGCGGCGATTAGTGCACCGCCCCCAACCGCGTTGATTGCAACGCCACTTTTTCACGTCACGGCCAATAACTGTATTTTGCAAGGGGGTAGTGTTGCCGGCGGGAAGTTCGTCTTGATGTACAAGTGGGATACGGTGGAGGCGATGCGGCTGATCGAGGCGGAGAGCGTCACGACCATGAGCGCCGTGCCTATGATGACGCGGGAGATTTTATCCCACCCAGACCGCGATAGTTATGATTTGAGTAGCTTGAGTGCTATGGGGGGAGGCGGCGCGGCCATGCAGCCCGATCTCGTCGGCAAAGTTGCTGAGGCCACTACCCGAGCAAAGCCCACGCAAGGCTATGGGATGACCGAGGTTTGCGGCATCATCAGTTACATCGCGGGTGATATTTTTCTTGAACGCCCAGCGAGTGCGGGACCCCTTGTGCCCTCGTTAGAGGGCCGCGTGATAGGGGCAAACGGGGAAAATATGCCGGCGGGAGAGGTCGGTGAAGTTTGTGTAAAGGGCACTCCCGTAATTAAGGGCTATCTCAATCGAGCAGAGGCGACTGCTGAAACCATTGTTGATGGTTGGTTGCACACCGGTGATATTGGCTACTTCGATCAAGACGGGTTCCTTTATCTGGTGGACCGAGCCAAAGATATGATCTTGCGGGGCGGCGAAAATGTTTACGGCGCCGAAGTGGAGAATGCTATTTTTGATCACCCAGCGGTGCTTGAGTGCGTCGCCTTTGCAGTGCCGGATGAGCGCTTGGGAGAAGAGGTGGGTGCGGCGGTACACCTCAGAGAGTTTGCCATGCTGGATGCTGCAGCACTGCGTGAGCATCTGGCTACACGGCTTGCGGCTTTTAAGGTACCCCGATACATCTGGTTTCTCTCTGAGCCGCTGCCGCGCAATGCCAACGGAAAATTCTTAAAGCGAGAGCTTAAAGACGTGCTTGATATTGCCAGCGCAGATTGAGGTAGGATTTGGCACCTGACCGTCCAGACCTGTCGGAGTCTCAGCGTAGTCAAGTCGTGGCAAAAGCTCTGGACGACATTCAGCGAGCGGCGCTGCACCTAGACATCACGCTGGCATCAATTTCCGTAAAATTTGATCTCACCGGCGGTACTGCCGGCATGTATTGTCGGCGTGGAGCAAGACGTTGGTTGCGGTTTAACCCACATATTTTTGCTACCGATTTCGAACACCACGTGAGCGATACTATTGTCCATGAGGTGTGTCATTACGCGATCGAAATGGCCTATTACAATGCGCAATCCCACGGTAAGGAATGGCGAGAGCTTATGATGATGATGGGGGGTAACCCCTCAGCCACCTACCGTTTGACCCCAGAGCAAGCGTCTCTTGTTCGAGTCAGGAGGCAGCGTCGGCACCCTTATCACTGTGGTTGTCGGCCGCATTATATTTCAACCACACGACATAACCGGATCTCCCGTGGCCGGGCCCAATACGCATGCTGTTATTGTTATCGCACGCTGCGGTACACTCCGGCGGCACCAACGACATTGGTAGATAATTAATCGAGACGTTGTCGGCGCATCGTCCATAGGCGTTTAACCCGTTTAACAAAGGCACGTTTTACAGGATTTTGCTATGACTGATTACGAAACATTGACGCTTTCGCGGGATGGCGCAGTCGCGCGACTGGCTTTCAATCGCCAGTCCACCCTCAACTCTATGAACACTACCATGCGCAGAGAGCTGTTGGCGGCGGCGAGAGAGCTTAACCTCGATGATTCTATTCGAATCGTTGAGCTGACGGGTGAGGGCAGAGCTTTTGGCGCAGGCGCCGATTTGTCCGAGGATGACGGTCAGGGTGGTCTGATGATGGGCGAGCGCACCCGTGACGCTTTAATTAATGAATTTGGTCCCGCAGTATTGGCGATTGCCGACGCGCCCAAGGTTTGGGTGGCCGCCGTTAACGGACCTTGCGCTGGCATCAGCTACTCCTACGCAATGGCTTGTGATTTTGTCGTCATGGCGCAATCGGCTTTTCTCTATCAACCCTTTGCTGGTATTGGGTTGGTGCCTGATGGTGGTGCCACCTGGCTGACAGAGAGGCTCATTGGCAGTAGGCGGGCGCTTGAGATGATGGTCATGGGCGAGAAAATACCTGCTGCGAAAGCCCTTGAATGGGGCATGGTGAATAGGGTGTTTGCCGACGAGAGTTTTAGGCAAGAAGCTGCTGCTTTTCTCGCCGATCTTGCTTCACGCTCACCGCTTGCCTTGCGCTATACCAAAGAGGCGCTGCGCTATGCCGCAACAGGCTCGCTATCGGAATCTATTGTGAAAGAAGCGCATCTGCAGGAAAAATGCATTAACAGCGAGGACAGCCCAAACGCGGTCGCCGCTTTTTTTGAAAAGCGGCCCTACGAATGGAAAGGACGTTAATCCTCGCTCAGGCGACGATCAGATGATAATAAAACAGCGGAGTGCAAAAGCCTCCCATGCTAACCCCAGAGAAGGATAAAACCGTGAAGCGACTACTCATCGTATTTTTGGTTACATGCTGCGGTATCGAAACAGTGGCTTTTGCGCAGCCCAAGCAGTTACTTTGGGGCGATACCCACCTGCATTCGAATTACTCCTTCGACGCCTTCGTTAACAATAATATGTCGGCCACTCCCGATGTGGCCTACCGGTTTGCAAAAGGAATGCCAGTTGAGCATCCATGGGACAAGCATCGGGTTCAACTCAAGACCCCCTTGGATTTTTTGGTGTTATCTGACCATGCAGAGCTGTTGGGGGTGACCCAAAGCGTGTATTTCAACGGCGTGGACACCACCGGCCTGAGCCTATATCAACGCTTGCGGGCTTGGTACGCATCGGCCGTCTTACAAGATGCCGTCGACAAGAAGACAGCGCGCCTGTTGTTCATCGATGCGCTGCCCGAGCCCACTGCCGACACGCGGGCAGCGGCCGCTGCTCGACGGCTCAGTTTTGGGGGTATTCCATCGCAACTGCAGGTTGAAGTTGATGCATGGCGAGTGATTACTGAGGCCGCCGACTCACACAATAAGCCTGGTCAGTTCACCGCGTTAATCGGCTGGGAGTACAGCTCCATTCCGGGCGGTGCCAATCTGCACCGCATTGTGGTAACGGACCTCGACGCCGGGAGAGCGCAAACCTTTGATCCCTTCGGATTAGATCAGAGCGCGTTCCCGCAAGATTTATGGGCTTGGCTGGGCGAGACTGCAGAGGCGACCAACGGAAATTTTCTTGCGATTCCCCACAATTCGAATATTTCCAAGGGAGCCATGTTTGCCATGGCGCCACTCAAGGGCGGTGAGATGAGCGCGAGCTATGCAGAAACGCGTCGCTATTGGGAGCCGATTGTAGAAATTACGCAAATAAAGGGAGACTCCGAGACGCATCCGGCACTGTCTCCTGAGGATCCCTTCGCAGACTTTGAGACATACCCCTACTATATTCAGCGCACTCCCGAGGAGTACAAGCCGAGGGGCGGAGACTACATTCGCCCGGCATTACGCCGAGGCCTGTCTCTGGCCTCGACCCTAGGGGTTAACCCCTATCAATTCGGTGTTATCGGCTCTACGGACGCGCATACAGGGCTCTCTAGCGCGGATGAGGATAATTTTCAGGGTAAGATGGCTACCGACTCCATCCCGCGTAACAAAAAGATGCGGTGGGGGGATGCGGCCAATCAGACTTTTGGATGGGCTATGTCAGCCTCTGGCCTGGCAGCGGTCTGGGCTGAGGAGAATACCCGGGAAAGTATTGTGGCGGCCATGCGTCGTCGTGAAGTCTACGCCACCAGCGGGCCTCGGATTGCCGTGCGGCTTTACGGAGGGTGGAATCTCCAGGAGAGCCAGTTAGATGCGGCAAACTTCCCTGCCAATATGGAAGGCCATGCGGTCCCGATGGGTGGAGAACTGGTGCATCATGAAAAGGGATCCAAACCAGCGCCGCAGTTTTTAATAGAGGCGCAGGCCGATCCAAATTCGGGGCACTTGGATCGTATTCAGATTGTCAAAGGATCCCAACTGCCCGATGGCACGACTACGGAGGCGATTTATGATGTCGCCTGGGCGGGTGAAGGCCGCTTGTTGCCTGATGGCTCGCTGGCTCCGGTGGAAAATACGGTTGATTTGGCAACAGGTCGAGTTGACAACCGAGTCGGTGCGGCGCAGCTCCGAGCATGGTGGACTGATCCGGATTTCAATCCAGATGCTCATGCGTTTTACTATGCGAGGGTGTTGCAAATCCCGACCGCTCGCCACTCGCTGCTGGACAAGCTAGCGCTGGGCGGAGAGGTCGATACCCACAGACCTGATACGATTCAAGAGCGCGCCTATACTTCATCGATTTGGTACAGCCCCTAGGAGTAGCGGCTATACGGCGACAACAACTCGTATAGCCTCAAGATGGACGCGAGAATCTTTGATGGCCCTATCGCTATGACTCATTCGAGTTTTCAGGGTGTCAATTTCTAAGGGACTAATGGCATCGTTAACGCGACTCAAGTAGCGCAGCCGGTCAACTTCCTCCGATAGCGACGCTGAGCAAGTGATGGTAGCGTGATCTATCCGATTGGTAAGAGAGATCTCAGCCAATTGTGTGGCCTTATCGAGCTGGCGTTCGAGCTCAGATCTAATTTGTCGTATAACGTTGGCAGACATCGTGGCCGGTATGCTCTCAGAATGCTGATTGAGTACATCATGGCTAATGTTTTTACCGACCTCCTTGCCATTGGGTGCCACAACGTAGCGCAGCGGAGTTAAGTCAAGAAAGCGTCCAATCTCGAGCTCAGAAGGGGCAAGACAGTCGATGCCGAAGACAACTTCGAGCAACACAGTTCCCGCAGAAATTCTGGGGTGCTTTAAGGTGACGAGGGAAGAATTGCCTAGTTCTGAGCTCGCCACAATGTCCATGGCCTCCCGTAACAAGGGATGCTCCCACGTGAGGAAATGAATATCATCCCGAGCGACCGCCGCACTCCGATCAAATGTGACCGTCATACCGTCCTCCTCAAGGCCGGGAAGGTCTCCGGTAATGAGCATTTCCGTTGGTTTGAGCACCCAGCTTGAGTCTGAGTGGTAATCTTGTTGGATGCCGATTCGGTCAAACAACAATTCAGCGAACTCGAGTATTCCCTGTGGATCCTCGCTTTCCTCGATCGCAGAAATGGTACTAGCAGCGGCCACTGGGTCGTGGGAATTGAGTTCAAGCAGCCTATCGCGTCCTTGTTGCATCGCCGCTTCGAGCGTTTCTGTATGCCGCCTCGTCTCCTCAATAAGCGTGTCTAAAGAAGCTCCAAGAGGGGATTGTCGAGCTGCCTCGAGCTGACTCCTGCAATGAGTATAGACGGCATGACCTACCGCGCAGCTGTGGGTGAAGGCAGACAGCCCCTGGTCTAACCAGCGAAACTGAACTTCTTGTGCGGTGCCCTGAATATAGGGAATGTGCACGATCACGTCCGCGCTTTGACCGATTCGATCAAGCCGCCCAATTCGTTGCTCGAGTAAATCGGGATTTGCTGGCAGATCAAAGCAGATCAAATGGTGAGCAAATTGAAAATTCCGGCCCTCGCTACCGATCTCAGAACAGATAAGTGCCTGAGCCCCGCCTACATCATCAGCAAAAAAGGCCGCCGCCCGATCTCGCTCAACGAGGCTTAATCCTTCGTGGAACGCAGCACATCGTATTCCCGCGCGAAGGTGGAGATGATGCTCGAGGGCGAGCGCAGTCGCTGAGCTGTGAGCTATGACCAATACTTTTTTTGGCCGAAGCTCGCGCAGCTTCTCTTCTAACCAAGCCACCCGGGGGTCAAGCCTCAACCACTCGTCACTGCTGAAAATCGACTCGGGATTGAGAAGATGGCGAGCCTGTTCATAGGTGCTTGGAAGGGATAGCGGATAGTCGATGAGTTTTCTGTCGGGAAATCCCGCTATCGAGTTGCGAGTGTTACGGAAGAGTACTCGGCCCGTCCCATAGCGATCCAAAATGAGCTGGATTTGGGCGCCAGGGTCTAACGTCGGGTCGATACCATCAGGCAGTTCGGGAGCAGATTCACCTTCTTGCAGCGCCTTGATGACATCACTCCACTCGTTGTAGCGCTGTTGCTCCTCCGTAAATCTGTCGAAATCAGAAAATCGATCTGGGTCTAGTAGTTGCAACCGCTCAAAATGTCCTTCGACACCTGTTTGTTCCGGAGTCGCTGTTAGTAGGAGCAGGCCTTTCGTAAGCTTTGCTAGCCGCGATATAAATCCAAAAAGAGTGTCGGATGCGCCGTCGGTATTGAGGTGATGGGCTTCATCCACGATAACGAGGTCCCAGTCGGCTGATAGTGCTCCCTCGCAAGCCGTCGGCGAGTCATTAAAAAGAGAAAAGGGGCTTAGGATCAGCTGTTCGCTGTCGAAGGCGATGTCCTCATCCGCGTCCTCAAACCGAGTTTCGGTAAATAGCGAAAAGGCGAGGTTAAACCGGCGAAGCATCTCGACAAGCCATTGATGGATGAGAGTGTCTGGCACGATGATCAGGACACGTGTTGCTCGTCCCGAGGCAAGCTGTTGGGACAATATCAGCCCAGCTTCAATAGTTTTACCCAGCCCTACCTCGTCAGCCAGAAGCACCCGAGGTGAAAACCGCTTTCCGACCTCGCGCGCGATGTAAATTTGATGGGATAAAAGCGAGGTTCTAGCGCCCAGCAGACCCGCGACAGAGCTTGAAATGTTGTTTGCTCTGTGACGCAACGTGGCATAACGAAGTTTGAAGTCGGCAGGTTTATCCAATTGGTTGTTAAGCAGTCGGTCTTTCGGTGAGCTCAACCGTATGTAGGGGTCTATATCGAGTTCGGAAACCAGTCCCCTCTCACCAGTCAGGTAGAATTTGACGCCATCGGCTTCCTCCACCGAGAGGACGTTGTGACCGCTGCCGTCGACATGTTGCAACATGTCACCAACATTCAACACGAGTCGCGTCAGGGGCGCTCTGTCAGTAGCGTACGTGCGATCTTCACCCACGGCAGGAAAGTGAAGAGTAACCCGTCGACCCTCAAGCTCGACAATGATGCCAAGTCCCAGCTCGACGTCAGCATGGCTTACCCACCGCTGGCCCAAAGCAAAGGTGCTCATAGCGCCGTAAAAAACAGCTCTTCGCTGTTGGCCTTTACCGTTGTGAGTAGCACTTCGACTTCTATGTTTTTCAGTTCAGCGATCTTCTCTGCAATGAAGGGTAAAAACTTGGGGTGGTTAACCCGACCTCTATAAGGCTCGGGGGTGAGATAGGGGGTGTCGGTCTCGAGAAGTATGCGGTTAAGGGGGGTCATTCGAATAACGTCACGGACGTTTTCGGCGTTTTTAAACGTACAAATCCCATTGAATCCAAGCGAGAAACCCTCATCGAGACAGAATTGAGCCAATGCTGGCGAGCTGGTGAAGCTGTGAATAACGCCACGCTTCGAAAGTACTGGTAGAGCATTTTCTAAAATGCTGCGAGTGTCGTTATCCGCATCCCGTGTGTGGATCACTACGGGAAGATTCAATTCAGCAGCTAAAGCCAGCTGGCTTTCAAAGGCGTCACGCTGCGCGACCCGGTCGGCATGATCGTAATAGTAGTCGAGTCCGATTTCTCCGATTGCCACCACCTTATCATGGGATGCTCCCTGCCGAACCTCATCAAGCAACGCGGCACTCCAAGACCCTGCTTCGTGCGGGTGAATACCTTGGGTGCACCATACGCGTGACGATCGCTCAGCTAAGCCTCTCACAACGCTTAAGTTCTCCCGTGATACCGCGATTGTGATAAGGCGCTCAATGCCAGCGGATACCGCCGCATCAACATCACTATCGAACTGAGATTCCATTAGGTAGTCGAGATGGCAATGGGTTTCGATAATAGGCGTAGCAAACCGTGGAATGGGTCTGATGTTTTTCTTGGTCATGGAGTTCTGTGTGGGGAGGGCGCGGGCGCATTATGACATAGGGCGCGGTACGTCTGAAACCATATGCGTGGTATCAGCCTCGATGTACGGTGCGCATTCGCATATTCCTGACAGTATCGATTATTTCATTCCACAGCCATTGGTGTAGCGGGGATCGTTGGGTTCGCTCATGAGCGACCAATACATAGTCAATTACGGTGGCTTCTTCTGCAGGAAGCGGTAGCGCAACTACGTCCCGTGTGGCCGCGTCGTTGCGGGTGAGGTAGGCAGGGCAGAGCAGCGTATAGTTGGTTTCCCGCAAAATTTCCAGCGCGGTCAGTAGGTGAGAGGTTTCCACCATGCCAGCGGTACCGAACACTTGGCGGTAACGATCCTGAATAGTGGACTCCAAATTTTCGCGATCGGAAATATATAAATTGATCGTGGGATAGTTGAGCAAGGTCTCAGTTGAGAGGCCCGTATCGACGAGTGGGTGGTCACGCCGTACGAAAATAGCGAGCGGGGAGCTGCCCAGGGGTTGGATACGATATTCAGGTCCATAGGCGGGACGCTCAATTTGGATGGCAAAATCCAGCTCTCCTGAGGCTAACTGCTCCAGCTGACCCTCAACGCGGGTAATCGTTTTGACCCGCAATTTGGGTGCAAGGGATTGGAGCCTGCCAGCGAGGGAGGGCAGCAGAGACAATCCGACGTACTCTGAGATGGCTATGGTGACCTCGCCTTGATAGGCCTGAGGCAGGAAATCGCCCTCCATCAGTAGATCTTCAATAGAGCCCAGGATATTTTCGAGCTCACTGGCGAGCGATTCAGCTCGGGGCGTCGGCTGGATCCCCCGCTTCGAACGGACAAAGAGCGGGTCGTTGAATGCTTCTCTTAGTCGGGCGAGGGTTTTGGACATTGCGGGTTGGGTAATTGCCATGCGTGAGGCTGCACGGGAGACACTTCGTTCTTCCAGTAATACTTGAAGTGCTACCAGTAAATTCAGATCGGTTCTGGCTAATTTGCTTACATTCATGGCGGCGGCTTGCATTCCTAAAAAGAATGGCATTTATAATATAAATACATTTGAATTATGTAAAGGATTGCCTGAGTCTACGGGCATCGAGTCTTGGATTCCGAGCCTTTGGCTGGGAAATCCCCTCCAGGTCACGAGTCTCTTGTTGCCCACTCTCTGAGTGGGCTTTTTTTTGTTTGTTACTATCGCCTGATGCCAAAGAACTACGAGACCCGGATGTGCCAATATCGTTTCAGCGTGGGATGTTGCATGCTCTGGATCCTCCTGTGCGCGCTGCCTGTGCCTGTGCGGGCGGACGATCCTACTCCCTGGGGGTTGACCCTGTTCTCGACAATGGCTCGCACAAAAACAACGCCAGCCGTCCTCACGCCGGAAATAGTGGAGCGCCTAGATAAGAGGGCCGAGGAAATTATAAGCCTAGAGCGGCTGGGCGGACCGTATTCGCAGGAACTTACCGAACCGCTGCTCGCGACTGCCAGTCTAGCTGCCGAGTACGGGGATGACGAACGGGCAATTGAGCTTTACCGGTGGGGGTTATACACGCTTCGCGTAAATACTGGGCTGAATTCACCCGCCCAGCTGCCGGTAATCGAGCAGATTCTTGCGCTGGTCAAAGCACAGGGGGATCTCGAAGGTTTCAGGGAAAAAACTGACTACCTTTACCGGCTGATGGGTAGGGGGGCGAAACCATGGAACCATGAGCGTCTTGCAGCTGCTGATCGGTGGTTGAAAGTTCGCACAGAGCTTTTCCTCGCCGGGCGCTTTGAGGGCAACCAGGGCGATCTGCTGTTCCTGATCCAGCACGCGGAAACGTTACGGGACGAGGTTTGTGCAGATAGCGAATGGGCCAGAGGTTTCTGTGCGGCGCTGACGTTGCGGCTAGTGAGCCTGCTTTATTTGGTCGACCACTACGTAAAGCCATTGGTGGTTGATCAGTATGGCATAAGCCAGCGTACCAGCTACGCAAGCCCAATGGCTTACAACAACGACCTCAATCTGACTCCCCAAGAACAGCGGTTAATATCAATCAAGCAAGGTGTCCGATCCCGGGGTAGGCGCCTGCTTGATGAGGCGCGGGATGTTAGCCCCGAGAACCCGAGAGTGATTAAGGCGCTGGCAGATTGGTCTTGGTTCCATGGCCGCAGCGCAGAGGCGCTTGCACTCTATCGCGAGCTAAACGAGAGTTACGAGAACAACACCAATCCGAGCACGGCCGGCCGGATGCAGCCGACGCCAATTCCCGACGGACTTTTCGATCCGAGAGATCTAAGCCTCATCACAAGTGAGGTTGAAAGCTATGACTTGGAGGCGACAATTAATGCGAGGGGCCTGTTGAAAAATGTAACCTTGAATCCCGTCGACCCTATGCGAACCTCGCTGCAAGTTAAGGCGCAGCGCCGCCTCAAAACCATCCGCTTCAGTCCAGCACTAAACGACTCTGGAGAGCCGACCGAGGCTGAGTACAGCATACGCATACACGTTAGCAAATAGTGGTTCACTGATTGTTGATCAGCAGCATCGCCCCGGTGGCTTTGAGCTTGCCTTTTAAAGACCAGTTAATCACTTCGCCGCCATGGCGGCGCACCGCTTTTTCGGCCATTTCGTGGAATGTTGGACGCTCCGGGTCCGCGATGACTATTTGGCCCACGCCGGCATCGATGGCCTTGTCGATCATCTTGCCTACCGGCTTGACCAAGTCGTCCCAAAAGCAAATGTCTGCCGCAACTAGTAAGTCTATTGGCGCGAGCTGTTTGCGTTTAAGCTTTTCGAAGCGACCCACAAGAGGCGTTGTAGAGACCTTATTCAGTGCGGCAACCGCGTCAAGATAGGGAAACACGTCAGGGTCGGCATCCATTGAGATCACCTGCGAGCCAAAGCGTTTCGCAAACCATATCCCTGTGATACCCCAGCCACAACCTGCATCCAGCACCGTACCGGCTTTTTCTGGTGGATTTTTGTGGAGATAGTCCATAATCAGAAAGCTGGATCGCCACAGTTTAGTGCCGTGTATGGAAGGCTCGTGTCCTGCTCTTTTAACGGCACGGATAGTTTTATGGCTGGCCGTGGGCATCACTACGCCGCGGTATTTGCGCTCCGTCACCCGCCCTTTGCTATTTACTTTTTTTTTCACTTTAGTCACAGAGGTTTTACCTCCTCTGCTTGAGGCCCACGATCACCTTTTCGCGTTACATAACTGACTCGCTGCCCGGGTTTTATGCTGCGCTTACCAAGACCCTCAACGCTTCGAAAGTGCACAAACACCTCGGCGCCGTCATCGCCAGTTATAAAACCGAAACCTTTAGTTCCATTAAACCATTTGACGCTGCCCTGCTGTCGTTTGCCACCGCGAGCTTTTTGGGGGGTGGAAGGTTTGGGCTTAGGAATAGAAATTGATGCCGTGGAGGAGCCGATAAGGGCCATCAGAAGTAGGGCGGCAAGCGTGTTGTAGGGAGTGACGGGGACATACCCGAGGCCCACGAAAATTGCGGCCGCAAAGAGGGCATTAACAATAACCCGCCCGGTGGCCGTAAGCTGATGCTGGGAAGACATGAGAAACATCCAAGTTGAAGGATCGCGAGTTTAGCAGTTTCTCATCTGTAAAGGACAGTCACCGCTTTACTACTTCCTCTGCTTGAAGGCCTTTTGGGCCCTCAACAAGAGAAAACTCAACCTCTTGCCCTTCTGCGAGTGAGCGGTATCCGTCCCCTTGGATAGCTCTGAAGTGCACGAAGATGTCATCCGGCCTATCTGCCATTGTGATAAAGCCAAAGCCCTTTGCGTTGTTGAACCATTTCACAACGCCTGTCACGCGTTCGGACATAAGTTGCTCCGGAAATAAAGTACCGAACCCCGTGTTTAACAGTAGTTGGACCCTATGGCAATCCCCCTATGCGCTCTAATTGCCCGTCTATTTTGTTCAGGGTGTCTTCCCCGGCCTCCAACTTAGTCCTCTCAGCATCTACAACATCGGCGGGAGCTCGTTCAGTAAACTTCGCATTTGTGAGCTTTTGTCGGAGTCGATTGACCTCTGCGGCGGCTCTATCCCGCTCTTTGTTGAGGCGGGCCTTTTCGGCCTCGATATCGATGACCCCGTCCATCGGAACATGAATCTCCATTTGCCGACAAAGAGTAGACAAGGAGGGGGGCAGGGGATTTTCGCCGGCCCTTATGGTCACCTCGTCGAGCTTCGCCAGCTTGCAAAGGGCCTGTAAATTTGCCGCCAGTCGGGCTTCATCATCGTTATTGGCATTGTCTATAAGCACGTTGAGCGTCTTGCTTGGCCCAATATTGGCCTCGGCACGAATTGTTCGAAGGGCTGTAATCATGTCCTTCAACCATTCAACGGTGTCGTCTGCCTCATTATCTGTCAATGCAGGGTCTATCTCAGGCCAAGGCTCGAGCATGATAGTCTTGCCCGGGATCTCGAGTTTGTCAGAAATGCTCTGCCAAATCTCTTCTGTAATGAATGGCATTAGGGGATGAAGCAGTCGCAATATGCTCTCTAATACGTTGAGCAATGTTGCTCTTGTGCCGTTCAGCTGCGACTCCCTGGCGCCGTCATCCCAGAGAATCGGCTTTGAGAGTTCCAGGTACCAATCACAATATTCATTCCACACAAATTCATAGAGAGACTGTGACGCGAGATCAAAACGGTAGTTTTCGATTGCGCTGGTAGTGTCTCGAATCACCTTCTGAAGTCGACTCTGTATCCACCTGTCAGCCACGGAATATTCACGGTCGGCCACGTTAGGTTTATATGTTTCAGTATTCATCAGCACGTAGCGGGCGGCGTTCCAGAGCTTGTTGCAAAAGTTCCTGTATCCCTCCATGCGCCCGACATCAAATTTGATGTCCCTGCCGGTAGACGCGAGGGAGTAAAAGGTAAAACGGAGCGCATCGGTTCCGTAACCCGGTATGCCGTCAGGAAAGTGCTTGCGCGTTGTCTTCTCGACCTTGGCGGCCATCTGTGGCTGCATCATGCCGGCGGTTCGCTTGGCGACCAGCGCGTCCAGCTCAATGCCATCGATCAGATCGATAGGGTCAATCACATTGCCTTTGGATTTGGACATCTTTTGGCCTTCACCATCTCTGACAAGCCCATGCACATAGACCTGGTGAAAAGGCACTTCGCCACAAAAATGCAGCGTCATCATAATCATCCGGGCTACCCAAAAGAAAATGATGTCGAAACCCGTAACCAAAACAGAAGCTGGGTGAAAGGTGGCTAGGTCGTTGGTTTTTTCGGGCCACCCGAGTGTTGAAAAGGTCCACAACGCTGAGGAGAACCAGGTATCTAACACATCGTCATCCTGGCGCAGCAAAATCTCATCCCCGAGATTGTTCGCCGCTCGAACCGCGGACTCATCAACACCGACATAGACCGCTCCTTTGTCGTCGTACCACGCGGGGATGCGGTGCCCCCACCAGAGTTGCCGGCTGATGCACCAATCCTGAATATCTCTCATCCAGGCGAAGTAAGTGTTTTCCCACTGCTTTGGGACGAACTCAATGTCGCCATTTTCGACCGCTGTAATAGCAGGCCCGGCCAACTTTTTTGCGTCAACGTACCACTGCGGCGTCAACCACGGCTCGATAACGACCCCCGACCGATCCCCGCGCGGTACCTTGAGTCGGTGATCCTCAACTTTTTCCAATAGCCCTAGCGCGTCAAGGTCAGCAACGATTTTTGCTCTTGCCTCGAACCGATCCATGCCCTGATAGCTATCCGGCACTTGATTGTTTAAGGCGGCGTTGGCATCGAGAATATTGATGCTATCTAAGGCGTGCCGCTGGCCCATGGCGTAGTCGTTAAAATCATGCGCTGGGGTGATTTTTACGCAGCCAGTGCCGAACTCGGGATCTACATAGTCATCGGCAATAATGGGGATTGCTCTTTCAGTTAAAGGCAACGCTATTTGCTGGCCGACAAGATGCGCGTAGCGACTATCCTCCTGGGTGCACCGCAACTGCGGTATCGCCTAGCATCGTTTCGGGGCGGGTCGTTGCGACCACCAAATGACCTGACCCATCTGCGAGGGGATAGCGAAAATGCCAAAGACTGCCTTGTTCCTCGTCATTAACAACTTCGAGGTCTGATATCGCCGTGTGAAGCTTGGGATCCCAGTTGACCAGGCGTTCACCCCGGTAAATCAGGCCCTCTTCATACAGCCGGATGAAAACCGTTTGAACGGCAGCGGACAGGCCCGTATCCATGGTGAAACGCTCCCGACTCCAATCCGTCGACGCTCCTAGATCGCCGCAGCTGCCGGGTGATATTGCCTCCGGACTCTGCTTTCCACTCCCAAACCTTTTCGATGAACGCCTCTCGCCCGAGTGCGTGCCGAGATGTTCCTTGTGCTTCCAGTTGCCGTTCAACCAGCATTTGCGTCGCAATGCCCGCGTGATCGGTGCCCACCTGCCATAGGGTGTTTTTGCCCGTCATTCGGTGGTAACGAATGAGCGCATCCATAATCGCCTGCTGAAAACCGTGCCCCATATGTAAGGAACCCGTCACGTTGGGCGGCGGGATGGGAATGCAGAACGAGGTATCGCCTCCTTGAGGAGCGAAGTAGCCAGAGGCTTCCCAGTGCTCGTACCAGCGGGCCTCTATATCTGCGGGAGAGAAAATTTTATCCATGGTTATCTGGCTCAATAGTCTGAATGTCGAGCGAAAGGCAAATTGCTAGACATCGTA
Source organism: uncultured Luminiphilus sp. (assembly GCA_943787485.1). Taxonomy (GTDB): domain Bacteria; phylum Pseudomonadota; class Gammaproteobacteria; order Pseudomonadales; family Halieaceae; genus Luminiphilus. Next base: position 51,565 of record CALSMP010000005.1, on the reverse strand, counting down.
TTTTTGCAATGGGTAGCCCCGGTCTTTGTAAAAACGCCAGGCTGTCCGCAGTGCTTCTAGGTGGTCAGGCTCCTGGGTCACTACCTCCGCAACGCGTTCAAATCGCGAGAAAAATGCCGGCGCCTCCAAGGACAGATTAATCAATACATCATCATGCGCGGTGGGTTCTTGACCCCAGCCGATGACGACAGGTTCAGCTTCCGAGGCTGTTATCAATCCATGGGGAACAAAGTTTGCCGGCTTGCTCGTCCAAAGTAGGGCGTCTAGGGATTCAGCCTGATCACATGAGGAGGCATTAATGAACACGCGGCGACCCTGCCGGTAAGCCTTTTCAGCGATACGTGCCGAGACCGCAAGGCGAGGATGTTCTCCATGCTCGCTACTGATATAGAAATCTACGCGTGTCATCAGTATTACTTGCCGGCGCGTCCGCGGAGATACTGCACTAGCATGGGTACGGGGCGTCCGGTCGCGCCCTTTGGCGCGCTTCTGAAAGCGGTGCCGGCGACATCGAGGTGCGCCCACTTGTAGTCCTCGGCAAAACGGGCCAGGAAGCAAGCCGCCGTAACACTGCCGGCGGTGCCGGTGCCGATGTTCTGCATATCCGCAAACTTGGAGTCAAGCTGGCGCTGGTAGTCATCCCAGATAGGCATGCGCCAGCCTCGATCATTACTCTGCTCGCCAGCCTCAAGCAACGCGGAAGCAAGGTTGTCGTCGTTTGCAAAAACCCCGCACGCCTCATGTCCAAGTGAGACAATGATGGCGCCAGTCAAGGTTGCAATGTCCACGACCTCGATGGGTTTATATCGACCCACATAGGTCAGCGCGTCACAAAGCACCAAACGACCTTCCGCATCGGTATTAAGTATTTCGATGGTTTTTCCACTGAGACTTTTAACGACATCCCCAGGTTTGGTCGCCCGCCCGCTGGGCATGTTTTCTGCCGCGGCAACGACACCGACCACATTGATGGGAAGACCCATTGTCGCAATAGCATGGACTGTTCCAAATACCGAGGCGGCGCCCCCCATGTCAAACTTCATTTCGTCCATTTTTGGCCCAGGCTTCAACGAGATGCCACCCGTATCAAAGGTGATACCCTTCCCGACGAGCGCATACGGACGGGTTTTGGCCTGGGTGCCTCGATATTCCATGACAATAAGCTGCGATGGCTCATCGCTCCCATGCCCGACAGAGAGCAGGGAACCCATCCCGAGGTCTCGCATTTTTTTCTCATCCAATACCGTTGTTTTGATCGCGGAGTGCAATCTAGCCAAACGACGCGCCTGTTTTGAGAGATAGCTCGGCGTGCAAATATTGCCCGGCAAGTTACCTAACTCGCGGGACAGGTTAGTGCCTAATCCAATAGCGTTACCCATCACTAACGCCGATTTTGATTTGACCGCGCTGAACGTGCCGCCGACATGGATACAAACACGCTTTAATGCAGGGGGCTCCGGAGGCTTGGACAGGGTCTCGGTATAAATATAGCAAGCCGTGACGATGTGTCTGGCGAGATCTTCTAGTGTCGCACTGAAATCCGCCGCCTCTAAGGCTAGATCATCGAGCTGGATAAGTGCATCTTTGGCTTTTCCCTTCGCCAGCTCACGGCTTGCCACTTCTGCAAATCGACGCTGCGCCATTCGAGAAAACTGACTTTTGGCGCCACAACCGATAAGCAGTAAGCGCTTTATACCAATACTACCCGGAAGGGTGGCGCTGGTTCCTAGCGCGGCAGAGAAGTCCCCAAGATTCAAATAGCTCGCGATTTTTTTGCCCAGGGCATGATCGGACGCGGGGGTCGTGGGCTTTGCCGCTTTATTCTGAAAGACGGGCACGACGAGGCATTCTGTCTTGCTGTGCGCTAGGTCCAGTGTGGTCTTGGCCGTAAATGAAATCTTGGTCATTTTAACTCCTGACAGACAGTGATCGCTCAAAAGCGCGTAGTGTATGATGCCTCGGGCGATAACAAAACCGGCAGCCCGTGATTTCCATGTCGAGAGCAGCAATCTGTCATGAGAATTTTTCGTTATCTGACCAGCGATGTCCTGACACACACTCTTGCGGTGGCGCTGGTGCTTTTCGTGGTTGTTTTCAGTGGACGGTTTATCCGCTATCTGGCCGAGGCGGCGGCGGGGGATATTACTGCTGATATATTGCTCCCCGTTATGCTCTATCGCCTTCCGAGTTTTTTTGAGTTGATCCTCCCACTATCCCTATTTATCGGCATTCTCCTAGCATTTGGCCGGCTGTATTCGGAGAGCGAAATGGTCGTGCTTAAGGCTTGTGGTATCAGCCCACAACGACTGGGTGGCTACATTCTAGTGCCTGCGCTATGTGTTGCCTGCATTGTAGGGCTTCTTTCCTTGAGCCTTGCGCCAGAGGGATCGGCTCGCGCGCGGGCCCTGTTGGAAACGCCAAAAACTGCTGACAGTCTTCAGTTGCTCGCGAGCGGGCGTTTCAAGAAGCAGCGGGGCGGTCGTTTGGTGAGCTACGCGGAGAATATTGATGAGCAGGGTGTCATGCAAAACGTATTTGTTGCGGAGCGGGATCACGATGATCCAGAGATGATCATTACGCTGGCGGAGTCCGGTGAAATTGTCTTGGACTCCGCTACAGGACGTCGTTATCTTGAGCTTCGAAACGGCACCCGCCACCGAGGCCGGCCAGGGGCGGCAAACTATGAAGTCGTCACCTTTATGCGACTGGGCGAGCTAATACCAGAGGAGGAGGGCAGTGCTCGAAGCACACCGCGCACCGACAGTATTCCAACTGCGGAGCTGCTGCGCAGGGACGACCCTAAGGCGAGAGGGACGTTGTGGTGGAGGGTGTCGTTGCCGGTGATCGTACCCATTCTTGCGTTCATTGCCGTGGCGTTGAGCAAAACTGATGCTAGACGCGGCCGTTACGCGAGGATAGGCCCCGCATTACTTATCTTTCTGGTCTATTTTGTCGCGCTCACGCAAAGCCGTACGGTCATTGAGGCCGGCGGTTCTCCCGTGCCTATGCTGCTATCTCATGCGACATTTGCAGCGCTTGCGCTGGTGTTGATCTATTGGGAGGACCTGACGAGTCAACTCAGGAGAGGTAAGCGTGGGTAAATTGCAGCGCTATATCGGCGGGCAGCTTTTGGTGGCCATGCTCGGAGTGCTCCTACTTATCGTGGGCCTAGATGCGTTGAGTACAGTCATCGATGAGCTCGAGGACATAACGGACACGTATACCTTTATTGATGTTCTCGTGTACGTCGGCTTTACATTGCCCAGGCGTGCTCATGAGTTTGTGCCCTTTGCGGCGCTGATCGGCGCACTCGTCGGTCTGGGCAAGCTCGCCAGTAGCAGCGAGCTAACAGTGGCTCAGACCTCGGGGCTGTCCTTGCGCCAAATCGGCATGATGGTGTTACAGCCAGCACTGCTTCTAGCCTTAGGTGGCTTCGCCTTGGGGGAATTCGTCACCCCGCTTTCAGAGCAACTGGCGGTCAGTCACCGAGCCCTCGCTCAACGCCAAGAGCAAGGTTTTGTCGGAGCCGCTGGGGTTTGGAGTCGCGATGGTGACACTTTTGTTCACGTAGAGGCGGTGCAGCGCCAAGGGGTTATTTACGGCGTGCAGCTTTTAAGTTTCGATTCAGAGAGGCGGCTGACTCAGTCGGTAAGAGCTGAGCGTGGCAGTTTTCAAGAGGGCTACTGGCTGCTTGAGCAGGTAGAAAAAACGGTATTTAGCCCTACCTCAACGCAGGTTGAACGGCAGACCACAGCCCAATGGGAGACCGAGATCACGCCGCAGCTGCTGGCATTGGAAGCAGTCGACTCCGTGAGTCTACCGACACGGCAGTTGTGGCCTTACGCGCGCTATCTCGAAAGTCAGGGGCTACTGTTTCGCGATATCGAGCTGGCGTTTTGGCGCAAGTTGCTTCAACCGCTGGCGATCGGGGGGTTAGTGCTCGTCGCCATGTCGTTCATTTTCGGACCGCTACGCAGCGGTACCATGGGGGCACGGATTTTTGCAGGCGTCATTGTGGGGATCGTTTTTCGTATTTCAGAGGATTTTTTTGGGCCGATAAGCTTAATTTATGGCTTTCCCTCGATCTTGTCGGCGGCCACGCCAATTGCGCTGTGTTGGCTGTGCGGACTGTGGTTGCTTAGGCGAAAAGCCTGACGCCGGTCTCACGCTTCTTTCGGCAGGAGCACCAAGCGTGTGGCGCTCAGCCGATCGTGCCATGTCAGGTGACTCCGATCGAGGATGCCCCATAGGTAACCGAGCCCCATTGGGAGCAGACTTACCAGCGCGACGGCGCAGCGGAGTATTGCCTTTCTAAGCGTCAAGGATTCCCCTTCGGCGGAAACTACTTTTATTCGCCAGGCTTGCATGCCTAGTGTCTGACCGCTCTTGCACCAGAAAATGGAGAAGAACAGCGCTACGACACAGAGGGATGTTGATTGCATCACCCAAGCAGGCACCGCTGGTCGGGCCATGGTGTCGGTTGGACCAAACAAGCTCACCCAAACAAGGGCATTTGCCATAAGGAGCGGCGCGACCAAAAAAGAGTCGTAAACCATTGCCAAGAGGTGCCGCCAGAGCGGTGCGTGGTTAGCCGTCATTACGCTCTACTGCTCGGCTATCTTCAAGCGCCAGATGGTCTGTTGTGGGGTTGAGAGCTTTAACCGTTTTCTGCAGGGTCGGGATAATGTCCCCAGGAGCGGCCAATGAAAATTCAGTGTGCTCCATCATCGGAGTGACCTCAGTGCGGGACTCCGAGAGCAGTGACCCTACAGGCGCCAGGGAGAATTCATTAGGCGCACGCTGATCGTGGGAAGGTTGCTTGGATTGTGATTTAAATGCAGCGGTTTGGTCCCCAACATCTCTCGTACCAAACTGCGCGACCTGGCCGGGCTCCCTCGACACAGGATCGCCACTTAACCCAGCTGATGCTGGGTAGCTCGCTGCGCTTGAAGCACTGGACGCTACCTGATGTCGCTCTATCGCCACATCGATCCCAATGGCAAGTAAGCGCTCGCGGTAGTTCAACGCGGTCGCACGGTCACAAGATGTCTTGACTCTTCGACGGGTTCCGTCGACAAGCCGAGAGGCATCGGCTGCCTCCAGGGTAAAAAGTTCGGTCAGACCAGCCACGACGGTATCTTCCGGGTGACCGTCCAACAAACGCCCTGTCAAATATACATCGAAGGTGTTTTCCATAACCCCTCCCGAGGATTGCTCCTACCGCGCCGAATTGTCACTCTCTTGAGGGGGTTTTGCAAACGCTGGCACCCAGTTAGGATGAGACCCTATCTTGAGCAGGCCATGAACTAGGGACGGAGAGCGCGTACAAACCGATGAATTACCAAGCGATCATTGAAGAACGATTACGTCAGCAGTTTGACGGCGCCACAATAGACGTTGTTAACGAAAGCCATATGCACAACGTACCGCCAGATTCTCAGACGCATTTTAAAGTCACCGTCGTAACGCCAATGTTTGCGGGCGTTCGCAAGGTAAAAAGACATCAACTGGTGTACCAGCTATTACAGGATCTACTGGACGCTTCGCTGCACGCTCTAGCGCTTCATTTGTATGATCCCGGCGAGTGGGGGAGCCTACCCCATGCACCGCAGTCTCCTGCTTGTCATGGGGGCGAGGCAGCTACGCCTGAGGGGTAAATCACCTCGTTCACCGGGGTTACCAACAATCTGCCGTCGTCGCGCTTGGCGGAAATCACACCGGTGACAACAATGCCCTGTGATGTTGAGGCAACGGCAGGCCCACCAGAGCTGCCAGCCTCGGCATTACAGGATGTCACGAGCCAGCCTTCGCTGCGCTCAATGACATCGCAATTTTCGTCGATCACGAGTGTTCTCTTAACGGTGGTCTCCGTGGCGTATTTGCGGTAGCCAGCAACAGACACCGCGGCTGGCGCCTCCGTTGCTGGCACTCTCGATACTAGGCCGAGGCCTTTCAGCTGCTGTGTGGGCTTGTCGCTTGCCACTTCTAATAGAGCCCAATCGGCTGCCATCGAGCCCCCCGAAGCGATCGTTTTCAGAGGAATCCATTGCCCCGAAATCCGTGCCTTGGCGGGCCTCGTGAGATCCTGACCTCCGTCGAAGCAGTGCCATGCGGTTAAAATCAGGGGGGGCTCTGTCGCTAGGAGGGTCCCCGAGCAGTCCTCTATGTGATGGGAGGGATAACCTTCGGTAAGGCGCAGTAGCGGCACCTCAATGGGGACTACCGCGCTCCCGAGTATCTCCTTGAGTGATGGGGGGGCTGGGGTTCTGAGCTGATCAGACATTGCTCCTGCAGAAGCCCAAAGACCGGGTCCCAATAGTACAAGCTGAAAAAGCGTTCTCCCCCATGTAACGCGGGGATGGGTTCGCCAAGGGAAAGAGAAGCCTGTCAGTGTGCTCAAAGAGTTGTGTCCATAAAAAACCCGCCGGCGGAGGCGGGCGGGTTCTTCGACGAAGTGTGGTTTACATGGCTTTCGGTAGCTTTTGCAGACCAATTGCCAGTGCTTCTGTGTAAACGACAACAGCCATTTCACCCAGTTCAACAGGCTCTAGTTTTGCACGAGGGATGCCTCCGATCGTGTGCATCTTGCCCCGGCTATCTTTAATCATGATGAATCCGGCGTCCGCATCGATTGCCTCAACGGTTACTACTGCCCTCACTTGGCGAGCGACGCCAACGGCAGGGTGTTCTGGCGCTTCGTCAACAACGCCTTCCTCAAGTACAACCCAGGGGTTAGCCATTTCCTCCTCGGTGGGCTCACGAACTTCGCCGTGAAGCGACGCAAGATATTCTGCCGCCACACGATCTCCAACGCTCAGATCGCTTACCTTGACGATTTTTTCTTGGGCCACGACGGTAACCTGGTTGCCCTCTGGCCCCTGCAGGGTGACTTCTTTGGTCTCAGGATCGATCGCGACGATTTCGCCTTCGATGGCGACAATCATGGCGCGGGTGCCCTCGGCCTTCATCGCAGGATGATCGCCCTCGTGATGCGCCGCAACAGCCTGGCCTGCAAACAGCACAAGCGCTGCATAAAAAAAGAATGGCGTGATTTTCATGAGTAGTCCCTTGTGTGTTAGTGATGCCAGGCTCCGAATGTAGCCCATTTGACGGGTCTTGCCCACCGTTCGGGGTCTCAAAAAGAGACAATCCTTAGGTTCAGGGCGTCAGCCGCAATGTCTGCCCCGGGCGAATGTAACCCGCTGGTTCAACGCCATTCATTGAGGCCAGCTCTTGAACGCGTAGGTCATAGCGTCGCGCAATACTCCAGAGAGAATCACCACGCCGAACGGTATAACGCTTTGGGCGTCGCTGTGGTGGCCAGTCAATGCTGACTCTGTCTAAAGACGTCGTATTGCCAGCCGATACACCGGGAATAAGCAAGGTATCGCCAGCACGAATAAACGTACCTTCTAAACCATTGGTGGCCTGCAACACCTGAATTTCGGTATTAAAGCGATTAGCTATGGCGCCGAGGCTATCCCCCGGCGCTACCTGGTAGCGATGCCAGCTTATTTTGTCGCGGGTATCCAATAGCTGCACGGCGTTTTCAAAATCCGGTACCAGGTGTTCCGGCAGGAGCAAATGGTAGGGCCCTTCGGGCGGCGTCGACCAGCGCAATAGAGCGGAATTCATTTGTCTCAGCTCTCCAACGGACAGTCCGGTTAGTTCGGTCACTTTGGCCAGATCCATTTGTCCTTCCGTGTTCGTGACAACTAATTTTTCGGCGGGCATAACCAAGGGCCAGGGCGCCTCAAACGCGGTTGCATCGCGCAGAAGCTGAGACAGCGCAATAATTTTGGGGACATAGCGCGCGGTCTCGCGGGGTAATTGCAGCCGCCAGAACGGCGACAATCGACTGGCTTCGCTCTGGGGCCTATTTTTCAGCGCTCGGGTGATTCTGCCTTTGCCGCCGTTGTAAGCCGCGAGCGCCAGCAGCCAATCCCCGTCAAATTCCAGGTAAAGTTCCTCGAGATACCCGAGGGCGAAATCTGTTGCCACCATGAGATCGAGCCGCCCGTCGTACCACCAATTGACTTCTACGCCGAAAAAAGCCGCCGTTGCAGGGGTGATTTGCCAGAGTCCTGCCGCGCGTTGGCTGGAGTACGCCCATGGGTCGAGCATACTTTCAACAATGGGCACGAGCGCGAGTTCCATCGGAAGTTCCCGCCGGCGAACTTCTGTAACAATCCACTCCAATAGAACGGGGGCACGGGCAGACAGCGTTTCCTGAAGCAAGGACTGCTCGAGCCAAACCAGCCGTTCTCGATCAATCGCTGGGTGGGATTCGTCCCAGCTGAGATCATGAGCCATACCGCCCCAGAGGTCGGCGGGACGGGCTAGTCTGTGTGCTAGGTGCTCCGGCAGTGTTTGTCGCGCGGCGGTGACTTCGACGGGCGTTAATGTCGTTGCGGTATTGGTCTTTGGCTGCGAAACGCAGCCCGCCGTTAGTAGGGGTAGAAGACATAGCAACGCAGTGGCTCTTAGTTGCCCGCCCTTATCGGTCAGCTGGGAAGTCCTGGCCATCGCTTAGAAGTTATCTTTCCATTGTCGCAGAGCGGCAAAAACGGCGTCATGATCGTCCGTCGCTGCTTTATCGTGGAGTGTTAGCGCTTGGTAAATGGCGGGATCATCCCAGCGCAAGAAAGGGTTTGATGAGCATTCTTCTTGAATGCTGGAAGGCACAGTTGGTTCATCCGCTGCCCTCAATCGCTGGCAGTCTGCCAGTCGCCTCTGGATGGCCGCATCATCGGGTGCTACGGACGTGGCGAAGGCTAAATTTGAAAGCGTGTACTCATGGGCGCAGTAAACCCGCGTCTCGGGAGGCAAGCGTCGGAGCTTGGCGAGAGACTGGCGCATCATGGGAAAGGTTCCTTCAAAGACCCGACCGCAACCGCCGGCGAAAAGGGTGTCGCCACAAAATACCGCCCCTGCGCTGACGTAAGCAATATGATCGAGGGTGTGGCCCGGCACCTCCAAGATCTGCCACTTCACACCCAGAACATCGACGGAGTCGCCTTCCCCTAGCCGCTGATCAATTTGAGGGACGCTTGGGTTGTGCGGCCCCCAGACGGTGCACGCCGTCTCTGTCTTGAGTGCCACTACGCCGCCCACATGGTCGGGATGATGATGAGTGATCAACACACCCTCGAGCTGAAGGTGCCTTTCTTGCAGCGCTTGTAAAACAGGCTCTGCGTCCCCCGGATCCACCACGTAGGCGCTGCGGCCATCGTGTAGCAGCCAAATGTAGTTATCGGAGAAGGCTTTTATCGGTTCTATTGTCGGGTGTGTCATCAAACGTCTGTCTAACTCCGCTGCTTAAATTGGGTTGTAGGTTGAGTCCGGCGGCGCTATCTTCTGCCCATGAGCTCTCAAGGTACATCTACCGCTGCCGACAGGCCCTCCCGGCGCCAGCGCTTTTATCAGTGGTCGCGGGAAACTCAGCTAGGTCGCCGGCTGCGCCACCAAGTGACCACGGACATTGAAGTCATCCTAGACCAGTGGTTTGGTTATCATCTCGTGGTCATTGGGGATGATATGGGGGTGCCTGTTGATGAGGCGTCTCGCGTCAGACATGTTACACGAATCATCCCGAGGGACGAAGCATGGGATCGCGGTGATGATGGAGGACAACAAACCGCGCCCAAGGTAGGAGCACAAGCAGAAAGAGTAGCTGTGGTCGCCAGAGATGAAGAGCTTCCCCTAGCCACGGAGTCGGTCGATGTGGTGGTGATGTTTAACGCGCTCCAACAGAATGAGGAACCGCATCGCCTGCTCCGTGAAGTTCATCGAGTGTTGACTCAGGACGGGCATTTATTGGTCGTCGACGCCAATGCCAACAGCCTTTGGGGCTGGATGACCAGGCTGGTGAGGCTTTTTCGGCTGAGACGAGCCGACCGCAGTGTAGCCATCTCCCTAAGCAAGCTGGAGGATTGGCTGCGGCTACTCAATTTTCATATGGCACCGGCTCGGCATAAACTTGCGTTACCCCTTGCCCATAAAAGTGGCGTCGGTGACTTTTTAGCCCGGATCGATAACTGGCTGGCTGAACATAATATCCCACTCGGGAGTTATTACGTCCTATTCGGAAATAAATCGGTATTGGGCTACCTGCAGCAACAGCCTCAGCGCCGCCTTCGCGCAAGAATGATGGGCCTGCCTGTAGCGAAGCCGATTATCGGGGGAGCACGCGGTGCGCCCTCCCAGCGCACCCTGGAATTCACTCCCGACAAATGAAATCCGTCGAAGTATTTACCGACGGAGCCTGCAGGGGTAATCCGGGTCCAGGGGGGTGGGGCGCACTGTTGCGCTCAGGCGAGCACTGTCGTGAGCTTCGCGGAGCCGATCCCGAAACAACCAATAACCGCATGGAATTGCAGGCGGCGATAGAAGCCTTAAAGGCGCTCAAGGAGCCCTGCCACGTCGCCCTCACCACGGACTCTGTTTATGTGCGTGACGGTATTACCAAATGGCTCGCGAATTGGGAGCGCAACGGCTGGAAGACCGCGGCGAAGAAGCCGGTCAAAAATAAAGACCTCTGGCAGGCGCTTGCCAGTGAGGTCACGCGTCATGAAGTCAGCTGGTTTTGGGTGAAAGGCCATAGCGGGCATCCTGAGAACGAGCGAGCCGATCAGCTGGCGAACAAAGCTATCGATGACATGGAGCTGGCGAATGCGTCAAATCGTTCTTGATACTGAAACGACGGGCCTTGAGGTGACGCAGGGCCATCGAATTATTGAAATCGGATGTGTCGAGCTAGTCGATCGTAAGCTGACTGGCCGACATTACCACCAATACGTTCAGCCCAACCGCGAGATCGATGAGGGCGCTTTGGCTGTACACGGTATTACCCAAGGATTTCTTGCCGATAAACCTCCCTTTGAGCGGATCGCTAACGAGTTCCTCGCATTTATCGATGGAGCGGACCTCATTATTCACAACGCACCCTTCGATGTGGGTTTTATCGATGCGGAATTTGCGCGACTAGACCCGAAAGGCCCGGCCACCCACACCCGTTGCAAAATCATTGACTCCCTGACGATCGCCCGAGCAAAACATCCGGGCCAGCGCAATAATCTTGATGCCCTATGCCAGCGCTATCAGGTTAGCAACGCCTCGAGAACTCTTCACGGCGCGCTGCTTGATGCCGAAATTCTCGCTGAGGTTTATTTGGCGATGACTGGAGGGCAGACATCTTTGGGGCTCACCGACGAAGACGACAGCAACGCCCAAGGCGCTCAACAAGGGGGTCGGATCCGCCGACTCCCTGCGATCAGGACCCCGCTAAAAGTAATCAGGCCGACCGATGATGAACTTATGCGTCATGAGGAGAAACTCAAAGAGATTGCCCAAGTAGCTGGCACTGTAGCCACTTGGGATCCTTAAGTCAGATGAAGAGATAAACCGTAATCAAACCGACAGAGCCGAGAACAATAGTGTAGGGCAGTGCCATCACCACCATGCGGCCGTATGACAGTCGAATAAGAGGTGCCAAAGCGGACGTTAGTAGGAATAAGAAAGCCGCCTGACCATTCGGCGTAGCAACGCTGGGTAGGTTGGTACCGGTATTGATCGCTACGGCCAGTTTGTCAAACTCATTTCGGGTGATTTCACCTGCATCGAGCGCGGCCTTCACCTCGTTAATGTAAACCGTGGCCACGAAGACGTTGTCCGAGATCATGGACAGCACCCCATTGGCCAGGAAAAACATGGCGGGTCGCACGCTCGAGTCTTGATGCAACACCCACTCGATGACCGGCGTGAACAAATGCTGCTCATGGATAACCGCCACAATGGCGAAGAACACTACTAAAAGCGCAGTGAACGGTAGTGCCTCCTCAAAGGCGTGACCAATTTGATGCTCCTCAGTAATACCGTTGAATGCCGTTAGCAGGACAATAACGAGCAGGCCGATCAGACCCACCGCCGCCAAGTGGAATGCGAGCCCCAAGACTAGGATGATGGCAACAATCGCCTGCACCACTAGCTTTGCGTTGCTCCGGGGATTGGCCTTTTCAGTTTCCCGCGCTTGAAATTCCTCGAGGACAATCCTGACCCTCGGCGGTAGCGCGGCCCCATAACCGAACTTGCCGGTCGCCTCTAGCAGCACACACGTCAACAGCCCACACGCCAAAACAGGCATAGTGACTGGCGCCATGAGCAGGAAAAACTCGATAAAGTTCCACCCCGCAACGGTAGCAATTAGCAGGTTTTGAGGCTCTCCTACTAGGGTACATACGCCGCCCAGGGCAGTGCCCACTGCGCCGTGCATCAATAGGCTTCTCAGAAAAGCGCGGAAACCTTCCAAATCGTCGTGATGCGTGTCGGTTACCTGCTCGTCGTTACCGTGGTCGTGATCATCCGCAGAGTGGTGTTTACCCGAGGCGACTTTGTGATAGACCGCGTAAAACCCAACGCCCACGCTGATCAAAACGGCAGTAACGGTAAGGGCATCAAGAAATGCAGAAAGAACAGCGGCGACAAGCGAGAACAGCAGTGACAGTATCTTTTTGGACTTCACGTTGAGCAGGATTTTGGTGAAGACAAAAAGAAGCAAATCCTTCATAAAGTAGATACCCGCTACCATAAACATCAGCAGCAATATCACTTCGAAATTTGCCTCGGCTTCGTGGAACACTGAGTGGGGATGGGCCAATCCGATCACAATGGCCTCGATAGCCAGCAGTCCGCCAGGTTGTAGAGGGTAACAGCGAAGTGCAAGGGCTAGCGTAAAAATGAACTCAGCAATCAGCGCCCAGCCCGTGAAGAATGGGCCTGCCGTGTAGAGCAAAATAGGATTAAGTAAGAGAAAAGCGAGGATAGTTTGCTTGTACCAGACCGGCGAAGGCCCAAGGAAATTGTGCCACAAGGCCTGAGAGGTGGTTTCTTGCATGGTCTGCCCTTACTGTGTGTATGCGCCGCGGAGACGCCTGTGCTGTCCTTAAGCTGGACAGTATTTTTTTACTCTTGTTTAACTTGGGTCGAGTTTCTACCATGAGACCCGTTTCTCGGAGAGCCGCATGCTATCAATACAACCCATTGTAGAACCACCCTCTGATGGGGATATCATTTTGCCCTTTGTAGGGAAAAATGCCGTCTTGCCATTGCGACTCCCTCCCGATGTATTGTTCACCCGCACTCAGATAGCTCAGGAATTTGGGGATTACAACCGTGAAATTCCCGTGGGCTATTGGAATCAGACGCCTTGCTACACAATTCAGCTTCTCGAGCACCAGATCAATGCCCTGGAACACCTGACAGGTAGCCTGTATACGCTGCTGGGCCGAGTATCCGATCACGTCTTTAATGCGTTTGGCCGAGGGCTGCAGTTGCACCATTGGTGGCGAGATCATCGTTTCTGCGGTCGATGCGGCCAGACGACTGAGCTGCGCGATCAAGGGAAGGCCTTGGGCTGTGTCGATTGCAACTATCAGGCTTATCCTCGCCTGAACCCCTGCATCATCGTTGCCGTTAAAAAGGGGGCAGAGCTGCTGCTGGCGGCCGCGGCCGGTAGGCAGACAGGTTTTTACAGTACGCTGGCTGGTTTCATCGAGCCCGGGGAGTCTGCCGAGGCTGCGGTTGCGCGGGAGGTGAGAGAAGAGGTCGGTATCGAGATCTGCAACACGCGTTTCTTTCGCTCTCAGGCCTGGCCATTTCCCTCTCAGTTAATGCTTGGGTTTATCGCCGACTACGCTAGCGGCGAGTTGATACTAGATCCCGCAGAAATTGCCGATGCGGGTTGGTTTGAACGCGAATCTCTACCTCAGATACCACCGATGGCGTCGATATCTGGGCAGCTGATTCAAGCAGCGTTTTCAGAATGAACTAGCCCGTGATAGTCGAGTTCGGCATACACTACCGGTTGGCGCAGTAGCCTACCGATAACAACAGTTTGGAGAGTCCATGGAATTTCTTATCGAAATCGGCACGTTCCTCGCGCAGGCAATTATCCTCGTTGCGGCCATTTTGCTCGTTGTAGCGGGCGTTGCAGCCATAAGTCAGCGCCGACGGGCAGCTGGCCATGAGGGTCAAATTGAAATCCGTCAAACAAACGAGAAATATCGCGCTTTTCAAGATGCTGTTCGTGAATCTCTGGAAACCCCCGAGGCTACCAAGCAGCGATTGAAGACAGAGAAAAAAGCAGCCAAAGCCGAGGCAAAAGAAGCTAAAAAACAAGCGGCGAGCCAAGAGACGCCTGAAAAATCTAGACTTTTTATCCTCCGCTTTGAGGGTGACATCCAGGCTTCAGCGACCGATAGCCTGCGGGAAGAAATCTCTGCGGTACTGCCAATAGCAGGCGCGGAAGACGAAATTCTTGTCTGTTTAGAGAGCCCTGGTGGGCTTGTGCACAGCTACGGCCTGGCGGCGAGTCAGCTGCAACGGATTGCTGATGCCGGGATTCCCCTTACTATCGCCGTGGACAAAGTCGCAGCCAGTGGCGGTTACATGATGGCCTGCGTCGCCGATCGAATTTTAGCAGCGCCTTTTGCCGTCATCGGTTCCATTGGCGTGCTGGCTCAACTGCCCAACTTTCATAAGCTATTAAAAAAGAACGACATTGATTTTGAATTACTCACCGCTGGTAAGTACAAGCGCACACTCACCATGTTTGGCGAGAATACGGAGGAGGGGAGGCGTAAGTTCCTCGAAGATCTCGAAGATACCTTTGCCCTATTTAAAGAGTTCATTCAGGAGCGACGACCCAGCGTGCCGATCGATGACGTTGCGACAGGCGAGATTTGGTACGGTAAACGCGCCCTTGATAAGAAGCTCATCGATGACATCATGACCTCCGATGCATACATACAGTCCAAGATCGAGTCGTGCGATATCGTAGAAGTGCGTTTTGTGCCAAGAAAAAGTTGGCAGGAAAAGATTGGTATGTCAGTGGAAGGCATTATGGAGCGGCTGGGTCTGCGGTTATTTCAGCGTGCCTCAGAGCGTCACATATTCTAGATTTTGCTCAGCGCGGACAATCGCGGCGTTCAATCATTGCATGGTCAATCAATGCATCCTGATCAGATCCATCCTCCGCCATGGCGGCAGCCGTGATGTCTTGGGTCGTCGCACACGGACCTTCATAGCCGCTGCGAGTGAGCCAATAGGCGCTCACGCCCGCGAGCGCCAGCGTTATCATTACCGCCACGAAATGCAGGCGCTTCACCGTGCCATATGCTCTTGACGCAGGCTATTAAACGCCTCGTGCTGGGTATCGAAGACGCGGCCCGAAAGGTGGTCGAGAAAATCGCTTCGATTGAGGTTATTCATCACCGGTCCTTTGATTTCGCTTAAATGGAGACAAATCCCAAGGTCCCCTAAGGCATTATTGATTTCTTCGAGCGCTTCAAGGGCGCTTAAGTCAATGTCATTTACCGCCGAGCACATAAGGATAATATGTTTTGCGGCTTTGTTGCTTGCAATCTGTGCCAATACGATTTCTTCTAAATAGGCCGCGTTCGCAAAATACAGGCTTTCGTCGACCCGAATAGAGATGATCTCAGGAACGGTGCAGACGTCATGCCGCTGCACACTTCTGAAATACCCTGTGCCGTGTACTGACCCGACCACGGCAAAATGCGGTCTGCTGGTTTTGTAAAGGTGCATACCAATGCTCACAGCCACACCCGACAGGACGCCAATCTCCACGCCCAAAAATAATGTCAACGAAATCGTGGTAGCAACCGCCAGAAAGTCGGCCCAAGAAAAGCGCCATGCCTGCACCAGGATCTTCCAATCGATCAGCGTGGTCACAGCAAGGATTATCGTGGCGGCAAGCGTCGCTTTGGGCAAAAAATAAAGTAACGGCGTGAGGAGTAGCGCTGCAAGCGCTATACCCATCGCCGCCATGATAGACGCGGCTTGGGTTACTGCACCCGCCTCAAAGTTGACCACCGAACGGGAAAAACCGCCAGTGACTGGAAAACCCGCAGACAGCGCTGAAGCGACGTTGGCGGCTCCGAGAGCAACGAGCTCCTTGTCGGGGTTAATCCGCTGGCCGCGCTTCGCGCCCAACGTTCGCCCGACGGAAACCGACTCAACAAAACCGATCAATGAAATGAGCAAGGCGGGAAGGGCGAGCTGCTTTGCCAGAGACAGATCAAAGAGCGGGGTCGTGAAGGCTGGTAAGCCCTGGGGTACTGTCCCGACCAGAGCCACCCCAAGTGACTCCAAATTGAAGACGATAACCAGGACGATAGTGCCCATAATGGCGAGCACCGGCGCTGCTTTGGTACTGAGCTCTGCCGTGGATAGCGGCACGCCCAGCGCCACAAGGCCAGCTGTCATAAAATGCCGGCACACCCAAAGAAACAGCAAGACCGAACTACCCACCAAAAAGGTCGGCATATGAAATTCGCCGATCCCGCTCAAGAGGCTTGCCGATAACTCTGGCAGAGTTGCACCCTGCGCTGAGGTACCGAGGAGATGGCGAATTTGACTGAGCGCAATCAACACCCCCGAGGCGGTAATAAAGCCGGACACCACGGGATGCGATAAAAAGTTGGTGACAAAGCCAAAACGTAAGATCCCCAGCAGAATAAGTATCGCCCCGCTGAGCAGCGCCAGAAGAACGGCCGCTGTGGCGTAGTCAGCTGTGCCTTGGCTGGAAACATTCCCCACCGCAGTCGCTGTCATCAGGGCGATAACCGCAACGGGACCTACCGACAATGTTCGACTACTACCGAAGAGGGCGTAAGCTACTAGCGGAAGAATACTGGCATAGAGCCCCATCTCCGCAGGCAAACCCGCCAGTAGAGCATAGGCCAGTGACTGGGGAATAAGCATGATGGTCACCACGACCGCAGCGGTGACGTCATGTCCGAAGTGAACACGGCTATAGCCCTTGAGCCAAGTCAGATCAGGTAATAGTGGTGATAGCATCGTGTGCTCGACCTTGCTCAGACCTGCGGCTTGGGGCTGACCATCCACTCCCGCCCCTTCAACATGGCCTCCCAGTACACAGCAGGCAGTACTTTAGCCTTGAGCAGCCAGGCCAGGGAAGAGGGCTCCTGGCCATCAATGAGCCATTTTGGGAAGCTTGGCAGAAGGGTGCCACCGTAGCCAAATTCCGCCAACACAATTTTCCCACGTTCCACCGTAAGCGGGCAGGACCCGTAGCCGTTGTAGTGACAAGTCCCCGCCACTTTTCCTGCCTGTTGTAGGAGATTGTGAGCAACCACGGGAGCCTGAGCGCGCGCCGCGGCTGCGGTCTTTGCGTTCGGGGCATTCATCACATCGCCCAAGGACCAGACGTTATCAAAGCGCTTACTCTGCAGCGTCTGTTGATCAACATCGACCCAGCCAGTGTCATCGGACAGTGCGGATTGTCGAATGAAGTCAGGGGCGCATTGAGGCGGGCAGACGTGGATCATATCGAAGTCGACCTCGTGCAACGCCCCTTGATCATCTTTGAATGTAGCTATTTTGGTGTCGCCATTTACCTTGACCAGAGTGTGCTGGAAATGCAGATTCGCGCGATAGCGCTCGATGTATTTCATCAGGGCCGGCACATAGGCGGAGACGCCAAACAAGCCCGGCGTCGAGGTGTGGAAGTGGATGTCTATATCGCCAATACGACCGTTGCGAGCCCAGTAATCACCAGAGAGATAGAGGGCTTTTTGAGGTGCGCCGGCACACTTGATCGGCATGGGAGGCTGGGTAAACAGCGCCTTCCCTGATTTTAGATTTTGAATGAGCTCCCAAGTATAACTAGCTGTTTTATAGTTATAATTTGAGGTGACACCATTTCTTCCTAGGTGCTCCTCGAGCCCTTCAACCCCGGCCCAATTCAACCTGAGCCCAGGGCAAACGACGAGTCGGTCGTAGGTGAGGGTGGAACCATCGTCTAGCCCAAGGGTGTCATTGGCGGCGTCGAGTTCGATCACTGCATGTTTCATCCAGATGACCTCCTTTGGCATGACGCTCGCCATAGGTCTACCTGTCTGCGGGAGGTCAAAAATACCGCCACCTACCATGGTCCAGCCCGGCTGGTAGTAGTGCATATCTGCCGGATCGATCACCGCAATCTGAAGCTCGGGTGCCCGCTTGAGCAGGCTTGTAGCCAGCGCGATCGCCAGCCGCGCCGCCGCCGACAATGGCGACCTCTACGTGGTTAACGGCTTCCATGCATACAATCCCCAAAGGAGTTTCGCTAGTTGGTTGATACCAGCGTCGATAACGCGGCACCGCCAAATACATTAATCGGTACTTTTAAAAATAGTCGCTGGTCATCATCCAGCGGCGGCATGTGGCCCGCCCGCATATTGACCTGCAGTGATGGCAAAATTAGCGTGGGCATTGCCAGCGTATTGTCCCGTGCTTCGCGCATCGCTACAAAGTCGTCTTCTGAAATCCCTGTGGCGACATGAATGTTATGCGCTTTCTGAGTCGCAACCGTTGACTCAAACAGCAATTCCCGCCCATCTGGTTGATAGTCGTGGCAAACAAACACGCGGGTCTGATCCGGGAGCTCGAGCAGTCGCCGCACGGATCTGAATAGGGCTCTGGCATCACCACCGGGGAAATCGCAACGTGCCGTTCCCGCGTCGGGCATAAACAAGGTATCACCAACAAACAGGGCATCGCCGATCAGATAGGCCATACAGGCGGGTGTATGACCAGGTACATGCATGGCAGTACAGCACAGAGACCCGATCGCAAATTCCTCACCATCCTCAACCAGACAATCAAACTGGCTTCCGTCAACGCGAAATCCGTCGTCCTCATTAAAGATCTCAGCAAACACGCGCTGCACCACGGTGATATCAGCGCCAATGACAATTTCGCCGCCCAGGATCGACTGGAGATAGGGTGCCGCCGTCAGATGGTCGGCGTGCACGTGGGTTTCGAGGATGCGAGTCACCGTGAGTCCATTGTCGCGAACAAACTGGATCAACTCATCAGCCGAGCCGGTCGTAATGGTGCCCGAGGCGTAATCCAGATCGAGTACAGGATCGACAATCCCACACTGGCCTGTTTGTGGGCAGCTCACGACGTAAGAGAACGTCGACGTGACCTCGTCAAAAAAATAATCCACCCTTGGCTGCGGATGTGTTGCTTCAGACATGCTTTATCCTTAAGGCACGGACCCTCGTTAGGTTGAAAGTCTCCTGGCACGAGGCGGACGAGGGTACAGGAATAAGCATATTCAATAAAGTTTGACCTCGGCTAAAAGGCGCCGTTTTACAGACATACTTAAGAAATCTGCATCGCATCATGGATGCCCATGGCAAAGTTAAACTTCGCATAATGTATATTATGTTAAATTAAAGATCTGCACATGAGCGGAACACGTTGGCCCCCAGCGGCGCCCTTTACTGCCCGAGCTGGTGCACAACCCGAACCGGCACGCAGTGACTCATCTCGATTGACCACTCCCGAGTCGAGTCGGGACTGCATGAAGGCCCTACATAGAACGCGGCTAGATAGGGAACGCAACTAGGCGAATGCCTGGATCGTCGTCCTGTGCAGCAATCTCGCCTGACCTTCATAGCCTCCGGTCGCTTTGTGGAGTACGGAGCGGTTATCCCAAATCACCAGCATGCCTTGTTGCCACTGGTGCTGATACACATACTCATCTTGGGTCTGATGAGCTAAAAGTTCCATCAACAACGGTACGGCTTCATCCTCTGGCATCTCCTCAATTCCGATGATGTAACCGACACACCCGAACAGCCGTTCACGGCCGGTTTGCGGGTGCGGTGAGAGCAAGGGGTGACTGAACGTAGCGTGGGCTGATGTATCGGCTCGGATGTCCATGGTCCGATCAGAGCGGCGATCGTTTTCGCCATAAACACCGTCGGGGGCGTAGGGTAGCTTCGCCGAGTGCACTGCCCTCTTCCCTTCGATCATTGTCTTAAGAGCCTTGGGTAGTCCCTCTGCCGCAGCGATCTGATCGGCATACCACGTATCACCGCCGCAGCTGGGGATATCAATGCCGTAAAGGCACGTCGCAGCCGGAGGCTCGGCTTGAAAGCTCCAGTCCGTGTGCCAGTTTTCTGCAAAAATCGGTGCCTTCTCTTCGGCGCCCCTACACACAGCAATAATGTGCTCACGGTCTGGTATGGGCGCGATAAAGGGGTCATGCCCAAAGGGACCAAGCCAGCACGAGACACGTTCGAGGGAGTCGTCCGAGAGTTTTTGATCGGGAAAAGCAATGACTTTGTGCTCCAGCAACGCGTTGATGCAGGCCTCCCTCAGCTCCGGGCTCAGTCGGCCAGACAAGTCGACATCGGAAATTTCTGCACCAAAGGCCTTGGTTTTTGGCGTTATCTTCATTTTGCTCTTCCGTCACTTATGGATAAGTCTTAAATCCCTAATTCTCTGCACAGGCCATCAATGGCCCGGTATTATTGCAACCCGGTCGCGCCGAGATTCGCATCATGCCAAGTAGTCCTTCCAATGACAGCTAGAGGGTATAACAAACTTAAGACGTCATCAGTACGCCTGATGGCCTTCCTGGCGCTAATTGCTGCTGCAGGATTTGTCAGTACAGCCAACGCTCAAGAGCCTTCAGGCTCGGTCACCACTGAAGCAACCAAAGAAAGCCCTTGGCTGATTACCCCCTTGCTTAGCGTTGATCCCAAGCTTGGGCGCACGATCGGAGCGCTCGCGGGCTACGTAATGCAATTCGATGAAGAGTCACCGGCGTCGATGGTGGGTGCGGCGGTTACGTATTCGAATACCGATAGCTATGTGGGTGGAGTATTTGCCGATCTCTACTGGCAGCAGGATCGGAATCGCTTGAGCTTGGGGGGTGGGTTTGGAAAAATCAAAAATGACTATGACGACTTCCTCGGCGTCGGTGCGAGTGTAAAGACCGTCGATAACTTCGAGGCATTTTTTCTTCGCTACCTCAGGCGGATCTCAGATAGTCCCTGGTTTATCGGGGCGCTGCTGTTACAAACTGACTACCAAATCGATTTCCCGCCGCGACAGGGCGCGATGGTCGATCAAATTGGCTTTATGGGCTTCGATGCCAAGGGTGCTGGCCTGGTGCTTGATTTCGACACCCGGGATAACGTCAGAAACCCAAGTGGGGGTTCCTATGCGAGCTTTTACAATGTCGCATACCGGGGAGACGAGACCGAGTCGCTCTCCTCCCCTATTTTGCCCGGCCTCGATCAGCCCGCCATTTCTGCTGGCCAGCGACAAAAAGATTTCGATGTTTACCATTTTGACGCGCGCACTTACATCGGTCTTGGGAGACTATTGAAATCCGAAAGAGCGACTCTCGCGCTAGAGGTCCGTAACCGGTGGACTAAGAATGCGCCGCTTTCCGGGTATTCCTCTATCAGTCTTCCGGGCTACACCAAGGGCAACTATCTGGGGGAAGATTACAGCCACCTTCAGTTTGATTTGCGATTATCCCTTGGCGCTCGATGGGGAGCCGTATTTTTTGGCGGCGTTGGCTGTCTCTATGGTGAAGATGCCAGTGCCCGCAGTAGCTCCTGTCAGGATAACGTCTACCCTGCGCTGGGGGGCGGCATTTCCTATCTCTTGAAGCCGGAAACGGGCATTGTGGTCAGGGCCGAGGTGGCCAAGGGAACGGGTGACAACTCCGCACTGTATCTTCGATTCGGCCATCCGTTTTAAAACCATGAAATGTTCACAAAGTCGACAACGCCTCGTATTTTATGCCCAAATAAGTGTCTAATCCCTGAATCCCAAGTTTCGACGGAGCTCTGATGCCGCTGTCTTTCAAAAAGTCTCTTTATCGAGGCACATTCGTAATCCTGGTCAGCTTTTTTCTCGCCACCCTCGGATGGGCGTTAGCGCCTGCGAGTATCCAGGGTGATACGCTAATAAAGTTGATTGAAACCCTCGAGAAGCGCCACTACGACGGACAGACTTACGACGACTCGCTCTCAGATCTGCACCTTCATGCCTATATCGACGCACTCGATCCGCAAAAAATGTTTTTTACCCGCGCCGACGTAGATCGTTTTTTAACCTACCGAGATCGCCTCGATGATTTGGGTCGCTCGGGAGATTTGTCAGTCGCTTTTACCCTATTCAATCAGTATCAGGCGTCTCTGAAAGCGCGGCTGGAGTCCGTGCTGGCTTCTCTCGATGATCAGGTCGGGGCTTTTGATTTCACCCTCGATGAATATTTGCCCTTAGACAGCGAAACGCTGGCTTGGGCTGCATCGCCGGATGAGCTGGACGACCGCTGGCGGAAAAGACTAAAGAGTCAAGTGCTCAGTTTGAAACTGGCAGATAAGGCGCTCGATGAGATCGCACCAACCCTAGCGCGGCGCTATAAAAACCAGCTAAACCGTTTGGATCAATACAATGAGCGCGACGTGTTTGCCGTCTATGCTAACGCGCTGACCGAACTGTATGACCCGCATACTTCTTACTTCTCCCCCAGAAGAGCCGAGAACTTCGATATCAACATGAGCCTGTCCTTTGACGGGATCGGAGCCGTTCTACAGGTAGATGATGAATACACCAAGGTGGTGAGGCTGGTGCCCGCGGGTCCCGCCGACAAGCAGGGAGAGCTGCGCCCCTCAGACCTCGTTATAGGTGTTGGCCAGGGGGAGGACGGGCCGCTTGAAGATGTGATCGGGTGGCGGCTTGACGAAGTCGTTGATCTCATTCGGGGCCCACGCGATACCCTGGTCAGGCTTGAAGTTATTCCCGACAAGGGGAAGATGGATCAGCGGCATGTCATCGCTATCCATCGTAATCAGGTGAAACTCGAGGAGCAGGCGGCACAGAGCCGGGTGCTTGAGATGGAGGACGCGGACGGGAAACCACGCAAAATCGGCGTAATTGAAATTCCCGCCTTTTACATCGATTTTGCTGCCCTAAGACGCGGTGACAAGAATTACAAATCGACAACCCGCGATGTCAGACGGCTCATAGAGGAGTTGGAATCAGAGGACGTTGAAGGCCTGGTGATCGATCTGAGAAACAACGGCGGTGGTTCGCTGCAAGAGGCGAATGACCTGACCGGGTTGTTCATCGAATATGGGCCAACGGTTCAGATTCGAAGCGCCGAGCGCCGAGTGTGGCGGGACGGCAAGCGTCAACGATCCCCCTTTTATGAGGGACCCGTGGCGGTGCTGATCAATCGGCTGAGCGCCTCTGCTTCGGAAATTTTTGCGGGTGCGCTGCAGGACTATGGCAGAGGGATCGTTATCGGAGACAGATCTTTCGGCAAGGGTACGGTCCAAACGCTGCTCGACCTGCCAGAGGGTCAGCTAAAGGTAACTGAGAGCAAGTTTTATCGCATATCCGGCGACTCTACCCAACATCGCGGGGTCGTACCAGACATCGCTTTTCCATCGCTATTTGACGAGGGGGAAATTGGCGAAAGCTCGCTCGACCGTGCGCTGGGATGGGACCAAATATCGCCCGTTCGGCATCGTGACTACGCTCTCTTTGATGGGTTGGTGCCTACACTTCAGCAGCTTCATCAAGAGCGCACGACCAGCGATCCTGATTTTATCTATCTGCAGGATCAGGTCAGTATGTCGATAGACACACGCGGTCTTACACAGCTTCCACTCAATGAGTCGGAGCGGCGCCAGCTTCGAGAGTCCCAAGAGAGCCGAGCTCTCGAGATCGAAAACAAGCGCCGTGCCGCCAAGGGAGAAGAGCCCCTCGCCTCATTGCGTGACGAAGAAGCCACGGTCGATACGGAATTAGATACAGCGCTCGATGTTGATCTCGATAACGAGGCCATCGCGAATGACACGATCGAAGAAGCGGCACTGGCTGATGAGGACTCCGAGGAAGAAGCCGACGTGCTGCTGCTCGAGGCCGGGCGGATCGTTGCAGACGTCCTTGCACTGCTACCTACTGTACAGGCGCCTCAAACCGCCAAACGCTAGTTCTGCTGAGGCGAATACCAGCGCAGCGAACTGTGCAGCGTGACGACGCCACCGATAATCAACAGTGTGGGCGCCTCGGGCTTCTCCATCTCGGCGACTTGTTGAATGCTTGCCAAGGTGCCAGAAATTACCCGCTGGTCCACCCGGGTGGCCTTTTCGATAATAGCGATTGGCGTGTCTGGTCTTCTGCCTGCTCTGATCAGTTCTCGCGTGATAATGGCTAAACCCGCGAGTCCCATGTAAAACACCAGCGTTTCCTGCTCATTCATAAGCTGCTGCCACGGCAGATCAAGCTGATGGTCCTTGGTGTGCCCTGTAATAAAGCGGACTGATTGGGCGTGATCACGGTGAGTCAGCGGAATGCCGGCGTAGCAAGCAGCACCGGAAGCTGCCGTCACGCCGGGCACGACTTCGAAATCCACTCCAGCAGTCAGCAAGCCCTCTATTTCTTCACCGCCCCGACCAAATATAAAGGGGTCGCCTCCTTTCAGCCTTGCGACACGCTTTCCCGACTTTGCTAGGGACAGCAGCGTCGCATTGATTTCAGACTGGGGCATCGCGTGCTCTGAGCGCTGCTTGCCCACGTAAATTTTGTCAGCATCGCGTCTCGCCAGCTCTAATATACCCTCGCCAATTAGCCTGTCGTAAAGCACGATATCCGCTTGCTGTAACAGACGTAGCGCTTTGAAAGTGAGAAGCTCGGGATCTCCTGGTCCGGCGCCAATGAGGTACACGGCACCCCGCGGACTCTTGCCCTCAGAGAGAACTTTCTCAAATAATGCATCGGCTGCTTCGCGATTACTCGTTAGTACAAGGTCGATGAACTCGTTGCTATCCAGTAACCGTTCCCAGAAATAGCGCCGCTCGCGCTCGGTCGTCAGGTGTTCGGCAACTTGTCCACGGCGATCACCCAAATAACGGGAGAGCTCGGCATATCCCGAAGGGTAACGCGCCTCGATGTCAGACCGAATTCGGCGCGCCAGCACGGGGCTGCTGCCGCTCGATGAGACAGAGATAATAAGTGGGTTGCGGTCAACAATCGCTGGAATGATGAAGGTGCACAGGTCTGGGTCATCGACAACATTCACTGGCGTGAATGTCTCCCGTGCCCTACGCGAAATTGCCTCGTTGACGGGACGGCTGGGGGTGGCAGCTACCACGGCCGCAAACCCATCCAGCGAGCGCTCATCCCATTCCTGTATAAGCACACGGTCAGAGGCGGATATTAGGCTAGCCAGTTCGTCGCTTACGTCGGGAGCCATGACCCACAGTTCCGCGCCTGCCCGCGCGAGCAACCGAGCTTTGCGGGTGGCTATTACGCCGCCGCCGACTATTAGAACCGGCTGCCCGCTAAGCTTTAAGCCGACAGGGAAGTAGTCCACGTCAGTCGATGACGCTAATGCCGCCCATGTAGGGCTTTAACGCGTCTGGAACGGTAATCGAACCGTCCGCCTGCTGATAGTTCTCTATGACAGCAACCAAGGTGCGCCCCACCGCCAACCCAGAGCCATTGAGCGTGTGGAGCAACTCAGGCTTACCGGTCTCTGGATTGCGCCAGCGCGCCATCATCCGCCGAGCCTGGTAATCTTTAAAGTTGGAGCAGCTCGAGATCTCACGATATGCATTCTGACCCGGAAGCCAGACTTCTAGGTCGTAGGTCATCGCCGACGAAAATCCCATGTCGCCACCGCACAACATCATTTTTCGATAGGGTAATTCGAGTGTTTGAAGAATCGTCTCCGCATGCGACGTCAATCTTTCGAGCGCAAGGGATGACTGGGAGGGCGGCACAAATTGAACGAGCTCTACCTTCTCAAATTGATGTTGCCTGATCAGGCCTCGAGTGTCGCGACCGTAGCTACCCGCTTCGCTTCGAAAACAGGGCGTATGTGCGACAAAACGCAGACCCTGCTCGCCTAATTCGTCAGCCTCGAAAACGCGATCTCGCGCAATGTTGGTCACCGGGACCTCCGCCGTCGGGATCAGATAATAACCGTCCCCGCCAACCAGTTTAAAAAGGTCTTCTTCAAATTTTGGCAAGTTCCCGGTACCGGTGAGCGACGCGGCATTAACCAAGTATGGGACATACACCTCGGTGTACCCGTGCTGCCCCGTGTGAACGTCGAGCATGTATTGAGTCAGCGCACGATGCATACGCGCGATCTCGGCATACATCACTGCAAAACGTGATCCTGTAATCTTCCCCGCTACCTCACTGTCCAAGCGCCCTTTTCGCTCGCCGATATCGACATGATCCAGTGGCTCAAAATCAAATGTACGGGGAGAACCCCAGCGCAACACCTCTAGATTGTCTTCTTCCGAAGCGCCAGCGGGCACCCGGTCATCTGGAATGTTGGGCGTCCCGAGTAACAGGGCGTCAAGTCGTGCCTGCACCTCTCTCGCCTGCGCCGTCGCCTTGTCGATCTCACCAGCAATCCGTTCGAGAATTTCATTGACCTGGCTCTTCGCGTCCTCGACAGCGATACCCTGCCCTACCAGCTCTCCTATTTTCTTGGAAGCGGCCTTGCGCTCTGCGAGCAGCGACTGGGACTTCACGTCCGCCGCCTTGCGTTCGGCGTCGAGAGCGACAAAGGATTCCAACGGAAATGTATGGCCGCGCTTATTAAGTCCTGCTACGACAGCATCCGGATTCTGTCGAATAGCCTTAATGTCGAGCATGTCGCCTCCAGCGTCATAAATAAGTCCATCAATGCGCCGCGCATAATAACCCGTTTGCGGCCTCGTTTCGCTGGCATTATCCCGCTATTCGTCCAAGTCCAATGCCGATAAACATACCTATCAGGCACAGTACGACACTACCGGCACCGTAGCTTATGGCGGTGAGCCAGGCATGTTGTTCGATGAATTTGAAGAGCTCCCAGCTAAAAGTCGAGAAGGTGGTAAAGGCACCAAAAAATCCCGCGATCAACAGGGGTTGTAATGACGGGTGTAATACCTGTTTACCCAGCAAGGTAATGACCACGCCAAATCCTATCGCGCCGCAAAGGTTTACCAGCAGTGTCGCCCAGGGCCACCCGCCCCCAGCCACAATTAAGCCTGCGCTGTAGCGCGCCATTGCTCCCAGCGCGCCCCCTAGTGCTACCAACAACCAATGACTCATTCTTCACCCCTACCGGCTTTTAGATCGGCAGCAGCCGCCTTTGCTTTAAGCATGGCGAGCTTTTCGCCAATCTTAATCTCCAGTCCTCGGTCGACCGGGTGATAAAACGGCGGCGGATTGAGCCCGTCTGGAAAGTAGCGCTGACCGGTGGCGTGGCCATCCGCCTCGTCGTGGTCGTAACGATAGGCGTGTCCGTAACCCTCTGCTTTCATCAGTGCAGTGGGTGCATTGCGCAAGTGAGTCGGTACCTCTCGGGATCCCTCTTGCTCTGCGAGCTGCCTTGCTTGGCTGTAAGCTCGATAGCTCGCGTTGCTCTTGGCGGCGCAGGCCAGATAGATGATCGCTTGTGCGATCGCAAGCTCCCCCTCGGGACTGCCTAATCGTTCTTGCACTTGCCAGGCGTTGAGCGCGAGTTCCAGCGCCCGCGGATCGGCGTTGCCAATGTCTTCACTCGCTATCCGCACCACCCGGCGAGCGATGTACAGCGGATCACACCCGCCATCAAGCAGTCTGGCAAACCAGTACAAGCTCGCATCGGGGTCACTACCACGTACCGATTTATGGAGGGCGCTGATCTGGTCATAGAAAACATCGCCCCTTTTATCGAACCGTCGCAAGCTGCCCTGAGCAACTTCCTCCAGAGTACTCTCTTCAACAAGACGGCGGCCACCGTCCTCGCGAGCTAGGTCAGCGCACATTTCAACCAGCGATAAAGCCCGACGCCCATCGCCATCTGCGGCGATGGCCAGCCGAGTCACGAGTTCGGCGCTGATCTCGAGATCAGGGAAACATTGGTTCACCGCATGATGGATCAATGCTTCTAGCTCAGTGAGTTCCAAGGCGCGTAATCGGTAGACTCTTACTCGGGATAACAGGGCAGCATTAACTTCAAATGAGGGGTTTTCTGTGGTCGCCCCGATAAAAGTGATAGTGCCATCCTCAACGTGGGGTAAGAAGGCGTCCTGCTGCGCCTTATTAAAGCGATGCACCTCATCGACGAAGAGGACGGTAGCCTCCCCTACCCCCCTTCGCGCATTGGCCGCGTCGACCGCCGCTCGAATATCCTTGACTCCAGCGAGGACCGCCGAAATTTGTTCAAAGTGCGCGTTAGCCGTTGTCGCTGCGATTCGCGCAAGGGTAGTTTTGCCGACGCCGGGAGGGCCCCAAAGGATAAAAGAATGGAGCTGACCTGAGGTGATTGCCGTGTGCAGTGCCTTACCCGGGGCCAACAAGTGGGTTTGTCCTACAAAACCCTGAAGGTCCTCGGGGCGAAGCCGTGAGGCGAGAGGATCTAAGGCGCTATCTCGGGTAAATAAACGGGTCTGCGCGTCGGTCGGTAGCATCAGGGATCATTATTCCCGGTCGGAGCCATTGTCGAATGATGGGGCCGTAAAGGCGTCTTCGCCAGGGACTTCAGATGGTTCGACCGTCAGCACAACTCGGATACGCTGCTGCAGATTGTCAACGATGATCATTTCATACTGATCGACATTCAGGTCTTGCAAGGTAACGGCTTGAAAGTTTTCACCCTCTGCGAGGGGGGAAAGTGTGACGCTACCTTGTTCTCGAACAATGCGGAAGCGCTGGGCTAGCGACGCTTCATCGGCCATCAATAGTTCGAGCGGCGAATCGTTATCCGCCGACCAAGACTGTTTGGTCGTCGTATCGAGATCGAAATCGAGCTGCCAGAGCGTGTTGCCATCGCTGATAAAGAGCTGTCTTCCGGGCCCCTCTACTTCCCAGCGAAACTGACGCGGTTTGGCTAACGCAAAATGCCCGTAACTCGCGTACAACGACTCACCATTTTCGTCAGAGATCGTTTGCTCAAACTGTCCCACGAGAGTGTCATTGGTCAGCGGCCACAGTTCGCTGGCCAGGACAGTGCTCATGTGACTAAGCCAAACTCCAAAGATAGCAGCCACCAACCTTACTCTTGAGAAGGACATTGCCTTTAGTCTTCCGCTGGGGGTGGTGCAATAACTTCACGCTGACCATTGGTACCCATGGGGGTAACCACCCCGGCGCCTTCCATTGTTTCTATCAGGCGGGCGGCTCGGTTATAACCGATACGAAGCTTGCGTTGGACGCTGGAGATAGATGCCCGGCGACTCTTGGTCACATAGTGAACGGCCTCATCGTAAAGGGCGTCGCTTTCTGGGTCTTCATCGTCAGCGTTAGCCGACTGAATTTCGCCAGCGGTTACAGGAGTCTGCCCGCCCTCGTCGAGCAATCCCTCGAGATACTGGGGATCCCCCCGTCGCTTCCAGTCAGCGACAACCCGATGAACCTCATCATCAGAGCAAAAAGCGCCATGAACCCGGTTGGGAACACTTGAACCCGAGGGGAGATACAGCATATCGCCGAAGCCTAGAAGCTGTTCAGCCCCACCCTGATCCAGAATGGTTCTCGAGTCCACCTTGGAGCTGACCGCAAAAGCGATCCGCGTGGGGATATTGGCTTTGATTAATCCGGTAATGACGTCCACAGATGGCCTCTGGGTGGCCAAGATGAGGTGTATACCTGCCGCTCTCGCCTTCTGGGCTATCCGTGCTATGAGTTGCTCCACTTTTTTGCCAACGATCATCATCATGTCCGCGAACTCATCGATGACCACGACAATGCTGGGAAGCTTTTCGAGGGTGGGTTGCACCTGATCTTCTTCAGGAATCATGGAGAGAGGATCTGGCTTCCAGGTGGGGTCAGGGATGGCCTCCCCCGCCTTGTTGGCATCAATGACCTTTCGATTGTAGCCAGCGAGATTACGCACGCCCATCAAGGACATCAGTTTATATCGCCGCTCCATCTCCGCCACGCACCAGCGCAGACCATTGGCGGCGTCTTTCATATCGGTAATGACGGGCGTAAGCAAATGGGGGATGCCGTCATAGACTGACAGCTCGAGCATTTTCGGGTCGACCAAAATCATTCGCACGTCTTCTGGGGAGCTTTTGTAAAGCAGGCTCACCAACATGCAGTTCACCCCTACCGACTTTCCTGAACCCGTGGTGCCGGCCACAAGCAAGTGCGGCATCCTACTCAGGTCGGCGACCACCGGAGCACCAGCGATGTCGTGGCCCAGGGCTAGGGTAAGTGCCGATTTGGACTCTTCAAAGGTTCTTGATGCAATGACCTCCTTGAAATTCACGGTCTGACGATCGGCATTGGGGATCTCAATGCCCACCACGCTCTTTCCAGGTATCACCTCTACCACTCTGACCGAGATGACGGCGAGCGAGCGGGCGAGATCCTTAGCAAGATTGGAGATCCTCGATACTTTGACCCCTGGTGCGGGCTGAATTTCAAAGCGGGTCACCACCGGCCCGGGGTACACCGCAGTGACCTCTGCCGTAACCCCAAAATCCTGCAGCTTGAGCTCGAGGAGACGCGATAACGATTCCAGCTCCTCCTTGGAAAACCCTCTCACGCCTCCCTCCGCCGGTTGATCGAGCAGGTCTAGTGGCGGTAGCTCGCCGGAAATTGGCATGTCAAACAGAGGCTTTTGCCGTTCTTGCTCAACCCGTTTGCCCGGTTCGGCCTTTGCCGCTAGCGGTTTTATCTTCGGCGGGTGTTGCTTCTTCTTTTCCACATAGGTCTCGATAACCGCCTTCCTTTCTTCTAGCTGCCGATCACGAGCCTTTCGATCCGCGAGTCGATCTCGCGTAGTAACAAACCATTCACCCAAGCGTGCAGCTCCCTGCAGTGACCACCGACCCAATGCTTCGGTAACGTGAACCCAGCTAATATTGGCAAAGACAGTCAGGCCAAACAGGAACAGCGCAACAAGAATCAAGCGAGCGCCAACAGGGCTGAATGCCGCGTCAAACCCTGAGCCGATAGCCACACCCAGAATCCCACCGGCCCCCTGTGGCAACCCTGACTCCTGGAGATCGTTGAGCGCAGCAATCGCCGTAGCGGCAATGACTACTAACAAAAGCCCGAGCGCTCGCAGTCCAAACAGTGTCCAATCAACGGATAGGTGATCATCCGTCGCAAGCAGCAAACGCGTGGCCTGGTACCCCAGCAAGCAGGGCACGAGATAGGCACCAAACCCAATGAGCGAGAAAAAGATATCGGCGAAAAATGCGCCCGTAATACCCCCGAGATTTCGGATAGCTGCTCCAGAACCGCTGGCCGACCAGCTGGGATCGGCGGGGTGGTAGGTCACCAACGCTAGGAGCAGGAACAAGCAGATGGCACCCACGGCGATAAACAGCCCATCACGAAGCCGGCGTCGGTGCCTGGACAACGATGATGCGGTCGAATTTTGCGCTGACTTACCTGTTCCGGCCAAAACGCGGCATCCTCTCTGGGAAAATGAAATGCTACCATGTCGCCGCGGGTCCGTAAGGGCTCATCTTTCAATGATTTTACCGATGGTACCTCTGGGACACTTATGAGCAATCCACAGCATCACCGACTCATCATTCTGGGCTCTGGCCCCGCCGGATATACCGCTGCCATTTATGCGGCGAGAGCCAATTTGGCGCCTGTCGTAATAACGGGTATTCAGCAAGGCGGGCAGCTAACGACGACAACCGAGGTGGAAAACTGGCCTGGCGGGGCTCATGACTTGCAGGGACCACAGCTGATGGCGGAAATGCAGGCACATGTGGAGCGATTTGAGGCCTCGATCGTGTTTGATCATATCGAGCGGGTTGACCTCTCCAGCCGTCCGTTCAAGTTGGGGGGAACCCACGATTACACCTCTGACGCACTGATCATCGCCACCGGAGCTTCCGCACAATATCTTGGCCTGGACAGTGAGAGCGCCTTCATGGGTAAGGGAGTGAGTGCCTGCGCTACCTGCGATGGATTCTTTTATCGAGGCAAAGAAGTGGTAGTCGTTGGCGGAGGCAATACGGCTGTCGAGGAGGCCCTCTATTTAAGCAATCTATGCAGCAGAGTACATTTGGTCCACCGGCGCGATGCTCTGCGCTCAGAAAAAGTCTTGCAGGATCGAATTTTTGCGCGCATCGACGAGGGAAAAATCCTGCCACACTGGCATCGGACACTCAATGAAGTCTTGGGCGACGCCAGTGGTGTTACCGGCGTTAGGCTTCGTAGCACTCAAGATGAAACCCTGGAGACCGTGGATGTCGCAGGGGTCTTTATTGCTATTGGCCACAAACCCAACACTGGCATCTTCGAAGGTCAGCTGGCCATGTCGGGGGGCTACATTACCGTTAACTCGGGCACTGAGGGTGAGGCGACAGCGACCAGTGTTCCGGGGGTCTTTGCCGCGGGCGATGTGGCGGATCACATTTATCGACAAGCCATCACCTCGGCAGGTTTCGGGTGCATGGCGGCGCTGGACGCCGAGAAGTTTTTAGACAGTGAGTAAGGTCCACACTGAGCTGCGCTCAAGGTTGACCTGTCGCCCCTGATGTCATGGAAGATTTTCCCCCGACCCATCAGGCGCTCGAAGAACCAAACGGCTTGCTCGCTATTGGCGGGGATTTGACCCCCGAGAGGCTGCTGCTGGCTTACTCACGGGGCGTGTTCCCTTGGTATGGGGCGCAGGATCCGATTTTATGGTGGTCCCCGAACCCGCGCTGCACCCTGCTACCTGCCGAATTTAAAATATCAAAAACTCTACGTAAGACGTTAAAAAATAACGTCTTTAAGTTAACTTTTGATCATAGCTTTGCGGCGGTTATGCGTGCCTGCGCGGAGCCGCGGCGCGACAGTGCCGAGACCTGGATAGGGCCTGATATGCTCTCCGCTTACGGTCGACTGCATGACTTAGGCTATGCGCACTCCATCGAGGCTTGGCAGGGTGAAATATTGGTCGGCGGCCTCTATGGTATCCAAATGGGTCAATGCTTTTTTGGCGAGTCGATGTTTAGTCGGGAGAGCGAAGCCTCCAAGGCGGCTCTGGCGGGGCTTATTTGGCTCGCCCGTCGTCACGCGCTGACGCTTATAGACTGTCAGGTCTCCAGTGATCACCTCCTCTCCCTGGGCGCCAAAAATCTTTCCCGTCAAGACTTTGAAAACCTACTGGCTACAGCTATAAAGGGATCTGGCATGGGGGATCTGGATCGCCGATTTGGAGCGGGCGCCGAGAATTTTCCCTCAACCTCAAACATGTTGAGCGATTTACAAACAGAAGGGGGCAAGTTGTGACGGCATCGCTGCGCGATATACGGGTATACACCACCTTTCCCCATGCTTGCAGCTACCTTCCGAACGAAGAGGCCACCACGCTATTTATCGACCCCCGGCAACAGGTGTCGCCCGAGCTTTACACGCAGCTTTCCATGATGGGATTTCGGCGCAGCGGTGATCACATCTATCGGCCCCACTGCGTCAAATGCAACGCCTGCATCCCCCTCCCGGGTCGTCGTTAAAGACTTTGAGCCGAGCCGAAGTCAGCGCCGGATTTGGCGGAAAAATGAAGACCTGACGGTGACTGAGGGCGACACGATTGGCAACGACGATGCCTACGACCTTTACCGTCGATATATCGAAGGACGCCACGCTGACGGTGATATGTATCCGCCTGATCGGGATCAATACAGCTCGTTTTTAAACAATGGCCTAGGTTGCACACGCTACGTTGAATTTAGGCACCTAGGGCGCCTGATCGCGGTGCTAGTAAGTGATCAAATGCTGGACGGGCTTTCCGCTATTTACACCTTCTACGATCCGGAAGAAGAAAAGCGCAGCCTAGGAACCTACGCCGTCTTGGTACAAATTGAAGAGGCTCGCAAGCAGGCGCTGGAATACGTTTATCTGGGCTACTGGATCCAAAACTGCGCAAAAATGAACTACAAGTCTCGCTTCTCTCCCATGGAGCTATTGCAGGGCGGTCGCTGGCAGCGGCGTGAAAACCTTCCTAGCGGCGGCGATTTAGGCCCATCCATGCCACTTCGCTTTGTTGATAAACCCCAATGATTAGACTTTCTGTTAGCGAGGGTTTCCGGTAAAGTCCGCACCAATTCAACAGGGTGTTTAGTGCATGGCCAAAGAAGATCAGATTGAGATGGAGGGGGGAAATCATCGATACCCTTCCCAACACAACCTTCAGGGTGCGTTTAGAAAATGGGCACGTAGTAACGGCCCACATTTCAGGAAAAATGCGCAAGAACTACATCCGAATTCTGACCGGCGATAAGGTGCGCGTTGAAGTAACACCTTACGATTTGACCAAAGGACGTATTACCTACCGAGAGCGGTGAGTGCCCCGCTAGCTGACCTCTGCGGTTTCTCGCTCCTCGGCCTCCGCAGTCACCTCCAAAGCCGAGCGATCCTCCTTCAACGTCACCGTCGCAATGCCGCCTTTGCTAAGGCCGCCGAAAAGCACCATGTCCGCAAGGGGCTTTTTAATGTGCTCCTGAATGACCCGCGCCATAGGCCTCGCTCCCATGGTGCGGTCGTATCCTTTTTCAACCAGCCATAGCCTGGCATCTTCATCGACGTCGAGCTGAACGCCCTTCTCATCCAATTGCCCTTGCAGCTCGGTCAGGAACTTATCGACCACGGTCAAAATGACATCCTCACCCAGGGGCTCGAATCCAACGGTGGCATCGAGGCGATTTCTAAATTCGGGGGTGAACATACGGTTGATCGCCTCGAGCGAGTCACTGCTATGGTCTTGATGCGTAAATCCAATGGACCGCCGGCTGATGTTTTCAGCTCCCGCATTGGTCGTCATGACTAGGATCACATTCCTGAAGTCCGCTTTTCGCCCGTTGTTATCGGTCAGGGTGCCGTGATCCATGACCTGTAACAGGAGGTTAAAGACTTCGGGATGCGCTTTTTCAATTTCATCGAGCAGCACCACAGAGTGTGGGTGCTTGGTGACGGCATCCGTAAGCAGTCCACCTTGGTCAAAACCGACGTAGCCCGGCGGAGCACCAATGAGCCTCGAGACCGTATGTCGCTCCATATATTCCGACATGTCAAAGCGGATCAGTTCCAAGCCGAGCTGGCGGGCCAGCTGCTTGGTCACTTCGGTTTTACCCACCCCCGTTGGCCCCGCGAGCAGGAAAGAGCCGATCGGTTGGTCACCGCTCCTCAGCCCCGCGCGAGCCAGTTTTATCGAGGCAACTAGCTGGCTAATGGCACGATTTTGGCCAAAAACCACCAGCTGCAAATTGGACTCGAGCTTTTCGAGCAAATCACGGTCGTCCGATGTGACAGTTTTTGGCGGAATGCGGGCAATTTTCGCCACGATGGCCTCGATGTCCGGTGCACCGATCACCTTCTTTCGCTTGCTAACCGGCAAGAGTTGCTGATAAGCCCCAGCCTCATCGATCACATCGATTGCCTTATCGGGCAAATAGCGGTCAGTGATGTAACGCGCTGACATCTCTGTGGCTACTCGAAGAGCCTTATTGCTGTAGCGAAGACCGTGATGCTCTTCGAAGCGCGACTTCAAGCCCTTCAATATCTTATAGGCGTCATCCACCGAGGGTTCGAGCACATCGATCTTTTGGAAGCGGCGACTAAGCGCCTTGTCCTTATCGAAGATACCGCGGTATTCCGAATACGTTGTGGACCCGATACACCGCATCTTGCCTGAGCTAAGGAGCGGCTTAAGCAGGTTGGATGCGTCCATAACACCACCTGATGCCGCGCCCGCCCCAATGAATGGTGTGGATTTCGTCAATAAACAAAATTGCGTGATCGCGTTCCTTCAGGTTGGCTAGCAACCCTTTAAAGCGCTTTTCAAAATCGCCCCGGTACTTAGTGCCGGCGAGCAGTGCCCCGAGGTCCAGCGAATACACAACGGCATCTTTGAGTATTTCAGGGACATCTCCATCGACAATTTTCTTTGCCAAACCCTCGGCGATTGCAGTTTTTCCAACCCCCGATTCACCCACTAACAGCGGATTGTTTTTTCGGCGTCGTGCAAGGATCTGGGCTACCCGCTCAACTTCTGACAGCCTCCCGATCAAAGGATCAATTTGCCCGGTTCGAGCCTCCTCGTTGAGATTGGTCGCAAAGGTGTCCAATGGTTGCTCGGCGGCTTCCGGCGCCTCCTCACTTGCCTCCGAACCAGCACGGTCTCCCTCATCTTCGGCGTCGTCATCTTTGCAATACCGTGGGTAATAAAGTTGACGACATCGAGTCGGGAGACATCCTGACTTTTTAAGAAATAAACCGCCTGGGACTCTTGCTCGGAGAAAATAGCCACCAGAATATTGGCGCCAGTAACTCGCGCTTACCCGAGCTCTGAACATGAAAAACGCGCGCTGCAGCACTCGCTGAAAACCAAGCGTTGGCTGAGTATCCCTCCCATCCTCCTCCTCGCCCAGCAGTGGCGTGGTGGAATCGATGAATTCGACGAGATCTCCCCGAAGTTCCTCAATACTGACTGAGCAGGCCGTTAGGACCGTCAAAGCGGCGGAGTCCTCTAGCAGGGCCAACAACAATGCTCTACGGTATAAACTCATGTCGACGCGCCTTGCCGTACGAAACGCATCATTCAAACTGATTCGAGTTCTTTGCTGAGCATAGACGGTTACCCCTTGATTAATCGTCATCCTGTGAAGGTTCTACTTCACACAATAGCGGATGTCCGCTGTCCCGTGCATATTGATTTACCTGAGTCGCCTTGGTCTCGGCGGTGTCGCGGGGATAAATGCCGCAAACCCCCTTGCCTTTGGTGTGCACAGTAAGCATCACCTGAGTCGCTTTTTCACGACCCATGCTGAAGTATGTTTCGAGAATCTCAACGACAAATTCCATCGGGGTGTAATCGTCCATTAAGCAACACCACTTTGTACAGTGGCGGGCGCTTGAGAGCAGGCTTAGCGGGTGCAACCGCAAGATCGCCATCGCTACTGTCATGATCGTCAGTCGAAGCACGAGGGGTGCGCTGAGTCACAAGGATCCACTGTGCGAGGTTGGCTGATGATATCGTCATGTTGCCAGTATAATTGAGTGGCGCTGAAAAGAAGACTCCCCGGGGACCCACCGATGGATACATTTGAAACCGAGTTGAGACAAATTCTAGGCGAATCAGGTGTTCTGGCACCCCGCGACTTTCATCAGCGGGCTGCCGGTATCTGGCGCCAGTCTGAATCCCTCTCAGGAATTGCCTTGGCTCGTCCCCGAGATACCCAAGAGACCGCGGCATGTCTCGCCCTTTGCTATCAACGAGATATCCCGGTAGTCACCCAAGGTGGGCTCACGGGTCTGGTGCGCGGGGGCCGACACGCTGAGTAGCGGTCTGGTCCTTTCTTTGGAGCGAATGAGCACAATTGAGCAGATAGATCCGGAGCAACGTGTTGTCACGGCGCAAGCCGGCGTGACCCTCCAACAGCTACAGGACACTGTGGCTCAGCAAGGGCTGATGTTTCCGCTCGACCTCGGTGCGCGGGGTACCGCTACTCTCGGCGGGAATGCGTCGACCAACGCGGGCGGAAACAGAGTGCTGAAGTACGGCATGATGCGGGATATGGTGCTGGGTGTGGAGGCAGTGCTTGCTGATGGCACGATCATCAATGCGCTCAATCCGCTGATCAAAAATAACGCGGGTTATGATTTGAAGCAGCTTTTTCTCGGCTCTGAGGGCACCCTCGGTGTTATCACTCGACTGACCTTGCGACTGCGGGAAACCGCCCAATCGAGCCAAATGAGTTTGGTCGCTGTTAAGGCGTTCGATGACGTCAAGCGGTTGCTCAGACACATGGATCGCGGGCTGGGAGGTCAATTGTCGGCCTTTGAAGTGCTTTGGGGCGACTTCTATCAGTTGGTGACCACGTTGCCTGCCCAAAATAGGCCGCCCCTGCCCCATGGCCACCCGTTTTATGTGTTGCTCGAATCCCACGGGACCTCGCATCCGATGGAACATGAGCGGTTTGCAGCGGCGCTCGAGGATGCCCTTCGCGACGACATCATTGACGATGCGGTGATCGCCCAGTCGGAGCGCGAATGCGCAACCCTCTGGTCGATACGAGACGACGTGGCGCAGGTGTTTAATGACGGTGACGCACTGTTATTTGACGTGTCCCTGCCGATCTCGGCAATGCAATCCTATGTCGCAGCGGTGAAGCACGGCCTCGCGGAAACAGCGTGCATGCAGTGTTGGACCTTTGGCCATGTTGGTGATGGCAATCTACATTTCGCAGTTCAAGTGCCGCGGGGGGCGAGCCGAGGAGCTCAGAGAATGCGTTGAACGGTGCGTCTACGAGCCCCTGCGGGGCATCAAGGGGTCGGTCTCAGCTGAGCATGGCATTGGTTTGGAAAAAAAAGCCCTGGCTCCCGATCAGTCGCAGCAAAGAAGAGCTGGACCTCATGGTGACGCTCAAACAAGCCCTTGACCCCAAAAATCTGCTCAACCCGGGCAAGGTGATTGACGCTGCCGTCGCCGGGATGGCCTGACATAAAAAACCCCGCCTTGGCGGGGGGGGGTTAAAAACAGAAAATTACATCGCCTTTATGATGGCTTTTCCAAATTCTGAACAGGAAACGAGGGTCGCGCCGTCCATCAGGCGTTCAACATCGTAGGTCACGGTCTTGTTTTGAATAGCGCCGTTCATGCCGTCTATGATGAGATCTGCCGCTTCGTTCCAGCCTAGGTGTCGCAGCATCATTTCAGCCGACAGGATCAACGATCCCGGGTTGACCTTGTCCTGTCCCGCGTACTTGGGCGCAGTGCCATGTGTCGCCTCAAATAGTGCCACGGTGTCGGACAGATTAGCGCCGGGCGCGATCCCAATGCCTCCCACCTGGGCCGCCAGTGCATCGGATAAGTAGTCACCGTTCAAATTAAGCGTTGCCACCACGCTGTATTCGCGGGGGCGCGTCAGAACCTGCTGCAACATGGCGTCGGCAATGACATCCTTGACGACAATCGGCTCGCCGGTATTCGGATTTTTGATCTCGACCCAAGGGCCTCCGTCAAGCAACTGACCACCGAATTCCTCCTGCGCCAGTTCATAGCCCCAATCCCGAAACGCACCCTCCGTGAATTTCATGATGTTGCCCTTGTGCACCAGGGTAACCGAGGGTAGGTTTTGATCGATCGCGTATTGGATGGCCTTTCTCACGAGGCGCTTAGTGCCCTCTGCGGAGACGGGCTTGATACCGATGCCAACGTTTTGGGGAAAGCGAATCTTCGTGGCCCCCATTTCATTGATAATGAAATCGACGACCTTTTGCGCTTCTTCAGTCCCCGCCTGATATTCGATACCCGCATATATGTCTTCGGAATTCTCCCTGAAAATCACCATATTGCAGTCTTGCGGGTTTTTGACCGGCGACGGTACGCCTTCGAACCAGCGAACGGGTCGCAGGCAGGTGTATAAGTCAAGCTCCTGACGCAACGCCACGTTAAGGGAGCGAAACCCACCGCCAACCGGCGTCGTCAGCGGCCCTTTAATCGCGACTGAATAGGTCTTGATGGCATCCAAGGTCTCTTCGGGAAACCCAGTCCCCTTCATACAACTCGGCCGCTTTTTCTCCTGTGTAGATTTCCATCCACGAGATCGATTTTTCACCGCCATACGCTTTGGATACCGCTGCATCCACCACATCAATCATGACCGGAGAAATGTCCACACCAATACCATCGCCCTCGATATAAGGAATGATCGGATTGTTTGGTACAGTTAAACTATTGTCGGCGTTTACCGTTATGATCTCACCGGTTTCGGGTACTTTGATGTGCTTGTAAGCCATAATAGGGTGGTCCTGTTTTGTCGATAACACGGGGGTCAGTTGTCGCCAGCTGCTTGTGATCGCGGCGGCCATAAGCTGGAGCAGGCGTGGAACGGGTTCGACCGCTAAGAAAACACGGACTCCCCCAAATGGCCCATGTGTTCATCCGCCGACGGCTCGGGCTACGGATTCTACCACCAAAAAAGGCCATAGACTTGCCTTCCATAATATTGTTTAACAAGCCCTATCAGGTGCTCAGTCAGTTTACCGATCGCGATAACACGGTGAGATCGCCGAGAGCGACACTCGCTGACTACCTTGCAGCGCCAGCGCACCGCGTGGCCGGCCGACTCGACTATGATTCTGAGGGCCTGTTGATTCTGACCAATGATGGCGGTTTGCAGCAACGAATCGCTAATCCCAAACATAAAATATGGAAAACCTACTGGGTTCAGGTTGAGGGAGAGATCGGCGATGAAGTCATTGACCGGCTGCGAACCGGCGTTGATCTTAAGGACGGACATACGCGGCCCGCAAAAGCAGCTAAACTTGAGCCTAGCGCCATTTGGCCGCGCAACCCGCCCGTGAGGTTTCGAAAGTCCGTGCCAGACAGCTGGCTTGAACTGTCCATCCGGGAAGGCAGAAACCGTCAGGTGCGCCGTATGACCGCTGCCGTCGGCCACCCTACCCTGCGACTGATTCGAGTTGCAGTAGGGCCTTGGCATCTGAATGATTTGGCCCCTGGAGAGCACCGGCGCCTAGAGGAGAAGAGCTTTCATGCCTGAGCGATGGCGACCCCATGCAACCGTTGCCGCAGTGATTTGCGACGACGACGGTCGGTTCTTGATGGTTGAGGAACGTGACAGTCGTACCGGCCTCTCTGTCCTGAACCAGCCCGCGGGACATCTCGAGCAGGGTGAAACCCTTATCGATGCCGTGGAACGGGAGGTCCTTGAGGAAACACGTTGGGCAGTTACAACGACGGGTTATCTCGGGGTCGCTCGTTATGAATCCCCCAATGGCAGTACCTACCTGCGGCATGGCTTTGTTTGTCGACCCGAGAAGGAGATGCCAGAACGAAGTTTAGATGCTGGCATCATCGCAGTGCACTGGATGACCCAAGATCAACTCACTCACAGCACTATCCGCCTGCGCAGCCCCCTAGTGCTCCGGGCTGTGGATTTGTTTCTAAGCGGCGCAGTCGCCCCACTCTCCTTCGTGAGCGATGGCTAAGCTATGACGCCAAGCTGTCAGGAAACGGTTTTTGTTGGCATGTCCGGTGGCGTCGACTCGTCGGTGGCGGCCCTGCTTCTCAAAGAACAGGGCTACCGCGTTGAGGGTCTGTTCATGAAAAACTGGGACGAGGACGACGGCACCCAGTACTGTACCGCAAAGACGGATCTCGCGGATGCTCAAGCAGTGGCCGACACACTTGAAATTCCTCTGCACGCTGCCAACTTTGCTGCCGAATACTGGGATAACGTGTTCGAGCACTTCCTCTCAGAATACCGTGCCGGCCGAACCCCAAACCCTGACATTCTGTGCAACCGAGAGATCAAATTTAAAGCATTCCTCGATTACGCCACCTCTCTGGGGGCTGATCGAATTGCCACCGGGCACTATGCCCAGATCGGGGGGGATGAGCAGGGTGTGCCCACACTTTACAAGGGCGCGGACGCCGGCAAAGATCAAAGCTACTTTTTACACCAAGTGGGTCATCTCGAGCTTGGCCGCACTCTGTTTCCCCTCGGCGGACTTGAGAAAACGACAGTCCGGCAGCTGGCCGAAACTGCCGGCTTTGTGACCGCCAAAAAGAAGGATTCTACCGGTATTTGTTTTATTGGTGAGCGGCGGTTTAAGGATTTCCTGCAGCAATACCTTCCTGCGCAACCCGGGGTGATCGAAACCACGGAGGGTAGCGAGATTGGTGAACATCAGGGTCTCATGTATCACACTATCGGACAGCGTCAGGGTCTGGGGATCGGCGGGCTCGCCGAGCGCCCAGAGAAGCCCTGGTATGTGGTGGGCAAAGACCTCAATCGAAATGTATTGGTGGTTGCCCAGGGTAATGACCACGCAGCGCTTTTTGCCAGTGAGCTCACGGCCTCGGATCTTTTTTGGATCAATGGGAAAACGCCGCAAGGCCCCTTGAGGTGTGCCGCCAAAATTCGCTATCGACAGGCAGACCAAGCCTGCTGCGTTGATGCTATCGAGGGAGGATATAGGATTCGCTTCGACTCTCCACAACGTGCAGTGACCCCGGGCCAATCCGTCGTACTTTATGATGGTGAACGCTGTCTTGGCGGTGGCGTTATTGAGGGGGTCGCGTGACCCAGCGAACCCGACTCGAGCAGCAGACGATCGCGCTGGCGGGTGTCGCCCAGGCCGCGCGCCTCGTCGATCAAATATCACGCACCGGTAGCTATCCCCTCGAGTTTTTGGAGGCGTCCATCCACTCCCTATTCAGCTTCGATACTCCAGACGTTGATAGTGTCTACGGCAACATACAGGGTATTAAGCTGGGGCTGCAAAACTTGGGGGCTGGACTGGCCTCCACCGGGGAAGAAAGTAGTGCCTCGATGATGCGTTACGTGATGGCGATCTTGCATCTAGAGCGCAAATTTTCTGCGCGAGGTGATCTTCAGCAAGTAGTGCGCAGCCGTCTTCAGCACTCCCAATTCAAAGCTGAACACTTTACCAGTCATGTCAATCAGGTCTGCAACAGCGTTGCCGCTATTTATGCAGATACCTTGAGTACGCTGTCCTTTCGGGTCCGGGTCACGGGAAGCGCACAGCATTTGCAGAATGAGGCCAATGCCGAGATCATTAGAGCATGTTTGCTCGC
Organism: uncultured Luminiphilus sp.; assembly: GCA_943787485.1. Taxonomy (GTDB): domain Bacteria; phylum Pseudomonadota; class Gammaproteobacteria; order Pseudomonadales; family Halieaceae; genus Luminiphilus. The sequence continues at coordinate 9,153 of CALSMP010000005.1, read as the reverse complement.
CGGAGTAAGATCTGCGCACCTCTGGCGGCAACTTGGCGGGAGACGCTGGCAGCTTGTACTCCAGCGTGGGAGAATACGCGACGCAGCCCTTACCTTATCCCGAGAATTAGGATTTCGATAACGGCATTTCGCCTACAGCAAAACCGGCACCGAGGAAACGATTAGTATGGAGTTGACGACCCTGTCTGCAGTGTCTCCACTGGATGGTCGCTACGCCGATAAAATCACACCGCTTCGTGAAATTTTCAGCGAGTATGGCCTCATCGCCAAACGGGTAACTGTTGAAGTGAGATGGCTCCAATCCCTCGCGGCGCACAAGGGCATACCTGAGGTCCCCACGCTGAGCAAAGCGGCAAGCGATTATCTCGACGGGATCGTGAATAACTTCTCCGAGAACGATGCTCGCCGGATAAAAGACATTGAACGCACGACGAATCACGATGTGAAAGCGGTTGAGTATTTCCTCAAAGAGCGCGTGGCGGACCAACAAGAACTGACTAGCTTGAGCGAATTTCTTCACTTTGCCTGTACCTCCGAGGATATTAACAACCTGTCCCATGGGCTGATGCTTAAGGACGGCATTAAGGTTCTGTTATCGGCCATGCATGCCTTGATAGACGCGCTCGCCGCCCTCGCCACAGCGGAAGCTACCACGCCGATGTTGTCGCGAACACATGGCCAAACCGCGAGCCCGACCACTTTGGGCAAAGAAATCGCCAACGTTGTGGCTCGATTGCGCAAGCAGGCCGAAGGCTTCGCCGACATCAAGCCTCTTGGAAAAATAAATGGCGCCGTGGGTAACTATAATGCCCACATGGTCACCTACCCGGACGTCGATTGGCAGCAACACGCTGAAGAATTTGTGACGAGTTTAGGGCTCTCCTGGAACCCCTACACCACCCAGATTGAACCCCACGATTATATGGCCGAGCTGTTTCACGGCCTGATGCGTTTCAACACAATTTTGATTGACTTCAACCGAGACGTTTGGGGATATATTTCTCTGGGCTATTTCAAACAAAAGACCGTTGCCGGTGAGGTTGGCTCGTCGACCATGCCGCACAAGGTAAATCCGATTGATTTTGAAAATTCCGAGGGCAATCTCGGACTGGCAAACGCCCTCATGGCTCATCTTGCCGATAAGCTCCCCGTGTCCCGCTGGCAGCGCGATCTGACCGATAGCACCGTGCTGCGTAACATGGGGGTAGGACTCGGTTACTCCCTGCTCGCCTACGCCTCAGCGCTCAAGGGTATTGGCAAGCTAGAAGTCAACAAGGACCGCATTGCTGCTGACCTAGAAAGCGCTTGGGAGGTACTTGCCGAGCCCATTCAAACCGTTATGCGACGCTATGGCATTCCTGAGCCTTACGAAAAGCTGAAAGCGCTAACCCGTGGTAGAGCGATCGACCAACGCGCCCTCCGCGAATTCATCAACACGCTTGATATCCCGAGTGACGCCAAAACACAGTTGCTCGAGCTGACGCCCCAATCCTATCTGGGCAATGCCGGCGATCAGGCCTCGGCCATTGACAACTAATCCGACTCGCCAGTGACGCGCTATCGCTTCGACAATCTCGACGTTGCGCATTTTCTAGACCAATACTGGCAAAAGCAGCCCTTGCTAATCCCCGGTGGCGTGCCTGCCAAGGCGTTGACCGTGGCACCTGACGTCCTAGCGGGACTTGCGCTAGAGGAGGATGTCGAAAGCCGAATCGTTTCCTGCCATCAAGGCATTTGGGAGCTCACCAATGGTCCGTTTACCGAGGCTGATTTTCGGTTGGCAGGACCTTGGACGCTATTAGTTCAGGGGGTCGACCGACTGCTACCTGAGATGGCGGCGCTGAAAGAGTTCGTGGGATTTTTACCCTCATGGCGCTACGACGACGTCATGATCAGTTACGCGACAGACGGTGGTAGTGTTGGACCTCACTTCGATCAATACGATGTCTTTCTGGTGCAGGGTGCGGGAACTCGGCGCTGGCGGCTGGGCGAACGCTGTCACGAAAACACACCAAAAATGGCTCATAAATCTATGAATTTACTAGCGAATTTCACAACAAAACAAGAGTATCTCTTGTCGCCGGGGGATGTGCTTTACGTGCCGCCCAAGGTCGCGCACTGGGGTGTAGCTGAGGGCGAGTGTCTGACTTACTCGATCGGATTTCGCGCTCCCCGCCTCTCTGACATTATTGCGCGCTTCACCGATCAAGCGCTCGAAGCGATCGACCCACAGCTTCTGCTCGCCGACCCCAGCAGGCTGACTCCAACCTCCCAGGCAGGGGAAATTACCCAACGAGATTTACAAAATGCGCGAGATGCAGCGCTAAACGCCTTGGAGGCGTTAGATTCAGGGGTATGGCTTGGGGAACTAATCACCGAGCAAGGTGAGCCTTGTGACCCCGTGCTGCCCCAAGCCAGCAAGGTTGTTATCGCCGCTTGCGCAAAAGTGAACTGGCTCAAGAGTGACAATACCTGCCGGGTCTTTGCCAATGGCAGGGTGTCTGCACCTCTACCGATGCAAGTCATTCCGACACTGACCGCGCTGTGCCGCGGAGAGGTGGTACCCGTCGACAGTGAGCATCCAGTCGAGACGCTTTTTGGGTTTTTAGATCACGCCGGCGCCCTTATCGATCCTTCGGAGCACGGCCATGATCACTGAGCGGGACCAAGAATGGATCCGCCAGTGCGTCATTCTGCCTCAGCGTCAAATTGATTTATCCACGACGCCCTCCCAATGGGATGCCCTCAATAATGATGAATTCTGCTCGCTTATCATGCTATTTCTTCGAGAGTCACCCCTCGCGCGGGTGCGTCTTTTGATCGACGACTACGATCCGGCTGTCATCAATCAGCATCGGCTGTTTGCACAAGCTCGGCGAGTATCCTCCAAAATGTCACTGCGAGTAATCGACGACCACCCGGAGTGGACAGAGACAACCCGTTTTATTGGCGATAACGCCTACGGATGGGTTATCCGACGCCAGCAACCGCTGCTGCGGCTGGCGCGCCCTGCGCAGGCGCGACCCGAGGCCGAGAGGTTCGAACGACTATGGCAGGCAGGGATAGAAGCGCCGGACTTTCGGTATTTAAGTTAGCGCACAGCGCCACAGTCAATCCAGTCCTGCATGACCTTTGGAAGCGTGGTCACGATGTCAGTCGCGATGAGACAACGCCCGTTGGCGTCAACCCAGTAATCCGCAGCGGTGGCATGCAGAAAAACCCCCAGCTGTGCAGCTCGCTCCGGGTCCAGTCCCTGGGCCGCTAAACCGCCGATCAAGCCCGATAGCACATCCCCCATACCGGCAGTCGCCATGTAGGGATTTCCCGCCAGACACACCCCTACCCCATTCGATGGCTGGCACGATGCGATAAGAGACCCGGCCCCCTTGAGAAGGGCGGTGCCATTGATTAACTCTGCAAGTTGTCGCACCGCCTGAAAGCGATCTTGACCCACAATGGCCGTCGATACCCCTAAAAGCCTTGCAGCTTCTCCCGGATGAGGCGTGACCACCGGCCAACCTCGATGGTCTGACCGAACTGATTTCAGCTGCTCTGGTAGATTTAGCGCATCAGCATCTAATAACACCTTTGAATGCCACTCTAATACCTGCTGCAAGCAAGCCCGAGCCCAATTGCATTGGCCTAATCCCGGGCCGATGACCACAATGTCAGCGGCCTTACACAGCTCAGCTAGGTCTAGCCGATCCTCTACAGTCCTCACCATCAGCGCCGGACATCGTGCTAACGCAGCTGGGATTGCGTCGCCTCTTGCTGCGAGAGTGACCTTTCCCGCACCCACCCGCAATGCCGCTTCGGCCGCCAGAATGGCCGCCCCGCCAAATCCGATATTCCCGCCAACGACCAGCACATGACCGCCCAGGCCTTTATGAAAATTGCTTTTCCGACGCAACATGTTGCGTACGTTGTTCCCGGGTTCGATCCGGTATGCCGCGCTGGGCGCCTCATCCAAATACTTGCTTGGGATATCGAGATCAAACAGCTGCACATCACCCAGATAGTCTGCTGCCTCAGCAGTATGGAAACCCTGCTTATCACCAATAAATGACAGGGTGATGGTCGCTTTCACTGCCACCGGTTTGGGCATGCCGGTATTGGCATCCAGACCGCTTGGGCAATCGAGAGCAACAATCGGGTCCGGCATTTTGTTGAGTGCGTCTACGATGGCGATATGCGCCGCGCGAAGCTCGCCGCTAAACCCGCTACCGATAAGCGCGTCGACAATTAGTGTAGAGCCATCAAAGTCGAGTTGCCCTGGGTCGTCAAGATGGCGAAAGGTACCGCCTTGCGCAAGAAAGCTATCGAGGGCCTTCCGAGCAGAGTCCAGAATTTTACGCTCGTCCCCCACTAGCCACACGGTGGTCTGCAGGCCCGCAGCACTTGCCTCCCGAGCAATAATCCAGCCGTCTCCCCCGTTATTGCCGGTGCCACAGAGAACAACGACCGCCGTAGAGGCTCTCGCCAATTCCTCGATGGCCGCAAAACCCTGTCTGCCTGCGCGCTCCATGAGTTCGTAGCTCAACAAATGAAATTTAACGTATTGTTTTAAATAGCTTTTCTGGCGACGCCCGTTGCCGACCAAGCACGACAACGCACCACTGAGCACGCTGATGTCGGAAATTTGTCGGAATTGTAAACGTTGTCGATCGAGCTATTTTCGCAGGCTCAATGCACCGTAAAAATACTGACTTTACAAGGTCCATCCCCAGTATTAATATTTAATACATAGTTTTTCAGGTACGCGCACATGGCCAGAAACACCTCCGTCACCCTCGGTGATCATTTTGAAGCGTTCATCACCAGTAAGATAGAACAGGGTCGCTTTCAATCTGTCAGCGAAGCAGTCCGCGCCGGGCTGCGAAAGCTGGAGGAGGATGAAGCCAGGCTTGATATGTTGAGGACTCGACTAAGGGCGGGGGAGGACAGCCCCGTTGCTGAAAACTTTGATAGCCGGGAATTTCTGGAAAAACTCCATAAAAAGCCTCTTGGGTGAAGAAGCGCTATTTCATTCGCGAACTCGCTCTAAGAGATTTGGAGGAAATTTGGCTCTTTACCCTGTCGGGGTGGAGTCTAGAACAGGCTGATGCCTATACCAGTTCTATCCTTGCCCGCCTGAATTTGCTGGCCGACAACCCCAGCGTTGGCTACTATCCATTGAACAACTGGTTCGTAGCCACAATTGTGGCAATTTAGACCCTTGTAAATCGATCACCTGGATACGGCCCGCCCTCATTACACCCCGTATCGACCCGTGTTCTCTAGTAGATACCCTACGGTTAAGCTTGAGGCCCCTCCTTTCCTTGGCACTTCTTTCAAGCCATTGTCGGTGGCGAGCTCGCTTTGAATACAGATAGGGAATCCTGCTGAGCTGCCGATGAGAATGTCACATCAAGCCGCAACTACCCCCTACTCCCTCTTTGACTGCATCCTCCATAACAAATCTGCTCGTAAACTTTTTGGGAATTTCATAAAGACGCCGCTGTATCTTATGCGACGAGGCACAAGGCATACACGAAGTGCTGCAGAATAGCTGTCTGTGAGCAGGGTAGCTGAAGTATTACCCTGCCCATGGGAGGAGGTGGTATTACATTGAAACTTTGCAATATCCGTCATGACGCCACTTCAAGGGCCCCGACATCAACAGACATCGGTAGCTTTACCCAGCCGCTAAGTATCGGGACAGGAATTCGTTTACCATTCTCAAAATCCAGTTTCATATGAGGAAGTAGATCGATGAGCCATTCGAAAGCGACCTTCGCTTCAAGCCGTGCCAGCGCGGAGCCCATGCAAAAATGTATACCTTTCCCCAACGCTAGGTGATCTTTGTTGCGTCGATGCAGATCAAAAGTCTCTGGGGCTTCATAAGTATCAGCATCGAGATTCCCGGAGGAGAAAAGCAACCAAAGCGTATCACCCTTACTGATGTTTTTGCCTCTGAACTCAACATTTCTGGTTGCAATTCGAAAAAGGCCCATTACAGGGCCGTCATAACGCAACATTTCTTCAACGAAATCAGAAATCAATGTCCTATCATTTCGCAAGTCCGCCAGCACATCGGGATGATTCAATAAGAACACTACCCCGTTGCTGATCAAGTTGGTCGTTGTTTCATTCCCTGCAAGCCACAGCAGTTTGCTTAAACCTAGTATTTCTTCTGTACGTAGATTCTCACCTTCCTCGGAAGCATCAAGCATGGCGCTGATAAGGGTATTTGCCTGTGGATTATGACGCGCCGCAGAGATGATTTCGCTCAAGCCTTCCGTCATCTCTTTACGTGAGCCGAGCTGCTGCTGAATGGAATACCCTTCTCCAGCACCAATGGCCAGGGAATCAGACCACATGCGCAAGCGATGACGTTCCTCCAACGGAATCCCCATCATCTGAGCAATTACATACACCGGCAGCGGACTGGCAAAATCATCTACCAGATCCAGCGCTTCACCATTGCGAATTTTCTGGTGGAGTTCGTCCATTAGATTTGTGGCTATTTCCACCACCGCTGGTTCCATTTCGGCGATGCGTTTTGGCGTGAAAGCCTTTGCAAACAGCGAACGAATTCTGGTGTGTTCTGGCGGATCATGCTGAATCAAGGGTAGGAAACCCATGCCGCCATTGTCATCGCGCTGTTCGCCGTCTTCTCCTGCTACGAGGCCCCCACCGGGTCCGGCTGCGGACGAGTATGTGTATGGGTCCTTGAGCATCTCGAGGATATCCTCATGCTTTGAAATAACCCAAAACCCATACTCCTGCGCATAGTAAACTGGATCGGTCTCTCGAAGATTCTTCCAAAAGGGTTGTGGCCGCGCAGCGTATTCTGCAGAGAGAAATGGAAATTCATTAGACATGGTATATTTCTCCTATTCGGGACAACCACCCACCAAATCGGCTGGCATCTTGTCCAACTTCCAATACTCTCAGTTTTCCGACAGCAAATTCGCATGTACCAATTTGAGTAAACGGTAAAATTCCTTGGCCTCTTTAGCAGACATGCCGCGCGTTGCCGCTCTGCCAATATCGCCTACCAGATCTTCAAGCGACTTCAGCATGGGGTCGATTTTATCCGTAAGGCGAACCATCTTCGCACGGCGATCACTAGTATCCTGATGTCGCGCTATCCATCCCGCTGACTCTAGTCGGTCCACAACTTTGCCCAGTGGTGGTTTCGCCATCATCAGGGAATCGGCAATACTAGTTTGCGTCTGCTCGCCGTTCATGTAGAGCAGGTAGAGCACCTGCCATTGTGTGCGAGTTAACCCCAAGTCCTTTACCTGCCTGTTAAAGAGCCGGGCGACCATCAAACTAATTTCGTGAATTAGCGTACTAACAGGCTGGTCTTGCCGCCTTGATTGTTGGCTTGCTATATCTTGCGTTGACAATTTAGTTATCCTAGTTAATATAACTACAGTTAATATTTTGGTTGTAGGTATCGCGGTTTGTCAATTCATGATGCCTCTCGAACTAGTTGGTAGCGATAGTATGCGTTACATCATGCAGACCGTGGGACCCATTTTGGCCGCAGCGATACTCATGGGCTGCGATGGCGAACCCCAAAATGGCACAACCAGTACTGGGATTACTCCACAGCCCTCGTCACCCGTTGTAGTATCGATTACGAGTCCGGAAATAGCGGCATTATCTGAGCCTATTTTTGTTACCGGCACCATTCTCGCACGCCGCTCCACCAATATTTCGCCGATGGTTGGTGGCCTCATCGAAGAAATCTATGTCAACGTTGGAAGCCGTGTTGAAGAAGGGCAGCCCTTGCTGCGTATGCGCCAGAAAGATTTCGAGATTAATGTCCTGCGTCTTTCTGAGGCTAAGCGCCTGGCAGAGGCAGAGTACAAAGACTCGGTACGCGATCTTGAAAACGCCATCGCACTCAGAGAGAAGCAAGCATTCTCTGTCGAGCAACTCGATGACAGGCGCACACAAGTTGAGGTATCGGCTGCGAAGCTCGGTATTGCAAGCGCTAATCTTGCCGAGGCGCAGAAGGAACTGGACGACTCAATAACCCGAGCACCCTACCGTGGCGTTATCACCCAGAGACATGTGGATGAAGGCGCATACGTCCCATCAATCATGCGCTCTGAGCACCCAGTCCTCCAAATCCAGGAGATTGATGTCATGGTGGCACTGGTGTTCGTGCCCGAAGTTTATTTAACTTCCATTCAGTTGGGTACGCTCGGAAGGGTTCACATACCGAGTATGAATCAAACCTATGAGTCGGAAGTGGCGCTGATCAACGATCGAATAGACCACAAAACTCGCACTATCGATGTAAGACTGGGAATACCAAATGTGGATTATGCGATCAAACCTGGGCTTTTCATTGAAGTCGAGCTGATGCCCATTTCAAGACAGGGGCTAATGTTATCACCCAACGCTACTATGGGACTGGGAAGCAGCCGCTCTGTCCTGGTGGTTGAAGATGGCGTAGTTAGTCAACGCACAGTGCAAGTACGTGAGCTTAGTGATGGTCGGCTTGAGATACTCCAGGGCGTAAGCTCAAATGCGATCCTTGTTGTAGGCCCCAGTATGCACAAGGTTTCTGATGGTTCACGGGTCACTATTTCAGAACATCCCTATGTGGATAGCTGACCTCTGCATTCGCCGGCCAGTGCTGGCGATCATGATGACCGCTGCGCTCATGATGCTGGGCGTGGTCTCCATGGGTCGAATAAGCATCGATCTGTTCCCGAGCGTTGAAGTGCCCATTGTAACGGTTGAAACAATACTCGAAGGAGCCTCTCCCAGCACGGTAGAGACAGAAGTTACCGAGAGGCTTGAAGAAGAGCTAATCGCTATATCTGGCGTCGATACAATGCGCTCGATTAGCGGTGACGGTTTTTCACAGATAATCCTTGAATTCGATATGGAGGAAAATCCCAACCTGAAGGCCCAGGAGATACGGGACAAAATCAGTCAAACTCTGCCGCTTCTGCCTGACACAGTTAGTCAGCCTGTCGTCTCCATACTTGATCCGGATTCTGAACCCATTGTCTCGGTGATTGTATCCGGCCCCTGGCCAGTGGGTGAACTCACAGCCTTCGCCAAAGATGTCGTCAAAGAGCGTTTGCAGAGAGTACCTGGCGTTGGCAGCGTGATTCTTGTCGGGGGCCGCGAGCGGGAAGTACG
>CALSMP010000004.1 GCA_943787485.1 uncultured Luminiphilus sp. | reverse complement strand
TGAGGATACGCATCAAATCCCCGCTCGGGAAAAAGCTGCTTCCCAGCCGCAATCAGGCGGCTGCGCGTTGCTTCTGCTCGCTCTTGTGTTCTTCGCCGGCTTTTAACGGTGTTTTCGGCTGTTGTTTGTGTGCGTGGCATTGATTCCTCGGAGTCCTGGCAACCGTGTTTGCAATATAAGGGCAAAAACGTGCTTTAGGGTTCGATTTGTTGACCAGTAGAAAACTGCGCTTTAAATTAACGCAATAGTAATAATAGCGCATTAAAAATTACGTACAAGTAAGTTTAAGGGGATTTTATGAGACCAAGACTGTTAAACGCCGCAGTGGCTGGGGTAATCCTCGGCTTGCCCTTGACCTCCTATTCTCAGGGAGTATTGGAAGAGATCGTCGTGACCGCAACCAAACGTGAGACCAGCCTGGCGGATACAGCGATTGCAATCACAGCGATCTCGGCAGAGCAGAGAGTCGCTCTTGGTATCTACACGGCACAGGATGTGGCCAACATCACCCCTAGCATGTCCTTTGAGCAGAACGCCGGCGGTGGCGAGGGCAATCGAATTTATTTTGCGGGGCATTGGGCGAGAGACCAATACAACGGGTACGGAGCCCGGCGTGGGGGTCTATGACAACGGGTTCTATGCCAATGAATCCGCGGCACTCGCGGCCCCGATAGATTTAACCGAGCGCATAGAGATTCTTCGCGGCCCGCAGGGAACATTGTTTGGGCGAAACACAACCGGGGGTGCCGTCAACATCATAACGAAAAAGCCCGGCGAGGCATTGGAGAACACCGTCCGGGGGCGTCTGGGCAACTATGGCCGCAAAACGTTGGCGTTAACCAGTAGTGGTCCCATTAACGATACCTTTGGCTATTTGCTTCACTACAGTTTGGAAGATGCGGATAGCTTTACTGAAAATGTGTCCGGGCCAGATCCGATCGTACAGACACTGACCGGTTTGAAGCGCAACTCAACGTCAAGCTCGCAGATACCATCGACTGGAATCTTCGTTACTTTAGTGCGTCATTCGATAACGAAACCTTTGAGCGGGCGAAGCTGGATGGTTACCGCAACGAGGAAGGAGCACCATCGAAGCTCGGCGAGATCGTCATCAATCCAGAGCTTTTTGCTCCGCTAGCAACTGCACCCGATCAACTGGATCCGTTTAAGCGAAGCGCCGATGTTCAGGGCTATGTCACGGTTGATGATCAAGAGACCGTTCAATCGACGCTTACCATCGATCTCGATAGTGTCACCATTAAACTCCTGAATGGCTATCAGCGCTACAGCTGGGATAGCGCTAAGGATTTTGACGGCACCGCCAGCCCGGCTTCGTTTGTAGAGTCAATTGGGCTGAAGGAGACAATGACTCAGCACGAGCTACAACTTTTCTCCACACATGAGGGCCCGCTGCAGTGGTTAGTCGGCCTGTTTTACCTCGAGAACGACTTAGACCAGCCCTACGTTCTTTCGGATGCAACAATCCTTTTCTGATTCAGAATCTTTCTGGTGCCGCGAACCCCGATGGGATCTTCTACTCACAGCGTGGCATTCTAAACACGGAATCAACGGCTGTTTACGGACAGGTGGACTGGGATCTTACCGATCGACTCAGTCTGTCTATGGGACTACGTTACAGCGAGGACGATAAAGCAGGTCAAGAATCTCAAACTATTTTTTATGACTCCGTGCTGGATTTTTGTGGAGAGGGCCGTCTTCCCGAGCTTATTGCCAGCGGTGATCCCTATTTTACCCCGCCGGGATGTTTTCGCCTTGGCGTATTGGTGTCAGACTTGAAGATGACCACAAGGAAAGTTGGAGCTCTACGGATTTTCGGCTGAACGCTTCTACAAGGTGTCCGATGCAGGACTTGTCTACGCAACTCTCTCTTCGGGTTACAAACCCGGTGGTTTTAGGCTCGGTGGCATGCAGGATGATCCCGATACGCCTGAGAATGAATCAACGGTTGCCAACGAACAGGTTAAGTCTTACGAAGTTGGTTTCAAGGGTGATCTTAGCGATAACTTCTCTCTGAGCACGGCGTTGTTCTTCTACGACTATGAAGATATGCAGGTCGAGCTCGATATCCTTGATCCTAACAGCGGTATCGTGACTAGCCGGCTCGCCAATGCGCCGGAAGTGGATATCTTTGGCTTCGAATTTGAGGGTGTCTGGGCGATCACGGATAGGTTATCCCTTCTGGGTAACTACTCTATTTAAGCTCGGAGTACGAAGCTGACTTTTTTGTGTCTGACAATAAAAGCAACGAAGTGCGAAACGTTCTTGGTAATGAACTCAACAGGACGCCAACAGAAAATGGAGTATCTCAGCTATATACCGCCAGCCTGTCGCCGCTGGAGACTTAACGGTAAGCAGCAACTATAGTTGGATCGATCGACAGTATGTCACCGTCTTCAATGACCGCTATCGAAACAGTTGATAGCTATGGCGTGCTTAACGGACGGGTCGCTTGGCGCCCAGCAAACGGGCTCTTTGAGATTGCGATCTATGGACAGAATCTGACTGATGAGCTCAGCTACGCGAATGCTTATCAGTGAGTGCGCTCGTAGATGGTGTGCGCCGCACGGGGAACCCGATTAATCCCCGTACTTACGGTCTGGAGGCGGTTGTTTTCTTTTAGAAAAGCCGACAGATAAGAATAAAGTATACGCTTCGGTAATTCGCGATGTTTTCTATCGATCCCCAAGCGACGTATCTAATGCCGGCGCATTTTGGTCCGAGGTACACGGGCGAAAAAACAAGCGGTTGGTATCATGATGTGACGGTAGTCGCTGTGCCCTTTAAAACAGAGCGAGACAAGTTGGCTGCACTGCTTCCTGCCGGCTTTCAGCTCGCCGATGAAGCTGTGGTAACTGTCTACTACGCCTGCAACAAAAATATTGATTGGCTCGCTGGGCGCGGCTACAACATGGTGGGTGTCAATGCGCGGACGGTATTTGCTGGCGCTGATGCCCCGATGGAAGGAAACTATTCACTGGTTATTTGGGAGAACCTAACGGACCCAATTTTGGTTGGACGCGAAGTGCAGGGAATACCGAAAATTTATGCGGAGATCCCAGATCACCAAATTCAGGAAGGCGTTTGGCGATGCAGTGCCAGCCATTTTTGACAACAAAATTGTTGATCTTTGTGCGGAAAAATTCGTCGAGGTGCCGGCGGATGAAGTGAGTGCGGCGATGCGAGCGCAAGCGGGAAAAGAGCACCCGCTGACATGGCGTTATCTCCCCGCTGTCGGTGGATTTGGAGCCCCTTCGGTCAGCGAGGTTGTGACCTTTCCCTCTGAAAATATCTTCGACAGCGTCATGGTCGGCGAGGGTTCGGTGACTTGGAACACATTAACTTGGGAGGAGAACCCGACCCAGTTTCATATTGTTAATACGATGGAACGGCTGCCCGTTGTGGAATATCTGCCTGCGATATTGACTCGAGGCCGCACCAACCTGGTATTACCTGAGAATTGGACTCGGTCTCTCGCGCCCATGGGCGGCGCTTAGTCGATGCCCTCATCCTATCAGGAAGTGCGGCAGGTCTGTTTTGTCGGTGCCGGCACCATGGGGTGCTTCAATGCCTTGATGGCCGGATCTGCAGGGTTAACTTGCACTGTCGTCGATAAATCGGCCATTGCATTAGATGGCTTTGAAGATCGCCTCCGGGCAACGGGCGATTACCTTTGCCATCAAGGCCTCTTCTCAGCGCCCGAGTTGAGCAACGCGCTGTCGATGATCGCTGTGGTTGCTGATCTTGCAGAAGCCGTGACCGGCGCCGATCTGATTAGCGAGTCGGTGCCTGAACAACTGGCGCTGAAAAAAGACGTGCTTGGATCCCTTGATCGGCCTTTGCGATCCGCACACAATTATTACCACCAATACGTCCTCATTGCTGGCCCTCGGAACTCGAGGGGGCGCTCGCTCACGGCAACCGGTTTGCAGCCCTTCATTCTCATCTTGGCACGCGGGTCTTTGACATTGTAGGCGCTACTCGGACTGACCCAGATGTGTTGTCAACACTCGAAAATTACGTAGAGAAGATAGGTGGCTTTCCTTTAATGCTGAAAAGAGAGAGCAGGGGATATGTGATTAACGCTATTCTTGGACCCCTGCTGCGGATGTCCTTGCTTCTGGTCGCGCGGGGTAAAGCCTCCGTCGAGCAAGTCGACCGAATATGGATGGAAAGCCAAGGCGCCCCGGTAGGACCTTTTGGTTTAATGGATCTGTTTGGTATAAACGTTGTTTATGATAGTTGGACACGGCCGCGTCCAGGCGACGAGGCGCAGCAGGCCGATATCCTTTCCTTATTAACTCCTTATATTGATACGCACAGTCTCGGGGTGAAAACGGGCCAAGGATTTTACAGTTACCCAAACCCAGCATATGCAGATCTCGAATTCACAGTAAAAGATGTCCCTTCTAGCCATATAAGGGAATTATTGATGACCGCCTTTTTGTCCAGTGCCGTCACACTTTCTGACAGCGAGGTGGCAGAACCAGCAAAAATTGATGAAGCTTGGCGGCTGACGTTTTCTGTTGGATACGGTCCCCTCGCGCAAGCTCAACAGCTGGGCAGCGGGGAGTTAGGGCGCCTTTGTAAACAGGCGCGTATAGAGGGTCTTTTTACTTAGCGAAAAGACCTGGTGCGCGGGAAGATGAATATTCCGGCGCACCAAGTGTTTCCCTACTTGCAGCTGGCGATTTTAAACCGTCACCGCATTGCCACGGAAAATCTTCGACAGATAGCGACTTTCCTTGGGGGAGGGTGCCGGTACCGCGCACTGCATAACTGCAGCGACCAGTCTCTCCATTTCCTCAGACAGCTCCTGATCGTTGGACGGCTCCTCCGTGTGGGCGCGTCGCGTGAGCTGAACCTGATTTATCGCTGGCACCGTCGGTAATCGCTCCCCTTCGACGCCCAGCGTTACCGTGAAGGCGTGCAGAGAATTTTTGACGAACAATGCCAGTGCGAACTCTTCACGGGTCGACGCCAGCGAGGTGTCGGGTGTAATGAGCACGATCTGGCAGTTGGGTACTAGCGCTGCGATGCGAGCACTGCGGAAATGATGGGTCAGCTGATCGTTAACAAGCTGTCGGAATTGATCATCCGACAGTACACGATCCCAGCTGTTGCCGCGCTCTCCTGCGAGGGCATTGAGTGGTAGGCGCTCGAACGGGCTGCTGACGACTACGTCAAAACCGCCGCCATTACGCAACAGATCATCCAATGCGCCTTCGATATCATCGCCGATACAGCGTACGTCTACCGTGGTAGCAGAATCCGTATCAATAGTATGGCGAAGCGCTTTTGCGGTGTCTTCTGTTTTGGTCAGCACCCACAGCTTGTCCACGCCGTTTCGGGTAAAGCCGTTGGCGATTTCGGTAATTTCCGGTTTCATGCCATCGCCGATGAGAACGACGCGTTTGCCGTTCAATTTTGCCAAGTCCTTCTCACTCGGGGAGAGCAGCAGTTCGCCTTCTGTTACCGAGCGATCGAACTTCAAGCCACCCGAGGGATGGAAGGTTTCGCCGCTGACAATTTCGTCGGCGAGGTGGAAGACCGTTGACAAGCCAACTTGTTCATCGGTGGGCATCTTGTGTAGGTGAAGCCTGTTAAGAATGCCCGACTCGATCTGCGATGCCGATTTCTGGCTTGCCTCCTTGTCGAAGAACGGTGACGGCGCATCCACGAAGGAGCCCAGGAAATCATCCTTGTCTTCCTCCGTGAAAATACCGGCCAACACCAGTCGATCTACGAGTTTTACCGCCATGCCCATGTGCATCAGGCACTGGTTGGCACTGCCGGTGCCGCCGGATTCCTTGACCTGATCGTAGAGTCTCGAGAGTGACCGCGGCAGGTCTTTGGTGGGAAGCACTGCAAGCGCATTACCCGAGAGTTTCTTCACGTCTTCAAGTGAATAGCCGCCAGCAACCGCCGCAATGATGGCCGCATGAACCTGATTTAACCGCTTATTTTCCAGTACCAAGCGGCCCCGACGGTCAAACAGCCCGGGGGCGTCGCCCAGACCTCGCAGACGAGCACCGTCTACCGGGCCCGGTGCCAAGGCATTAATTTGAATCTCGGGGCCCAGATGCCGAGACAGGATTTCAGCGAGCACCCGTTGTCCCGCTTTAGAGACGGCGTAGTCCGCGCGATTGGGATAGGCAACGGCAACGTATTTCTCGCCGCCAAAATAGCTCGAAACGTTGAGGATCGACCCTTTGCCCTTGTCCTTCATCAGCGGACCGAACTTGCGGATCAGGCTGTAGTTAGAGATTAGATTGGCCTCCATGGTGCGATTCCAATCCTTCAGGGTCATATCCACAACCATCTCCTCGGCGCCGGAGATGCCCGCGTTATTGATTAGAAAGTCGACCTGGCCAAACAAATCCACAGCATGTTGATGCAGGGTATCCAGCGCCTCGGGATCCCCGACATCGATATCCGCAAGGATATGGATGCGAGATTCTGGGTTTGGATAGCCGATGCCTCGAAGTTCGTCAGCAATTTCCTGTCTGGCTTCGATCAGCTTGGCTTCACTTCGAGCGCTCAGAAGCACCCGGGCCCCCGCGATAGCGAGGTACCGACCCAACTGCAGACCAATACCTAGGCTACCGCCCGTAATCACCGCCGTCTTGCCTTTGTGCAGTCCCGGGAGCACGCGCATCAGCGAGGTGGGCATGGCTCCCTTACCGGTAGCGCGCTTGATGTCCTTCGGAATCCATAGATTGATGGGGTCCATCTGGCGGACGCGGTTGGTGAGCGTAGCAGCCCAGTCTGCAGCAAAGGGCAGGGCGTCTTTATCTTCAGTGTCGTAGCGCACGAGTTGGTTTGGTTGAACTGCCCAGACCAGCTCGCCAGCAGTCTTGAGCGTATCATCCTCGTGACGCCAGCCTCGAATCAGGGCCTCATTGGACGCGCGAATCACGTCATTGAGGAGGTTGCCGTGCGAATCGCTCTGGTTAGTGACATAGGTGATTGCTGGGGGTTCGCACTTATCAAACCAGCGGCTCAGGTTGGTGGCCAGTGTAGAGGCAAAAGCGACCGGGGCTACCACCTCATCGCGCACGAAGTTTTCAACGTCCTCATCAGTGGCGGTCGAGATCGAGTATCCGTAGTGGCCATTATGCCTCTGCGGCAGCACGATCACCCCGTCGAGGCGGCCAAAGTGGTCATCGATAAACTGCATGGTGCGATCCATCGACTCCCGACGCAGCGGGTCGAGATGTGACAGCTGGACGTTATCCATCTCCTTGGCTTGGATGATGCTTCGGGCCTGGCCCACGGCTTCGAGATTACGAAACGCCAGCAGTACCTGAGCACCACTATCCGTATGCCGCTGGGCAAAGGTGACGGCCTCGTTGTAATCGGAGCCGCCCAATATCAGCACGATGCTGCCAGTCAGGTCTTCGAGGCGCTTATCCGGCCAAGACACCAGCTGTGATCGACTCTGTGCCGGTACCTGCATGCCGTTGGTCACCTCGACGTGGTGTCCGGAGAGTGCTGCAGATTCGTTGGAGGCAAGCCAAGTGATTGCCGATGCAACGTCATCTGGGGTGGGGTAGCGATAGGCGAGGCCATCTTCGCCATCCCGGGTGGTAATCATCAGGTCCTTGAACTCTTTGCCAGTACTACCGGGCTCGAGTCCCTGAAGTTCATCCATGCGTGCAAAGACGGTATCGATGCGCTCGGACTCGATTGGGCCCGGGAAGATGGTATTAACCCGGATGCCGCGCTCTTCACCAAGCTCAAGTGCCAAGCCTTTGGATAGCGCATTCAGACCCGACTTAGGTACGACATAGGGGATTCGCCCGTAGTAATGAGTGCGTGAAAAAATGGTAGAGACATTTATGATGGATGCGCCCACGCTCATGTGAGGGGCCGCCGCCCGCGCCATATTCCAGGGCGCACCTAGAAGGTTCATAGCGGAATCGAACATGGTTTGATCCGACTCGCTAGCGCGCTTCTCTGCCTCAGTGAAAGGAATATCTCGAAGGGTGAACTTTGGGCCAGCGGCACCTGCGTTGTTAACCAAGACGTCGATCGTGCCAAAGCTCTCGACCGTTTTGGTGACGATTTGTCGACAAACTTCCGGGTCAGCACAGTCACCTGCCATGGTTACCATGTTGTCCCGGTCAAAGCCCTCGTTGCAAAGGGTGTCGACGAAGTCATCGAGTTTTTCGATGTCACGTCCGGTCAACATGACGCGAGCACCTTCGCGCAGTAGCTGGCGCGTAATGTAGCGACCAATGGAGCCTGCAGCGCCGGTCAGCACGATGGACTTGGTGTCGAGTCGGCGTCCTGAGCGGGACTGGCTGATCATGTCGTCAGTAAGTTTTACGATTTCATTCATCGGAGGGCTCCTGCTGAACCGGTATCAACTTGTGTCAGTTCTTCTCCCCGCTGCTGGGCATCACGAATTGCCCAGGCCCGGTAGAGTTCTTCTTTCGATTTCAATCCTGCACGAGGCAGCGCATGGATGGCGACGTAATTGGCGCCTTGATGTTTGTTCTCCCACATAGCCTGATGTGCCTCGGGTAAATCGTCCATCGGCACTGGGGTGGGAGGCAGTACCGCGAGGAAGCCAGAGGCAATTTGCTCCTGCATTTCGGCGAATTCTCGCGAGGTATTGAGGTGAGTTCCCCTAATTTCCGCCGTCGGCATAATAATGCGGCGCTGTCGAGTCCACACTTGGGGCGCGTAAAAGCTGAAGCGACATCCCTCAAGGTCCTCGCAGTACACCACTCGACCCGTATTGGGCTTTACCAACGCAGAGGCCAGCGCAAGGCCGTCACGACCGCGGCGCTCAAATACCACATCGGGCAGACCGCGTTTGTCCAGCGTGTTACGCAGCGCCGGGGCAATGGCTGAACCAATGGGTTTTAGCGTTTTGTCCGAGAATTCCCTGACGGCC
Source organism: uncultured Luminiphilus sp. (assembly GCA_943787485.1). GTDB lineage: Bacteria > Pseudomonadota > Gammaproteobacteria > Pseudomonadales > Halieaceae > Luminiphilus. The sequence continues at coordinate 328,100 of CALSMP010000004.1, read as the reverse complement.
TCTCTAAAGGCTTCTGACTGTGTGAACGGATCTGGCATCGTTGGGAACGGCCCGGGCGCTACAAAATCATCACCCAGACGCTTGGCTATTTCTTCGATACTTACAACACCGCGGACACGTGGCCCAAATCCTAAAGAGCTGACAAATTCGCGCTGGGCGATGGTGTCCACCAGAACTGCTACCTGACAGCCGCTTTGACAAGCGACCTCGATGGCTTCGATGGCAACGTTATCGACGATGCCATCCTGGGCACCCGGTCCGTACACAATCAACACGGTTTTACCGGCCCGTAACCCGGCGCGTTGAAACATCTTCGCGGGGGTTGAGCTGCCAGATTTACCCATGAAAGTAAAACGATAGCCGGAGGAGGCGCCGTAAAAGGCCAGCACGCCGTTGTTCCCCAGCATTTGGAAGGTGCGGGGGAAGGCATTTTCACCGGCGTGACTCACGGCGTAGTCGATGCGGCCGCCAACCGTGGCTTCTGCCTCCTTGACGAAAGGTACCCCTTCGTCGTGCCAGGCTTGCCAGGTCGATGGATCATCGGGGATCGCGGTAAAGATGTGCTGCCAACGATCATCTTTGCGATTAATGGCTTGTCCGCCAGCGGCTTCCACCCGCGATGCTCGATCGGTACTCGAAACCATTCCCAGGCAACTGAGCCCGCTCGCCGTGGCGCTTCGCAAGCAGTCATACCCGGTGCCGGTGGAAGCTCCCTCTACAAAAAGGCGCTTGCCGGGCTCGATATCGAGGGTGGTAAACAGTGCGCGTTGAATCGTCCCCATGGTAAGGCCGTAGGAGCCTGCCTCTTCAAAGGTCATGGAGGCCAGCTTAGGATGCAATTGCGGGCCTTGTACCGCCAGGAACTGACCGTGACTCCCATCATTGCGCTCGTATCCTTGGATACGAAAGTCTGCAGCCATGGGGTCTAGACCCTGATCAGGCGAGAGCAGCTCGCTTTGTCCGGAGTAGATCGTGACGACATCGCCCACCGCAAGACGCCCTTCAGACACCAGGTCGGCACCCAACTGAACCACGAGTCCTACGCCGCCTGAGCCGGTTACCTGCACATCGGTCTCGCGGGCATCGAAGGGTGACACCGGGATGCCTGTCACGGCCCAGATGTCATTAAAGTTGACTTCGGAAGCAAGTACGTAAACCAGTGCTTCTGCTGCACCGGGGGAGGGGGTTGGGAACACAAGTCGCTTCTCGGCAACCGCTGGGTCTCCGTGTTCGGGGGCACCAGTCTCTTGTGATCGCGCAACGCCCCAGCCGTATTGATAGCTCGGTACGGGCGTCACACCCGGATAAAAACTGGTGCCAACGGGCAGTAGCTCGCCCGATTCAAGCAGGGTGTTCTCCAGACCTTCATCGGGATAGGCCGGCACCTTGCGGGGCTGGCACGGGAGTGGTGCGCTGCGCTTTTCGAGAAACGCAAGGATGCCCGTCGGCCCGGAGGCGGGATCGCAGACGGCGTCAGCAAAAAGTCGCGACTCGGCGTCAAGCCCCGCAGAAACCCCCTGTTCGATGCCGATTTGGGTGGCTTCTACAATGCGATCTGCTACATGGCTACGGCCACCGGCGGTCAGCTGTCGCAGCGCCGTTGCTACCTGCGGGTGTTCTTGAAGACCGCTTTCGAGGGTCAGCGGTAGCTCGCGCGCTTCCAGCAGCGCTGCATGATCAGTGAGGATCGCAGTCAGCGGACTTTGCTCGGCCTCGCCACTGAAATGCGCGCGCAGTCGCGCCATGGCCCGATCCACAGCGGATTCCGCGCCGCTAGGTACGACCTCGTCAACAAGCCCCATAGCGGCGGCTTCATCGGCGTCAATCGGTCTGCCTCGCAGCATAATGCCCAGGGCGTCTGCGGCCCCATCGAACCCTCGACGTTGATAAAGCTTGCGGGTGAGCCGCTGGGTGCCACCATAGCCGGGTAGCAAGTTCAAATTGACTTCGGGCTGTCCAAAGGTGGCATGGTCGGCCGCAATGACGTAGGCGCAGGAAAGCAGCAACTCATTGCCACCGCCCAGCGCAGGGCCATTAATTGCGGCAACCACTGGAATGGATAGATTCTCGATGGCCGAAAAGGCGGCCTGCGCCGCGTGGGGAGGCGTAAGTGCCGATTCTCGATCGCCCACCTCTCCTATCTTCAAAAGCTCCTTCACGTCCGCGCCGGCGACAAAGGTATTTTTATTGCCGGTGATGACCAGCGCATCGATGTGATCCTGATGCTTAATCTGATGAATGACGGTGTGGAGCTCATCGAGCGCCCTCTCGTTTAAGGCGTTTACCGGCGGGTTATTGATGAACAGTAGGGCGACCGTGCGACTTTCTGTCAGCCGGTGCACCTCGAGGCGAATGTAACGCCAGGTTTGAACGATCTGGCGTGCTTGAGCAAGCGCACCGTGGTCTCGCCACTGCACAACCGATTCGCGAATGACGTCGACCACCTCAGGATTTTTCAAGGTAGACAAGTCACCCAAGGGTGCATCGAGCAGCAGCGAGCGCAAAGTCCTGCGCATATATTTGCCTGAGCGAGTTTCAGGAAATGCGGGGACCACCAAAAAATCTGAAGGCACTGCCGTGGCGCCTTTCTCACTGCGCACCAGTCCCTGTAAGCGGGCGAAGTCGTCATCAGTAAGCTTTCTGCCCGGGGCCGCTACTAAGAATGCGACGGGGGTTTCGCCCTTCTCATCGTGAGGGGCACCCACGACGACAACGTTACCCAAGGGAGAGTCTTCGCGCAGAGTTTTATCACGCAAGATAGCGCCTTCAATTTCCTCGGTGCCTATACGGTGCCCTGAAACGTTGATGACATCATCGGAGCGACCGTGAAGTGTGAAGCCGGCATCGGGATGCTGTCGGGCATAATCACCCTGAGTGTAGCTGTATCCGGTGTCCCATCGATTGAAGTACACCGCTTTGAATCGTTCGAGATCGCCGCACCACTGCGGTGACCCAAAGTTTTCTTTATCGCCCCACAAGGTATGGGCCAAATAGGGATAGGGGCTGGTGATTACCAGCTCCCCTTTTTCGCCTACGTCAGCGACCCGCCACGAGGTGGCTTGGCCATCATCTCCGGTGGCTTCAGCGACCCGGACTTCCGCTTGAATCCAGGGCAGTGCCCAGGTCTTCGCGTCGGGCTTCAGATCTTTGTAGCCACCTGCGGGGCAAGAGAAAACGATACCGCCGTGTTCGGTTGCCCAGTAGGAGTTAATGTAGTGGCTGCAAATGTGTTCCATAGCAAACTCCTGTACCGCTGGGGATACAGGTTCTGCGCAAAAGGTGCCGGCGCGTAGTGATGACATGTCGTAGCCAGACATGTCTCGCGTGCTCGCGGGATCGGTCATCACGGCTTTTAAGAAAGTCGATCCGGCTTTGAACAGTGTTACGCCATGGCGTTCAATGGTCGATGCAAAACGACCAGCGTGCGGGAATAGCGGCGAACCCTCGCACACGACGGTGGTCATGCCCATCGATAAGGGTGCTGCGATCAGGTAGGACTGTCCGGTGATCCAACCGGGATCACCCACCACATAAAGTGTATCGTCAGGGGTGGCATTGAATACGGCATGCATCGAGTGAGTCACGCCGGCAAGCCAGGCGCCGTGGGTATGCACGACCCCTTTGGGTTTTCCCGTCGAACCCGAGGTATAGATAATAAACAGTGGCCAGTTGGCTTCTACGGCGACGACGGGTTGCAGGCCATTGATGACCGACCAGTACTTGGCATCTTCGAGGCCGTTGAGAGAGTCAAAATCGGCAACCCCTAAATCTTCAAGGCAATCACTGGCGGCCTGGGCCACGAGGTCGTCAGAATAGACGTCGCGCTCGTATTCAATGACCTCCTGCCCGGTGTAGCGAGCCACTATTACCTTATCGATCGCATGGCCAACCCCGGCAAGGGCGATCGCCACCTGCGTTCTGAGCTTCGCGCTGGTTTCCGGATTAAGTTGGGAGCAGGCAGAGAGTGCAGCGCCCAGTTCGCGCATGATGTCGGCGCGCTCAAGCGTAATTTCACTTGCTACGGCTGCGCTCACGGCCGCTATGATCTGGTCGCTCTCGGCGATATCGGGCGTATTGTGCAGTGTGTCAATGAGGGCCTGAAGACCAGCTTCGCGCGGCACGTAGTTGTCGAGCGCGGGATCGGTATATTGGCTCTTAAAAGGTACAGCTTCGGCATTTCTAAACCCACCATCGGCGGTGATGACTAGCTTCGCGCCGGCGTCGTGTAGTCGGTCCGAGAGGGTCTTTGCTGAAAACCCGCCGAACACGGGGGTGTAGAGAATGCCCAGACGCTGTGCCGCGAGAATGTAGAAAATCTGCTCGGGGATGTTGGGCATGTTGAGGGCGATGCGATCGCCGGTGCGTAGCCCAAGATTGGTGAGCACCCGCGCTCTAAGTGTCACCTCAAGCAGAAGTTGGCGGTAGGTGAAATGTTGCTCGGTAACCGGGCCGCCACGACCCGCATTTTTGGCAGGGTCCCAGCGGTCACCCTCAAAAATAAGGGCTTTGTGGCTTCCTTGACCCTGCAGGACATGGCGATCCAGCAAATTAAAGCAGGCGTTGGTTTGCGCCCCTACAAACCACTTTAGATAAGGACTGCGGCTACTATCGAGCACCGTTGTCCAGAGCTCTCTATCCACACCCTGCTCGGACGCAACCGGTTCGCCGGAGTACGCGGCGTACCCGGCCCAAGTTTGACTGGCCAGATTAAAGCAGATCCACTGATCGGCCTTCTCATCGAACCAGTGAAGATTTCTTCGAGCAACGTCGCCGTAAAAATGTTCTGGCGTCTCGTTGATCAACCGGCGGAGGGAGTCCTCCCCCGCCTGCGAGCTCAGTTGCTCCCAAGCTATCCCAACAGTCATAGTGCGTTGCTCCAGTATGGGCGTTTTGACGCCTTTTTATGCAGTGTGCGACGTCGCCGTTGGGTCGCCTGCGTCGGTTTATCTCGTCAACTTTCGTTTGCGCTAGCGTCATTCAACGGGCCCCCTGAAGGGAGACCGGCGTGGAAAATGGGCCAGCTTGTTCCGATTACGAACAGGCTTGGGAGTCGGATTAAAAATAGTGGCACTATTGCGCTTGTTGAGGCTAAAAAAACTGCTAGCGGCGGGTGGGTGTTCTGCCAAATTCGCCTGTTTCGGTGGAGCTTTGCGCAAGATCACGATATTTAGGCTATTTTTTGGGAAATTTCGTCGAATATTTCGGAAATAGACGCTAAAACACGAGAAAAAGCCGGTTCATTGCCTTAAATACCGCAACCGGCGTTCGGCGATAAGCCTAGGCCTAGCAATAGCTTCAACAGACGCTGTAGATGACGCAGTGTGCAGCACCTCGAAGCGCTCCGTTCGCAACAGGCCTTGGTTATTTTCTATACTGCGTCGGTGAGGTAAGCCTCTGTTGACATCAAGGTACAGCCGCTACCAGCAGTGATCCTTGCCGATACCTGCCTCATAACCAAATCAATCGGAGTCGAGCACCATGCGCATTTCTATCTTTTTATGCCTCTTTATTATTTTGTATCCAGGCTGGTCTCTCGGAGACGAGCGTTGTAGCAGCGCGGTGTGGGGTGCAGATGACCAATTAGGCGCCGTTAACCGAATTACCCCCCGCCCACGTGCAGCAGGCCGCGGCGCTGGTGGTGAAGGGTGAGCGCCATCCCCTTGGCATCGTGATTGATCCGGCTATGCCTGCCTATCCTCCGCGCTATACCCAGCTCCAGGTTGTTCAGCCAAACCAGCACTTCATTACCGATACCACGCAGCTTTTTGGTTGGAATGCCTCCTACAACGATGACGTTTTGCAGATGTGGTTGGGCACGGGTCCGCAGCTTGATGGTTTGGGTCATATGGGTGAAGACGGCATATTCTATAACTGTCACCGCGGCGCCGATTTTTCCGCCATCACCGGGTTGACCCGTTTGGATATTAGTCAGGTGCCACCCATGGTAACTCGGGGCGTGTTGATCGATATGGCAAAACACTTTGATGTGGCGAGTCTGGAGGCGGGGCAACCCATCACCGCGGAGGACTTGCGGGCCGCGATGTCTAGCCAAAAGGTGGCGCCAAGGGAGGGCGACGTGATTTTGCTACACACGGGGTACACGGATGCACAGCTGACCAGCAATCCCGACCTGTGGGCGAGTACCATACCCGGCATTACCAATGATGCCGCCCGCTTTCTGGCTACATTAAACCCTGTCGCGGTCGGTGCAGACACCTGGGCTGTTGGGGCGATACCCGCGATTGATGGAGACAAGTTGTTCTACGATCACATAGTGCTCTTGAAGGACCATGGCATTTATATTCTGGAGACCATGAACACCGGGCGCTTGGCTGCGGAGTCTGTGTCGGAGTTTATGTTCGTCCTAGGGCAAGCGCGGCTAAAAGGCGCTGTGCAAATGATCATCAATCCGGTTGCTATCTGGTGAGCAAACGACACTCGGGGTGTGATCAAGTGCCCGTTACTTAAAACGGTGACTTACAATCCGATGTTTATGCGGTGCTGTCTGCGATAGCGTGAGGGTGAAACACCCCACCACGTGCGGAAGGCGGCGCCGAATGCATTGGCATGTTCATAGCCAAGTTTCTCCGCCACCTGTTCCACACTTAACTCGCTGTTGAGGAGAAGCTTTTTGGAGCGACTCTGGCGCAATTCTGTTCGCACTTGTTGATAGCTCAAGCCGTGCTCTTTCAGGCGGCGTTGCAAGGTACGGACTGACATGAATAGTGCTGATGCCACGGTCTCGATGGGAGCGCCATTGCGATGTAAATGCGTCAGTATGGTGTTGCTCAGGCGGGCGATAAAGGGGCTTATTCGCATCTCTGCTGGGGAGGTGTCGCCCGATTGGAAGGCGCCGATCGCGGGAAGTAACCCTGAAATTTGCTGCACAGCACGGGCAAAGAAATCGAGTGGATAAACCAACCCGGCCACTTGCGCCCCGTAGACAATATCACCACCCAGCTCTTTTTTGAGGGCGGCATCACCGGGGTGTGCCTTTCTTGGCAGCAGTACTTTTATCGGCGGTGATGGCTCAATGGTAACGAGGTCGAGGTTGCGCGCTGTTGCGACCAGCATCGCATCCGTTACCAAGGAGGCGGCGGGGTGGCGCGGCAGAGACAGCTCCCAAATAAGTTCGCAGCAATCATTCGCGCTTCGCATATGTAAATTGCCAATATCGCCAATGAGTGACTCTGTCGGTGGCAGGACTTCCAGCCACTCGTCTACAGTCTTCGTGCTTTTCGCGAGCTGCGCGTGAAGGGGGCTTAACTCAGAAGCCACGATTCTGCCTAGGAGGATCGGAAAATGATTCCAATTCTTAAGCCCCTCGAGCTCATGCAGCGCGTTCATGGCGGTAATGAGTGGGACTGTCGAGTCGAGCAATACGGGCATATCTAGCTGAAGACGCATGCGTTTGCGTAGCGAACCTGTGTCGACCCCGACCTGATCGGCATAACTGAGCACCCGTATGAGAGGCGCCGCAGAGACATATCCCGCTGGTATCATCGACTAGTCTCCCCCGAGGTTTAGGCGGCCGTTTTGTTTCCGGCTTTTTCATCTTGCAGGCAGGGATACTAGCAAATAATCCGTGTCATTAAATGACGAAAATGTGACATATATCAGGTTGCACAGAGGGTGAATTACCCACCCCCTATTAGGATGATGGGCGGGGAGGCATGTTGTCGCCCAAAAAAACCTTATAAGGATCTCGTTATGACGATATTTACCCAATGGCGCGCCGGCGCACTTCTATTAGTTGGTCTGTTTGGTTGTGTGCTTTCCGCGTCAGCGGAAATTTGGACCGACTACACGCCCAGTGAGGAAGTTACGGAACTGACAGTGGTGGATGTGAAGACCAATTATCTCGACGACTATCTGGTTAATTTAAAGACCACTTGGGTGCGCGCGATGGAGGTCCAAAAAGAAATGGGGTCGGTGGTTGACTACGGCGTGTGGGTGGCTAATGGTGCTGACTCTCCGAATGTTTGGTTGACGGTAACGTATAAAAACATGGCGGCGCTGCAGGGCAGTGCTGAAGAGTACAACGCTTTTATGGCCAAGCTGGCTGAAGCGGGTATGAATGAAGAGGCCAACGATAAGACGTCGAAGGGCTACGAAGAATACCGGCAAATAATAGACTTCGCCATTATGCGGAAAATCACGTACCCCTAATGGAGTAAAACGGTGTCTGGGGGCTATCCATGCGTATTTTTAGCGCTGGATAGCCCTTGTCGCATCAAGAGTCCAGGCGCACACTCTACGCCCACTAGATCTCGGTAATGAGTCGGTCCGTAACGTGGAAATAAAGTCATGCAAGTGAGACGAATGTCGGGTGCGCTGGGTGCCGAAGTAAGTGGCATTGATTTAACCCACGAGCTTTCGCCAGAGACGGCCGGCGCGCTCCGTGATTTGCTAAACCAGCATGAGGTTCTTTTTTTTCGGGACCAGCCAGTTGAGGCTGCACGGCAGCGGGATTTGGCGAGTATTTTTGGCCCCCTTCAAACCCATCCAGCCTACGGCACGATCGATGGGTTCCCTGAGGTTATGATCCTGGAGAGCACGGCCGAAAATCCGTCCAAAATTGAGGTCTGGCATTCTGACATGACGTTCCGCCAGCACCCGCCTTCAGTGACGGTTCTTCGAGGTGTGATCATTCCTGAGGTGGGGGGCGATACTCTGTTTGCCAGCATGACCGCCGCCTACGAGGGTCTCTCCGCTGGCATGAAGCGTTACTTGGAGGGACTCGTCGCGGTTCATGATTTTGCCCATGGGTTTAAGGAGAGTCTCGCCGAGCCCGGGGGGCGAGAGCGATTGGATGACGCGCTAAAAAAGAACCCCCCTGTGCGACACCCTGTGATTCAGACGCATCCTGAAACAGGCAAGCGCGTTCTGTTCGTCAATGCATTGTTCACCACACAAATCGAAGGTATTCCGCCGCTGGAATCGGCAGAGGTGCTGGCGTTTTTATATCAGCACGCGGTGTTGCCTGAATTCACCTGTCGGTTTCCTTGGCAGAAAGATAGCGTCGTGCTGTGGGACAACCGGAGCACTCAGCACAAGCCTGTGAACGATTTTCTACCCGCAAGTCGGCGGCTGCACCGGGTTGTGAGTGAGGGTGACCGTCCCTACTAAGGATTCACCCCGTGGACTTGATGCGATTGATGTAGTCGGTAACGTCCCGTTTGACCTCTGGGGCAAACAGATAAAGCGCGATGAGATTTGGAATAGCGATCACGAAGATCATGGCGTCGGAAAAATCCAGTACGGCAGAAAGCTGAACCATACAACCGATCACGATGGCGCCACAAAAGCAGCTTTGGAATACCAACTCCCGGGAGCGCCCCTCGCCAACCAAATAGGTCCATGCTTTTAATCCGTAGTAGGACCACGCCAGCAGGGTAGAGAACGCGAACAACAGCGCCGCTACGGCGATGACAAACGGTGCTGCACTGAAGTGAACTTCGAAAGCAGCCGAGGTGAGCTCGATTCCAGCCAGCTCGCCGTTCATCAAATTGTTGGGTATGGCGCTTGTCAGGATGACCAGTGAGCTCAGACTCAAGATAATGATCGTGTCGATAAATGGCTCGAGTAGGGCAGTGATGCCTTCTGATGCGGGTTCTTCTGTTTGCACGGCGGAGTGGGCGATAGACGCCGAGCCAAGCCCGGCTTCGTTGGAAAACAAGGCGCGCTGAAAGCCGATCACGGCGGCACCCAGTGCGCCGCCGGCTGCGGCGTCAGGATTGAAGGCACCGGCCACCACCGATGAAAGGGCTGCGGGAATATGCTCGGCGCTCAACGCGATGACGATAACAGCACTCCCTATGTACAAGAGCGCCATAAAAGGCACCAACACACTAGTGACTCGAGCAATAGATCGAATGCCACCAATAACGACTAGCGCGACGATGGTGGCAAGCGCGAGGCCAAACACCCAGCCTTTCGCGGCTAGCCAACTTGACTCACCGCCAGTGATGACTAACACCTGCATGTAGGCTTGGTTAGCTTGGAACATGTTGCCGATGCCAAAGCAGCCAATGACCATCGCCACGGCATAAAAAATCCCCATGGCCTTGCCGATGGTCGGCAGATTATTGCGGTTAAACCACGCCTCTAGGTAATACATTGGGCCGCCAGAGACGCTTCCGTCTGCATTGTACCGCCGGTATTTCACCCCCAACGTACACTCAACGAGTTTGGTGGCCATGGCGAGCACACCGGCGATAAAAAGCCAAAAAGCTGCCCCCGGGCCCCCGAGGCTAATCGCAACCGCGACGCCCCCTATATTGCCGACGCCCACGGTCCCCGAAATAGCGGTGGTGACGGCTTTGAAATGGCTGATTTCTCCCCGGGCTTTGGCATCGGAAAAATCCCCTCTGACATGTCTAAAGGCGAGTCCAAGCGCTCGGAAATTGATGAACCTGAAGTAGAGCGTGAAATAGAGAGCCGCCACAGCAAGCCAAAGAACGATGAGCGGAACCTCGCTGCCAAACAGCGTGACGGAATAGAACACGGCGGCAGATAACTTTGCTGCCGCGGGTCCAACCCAAGCGTCAACGGCTGCATCGAGGCCAGATAGATTCATAAGGCACCTTTCAATCCCGTCACTAACGAGTTACTTATTTTCATCGTGAGCTTCCCAAACCTTGGGAATAGTGAGCGTAACCCTCGCGCCGCTCACGCTGTTCTCCAGCCTAACATGCCCGCCCATGTCCTTGATGATTCCGTGGGTAATAGAGAGTCCCAGTCCAGTACCCTCTCCGACGGGCTTGGTGGTGAAAAAAGGCTCCAAGAGTCTCTCGATGAGGTCGTCTGGGAAGCCGACCCCCGAATCCTCGATGGTGATCTCATGCTCGGTGCTGGAGGAGGCGATTGACAGAGTGATCTGACCCGAGTCGCCACCAGCGAGAATTGCATCGCGGGCGTTTGTCATCAGATTGATGAGCACCTGATCGAACTCAAGTGGTGAGCCCAGGCACAAAACCGGCTCGCCCGGAAGATTCCACATCAGCGTAATACGGTCGTGCCGCAGTTGTTCGCCCATGAGATTTTGAATTACTTCAAGCCTGTTTTTGACATCGAACACAACAGCGTCTGTCGGAGCTGCTCTACCGTAGGTTTTCATTTGTGAAATCAGGGAGGCGCAGCGATTAATAATGTCATTCAAACGCTCGACTTTAGCCTTGATGTTGGCACTGTCGACTGTGTCACGAGTGACAAGGCGATCGAGATTAGCCAGCGTCAGGCGCATGGCGTTGAGAGGCTGATTTAGTTCATGCGCCAGATTTGTTGATAGCTCACCGAGGGAAGCCAAGCGTGAGAGAGCATGCATTTGGGTTTCCTGAGCTTTTATGTCGGTTACGTCAGTGATAATTAACCAGTCGCCGTCGTAGTCACCGCTTTCGTTAATGAAGTCAGCGCGAATGCCGAGGTATTCTTTTTTTCTTCCATCATTCGCGTCGAGGGTAATCTTGTTAATGCCGTCCCTGTTTTCTCCTGATGGGCGCCATGTTGAGAGGTTCTGGCAGTCACCTAGCATCTCGCGCCACGCTTCATTAAGTAAAAGAATTTCGCCGTTAGAGCTTCGCGCACAAATGGCAATGGGTGCGTGTTCGACAAGTGATTTAAGACTGCGGTTTGATGCTTCAAGCCGTTTCTGGGCTATTTGCAATTCTTTGGTCTGATTGTGTATCTCCCCTTGGAGTACCTGTTGAACATGCGAGGCGACCAGCGTCTGCCGAATTAAAATCATTAGTCCGGCCACTGCCATGCAGCTGATTGCGATCACTTCAACGGTTAAGGTGTCTTGGGAGGCGCCGAAGCGGAGCTGCGCGACTAAAAGCATCGTGATGAAAAGGGCGCCGACCATGACGGTACTAAATTGCCAGGTGGGGGGTGTAAGCGGGGTAATAATCGGCGCCGTCTTCTGATTCGACGCGCTGAAGCGGAAAGCCGTGATTGCCAGCGCGGCGACGGCAATGCCGTGAAGCAAACCTGCTGTGGTAAGCAGTGGGGCACCTTGGTCGGTCAGATAGATAGCTGCCCCAATCAGCCCATCAGCAATAAAAAGGCAGCCAACAAAAAAAGTAATCCCCCATAAAAACTGGGGTGACACCATTGGGTTGCGGTGGGTGTGCACGACTACTACGCTGCCTAGCATTAAAAAATCTAGTAGCGGATAGCCCAGTTCAATGAAAAACTTTGCAGTGTCGGCAGGGGTAGAGAGCACACTGCTGGATGCGCCTTGTACTACCACCACCCAGATAATGGTGGCGAGCCCGAGGACTGCCGTTGCTGCGTTTAGGGCTGGGATACGCCAGTCGATGCGGAGCTGCTGCGTCTGGCGCATCGCGTTGAGAGCGAGGCAGACCATAACGTAACAAGCCAACTGACTAAGATCACCCAGTGGCGTGATGATAGGCCCCGTGCTCAAATCCTGCTCCGAGGCGGCAAAGCTGAACAAGACCGACGCCGCTCCATCGAACAGCGCGGCGGTGAAAAAGTAACCCCACACCCGTCGTGAAAAAGGGCTGTTGGACTGAGAAATTGCGTGCAAAACAGCCAGTGGTGCTAGGGCTCTGAGTGCAAGGTTTGCGGTGAGTAGCCAGCCGTTAAAGTCGATAAAAATGGGTAATACGAAGCCGCATACCAGCCCGGCTGCGAGAGCAGCGTAGAACAGGCCTGCGAAGATTGGCATGTATTGTGCCGTTGCACCCGTTTTTGCCATGAAAATCAACTCGCTGATGCAGAGCGCTAGTGCTCATGTTTCGTACCAAACTGGGGCTGCTATTGCTCAGCCTGGTGTCGCCTCACCAAGCGAACACGGTAAGTTCGAAAGCTGCGATCTGCAAGTCATAAAACCGAGGGGCAAAAAAAAGCCCACCGAGGTGGGCTCACAAGAAAAACGAACTGGACAGGGTGTTACATAGAAATATCAACGCCGTAGGAGATAACAAATTTGACGCTTTGGTTGTCGAGCGGTACACCGGTAGCAAAATCCCCTTCAGCATTCGTGTCAGAGACCATGAACGAGAAGCCGCCCTTAGAGATACTAATATTGTAGTCAGCATAACCACCGTCGACGCCATTAAAGGAGTCTACGAAGTCGCCATCATGGTAGCCGACGTGCAGCCCGATGCCGATACCGTCCCCGACCTCAAAGCCATAGTCAGCTGACACATAATAGGCGCTGCCAAATCCAAAGTCCTCGTCCGGACCTTCATCGGGTTCTGCGTTGGCGAGCAAACTGAGTCCCAAGCCCAAGCCGCCGTACCCTACGTTGAAGTAAACCTCGCCGAAGTCGTAGCCGGCAGCGCTGTCGTAGTTGTAGTAAAGGTAGCCCACATCCATGCTCACGTCGCCGGCACTGAAGGCGTATCCCGCATACATGTCGTGCTCGTAGGAGTAGGCATCTGACGATTCGTACTTGACGTTGGATACCCACGTACCGGCGTAGAAGCCGCTGTCAGAGACGAAGTCGATGCCGCCCTGCACCGCAGAGTTGTTCATGGTCTGCGTGAGGCCTCGCCAAATGTAGTTGTTGGTTACCGACGCGTTTGCCGACCATTCCCCCGCCATTGCAGGTGCAGCCGACAAACCGCTTACCAGCAGTGCAGCGGCGACGGCTCGGTTCAAAACAGGGCGTTGAGAAGTTAACAATTTCATAAAGTTTCCTTAGTGGCTTCCGTTGTGAATTGAGTGGGGTGCCCTCCAATCGCTCATCCCCCGCGAGCTTCTGCCGCAGCACCTGCGATGTTCTTTGCAACAGCCTTGCCAACTTTCATAACCCATTGAAATGAATACAAAGTTATACGATTTTGCCGAACATGAGGCTCCGCTCCGCGCCCGCCGAGAGTTTTGTTTTGGGGCAAGGCCGCACTAAAGATGTGCGCCTATTTTCCGTCTGTCCGTGCCATGATGCGGTCTGACCACAACGGTTATCGGATGCCAAAAAGGAGATGAGTAGTGATAGTTCGCGGAGTGTTGCTGGTGGTGGGTCTGTTGATTACGGGGGTGAGTCAAGCAGGGATTGAGTGTGAGGCAGTGGTCGCCGAGACCCTCGCGGAGTTGCGTTTGGGCGCTGATGCTTGGACTGATCAGCAGGAGGCTTGGGTGCGCACGGCGGCGGCGTCCTCCTGCCTGAAGGCCTCATCGGGGCGTTATGGGCATAGCCAGCTAAACGATACGGCGCTCAATGACACGGCGGTGCTGGCCGAGGAGACGGGTGAGGGCAAAAAGTCGGAGGAGGACGAGGGCTTCTCACTGTTGCCTGATACCGACATGAAGGTGGAGCCCATGTCGGGTGCACCCTGGAAAAAACCTTACCAACGCGTGCGCTAGGCTTTTAGATTGGGCCCGACCTCGGGTTTGCGGACCCTTCTGAGCGGTTTGTCAAAAAAAGTGTCTTTTTAACACTAAATAGAATATGCTTATTCCAATACGGTACTAAATAAAACCCGTAGCGGGGCCACTCGCTACATACAAACCGTGGGGAACCAGCCTATGAAAGAGAATGACGCCATTATTTCTTGGAAAATCGCCGGTGTGGCGCTTGGGTTGCTGCTGACGTTGGCGACCTTCCTTGTTAAACCGCTCGGGGTGTCAACCCAATTTGTCGTGACCGACGCAATCGCGGTTCATGCAGTTGCGCCAGCGGCCGCCGAGAGTAATACCTATCTCGCTAAATACGGGGTGAAAGACGAATGGAGCATTGGCTATGGCTGGATGCTTGTGGCCGGAATGTTCGCCGGTGGCCTCATCACATCCCGTCTGCTTCGTGCGAAGCAGCCCGAGGCCGATAAAGGGTCGATGCCGCCTATGTGGGCGGCGGTGTTTGGAGGTTCACGAAAAAAACGTTTCGTGAGCGCGTTTTTCGGCGGCGTGTTATTGCTATTTGGTGCACGGCTTGCTGGAGGCTGTACCAGCGGCCACATGATTAGCGGTATGTCCCAGCTCGCCTTGAGCTCCTTTGTTTTCGGTGTGTTTACTTTTGGCGCGGCAATACTTGCCGCACATATCCTCTATCGCAAGCGAGGTTAATCTTATGAATACGTTACTCATCGGGTTTCTTATTGGCGGCGTGTTCGGCGCGATTCTTTACATGGGCGGCGCCACGAGCTACCGCCGGATTTTGGGTACGCTGTTGCTTAAGGATATGTGGATCATCAAGTTGATGTGCACGGCGATAGGCGTGGGCACGTTGGGGATCTATCTACTTGACCTTGGCGGACTCGCTAATCTCAGCATCAAGCCCGCCTATTTGGGTGGTGTGGCGCTTGGAGGCGTGATTTTTGGCATTGGGTGGGCCGTTTCAGGTTACTGTCCGGGCACCTGTGTTGTGGGTGCCGCCGAGGGCAAGTTCGATGCTATTTTTACGTTAGTCGGGGGCCTCGTTGGCGCACTGATTTTTGCCTTCATGTTCCCAACGCTGGAGGCCTGGCTCATACAACCCTTCAATTTTGGTGCGGTCACCATCCAAGAATTGATTGGAATCAATGCGGTGTATCTTGCGGTTCCCTTTAGTCTGCTGCTGCTTTCGATGGCGTTTTTAATCCTCAAGGATCGCTACGAGTAGTTGGTTAGTCACCACAAAAAAGCCCGGCTCTGGCCGGGCTTTTTTGTGGTGGGGTTATTTTGCTGTTTTGCTAGCTGTGTTGGTTAGCGAGCAGCAACCCCTGCGTTGGTCGATTGGACGGCGCGGAGATCGAAGCGATCATTGTTCATGACCTTGTTCCATGCGCTGGCAAAGTCAGAGACAAACTTTTCGCCACCATCATTTGCCGCGTACACCTCAGCGATTGCCCGAAGCTCCGAGCTCGACCCAAACATGAGGTCGACCGGACTTGCTGTCCAGCGACGCTCGCCCGTGTCTCGATCGGTGCCCACGTAGACGCCTTCATACTCACCCGAAGGTGACCATTGGGTTGACATGTCGAGCAGGTTGACAAAAAAGTCAGTGCTCAGGGTGCCGGGCTTGTCGGTGAATACCCCAAAGTCAGCACCACCCGTGTTGGCGTCGAGTACCCGCAAGCCGCCTACCAATGCGGTCATTTCCGCTGCTGACAGGTCGAGCAAATTGGCCTTGTCGATCATGGCTTTCACAGGTGATAGATAGCTGGCGTCGGCGTCATAGTAGTTGCGGAAGCCATCTGCAGCCGGCTCGAGTGCCGCAAAGGAGTTAACGTCAGTCATCTCCTGAGTGGCATCCATCCGGCCCGGTGTAAATGGAACGTCTACTGCGTAGCCGGCGTCAGCTGCGGCTTGCTCTACTGCAGCTACACCCGCCAACACGATGACGTCTGCCAAGGAAACCTGCTTACCGCCGGTGGCACTGGCGTTGAATGCAGCTTGCACGTCTTCCAGTTCCGCCAGGACATTGCCAAGTGATTCGGGGTCATTGGCTGCCCAGTCTTTCATCGGCGCCAGACGGATTCTGGCTCCATTAGCGCCACCGCGCATATCGCTATCGCGGTAGCTAGAGGCAGAGGCCCAGGCTGTCTTGACCAGATCAGAGTGACTGATGCCTGTTGCGAGGATTGCTGTTTTGAGCGCAGCGACATCGCCATCCCCGATCAGCGCGTGGTCTACCTCCGGAATGGGGTCTTGCCACAGGAGCACTTCGGCGGGTACGTCAGTGCCGACATAGCGCGCGCGAGGCCCCATGTCCCGGTGGGTAAGTTTGAACCAAGCGCGTGCGAACGCATCCTCAAATTCGGCGGGATTCTCGAGGAAGCGCTGTGAGATTTCCCGATAAGCCGGGTCGGCCTTTAGCGATAAGTCCGTGGTAAACATAATGGGTGTGTGGGCTTC
Organism: uncultured Luminiphilus sp.; assembly: GCA_943787485.1. GTDB lineage: Bacteria > Pseudomonadota > Gammaproteobacteria > Pseudomonadales > Halieaceae > Luminiphilus. The sequence continues at coordinate 311,297 of CALSMP010000004.1, read as the reverse complement.
ACCTTTGATATGAGCATCGGGCACCGTGTTGGCGGCTTGACCGTCTTTGGGAATCCACTGCACTGCGCCGGCGGGGCTACGAGTCATCTCCCAATCATAGGCAAACAAATTGGCCAGATACATCATGCTCCAGCGGGTGGGCGTCGCTGTCCAGGCGCCCTCGAGACCGGACGTGATGGTGTCCTCCGAGTGACCTTTGCCACAGCTATTTTTCCAGCCGAATTCCTGGTCTTCGATGTTGCCGCCAGCGGGCTCAACGCCAACACAACCTTTGGGGCTGCGCGCACCGTGAGCTTTGCCAAAGGTGTGCCCTCCCGCAATTAGCGCTACGGTCTCGGCATCGTTCATGGCCATGCGGCCAAAGGTTTCACGGATGTCATGGGCTGCCAAGGCTGGATCAGGATTGCCGTTGGGTCCCTCGGGGTTCACATAGATCAACCCCATCTGGACAGCGGCAAGAGGGTTATCGAGCTTGCGCTCACCTCGGTAGCGCTCGTCAGCGAGCATGACCTTTTCGGGACCCCAATACACCACATCGGGCTCCCAGTCGTCTTCGCGACCACCGGCGAAGCCAAAGGTTTTAAAGCCCATATCCTCCATGCCAACGGTGCCAGCCAAAATCATGAGGTCTGCCCAGGAGACCTGTCGGCCGTACTTTTGTTTGACGGGCCACATAAGGCGTCGAGCCTTGTCGAGGTTAGCGTTGTCCGGCCAGCTATTGAGCGGCTCAAAGCGCTGTTGGCCTCCACCGGCCCCTCCGCGACCGTCGGAGATCCGATAAGTGCCCGCGCTGTGCCATGCCATCCTGATAAAGAAGGGACCGTAGTGGCCATAATCTGCTGGCCACCAGTCTTTAGAGTCGGTTAGCACAGCCCTGACGTCTTCTTTGAGCGCTGCCATATCCACTTTGGCGAACTCGGCCGCATAGTTGAAATCCGCGCCATAGGGATTGGACGCTGGATTGTGTTGGCGCAGGGGGGTCAGATCGATGCGATCAGGCCACCAAAAGGTCGGCGGCTTAGCGAAGGTATTTTCGGCGTGGCTTGGTATCGACAGGGTAGTTGCCATGGCAACGGCCGCGATGAGAGTTTTAGGTCTAAACATAAATGTTCCTCTATTGAATTGTTCCGTACCGAACCTCCCCTGAAATGATCTTCGCCTCTGGCGCGGGCCACGAGTGGGGTTCTGTAACGATTTCCTAACGCTAGTGGAGTCGACATCAAATTGCCATCGCATTTAACCGACAAATTCGATCGAAAAATACGATAATAACCACTCAGTCGATGGAAAACCTGTGCGCTAGTCGATCAAAGGCCCGGTTTGGCAGGAGTTTTGCTTTTTTAACGGGTTAATCAGCCCACTCGACCTTGCCCGGCTGTCGGTGCCGCCATGCAGGTTGGTTCTCCCAAATTTGTGGTGTTCATTGGTGGGTCGGGTCTGCCCGTTGTAGAGTCATTGGCTTTGGGATTACACTAACTGATCTAGACAACTTTCAAATCAAGGAGAGCACCATGTGGACCAAACCCGAGTACGTTGATTTGCGTGTAGGTTTTGAAGTCACCATGTACTTCAGCGTGCGTTGATTCGCCACGTGATGCCAAAGTCCGCCTGATTGGGCGGATTTTTTTTGTCTCGCGTTTACGCGCGTCGGTGTTGTGCACAGGATTAAGCAGGTCTGGGGTGGTGCGATGAAGGTTAGGGTTCTTGGATCGGCAGCGGGCGGCGGTTTTCCGCAATGGAATTGCAACTGTCGTAATTGCCGTGGTGTGCGCGAGGGGTCGGTCGACGCGTTGCCGAGAACCCAGTCGTCAATCGCGGTGTCGGTGAGTGGCGAGCAGTGGATTTTGTTCAATGCATCTCCGGACATTCGGGCGCAGCTGGAGGCTAACCCGCCGCTACAACCTAAAGCCGGCAATCGCGATACGGGCATTCACGCGGTGGTGCTCGCCGATAGCCAGATTGATCATACGACGGGTTTGCTGTTCCTGCGGGAGGGTTGCCCGCTGAGGGTTTACTGCACCGATATGGTCGCGCAGGACCTGAGCACGGGTTTCCCCATCTTTGTGATGCTCGAGAGTTGGGACGGCGGTGTGCAGCACACGCAGGTGCCCGTCGACGGCAGTGCTTTTCAGGTGGCGGGCATCGACGGTCTTTCGATAACAGCGGTGCCGCTTGATGGTAAAGCGCCCCCATACTCTCCCCATCGATTCGATCCACATCTGGGCGATAACGTCGGCTATTTAATCGAAGACACAGTCGCGCAGGCATCCCTGTTTTATGCGCCCGGGCTCGGCCAAATGTCCGAGGGTTTACTGTCTATCATGCAGTCTGCTGATTGCGTCATGGTTGACGGCACTTTTTGGGCCGAGGATGAAATGCAGCGTGCTGGCGTCGGCACCAAATTAGCCAGTGAAATGGGCCACCTACCGCAGAGCGGGGATGAGGGCATGTTGACGTGGCTACGCCGACTGGACGGACCTCGAAAGATCCTCATCCACATAAACAACACCAATCCCATTTTGATCGAGGATTCCCCGGAGCGCAGAGCGGTTGAAGCGGAGGGTATTGAGGTGGCATTTGACCAAATGGCGCTCGATCTTTAATGGCGTCAACGCCGATGTCGGGTGGTTGGGGAGCCGGGGCTAGGCCGCCAAACATACTTGAAAGTCAAAAAAACATACTGTAAGTTCAAACGCTCGGGAAGTGAGCTTCTCCCAGCGTCTTCGTCTTGCAAAATCTAGCCCTAGGAGGTGACCCCTTATGGATTTAGGTATCTCTGATCGCGTGGCCCCGCTCCTCGAGCAGGTGCGCACTTATATTGCCGACCACGTCGTACCCGTTGAGCACGAATTTTTTGCCGAGATCCGCCAGGGTAGCCCCTGGGAATTTACGGCGAGACAGACCGAGATTCTCCAACAAATCAAAGCGGGAGCCAGAGAGCGGGGTCTGTGGAACTTCTTTCTTACCGGTGACGGCGAGCACGGTTCCGGACTCAATACGGTTGACTACGCCCATCTTGCCGAGGAAATGGGTAAATGCCACCTGGGCGCCGAAGTCTTCAACTGTTCGGCACCCGATACCGGCAACATGGAAGTGCTGCACAAATATGGTAGCGAGGCGCAGAAAAAGCAGTGGCTTGACCCCCTGATGCGCGGTGAAATCCGATCTTGCTTTGGCATGACCGAACCGGGTGTCGCCTCATCTGACGCCACCAACATTTCCACCCGTGCCGTGCTTGATGGCGACGAGTGGGTCATCAACGGCGAGAAGCACTGGATCTCAGGAGCGGGAGACCCACGCTGCAAGATCATGATCTGCATGGTCAAAACCAGTCCTGATGCGCCAAAGCACCAACAGCAATCTCAGATTTTGGTGCCCTTAGATTCACCCGGTCTCGAGATTCTGAGGCACCTAACGGTCTTCAATATGGATGATGCGCCCCATGGTCATATGCACTTAAAGCTCAATGATGTGCGTGTTCCCAAGGACAACATCATTTTGGGTGAGGGCAGGGGGTTTGAAATTTCCCAGGGCCGGCTAGGTCCGGGCCGCATCCATCACTGCATGCGCTCGATTGGCGCAGCGGAGCGAGCTTTGCAACTGCTGTGTGAGCGGGCTACCAGCCGCGAAGCGTTTGGCAAACCCCTTGCCCGGCTAGGCGGCAATATCGACATTATTGCCGATGCCCGAATGAATATTGAGCAAGCGAGATTGCTGACATTAAAAACCGCGTGGATGATGGACAACGTCGATGCTAAAGAGGCCCGAATATGGATCTCAATGATCAAGACGGTGGTGCCCAACATGACGCTGAAGGTGGTTGATGAGGCCATTCAAATGCATGGGGGAATTGGTATTTCTCAGGACACGCCGCTCGCGGCTATGTGGTCAGGCCAGAGAACCCTCCGCCTGGCCGATGGGCCCGATGCCGTGCACCGTATGGTGGTTGGACGTAACGAACTTAAAAAATATATTGCCCGCGCCGACGAACCGACCGGGACTTTCCGCGACGGTTAATTCCTGGGTGCCTCCCGCCGGGTTAAACCCGATCATCGGGCAGGGGAGCTTCCACCCACATTGACTGCTCGATCACTATTAGACGAAGAGGAATAAACGATGGCCTTCAAAACAGTAACTCCTGATGAACTTAAAGCGTTGGTCGGTACCAGTTTAGGTACCAGTGATTGGATTACCCTCGACCAGCAGCGCATCAATAATTTCGCCGATTGCACCGAAGACCATCAGTTCATCCACATTGATCAGGAAGCCGCCGCCAAAACGCCTTTTGGCGGCACGATCGCACACGGGTTTTTGACCCTGTCGATGCTGGTCAAATTGTGTGAGAGCGTTGCTGTGCACCCCGAGGGGTTAGTCATGGGCGTCAATTATGGTCTCAACAAAGTCAGATTTTTGGCGCCGGTTCCTGCCGGTGGTCGCGTCCGGGCCCATGTCGAACTTGCGAGCGTCGAGCAGAAAGACGCCAATCGGTTTTTGACGCAGCAAAATATCACGGTAGAGATCGAGGGTGTCGATACCCCCGCACTCTATGCTGAATGGCTTGGCATGTCCTTCATTGCCTAATCGATTTCTACTTCTTTGGAGAAAATTATGACGATTCGTTACGACGGTAAGGTGGCAATAGTGACCGGCGCGGGAGGAGGCCTCGGGCGCAGTCACGCTATTGAATTGGCTAAGCGCGGTGCCAAAGTGGTGGTCAATGATCTGGGAGGATCGGTCAGCGGTGAAGGGCAGAACAGTGATGCGGCGCTGGCGGTGGTTGCGGAGATTGAAGCGTTAGGTGGAGAGGCGATAGCGCACCCAGCCAACGTGGCGGTAATGGAAGACGTGGAGGACATGGTCGCCAAGACGATGGACGCTTGGGGGCGTATCGATATTCTCGTCAACAACGCGGGGATTTTGCGCGATAAAAGTTTCATCAAAATGGACATGGCTGATTTCAAATTGGTGCTCGATGTTCATTTAATGGGTAGCGTTAATTGCACTAAGGCCGTCTGGGAAATCATGAAGAACCAAGAGTACGGCAGAATCGTGATGACTTCGTCCTCCAGTGGGCTTTATGGCAACTTTGGGCAGAGCAATTACGGGGCTGCCAAACTTGGCGTCGTTGGGTTCATGAATACCCTTGCTCAGGAGGGGGCTAAATACAACATTCGCGTGAATGCATTGGCCCCGACAGCGGGTACTCGAATGACAGAGGGCCTGATGTCGGAGCAGGCGTTTAATTTGCTGACGCCCGAAACCGTTACACCGGCGGTGCTCTATCTGGTGAATGAGGATGCGCCAACCCACACCATTCTGGCGGCGGGTGCCGGCGCGTACGCCGTGGCCAAGATTGTCGAAACTGACGCGGTTTGGCTGCCCATCGAAGAGCAAACACCTGAGGGTATTGCGGCGCATTGGGATCAAATTTCCGGCGGGGCGGAAACCCAGCTGAAAGCCGGCTTTGAGCAGACCTTTCGAATGGTCGGTAAAGCTGCCGAGGGCCTGGGAATCAAACTTGAAGGGTGAGTGAGAAAGGCGAGTAACCCCTTCGTGACCAACATGAACGACAAAGGATCAAGGAATTTATTATGCGTGAAGCAGTGATTGTCTCGACAGCTCGAACACCCATCGGTAAAGCGTACCGTGGCGGTTTCAACAACACCGCATCCCCAACCTTAGCTGGCCATGCGGTAAAGGCCGCGGTTGAGCGTGCCGGTATCGAAGGCGATCGGGTTGAAGACTGCATCATCGGTAGCGCGATGCCTCAGGGCACACAATCTTTGAATGTGGCGCGGAACGTTGCGCTGCGCGCTGGGCTTCCGGTTTCGGTTGCGGGCATGACGATTGACCGCCAGTGCTCATCGGGGTTGATGGCTGTGGCGACGGCGGCGAAGCAAATCCTGCACGATGGCATGGATGTCGTTGTTGGGGGCGGGGTGGAATCGATTTCCCTCGTTCAGAATGAACACATGAACATGCATCGTATCGTCGACGAACAGTTGGTTGCGATGCACCAGGATATCTATATGCCAATGCTGCAAACCGCGGAGGTAGTAGCCAAGCGCTACAACATCGCGCGGGATGTGATGGATGAATATGGCCTTCAGTCCCAGCAGCGTGTTGCTGCGGCTTATGAGGCTGGCAAGTATGCCGATGAAATCATTCCGGTCACCAGCACACGAATCGTGTGGGACAAAGAGACCGGTGAGGCCTCGGAAGCCGAGGTAACGGTGGCGGCAGATGAGGGGGTCCGACCTTCCACGCTGGAGGGCGTGCAAGGACTTAAGACCGTCATTGAAGGTGGAACTATCACCGCCGGTAACGCGTCCCAGCTGTCAGATGGCGCGTCCGCGCAAGTAGTGATGGAGGCGAAGCTCGCCTCGCAGCTGGGTCTGCAACCCCTGGGAGCCTATCGCGGTATGGCTGTGGCTGGTTGCGAGCCTGACGAAATGGGTATCGGCCCCGTGTTCGCCGTGCCAAAACTCCTGAAGCAGCATGGCCTCAGCGTAGATGACATTGGTTTGTGGGAGCTGAACGAAGCCTTTGCGGTGCAGGTGCTGTATTGTCGGGATCAGCTTGGTATCGACAATGACAAGCTGAATGTTAATGGGGGCGCCATTGCCGTGGGTCATCCTTACGGAATGAGTGGATCACGCATGATTGGCCATGCGCTGCTTGAAGGTAAGCGCCGCGGTGTTAAATACGTGGTGATTACGATGTGTGTGGGCGGCGGTCAAGGTGCTGCCGGCTTATTTGAGGTCTTATAACATGACGCGTGCACTTGTTTGCAGAGAGCATGGCCTTCCCGACAAACTTGATTTGACGGCTGACTGGCCCGTGCCCGAGCTCCAGCCCAACGACGTTCTGGTCAGGACTCAGGCGGCCGGCCTAAATTTTCCGGATGTGCTGATTATCCAAGGCAAATACCAGTTTCAGCCCGACTTACCTTTTATTCCCGGTGGGGAAAGTGCTGGGGTGGTAGAGGCAGTTGGTGCTGACGTAACGCGATGGCAGGTCGGGGACGAAGTCCTGCAAATGGGCGGATCCGGTGCCTTCAGTGAGCAGATTGTCGTAAATGAGCACGCTTTATTATCAAAGCCAAAAGCCCTCTCGATGACCGAGGCTGCGGGCATCGGTATTACCTATTTCACCTCTTATCACGCCCTCGTTCAGCGGGCGAATATTCAGCCCGGTGAGACGCTGTTGGTTCTCGGCGCGGCGGGGGGTGTCGGCAGCACAGCGGTAGAGTTGGGTAAGGCGTTGGGAGCTCACGTGATCGCGGCGGCGAGTAGCGACGATAAGTTAGCGCTTTGCCGACAGTTGGGCGCTGACGACGTGATTAACTATGGCACCGAGGATTTAAAGGCCCGGGTCAAGGAGTTGACCGGTGGTCGCGGTGTCGATGTTGTCTATGATCCTGTCGGTGGAGATTTTAGTGAGGCCGCGGTTCGTAGCATGGCGTGGAAGGGTCGCTTTCTGGTCATTGGATTCGCTAGCGGGCCGATACCCAGCATCCCGCTGAATCTCACGCTGTTGAAAGGTTGCCAGATCGTAGGGGTGTTTTGGGGTCGTTTTGTGGGTGAAGAGCCTGAGGTCCACCAGCAAAATATAGCGACATTGTGGGAGTGGTTTGAGGCCGGCAAGATCAAGCCGGTGGTGACCGATGTGTTCCCGATAGAAAGCTATGAGGCCGGTTACGCGGCCATGATGGAGCGCCGAGCGAAAGGCAAGGTGATCTTCACGTTCTGATATGAGCGGCTTCTCCTTCAACACGGTGGCTCAAGTGGTTGTTTCCAGCGGCGCAGCCGGAGACTTGGGAGAGTACTGCCGGCAGTTAAACATGCGTCGTGTATTACTGGTCACCGACCCTGGTCTGGTGGCGGCGGGGTTGATCGCCCCGGTCGCAGACGCGCTTAAAGAAAGCTTAGATGCGCTGGTGGTGTTCGATGGTGTTACCGCCGATCCCGCTGATTCCGTCGTGGCTGAAGCCGCTGATATCGCTAGCGAAAATGCCGTTGAAGGCGTCATTGCTGTCGGTGGCGGTAGCTCGATGGATGTGGCCAAGGTGGTGTCTGTGTTGCTCAAGGGGACGCAGTCCTTGGCGTCGATGTACGGGGTAGACCAGGTCCAGGGCGATCGACTGCCTTTGATTTTGGTGCCGACCACCGCCGGAACCGGATCGGAAGTGACGCCGGTAGCTGTTATTACAACCGGTGCCACCACAAAAGCGGGCGTCAGTTCGCGGGTACTGCTCCCCGATATTGCTGTGCTGGACGCTGAGCTCACCGTTGGGCTGCCAGCAGCGGTCACTGCCATGACTGGGATCGATGCCATGGTTCACGCCATCGAAGCCTATACCTCGCGCATCAAGAAAAATCCGCTGTCCGATATGTTGGCGCAGCGGGCATTGAAGCTGCTTTCTCATCACCTGAGGCGCGTGCTGGAGGATCCCACTGACCTCGAGGCGCGTGAGGCAATGCTGCTGGGCTCGATGATGGCCGGTCAGGCATTTGCCAATGCACCTGTGGGTGCTGTGCATGCCTTGGCTTATCCACTGGGGGGGCATTACCACATTCCCCACGGGCTCAGTAATTCGCTGATGCTGCCGACGGTGCTTGCCTTTAATGCAAGAGAGGCCGAGCAGTATTATGCGGATTTGTGTCGGTCGCTGCCGGGCAACATCGCCCCGAGCTCAGCGTCCCTCATTAACTGGCTAGTCGCGCTGATTGCCGATTCTGGTTTGCCCGGGACGCTGTCCGAGGCACAGGTGCCCGAAAAGGATCTCGCCATGCTGGCCGCGGACGCCATGCAGCAGCAGCGGCTGTTGGTGAATAATCCGGTGCCGGTGGAGGAGGCGGATGCCCTACAGCTCTACCAAACGGCATGGGGTGCGCACTGATGTCTCGCGCTGCGCCGGAGGCAAAACAGCGTTTTTCAATTTTTTACACCGTGCCAACGCGATGGGCGGACAACGATATTTACGGTCACGCGAACAATGTGGTGTATTACGCGTGGTTCGACACAGTGGTAAATCGATTTTTGATTGAAGAAGGCGGCATGACGCCCGGTGTGGATACCGTAGTGGGTTATGTGGTGTCCTCCAGCTGTGAGTACTTTGCGCCGGTGACCTATCCCGAAGAGCTTGAGCTGGGGCTGCGGGTCACAAGATTGGGATCTAAGTCGGTGACCTGGGAGATCGGCGTCTTTTCTGCGGGCAGTGACACATCTGCTGCGCTCGGGCGGTTTACCCATGCTTTCGTCGATCGTGTAACGGGCGGGTCCGCCGAGATACCTGCAGGGATCCGTCGTGCAGTTGAGGCCCTACCTACCGCGCCCTAGCGCGCTTTTGCTTGTCGGGTAACGGTCGATGCGATCGGTCTAGCGCATGGGTCGAAAAGCGGTTACCACAACGGACACCAGAATCAGGGCGGCCCCGATCGCTGACAGCGTAGGATCGACTTCATAAAGGATGCCGCACACGACGGGCCCAATCACGAAGCCGGCAGCCGGACACGCCGTAATCAACCCAGCGGCACCGCCCTGTTCCTCGGGCCCAACCGCCAATGAGGCGGCGGCGGCGATCGCGGGCACCGCGAGCCCTAATCCTGTGCCGAGGCACCCCATCCCCACGACCACTAATGCGAAACCGCCGGGGATGGCAATCAGTAGCGGCCCCACCAATAAAAACACCAAGCCCGCGCGAATCAGTGTCATCGGTGGCCCCTGAAATCGCTGGGCGACCGTGAGCTGCATGGTCAGGGTACAAAGCGCCGTTACCATGAGGGCAAGTCCCGTGTACTGGGCGGTTTGGGTGCCGGAGAGGCTCAGCATATCTTGAACCCGGAAGGCGAGGGTTTGCTGGATGCCTGCAAACCCCGTGAAGCCCGCAAAGGAGCAAAATAAGTAGAGTCGTAGCCTGGGATCAAAGACGCTCAGTTTGCGTCGGGTTTTCTGATGAGGCGAGACCGCGGCGGAAGGCGGAAGATAACGCCAGACAATGTAGGCAGCAAGGGCGGCGAGCCCTGTCGCGCAGTACAGAGGAAACAGTAAGCCAAGGCCAGCCAAGGCGCCGGCGAGGACTGGCCCGATGATCATGCCGATGCTACTGGCGGTGCCCAACCGCGCGAGGGCGCGGGTTCGATATTGCGGGGCACTGTGATCGGCGGTGTAGGCGGTACAGCCGGGATTGGTGCCGGACATGACGAGTGACTGCGCACAGCGTACGGCTAGAAGCAGGGCAAATAACCCTGTTCCGGTGATCCACCGCTCCAAGGCGACCTCGAAGGCGAGGGCGAAAATGAGATTACCTACGGCGTACCCGGCAAGCCCGGTGACGATCACGGGTTTGCGGCCAAGCCGGTCGGAGAGGCGGCCCCAGCTAGGCGAGGCGAAGCTGAATACCAGTGCCGAGCAGGCAATCATCACGTTGATCTCAACCACGCTGAGACCTACCTCGCGTCCCAGTGGCGGCAGAATGGCGAAGACAAACGATTGGCCCACCGCGACGGTCAGCAATCCCAGCACCAAGAGGTTGAACTGGCGGGCGCTCAGCTTGCGGACGTCTGCGGTGGGAGGTGTTAGGTTGGTCATGGGGTTCCTACGCTATGGACTGCGCATCCTAGACGAACGGGCTTGAAAGGCAATTCATGACGGGTTTTATTGGACACTCCGATTGCCTTCGAATAGACTATCGTCCCAGCCTGTACAGACCTTGCAGCCGGCTGCTGAGCCATGCCGGGTCGACTAATCACAGCCTACTTTTCTCGCTCACCGTGCCCCCCGCGGTGCTTAGTATGACTGCGAGAGACGGAGGGCAACGCCGACTGGGAGGTCAATGTGTCCAAGCCAGCTATCCTCGCTCTCGAAGATGGCACCGTATTTCACGGCCTGTCCATTGGTGCTGACGGATCGACTGTCGGTGAGGTTGTGTTTAACACGGCCATGACGGGTTATCAGGAGATCCTTACAGACCCCTCCTACGCCAAACAGATCGTTACGCTAACTTACCCGCACATCGGCAACACGGGTGTGAACGGGGAAGATGAAGAATCCCAAGGCGTCATGGCCGCTGGTTTGGTCATCCGAGATCTGCCACTTGTGCACAGCAATTGGCGTAGTGAGCAGGCGTTGGACGCGTATCTTCGCGATCAACATACCGTGGCGATTGCCGAAATTGATACCCGCAAGCTCACACGCCTGTTGCGCGACAAAGGCGCACAGAGTGGCTGCATTATAGCGGGCGCCTCGGTGTCAGAGGCCGATGCGTTGGCGGCTGCGCGCAGTTTTGCGGGCCTTAAAGGTATGGATCTCGCCAAAGAGGTCACCACCCCCAATGCCTTTAAATGGCAAGAGGGGACCTGGAAACTAGAGCAGGGGCACTCATCGGGTGTCAACGCCGAGTTTCGGGTTGTCGCGCTGGACTTCGGCGTAAAGCGCAATATTTTGCGCATGCTGGTTGATCGCGGCTGCGATGTCACTGTAGTGCCCGCAGAGTCCTCATTTGAGACGGTGCTTGGCTACCAACCCGACGGGGTATTCCTCTCCAACGGGCCCGGTGATCCTGAGCCCTGCACCTATGCTATCGAGCTCGCCAGAGAGATCATGGCTCGACGCCTGCCTTTGTTTGGTATCTGTCTGGGCCACCAGATAATGGCGCTTGCGAGCGGGGCAGCTACCGAAAAAATGAAGTTCGGGCATCACGGAGCCAATCACCCGGTTCAGTGTCTGGCAGATGGAACCGTCATGGTAACGAGCCAAAACCACGGCTTTTCTGTCGCTGAGGACAATCTGCCTGAAAGTCTGACGGTGACTCATCGGTCGCTATTTGATGGCACGATTCAGGGGATCAAGCGCAAAGACGTACCGGCATACAGTTTCCAAGGTCATCCCGAGGCCAGTCCCGGGCCGCATGATGCGGACGCGCTTTTCGACCCCTTTATTATTGCCATGCGAGAGCATCAAGGCGCTCAATCCGGAGGAGCTGCCTGATGCCAAAGCGTACCGATATTAAAAGCATTCTTATTTTAGGCGCGGGCCCCATCGTCATTGGCCAGGCCTGTGAGTTTGATTACTCGGGAGCACAGGCCTGTAAGGCGCTGCGTGAAGAGGGTTATCGGGTCATTCTGGTGAACTCGAATCCCGCGACGATTATGACCGACCCCGCTATGGCCGACGCCACCTATATCGAGCCCGTGGAATGGCAAACCGTGACGAGGATCATTGAGCGTGAGCGGCCCGACGCCATCCTGCCCACTATGGGAGGGCAGACTGCACTCAACTGCGCGCTCAAGCTGGACGCAGAGGGTGTGCTGGAAAAATTCAATGTCGAGATGATCGGCGCCACCAAAGAGGCTATCGACAAGGCTGAAGATAGAGAGCTGTTCGATCAGGCGATGAAGCGAATTGGGTTAGAAACCCCTCGCGCCAAACTCGCCCACTCTTTAGAAGAAGCGTTTTTGATTCTCGATGACATCGGTTTCCCCTGCATCATACGACCCTCTTTTACGATGGGTGGTTCTGGTGGTGGCATTGCCTATAACCGTGAAGAGTTTGAGACCATTTGCACGCGAGGGCTCGATTTATCACCCACCAATGAACTGCTGATCGACGAGTCGCTGATTGGTTGGAAGGAATACGAGATGGAGGTCGTGCGCGATCGCAACGATAACTGCATCATCATCTGTTCAATAGAAAACTTTGATGCCATGGGCGTGCACACGGGCGATTCAATCACAGTGGCCCCCGCGCAAACCCTGACAGACAAGGAATACCAAATAATGCGCGATGCCTCGCTGGCGGTCCTGCGTGAAATTGGTGTCGAAACAGGCGGGTCAAATGTGCAGTTTGGGCTGTGTCCCGATACCGGTCGTATGGTTGTTATTGAGATGAATCCGCGGGTATCTCGGTCCTCCGCGCTGGCCTCCAAGGCCACGGGGTTTCCCATCGCCAAGATTGCGGCCAAGCTCGCGGTGGGCTACACACTCGACGAATTAGACAACGACATTACCGGAGGCAAAACCCCGGCATCTTTCGAGCCCGCTATCGATTACGTCGTTACCAAAATCCCGCGCTTTGCCTTTGAGAAATTTGCCACGGCGGATGCGCGCCTCACCACGCAAATGAAATCGGTGGGTGAAGTTATGGCCATTGGCAGGACCTTTCAGGAGTCGCTACAGAAAGCCTTGCGTGGACTTGAGGTCGGATCCGCGGGCCTAGAATCAAAAATCACCGTGGTGGATGTGGATACCCGTGCTGAACTTATCGACAAGCTGACGAACCCTGGCGCTGATCGGATCTGGTATGTCGCCGACGCTTTTAGAGCCGGCTTTTCTCTTGAAGAGGTGGCCGGCTACTCGGGTATCGATCCTTGGTTCTTGGTGCAGCTGTCAGATTTGGTTGAGCACGAGGCGAAACTTATAGGACGCGGCCTACAGAGCCTCGAGCACGCCGAGCTTAGACGATTGAAGCGCAAGGGGTTTGCCGACGCGCGTATCGGGTACCTACTGGGTGTTCCCGAGGCCGCGGTGCGTGAACATCGACATCAACTTGGATTACGACCCGTATACAAACGCGTTGATACCTGTGCAGCGGAGTTTGCTACCTCGACAGCCTATATGTACTCGACTTATGAAGATGAGTGTGAGGCGGCCCCGAGCGACCGACGCAAGATCGTCGTGCTCGGTGGCGGACCAAACCGGATCGGTCAGGGTATCGAGTTTGACTACTGCTGCGTACATGCGGTGCTCGCCATGCGCGAAGATGGTTACGAAACCATTATGGTCAACTGCAACCCCGAGACCGTGTCTACCGATTACGATACCTCCGACCGGCTGTACTTTGAGCCTGTCGCCCTGGAGGACGTTCTCGAAATTATCGACCTCGAAAAGCCCGAGGGAGTGATTGTTCAGTTTGGTGGGCAAACCCCGCTCAAGCTTGCGCGAGCACTCGAGCAGGCGGGTGTACCTATTATCGGCACCACCCCGGACCAAATTGATCGAGCCGAGGACCGTGAACGCTTCCAGCAGATGATTAACAAGCTGGCGCTGCGCCAGCCCGAGAACACCACGGTGAGAAGTGTCGACGAAGCGGTTGAAGCAGCAAGTCGTATTGGCTACCCCTTAGTAGTCCGTCCCTCCTATGTGCTCGGTGGCCGAGCCATGGAAATTGTCTATCGCGAGGAAGACTTGCTCCGCTACATGCGCGATGCAGTTCGGGTGTCTGATGATTCCCCCGTGCTCCTCGATAGCTTCCTGAGTGCGGCCATCGAGGTTGACATCGATGCGGTGAGCGACGGCAGTGCGGTCGTGATTGGCGCTATCATGCAGCACATCGAACAGGCGGGTATCCACTCAGGAGATTCCGCCTGTTCACTTCCGCCCTACAGCTTGCCGGCTGAGGTGCAGGACCAGATGCGCGACGTGGTTAGGGCAATGGCCATCGAGTTGGGTGTTTGCGGATTGATGAACGTCCAGCTCGCTTATCAAGACGGCGAAATTTATGTTATCGAAGTGAATCCGAGAGCTTCGCGCACGGTACCTTTTGTGTCGAAGGCGGTGGGCGTCTCTTTGGCTAAAATCGCTGCTCGCTGTATGGCGGGGCAGTCCCTCGCCGACCAAGGAGTCGAAAAGGAAGTCGTGCCACCCTTCTATTCGGTCAAAGAGGCCGTGCTCCCCTTTAACAAATTCCCAGGCATCGACCCCATCCTTGGCCCGGAAATGAAATCCACGGGCGAGGTTATGGGGACCGGCGATACTTTTGCAGCGGCATTTGCTCGCGCGCAGATTGGAGCGGGCGATGTTCCGCCCGAGTCCGGCCTTGCCTTGTTCAGCGTCCGCGATTCTGACAAGCCGGGTGCCATCGATGTAGCCCGCCGACTGGTGGCGCGTGGCTTTACTTTGGCTGCAACGGGCGGGACTGCATCGGCACTGGAATCGGCGGGTCTGGAGGTCAGGCGCGTCAATAAAGTGCGCGAGGGCCGGCCGCATATTGTCGATTTGATCAAAAACGATGAAGCCAGCATTATCGTCAATACCACCGAGGGACGAACCGCGATTGTCGACTCAGCCCCGATCCGTGCCAGCGCCGAGCAACATAACGTTTATTACACGACAACATTGGCAGCGGCTGAGGCTGTGTGCATGGCGCTGGAACAGGAAACCGATGTTACAGTCCGCAGATTGCAGGACTTACACGAGAGTATTCAGTCATGAATAAGGTGCCAATGACCGTGGCGGGCGAACGCGCGTTGAGAGAGGAGCTTGAACGGTTAAAGAAAGTGGACAGACCCAGAATTACTCAGGCAATAGCAGAAGCCCGCGAGCATGGCGATCTGAAAGAGAACGCCGAGTACCACGCTGCGCGCGAGCAGCAGAGTTTTGCCGAGGGGCGGATCAAAGACATTGAGCACAAGCTTTCGCACGCGCAGGTCATCGATGTCTCGTCCATACCTCACACTGGCAAGGTCATCTTCGGCACCACGGTCGATCTGATCAACGTTGAGGACGATAGTCAGGTGACATACCGTATCGTTGGCGAGGATGAGGCCGATGTCAAAGCCAACCTGATATCGGTCAATTCACCCATCGCTCGGGCACTCGTGGGCAAAAGCGAGGGCGATGAGGTGACGGTGAACGCGCCTGGAGGCGATATTCATTACGAGATAGAAGCAGTCCGACACGCCTAAGTCTGTTCTATTTGAAAATAATTCTCATTCCGGCTAGTCTGCGCGGCTGAAAAGTACTCCGAGATGCGCTAATGCACCCCGCCCAATCACCTAGATCCCTGTGGGCGCTGTCCAAGGGTGAAACATGCGCTGTCCTGGGCTTTGATGAGGCGTTGCCAGAGCCTTACCGCATTAGGCTTATGGAATTTGGTTTCCATCAAGGCGAGGCGGTGACCTGTTTGCTCCGACCGGGGTTTGGTGCGCCGCGCGTGTATCGCGTCAGTAATACGGTGTTTTCCCTCGACGTCGAGATCGCACGCTTTGTCTTCGTAGAGCAGTCTGAATTGGGCTCCGCATGAATCGGGTATTACTGATAGGCAGCCCCAATTCCGGCAAGAGTTCGCTATTCAATCGCCTGACCGGCCTTAATCAGCGGGTCGCTAATTTTCCGGGTATCACCGTTGATGTGGCTTCGGGTCCCTTTGCAGGAATGCCGGATGTCGAACTGGTTGATTTTCCGGGCACTTATTCGCTGCAGCCGATCTCAGGTGAGGAGGCAGTCGCGGTCGAATTTTTCCAGCGGGCCCTAACCGACCCTGAAGTTCGGCATGTGCTCTGCGTGGTCGACGCGACCCGCCTAGAGAAAAGTTTGTACTTTACTTTGCAGGTCATTCGCGAATGTCAGAAGCGTGGAAAACCGGTGTCGGTATTGGCGAACATGGCGGACGTCCTCGCCGTGAACGATCTAGCCTTTGATCACGCTGGACTGGCGGATGCCATAGGTGCACCGGTGTTGCTGGTGTCAGCCCGTCAAGGCCTGGGAATTGATTTACTGCTTTCCGAACTCCGGCAAAAGTTGATTTCCCAGCCAGCGGTATCCTCGCGCTGGTCTGAAACACCCGATGAACTGCTGCGCGGTAGCGCGCATCAATTGGCTCAGCGGTTCGGTCCTCGAGGCGATGTGCTGGTTCAGTCACAGCTGCGCCTGGACAGTTTTTTTCTCAACACCGGGCTCGGGGGGGTCGCTTTTTTCTGCATCATGTTTTTGCTGTTCCAATCGATCTTTACCTGGTCGGCGCCGGTGATGGACGCCGTCGAAACCGTAGTCATGGGGATGGGCGCCACACTGGTGCCTCTTATATCCAATCAAGTCATTGCTGATTTCGTCGCGGATGCCCTGTTTGGCGGCGTTGGCGCATTTCTTGTGTTTGTTCCGCAAATTTTTGTCCTGACGTTGGTGATTGGTGTGTTGGAAGATTCAGGCTATCTGGCGCGCGCGGCGCTGATCTGCCATCGACCGTTGAAGGTATTTGGGCTGACGGGTAAAAGTTTTATCCCAATGCTTTCGGGCGTGGCCTGCGCTATTCCGGCCATTTACGCTGCGCGAGCCGTCGACTCACCCTGGCAGCGTGTCATGACCTACCTCGCTATTCCGTTAATGCCGTGCTCGGCGCGATTGCCGGTGTATACGCTGTTAATTGCCGTATTTATTCCCGATGAGACTGCCCTGTTGGGCTTGGTGGGATGGCAGGGGTTAGCACTGTTTCTCATTTATTTTTTTGGCATGTTTGCGGCGCTTGTCATTACGGGCGTCGTCAGTCGTTTCGCTTCCGGCGCAAAGAGTGAACTGCCGTTCGTACTGGAGTTGCCACCGTATCGTCTACCCAGTATTCGACCTATTCTGCGTATGGCGATCAACCGCAGTAAGCACTTTGTTACTAAGGCGGGGAAGGTCATCTTGGCCGTGACCATTGCTGTATGGGTCCTCGGTTATTTCCCCAATGGCGGGACAGACCTAGGCACCTCTTGGCTGGGGATGCTCGGTCATTGGATCCAGCCGCTGTTTGAACCCATGGGTCTTGATTGGCGCTACGGGGTGGCTATCCTCTCGAGCTTTCTTGCGCGCGAGGTATTTGTCGGCACCTTGGGCACTATTTTCGGCATCGAGGGGGCTGACGACAACATGCTGCCTTTGGTTGAGCAGATTCAGGGGAGCGGTCTACCCTTGGGTTCAGGCATTGCGCTCCTTGTGTTCTTCGCCATCGCCCTTCAGTGCGTCTCTACGGTTGCCATTCTGTCAAAAGAGGGTTCTTTCCGCTTGGCGTCTCGTATGCTGGTGGGGTACCTGGTGACAGCCTACTTGCTAGCTTTGCTGACGTTCAACGTGGTTGAGGCATTGGTTTAGTCGTTGAGGGATGTCGTGTCTTCTCGTTCGTGCTGAAATAATTTCATCTCGGTCAGCACCAGCCTGGCCGCCAACTTCAGCGCGAGCGTGTGGTGGTGGGAGCGCAGCTCTTCAATGCCGGCGCTTATTTGCTCGTCTAGCTTCGCAACTTCTTCGGGTGACAGCGACGTCGGTAGATCAACCTGAAACGAAAAGCGCTCCGCGTCCGTCATATCTCGGTAAACAGAGGTCAAGGCATCGACAGCGTAATCAATAAGCGTTTCATCAGCCCCCTTGCGCGTCAGCAAGGTGCGAAGCTCTCGCTCGAGGAAGGCGTAGGCTCGGGTCTCCTGCGAGGGAAATTCGAGAACCTTCGCCACGGGGGATTAAAGAGCTCGTAGTAAGTTTGACTTGCGCGGATCAGGAGTGGCACTGCGACGCAGCAAAGTCGCCGTGTTACCAATGCGCTGGACCAGGGTCGCGCCAGCGCGATGACAAAGCTCAGCCAGCAACGTGTCCCGCAAGTCCCTGTCACCTACCGCTATCTTGAGTTTAATCAGTTCGTGATCGTGGAGCGCTCGGTCCAGCTCGCCGATCACGCCGTCACTAATACCGTGGCTGCCCACCATGACGACGGGGTTGAGTTTGTGGGCGATGGCGCGGAACTGTTTGAGCTCACTATTTTTGAGTGCGCCTGTTTTCGTAAGATTTGACATGGTGATAGGAGCCACTGATGTGCCGGCTGGCGGTAAACTTGGTATCGTAGTTTACTCGAGCTTGCGCCAAGAGTCGCTGTCCATGCCTAAAAAACGTTCCTCAAGCCGCGCCTGGCTGAAAGAGCACCGTGAGGATCCCTATGTCCAGCGGGCGCACAAAGACGGATATCGCTCCCGAGCGTGTTACAAACTGTTGGAGATTAATGACAAGGATAGGGTGATCCGGCCGGGAATGACGGTCCTTGATTTGGGCTCTGCCCCCGGCGGGTGGTCACAGATAGCAGCCGAGCTTGTTGGGAGTAATGGCCGGATTGTGGCGAGTGACATTTTGCCTATGGACAGCCTTGCTGGCGTGGAATTTATCCAAGGTGATTTCACGGAGGAAGCGGTGTTCGATCAGCTCCTGAATTTAGTGGGTGATGCGCCAGTAGATGTCGTGCTCTCTGATATGGCGCCCAATATGAGTGGGCTCAACGCGGTGGATCAGCCTCGGGCCATGTATCTGGTGGAGCTGGGTCTTGATCTGGCGTGCCGAGTGCTTGCCCCGGGCGGGGCTTTTGTTGCTAAGGTGTTCCACGGCGAGGGTTTTGAACCCTTAATGACAGAGGCTCGGCGCCATTTTGGCAAGGTGCTAACCCGCAAACCCGAAGCTTCTCGCCCGCGTTCTAGGGAAGTTTATCTGGTGGCATCAGGGTTTACCGGCTAGATAAGCGCTTTTTCCACCGTATTCGCGCCCTTTTCCAAGGAAAAACCCGATTTTACCGCGTGCAGGCCCTTGAAATCCGGCGCTGGAGGCATCACGTAAACCCTATATAATGTCTGGCCCTGCGAAAAGCGCTGCGCCCTAGAGGATTTGGATGTGAACAATATGGCGAAAAATTTATTGCTGTGGTTAGTCATTGCCGCAGTGCTTTTGTCGGTATTCAACAACTTCAACATGCAGGGTGCCACCCAGCAGGTCGGCTACTCCGACTTTGTTGAGGAAGTGAATGACGACAGAGTCCGGAAAGTGGTCGTGGATGGATTGACCATTACGGCAGAGCGTTATGATGGATCCACCTTCGAAACGATCCGGCCGATGGTTGAAGATCCCAAATTGATGGATGACTCTTCTCAGCACAACGATCGTGGTTGAGGGTCGTAAGCCCTGAACAGCAGAGCGTCTGGACGCAGCTGTTGGTCGCCAGTTTCCCCATTCTGATCATCATTGCTGTGTTTATGTTCTTCATGCGCCAGATGCAGGGTGGCGGCGGCGGCCGTGGCGGCCCGATGAGCTTTGGCAAGAGCAAGGCTAAGCTTCTGGGCGAGGACCAGATTACCACGACCTTTGCCGATGTGGCCGGCGTCGAGGAAGCCAAGGAGGACGTGCAGGAACTGGTGGAGTTTTTGCGAGACCCCGGTCGGTTCCAGAAGCTCGGAGGGCAGAATACCCCGGGCGTGTGCTGATGGTAGGCCAGCCCGGTACGGGTAAGACGCTGTTGGCGAAGGCGATTGCCGGCGAGGCGAAGGTGCCGTTTTTCTCGATTTCGGGATCAGACTTTGTTGAGATGTTCGTCGGTGTGGGCGCCTCCCGAGTCCGCGATATGTTTGAGCAGGCGAAAAAACAGGCCCCCTGCATCATTTTCATCGACGAAATCGATGCCGTGGGTCGACACCGTGGCGCGGGCTTGGGCGGGGGTCATGACGAGCGAGAGCAAACACTGAACCAGCTGCTGGTCGAGATGGATGGTTTCGAGATGAACGATGGCGTGATCGTGATCGCGGCCACCAACCGCCCCGATGTGCTGGACCCAGCCTTGCTGCGTCCCGGCCGTTTTGATCGGCAGGTAGTGGTTGGGCTGCCGGATATTCGCGGACGCGAGCAAATTCTTAAGGTGCATATGCGCAAAGTTCCGCTCGCTGAGGATGTCGAGCCGTCGAAAATCGCGCGAGGCACGCCCGGATTCTCGGGTGCTGATCTTGGCCAACTTGGTCAATGAGGCGGCGTTGTTTGCGGCCGGAGCCGGTGTGCGACTGGTGGGCATGCAGCAGTTCGAGCTGGCCAAAGATAAAATCATGATGGGGGCCGAGCGTCGCTCGATGGTGATGTCCGAGACAGAGAAGCGCAATACGGCTTATCCACGAGGCAGGGCACGCGATTGTCGGCCGTCTCATGCCGGAGCATGACCCGGTCTACAAGGTATCGATTATCCCGCGAGGCCGGGCGCTGGGTGTGACCATGTTCCTGCCCGAGGAAGATCGCTACAGCCACAGCCGGCGGCATATCGTCAGCAGATCACCAGCTGTTCGGTGGGCGTGTTGCCGAGGAGATGACGCTGGGTGAAGACGGCATCACGACGGGCGCCTCTAACGATATTCAGCGGGCAACAGAAATTGCCCGCAATATGGTGACCAAGTGGGGCTGTCCGAGACGATGGGCCCCTCATGTATGACGAGGGGGGAGAGGAAGTCTTCCTGGGCCGCAGCGCGGCACAGCCTGCTAAGGCGATGTCTGACGAGACCGCGCGGGCGATTGACAAGGAAGTGCGCAGCATCATTGATGAGTGCTACGCCAAGGCAGTGAAGATTGCTTGAAGACAATCGAGACAAGCTCGACATGATGGCCGATGCGCTGATGCAGTATGAAACCATCGATGCCGAGCAGATCGGTGACATCATGGCGGGATCAGCCCCTCGGCCTCCTGCCGGATGGAATGATTCGGGCACCGGTAACCCGTCTGGCGGAGCTGCGGTTGTCGACGAGGCCGAGTCTCCCGGACCAATTGGCGGGCCTGCCAGCGAGCACTAAGCCGCCGCCGTGACAACGCACGCCGAGATTGGCGCGGGGGCGGATGGCGCGGGCATAGACTGCGCAGGTCAGTGGCTCGATCTGTCCCGGCCCCAAGTGATGGGCATTCTCAATGTAACGCCCGACTCCTTTTCAGACGGCGGTGCACTGTTCGATGATGGGCGGCTTTCGCTCGACAAGGTGCTTGAGCAAGCCGAGTTCATGGTGGCCTCGGGTGCGACCATTCTCGATGTCGGCGGAGAATCCACCCGTCCGGGTGCGACGCCTGTTTCTCCAGTCGAAGAACTCGATCGTGTTATCCCGGCGATCGAGGCGTTGAGGGCTCGCTTCGACACCATCCTCTCTGTTGATACAAGCACTCCCACCGTGATGGAGGCCGCGACCGTGGCGGGCGCCGGTCTTATCAATGATGTGCGAGCCCTGCGACGTGAGGGCGCCCTGCAGGCAGCGCTCGCCTCCGGCTTGCCCGTCTGTTTGATGCATATGGCCGAGGAGCCGGCCACGATGCAGGACCACCCGCGTTACGAGGACGTGGTCGACGAGGTGGTGGTGTTTCTCAGGCAGCGCCTGGAAGACTGCATGGAGGCGGGTATCCCGCGGGCGCGCATCCTACTCGATCCGGGCTTCGGCTTCGGCAAAACCGCCGCTCACAACTACGCCTTGCTAGCGCAGCTGCAGGACATCATTGGTATCGGTCAGCCCGTGCTAGCTGGTTTATCGAGAAAGTCCATGATTGCCGCAGAAATTCACAGAAACATGGATCGGCGCTTGCCCGCGAGCCTGGCCCTCGCCACACTGGCAGCTTCAAAGGGCGCCCGAATCCTGCGTGTTCACGATGTGAGAGAGACCGTGGATGCGTTGGCGATGGTGGCTGCGACCGAGAGATATGCTCGATGACTAAGCGCTATTTTGGTACCGATGGCATCCGTGGGAGAGTGGGCGAGCCACCTATCACGCCTGATTTTGTGTTGAAGCTGGGTTGGGCCTGCGGCCGGGTCTTCACCGAACAGTGGCAGGGTAAAGCCACAGTGCTGATTGGTAAGGATACGCGGGTGTCGGGCTACATGTTTGAATCGGCCCTTGAGGCAGGTCTAGTTGCCGCCGGTGTCGACGTCAAGTTATTGGGTCCGATGCCAACACCTGCCGTGGCCCTGATGACCCGCAATCAGAACGCCGCAGCGGGCATTGTAATCAGTGCATCCCACAATCCGTTTTACGATAACGGCATCAAGTTTTTTTGTGATCAAGGGGCGAAGCTCTCTGACGACACAGAACTGGCTATCGAAGCCATGATCGACGAACCCTTGCTTACGGTGGATTCGAGAGCATTGGGCAAAGCCACCCGGGTGGTGGATGCCGCGGGCCGTTACATTGAGTACTGCAAAGCGACCTTCCCGGAGGGGCGCTCCCTGCGTGGTTTAAAGGTTGTGCTCGATTGTGCTCATGGCGCGACCTATCACATCGCCCCGCAGGTTTTTATCGAGCTGGGCGCACAGGTTGAGGTCATTGGCGCAAATCCCGACGGATTCAATATTAACGATGGCGTCGGGTCCACCGCGATGGATGCGTTGCGAGCTGAGGTGACAAAACAAAGCGCAGATGTCGGTATTGCCCTCGATGGTGATGGCGATAGGGTGCTGATGGTGGATGCCACTGGCGCACTCGTTGATGGCGACGAATTGCTCTATGTGCTCGCCATGCATCGGGTGGCAACGGGCCGCGCTGATGCGGGTGTCGTGGGCACACAGATGAGCAACATGGGCCTGGAGTTAGCTCTCGCAGATCAGGGCCTCCAGCTGCAGCGCGCCAAGGTCGGTGATCGTTACGTCAAAGAGCTGATGCAAGCGAATAAGTGGCGCCTCGGCGGAGAATCATCAGGACATATCATCTGCAGTGATGTCACCACCACCGGAGACGGTATCGTCGCGGCTCTTCAGGTGTTGTCGGCGATGATTGCTAGCGGTAAGTCGTTGGCTGAACTTCGCTCCGGTATGAAGCCGCTGCCGCAAATTATGATCAATGTGCCCACCCCGCCGTCAGGCTGGAGATTGGATGAGGGGACTGACATCTTACAGATTTGCCAGGAGGTCGAGGCGACGCTGGCGGGGAGGGGGCGTTTATTGTTGCGGCCCTCCGGCACCGAGCCTGTGATAAGAGTTATGGTGGAGGGAGAAGACGAGGCTGAAATACACAAGCTGGCCGAACAGGTGGCAGATGCCATTCGCATGGCGGGCTGAGGTTCGAGCCGGTAATTCTGCCTTGCGGAGAAGCACCCCTTTCGCTATCCTCGCGCGCCTGTTAGAGCTGGGGTCGACGACCAAATGACGGGTTTAGTCATCGCCAACTGGAAGATGAACGCGTCATCGGCGGCGGTAAAAGTGTTTGCCGACAAGTGGCACGGCATGCCCGCGTTGACGGGCGTAGAAACGGTTATTTGCCCCCCCGCGCCTTATTTATCCGCGGTGGCGGCGGCCATGCCAGCGATGGGCTTAGGGGCGCAGGATGTCTCAGCCCATGGGGTGGGAGCCTTTACGGGCGAGGTCTCGGCCGAGATGCTTCGTGATTTGGGGTGCCAGTGGGCGATTGTTGGACACTCCGAGCGGAGGACGTATCACGGGGAGTCCAATCAGTCGGTTGCAGCAAAGGCGTCGGCGGTGGCATCGCTGGGGCTTAATCCGGTGGTCTGTGTCGGTGAAGCACTGGCCGATCGTGATCAGGGCAACCATGAGCAGGTTGTATCGGAGCAGTTGAGGGCGTCGTTGGACGCCGTGGACCCCGAGAAACTGGTGGTGGCCTATGAGCCTATTTGGGCTATCGGCACGGGGGTGACGGCCTCTGCCGATCAGGCAAATCAGATGCACGGCGTAATTCGTGCGGGGTTGCATGACATGTACGGTCGTGAGTCCTCTCAGGTGAGGGTGATTTACGGGGGTAGCGTCAAAGCGGACAATGCAGGAGAGCTATTTGCCTGCGACGAGATTGATGGAGCCCTGGTTGGGGGCGCATCGCTGGAGGCCGAGAGCTTCTGGAAAATTGCACAGGCAGCAAGTGCTGGGAGTCAGTAGTGGAGCAAATTATTTTAGTCGGACATCTGCTTATTGCGTTGTCGATCATTGGTTTGATCATGATGCAGCAGGGTAAGGGGGCGGATATCGGTGCGTCGTTTGGCGCCGGCGGTTCGCAAACGCTGTTCGGTAGCGTCGGTAGTGCCAACGTCTTGACCCGGGGCACGGCGTGGTTGGCAGCAGCGTTTTTCGCGACCAGCTTTGGGTTGGCCATTATCGCCGATAGCCGAACGGCGGGTGATGAAGACCTGGGCTTTGATCTGCCTATGGCCGCGGAAGTAACTGCCCCCGGGGCAGAAATATCGGTAGAATCCGAGCTGCCCGCGGGAGACATCCCTGAGGTATCCTTTGAGGCGGTCGATGATGTGCCCGTGATAGAAGACGGCGCGGCTAACGACGAGCTACCAGAAGGTTAAAGAATTGCGGAAGTGGTGGAATTGGTAGACACGCTATCTTGAGGGGGTAGTGGCCTATGGCTGTGCGGGTTCAAGTCCCGCCTTCCGCACCAAACATAATCAGAGCCCCGGATATCGGGGCTTTGTTGTGTCTGGAGCCAGTGAACGGCACGCGGGACTTGTCCCTGGATCGCTCTCGGCCATCCGTGGCCTTCGCGATCCGCCAACGTCGTGTTGGCGTCCGCACCAAACATAATCAGAGCCCCGGATATCGGGGCTTTGTTGTGTCTGGAGCCAGTGAACAGCACGCAGGACTTGTCCCTGGATCGCTCTCGGCCATCCGTGGCCTCTTTCATACCCTCAAACGGTGTTTTGTAGGGGGTAAAGTGGGCGAAATGCCTTGAGTTGACGCGGGAGGGGGCCATCCCTATACTTCTGCGCCTCTGATCCGGCGCTTGCGCTTAATCAGTGTGACAGCCAGCGGTAGGGCACCTCGGTGTCGTGGCGCTAAGGGGGCGGTCACTAAGAGTTTTGATGCGGGGTGGAGCAGCCTGGTAGCTCGTCGGGCTCATAACCCGAAGGTCGTCGGTTCAAATCCGGCCCCCGCTACCAAATCGATGGCAGCTTGTTGCTCGACTGACCATCGTGGAAGCCCCTTATTGGGGCTTTTTCGTATCCGCAGAAAATGCGGTGGCATTGAGGGAGATAGACAGCTATGGCAGGGAAGGAGTCGACATGATCAGCTGCTTGCGCCGACGATAGGTTCGATGGGTTTTCAGCTCTGGGGGTTGAACTGATTTCCCCCAATCGACGCCCACGCTTCGGTTATACATCGAGGGTGAGAGCGGTGTGACCGTTGACGACTGGCGCAACGTGAGTCGTCACGTGAGCTGCGGTGTTGGATGTAGAGGATCCCATTCAGGGTGAGTACACCTTAGAGGTGTCTTCGCCAGGGGTGGATCGGCTGTTGTTCACGCCCGAGCATTATCTGGCCGTATGTGGGGAGCCATAATGATATTCGGCTGAGATTGCCGGTAGACGGCAGAAGGCGCTTTAAAGGGCCTTGGCTTTCGGGCATGATAACGAGATGATCGTTGTGCGTGTCGATGACCATGAATTCGAGTTGCCCATGCGAACAGATAGATAAGCGCAAGGCACATCCCAGGCTGGAAATCAGTCAGGGAAAAAGTGATGTGGTACCACCTTGAGGGAAGCCCGATAACGATGAGGCTGTCCAGAAAAGTGAGAGCGAAAAGATGAACAGAGAAATTTTGATGGTGGCTGAGGCGGTTTCAGCGGAAAAGGTGCGTAGCGGAAGATATCATCTTTGAGGCGATTGAGCTGGCCTTGGCGACAGCCACCAAAAAGCGCTACGACGAAGAGGCCGAATTCGAAGTCAGCATCGATCGGAGAGCAGGTAGATTACGTCACCAATCGCGCTGGCTGGTCGTGCCTGACACAGAGCTCGCTCTGTTGGGGACTCAGTTCACGACCGAGGAAGCCGCTGAAGTCGATCCCACCTGAAGCCTGGCGATGTACATGAAGAGACGGTCGAGAACGTCGATTTTGGTCGTATCGCGGCGCAGACGGCGAAGCAGGTTATTGTCCAGCGCGTCCGAGATGCTGAGCGCGCCCAGATCGTCGACGAGTATCGGACGCGAGTGGCGAGCTGCTGGCGGGAATCGTGAAGAAAGTGACGCGCGACAATATCATCGTCGATCTTGGCAACAACGCCGAAGGCCTGCTGCCCCGGGGCGAACTGGTCGGGCGCGAGACGTTTCGTATCAACGATCGGGTGCGGGCGATCCTCAGCGAGATCAATACCGAGGCCCGTGGCCCGCAGCTCATTCTGTCGCGCATCTGCCAGGAAATGCTGGTGGAGCTGTTCAAGATTGAGGTGCCGGAAATTTCTGAGGGCGTTATTCAGATTCAGTGCCGCCGCCAGAGATCCGGGGTCCCGCGCAAAGATTGCGGTCAAAACGGGCGACCAGCGTATCGACCCGGTGGGTGCCTGCGTCGGCATGCGAGGTTCGCGCGTGCAGGCCGTCTCCAACGAACTCGATAATGAGCGTGTCGATATCATTCTGTGGGACGATAACGCGGCCCAGCTGGTGATCAACGCGATGTCTCCGGCCGAGGTCGAATCCATCGTCGTCGATGAAGATAACTCCACCATGGAAGTGGCGGTCGCGGAAGATAACCTCGCTCAGGCGATCGGCCGTGGCGGTCAGAATGTCAGGCTTGGCGTCGATCTGACCGGCTGGACTATCAACGTGATGAGCGTGGATGAGGCGATCGAAAAGCAGGAGACAGAGGCGGGAGAGGTGATTGAAACGCTTCATGACTGCACTGGATATCGACGAGGACGTCGCTACGGTGCTGGTTGAGGAAGGCTTTACGACGCTCGAAGAAGTCGCCTACGTGCCGCTGGAAGAGATGATGCGCATCGAGGGTTTCGATGAAGAAATCTCTGAAGAACTTCGAGCCCGTGCCAAGGACGCGCTGTTGACGCTGGCGATTGCCTCTGAGGAGGAGCTCGATGCTCGCGAACCCGCCGAGGATCTGCTGACGATGGACGGGATGGATCGGCATCTTGCTTATGTCCTTGCGAGTCGTGGGATTGTCACCATGGAAGACCTTGCGGAGCAGGGCGTTGACGATATTCTTGATGATTGAAGACATGACTGAAGAGCGTGCGGCCGAGCTCATAATGACAGCGCGCGCCCCTTGGTTTGCGGAGGAGGAAGAGGCGCCTGAATTGAGTCAGGCGCAATCTAACGCACGCAACGCTGAGCGGATCAGGGAGTAGAGACATGGCGCAAGGACAGTAGAACAACTAGCGAAGACGGTGGGAGCATCCGTCGACCGGTTGCTGTCGCAAATGAAAGAGGCGGGCTTGCCCCACGCCGCGGCCGATGAGGCTGTGTCGGAAGAGGATAAGCAAACGCTGCTCGCGTCCTCTAAAGCGAGTCATGGTGAGAGCGCGGCGGCGCCCAAGAAAGATTACTCTGAAGCGCAAGCAGGTCAGCACTCTCCGACAGGAAGCGGTGGCGCGGGCAAGCGAACCGTCAATGTCGAGGTGCGGAAAAAAGCGGACCTACGTCAAGCGTGAGGACGCCGATTCGACCGCGACAGATGAGCTATTGGAGGCGGTGGCAGATGATGTCGCGGCTGAGGTGTCAGGCACTGCGCCGGCTGACGGGGTGCCAGAGGCTACTTCAGAAGCCGCTGCGAAAGACACTGGAACTTTTGTTGAAGTCGACGAAGAGATTGATTCCAGTGACCCTGAAGTGTTGCGCCAGCGTGCAGCGGCGAGACGTAAAGCCGAAGAGGAAAATCGCCAGCGTGAGCTTGAAGCTGCTGTAGAAGCTCGCAAGTTGGAAGAGGCGCAGCGAGCTGAAGAAGAGAGAGCTCGCGCGGCAGATAGACGAACAGCGCCAGCCGGTGCTGATGCCGACAGAAAGCCAAAGCGGTTGCATGATGCCCCAGCGGCGCGTCCTGGGAGAGAGGATGCGGAGAAGCGCAAGCCGGGCAGAGCCCGCCTTGAGCGGGGCTCCTTGCCCGGATCGCGTGGCAAGCAGCGTGGTCACAATTTGTCGTTGACGGATATTGAGGCGGCGGAAGCTGGCATTGCGCGCCGACGGGGTGGTAAGCGCAAGAGGGCCCACGAAGAGCACACCAAACACGGCTTTGAGCAGCCGACCGAAAAGATCGTTTATGACGTTAACTTACCCGAGAACATCTCGGTCGGTGATCTGTCGCAACAGATGGCTGTCAAGGCGGGTGTGGTGATTAAAGAGTTGATGAAACTTGGCGTCATGGCCACCATTAACCAAATGATTGATCAGGACACGGCGTCCCTCGTAGTAGAAGAGCTTGGCCACCGAATCAGATTGGTGAGCGATGATAAGCTCGAGGAACAGCTCGAAGAGACAATGGCCGGGCAGGAGGGCACGCCGGAGCCTCGCTCGCCTGTTGTCACTGTTATGGGTCACGTCGATCATGGCAAGACCTCGCTTCTGGATTACATCCGGAAGTCACGGGTCGCCAGCGGTGAAGCTGGGGGTATTACCCAGCATATCGGCGCTTATCATGTAGAGACTGATCGCGGCATGATCACCTTCTTGGATACCCCCGGACACGCAGCATTTACCTCCATGCGTGCCCGCGGCGCAAAATCCACGGATATTGTGATCCTTGTGGTCGCGGCAGATGACGGCGTGATGCCTCAAACCGAGGAAGCCATCCAGCACGCGAGAGCCGCTGAGGTGCCCTTGGTGGTAGCGGTTAACAAGATCGATAAAGAGGCGGCGGACCCCGATCGGGTCAAGAATGAGCTGGCGGCTAAGGACGTAATCCCCGAGGACTGGGGCGGAGATACCCAGTTCATTCCCGTGTCAGCGCACACAGGGGAAGGCATCGACGAGTTGTTGGATGCTCTGCTATTACAGTCAGAGTTACTTGAGCTACAAGCAGCAATTGATGTGCCCGCGCAGGGTATTGTTATTGAGTCTCGTCTCGATAAAGGGCGCGGTTCAGTCGCGTCGCTTCTCATTCAGCAAGGCACCTTGAGTCAAGGGGATATCGTCCTGGCCGGTCTGCAATACGGGCGCGTGCGCGCGATGCTCGACGAGAATGGTGAACAAATCGAGACAGCCGGTCCAAGTATTCCTGTGGAAATCTTGGGTCTAGATGGAACTCCCGATGCCGGAGATTTGTTTGTTGTGGTGGAAAGCGAGAAGCGTGCGCGAGAAATTGCAGACTTTCGCGCCGAGAAGCTGCGTACCAATCGTCTGGCGCGCCAGCAGGCAGCTAAGCTTGACAATATGTTCGAGTCGATGACGGCGGGAGATCGTAAAGTTCTCAACCTCGTTATCAAGGCCGATGTTAGAGGGTCGCTGGAGGCGCTTCAGGGTTCATTGGCGGACCTCGGTAACGATGAGGTCAAGGTGAATGTGGTCTCAGGCGGCGTCGGTGGCTTGACCGAGTCGGACGTTACGCTGGCAATCACCTCGGAGGCCATCATCATCGGCTTCAATGTGCGGGCTGATTCCGGTGCCCGTCGTTTGTCAGAGCAGGAAGGCGTTGAGGTGCGTTATTACAACGTCATCTATGATTTGATTGACGACGTTAAGGCGGCACTTAGCGGCATGCTTTCTCCCGAGCTACGGGAAGAGATTGTCGGGATTGCCGAAGTGCGGGATGTATTCCGATCGCCAAAATTTGGCCTCATCGCCGGTTGTATGGTTATCGAGGGCACTGTATTTCGAGCGAAGCCGATTCGCGTATTGCGCGACAACGTCGTCATCTACGAGGGTGAGCTCGAATCCTTGCGACGATTTAAAGATGATGCCAACGAAGTTCGCAACGGCACCGAGTGCGGTATCGGCGTGAAGAACTACAACGACGTTAAGGTGGGCGATCTCATTGAAGTGTTCGACGTCAACGAAATAGCTCGAAGTCTTTAACGACAGTGGTTAAAGACTACAGTCGTACTCAACGAGTCGGCGACTACCTGCAGCAGGAGGTCGCGCGACTCGTTCAATTGGAATTGCGCGATCCTCGTTTGAAGCTTGTCAGCATTACCGGCGTTGACGTGAGCCGTGACCTTGCGCATGCGAAGGTTTTTTTTACCCAGCTAGGTGTTGACGATAAGGCCGAGGGAGCCAAGAGTGCGGAGGTGCTTAACCGCGCCTCAGGTTTTATTCGTTCAGAAATTGCGCGTGCATCAACCATGAGGACAGTCCCCAAGCTTCATTTCCGCTTTGACGAAAGTGTGGGCCGAGGACGTGACATGGAGGCACTCTCTGAAAAACGTTAAAGCCGCGGACAGTGGCTTGATCAGTGAAGATGGCGAACGACCGGATGCTGGCATAGCGGGCGCCGGTATGGATGGCGCCGAGAGCGACTGAACAATGGCTAGGCGCAGAAAGGGCCGCGAAGTGAGCGGGATCCTCGTTCTGGATAAACCCTCGGGCATGACCTCCAACGGCGCATTGCAGCAGGCCAAACGGCTATTTGACGCAGCCAAAGCAGGCCACACCGGGAGTCTCGATCCGCTCGCCACGGGTGTGTTACCCATCTGTTTTGGGGAGGCCACAAAATTTTCTCAGTATGTGCTCGATGCCGACAAAGGGTATGACGCCACCATCCGACTGGGTGTTGGAACAGATACCTTGGATGCCGAGGGCGAGGAGGTTTCCCGCGCTGACGCGAGCCATATCAATCGCGAACAGGTTGAGGCCGCAATCGCCCGCTTGAGAGGGCCGCTTTCTCAGTTACCTCCCATGTATTCAGCACTAAAGCGCGACGGGCAGCCGCTTTACAAGCTCGCCCGTCAGGGGTTGGAGGTGGAGCGTAAGCCCCGCGCCGTGGTGATCCACCAACTGGTTTGTGATGACTTTCGGCAGGGTGAGACAGCGGAAGCCGATGTGTCGATTGGCTGTAGCAAGGGAACCTATGTGCGTAGCCTCGCGGAGTCTCTCGGAGAGCTTTTGGGCGTCCCTGCCCATGTCAGCGCGCTCAGGCGCACCGAAGCGGGGCCCTATCGGCTTTCGGGGTCGATAACCCTTGAGCAACTGCGAGTTATCGCCGAGCAAGGAGAAGCGACCCTCGACAGCGTGTTGGCACCGATGGATACGCCGCTAATGAGCCTAAATCGAGTGGAATTGGGAGAATCTGCGAGTTTTTACCTGAAACAGGGTCAGCCGGTATTGGTGCCAAATGGCCCGCGAGATGGTATGGTGCGCGTCTACTCGGGGGGTGACTCCTTTCTCGGTATTGGTGAAATGCTCGAGGACGGCCGCGTAGCGCCGAGACGGTTGGTGAATCACTGATCCAGGCGACTTAGTCACTAGCAAACCGGACATGTCTGTAAACCTGCACGGACAGCGCCCGACTTAACAAGCAGGTTGGAGAAAGTAACAATGGCACTTGATGCAGCCACTAAAGCTCAAATCGTAAAAGATTATCAACAGTCAGAGGGAGACACCGGTTCGCCGGAGGTTCAAGTTGCCCTGTTGACGGCTAATATCGAGCAATTGCAATCGCATTTTAAGGCTCACGCCCAGGATCATCATTCTCGGCGAGGCCTCATCCGTATGGTCAACCAGCGCAGAAAACTGCTGGATTACCTCAAAGGCAAAGATACTGGACGCTATGGAGATTTGATTAAGCGTTTGGGTTTGCGTCGGTAACGACCTTATTTTTGGCCGGCTTATGCCGGCCGTTTCATTTATTGGAGAAACACAGTGAGTGTAGTTAGAAAAACATTCCAGTACGGTGACCATGAGATCACCCTGGAGACAGGCCGGATCGCGCGCCAAGCGAGTGGTGCGGTGATGGTTTCAATGGGGAATACCAGTGTTCTGTGTACCGTAGTAGCAAATCGTTCAGCCAAAGCAGGCCAGGACTTCTTCCCTCTTTCCGTTCATTACATCGAAAAGACCTACTCAGTCGGCAAAATTCCGGGCGGATTCTTCAAGCGCGAAGCGCGGCCCAGCGAGAAAGAAACGCTGACCTCGCGTTTGATTGATCGCCCTATTCGCCCGCTGTTTCCCGACGGCTTCATGAATGAAGTGCAGGTTATCTGTACCGTTATGTCCGCGGACAAGAATACCGATCCGGATATCCCGGCAATGATCGGCACGTCAGCGGCACTTGCGATCTCGGGCTGCCCGTTCAATGGTCCCATTGGTGGTGCCCGAGTAGGCTTCAATGAAGCGCAAGGGTATGTTCTCAACCCAAGCTACAGCGCACTCAAAGAGAGCAAGCTGGATATGGTTGTTGCCGGCACCTCAGATGCTGTCCTGATGGTGGAGTCTGAGGCACAAGAGCTTACCGAAGACCAAATGTTGGGCGCTGTGCTGTTTGCGCATCAGGAAATGCAAACGGTGATCAAGGCCATCAATGAATTGGTTGAAGAAGCAGGAAGCCCCCGTTGGGAGTGGTCAGCTGCGCCTGTCAACGAAGAGTTGAAAGCGGCGGTTGAGGCAGAGGCCAAAGCGGCCTTGGGTGAAGCGTATCGTATTACCGAAAAAGCGGCGCGCTACGAGCGTGTTGGCGAGATTCGCGAGGCGGTCATCGCTAAGCTGGCAGTAGAGGGCGGTCCGGCCCCTGAAGATGTAAAAGATCTGTTCAAGTCACTCGAGAAATCGATCGTGCGACAGCGAATTATCAGCGGCGAGCCACGAATTGATGGCCGCGATAACCGCACTGTGCGGGCGATATCCTGCGAGGTTGACGTACTGACCAAGGCCCACGGATCAGCGCTCTTTACTCGGGGTGAAACTCAGGCAATTGGTGCGGTGACCCTCGGTTCATCCCGCGATGCCCAGATTATTGACGCGCTTGAAGGCGAGCGTCGCGATCCCTTTATGTTGCACTATAACTTTCCGCCCTATTCAGTGGGCGAGGCGGGCCGTATTGGCGCGACTGGCCGGCGTGAAGTAGGCCACGGCCGCCTTGCCCGCCGCGGTTTGGCCGCGACGCTCCCGAACGAGGAGGAGTTTCCCTACACGGTTCGGGTGGTTTCTGAAATCACCGAGTCGAATGGTTCAAGCTCGATGGCATCAGTGTGCGTTGGGTCTCTTGCACTGATGGCAGCCGGTGTTCCGGTCAAGGCGCCTGTGGCCGGTATCGCGATGGGTCTGGTGAAGGAGGGCAATCAGTTTGCCGTTCTGACCGACATCCTGGGCGATGAAGATCACCTCGGTGACATGGACTTTAAGGTTGCAGGTACCGCAAGTGGCGTCACCGCGCTGCAAATGGATATCAAGATCGAAGGTATTAACGAGCAGATCATGGAGATTGCGCTGGAGCAGGCGATGCAAGCTCGCTTGCATATCTTGGGTCAGATGAATGCGGTTCTTGATGCACCTCGCGAGATCGTATCAGAGAACGCGCCCAGTATGGTTCAGATGAAGATCGATTCTGACAAGATTCGCGATATCATTGGTAAAGGCGGTGCAACCATTCGCTCCATTACCGAAGAGTCTGGCGCGACGGTTGACATTGAGGACGACGGTACGGTGAAAGTCTTTGGTGTGACCAAGGAATCCCGCGATAAGGCGGTCGACATGATAATGGCGATCACGGCGGAAGCGGAAGTGGGTGAGATCTACGAAGGTACCGTGGCCCGAATCGTCGATTTTGGTGCTTTTGTCACGATCCTTCCGGGGAAAGATGGTTTGGTACATATTTCCCAGATTGCCGAGGAGCGCGTTGAGAACGTGACCGATTACCTGTCGGAAGGTCAGCAGGTCCGGGTCAAGGTGCTCGACGTCGATCAGCGTGGGCGTATCAAGCTGTCGATGAAGGAAGTGGACGAGGGTGGCGCTGCTGGCGTTGACGCTGGCTTGGAGAACGACGAAGCCATTTCAGAAGATGCTTAATGCTCTTAGGTGATGTAAAAAAGCCGCGTTACACGCGGCTTTTTTTTTGCTCTGGCGAGCCGTCTCTGAATCACACGCCATTAGTAATCGGCTAATTCGGATTGATGGTCACTATTATCGTCGAGCTCGGTTCTCGATCAGGTGATCAACAACACTGGGATCAGCCAGCGTGGATGTGTCACCGAGGTTGTCGATATCTCCCTCGGCGATCTTGCGAAGGATACGCCGCATAATTTTTCCGGAGCGCGTTTTGGGTAAGCCTGGCGCCCACTGGATGACATCGGGTTTGGCAATCGGCCCAATCTCTGACACGCAGACCCCGATGACTTCCTCACGCAGCGCGTCCGAGGGTTCGGTGCCCGCCATGGGTGTCACGTAGGCGTAAATCCCCTGGCCTTTGATGTCGTGGGGAAACCCCACGACAGCGGCTTCAGCGATTAACTCATGTTCGGTGATGGCACTTTCGACTTCGGCTGTGCCCATCCGGTGGCCCGAGACATTCAGGACGTCATCGACTCGCCCTGTGATTCGATAATACCCGTCGCCATCGCGCGAGGCGCCATCCCCCGTAAAGTAATAGCCCTTGTAGGTACTAAAATAGGTGTCCACCATTCGCTGATGATCGCCATAGACCGTTCGAATTTGCGCGGGCCAGGAGCGTTTGATGGCCAAGTAGCCTTGGGCCTCTCCGGCGAGTTCTTGTCCCTGTTCATCAAGAAGGACCGGCTCTACTCCGAAGAAGGGAAAGCTCGCATAGCCCGGCTTCAGGGCGTGAGCGCCCGGCAGTGGGGAGATCATCACGCCCCCGGTTTCTGTCTGCCACCAGGTGTCCACAATAGGGCATCGGCCGTCTCCTACAACCCGGTGGTACCACTCCCAAGCCTCAGGATTGATAGGCTCACCCACCGAGCCGATCAGTCGTAATGAGCGACGGCTAGATTTCATTACCCAATCGTCGCCGAGGGCCTGTAGTGCTCGAATGGCAGTGGGTGCGGTAAAGAACAAATTGACCTTGTGCTTGTCTATGACCTGCCAGAACCGACTGGCGTCGGGGTAGGTGGGCACACCCTCAAAAAGCAGTGAGGTGGCAGCATTGGCGAGTGGCCCATACACGATATAGGTATGTCCAGTGACCCAACCGACATCAGCGGTGCACCACCACACCTCGCCGTCGCGATAATCGAACACGTATTTGAAAGTCATGGCGGCCTGTAGAAGATAGCCTCCGGTCGTGTGTAACACTCCCTTAGGTTTTCCCGTGGAACCGGATGTATACAAAATAAAGAGTGGATCTTCAGCGTCCATGAGTTCGGGTTCACAGGTGGCAGACGCCGACTCGCACGCTTCGTGGTACCAAACGTCCCGGCCGGCCTGCCAGGGGATGTCTGCCGAGGTTCTCGAAACTACGACCACTGTATCCACTGATGGGCATTCGCTCAGCGCACGATCAACGTTGTTTTTCAGGGGTACCGTCTTGCCCCCTCGCACGCCCTCGTCGGCGGTGATCACTAGGCGGCAGTCAGCATCCTGAATACGCGATTGCAGTGCTTCCGGCGAAAAGCCGCCAAAGACGACAGAGTGAATGGCTCCTATCCGAGCGCAGGCCAGCATCGCATAAGCTGCTTCCGGGATCATGGGCATGTAGATACACACTCGATCTCCCTTACTGACACCGCGGGATTTGAGCACATTGGCAAGGCGGCAAACTTGATCTTTTAATTCTTGATAGGTGATTGCGCGCTGATCTTGCGGCGCGTCGCCCTCCCACAGCAGCGCCGTTTGGTCGGCGCGCTCGGGCAGGTGTCTATCGATGCAGTTCACAGAGACGTTGAGTTTGCCATCAATAAACCAGCGAGCCTTACCCTGCTCAAAATCACAGTCACTGACTTTGCTAAAGGGAACATCCCATTGCAGGAACTCCGTTGCCTTGGTGGCCCAGAACAAGTCAGGATCCTCTAGAGACTGACGATACCAGTCGGCATACTGACTAGGGGTCACATGTGAGTCGCTGAAATTATCGGGAATGGGATAGCTGTTTTGCGTCGACATCGTGTCTTCCGAATTACCCTCCAAGATGGATTACCGATACTAAATCACCCAACTTGTGACGCAAGTGGAATCTGCGATCAAGCTTTGCAGTGCGCCAAAATTCCTGGGCGCGTTTAGCGTACTGCCAGCGTTATAAGCTAGTATGTGCTCGGTGAATGCCAAAACGCGAGATCGCCGGGAGCCTCGGCGCCCCGGGAAGAGAAAATCGATAAAAACAACGTGGAGGTGATGTGTGACGCCTTTGACACCAGTGCAGCGAGCAGCCTATTGGCGGCGTAATCGCAATTTGATGATGAAATTGATGGTGATCTGGTTTTTGGTCAGCTTTATTTTCGGCATCCTCCTTGTTGATCAGCTAAACCTCATTCGCTGGGGGGGCTACAAGCTTGGATTCTGGTTCGCCCAACAAGGCTCTATCTACGTGTTTATCGCGCTCATTTTTTATTACGTGCGAGCCATGAGGAAACTTGATAAAGAATTTGGATTGGACGCGGAATAATGGACCTGGCGCAAATTACGTATTTGGTGGTGGGGTGCAGCTTTGCGCTCTACATTGTTATTGCGATCTGGGCTCGTGCCGATTCCACGCAAGAATTCTATGTGGCTGGCGGAGGGATAAATCCGGTTGCCAACGGGATGGCGACAGCAGCTGACTGGATGTCCGCCGCGTCTTTTATTTCCATGGCTGGACTCATTGGTATTTCCTATAACGGCTATGGTGGATCGGTATTTTTGATGGGTTGGACCGGGGGCTACGTGATTCTCGCGATGCTTGTAGCGCCCTATCTGAGAAAGTACGGGAAGTTTACGGTGCCGGAGTTTATCGGCGATCGTTACTACTCAGACGCTGCTCGTGTTGTCGCTGTATTGTGTCTGGTGCTTTGTTCCGTGACTTATGTGATTGGTCAAATGAAGGGCATCGGGGTGGCTTTTTCCCGCTTTCTAGAGACAGACTACGAGACCGGTCTTTATACCGGCATGGTGATTGTCTTTTTCTACGCTGTCCTAGGCGGTATGAAGGGCATCACTTACACCCAAATTGCTCAGTACGTCGTATTAATTACCGCTTATACCGTTCCGGCTATTTTCATTAGCCTGCAACTGACGGGTAACCCGATACCTCAGCTGGGTCTCGGCTCGACACTTCAAGGGGGGGATACCTATCTCCTCGATAAACTGGATCAAATCCTGCTCGATACCGGGTTCAAAGAGTATACGACCACACTCCGTTACAGCACGCTGAACATGGTCGCCTTTACAGCGTCTTTAATGATCGGGACGGCAGGGCTTCCCCACGTCATTATTCGCTTTTTCACCGTCCCGAAAGCCAGTGATGCTAGACGGTCGGCTGGGTGGGCATTGGTGTTTATAGCGATTTTGTATACCACAGCGCCGGCGGTAGCTGCTATGGCGCGCTTGAATATTATGCAAACGATAGAGCCTGCCCCGAACTCGCCTATGACCATTGCGGACCGACCCGAGTGGTTTAAGACCTGGGAGCAAACCGGGTTGCTGGCGATTGAAGATAAAAACGGCGATGGCAAGCTTCAGTATCGTGCCGACCCCACAGAGAACGAGCTGGTTACGCTCGACAACGATATTCTGGTGCTCGCTAATCCGGAAATTGCCCGGCTGCCGAATTGGGTCATCGCGCTGGTCGCAGCAGGGGGGTTGGCCGCCGCTCTATCAACCGCTGCGGGCCTGTTGCTCGCTATTTCCTCGGCAATTTCTCATGACCTGTTAAAGCGTACTTTTATGCCCTCTATCTCCGAGCGAGGGGAACTTAATGCGTCCCGTGGCGCGATGGCGCTGGCGGTCTTTGGCGCTGGCTACTTGGGATTGAATCCTCCTGGTTTTGCAGCAGGTACTGTTGCATTGGCATTTGGGTTGGCCGCGTCCTCCATTTTTCCTGCGCTGGTGATGGGTATATTCTCAACACGGATTACCCGAGAGGGCGCCATTGCTGGGATGCTTTGCGGGCTGGGTGTCACCTTGTTTTATGTCTTCCAGCATAAGGGCATTATGTTTGTGTCGGACTGGCGGTACTTGACTGGTTTGGGGGAGCGGTGGTTCTTTGGCATTGAGCCCAACGCCTTTGGGTGTATTGGTGCTGGTCTTAACTTCCTTGTGGCCATAGCAGTCAGTGCAGTCACCAGAGAGCCGCCCGCATCGATTCAGTCGCTGGTGGAGGGTATTCGCCTTCCCTAGCGTTTGATCTAGTGTAGGAGTTAACTCTAGCGAGAGGGCGCTATGATGTTGAGGTCTACTGTACTCAGTAGAGAGATTAATGTGCTGCTTTGAAGCGGCTGTAAATTACGCAGAGGAAATTTGGAAATGCAAAGTCCGCGAACGGTATGGTTGATTGCAACGGCGCCACTGATAGCAGTCATGCTCATGATTTTTCTGAGTTTTCCTAGCGAGGTGGATGCACAGAGCCCAGAAGGGGTGGAGGGCGTCAGTTCTTTTGCTCTGATGGAACTTCCCACCTGCAGTGAGGCTGGGGGGCAATGTGGTTTATACAACCAAGACTTCAAAGTTGCTTTTAGCATTACGCCAGCGGGTCAGCTGAGGCTGCGCTCTTCACAGCCCCTAGATTATGTGTTGGTGGGCTTGGCTTCTTCAGGTAACCAGCAACCTGATGTTGCGTCCCCTGTTGATGCCGAGACCAGGGACAGGTGGGTGTTTGAGTTCGGGGGCATGCCCGATGTGGAGGACCGACTTCGGATTGTTGCCGTCATCGGGGAATCTACGTGGTTTGGGGAGGCCTCGCTGATTTTTTTGAGAGCCGGCGACTAGCCGGCAGCAACCACAACATTGTCAATCAACCGGGTTTCGCCTAGGCGGGCTGCGCCAAAGATGGCGACTTCTTTGTCCGTTGCGGTGGCTTTAGCCAAGTCATATGGACGTCGGATTTCTACGTAGTCCGGATCGAAGCCGGCGCCTTCTAAAGTTGATAAAGCGCGTTTTTCAAGGGCGACGTATTCGCGAGAACCGTCTCTTACCGCCGTAGCTATCTCGGAAAGGGTTTGAAAGAGAAGTGGCGCGATTGCCCTCTGAACATCGTCTAGGTAGGTATTACGGGAGCTCATGGCCAGGCCGTCGGTATCACGCGTTGTTGGGTGCCCCACGACCACAATGGGAAGGGCAAGGTCAGCAACCATTCGCCGGATAATCAAAAGCTGTTGCAGGTCTTTCTGTCCAAAAACTGCGATATCTGGCGCCACCATATTAAAAAGTTTGCACACGACGGTGGAGACGCCGTCAAAGTGACCGGGCCTCGAAGCGCCACACAGTACGTTAGTGAGCTCAGGAACCAGAACTTTGGTTTGTGCCGCTAAGCCGTCTGGATACATAACGTCCGAGGATGGTGTAAATACCGCGTGTGCCCCGGCCTCCTCCAACAAGGTGAGGTCGGCTGCGAGTCTTCTGGGATAGGCATCGAGATCTTCGTTGGCCCCGAACTGGAGCGGGTTAACAAAGATTGAAACCACAACAGTGTCGGTCAAGCTTAATGCGTGTTGCACGAGGGCTAGGTGGCCTTCGTGTAAGCCGCCCATGGTGGGAACAAAGCCTACCCGTTTTCCTAGGGCCCTTTCGCTGTGGAGGTGCTCACGGAGACCATCGGACTGATCAAAGGTATCCATAACTGGACATTGCCTTCAGGAGTAAGTGTGTTCTTCTCGGGGATACGCGCCGGTCTTCACAGCTTCTACAAAAGCGGCGAGTGCACCCTGTACCGTTTCTGAGCCGGTCATGAAGTTTTCTACAAACTTCGGCGGGTTTTCGGTGAGGCCGAGCATGTCGTGCAACACCAGTACTTGGGCGTCCGTGCCAGCGCCAGCACCAATGCCAATAACAGGAATATCGAGTTTGGAGCTGATGTCAGCGGCGAGGTCGGCCGGAATGCATTCGAGCACCAACAGGCTGGCGCCAGCATCTTGAATTTCAACCGCATCCGCGAGGATAGATTTGGCTTCTTTCGGCGTCCTGCCCTGTACACGATAGCCCCCAAATACGTTAACCGACTGAGGGGTAAGACCGAGGTGCGCACACACCGGGATGCCACGTTCAACAAGTTGATGAATGCTGTCGCTGAGCCAGACGCCGCCCTCCATCTTTACCATCTGCGCCCCCGCTTGCATCAGCAACATGCCCGACTGCAGCGCCTTTTCGGTGGTGTCGTAACTCATGAAAGGTAAGTCAGCAACCACCAACGAGTGAGGACGACCCCTGCAAACGCAGGCGGTGTGATAAACCATGTCGTCGATGCCAACCGGAATGGTGTTGTCATGTCCTTGGAGCACCATGCCAAGAGAGTCACCGACCAGAATTGTCTCAGCGCCGGCTTCGCTGATGAGGCGTGCGAACGTAGAGTCGTACGCTGTCATCATCACAAACTTCTCACGCTCGGACTTCATTTTGTTGAGCGTGCTGATTGTTACCCGTTTATCCATGCTAGCAGTCCAAACGTCCTTGCATCAATCGGTTAGCAGGTTGGCTAGGTTACCCGAAGAACGTGGGATTGAAATAGTGACGCCCACTTTTTATATCGAGTAAGTAGTCTACCAAATGAAAAAAATCCCTGTCTCCGCGGGAAAGATCAATTTCATTGGCGTTTACGATCAGTAAAGGGGCCGCATCGTAGTAGAGAAAGAACTCGCTGTATACCTCGTTAATTTGCTCTAGGTACTCTTTTTTAATTTGGCGCTCACTTGATATACCCCTTCGTTCTATTCGGTCTAAAAGCCGATCGGGGCTCGCCTGCAGATAAATCACTAGGTCGGGTGTCGGCGCATCAATGGTGAGCTGTTGGTAGACGCGCTCGTAGAGTTGGAACTCGTCGGCATCTAAGTTGATACGGGCAAACAACGGATCTTTTTCAATAAGAAAATCAGAAACTCGAACTGGCTCGAAAATATCCCGCTGTTTAAGATCGCCAATTTTTTGGGTGCGCTGGAAAAGGAAAAACAGCTGGGTAGCCAGCGCGGCTTGCTTCCTGTTTTGATAAAAGCGCTCGAGAAACGGATTTTCATGTGCATCCTCCAGAAGTATCTGGTAGTTGAAGACCTCGGCCAGCCGTTTTGCGAGGGTCGTTTTACCCACGCCGATCGGGCCTTCAACCGCGATGTACCCCGGGGGCTTTCGGCCCTTCAAATCAAAAACGAGGCGGCCCTCGCCGTTCGCGTCGTTACTGTTCACCAATAGTTCCAGAGTGGCTCCCCGCGTCTGGGTTAATCGATGTGACGGTTACCTGCTGGTCACCTATCTGAGCGAGTAATGTAGCAATATCGTCCCCATTAGGCATTACATAATCGAGGCCTACCAGGTCCGCGAGCGGGCGCAGAACAAAGGCGCGATCGTAAACTCCAGGGTGGGGTAGTTGTAGGGCTTTAGTGTCGCGGCGCTGATCGGCGCAGAGTAGCAAATCGAGGTCAATGCATCGCTCTCCCCAATGGCGCACCCGCCGTTTGCCCATCCGCTGCTCGATCTGCTGGAGGGATTCCAGTAGCGCTTCTGGGGTCAGGGTCGTTTGCAAATGGGCACAGGCATTGAAGAAGTCAGGTTGATCCTGGGGCCCCAGGGGGGAGGATTGATAGATCCGCGATAGCCCGATGAGCGCGGAGGACTCTATCTCCCTGAGGTATTGGCAGGCAACCTGCAGCTGGGCAGCCGGTTGGTCAATGTTGGCGCCAAGCCCCACGAAGGCGTCCCTCACGGTGCAGGCTTGCGTCGACGCGGCCGCCGGCGCTTAGAGGCTGGGCGCTCATCGTCGGTCCTCGGTGCGCTACCGACGAGTTCGGGATTAAGTCGCTGTTGCTCAGTCCAGAACTGCACCGCCTGCTCGAGGTCTGGCCCGGCCTGATCTCGCAGTAAAAGAAGGTCATAGGCAGCTCGAAAGCGACGACCCGACAGGATGTCCGGCACCCGCCGCTTTTGCTGGCGCTCCAATTTGGGCTGGAGCTCCCAGATTTCGCGCATGGGGATTGAAAAGCGCTTAGGTATTGCCATGTGTTGGCAGGTTTCGGCCGTAAGCTGCTGTCCAGCACTGTTGATAGCCTGAGCGGGGGGCATGCCCTCCTGCAAAAGTTGACCTGACCGTGTGGTCACTGCCGGCCAGAGCAGTGCCGCTAGCAGAAAAGCGGGGGTGACGGGTCTCCCGTCCTTTACCCGTTGATCAGTGTTGCCCATGGCCATCGAGACGAGGTGTCTGTGGCTGGTCTGAGCGTTGATCGATTCGGTAGCGGCGGGGCAGAGGCAGGACAGCAGGTCGTGCTGCAGGAGTAGAAGGAAGGTAGGTTTACCGAAGCCCGCCATAAACAGCTTCAAAAACTCATCGAACAGGCGAGCAGGAGGGATTTCTCTTAAAAGCGGGGCGCAGTCAGCGATGGCCTCTTCTGTCGTGGGCTCAAGGTCGAACTGAAGTTTTGCGGCGAAGCGCGCAACCCGCAGCATGCGGACAGGATCCTCGCGATATCGAGCCCATGGATCTCCAATAACGCGCACCAATCGGGCCTGTAAATCCTCGGTTCCCGCGAGCTGATCCAACACGACCTCTCGCTCGGGGTCGTAATACATGGCGTTAATTGTGAGGTCTCGTCTCGCCGCATCCTCCTCGAGGGTGCCGTAGACATTGTCTCTAAGAAGCAGCCCCTTATCAGACTGCTTGCTCGTGGCGGGTTGCGCTCCCTCGCTACCGTGATGCCCGCGGTAGGTGGTGACCTCTATTACCTCGCGGCCATCACGCACGTGAACTATCTGAAAGCGACGGCCGATGATCCTTGCGCTGCGGAACAGGCCTTTGACCTGTTCGGGCGTTGCATTGGTCGCGACGTCGAAGTCTTTGGGGTGGGCACCGAGGAGCAGATCTCTGACGGCACCGCCGACAATATAGGCCTCGAAGCCTGCCTCGCAAAGCTTGTGGACAATCCGGACTGCGGCAGGGCTAACCAACGCCGGGTCAATGCCATGTTCCGCCTTGGGGAT
The DNA here is from genome assembly GCA_943787485.1 of uncultured Luminiphilus sp. Lineage (GTDB taxonomy): Bacteria > Pseudomonadota > Gammaproteobacteria > Pseudomonadales > Halieaceae > Luminiphilus. The sequence goes on along the minus strand of CALSMP010000004.1, from coordinate 268,080 downwards.
GGCTTGCAAGGGGTGCCCTCAAGAAAAAGTGGTAGTCGCGGAGTGTACTATCTCCGGCGGTTAACGTGTGCTTTAGGATGGGATTAGTCAAAAGGAGGAACTAAAAACAAACATGGGGAAGTCTCCTTCCCCATCCAGGTCCGTTTGCGTTTTTTATTGTTCTTGGGCCATTTATTGTTATTTCGGCTCTACCCGATGATTTGCAGGTCACGTGCCAACAATAAGTTTTCTATTTAAAACAGTAGGTTAAGGGCTGACCAGCCTTTGTTTGGCTTGGTTCGCCCCAGGTTATGTTACTTTTTAACACTCCACTGTTACGTTTTTCTACGCAAACCCAGAGGTTCAGGCGCTTGTGCGTCGACTAGGCTTGCGGCGTGGCAGATTGAATCGTTGGCGTCTTTCCCATAGGCATTTTCGACTAATACCCAGCTTTTGCGCTAATTCTGTCTCATTCATGGCGCCCTGGTGCTCCAGGACGAAGCGCTGAAAGTAATCCTCTAGGGACAGCTCGGGCTCGGCTTCAGCATCGGTGGATGCGCTGATTGCTTGGACTCGCGAATTGGCCTGGGGCGCAGGTTCTGCCGCGCGTTGCCCATGGGTCGACGCGCTGGCCAGACCCAAATCCGCGGTCTCTATGTTAGATCCTTCGGCCATAATGACGGCCCGCTCGATCGCATGCTCAAGTTCCCTGACGTTACCGGGCCAACGATATCGGGTCATTGCGGTAAGTGTGTGCTCACTTATTGACTTTTCTCGCCCGGGGAGGCGCCGGTTTGCAGCCTCGAGAAACCACAGAATCATGCTGCGAATATCTTCCCCGCGGTCTCGGAGGGGGGGTATATCAAGCTGCAGGACGTTAATTCGATAGTACAGGTCCTGGCGGAACTCCTGGTCCTTTGCTAGGGTCGCCAAGTCCCGGTGGGTGGCGCAGATTAACCTAACATTGACCCGTCTTGTTGCTACTGAACCGATACGCCGAATCTCTCCTTCCTGAATAAAGCGCAGCAGACGTGCCTGGGCGGCCAGCGGTAGCTCGCCAATTTCGTCCAGAAACAGCGTGCCACCGTGAGCGGCTTCGATCAGGCCGATGCGGCTGGTGGTCGCGCCGGTAAAAGCCCCTTTCTCATAACCGAAGAGTTCTGACTCGATCAGGGTGTCGGGAATCGCTGCGCAGTTTACGGCGACCATTGGTTTATCCCGCCTAGCGCTTAAGCTGTGAACTTGTTTGGCCGCTATCTCTTTGCCGGTGCCTGTCTCACCGTTAATGAGAACGGTCATCTCGCTGGCCGCAACCTTGGTAATCTTTCGTTGCAGTTGCAAAAGCGCCTCACAATTCCCCTCAAAAATTGATTGCGCCCCTGCGACTTTTTCCGATTCCTTACTGTCAATCCGTGGGAAGTCGGCGATGGCAGCCCGAACCACCGACAGCAAATCTTCGGCAGAGCAGGGCTTGGCTAAATAATCAACGGCCCCGAGCTTCATCGAGTCGATCGCCGAGCGCAGACTGGCGTAATTTGTCATCACGATGACGGGGACCGGTTCTGCTAGCTTGATCAGGTCACTGCCCGCAACCCCGGGTAACCTAAGCTCGGTAACAATTAAATCGAAGTCGGACAGAGAGAATTTACCCTCTGCTTCTAGGACACTGGTGGCTTCTGCGACCTTGAAATCATGGCTTTCCAGCGTTTTCCGAAAGCTCTGTCGTTGGGAGGGCTCATCATCGACAAGAAGAATGTGGGGCATGCTCGCTTTTCCCTGAGGATGTTCGCGTCATTTTGTTACTTTTCTACACTAGCACGTTAACTTAAAAGTAACAGTAACAAAAACGGCAATATTGTTACTTGGGCAGGCACGCGCGCCGCCAGTTGGCGACAGCCGATCTCAGCAGGTCGGGCACATTGCTAACGTGGCTATCGGGCTTCGGCTGGCCTAAAAAAGCGAGCGCGAACCGGAGGTTGTCGAGCGCTAACCGGTTGTTGACGGGCGCCGCGCCAGTTTGCTTGCTGAGCTTCGTTCCGAGTGCGTCGGTCAAGACCGGTGTATGCCCATAGAGAGGGTCGGGCAATGCCAACATCCGTCGCAAGAACATCTGGCGCGGCGTTGATTCTAGTAGGTCGGCGCCTCTAATAACGTGAGTGATGTGGGGGGAAAAGTCGTCGACCGCTGCGGCAAGTTGATAGGCGTAAAGCCCATCACGTCGTCGAACAATAAAATTACTGAGTTGAGAGGCTAGATCCACATTCTGAGGCCCCAGCACGAGATCAGTAAATTCAATATGAGTCCCCGTGGGAACATGAATACGCAAGCTCCCCTCCACCGTCTGTGGTCGGGCTTGGTCGCGGCAATCTCGTATGCAGCACCCTGTTGGACCAAGGGTGGCACGGGTGCATGAACAAACGAAGAGAAGACCCTGCTGCCAGAGCTTTTCAAGCGCTGTCTCATAGGCAGCATGATGGCTGCTTTGCAGGATGAGCTCCTCATCCCCCGACATGCCATGGGCATGGAGGGTTGCAAGGATTTGCGCTTTGGCCCCCGCCACTTCACGAGGGGGATCGATGTCGTCAATACGAACAAGCCAGGCGCCCTCGTTTGCTTTTGCATCAAGAAAGCTGGCGAGTGCCGCAACCAAAGACCCCATGTGTAAAGGGCCGGTCGGGGAGGGAGCAAACCGTCCCCGATAGTAGTTTTCAATGCTTATTGCTTCAGCCTTGATACAGACCTAACCGAGTTCTTGACGTTCCTTGATTTCGGCTAACGTCTTGCAGTCAATGCACAGTGTTGCGGTAGGACGCGCTTCGAGTCGGTGAATACCTATTTCAATGCCGCAGGCGTCACAGTAACCGTAATCGTCAATTTTGATCCGCTCGAGGGTGCCGTCGATCTTTTTGATGAGTTTCCGCTCCCGGTCACGGGTGCGGAGCTCGAGGCTAAATTCCTCTTCCTGTGTCGCCCGATCGGCGGGATCTGGGAAGTTGGCCGCCTCATCCTTCATGTGGGAGACCGTCCGTGTCATTTCTTCCACGAGTTCCGCGCGCCAGACGTACAGCAATTGCTTGAAATGCTCAAGCTGCTCGTCGTTCATGTAGGACTCGCCACGGGAGGGTTTGTAGGGTTTGAAGTCATCGAAACGCTGTAGCTCCCCGACGGCTCGTGCGACCTTTTTATCGTCCTTTCTTCGACGTTTTGGAGCAGCCGGAGCCTTCTTGGCGACAGCTTTTTTCGCGGGTGTTTTTTTAGCCGCTACCTTTTTAGCCGGTGCTTTCTTGGCGACAGCTTTTTTTGCGGGTGTTTTTTTAGCCGCTACCTTTTTGGCCGGTGCTTTCTTGGCGACAGCTTTTTTTGCGGGTGTTTTCTTAGCCGCTACCTTTTTGGCCGGTGCTTTCTTGGCGACAGCTTTTTTTGCGGGTGTTTTCTTAGCCGCTACCTTTTTGGCCGGTGCTTTCTTGGCAACAGCTTTTTTTGCGGGCGTTTTTTTAGCGGCTGCCTTTTTGGCCGGTGCTTTCTTGGCGACAGCTTTTTTCGCGGGCGTTTTTTTAGCCGCTACCTTTTTAGCCGGTGCTTTCTTGGCGACAGCTTTTTTTGCGGGTGTTTTTTTAGCCGCTGCCTTTTTGGCCGGAGCCTTCTTGGCGGGTGCTTTTTTCGATGCTGCTTTTTTCACAGGCGTCTTCTTCTTTACAACGGGTTTCTTGGTGGTCGTCTTTTTCGCTGCGATTTTTTTGGCCGCAGGCTTTTTCTTTGGCGATGCCTTAGCTGGCTTTTTCGCGGTGGCTTTTGCCTTTTGTACCGGTTTTTTTGCCTGAGTTTTTTTCGTTGGCATGTCGATTTCCTGAGAAAAGTGGCGCAGAGACGCCCGAATATCAGTACCGCCGTTTAGCCCCGGAGGGAGGATCCCCAGCGCTCGCGGCAGGCAAGCTACCAGATAAGTTTATCTTGCGCCAGCGCTCTTTTCGCGAGGTGGCCACTCGGGTCTCACGGGGAGGAGTGGGTCCTCGTTTTTCCAGGGTGTAGCTTGCTAACATAGGGAGTGGAGGCACTATGGATTTCAGCGAGCTTCAATCTGCTACCTTAATCAAGCGTTATAAGCGCTTTCTTGCCGATGTTAGGTTTCCGGATGGTCGCGAGGTGACGGTCCACTGTCCCAATACCGGGGCCATGACGGGCTGTGCTGAGTTGGGAATGCCTGTATGGCTCTCCCATCACGCAGATCCAAAACGCAAGCTGGCATGGACCTGGGAGCTTGTCGATACGGGTGCCGGGCTTGCATGTATCCATTCGGCTTTGGCCAATAAAGTCGTTGAGGAAGCGATCGGAAAGCGTGTGTTGGACGCTTTACCGGAGGACGGAGAGCTCAAGCGCGAGGTGCCGTTCGGCGAGGGGTCGCGCGCCGATTTCAGCCTGACATCGGGATCCTCGTCTATCATGATTGAAGTGAAAGCGGTGACGCTCGTGACCGCGAGGGGTCTTGGCATCTTTCCCGATACACCCAGTCAGCGTGCGTTGAAGCACGTGCATGCGTTGGTAGATGTCGTGCGATCGGGCGGTCGCGCGGCTTTGGTGTACTGCGCGCTGCATAGCGCAATCGGCCGCATTGCGCCGGCTGCCTCTGTCCATCCGATCTATGCTGATACGGTGAGAGATGCCGTAGCGGAGGGCCTAGAGATCTATGGATTGGGCGTTGATATTAATCTGCACGGGCTAGAACCCAGCGGACAAGTGCCTGTCAGCTTATGGGAGGACGCGCCCGACCCATGACCTTCGAGCATGTGCAATCTAAGGAAATCCTTCAGGCGATCGGGCTTGATGCGACGCATCTTAAGCCTGTGGACGAGGCAGTGTTGGGCACTCGAGCGGCTGCTAATGCCTTTTGCCGTTTGGCTACTGCTGCGCGTGCCGCGGGGATTGATTTGAGAATCGCTTCGGGCTACCGGGATTACGGCCGACAGCTGGCTATCTTCAACGCAAAGGCTAGGGGCGAGCGCCCCGTTCTTTCCAGTAGCGGTGTTTGCTTGAAACGAGGTGATCACGACGATTTGGGTTGGTTGAGGGCTATTTTGCGCTATTCAGCCTTGCCGGGCCTTTCACGGCACCATTGGGGAACGGACTTTGATGTGTGGGATGCCGCCGCGGTGCCCAAAGACTACAGCCTCGGCTTGGTGACCGCCGAGTATCTCTCAGGTGGTCCCTTCCATCACCTTAACGCCTGGTTGAGCGAGCGCGAGGCGCTTAATCAAAGCGAGGGTTTTTTTAGACCTTATGTCATAGATACGGGCGGGGTGGCCCCCGAGCCGTGGCACATCAGTCATCGGGAGGCGAGGCCGCGGGCGTCAATTCCTGAGCAGTGTGAGACGCTCGCCACGCTCTGGCGTGAGGGGACCCTGCCCGGCGTCGATCAGATTTTTCCGCCCATGGAATTGGCCTCGCTTGTGCTGGCGAATCTGGGCGAGTTGATCGAGCGCTATGTCGTCATTGCCGACCCCTCGAGAGCTAGCCTGTCGTAGCGTCACGGCTGCCCGATTCTGCTGTTGCCGCGCAGAGAAACCGTGATGTGAGGTTTTTTTAATCGGTCTCGCGAAGCAGGGCGCCGTAGTGGGTTTCATAGTCGGCTCTTGCGGCCTCAATAACTTTCAGCGCCTCCGATCGGCCATAAACATGATCTACCCGAATATTGATGTCTTTGCCAGGGACCATCTTGTAGGTGGAAAAGTAGTGTTGTAACCGCTCGGTTTTGATCGGGGGCAAGTCGGTAATATCATCGACTCCGCCCCAAATATTATCGCCTTCGAGGACAGCGATGATCTTATCGTCTGCCTCGCCGCCATCGATCATTTGAATGCCACCAACCACCCGCGCGTTCAGCAGGATGTCAGCTCGAGTGATAAGCCGCTCTGAAAACACACAGATATCCAGTGGATCTCCGTCGGCCACCTCCGCGTGTTCGCATCGCTTGGCGACTTCTTCCGCGCAGTAGGTTCTAGGAATAAATCCGTACAGCGCCGGCGGCGTTGCTGTTGTTCGCTGAGGTCGGTCGACGACAAGAAACCCCGTATTTTTATCGAGCTCGTACTTTACGGTATCGCTGGGAAGCATCTCGATATACGCCTGGACGGTCCCTGTCTCAGCGCCGCCGTCGGGGAACGGCTCCAGTCCGTGCCACGGATGGCGTCTGTAGGCTGAAAAAGGTTCGTCGCGGTACATCCTATCGTCTCCAGCTAGAGTCTGGGTGAGTTGTCTTGGTCCGATCAGCGCACGAACTGCCGGAGGCGCGGGATTCTAAAGTAACCCGGGATCTACGGCCAATGAAGAACGGTGGATTTGCCGAATTCCTGCCACTAAAAAGGTGGCAGGCGCTTAGGAACGAGTTGATTCTTAAGCTGAACGTATTGGGGAAGTCCGAGGTGATAGTCAGGGTAGGCCTCGCCCTGGATGAGGGGCTCGAAGTAACGGCGCGCTGTTTCTGTGATGCCGAAGCCGTCCCGGCTAATGAAGCGCCGCGGCATTTTTTTCTCGCGGTTGGCCACCTTACGAAGGTCTGCCTCGATGATCTCCCAGCGATAACGCGCGCCGGCCTTTCGATGAATCGCAGGCATGACGCCATTCTTACCTGCTAGCGCCATTTCTACCGCGGCTTTGCCGACGGCATAAGCTTGATCGACATCGACCTGGCTGGCGATGTGTCGTGCAGCACGCTGGAGGTAGTCAGAGACGGCCCAGTGATATTTGTAGCCCAACTCGGAGTTGATCATTGCCGCTAGGGTGGGGGCAACGCCGCCGAGCTGAGCGTGACCAAAAGCATCTCTAACGCCGCTGTCACTGAGAAATCTACCATCTGCGGTTTGCGCACCCTCCGAGGCGACAATAACGCAGTAACCGATCCGCTCTACTGTGGATTTCACCTTGCTCAAAAAGGCGGCGCGGTCGAAGGCGACCTCAGGGAACAGAATGACATGCGGAGCCGCGCCTCGCTGGTTTGCTGCCAAGCCAGCGGCTCCGGCGATCCACCCCGCATGACGCCCCATCACCTCAAGAATGAAAACCTTAGTGGAGGTTTCACACATGGAGGCCACGTCCATGGCGGCTTCTCGCGTCGAAATGGCAACGTATTTAGCTACCGAACCAAATCCCGGGCTGTTATCGGTGATCGGTAGGTCATTATCAATGGTTTTTGGTACGTGGATTGCTATTAGGTCATAACCCATGGTCTTCGATAGCTGGGACACTTTGAGGCAGGTATCGGCGGAATCGCCGCCGCCGTTGTAGAAAAAATAACGGATGTTGTGCGCCTTAAATACGTCGATTAAGCGCGCATACTCGACTCGATTTTCTTCAATACCCCGAAGTTTGTAACGACAGGATCCAAAGGCGCCCGAGGGAGTGGAGGCGAGGCCGCGAATGGCCCGATCGGACTCTTTAGAGGTATCAATTAACTCTTCGTGCAGGGCGCCGAGGATACCGTTGCGGCCGGCATAGAGCTTGCCAATCTGTTGCTTGTGGTGCCTGGCGGTTTCAATGACGCCGCAGGCCGAGGCGTTGATGACAGCGGTGACGCCACCACTTTGGGCGTAGAAGGCATTGGCTTTTGACATGCGGCGTTCTCTTGGGGGGGTAAACACTCAGCAGCGGGATACGTTAGACGCGAATTAAGTGAGATGCAAACCCCGGCGCTCAGTGCTGACATGATAAGCTCAAGGTCTCAGCCGAGAGAGCTTCTGAGTGGCACAGCACATACACATTTTGGGGATTTGCGGTACGTTCATGGGTGGGCTTGCCTTGCTTGCCAGAGAGCTCGGTTATCGAGTCACCGGCTCAGATGCCAACGTTTACCCGCCGATGAGTACCCAATTGGAGTCTGCTGGCATCGGACTCATGGAAGGCTATTCTGGGGACAATCTGGGGACCCGACCCGACCTTGTGGTGATCGGGAATGCGTTGTCCCGAGGTAACCCGGAGGTTGAGGCCATTTTGGATCAGGGGCTGCCCTACGTCTCGGGGCCCCAGTGGCTTGGCGAGCACGTCTTGCAGGGCCGCTGGGTGCTGGCTGTATCTGGGACCCACGGCAAGACCTCTACCGCTAGCCTGCTAGCTTGGTTGCTTGATCAGGCTCGCCTGGCGCCAGGATTTTTGATCGGCGGCGTGCCGCAAAACTTCGGGCTGTCTGCGCGGCTCGGTGAATCCGATTTTTTTGTGATTGAAGCCGATGAATATGACACTGCGTTTTTCGATAAACGATCAAAATTTGTCCATTACCGGCCTCGCACCTTAGTTATCGGCAACTTGGAGTTTGATCACGCCGATATTTTTCCTGATCTGGCGGCCATAGAAACGCAATTTCATCACTTGATTCGCTGTGTGCCGGCCTCGGGGCTGATTATAAGACCCGGGGGCGACGCGATTGATCGCGTGATTGCCCGAGGCTGTTGGACGCCCCAGCAAACGCTTGGAGGCGGGAGCGACAATGATTGGGTAATCAACAAAAATAAGCCTGATGGCACCGACTTCTCTATTCACGACCCCTCAGGCGGCACCACCGACTTTAACTGGTCACAGTTAGGTGACCATAATTTGAGCAACGCCTGTGCGGCCATTGCCGCGGCTCATCATGTTGGCGTGCCGGTGAAGAAGAGTGTCGAGGCTATCGCTTCTTTTCAGGGAGTCAAACGCCGCCTGGAATTGAGGGGTTGCCCAAATGGGGTGGCTGTCTACGATGACTTCGCACATCATCCGACCGCCATCCAAAGTACGCTCGAGGCCGTTCGGCGCCATCAACCAGGAACACGCCTTATCGCCGTCATAGAGCCGAGGTCAAACACGATGCGTATGGGTGTGCATGCGGATCGATTGGCGGCCGCCACAGAGTCGGCGGATCAGGTATTTTGGTATCAACCATCCGGGTTACCTTGGGCGATTGATGAGGTGATCGAGGCCGCTACTAAGCCGACGCAGGTAATTGGCAGCATTGACGAGCTTCTGGTGGCGACTGCCGGGGCCGCATCCCCCGGCGATGCAGTCGTTATTATGAGTAATGGGGGTTTTGATCGATTCCACGAGCGGTTGCTCGCCTATCTGGAGGCGCATTAAGCCCCCCATTTCCCGGAGACCGGCATGGTTGATTTGTACAAACGATTAGTTGTGGATCGAGCCATACCCCTGTTGGTGTTGCTCGGTCTGCTCGGCCTTGCCGCCCTCAGCCAAGTCGATAAAACGCGGCTCGATGCGTCCTCCGATGCGCTTTTGCTTCAGGGAGACCCCGACTTAGCCTACTTCCGTGAAACCAGTAAAAACTATTCCTCCAGCGAGTTCCTGATACTGACGTGGCAGCCCCCCGGTGCTTTGCTGTCCCCCGACTCCCTAGAGCCCCTAAAAGGGATGACCGAAGAGCTGCGGCGAATTCCCGGTATTCAGGGTGTAACAAGTTTGCTCGACGTGCCGTTGCTTGAAAGTCCGCCGCTATCGCTCTCCGATCTCGCCAAAGCCGACGCTTTACCCACCTTGTCCGATCCAGAGGTTGATCGCTCGTTGGCTTTTGACGAGCTGACCACAAGCCCTGTGTATCGAAATCTGTTGGTCGGAGAATCCGGTGATGTCACGGCAGTGCAGGTGACGCTGGAGAGCAACCCGCTGTTACAGACGTTGTTAGATGAACGCGAGTTGTTGCGTTTGCAAGAACAGCGTGGGGATATTGGTGATGCGAGGACTCGACTGGCCGAGGTCGAGACGGCCTACGATGAATTAGTAGCCGCGGAGAGCGATGAGCGTGCAGCGGTTGTTGCCGCCGTCAGGGCGGTCGCCGATCGTTATCGGCCCTACGCCAAAATCTTTGTGGGCGGTGTCCCCATGATTGCGGCCGATATGATTGCTTTTGTAAAAGCTGACCTTGTAACCTTTGGGGCGGCGATACTTGGAATTATGATGTTGGTGCTGGCGGTTATTTTTAAAGACTGGCGCTGGGTTGTTGCACCATTGATCAATTGCTCCCTGACAGCCACCCTAATGTTGGGGTTTTTGGCGTGGACGGATTGGCGTATGACCGTCATAAGCTCCAATTTTGTCGCGGTACTGCTCATCGTTGTCCTGTCACTGTCGCTCCATTTGATCGTCCGATACCGGGAACTTGAGCGGGTCTCTCCCGCCCAGCAACGCGGGGAGCGCGCGGCAGAGGCGGCTCGACTGATGGCCATTCCCTGTCTTTATACCGCGCTCACCACGCTTGTGGCATTTGCGTCACTTCTGGTTGCCGGCATTCAGCCGGTCATCGATTTTGGACTGATGATGAGTCTCGGTATTATCGTGGGCTTTTTGTGCACCTTTTTAGTGGTGCCGAGCCTGATGTCAGTAATGCCTGAGCCCACAGGTAAGCGGACTTTGGCGACTGAGCGTTCTCTGACGCTGGTCTTCTCCGGATGGGTTGAGCGCTATGGTAATGGCGTTCTCGGAATCACCGCGGTGCTTGCAATTGCTACGGCGGTGGGTATCTCACGGCTGGAAGTGGAAAATCGTTTTATCGATTACTTCAAAGACAGCACCGAAATATACCAGGGCATGGAACTTCTCGATTCAAAGCTTGGTGGCACCATCCCACTCGATATTATTCTTTATGCGCCTGATCAGGGGCTCTCAGCTGGCGACGCGACGCCAGCCGATGCTTCGTCGACAGCGATGGATAACGGAAAGTCTGACGTGTTTCCGTCCGAAGATTTGGGTGAGGATCCCTTCTCGGATGAGTTTTTGGAAGACGATCCTTTTGGCGATGCCGATATTTTTGCCAGCGACGGCAGCAGCCGTCCTGCTTTTTGGTTTACACCCGTTGGCCGGCAACTACTTGATCGGGCCCACCAGCTGGTCGAAGCCCGTGAGGAAACAGGCAAAGTGCTGTCGTTGTCCACCGCTTTTGAAGTGATGGATGGGCTTTATGGTGCTCCGCTGGGTGCCATTGAATTGGCGCTGGTCCAGAACAGCATGCCAGAGGACGTGAATGACACATTGGTTTCTCCTTACTTCAATGCCGACGCGGATCAAGCGAGGATTTCGGTGCGGGCGATGGAAACCAGTAAGGCTTTGCGACGAGATCAATTTTTGCGGGAGTTGCGTCAGACGCTAATTTCAGAGCTTGCTATAGAGCCCGAGCGTGTACAGTTCACGTCCTTACTCGTGCTCTACAACAACGTCCTGCAGAGTTTGTTCAAGTCACAAATTCTGACGCTAGCTGTGGTCTTCATCGCTATTGGTGCGATGTTTTGGGTGTTGTTTCGTTCTCTGTCGCTGGCATTGCTGGCGCTAGCCCCCAACCTGCTGGCCGCCGGGTTGGTGTTGGGGATCATGGGGCTTGCTGGTATCCCCCTCGATATCATGACCATTACGATTGCAGCGATCGTTGTGGGTATTGGTGTTGATGACTGCATTCACTACATTTATCGCTTTCGGGAGGAATTTGACGTGGACAAAAACTATCGTGCAGCGATGCACCGAAGTCACGGCAGTATTGGACGAGCGATGTACTACACCACCCTCACCGTCATGGTGGGTTTTTCACTGCTAACCCTGTCTAACTTTAACCCCAGTCTCTATTTTGGTGTGCTCACAGATATAGCGATGATGGCAGCGGTAGCCGGTGCCTTATTGTTGCTTCCCAAATTGCTTTTGGTATTCAAACCGTTGGGACCAGAGGGAGTAGGGAGGTGACGACGGCGTGTCGTCAAGGCTGCGGGGCGTGTTGCATTGCGCCCGGGATCAATACCCCTTTTTATGGCATGCCGGCGGGCAAAGCAGCGGGTGAACCTTGTTTACACCTAAACGAGCACTTCCAGTGTGTCTTGTTCGGAGATCCCCGGCGACCTGAGGTTTGCAGTTCGTTTCAGGCGGAGGAGGCAGTCTGTGGCAGCAATCGGGCGGACGCGCTAGAGCGACTCACATGGCTTGAGATAGCAAGCCTTCCATTGGCGAGGTAAGCCACAGTATGACCGAAATTCCCCTTTTCCCCTTGTCTTCCACTCTCTTGCCGCATGGCTTTATGCCGTTACAAATTTTCGAGCAGCGTTACCTCGATCTGGTTGCGCAGTGCATGCGGAACGGTACGGGTTTTGGTGTGGTGTGGTTGCGCCAGGGGTCAGAGGTCAGTGGTGGGAGTGTCGCGACCCCCGATTTTGGTGACTACGGCACCTACGCCCGCATCGTCGATTTCGATCAGCTACCCAATGGATTGTTAGGTATTACTATCGCCGGCGGCGAACGTTTTGACGTCATTGAGGTATGGCGAGAGCCGTCGGGGCTGGTGAAAGCAAATGTCGAAATGGCACCGCCGCTTGTTCAGCAAGCCATGCGAGAGGAATGGCGATCGTTGGAAATCGTCCTGCGTGGCCTTGAGAATCACCCTCATGTGCAACGCATGAACCTTGCTGTTGATTACGATAACGCCTGGGAGGTCGCGTATCACTTGGTTCAACTTTTGCCATTTGAGGAATCAATTAAGTACGAGCTGCTGGGCGTTGAGGATATCGATTCTCTTGTCACCGAGCTCGATGTGTTGCTGAACCAAATCTCGGGTGAACATTGATTTGAGTGTGGGATCACTCTACGGTGACACAGTGCGGGTCAAGAGCCTGAAACGAAAAGGAAACAAGAGGGCAGGGTTATGTACGACATACTCATAAAAGGGGGCGCGGTTGTTGATGGCCGAGGTGGCGACCCGTTTGCGGCTGACGTGGCAATTGTGGGTAACAAGATAGCTGCGATCGGTCATGACCTTGGAGAAGCGCAAGAGACAGTTGATGCAACGGGTTGTCACGTGACGCCAGGGTTTGTCGATATCCACACCCATTACGATGGCCAAGCCACATGGGACCAGGAGATGGCGCCTTCCTCTTGGCACGGAGTCACGACGGTGGTGATGGGAAACTGTGGCGTTGGATTTGCCCCCGCCGCGCCAGAGCGTCACGACTGGCTTATTGGTTTGATGGAAGGCGTTGAGGATATTCCGGGGTCGGCACTTTCTGAGGGTATGCCCTGGAACTGGGAGACCTTTCCCGACTACCTAGACGCACTGGAAGAGCTTCCCCGCTCCGTCGACGTGGCGACTCATGTGCCCCATGGCGCTGTCAGGGCCTACGTTATGGGAGATCGCGGTGCAGCAAATGAGGCGCCTACCGAGACAGATATCGCCCGCATGTCCGCTATTGTGGAAGAGGGCTTGAAGGCGGGTGCGCTAGGTTTTTCAACATCACGCACCGTGCTTCACAAGTCGATCGATGGCGAGTTGGTGCCGGGTACTACGGCTACCGAAGAGGAGCTCATCGGTATTGGTCGCGCCATGGGGAGGGCTGGCCATGGGGTTTTTGAGTTGGCGAGCGACCTATTGCCCGAGTGGAATGAGTTTGACTGGATGGGTAAGTTGAGCCGTGAAACCGGCTTGCCGGTTAGCTTCACCGCCTTGCAGTCGCCTTTGAAGGCACTTTCCTTCGAGGATCAAATTGCAACCATGCGTAAAGAAAACGCGGCCGGTGCCAACATTAAAGCCCAAGTTTCACTGCGCGGCACCGGGCTGGTGCTCGGTTGGCGAGCAACTTTTCATCCCTTCTCTTTTAAACCAAGCTGGCTGGCTATCGCCGATCTACCATGGAAAGAACAGCTTGAGCGGCTGCGAGATCCAGCGTTCAAGGCGCGGTTACTGGCTGAGCCAAGCAAGCTTCCCGACACAGATCTCCGTTTGTTGGGTGAGCTCATGACGGTTGCTTGGCAAATGCAATATCCCATGGTGGAAGGCTTTAATTATGAGCCAACTGCTGAAGATACGATTGCAGCAAGAGCGGCAGCAGCGGGCCAGGACCCCGCTGCTTTTGCCTACGACAGTTTGATGTCCAATGAGGGAGAGGGATTTATTTATTTCCCTCTATTGAACTATGCGGACGGAAACTTAAATTTTCTAGAATCCATCCTGGAGTCTGATGACTGTATCAACTCGCTTTCAGATGGAGGAGCCCACTGTGGCACGATATGCGATGCGGCGGCGCCAACCTTTTTGTTGCAGCATTGGGTGCGGGATAGAGAGGGTCATCGCATCACCCTCGGGAACGCAATCAAACGCCAGTGTGCAGACACCGCAGTCATGTACGGCTTGAATGACCGAGGCGTTATTGAAGTTGGGTACCTCGCAGACATAAACGTGATCGATATGACGTCCTTATCACTAAACTCCCCGTGGGTGGCTCATGATTTACCGGCTGGAGGAAAGCGGTTGCTACAAGACGCTACTGGATACCGACTTACCATTAAATCGGGCGAGGTCACGTTTAAAAATGGGTGTTTCCAGGGCGCCACTCCTGGAGGCCTTATTCGGGGTCCTCAGGCCCCTCCGGCCACTGCCAGCCCCCGAGCTGTTGCCAGCGATTGACGATCAGACAGAAAAGTTCAGCGGTCTTTGCTGCATCGTAGGCTGCCGAGTGGGCTTCACTGCTGCTGAAGTCCAGTCTGGCCCTTTTGCATGCCTGGGCGAGCACCGTGTGTCCGAAGGCAAAGCCGGCAAGCGTCGCGGTATCGAAATGAGAGAAGGGATGAAAAGGATTTCGCTTGATATCACAGCGTTCATTTGCCGCGTTAAGGAAGCCAGCATCAAAATGGGCGTTATGACCCACTAGAATGGCGCGATTGCAGCCGGTTGCTTTTACCGCTTTGCGCACCTGGCCATACAACTCACCAAGAGCAATTTCCTCGGGCACAGCCCCGCGAAGCGGGCTTTCTGGATCTATCCCCGTAAATTCGAGAGCCGAAGGCTCCAGATTTGCACCCTCAAATGGCTCGACGTTAAAGGTAATCGTTTCGCCGGGCGCCAATAACCCTTGTGCGTCAACGGTGACGAAGGTGGCGGCAATTTCGAGCAGCGCATCGGTCGCGGCTTGAAAGCCGCCGGTTTCAATGTCTACAACCACTGGAAGAAAGCCTCGGAATCGATCTTTGATCTGTCGAGGCATGTTTTCACTCACGGGCTTAATCGCCAATGCAGCTGCTCGCCGGCTCTTAGGGGGATTAAAGTATCATCCCCCATGGTGAAGGTTTCAGGGACTGTGTGAGATTGTTGGGTGAGCGTAACAGTTTGACTATTTCTTGGCAGTCGGTAAAAGTCCGGACCGAAATGACTGGCAAAGCCCTCTAGCAAGGGCAGTGCACCTTCCGATTCAAAGACCTCAGCATAAAGCTCGATTGCCGCATGCGCTGTGTAGCAGCCCGCACAACCACAGGCGCTCTCTTTGGCGGCTCTGGTGTGGGGTGCTGAATCAGTGCCGAGAAAGAATCGAGAGTTGCCTGACGTAACGGCTGTGCGCAGGGCTTCTTGGTGGGTGTTGCGCTTGAGAATAGGCAGGCAGAAGTAGTGAGGTCTCACCCCGCCCACTAACAGGTCATTGCGGTTGTAAAGCAGATGATGGGCCGTCACGGTTGCCGCAACTCCATCCCTTGCGCCGACCACAAAACTGACGGCGTCGGCGGTGGTGATGTGTTCGAAAACAACGCGTAGCCCCGGGAAGTCCTCTACGATCTGGCTTAAATAGCGATCAATGAAAATTTTTTCTCGATCGAAAATGTCGATATCGCTGTCTGTGACCTCGCCGTGGATCAAAAGAGGCAGATCGACCTTTTCCATTGCCTCAAAGACAGGATAGAGGTGTGCTAGGTCACGAACGCCGACCTCCGAGTTGGTGGTAGCCCCGGCAGGATACAGCTTGACGCCGTGAATAAAGGGGCACTCGGCGGCCTCGATTATTTGATCAACGGTCGTTTTGTCTGACAGATACAACGTCATGAGTGGATCAAAACCCTCATGCTGGGGTAGCCGTGCCGCGAGAATGCGCTGGCGGTAGGCTGAAGCGGCCTTGGTGTCGAGGATGGGTGGCACAAGGTTTGGCATCACGATGGCCCGCTGCGCCCATGCGGCCACATCATTAACGGTTTTGGGAAGCGCCTTGCCGTCGCGCAAATGGATGTGCCAGTCATCGGGCTTAAGAATTGTCAGGGTTTTCATAGCGGATCCAAGGCTCAGGCGCACTATTCTAGCAGGGTTAACTGGGCAATCTTCCTTTGGCGGCGTAAAATACTGGCTGTTTGCCTTTTCACCTGTTTTTCGGAATTCGTTATGTCCTCTGTAAACAAAGTAGTGCTGGCCTATTCTGGTGGCCTAGATACCTCTGTGATCGCGCGATGGTTGCAGGAAACCTATCAGTGTGAGGTGGTTACTTTTACGGCTGATATTGGCCAGGGAGAAGAGGTCGCTCCTGCGCGTGCCAAGGCCGAAGCGCTGGGCATCAAGGAAATATACATAGAGGATTTGCGGGAGGAGTTTGTTCGAGACTTCGTCTTTCCGATGTTTCGGGCTAATACCGTCTATGAAGGCGAATATTTGTTGGGGACCTCGATAGCGCGTCCACTTATCGCCAAGCGGCTGGTTGAAATTGCTAACGAGACAGGCGCTGATGCAATTTCCCATGGCGCTACCGGCAAGGGTAACGACCAAATTCGGTTCGAGCTGGGTGCCTATGCGTTAAAGCCCGGGATTCAGGTGATCGCGCCGTGGCGGGAGTGGCATCTGGGGTCTAGAGAGTCGCTGATGGCCTACTGCGCAGAACACCAGATCCCGGTGGACTTCTCCAATGCGAAAAAGAAGTCGCCGTATTCGATGGATGCTAATTTGCTACACATTTCCTATGAGGGCGACATTCTGGAAGACCCCTGGATTGAAGCGGAGGAGGACATGTGGCGTTGGACGGTGAGCCCTGAGGCAGCACCGGATCAAGCCGAGGAGGTGGAGCTCACTTTCCGCGCGGGTGACGTGGTCGCGGTAGATGGCAAACACATGTCTCCTGCACAAGTACTCGAAACGCTCAATCGTCGAGGCGGCGCTCACGGCATTGGTCGGGCCGACATTGTCGAGAACCGCTACGTCGGTATGAAATCCCGCGGCTGCTACGAAACGCCGGGGGGCACGATTCTGTTGCGTGCTCACCGAGCGATTGAATCGCTTACCCTCGATAGAGAGGCAG
Source organism: uncultured Luminiphilus sp. (assembly GCA_943787485.1). Lineage (GTDB taxonomy): Bacteria > Pseudomonadota > Gammaproteobacteria > Pseudomonadales > Halieaceae > Luminiphilus. The sequence goes on along the minus strand of CALSMP010000004.1, from coordinate 251,062 downwards.
CGCATCTCAAGGATGAGCTGATGCCGCGATATGCAAAGTTGATTTACAACGGCTACTGGTGGTCTCCAGAACGCAGAATGATGCAGGCGGCAATCGACGAGACTCAGGCTTGGGTCAACGGGGATGTTCGACTGAAACTTTATAAGGGTAATGTTATTGTGACCGGCGACGCTCTGAGGACTCGCTGTTTGACGCATCGGTCGCGACCTTTGAGGAAGATCAGGGTGCTTATGACCAAAAAGATGCCGCAGGCTTTATTAAGCTGAATGCATTGCGGATGCGAATTGCGGCAGGCAAGGGACGACATCAGGGCTAGGGCTCTTGATTCCCCCAGGTTAGGGAGAAAGTGCAATGGGTATAGCTGAAAAAGCAACGATCCAAGCCGATCGGAGTGACGCCTTTGACGTCATCATTATCGGAGCTGGCTTGTCTGGGATCGGTGCAGCGGTTCGCTTGCAGCGAGACTGTCCCGGGACAAACTTCGCCATTATTGAGCGCCGAGATGCCATTGGCGGTACTTGGGATCTTTTTCGTTATCCCGGCATTCGGTCTGATAGTGATATGTACACCTTGGGTTATGACTTTAAACCCTGGTCCTCGGAAAAAGCCATTGCCGATGGACCCTCAATCCGCGAGTACGTCAACGAAACCGCCGATGAATATGACGTGCGGCCGCATATTCGATTTGGTCACAAGCTGATAGCCGCGAATTGGCAAAGCGAGACAAGCCTGTGGGTTCTCACCCTAGAGACGCCAGTTGGCGTGAAGACTTACTATACCCGCTTCTTATTCATGTGTTCGGGATACTACAGCTACGACCAAGGACATCAGCCAGAATTTTCGGGTCGCGAAGATTTCAAAGGAACCTGGGTGCACCCCCAGTTTTGGCCTGATGATCTTGATTATGTGGGAAAAAAAGTGGTGGTAATTGGATCGGGCGCGACCGCTATGACACTGGTGCCAAACTTGGCATCTAGCGCTGCCAAGGGTAACCATGTTGCAGCGCTCGCCTACCTACGTTATCTCGCGGCCTTCGGTCGATGCTCGCGCCAATTGGCTCATGCAACACCTGCCTCATCAGGTGGCTTATAAGCTTATACGCTGGCATAACACGTATGTGGCAGCAAACCATGTACAACCTGACGCGGATCATGCCCAAGGTCATAAAGCGGGGGTTACTGAAAAAAGTCTATCAAGAGATTGGCGATATTGTAGACGTTGAGAAACACTTCACCCCTCGCTATAACCCCTGGGACCAGCGTCTATGTTTGGTGCCGGACGATGACTTATTCGAGGTGATCAAGTCTGCAAAGCCGAGATTGTCACTGAGCATATCGAACGTGTTACCGAGACCGGTATTGCGCTCAAGACGGGAGAGCATATAGAGTGCAGATATCATCGTGTCGGCGACGGGCATCGAACTTCTCATTCTGGGGGGCGCTGAATTCACGGTGGATGGAGCGTCTGTGGATTTTGCCAATGAGTGGACCTACAAGGGCATGATGTGTACCAACATCCCCAATATGGTGCAGACGTTTGGCTATATCAACGCTTCCTGGACCCTGCGTGCAGACCTCATCGCACACTGGGTCTGCCGCGTACTGAACCATATGAAGGCGAAAGGCTATAACAAGGTGACGCCGCGTCTTCCGGCGGAGCTGGCTGAGGCGATGCCAAGGCGTCTTTGGATCGATGACTTTTCGGCGGGGTATATGCAGCGCGTGTTGCCAAAATTTCCGAAGCAAGGGGATCGTCATCCCTGGGTAAACCCGCAAAATTATCGGAAAGACAGAAAAATGTTCAGGGATGAAGGTCTCGAAGATGGAGCCCTCGTCTTTGAAGCTCAAGCGACCGCTGAAGCGCAGGCCCCGCTACAGCAGGCAAGCTAACGATGACTGGCTATACCCTGCAGGGAGGTGGATATTTACTGTCCCTACTGTGGAGAAGAAATTACTGCATTATTGAATCCTGAGGAGGTGGGCAGTGACCTACATCGAGGACTGTGAAGTTTGCTGTCGGCCGATTGAATTTCACCTGCTGGATGACGGTACGGGTGGTATTGAGGCTGCTGTTCGTTCTGAAAATGATTAGGTCTCGCTACGTCTCGAAAAACCTGTACGGTACTTGTGTCAGGAGCAGGGGCTCAACCGGCGCTGTTGCCGCTTGCTTCGTTGCCTTGCCACTTTTTATGTCGCTCGCGATACCAGCGAAAGGCGACAGTGCCATGGCAGCTATGGAGGAGATTCGGGCAGAGGTATTGGTGAAATCCACGACCATGTGGAACGGCACGCTGTTGCCTGCCTACAGCACCGGTCAACCTGAGATCTCGATTGTTCGGGTTACCATTCCCCCGAGGCAAGCACTTCCCATGCATTATCACCCTCATGCGACCGCAGGCGTCCTGCTGTCTGGTCAGCTGGTCGTTCACTCTGTGACGGGGGAATCTAGGACTTTGTCGGCGGGTGATGGCCTTATAGAGCTGGTGAATCAGGAGCATGCCGGTGCCAATCCAGGCGATGAGCCAGCGGTCATCTTAGTGGTGTATGCCGGCATCGCCGGAGAGCCCGTGACGGTACTTGCAAAAGAATGTCCGGACGGGGATTGTCAGTAATCGATGTCGGTCTGAGGAGTGACCAGGGGCATTCTGACTGATCCTACTCGAGTCACTCTCCGGTAGTGGAGGTCACCATGTCTTTAAAAAAAATGAGTAACCCGAAAGTAGGTTGCGTTGCATTCCTCGCCGCTCTCATCAGCTGCTTGTCGGTGCGGACTATGGCAGAGCCGAGCGCAGCGTACTCAAGCTATGCAAACCGGACCTTTCCCGATCAGGTGTTTTGGGGGGATTCCCATTTACATACCAGTATGTCGATGGACGCGGGTACCTTTGGTGCACGGCTACTCCCCGACGATGCTTACCGTTTCGCTAAGGGCTACCAACTGACATCAACTACGGGCGTACCAGCGCGCCTCAGCCGACCTCTCGATTGGCTGGTGGTTTCTGACCACTCCAACAATATGGGTTTTTTCCCTGTACTACTAAGCGGTGACGAAAAAATTCTGGCGTCACCACAAGGCCGGCGGTGGTATGACATGGTGCAAGAGGGCGGGCAGACGGCCGTGGCTGCTGCCTTAGAGATTGTCATTGCGATTGCCAATAAAGGCTTCGATAAAAATATCTATATCACACCGGGCACTAAGGCTTTTCAGGATGCCTGGGCGGTTGCCACCAGTGCTGCGGATGCCCACAACGATCCCGGTCAATTCACGGCTTTTATCGGTTATGAGTGGACCTCCACTGACAACGGCCAGAATTTACATCGCGTTGTTATCTATCGGGATGGTGAGGAAGAGGCGGCACAGCTTGATCCCTATACCTCGCAAGCGCCGGAAGGAAGCCCAGATCCCAGAGAACTTTGGAAATGGCTGGCGCATTATGAGGACGTTACTGGCGGGCGGATATTGGCGATTCCGCATAACGGGAACTTATCAAACGGTCATATGTTTCCCACCACAGAGCCCCTCTATGGTGGCACCATAGATGCAGAGTGGGCGACCACTCGGGCCCGCTGGGAGCCCTTGTATGAGATTACTCAAATTAAGGGTGATGGTGAGGCGCATCCTTTGCTCTCTCCAGATGATGAGTTTGCCGACTACGAGACCTGGGACGTTGGTAACCTTGACCTATCAGAGGAAAAAACTGATGACATGTTCATTGGCGAGTATGGCAGGACCGCACTTCAGCTTGGGTTACAGATACAACAAAAGACCGGTGTGAACCCCTATAAATTTGGTTTTGTGGGAGCGACTGATAGTCACACTGCGCTGGCTACGGGAGCTGAGGACAATTTTTTTGGTAAGCACTCTGGCGCCGAGCCTAGCCCAGAACGACTCCAGCGTCCGATGGCAAAGCTGCGTGGTAAAGAAGTGGCTGGCTGGTCGATGGTAGCGTCCGGCTATCAAGGGATCTGGGCTACGGAAAATACCCGAGAGGCGCTGTTTGATGCCATGCGTCGTAAGGAAACCTACGCCACTACCGGTTCGCGCATCACCGTTCGTTTTTTCGGCGGATGGAACTTCATGGCGTCGGACGCGATGGGTCGTTTGCCTCATGAGATCGGTTATGCCAAGGGCGTCCCCATGGGCGGTGATCTCGCCCCCCGAGGCGATCATGATGCCCCCACTTTTTTAGTTGCCGCACAGCGAGACCCTTATTCAGGCAACCTCGACCGTATTCAGATTGTCAAAGGTTGGGTGGATGCATCAGGTCTGCGCTACGAAAAAATCTATAACGTCGCGTGGTCCGATGACAGGATTCTCGATGCGCAAGGTCGGTTGCCTCCGGTAGGCAACACAGTGGACGCAGCCACCGCGACCTGGACCAATTCGATTGGCTCGCCTGAACTCATGGCAGTGTGGAAAGATCCTGACTTTGACCCTGATGTATCGGCGGTTTATTACGCCCGTGTCCTGGAGATTCCAACACCTCGCTGGAGCACCCACGATGCTGTGCGCTATGGCACCTCGATTCCTCCAGATGCCCCGGCGTCGACTCAGGAGCGAGCTTATACCTCGGCGATTTGGTATACCCCCTAGGGAAGGTATTTGCAGGGTGTGGTAGGTGCGAGGTTGCGAGCGGAGTTTCAATGAAAATCTCGCGATTGGATAGTAAGGGATTGGAGAGAAGCGCTGTAATCGTGGAGTGATCCTGCGATCACATGCATAACACCGTCGCGAGCTTCCAGAGATCCCTTAACCAGCAGTAACTGCGCAGTCATTAATGCCTCCCGGAAATTCTCCTGAACCCTTGGCCAGACAATGACATTGTGATTTCCTGTTTCGTCTTCAAGAGTCAAGAAAACAACGCCTGAGGCGGTGCCTGGTCGCTGCCGGCAGGTGACTAAGCCGGCGATACGGACGAATCGGTGGTTCCCCAGTTGGTGTAATTCGCTCTGTCGACGACACTGCTTAAACGGTGTTTTATCGCGCAGTAGTGCCAGTGGGTGCGCGCGAAGTGTCAGCCCCGTTGTTTGATAGTCGGCCAGAACATCTTCGGCCACACTGGGGGGTGTCACCGAAACGTCAGGATTGCGTCGCTTTTCATAGAGGGTAGCTTCATTGCGCAGCAATGGTCGATCTGGCTCCAAGCCCATAACACGCCATTGGGATTGATAGCGATTGCCGCTAATACTTTGTAACGCATCGGCGGAGGCTAGTGCTTCCAGATCGGCCTTATTCAAACCCGTGCGTTGCCGACAATCTGCAAGCGTTTGAAATCGATTGGACTGGCGAGCCTCAACTAAACGCTTGGCGCTTGCCTCTGACAAGCCTTTTATCAGGCGGAAACCAAGTCGAACAGGGGGCTGGCCCTGGTCCGGTGTTGGCAGCAGTTCGTGATCCCAGCGGCTGTGATTCACATCGATGGGTAAAAACTGAATGCCGTGACGTTTGGCATCCTGAATCAGTTGGGAGGGGGTATAAAACCCCATAGGCTGGCTATTAAGCAGGCCGACATAAAAAGCTGCGGGATGGTGGCACTTAAACCACGCCGAGATATAAGCAAGAATGGCAAAGCTGGCAGAATGCGACTCGGGAAAACCATAGCCCCCAAAGCCCTTTATTTGTTCGAAGAGACGATCGGCAAACTCTGAACTGTAACCACGGTGTGTCATGCCGGTCTTGAGTTTTTTCTCAAACATCAGCAGTTTGCTATTGCGCCCCCAGTTAGTAATGGCTCGGCGTAATGCATCTGCTTCTCCGCCAGTGAAGCCGGCAGCTACCATTGCCAGCCGGATAACTTGCTCCTGAAAAATAGGGACGCCGAGCGTCGGCTCAAGTACTGATTTGATTGCATCGCTGGGATAAATTACGGGTTCCAAGCCATGTTTGCGTCGTAAATAGGGGTGCACCATGTCCCCCTGTATAGGCCCGGGGCGGACGATGGCTATTTCGATAACCAAATCGTAAAAACAGGCGGGCTTTAATCGCGGCAGCATCGACATTTGTGCTCGCGATTCAATTTGAAAAACGCCAATTGAATCAGCTTGCTGTAGCATTCTGTAGGTGGCGCCGTCCTCTCGGGGGACATCTTGCAATCGCTGGATGCTGGGGTTGTCCCGATGAATCAAGGCAAGTGTTTTTCTGATAGCTGATAGCATGCCCAGCGCCAAAATATCGACCTTTAACAGGCCGAGTGCCTCGATATCTTCCTTGTCCCACTGAATTACCGTTCTCGCTTCCATGCTCGCGTTTTCGATGGGTACTAGATTAGAAATAGGTCCCTGACTGATGACAAAGCCGCCCACGTGTTGGGACAGGTGACGAGGAAATCCAAGGATCTCTTGAACCAGATAGAGAAAGTTTTCAGCGAGTTTTCCCGGCATACCTATACCGTGTTGCTCAAACCGTTGGGTCAGTTCCCGCTCCCTATTCCACCATGCTAGAGATTTTGCGAGATCATCAACAAAGACTGGATCGAGGCCAAGCGCTTTTCCCACATCGCGTACCGCACTTCGCGAGCGATAGGTGATGACAGTGGCGGCGAGTGCCGCGCGGCGACGAGTATATTTGTCGTAGATATATTGAATGACCTCTTCGCGCCTTTCATGTTCAAAGTCGATATCAATATCAGGAGGCTCATCCCGTTCTCTGGAAATAAAGCGCTCAAAAAGCAAATTCACTTGTTCCGGACTGACTTCAGTAATGTGCAGGCAGTAGCACACCACCGAGTTGGCGGCAGAACCTCTGCCCTGACAAAGAATTTGCCGTTCGCGAGCAAACTGAACAATGTCGTAAACGGTTAGAAAGTAATATTCATAGCGCAGCTCGGTGATGAGCTCGAGTTCTTTATGAATGCGATTTTGAATGCCTTCAGGAATGCCTGTTGGCCAGCGTTTGGCGGCACCAATGGCAACTTGTTCACGTAGGTAAGAGTTGGCGTCATGTCCTGCAGGCACCACTTCCTGAGGGTATTCATAGCGAAGTTCTTCCAGACTAAATGTGCAGCGCTGGGCTATGCGAAGTGACTCATTAACAAGTGATAACGGGTAGAGAGGAAGTAGTTTGTCGAGGCTTCTTATGTGTTGCTGACTATTGATTAGACGGCGCTGGCCCAGAGAGGCGACAGTGGTATTGAAGCGAAGTGCGGTGAGTACATCGTGCAACCGCTTTCTGGTGGCGCAGTGCATTTGCACGTCACCACAGGCAACCATCGGCAATTTTAGGTCCTGAGCCAACTGCCATCGTTGGCGGAACTGACGCAGCTCATCATTGCCCAGTAATCGGGTCACACCAACCCATACCCGATCTTTGCACAAGCGAGCTAATTGCTGGCCGTACACTTTTTCATGGTCACTGTCGCCCGGTAGCCAGATAAGAAGACAGCGCTTTAGGTGAAATAGAACATCTCGCAGATGAGTAACATACTCGCCTTTTAGTGCTCTTCGGCGCGACCGGCTAATGAGCCCGGCGAGCTCGCCATAAGCAGCGCGGTTAGGAGCGAGAGCGATTAGCCTGATGCCTTCACTGAGGGCAAACTCGCTGCCAATAATCAGCTTAAGCCCGACCGATTTGGCTGCTACATGGGCTTTGACTACGCCGGCAAGTGAACATTCGTCAGTGATTGCTAGGGCCGAGTAACCACAATCAGCGGCCCGCTCAACCAGCTCAGCTGGATGTGAAGCGCCGCGTAAAAAAGTGTAGTTGCTTAGGCAGTGAAGCTCAGCGTAGGGCATGACTATATACTGTATAAATATACAGTATAATTAAATTTCTACGGCGCGCCAGCCCTTAAAGAGGACTTTGTCATGGCGACTTTGCATGACAGAGCTGCGTGAAAGAGCTGCATTTTGGCATGCATTTGCAGGGTGCGTTGATGGGCGCGAAGCCCACGCGGATGATCACCTGTTAAGCTTACGAGCTCAGGCTAAGGTAACCAAGCTGGATTGGAGAAGTGCTTATGAACAACGGCTACCGATGGACAGGAGTTATTGGGTGTTTGCTGACGCTTATTGCTTGTACTGGCCTTCCTGAGGGCGTTCAGCCCGTTTCTGGCTTCGACAAGGATCGCTACCTCGGAACCTGGCATGAAATTGCCCGACTGGACCACAGCTTTGAGCGGGGTTTGGTTGATGTCATCGCGGAATACAGCGTCAATGAAGACGGCTCTTTACGTGTGCTTAACAGCGGGACCGACGAGGAAACAGGGGAGCGTCGATCGGCCGAAGGTAGAGCGCTGTTCGTTGCCGACGAGGGAGTTGCCCATCTCAAGGTGTCTTTTTTTGGTCCGTTTTACGGTAGCTATATCGTGTTTGAGCTTGACCCTGATTACGGCTATGCCTACGTCTCGGGTTTTAACACCGAATATCTTTGGCTGCTGGCGCGCGAGCCGGTGATTTCGGAGAAGGTAAAAAAAGATTTTGTGGCGCGAGCGCTTGAGCTGGGTTTTGCTACTGAAAAACTAATTTGGAGTCGATAAAGCGCAAAGCCCCGGGCGGGACCTCAGTGGTTTAGTTGGCGGATGTTGCCAGAAAGGTAGCGCTTATCGTTTGAGGGGCGATGCCCCTCATGATTATCGCGCGGCGATTAATTGGGTATCCAATTTGTCGATACCGTTCACTTTGCAGATGTTTTTTCTGCCGTCTACGGTGATAACGAGAGAATCCCAGGTGCCCAGCCTGTTCATGCGATGCGGCAACATGTGGGTCTTATGCGCCGGTCGAACTGAAACCTCAGAACTATTGCTCATGTACAGATTGCAGTCGTGGGTGACAACCCAGCTCTGATTTTCTGTCGACATGGTGACCTCTTGGGCGAAAATATCGAGGGAGCTGATATACCGCAGCGGCACAACTTCGTTGCCGGCCTGTGCCGAAAGAGCTGTGGTTGTTAATAGGGCTAGTAGTGCTTTTTTCATCGCTTTATCTCCTCGCGCTTCACAGCGCTTTTATCGCTTCACAGCGTTAAACAACTAAACCACCAGTCCCTTTATCTCCTGAATTGGCGGTTTTAACCGGGTTCTATTGGGGCCTTATCGACATGTTGCTGGCCCTTATGACGCCTGTCATCACAACGTCACGAAAATGTAACATGAGATACATATAACTGAGACATTTTTGTCATATTAATTAGCACCAAACTAACACTATGATTTTATTGAGAAAATTTATTAAAAGCCGCTTGGCTGTCCCTTAGGGAAGCACTCCCTGAACGTACCAGCGTTGGGTATGGCGATTCTTGAAAATCCAAATGGGCTGACCCTCCTCGGTTGAAGCGACATAGTAATCACGGCTAATCGGTTGCTCCCACCAGTTGTCCTCAATCCGTTCAGGCCCATGAATAAGTGTCAGTGGCCCATTCCAGAAAAGCTGGTCATTCCATGCCCGTATGGGGTGGGGTTCCTCCAGCAGCCAAAAAGGACGCTGTTTGGCGTAGGTTGCGAATCCCGCGGGGCAGGGTTGTTCCTCGGTTAATAGCTGGCTGAACTCAGGTAGATGGGCTTCCCGTACCCCAAGGTATCTAACGGCCTGCAGGCCCAAACGAGCGCGAAGTCGATCGACCAGACTGTAAAGCGGCTCACTCAAACGGTTGTCACCAAAAAGGTCAACTTCATGAACGACTTCTTCTTGTAGAGATGATGCGTAGAGTGCCAGCCCTTCGATGTCCTCTTCGAGAGGGTAGTGCTCAAGTTGTAAACAGGAGAGCTTTAGCCAGCGCTCGGGGGAGCGATGCGCCTCGCTACTTCTCACACGGAGAGTTTGAAAGCCACCTTGTGTTCGGAGCAAATGCCAGTCGATAGTTGCTGTAGTCAATTGTGCAGAGGTAAGAAAACCGGCTAAACCTTCGAGCAGTTGTTCCATGGCGGGGTGAAGCTCGTTGCTGTGCCTAATTTCAAACCCGAACCAGAGATAATCTGCAAACCTTTGGGGTGGCTGAAAGTCAGCGGTTAAGCGATCACTGCTTGCGGTTAGTGCTTGCAGCCAGTTATGTAGTGGCTTGCCACAGCGCTGAGCAATGCTACTGGGGGGGAGCGCGAGTAATTGTCCCAGGGTTTGAATACCCGCTTTTGCGAGTCGCTCAATGGGTTGCTGAAAATTGTTTCCCGGTATCGATAGCAGCAACCGTAATGGGAGTGCGGTTAACGACGGGTCTTCTTTATTATCACCGCTCGCTGTAATCGGACTGTCGGTATGGCTCATTAACCAGGCTAGCCAGCGATTGGAGCCGAGACCGGTAGCCACTGTAAATCCTCGACGAGTCAATTTTCTTGTGAGGACATCAGTGAGGCGATTAATGTCTCGATAAAGCTTCAGACAGCTCCCGACTTCTAATAGGATAGTATCGTCATGCCATGATTCGAGGGTAGGGGTAAAGCCGTAAGCCCAACATTTGAGTTGCTCGATCAGCTGCTGTTCCCGGGCATTGTCCCGGTTGAGCAGTTTGAGTTCGCCGTCGGCAACCAGCGCGCGTGCGGTACTACTACTCTGGCCGGGCTTAATGCCCAGCGTCAGCGCCAGCTCGTTAGCGGCGATGACGCGCTGTGCCTCCACCACGGCAGCCGGTCGGTTTATATCCGGCGGCAGACACTCAATGGAGAGAAGGGGAAAGCGTAAACAGAGCCAAAGGGACATCTACTTATAATACTGTATATATGTACAGCATTATAAGTAGATGGGGCAGCGAAGCCAACAAAAATTCGCGGTCCACCGGTAAGCTGTGCCCATAACTTGCCGATAAAACCCAGGACCAAGAAAGTGGCTAACTGGGTCATAAAGTGAGGCAGGCGCATGAGTCTTGACCATTTAGGGATACTATCGTCACCGGCGACACCCAAGGCGGCAATCTTTGGGCAGTCAGCGAGGTGTCAAACGTAAAGGTTTCTGGAGGAAGTGATGATAAGCGCGCGAAGCAGAACGTTGGTCTGGGTGTTAGCAGCGGTGGTGTGGGTGGCGCTTATTGGGGGCTGTTCGAAAGAAGCCGCTGAAGATCAGGATGCTGTTTCGGATCAGTCCGATGGGGTTGTCGTTTCGGCGGCGATCAGCCGTGAAGCACTCGCTGATTTTTTTACCGCGCATTTTGATCGTGGACTTGAGCGCAATCCGCTATCGGCGAGTTATGTTGGTCGAGAAACTCACAAGGATCAGTGGAATGACGTGACCGAGGCCTTCGAAATGGAGAGCATAGCGCTGCTCCGGGATGATTTAGCGCAGATCAAAACGTTTGAAGACCCCGCACTTGCTGATGCCGAGCGGTTATCAAAAGCGCTATTTATCCGTAATGGCGAACGCGAGCTGGCGCTGGATGAATTCCGCCGCGAGCGCTATGTCATTCACCAGTTTAGAGGACCGCATACCCGCGTGCCGAGTGCTCTGATTAATGTTCACCGTGTTGCGACAGTTGCCGATGCCGAGGCTTATGTTGGGCGACTGAATAACGTGGTGTCTTATTTTGACGGTGTGATTGAGCAGCTCAATTTACGTGCAGAGAAAGGCCTGCTTTTGGTGGACTGGATGTATCCGCAAATGATTCAAGCGGCGGAAAACGTGGTTACCGGTCAGCCCTTCGATGATGGCGAGCAAGACTCCATCATCTGGTCAGATTTCAAAGCGAAGGTCGACGCCCTCGCTATTGAGTCCGCCGAAAAACAGCGGTTGCTTAATGCGGGCAGGGATGGACTGCGCAATGGATTACAACCTGCTTATTACCGTCTGATTGAGACGTTAAAAGCTCAGGCTAAGGCGGCTTCGGGCGATGATGGTGTGTGGCGTTTTGAGCGAGGAGGCGACTATTACCAGGCCCTACTCAATTGGTACACCACCACGGATTTGACGGCTGATCAGGTTCATGAGTTAGGTCTTGCTAATGTCGACCGGTTACAAGCCGATATGCGTGCGCTGATGGATCGGCTTGCTTTTGAGGGGACGTTGGTTGAATTTTTTGCCTCTGTACGAGCGAGTGACTCGCTACGCTTTCCCAATACAGATCAAGGGCGTGATCAGTATTTAGAGGCGGCACGGAGCGCGATCGACGCCATGAAGGTGCGGCTGCCTGACTATTTTGGCGTCCTCCCAAAGGCGGAGTTGACGATAAAGCGGGTGGAGCCATTTCGTGAACAGAGCGCCGGCAAAGCCTTTTACCAAGGGCCGCCTATGGATGGCTCGAGACCGGGCATTTACTACGCCAATCTTTATGACATGAGCGCCATGCCTAAAACTGATCTGGAGGCGCTCGCATTCCATGAGGGTGTGCCTGGTCATCATTTGCAGCGTGCGCTCACTGCCGAGCTCGGTGGGATTCCCGATTTTCAGCGCTACCTCTCGTTCACTGCTTTCACGGAAGGGTGGGGTCTTTACTCCGAATATCTCGCCAAAGAGATGGGATTTTATCAAGACCCCTATTCGGAGTTTGGGCGCCTTGCGATGGAGCTGTGGCGGGCGGCGCGGCTGGTAGTCGACACGGGGATTCACCACAAGCGCTGGACCCGTGAACAGGCGATCGATTACCTCCTCCAGAATACGCCCAACGCTGAATCAGATTGCGTCAAGGCCATCGAGCGTTATATCGCGATGCCGGGTCAAGCAACGGCGTACATGATTGGGAAGATTAGGATTCTAGCTCTGCGAGAGCAGGCGCAAGAGGCTCTCGGGGAGCAATTTGACATACGTCAATTTCATGACGTTGTTTTGGGGAGCGGACCCGTACCGCTGGATGTTCTTGAAGAAAATATTAATGCGATGGTCGCTGCGCGACTCGATGATTTGGCGGGCTGAAAAAAGCGAACCGGGTTGCTTCACATCATGCTAGCGGACGGGTCCCTCGGAGGCATGCATGCGGACGCTTACAGTGGTATGACTGCTATTGCCGAGGGACATGCCTGGCTGGCTGGCTGACTGACCGGCCGGGTGGGCAGGGCGATGTCAGTGGCGGTGAATCGACGTCGATAGTGTGATGGGGGCTGATAGCGAGTTAGTGATCAGACAAGCTTCCTCTGCTTTGTGAAGCAATCGTTCGAGCATTCCTTCGTTGACATCCGCAGCCGCGGTAACCGATACCTGGAGTTCAATTGCTGTGAACTGCGTCTGGCGCTCGACGCGGTCCAGTGTGCCTGTCGCCTGACATTCGATGGCGTGCCAAGCCATCTTGGAGGCGGCAGAGATGGCGCGAAAGGTGAGAATAAAGCAATCGGCCACTGCAGCCATTAACAGCGCTTCTGGACTCCACACATTCCCCGGGCCACCAAACTCGGCGGGCGCATCGGTGGAGATGTCAGGTACTCCCTGCGCAGAGACCGTGACCGTAGAACTCTCGCTCGCCCCTTTGGCGATAGTGGTGTAACGATGTGGTAGGGCGTCCATAATGAAGGCTCCGCAACGGTAATGAATCCTAAGTGTAGGGGATGGAGTTTTAATGGGCTACGGAATGTTTCTTTTGGTTCCACCGTTAAGCTACCGGCGTTAAATAGTGACCGGTTCGGGTTCTGAAGGTTTCGCTGGGGAGTTCCCAGAGCTGTGGTTGGGTTGGCACGTCATTATCTGGCTCGATCACGATATCGCTAATGGGTTTTCCGCCTCGCTGCTTGAGGATATCGATACGACGATAGCCTCGTGACATAAGCCGCAGGCAAGCCGGCGTATGTTTTTCAGCAGCTTCTCGATGGCGAAATACAACGCTTAGGGTATCGTTTTCTGTAGCCGCTAATTGTAGCCGGCGTAATTCGGCATAGCGATAATCGGCGGCGCCTAACCAACTAAAGACGGCGCTGCACGTGGTGCTTCGAATCGCTTGCTCGGTTGCCCAGAGCAATTCCTCCCTATTTTTTGGATGCACAATCAGGACTTGTTCGGTCGGTATGCCACGGGCGGCTAATAGCGGCGCGTAGGGTGTGTTGGGCGGCGCAATGAACGCTAACCAACGAGGCTGTGTCCCCAGTTTTTCCATTGTGGGTAGCATGAGCCCCATGGCCCCCATACCATTACCGTCGGTCAGAAACTCAATGCAACCCATCATCGGCCATCCGCCTAGCGCGAGTTGGTTATCAAGGGCGTCAAAGCCTGTCGGTAGCACATCAAGTGCGTGCCAGTCGCTATTAGCAGATATTCGCAGTGTTTGAAGAGGGTGATTTGACTCCATGCCTCTCCATGTATCCGATCGGCTGATAATAGGCTCAAGTGGGTCGTACATAATTTACTCCGTTGTTATCAGATTCCTGTACCCTTTGCGTTGCTGTTTGGGGTGCCATTTGGGGCGCCATTTGAGCTGCCGTGGAGTAGGTCTATATCTGACCCGGTGGGTACTACGGCGAAGCGGCATTAGCACGACAGCCCTCAGTGGTCGGCCTCAAAATACTGTACAAAAAAACAGTATTCCTAATGGCGTCTAAAAGCAAGGAGCTCGCATTTGGTGAGTAGTGAAAAGCGACAGGTGCGCCGTTCGGCCTTAAAAGAGCCGCCATTTTTGCGTTATTTCCCAGCCAGTTGGTTCTCAAGTCTTGGTTCCTGGATGGTTCGCTTTCTGCTGGGGTGGAGCGCCTGGGAAATCACGCACTCCGCCAGCTGGGTTGGGGTGACGGCCGCCCTGATGCTGGGCCCGGTCTTCGTGCTCTCACCGCTGTTTGGCATTATTTCGGACCGTATCAATCCTCGCCACGGGCTCATTGCTTCTATGTCTGTGCACGCACTCATTGCCCTCGCGGGTGGCGTGGCAATGCTGATGGACCGCTTTGGCCTGAGCGTGCTGATGAGCTTGGCCTTGGCGCTAGGGGCGGCGACGTCCTGGCACACGCCCATGCGTCTTGCGTTGATCCCAGTTCTTGTGGGCCGCGACGCCTTGCCAAGTGCCGTAGGTCTCTCAGCCATGACCTTTAACACCGCCAGAATTTTGGGGCCGGCGGCGGGCGCCTGGCTGATACAGATTAGAAATGGCGCCGACGCGTTTTTTATCGGCATGTTGATGTTCGTCATCTCGGGGGCGATTTTGATTGGCTTGCGAGGGGTGGGACGGCGTCAGCCAAAGCCTCGGGAACCTCTGGGCAGGCAATTTAAAGCCGGTCTCGGTTATGTCCGACACAGTCAGGGAATCCGCCTCATTTTTGCTCTGACGATGGTCAACGGGTTGTTGGGCAGAACCGCAATTGAGCTTTTGCCAGCCATTAATGGTGTGTTGTTGGGGGCGGGTTCCACGGCGCTGGCGACATTGACCGCCAGTGCTGGGGTCGGCTCCATTCTTGGAGGCCTCGTGCTGACCCGCCAACACGCGGACAACCGACGCCTATTTCGGTTGGTCGGTTTATCAGTGCTGTTATCCGCGCTTTCGCTGCTGGGTCTCCAGCTGGCGATCGATCTGTGGCGCCTTGTCGCGATGGTGCTGGTAATCAGTTTGTTCACCACCATTGCAGGGACGGCGTGTCAGACCATCACGCAACTTGCGGTGCATGAGGACTACCGTGGACGTGTGGTCAGTTTGTGGACCTTGGCGGCGATGGGGGCGCCAGCTTTTGGCGCGGGGTTCACCGGTGCGGCGGCCGAGATACTGGGGTTTGTTCCAGTACTGGCGGTTAATGGAGGCTTGGGTTTTCTGATGGTAATTTGGCTTTACAGCCGTCGGGAGCGTCTGGCCACACTGGAGGGTTGAGGGCCCTGGGCGAGGAGTACGACCAGCTGATCGAGATACTGCCAGGGGTTGCCCTTAATAAAGCCTTTCACGGCACAGTCGGTTTGAAATGCGAGCCGCTGTAGGCGACCAATGCTGCCACTGGTTTGTCGATTAAAGGCATCTTGAACCAGCTGAGTGCGACTGCGCCAGACGCCTCGCTGACTGATGGACTGGGCCACAGAGGTGCCGCGGCGCCTGTCCTCGTCAATGTGTGCTAGTAGGGTAACGTCTCGCGCGAGCGCCCATAATACTGCTGGTGCCTGGGTCGCCTCTGCTTCAAGCCCTCGCAGGGTCCTCAACGCTCCCCGCGCATCACCTGCAAGCGCCGTATCGACCAGTCCAAAACTGTTATAGCGCGCATTGTCCAAGACGCTGTCGAGGACGGTTTGCACAGTAACGTGGTCGTCGGTCGCTAACAGCTTGAGCTTTTCGATTTCTTGTACCGCTGCGAGAAGATTGCCTTCGACCCTTTCGCTCAGGAGTTGAACGGCCTCTCTATCGGGTTTGAGCCCCGCTGCCTGTAAGCGCTGGGCTAAAAAACGCGGTAGGTCTCTCGGACCGATAGGCCAAATTGTGACGATGGCCCCCGCTTTTTCCAGGGCGGTGTGCCATTTTGCGCGCTGCGACTGCTTGTCAATCTTCCCTGCGATAACCAACAGGATGTCCTCGCTACCCATGGCGAGGTAGTCGAGCAGCGCTTTACTCCCCTCGGTGCCGGGCTTCCCTGATGGCAGTCTCACTTCAATAAGTTTGCGATCGGCGAAGAGAGACATTGAGCCCGCGCTTTGTAGCAGCTGCTGCCAGTTGCCCGGACCACTGATGTCAATAATCTCGCGCTCGGTACAGCCCGCAGCGCGTGCTTCACGACGGATAGCGTCGGCGGCTTCTTCGACCAGCAACGTTTCGTCGCCCGATACCAGATAACACGAGGCGAGTCCTTGTTTGAAGCTGCTGAGCAGTTGCTCGGGCTTAATTTGCATCGGCGCTAATGCTGTAGCTCATCCGGCGAACGATCTGTGCGGCCAGCTCTTGGCGCATCTCTTCCCGGAGAAGCCGAAGCTCCTCGGTTTTGCCTACCACGTTACGCGGGTCGTTTAAAAACTGCCGAACAACCATAGCTGCTGCGGGTTCTATCAAAAATTGATCGCCTTCTCTCAAGCTGATCTCTGTCGTCATGGTAAGTTCTACTTCCGCCGAACGCGCCTGTGCCGTGAGAGAGAGATTTTTCTGCTGGAAGTTTTCGAGACCGAGATTGACAACATAGTTAACGTCGTTGTCATTGATGATAGCGCCTTCAAGAGTCAGCTGTTGAATCAGCGCGGCGGTTAATTCGTTGCGGGGCTGGGCACTGACGAGGCGAAAGGTCTGACCGCTCAAAGTTGCATTGCTTAAGCCCTCGCCGGTTCCTTTAAGCTGGAAACCGCAGGCCGCGAGTCCAAGACACAGCAAAAGCGGTAACCCGATTCGGAGGCTGCACTTAGCTGGCATGGCTTTATATCCTCAGTTGGCGACGATGTTGACAAGTTTGGCTGGGACTACGATCACCTTGCGAACGGTGTTTCCGTCAATAAAGCGCTGTACGTTTTCGTTCTCCAACGCGATCTTTTCAAGCGTCTCCTTGTCAGCATCGGCAGACACTACGACTTTGGCTCGAACTTTTCCATTAACCTGAACAACAATTTCTAACTCGTCCTTACCCAGAGCGGACTCGTCAATTGCAGGCCATGTTTGCTCGAGAATATCGCTCTGGCTACCTTGTCGCCATAGCGCGTCGGTAATGTGAGGGACGATAGGGCAGAGCATTAGCAGGGCACTGTTCAGCGCTTCCTTGACGACATAGCGATCGGCGTCATTTTGTACGACAAATTTACTGACTTCATTGCAAAGTTCCATGACCGCGGCGATGGCAGTATTAAAGGTTTGGCGACGGCCGTAGTCATCAGAGACTTTGGCAATGGTTTCATGGGTCTTTCGGCGTAGATTTTTCTGTGCCTTGTCAAGCGTTGAACAGTCGATGGTCGCGGGCGCCGGCTCCGCTTCCACCACCAAACGCCAGAGCCTTCGCAAAAACCGGTTTGCCCCTTCGACACCAGAGTCGGACCACTCAAGGGATTGCTCCGGCGGCGCGGCGAACATGCTGAATAACCGCACGGTGTCGGCACCGTAGCGGTCGATCAGTTGCTGGGGATCCACAGTATTGCCCTTGGACTTGGACATTTTAGATCCGTCTTTTAACACCATTCCCTGTGTTAACAGCCGCTTGAAGGGCTCATCGGTGGTAACCAATCCCTCATCCCGCATGAGCTTGTGAAAAAAGCGCGCATACAGCAAATGGAGGATAGCGTGTTCTATGCCCCCAACGTATTGATCGACTTCAAGCCAGTAGTTGGCTTCAGCATCGAGCATTTGCTGATGGTTCGCGGCACTGGCGTAGCGCGCGTAATACCAGGAAGACTCCATGAAGGTGTCGAACGTGTCGGTCTCGCGTTGAGCGGGCGCCTGACAGCGCGGGCAGGTGGTCTCGACAAAGCTCGCCATGGTCTTTATTGGCGATCCCACCCCCTCGAATGCAACGTTGGTAGGGAGCACGACTGGCAGATCGTCATCAGGTACCGGCACGGCGCCACAGGTGCCGCAGTTGATCACTGGGATGGGCGCGCCCCAATAGCGCTGGCGCGACACCCCCCAGTCTCTCAAACGGAAATTGATTGTCTTTTCACCTTGGCCTTTCTCCTCGAGGCATTTGACGATGCTGTTAAAGGCGTCATCAAAATCCAGGCCGTCAAATTCCCCTGAATTCATCAGCGCACCACGCTCGGTGTAAGCAGCCTCGTCGAGGTTAGCGGGTTGATCGGGGGTGCCAGCGATGACCTGAACAATGGGCAGTTGGTATTTGGTCGCGAACTCCCAATCCCGCTGATCGTGTCCGGGAACCGACATCACCGCACCTGAGCCGTAACCCATGAGTACAAAATTGGCGACCCATACCGGTAGGGGGTCGCCGGTGAGTGGGTGTTCAACGGCGAGTCCGGTATCCATCCCGCGCTTTTCGAGTGTCGCCATGTCGGCCTCGGCCACCTTGATATGGCCGAGCTCTTCAATAAAAGCGGCGAGCTCGCTGTTGCTGGCGGCGGCCTCTTGTGCCAGCGGATGCTGTGGTGCAACAGCTAGGTAGGTTGCGCCCATAAGGGTGTCCGGCCGGGTGGTATAAACCTCTAGGAAAGAGCCGTCCTGCTGTTTAAAACGAATCGTGGCGCCCTCTGAACGACCGATCCAGTTACGCTGCATGGCAATGACCTGCTCGGGCCATTGCTCCAAGGTATCAAGATCATCGAGCAGTTGTTGGGCATAAGCTGTGATTTTGATAAACCACTGGTTAATGGCTCTGCGTTCGACCGGCGTGTCACAGCGCCAACACTTGCCATCGACGACCTGTTCATTGGCTAAAACCGTTTGATCATTTTCACACCAGTTGACGTCCGCTTCTTTCTTGTAAGCCAGTCCCCGCTCCATGAGTCGGGTGAAGAACCACTGCTCCCATCGGTAGTAATCGGGTTGGCAGGTTGTGACCTCGCGATCCCAGTCATAGGCAAAGCCTAGTCTCGCGAGTTGCCGTTTCATTTCCTGCACGTTTTCGAGTGTCCAGGAAGCTGGCGGTACGTTATTGGCGATCGCCGCATTTTCCGCCGGGAGTCCAAACGCATCCCACCCCATTGGTTGAAGCACGTTTTTCCCCAGCATTCGCTGATAGCGCGCAATCACGTCGGCAATGGTGTAATTGCGTACGTGCCCCATGTGCAACTTACCGCTGGGGTAGGGGAACATGGCCAGACAATAGAATTTATCGCGCGTGTCATCCCGCGTTGCGTGGTAAACATTGTTTGCCGCCCAGCGGGCTTGTGCGTCGAGCTCAATTTGCTCGGGGGTGTATTCCTGGCTCATACCGACTCAATTAAGTAGCCCCTGACTGGGGTGTGTACAGACTTGTTTGGCTTCGGTTGATTGTATCAGCCAGAGCCTAGTCTGGGTGGGCTCTGTTGCCGCGCCGGCGTAAAAACAATCCCTGCAAAAAGAGAGCGCCGAACACCCACATGAGCCAAGGGCTTGTGTGGATGAGTGGTGTTTCACCTGTGTGGGGCTGAACGTTGCTCGAGATGACTTCCTCACGAAACTGCGCACTCGTGGCAATGGGCCGGCCGCGGTGGTCGATAATCGCAGAAACGCCGTTGTTGGTTCCCCTGATAACGGGTTTGCCCGTTTCGATCGCCCGGTACTGAGCCATTTGCAGATGCTGCAGTGGACCTATGGATTCCCCGAACCAGCTGTCGTTACTGACCGTGACAATCAGACCTGCTTCCCGCGCGCCCGCCAGAACAAAAGCAGGATAAACAATCTCATAGCAAATGAACGGCGCAATGGCGACTGCTCCTGCCGTCAGGCGCGGGGTCACCGAGGGGCCAGGGATGAAGTTTGACATCGGGAGGTCGAAAAACTCGATGAGCCCGCGAAGAAACGACTCAAGAGGCACATATTCACCAAATGGCACTAGCTTTTGTTTGTGGTGGACCCCTTCCCCCTGGCCAAGGGCAACAATGCTGTTGTATCGGTTGCCTTGCTCCCGAATTGGAACACCTGTTATCAAGGTGGCGTTGCCGGCTGTCGCCAGCAGGGATTGTTCAGTCAGATAGTCGCCAAGTCGGTCCTGATAAGCGGGTAGTGCCGATTCGGGCCATAAGACGATATCGTGATCGCCGTACAGTTCAGCGGTCTTCTCCGCATACTGATCCAGGATAGGGAAAAAGTAGCGGCGGTCCCATTTCCTTTCGAGCGGGATATTGGGCTGGTAGACGGCAACGGCAACCGTGCCGCCGACAGGCGTAGTCCATTCCTTGTGCGCCAAAAGAGGGCCCATTGCCCACAGCAACAGAAACCCGGCTGTGGCCCAGCGTGCGCCCAGAGCCCCTTGGGTCTTTACCAGTGAGCCGATGCTTGCCGCGAGCCCAGTAATCAAAAAGCCGGTACCGAAGACCCCGACCAGCGGTACCCATCCTCTGAGCGGGCTATCGATGGCGGTATAACCTGCATACAGCCACGGGAATCCGGTAAGCAACCAACTTCGCGACCATTCAAAGAGACCCCAGAGCGCGGCGAAGGATACCGGGGCCCAAAAAGGCGTCTGTGCCCCGAAATGGCGAAAGACCAGTGCCTGTGTGCCATGCAACAGCGCCAGCCCCAGGCAAAAACAGAGGGTGAGAAAAAGTGCCAGCGGCACCGGGGCGCTGCCATAGACATTGATGCTGACATAGATCCAAGAGGCGCCGCTCAAGAACAGCCCGGAACCGTAGAGCCAGCCGACAGCAAAAAATGATTTGCTCGGATTTAGGGTTAAAAACAGCAGGCAAATACTGAGCAGGGTGAATGGCCAGAGGTCAAAGGGCGCAAGCCCTAGCGGAAAAATCGCTCCCGCTACAAGCGGCAATCCGATTCGCGTGAAAGATGAGCGCTTGAGCGCCATGATTATTGGTCGGCAGCGGGAGCTGATCGGGTGACGCGAAGGCTTATCAGCCGGCGCTGATCAGCATTCACCACTTTGAATTCAAAACCGTCAAAGCGAGTTACCTCGCTGTTTGTGGGCACATGTCCAAAGGCATTCACCACGAGTCCGCCGATGGTGTCGAACTCTTCTTCGCTCAGCTCGACGTCGAAAAATTCGTTGAAATCCTCAATCGGGGTCTGCGCACGAACGAAATACTCCTCGGCGTTTATGCGTCGGATATCCCTGCCTTCATCAACGTCGGTTTCATCTTCGATTTCACCCACAATTTCTTCCAGCACGTCTTCAATCGTCACCAGGCCCGCTACACCGCCGTATTCATCGATTACGATGGCCATGTGATTGCGATTTTGCCGGAACTCCCGCAGCAGTACGTTGAGTCTTTTGCTTTCAGGCACAACCACGGTGGGGCGCAGCAAGCTTTTCAAGTCGAACTGGGCGTCGCGGTCGATAATGAGTGGCAGCAAATCCTTGGCAAGTAAGATGCCCACAACATTATCGAGGCTGTCATCAATGACCGGATATCGACTGTGGGCGGCATGAATCACCTGCGGCAAAGCTTCCTCCAGCTCGGCATCTACCTTGATCACGGTCATTTGTGCGCGCGGGATCATAATGTCTCTGACCTGCATATCGCTGACCGAGAGTGCCCCCTCCATGATGGTTTTGGCGTCCTCATCAATCAGTTCGTTGTCAGCGGCGAGACTGAGAAAGCCTTCAAGATCGGCTCTGCTCTGGGGTGTGCCCGACAAAAAGTGGGTCAAGCGCTCCAGCCAGCTACGCTCGTCTGAATCCGAGTGGCGTGTGTCGTTCACGGGGAGGGTTCTCTAAGGTCAGAAAGTTGGTAGGGATCATTGAAGCCAAGACCCCCCAAAATCGCTATTTCTAACGACTCCATGGTCTGGGCGTCGGCAGGGGTAATGTGATCATAGCCGAGCAGGTGTAGGACACCGTGTACTGTCAGATGGGCCCAATGGGACTGCTCAGATTTGCCTTGTTCACCCGCTTCAGCCAGCACGATCGGGGAGCAGATGGCGATGTCCCCAAGTAGTGATGCCGTTTGTTCAGTCGCTAAATCCGCGGGGAAAGAGAGCACGTTTGTGGGGCCTGCTTTGGCACGGAAGCGCGCATTGAGCTCAGCCATTTCCTTGACGTCATTGATGCGAAAGCTCACCTCAGGATGCGCGGGCAGCGGCTGCTTGAGGTGATTGAGTGTTGCCGATACCCAACAATAAAAGCTGTCATCATCGGGGCTTGGGACAGCAGGATCTTTATCGATATGGATGACCGGGGTCATGGTTCCCGCAATCCTTTGTTGGGTAACCGAGCCTCAAATTCGTCGTAGGCCGCTACGACACGCTGCACCAACGGATGACGCACTACATCTTTATTAGCGAACCAAGTGAAAGAGATGCCCTTGACGCCATCGAGCACCTGAGTTGCATGAGTAAGCCCCGAATGCTGTCCTTTCGGAAGATCGATCTGTGTGGCGTCCCCGGTAATGACGGCGGTTGAGCCAAAGCCAATCCGGGTGAGAAACATCTTCATTTGCTCGCGGGTTGTGTTCTGCGCTTCATCCAGAATGATAAAGGCGTTGTTGAGGGTTCTCCCGCGCATAAAAGCGAGGGGCGCCACTTCAATAATGTTGCGCTCGATATACTTTGTCACAGTCTCGAACCCTAGCATTTCATAGAGAGCGTCGTAGAGAGGTCGCAAATAGGGATCCACTTTTTGGCTCAGGTCGCCGGGCAAAAACCCGAGTCGCTCGCCAGCTTCAACGGCGGGGCGCACCAGTAGGATGCGCCGGACATCCTCTTCGATAAGCGCCTGCACCGCGCAGGCAACCGCGAGGTAGGTCTTGCCCGTGCCCGCAGGGCCGATGCCAAAGTTAATGTCGTGCCGCTGAATGGCAGCGACATAGCCTTGCTGATTTCGTCCTCGCGGTTTGATGGACGTCCGTTTAGTTCGGATGATACCGATTGGTGACGCGGAGTTGGTCATCTCTTGGGCCATCTCATGCTGCGCCACTAGGTGCTCCATGTCGGCCTGTTGCAGATGGAGGTGAATCGATTCCGGACTTAAGTTGATGCCGCCTTGAACCTCCTCATACAGCGAGCGCAACAACGCTACCGTCGCGGTAGCGACGTCTGGTCCGCCTTCCACCGTGAAGTGGTTGGATCGATTGTTGATGCTGACCCCTAGACGCTCTTCAATTTGACGCAAATGGCCGTCGAGCTGCCCGCACAGAACGGCCAGATGGCGAGCATCATTGGGGTCAAGGGTGAAGCTGAGCTGGGTTGTCGGCTCCGGCTCGGGTTCCGGTGCTACCGACGCGTTATCGATTTCCAACGCCTGTGTGGCCGCTCTTTTTAGGGTGGGGGGGGAGAAGATACCGAGGTTTTGGCGGGAGTCAACCGTTCTCTGTGCGGGTTTTGCCGCTTAAACAAGAGTTCCGCGGAGGGAGTTGGGCAGCGCTTCAACAATGGTAACGTCACAGAATCCGCCGATTTTCTCGTGATCGTCGCAGTGAAAGTTGACCACCCGGTTGTTCTCGGTGCGGCCCGCCAGCTGCCCCGGATCCTTTTTTGAGACGCCTGTGACCAAAATACGCTGCTGTGTATTGACCATCGACTCACTAATGCGGGCCGCTTGTTGCGCAATTCGCCCTTGCAAAATCTGCAAGCGCTGTTTTTTCACTTTCATTGGCGTCTGATCCGGGAGGTCTGAGGCGGGAGTTCCGGGTCGAGCGCTGTAAATGAAACTGAATGAGGAATCGAAGCCAATGTCTTCGATCAATCTCATGGTGTCTGCGAACTCCTGTTCGCCTTCGCCGGGAAAACCAATGATGAAATCTGACGACAGGGAGATATTTGGCCGGATTTTACGCAGTGCGCGAATCTTGGCCTTGTATTCGAGCGCCGTATGCCCGCGCTTCATGGCCATTAGTATTTTGTCCGAGCCACTTTGAACGGGCAGGTGCAGATGGTCCACTAAACCGGGAATCTCCGCATACGCTTGAATAATAGCGTCGGAGAACTCAACCGGGTGGGATGTGGTGTAGCGGATACGCTCGATGCCCGGTACGCGGTGGACCAAGTGAAGCAGGTCGGCAAAGTCAACGATCTCACCAAGGTGATTCGCCCCCCGGTAGGCGTTTACGTTCTGGCCAAGCAGGTTGACCTCCTTCACGCCCTGATCCGCAAGCCCAGCAATTTCCGCAATCACATCGTCGAGGGGCCGAGAAACTTCTTCGCCTCGGGTGTAGGGAACCACGCAAAAGGTGCAGTATTTGCTGCACCCCTCCATGATTGAGACGAAGGCGCTCGGTCCATCCATCCGTGGCTCGGGGAGACGATCAAACTTTTCTATTTCAGGAAAGCTGACATCGACCACAATCGGTTCGCCGCCGCGACGAGAGTCGATCATCTCGGGTAATCGGTGCAGGGTTTGCGGGCCGAAGATCAAGTCGACAAAGGGTGCCCGCTTGCCAATATCCGCACCCTCCTGGCTGGCCACGCATCCTCCCACCCCAATAATGAGGTCGGGTTTGGCGAGTTTCAGAGGCTTCCAGCGACCCAGCTGATGAAACACTTTTTCCTGTGCTTTCTCGCGAATTGAGCACGTGTTCAGGAGCAGTACATCGGCTTCGTCGGCATTGTCGGTCAGCTCAAGGCCATGGCTTTCACCCAGCAGATCGGCCATTCTGGCGGAGTCATACTCGTTCATCTGGCAGCCATGGGTCTGTACGAAAAGCTTTTTGCGCGGGGCTTCTGGCACGGGAAAATCTCGAGAACCGGGAATGAATAGCCGCAAGTATACCGGTGCTGGAGGTTTTCAACGACCGTGCTACTGGCGATTTGTGCCGGAAGTGGTACCATTCCGCCCCTTTTCAGCTCTGCCACATATCCATGTCGTCACAACCCGTATACAAAGTCATCTTTCAAAACGGCGGTCAGGTGTTCGAAGTGTTCGCGCGCCAGATCTACCAGAGCGATATGTGGGGTTTTATCGAGATCGAGGAATTGGTGTTCGGTGAACGCTCGGCGGTTCTGGTGGACCCCTCTGAGGAAAAGCTCAAGACTGAGTTTTCCGGTGTAAAACGCAGCTATATCCCACTTCATTCGGTGATCCGCATTGATGAGGTGGACAAGGAAGGTGCGGCTAAGGTCTCCGAGGCTGCGCCCCAAGGTGCGAAAGTGGCTCATTTGCCGTTCGCATCGATTCCCCCGGCGCCAGGGGGCGGCGAAGAATAAACTACCTACCCGGTTGAAATTCTTGCGGTCCGAGCCCATATCTCGCTAGACGAGGAGTGGTTTTCCGACGGTGAGGAGCGCCGTACTGATGGCGGATAACAGCGAAAATCCAGACGATAACAGCGTTGAGATTGACGGCGATGACGCTGTAATCGAAGGCGTGTCGGCGCATTACGAATTTGGTGCCGATGACGTTATGCCGGCGGGTGGGGATAATTCCCCTGCGGTGGCGGAAGATGTATTGCCTGACACCTTGGTCCTGCTGCCGCTTCCGGGCCGTCCTTTCTTTCCCGGGCAAGTCCAGCCCATTGGCCTGAATCCTGATCAGTGGCAGGAGACCTTGCAGGCAATCGCCGAGCAGGGCTCAGGGTTGTTGGGGCTAGCATTTGTCGGTGACAAGAATCCGTCAGAGGCGGAAGCGGCGGATTTTCCAGAAATGGGCTGCGTAGTCAGGTTGCACAAAACCCCTGGTCCCAACGAGGGCGCCGTCCAATTCCTAGCACAAGGGGTGAAACGATTTAATCGCATACGCTGGTTAAAAACTGACGGTCCGTTCATTGCTCAGGTGGAATACCCGCCGACCCAAGGAGATCGCGACAGTGATGAAGTCAAGGCCTACGCCATGGCAATCATCGCGGCGATCAAAGAGCTGCTGCCCCTGAACCCCCTCTATTCAGAGGAGTTGAAGCAGTACTTGGGCAACTTCAATCCCAATCAGCCCAGTTTGCTTGCGGACTTTGCGGCGGCGTTAACCACCGCGTCGGGGGAGAGACTACAGGAAATCCTCGAATCCCTGCCCTTGATCGCGCGTATGGCGAGGGTGCTGGAGTTGCTGCGGCGTGAAAAAGAAGTCGCGGAACTGCAGGGCCAAATCAGCCGGGAGGTCAGTGAAAAGGTCTCGGATAACCAGCGCGAATTTTTTCTAAAGGAGCAGATGAAGGTCATCCAGCGTGAGCTGGGCATTACCAAAGACGACAAGACCTCCGATGCCGATCGCTTTGCCGACCGCATGGGTGCACTGTCACCCCCCGATAACGTCATAGCGCGGTTTCAGGAGGAGCTCGACAAGCTAAAAGTGCTGGAATCGGGTTCCCCGGAATATGCCGTGACGCGAAACTATCTCGATTGGATGACTTCGGTGCCCTGGGGTGTTTTTTCCGAGGATAATCTCGATCTTGTTCAGGCGCGCCAAGCGTTGGACGCACACCACGACGGACTCGATGACGTCAAAAAGCGCATTATTGAATTTCTGGCGGTCGGTTCATTCAAGGGCACGGTAGATGGATCGATACTGTTGCTGGTTGGCCCCCCAGGGGTGGGCAAAACCAGCATCGGTCGTTCCATTGCCGATGCGCTCGGGCGCGAGTTTTACCGCTTTAGCTTGGGCGGCATGCGAGATGAGGCCGAAATCAAAGGCCATAGACGGACCTATATCGGAGCTATGCCCGGCAAGCTGGTGCAAGCTCTGAAAGACGTCAAAGTCGCCAACCCAGTCATCATGCTCGACGAAATCGACAAGGTGGGTGCTTCCTATCAGGGAGATCCAGCCTCCGCACTGCTGGAGGTTCTTGACCCTGAGCAGAACAGCGAGTTTCTTGATCATTACCTCGACCTGCGGGTTGACCTATCCCGAGTGCTGTTTGTCTGCACCGCAAATCAACTCGATACCATACCGCCCGCCTTGTTGGATCGCATGGAGACCATCCGTCTCGCCGGCTATATCGCTGAAGAGAAGCAGGCCATTGCTAAAAACCATTTGTGGCCCAAGCTGCTCGAGCGCCATGGCGCCAAGTCAAGTCAGGTTCGTATCAACGAGGCTGCGCTTAAAATGGTCATCGAATCCTATTGCCGCGAGGCAGGTGTTCGGCAGTTGGAAAAACAGCTGGCGAGTCTGATTCGGAAGTCAATTGTTCGCCTCGTTGATGGTGAGGAGGAACGGATTCGATTGGGCAAGAAAGAGGTTGCCGATATGCTGGGGCAGCCCCGGTATCGCAATGAGCGCCCCCCTCGGGGTCGAGGCGTTGTTACCGGCCTCGCCTGGACGGCCCATGGTGGTGCCACGTTGGCAATTGAGTCGAGCAAAGTTCACACCCTGAATCGGGGGTTCAAGCTAACCGGTCAGTTAGGCGAGGTCATGAAAGAGAGCGCCGAAATTGCCTACAGCTATGTGGTAGGACACCTGCGAGAGCTGGGATGTGATGAGGACTTTTTCGATATGTCCATGGTGCATTTGCACGTGCCCGAGGGCGCCACACCCAAGGACGGGCCGAGCGCTGGTATCACCATGGCGACGGCGTTGGTTTCGCTGGCGCGCCGCGAGCGCATCCGCCAGCCACTTGCCATGACCGGCGAATTAACCCTAACGGGTCGGGTTCTGGCCGTTGGCGGTATTCGGGAGAAAGTCATCGCGGCGAGGCGACAAAAAATTTCTGAATTGATTTTGCCTCAGGCAAATCGTGCCGATTACGAGGAGCTTCCCGACTATCTCCGGGACGGATTGACGGTGCACTTTGTGCGCAGTTTCCGCGAGGTGTTTGATGTGGTCTTCGACAGTGCCAGAGAGGATCGGCAGCTCCATTAACCGGTGTCTGCCCGTTACTAGGGCGCCTCTGCTGTGATTATCGCTCGCTTAGGTGCCGGATGGCCCTCGACGGTGAGATCGGGGTTGGCTGGATCGAGGAACTGGGCGAGGGAATGAAAAGTCATCCACTCGGTAGACCGCTGCTCGTCGATGGACGTAGCCGTACAATCGATGAGCTCGGCCTGGCGAAACCCCGTTTTTTTCAACCAACCTAACAGGGTTGCCACGCTGGGAAGGCACCAGACGTTGCCCATGCGGGCATAGCGCCCCGGCGGGGTTAATACCGTATTTTCGTCCCCATCGACGATCAGGGTTTCCAAGATGAGCTGACCGCCAGCGCACAGGGCATCACGCAGTGCGAGAAGGTGATCAAAGGGCGACCGTCGGTGATAAAGAATCCCCATAGAAAACACCGTGTCGAAGGCTTTTAAGCCTGGCGGAACCTGCTCTATGCCAAGGGGCAGCACGAAAATATCAGGTGCTTGTAGGTAATGCTGCAGCGCTTTGAATTGCAGGACAAACAGTGGTGTTGGATCGATGCCAATAACCTCTGCCGCTCCGGCACCCAGCATACGCCAGCAGTGGTAGCCGCTGCCGCAGCCTACGTCGAGGACTCGCTTGCCCGCCAAAGGACGCAAGCCAGGCATTAGCCGCTCCCACTTCCAGTCGGAGCGCCATTCGGTGTCGATGTGGACGTCAAACAGGTCAAATGGGCCTTTGCGCCAGGGATGTAGCCCTTTGAGGGCGTTTTTCAGCTGTTGCCGTTCGGATTCGCTTGCGCCGCCGGTGCAGCCGACAGCGGCTTTGTTGAGGATTATGGTGTTGGGAGTTAGTGGGGGCAGGGCGGCCAGTGCCTCGCGCCAGCGCGGCAGGTCTCCATAACGCGCCAGCGACAAGCCGTCGGCAACCGCCTCTTCCAGCGTAGCGCTCCAAGCATCGAGTGCTGTGCTCTGCCAGCGACGTGTCAGCTCGATCACATCAGCGGACAGTTCGTGTTGTCTGTCGAGGTGCTTATTCATATCGGCGCTTCGTGATACGGGTGCTTGGTCATGCAATAGCTATCATCGATGCAAAATTGAAGCATTGAAACCAACAGCTGCCATCACTGAAGCCCGCTTTTTTTAGACGCTCAAAATGGATATCGAGGGGCTCGGGTATCAGCACATTCTCCAACGCCTGCCTCTTTTGTGCGATTTCAAGATCGCTGTAGCCCTTTGCGCGCTTGAAATCATGGTGCATGGCAATCATGGTGTCATCCATTGTGGGGGAGTCGAGCTTTATCTTCTCGGATAGTATTAGCGCATCGCCGGGCGCTAACGCACTCCGTATTTTTTTCAATAACGGAAGCCGACTCGCGATGGGCACAAATTGCAGCGTGTAGTTCATGATGACAACGCTCGCGTTGTCGATGGGCGCGTCAAGAATGTCACTTTCGATTAATTCGATTGCCAGGCCAGGAACCTCTTTATCGAGCACGTCGCGGGCCGCTGTGAGCATGGCTTCGCTATTGTCGATGCCAATGAAGGTGTTGGTCTGGCAGTTAGGTTGTCGTGCAGCGGAGAGTAGTGAGGCACCCAAAGAGCAGCCCAAATCGTAAATGCGTGTCCCGGTTCGCGCATAGCGTGCAGCCAGCAGCCCCGTCATGCTGATTACGGTGGCATACCCGGGAACCGAGCGGTTAATCATGTCGGGAAACACGCCGACGACGTCCTTGTTAAAGGTGAAGAGCCCGGGGTCTCCAAGGGTTTGTGCGTAGATTGTGTCGCGATTAGTCGTCATAACGCTGGCGGCTTATTGGTTGGTCGTCGGGATAGAATAGCAGGTGGCACGCCAATATATTGGCAGTGGCCCCCAAGCTGGCGCATACTTCGGCGCCCTTAAATTTTTTTTGCCGGAAGCTTCGTTGCTATGTTCGATGATCTGCCCATTTTACCCCCGGACTCTATTCTAGGACTGGCGGCCGCCTGTCGCGCTGACACGAATCCCGATAAAGTCGATTTAACAATAGGCATTTACATGGACGAGACGGGCGCCTGTCCCGTTTTCAACGCGGTGAAGGAAGCCCAGCGGGCGCTCATTGATGATGAGTCGACGAAAGCCTATATCCCACCTCAGGGAGATGAAGCGTTCTTAAGCGGGATGCTGGAACTGATCTTGGGTTCTGCAAACGTCAAGGCCGGTCGGGACACAATTTCTGCGGTTCAGGCGCCAGGTGGCTGTGGCGCGGTTCGCTTGGGCGCTGAAGTTCTCAAGGCCGCCGATCCAACGGGTAAAGTGTGGGTGAGCCGGCCGACCTGGCCCGTGCATGTGCCCTTGATCACGAGCACTGGGCTAGAGCTTAGCGAGTATCGTTACTACGATCCGAGTACTCACGGTGTCGATTTCGAGGGTATGGTTGCCGATCTGCAACAAGCAACGCACGGGGATGTGGTGTTGCTTCACGGGTGCTGTCACAACCCATCCGGTGCGGATTTGAGCCCCGATCAATGGGATGTCGTGGCCGATATGGCGGTCAAACAGGGCTTCACGCCGATGGTTGATCTGGCTTACCAGGGGTTTGGCGAAGGTCTTGATGTCGACGTATATGGACTCCGCACGCTGGTAGCGAAAACCCCTGAGGTCGTTATTGCCGCCTCCCTTTCCAAAAATATGGGTCTGTATCGCGAACGCACCGGTCTGGCGATCTTCACAGGCCCTGATGCGAGAACGGCTGATGCCACTGCCAGTCAGGCGAAGGCGGCTGCTCGGCGAATCTATTCTATGCCGCCCGCACATGGTGCTTTGATTGCCGGACGCGTATTGGCTAATCCATTACTAAGGGGAGGGTGGACGGCTGAGCTTGAGCAGATGTGCGATCGTATCAATGGGCTCCGCGTCGACTTCAGGGATCGACTGCAGGCGGCCACAGGCAGAGACTTTGGGTTTATTGCACGCGAGAAGGGCATGTTCTCCTTTCTGGGTTTGAGTGAAGAGCAAGCCCTAGAAGTCAGAGCAAAGCGTAGTCTCTATATGCTGAACTCATCGCGCATCAATATTGCCAGCCTCAATCAAAGCAACATGGACCGCGTAGTCGATGCGGTCGCATCGGTGCTCTGATTGCGTCTAGCGTTATTCTTAATGCTACAGTCTATGCCGGGTTTTCATTTTGGGGTTATCGGGCGCGGCATCAGGACTCCAATTCGGTCCAACGCTCGAGCGCTTCGTTCAGGGCCAGTTCTACATCGCTGAGTGTTTTGAGGGTGTCGTCAACGATCGTTTGTTCATTGGTGTAAAACGCTGGCTCATTGACTTTGGCTTCGAGCTGCGCAAGCTGTGCCTCGAGCTGTTCAATTTTCGCCGGTAATTCGTCGAGTTCCCGCTGTTCTTTATGGTTTAACTTTTTATGGGCCGCTTTTTTTGCCGGGGATTTCGCCAAGGTATGGCTGGAGCCTGACGAAGTCTGCTCGGCGCTAGCTTGTTGCGACGGCTGAGCGCTAAGGTTGGATACGGTGGCCGTCTCTGACTCAAGGCGGCCCCCGCGCGCTTCCCAATCGCTGTAGCCGCCCGCTTGTTCCTCGATATGGCCGAACTCGTTGACGACGAGCAGGCTGGTGACCACCCGATCCATGAAATCTCTGTCGTGGCTCACTAAAAGAAGCGTGCCCTTGAAGTCGAGGAGAATTTCCTCGAGTAATTCGAGGGTCTCGATATCCAGATCGTTGGTCGGTTCATCCAGCACCAACAGGTTGGCCGGCTGCGTGAACAGTTTGGCCAGAATGGCGCGATTGCGCTCGCCGCCCGATAGGGCTTTTACCGGCGTTCGGACTCGATCTGGAGTGAACAGGAAATCTCCCAGGTAGCTGATGGCATGACGCCGTTTGCCATTGACCTCAATAAATTCCTGGCCCCCGCAGACATTATCGATGAGGTTTGCCTCAGGGTTTAAGTGGTCTCTGAGTTGATCCGAGTAAGCAACTTCCAGTTTTGTTCCAACGTTGACCTCGCCGGCATCCGGGGTGAGTTGCCCAAGCAGCAGTTTAACGAGGGTCGTTTTGCCAACACCGTTGCGCCCAACGATACCGATTTTGTCGCCGCGCTGAATGGTAGTACTAAAGTGATCAACAATGAGCTGGTCTCCCCAGCTGAAGCGTATGTCTTTTACCTCGGCGACAATTTTTCCCGAGCGTTGCGCGTCTTCAATATCAAACTGCGCCCTGTCCTGCCGTTCGCGCCGCTGTGCGCGCTGCTCGCGCATTGCCTCGAGCGCTCGCACTCGGCCCTCATTACGGGTTCGACGGGCTTTTATTCCCTGTCGGATCCAAACCTCTTCTTGCGCTAATTTTTTGTCGAACAGGGCATTGGCCCTTTCCTCCGCAGCCAGCTGCTGCTCCCTGAATTGCAAAAATCCCTGAAAATTTCCCTGCCAAACAGATAGGTGTCCACGCTCCAGCTCACCAATTGACGTTGCGACTCGCTGCAGAAACCGTCGATCATGGGTGATAACCACAAGGGACCCCTGATACTGATTCAACTGTTCTTCTAGCCACTCGATGGTCGGTATATCGAGGTGATTGGTGGGTTCGTCAAGCAGCAGTATGTCGGGTTGTGACACCAGGGCCCGCCCCAGCGCGACGCGCCGCCGCCAACCTCCCGAGAGGTCGCCAACGGCGGTGTCCGCGGGAAGCGCCAGCTGTGAAATGACGCTCTCAATACGCTGTTGCATCTGCCAGCCGTCTTGATTTTCCAAGGCACTTTGTACCCGCGCAATTTCATCGAGGTTGGCATTCTCCCCGGCTTCAAGAAGGTGGTGGTAGTGAGCGACCAGTGCGCCGACTTCCTCGAGCCCGCTTGCCACGGCGTCGTAGACGCTTTGTTCATTCGCGACGGGGAGCTCTTGCTCAAGACGAGCCAGTTTGGCATTGGGTGCCAGCCACCGCTCACCATCGTCTGGGGTAATCTCTCCGGCGAGCACCTTAAAGAGGGTTGTTTTACCCGCTCCATTTCTGCCGAGCAGGCCAAGCCGTTCACCTTTGTCTAATTGCAGAGAGACGTTATCGAGAATAACGTGGGTGCCGAACTTGAGTTCAGTATTATCGATGCGCAGTAACGGCATGAAGGACTCCAAAGGAAGGCTGTAAATTCTACGCGAAACCCATTTTTTCGTCCGGGTTTCCGTTAAAATAACTGAAGAAAGTAGGGGGACTTTGTATGTACGGGCACGTCGCAGATTCTTACGATCGTTGGATCGCTCGCTGGCTGACTCTTTGTGCGGCCGTCATTTTCGGCATGATTCTGCTGGGCGGCGTAACGCGCCTGACTGACTCGGGCCTCTCGATGGTCGAGTGGAAGCCCATTATGGGAGTTATTCCCCCGCTGTCCGAGGCTGACTGGCAAGTCGCGTTTGACAAGTACAAGCAATATCCCGAATACCAAAAGATCAATTTTGACATGGATCTATCGGGCTTTAAGGTGATTTTTCTCTACGAGTACCTGCATCGGGTGCTCGGCCGCTTGATTGGTTTGCTCTATTTTGTGCCGCTGATGCTCTTTTGGATGCGAGGCATGGTTAAGCACTCCCTGCGCGGGCATTTATTAACGCTGCTCGTTTTGGGAGGTTGCCAGGGGTTAATGGGCTGGTACATGGTAAAAAGCGGGTTAGTTGATCGGCCTGACGTTTCCCAGTACAGACTGACCGCGCACCTAGGTCTGGCGCTTCTGGTTTATGCCTACATGTTCTGGCTCATTTTGAGTTTGGTAAACCCGCGACGCATGATTCCCAGTATGGCTTCTTGGTGGCCCGTTGGTTTGGTGGTTTTGGTGTATCTGATGGCACTAAGCGGTGGCTTTGTTGCCGGCACCGATGCTGGCTATGCCTACCCAACTTGGCCTCTCATGGGGAGCAGCTTTTTTCCGCCCACGTTGTATGAGCAGGGGTGGGTATCGGCATTTGAGCAGGTGACCACCATCCATTTTAACCACCGAATGTTTGCTTACCTTGTGGTTGTCACCCTGACCATAGTCGCTTTGATGCAGTATCGGAAAAGTTCTGACTCTCGGGTTCGTGCTGGCGCTGTATTAATGGTATTGGCTGTGCTGCTGCAGGCTTCATTGGGTGTCGCAACGGTGCTGAGTCAGGTGGTGACCCCGGTCGCCGCCGCCCACCAGAGCGGCGCCGTACTGTTACTTAGCGCGACGTTATTTTTTGCCCACGCCCGCATCACCGAGCGATCACGAATTTAATAAATTTAAACAAAAGCAATTTATCGCCATTCTTCCCCGCTTGAATGCTTCCCAAGTTCTCTAGCGGCTGACATACTTTCAATGCGCGGGCAGGAGGCTCGCGCGTTGTGTGGGGTGGGGGAGCCATGGTCGGTCAAGAAGACGACGTACTGTTGCAGTGTTTATTGGTTGTCGCCAAGGCCCACGGGTGTCCCGCAACCGCCGAATCGTTATCCGCGGGACTGCCCTTATCCTCGGAGGGTTTGACGCCTGATCTGTTGGCGAGATCGGCAGCCAAGGCCGGGCTGACCGGCCGCCTGAAGGAGATCAGCCTCTCCGACATACCTGATAGCGTTTGCCCGGCCGTTCTATTGCTGAGCTCGGGAGATGCCTGCGTGCTTCTGGGGTCGCCGGACGGGGAGAGCTGTCAGGTAGTCTATCCCGCGCTGGTGGACGCGCCGGTTAAAGAGGACATGGCGGCGCTGACCGAAAAATTCTCTGGGTACGTTTTCCTAGCGAGGCCCAAATTTCACCTCGAGGCCAACCCCAACGCTACTGCACCTAAGCGCTCGGGCCATTGGTTTTGGAGCGCATTTCGCGCCAACGCGTCGGTATATCGCGATGTTTATTTTGCAGCCTTTTTTATTAACATTTTTGCTCTGGCCGTGCCGCTCTTCACGATGAATGTGTATGACCGGGTCGTCCCCAATGCCGCGTTCGATACCCTGTGGGTGCTGGCTTTGGGTGTTCTGCTGATTATGGTCGCCGATGCTATTCTTAAATCCTTGCGCGGCTATTTCTTAGATCTGGCGAGTCGCCGCGTGGATGTCGAGCTGTCTGCGAAAATTATGGAGCAAACCCTCGGCATGCGACTCGAGCACCGACCGGCATCTGTGGGTTCCTTTGCAGTAAACCTGCGTTCTTTTGAGACTTTGAGAGACTTCATTACCTCAGCGACGCTGACTACTTTTATCGATTTGCCCTTTGCTTTTTTGTTCTTCTTTGTGATTGCCTGGATAGGGTGGCCGATTCTCGTGCCGGTTCTGGTGGTTACATTGGTGCTGTTGAGCTACGCTCTGTACATGCGTCCGCAGTTGCAACGGCTCACTGAGAAAACCTATCAGGCGGGCGCTCAACGCAACGCAACGCTCATTGAATCCCTGACCGGGCTTGATACTTTAAAGGCCCTCGGTGCGGAGTCAGTTATGCAGCGCAAGTGGGAGGCTACGACGCGCTATTTGGCCGGCGTTGGTGTCGAGCAACGGTTGGCGACGCTGTCGGTCACACATTTCACGGGCTTTTGTCAGCAAATGGTTACGGTGCTGGTGATTATCACCGGTGTGTTCCTGATCTCCGAGCGTGAGCTGACGATGGGTGGTCTTATTGCAGCGACCATGCTTTCCACGCGATCACTGATGCCCTTTGCACAGCTGGTCGGACTGATTGGGCAGTTTCATCATGCGCGGATAGCCTTGCGCAGTCTTGATGCGCTTTTTGCGACGCCTATCGAATCAAAGGAAGAGGGCGCATTTGTGTCGCGCGAGTTTTTGCGCGGCGATATTGAGTTTAAAAATGTCTCGTTTGCCTATCCCGGCAGCGACATCAAGTCGCTCTCGGCAGTTTCGTTCAAAATAAAAGCGGGAGAGCACGTCGCGATTTTGGGGCGTGTTGGATCGGGCAAATCAACGTTATCAAAGTTGGCAATGGGACTATTTCAGCCTTCGGAGGGTGCAGTGCTTGTGGATGGCATTGATTTGCGCCAGCTCGATCCGGCTGAATACCGCAGTCGCGTAGGTTATGTGCCGCAAGATGTCACGCTGTTTCAGGGCACGCTTCGGGACAACCTTGCTCTCGCGCGAGCGGGCATCAGTGATGAGGCAATGATTCAGGCCATAGAACGATCGGGCCTCAAGGAATTCGTGAACCGGCACCCTTCGGGCTTCGATATGCCCATAAGCGAGCGCGGTGACTCTGTTTCGGGCGGGCAGCGTCGCTGCATCGCGGTGGCCCGCGCGCTGGTAAATGATCCTGCGTTTTTACTACTCGATGAGCCAACGGGTTCAATGGATCAGTCAACTGAAAGCATTGTCAAGCAATCGCTTCGCGAGTATGCCGAGGGGAGAACGATGGTGGTGGTCACCCACAGAAACTCCCTGCTGGAATTGGTCGATCGAATCATTGTGATCGACGGAGGCAAGGTCGTCGCAGACGGTGCCAAGGACAGCGTGATTTCCGCCTTGCAGCAAGGGCGTATAGGAAAGGCGCAATGACGGATCGTCGTCCAGATTCCATCGGCTGGGAACTCTCCGCCGAACAGGCAATTCTTGAGCAGGAGCCGCTGCGTGCAAAGCGGCTGCTGTATGGCATTGCCTCGGTCGTGATTTTGCTTGCGGCCTGGGCTTATGTGGCAGAGGTAGACACGGTGACGCGTGGTCAGGGCAAAGTCATTCCCTCAAGGCAGGTGCAAATCCTCGGATCCCAAGACGGAGGTGTGATCACGGATATCATGGTCCGTGAGGGTGATTTGGTGGCGAAGGGTCAATTGCTGATCAAGCTCGATCCGACGCGCTCGAATTCATCCCTCGGCGAGAACCGAGCGCAATTAATTGGGCTGCAGGTAAAAGCAGCACGGTTGAGCGCCTTGGCTGGAGGTGCGCTGTTTCAACCCACAGCTGAGATGATCTCGGTCGCGCCTGACGTCGTGAAAGAAGAGCAGCAGCTGTATCAGTCGAACTTGGCTGAGCTGTCAGTCCAACAGCGCATTGCCGATCAGCAGTTGACTCAGCGGCGGGAGGAGCTCAATGAGCTGACCGCAAGAGAGTCGCAGCTCGCTACCGAATATCGCCTCGCGGATCAAGAGCTTTCTGGGACCCGACCCATGTTGGCCTCTGGGGCGGTCTCTGAAGTCGAGGTATTGCGTTTAGAGCGGGAGGTCAATAAAGCGAAGGGTGAGCTTCAACAAACCCGCGCTCAAATCGACCGTGTTCAAGCCTCCATCGTGGAGGCACAGGAGAAGCTGCTCGGTATCGATCTTGAATTTGCAAATAACGCGAGAGAGCAACTGACCGACACCGTTACTCAGATCAATGCGCTCTCTGAGGTCGCCGCCGGCTTGTCAGACAGGGTGCGCCAAACCAATCTAGTGTCACCGGTTGCGGGCACCATCAAACAGCTTTTGTTCAACACTCTTGGCGGTATTGTCTTGCCTGGTCGCGACGTAATCGAACTCATCCCTGCCGACGACACATTGCTGGTTGAAGTCCGAATCAGGCCTCAGGATATCGGTTTCTTAGCGCCGGGTCAGGAGGCGAATGTCAAAGTGACGGCCTATGATTTTGTGGTCTACGGAGGTCTCGAGGGCCGAGTCGAGCAAATTGGTGCGGACACGGTGCTTGATGAAGAGGGAAACGCCTTTTACGAGGTGACGGTCCGAACAAGGTCGGCTGATCTTGGTGCTGATAAACCCATTATTCCCGGTATGACGGTTGAGGTCGACGTGTTGACCGGTAAGAAGACGGTCCTCGCTTACCTTCTTAAACCGGTGTTGCGGGCGCGTCAGAGGGCCCTTTCTGAGCGATGAATCAATCATTAGTCAGTCGGTCGGGATATCAGCCAAGTCGCTGGGCACTGGCTTTCACCTCGGGAGTCGTGCATCGATCTGCAAAGGCGTTTTTGGCATCGGAGCTAACCGATGCATTGTGTTGGTTATATGCGGGCGACCTAGATGAAGCGGTGCTTTTGAGTGAGCTCCGCTTGCTCTCCTCTGCAGTGCCGGTGGTGGTTCTGACCCCCACCCCTAGCGAGTCCCAGTCTTTTTCTCTTATTTCAGCGGGTGCTCGAGGGTATTGCCATGCTGAAGCCGCAGTACAGCAACTACTGGATGTTGCCTCGGTTGTCACCACAGGAGGAATATGGGCGCCTCCCGAATTAGTGAGTCGGCTGGTTACCATAACCAAACAGCTTAAAGTGAGTAGCGAAGATCAGGTAGCCGATGGATTTCAAGCCCTTACCGAGCGGGAGTTGGCAGTAGCCGTGCTGGTTGGAAAAGGATTCAGTAATCGTGAAATTGGCGAGCAACTGCAGTTGACTGAGCGTACGGTGAAAGCTCATATGACCAATATTTTGGGTAAACTGAATCT
This sequence comes from uncultured Luminiphilus sp., assembly GCA_943787485.1. Taxonomy (GTDB): domain Bacteria; phylum Pseudomonadota; class Gammaproteobacteria; order Pseudomonadales; family Halieaceae; genus Luminiphilus. The sequence goes on along the minus strand of CALSMP010000004.1, from coordinate 212,692 downwards.
TCGGGATCGTGTTCAACTCGCTTTGACGATAAATCGACTCCCTGTTCACTAGAGCGTCAATTGAGGCCCGTCACATTAATAACCTGAGCTCCACCGCATCCCGCATTTAAGCTCATCAATTACCCACCGCGTATCTCGAAACACTCGAAATTCATGCATTGCATCCCAAAATCAGCTTGATCTAGTACTTTTGTACGTGGTGCTCTCTTAGCTACCAGCGCACTATGGGTCCATGGATACAAGTTTAGGTTGAGGATGTGGCTGTGGCGCAATTTATAGGAACGATTTCTAAGGTTACTGGAGCTGTTTATGTGCAGGCAGCAGATGGCTCTAGGCGCCCCGTAAAGGTTGGCGACGACCTTTTTCAGGGCGATCTGCTGGTTCGATCAGACGGGTCCGTCGTTGAAGTCAGTTTTGCCGACTCGACACCGCTCGTTATGACGGGCTCTGGTGAGCTCCTGATCAGCGCCGAGTTGATAGAAGATGGCCGTAATACAGCAGCTGATTCCGCGCTTTTCGATGAAACACTCGATGCGGTGGTAGCTGCTCTGGAAGGCGAAGGAGACCTGTTAGATGAGTTAGAGGCGACTGCTGCGGGGGGGATTGGTAACGAGGGAAGCTCGTTCGTGCGGCTTGGTCGAATTGGTTATGGACTCGAGGAGCTTGGACTCCGGGTGGCGGCGTCTCAGGGCCAGCAGGTTAGTCCCGAAAATGCCGATTTCGATAACGACCTACAGCTACTTCAACCCCTGGACGTGGAGCCTGTCACTCCGCCAATCGTCACTGCTCCACCCGAAACTCCTCCGCCCGAGCCACCGGTAACGCCGCCGCCTGAAAATGGGCCGCCCGATGCGGTAGACGACACCACCGTGACCGATTACCAAACGCCGGTGAACGTCACCGTGCTGGGCAACGACTCCGATCCTGATGGAGACGCGCTAACCGTCGTTGACAACAGCGAGCCCTCGAATGGATCGGCAGTGCTGAATGAGGATGGCACGTTCACCTACACGCCTGACGACGGTTTTACTGGCACTGATTCCTTTACCTATACGATCACGGATGGCAACGGTGGAGAAGACACCGCTACGGTAACGATCGAGGTCGGTGAAGCGCCACCGCCACCGCCGCCGCTGCCGCCTGAAAATGGGCCGCCCGATGCGGTGGACGACACTACCGTGACCGATTACCAAACGTCGGTGAAGGTCACCGTGCTGGGCAACGATTCCGATCCTGATGGAGACGCGCTAACCGTCGTTGACAACAGCGAGCCCTCGAATGGATCGGCAGTGCTGAATGAGGATGGCACGTTCACCTACACGCCTGACGACGGTTTTACTGGCACTGATTCCTTTACCTATACGATCACGGATGGCAATGGTGGAGAAGACACCGCCACGGTAACGATCGAGGTCGGTGGAGCGCCACCGCCTCCGCCACCGCCGCCCGAAAATGGGCCGCCCGATGCTGTAGACGATACTACCGTGACCGATTACCAAACGCCGGTGAACGTCACCGTGCTGGGCAACGACTCCGATCCTGATGGAGACGCGCTAACCGTCGTTGACAACAGCGAGCCCTCGAATGGATCGGCAGTGCTGAATGAGGATGGCACGTTCACCTACACGCCTGACGACGGTTTTACTGGCACTGATTCCTTTACCTATACGATCACGGATGGCAACGGTGGAGAAGACACCGCCACGGTAACGATCGAGGTCGGTGAAGCGCCACCGCCGCCACCACCGGTTGAAGCCGTTGTAGAGCTATCGGGTGATGCGAGTGTGGTTGAGGCTGATGGAGCGCTTCTGGAGCACACGATCAGTCTGGTCGATCAGAACGGAAATCCGCTTGTATTGGCGGATGGTGAGACGATCACCTTGACCCTGAGCTATACGACGATTGACGGTGTAGACGGTATTGAGTCTGAGGATCTGTCGACGCAGCAGGTCACGATCACGCTGACGGGCAATGGCTCTGACAGCAGCTTCACGGTGAGCAATGTGGTGGCGGATGATGCGCTGGCGGAAGGGACCGAGGGTTATACGGTCAGCATTGCCTCGGTGGACGGTGGTACGAACAGCTTTGGTTCAGTGACGATCAGTGAGACGACCAATAGTGGTACCGGCCAGATCACGGATGAGACGAACCCGCCGGACGATCCGGAGAACCCGCCGGATGTGGGGTATACGTTAGCGCTGTTTGCGGTGGTAGACGGCGAGTATGTCTCGGCGAACGCGATTGCCGAGACCGACGGCGTTGGCACGTATGTGGTGCTGGCGGTTGATGGCAATGGTGATCCGTTGGCGGCAGAAGACCAGCCGGGAGGTACGGTTGATGTTGCGGTGGCGGATGGTACGGCCACCCGCACGGATGATTACAGCACGGACGCGACCCGTACGGTGACGGTGGGTACGGAGTTCACGATTGCGGCTGTCTCAGACGATGATGTTGAGGAGAACGAGACCTTCACGCTAAGTCTTGAGGACGGGACGTGGTCGAACGACGGTGCCTATGAGGAGGTTGTGTACCAGGGGACTGTTACGACGACTATCGTGGATGATGACACACCACCTGACTTCTCCGATGTTGGATCGTGGTTTTTCTCCGGTACAGCAGATGAAGGCGGCGTTAATACCATCAGGGTAAATGAAGATGCGCCCGGGAACGATGGAAATGTTGCTACGCTGGGGGTTCAGTTTAATACCGGTAACAAAGATGGAGGGGGCTCCGGGGGCACTGATGAACTGCCCGACGGTGCTGTAATCACCGTTTACATTGAAATTACTGATGACAGTCTAGTAAACGCTTCCCTCAGTTTTGGTGCGAGTAAAAACGGTAACAAGGTCAGCGGACATTCAGCAGAGATACAAACTATTGACGGCACGCAGTACATTGTTGTCACCATGTATCCCGAAGACGACGCAAAGCTCAATGATCTCAATTTCACACTGGAGATTGTTGCTGGCGAAGACGATGTTGCGGGTAGTGGCACGATGACTATTGATATCTCTCATGCGACGATCACCCTGTCCGAAGCTGATGGTGGAGGCACTTATGACTTCGGTGATGCAATAGAAGACAAGGACGATGTTCACATAGAATACGTTGACAGTGATGCGCCTATTGCCGTTGACCTTGATGGGGACGGCGTTGAATACATAAATATGGATTCGGGCGTTGTTTTTACAGACCAGGCTACGGGTGAGTCAGTATCCACCGCGTGGGTTGCCCCTGATGATGGCATGCTAGTGATAGACGCCAACAACTCTGGCACGGTCGATGAAACACGGGAGTATGTATTCACTGAATGGAGCGAAACGGCCGAGACTGATTTGCAGGCAGTTGCAGAAGTATTTGACACCAACCAGGACGGCGTACTGGACGCCCAAGATGAACAATGGGATCAGTTCGCTATTTGGCAGGATGCCGACTCTGATGGTGTCACCGATGAGGGTGAGTTGGTGCCGTTATCCGAACTTGGAATAGAAAGTATTTCGTTAACCTATAATGAGGACAGTGAATCCGGCACTGCTGCGGATGGCGATGTGGTCATACACGGGCAATCGACAGTCACATTCACCGATGGATCTACAACCATTGCCGAGGATGCGAGTTTCGTCGTCAGCGCTGGTGACGTGCTCTCCGATGACGACACTGTTGAGATTCCTGCTGCCGGGGAAGATGGCCAGGCAGCCACTTCACAGGAGAGCACTGCTTCTCAGACTGGCGGCGAGCGCTCCGGTTATGATGCCGATCTTCTAGAAGCGGATCTGATGACCAGTGGCAATAGCACTGAAAAGCTCGATACGCCGGAACAGTAAGGTCCGTCGCCTCTAAACCACTGGGTTGGCCTCATGGGTCGCCCAGTGGTAAGTCGCAACTGGCGAATAAGCCGTTACGGTAAAGAGCGAAGGGGCTGGATGCGGGGCCAAGCGTGAATCTATCGTGCCAGACACAGCGGCGTGCTACTCTAACGAGCGCGATGGCTTGGTACAGGTAAGTCTATGCCTTACGTCAAAAGAAACGCGAGTAACGAGGTGGTAGCGGTTAGTACCGAGGCCTCCGTGGACTGTGCCCACTGGGTAGAGGACAACGATCCCGCCTTGCGCTCGTTCATGCACCGATGGACCGATAATTCGGCCCTAGACGATAGCGACCTCGAGTTCGTTCGCGTCCTTGAAGATCTGCTTGATGTGCTTATGGACAAGGGTGTATTTCTGTTCACCGAGCTACCCGAGGAAGCCCAAGCGAAAATGCTCAAACGTCAGGCCTTGCGAGCCAAGCGTCGGTCCGGGCTTGATATTCTTGACGGTTGAGGCCTGGCTGATTGGGTATTAACGACGTCAATCGTAGGTAACTCCGCGGCCACAGGCTCCGGTGGCACCGAGCTCGAAAACACCCCGGAGTTGTGACGCTTCCGATACGCCTTCGGCAATGCATTCTAGGCCGAGTGACTGTGCGATAGAGGCATAGGCCCTAAAGAGCGCTGCATTACCCGCGTTGGTGGCAATATCTCTGCTGAAGAGGCCGTCGACCTTGATGTAGTCCGCCCCAAGTTCGCTCAGCTTACCTATCTCGCCAATGCGATAGCCCATGTGCTCCACGCCCACCTTAAATCCGTGGCTGTTGGCTATATCTGACAATCGCCGGAAACTCTCGAGCTGCGAAAAGGCCGCCGCTTCACCTAGTTCGAGGGATAGCCCGCTGATATCCGCACGGCGTTCCATTACCAAAGACTCAAGCCAATCAAAGAACGCGGCATTGGCTAGAGCTTCCGAGGTCAGATTGGCACAAGTTGGTTTACCTGTCGCAGCAATATGATCAAGGGCGAGCACCACTACAGCCTTGTCTATCTCTGTCGAAAGGTCTAGACGATGGACCCAGGGCATGAATTCGCCAGCGTAGCGAACCTTGCCGTTAATTTGTATACGAACCATCGCTTCTTCATGAATGAGCATGCGGTTGCTGGCAAGAACGGGAAAAGTCTCAATGAAGAGTTCGCTATTATCCAACGCGTATCGGAGATCGCCCAGCCATTGCTCAGCCTGCTCTCGGGTCGACCCAGGGGAGTTATCGGTTTGACTGGCTTCGGTGATGGTGGCGGCTCCCTGATCAGCAGACAGTAGTAGGGCATTGTCGAGGGCGCTCATCACGGACCCAATGGAGTCCTCGGACGAATAGGTCACACAGGCCGTCGGCAGGTCGCACCGATCTCTAATGCCGTGCTCTATAAGTACATTACTCGCCGCTTGCTGTAGCTGCTGAGCGGGTCCGCGTGGGTTGCTTACCCGCGGCGCGATAAGGCAGATATCCGAGCCATTTAGCCGGCCTATTATCCAGCCAGAATTTGCCTTCTCTAATCGTCGTAACATATTGCCAATGGCCTTTAAGGCATTGTCGATAGGCTGGCGGCCAAAGACCTGATTGAGGCGCGCCAGATCTCCCAGTCTCATAAGTGCGGCTGCTCCACTTGCCTCGGCGTCCTCAGCTTCAAGCTTTGCCGCCAAACGGGCCATAAAAGGCTCGCGCTGAATCAGCCCCATCGTGGAATCGAGCTCTGCGCTTTCGCGCTGTTTGCTGAGCCGTTCAGACTCCCGGTTTAGCATGCCTTTTATTCGGGTCGCAAGCTCGTTCATCGAGCGGGTTACTTCAGCAAATTCTGTAGTGTAGGGCTCTGCCACCGTAGCGAAACGTCGCTGCCCAATCGCCTGTGCTTGACCGACAACCTGTTTGAGCGGAGAAAGTACCAGCCGCAGCAGCATACTTCCGATAATACCTGCGGCAATGATGGCAACAATCAACGCGGCAAGCGTCCGCTTGGCACCCATCCACAATTCGTCGTAGGCAAAGCTATCTGCACTTTTGATGGTAAGTGTACCCAGCTGGTTCCAGCCATTGGTTACTTGGGCCGAGGCCGGTTCTGAATTAATGGGAAAGAGGCCGGTAATCCAAGGGGGTGCGGTGCTGGTCATGTTTGGGGTGCCGCGTGCAAAAAGCACCGTACCCATGGGATCGTGAAATTGCAGCATTTCATAGGCGCCTAGGTCAACCAGAGTGGCGAGTTGGAGCTCAAGGGTCACCAGATCGAGGGTTTGTTGGGACAGGGAGAGCGCTAGTGCCGTCGCCTCGTCTTGGTTCTTAAGCGTAAGCTGTTCCTCCAGATACTGACTCGACGTGGCACTGTTAATGATGAAGGTGGCTCCAAATACCAGCAACATAACGAGCGCAGTGACGATCCACAGCTGTTTCAAAAGTGACATAGCGGTTCTCCTATGACCCTAGATTGAAGCCTTCCTGACGCATCCTCAATAACACCTGACTCCATCGCGATAATCGCGCCTGAGGGTCGGCGTCTGTGGCTTGCGTTTGGGTGGCCATCCAAAGTTGATTGGCATTGAAGCTAAAAACGGGAAACAAGTCGCCGCGCTCGGTGGCGGATTTGATTGCTAAATCCAAGTTGTCCAGGATGAGGGGCGTCGCGAGCGGGCTTTCGTACCACGCGAGGACCATATGGGCTTGAGTCAGCCCGTTGCGCTTAGCTTTTACATAGACCAAGCGCAGGGATTCAGGTGGCAGCCCCATCAACAGTAGGGTGGCGTACTTTGCGATGGTAAAGTCTTCACAATCACCCACAGCCTTTCCCATGGTCTCTAAGGGTGTGGCCCAGTAGTCGGTTTGATTCCAGGCCTTCTCATCGCTCAACCAGAGAATATTGTCATTGAAGAAGTCGTTAGCCGAGCGGAGTTTTTCCAGCGTCTCAGAATTGTTGTAGGCGCCGATAAGGTCTTCCCAAGATCTGATTGTGGTGACAGCGTTATCACCGTACCGTTTAGCGGCCAGTTCTTGGAGCTGAGGCATCTGCAATGCCGCCAAGCCGCTGCACAGGAGCGCTAATGCCAAGGTAACGCTGACCGCTCTGCGCAGTGACAGCGGCGCGCGCTTGCTGGCGGCGTGAGCGAAAAGCGTGTACTTGGTCACAGGTCAGAGTTTATGCAACGCATATTGCAATATAACCCTATTTCAGGGATTATTCGCAAAACTGTTTTTAACAAAAAAGTCGAAAGCCAAACAAACTTAAACAAAAGAATTCGACTCTTGGGGGGGGGTAGATGCAATTGCTCGTACCGCCTTTACAATTTCGCAAGGAGCATGTAGCTGTGACAGCAACATTTGACATCAGAAAAGGCTTATTACCACTGTTTTTTTGTATCGCGACTCCACACGCATTCGCCGATGTGGGGACTTATGGCGAGGCTGTGGCTGCGGCGCTTGAGACCAACCCGACGGTTGTTTCTGCGTACTACCAGTTTGAAGCGCAGCGCGAGAGTCAGAACTCACGGCGGGGCGATCTCGCTCCTCGTGTCGACTTAAACGCCGATTACGCGTGGGCGGAACGCGTGACGCCCCTCAATGATTTCGGCTCTTACGAGAGTGACTCGATCCGCTTTACGGTCACGCAGTTGCTGTTTGATGGGTTTCAAACCTTGAACGAAGTGCGCTCGCTCGGCTATGAAAAACTGGCGCGCTACTACGATTTTCATGCCGCGGCCCAGGACGTGGCGTTGCAGGCGACCGTCGCCTACGCCGATACGGTGCTGTACCAAAAGCTAGTGGCTTATGCCGAGGAAAATTACGTTGTCCATCGGCAGGTGTTTGGCAAGATCGGGGAGCGGGTCGCCGCGGGTCGCGATGAGGGCGTCAATCTTGAGCAGGCGACGGCAAGAATGGCACTTGCCGAGTCAAACCTCTTAACCGAAGTGACCAACCTGTATGACACGCGAGCGGAGTTTCAGCGCGTTGTTGGTGAGCTACCGACCGAAAAACTCCCCACGCCAACGATTTCGACTTCGATGATGCCGGCATTGAGAGAGGAGGCGCTGCGTGTCGCCTACAATAAAAGCCCTGATATTAATAGGACGATTGAGGAGATGCGCTCGGCCAGAGAAGCGTATGATGCGACCAGAGGACCTATGCTGCCCCGTTTGGACCTACGTTATAGAAATGAAACCGAAACTAATATTGACGGCATACGGGGAAACTATGATTTAAACGCTGTCGAACTTGTCCTGACATACAACCTATTTCGCGGTGGTGGTGATAGCGCTCGACGACGCGAGTTTTCAAATCGCTACTACGCCGCGGTTGAAAATAGAAAAGAAGCCTGTCTTGCAGTTAGGCGTGAGGTCATGATCGCTTTCAATAACGTTGAGGCGCTCGAGCAGCAAGAACGCTATCTCACCCTGCAACTGGAAGCTCAGGACAAAACGCGTCGCGCGTACAACGACCAATTTGATCGTAATCAGCGCACGCTGTTAGATCTCCTCGATTCGCAAAACGAATATTTTGATACTCAGCGCGCGCTTGCTGCCGCGACCGTAAATTTATTTAAAGCTAAGGCAACTGTACTGGCGGAGACGGGTGTGTTAACTGATAGCTTGGATGTTCGTGGCTTTAATCAGTCAAAGTTAAATCAGGTCGCCCAAGAGCTTGAGCGAAGCGAAGGCGAGGAAATACTGGCGTGTTCTCCCGGCGTTGTTCCGACTATCAGTATAGATCAAGAGGCAATTTTTGAACGATTAAACGTGCGAGCTGAAAATAGCAACGTATTGGAGTAGGGGCAGATCATGGGTTCAGCGAGAGCGCATCGACGTAATCGATCAGCGCCCCCACGTCAATGGGTTTGCGCATCAGAGTAACACTGTCTTGATCGATCCCTTCGAGTTCCTGCGCGGCGTCAAGGTGCCCTGAAATTATCACATACTCAAATGTACGATCGGGCACTGCCTGCAGTGTTCGGATAAGGTCCGTGCCGCTTTTGCCGGGCATTCGCATGTCCGTAAGAATCAGCGTTATGTCAGGGTCAGCGTCGATAACTTCGAGGGCCTCATCGACGCTTGTAACTGCAAAGCAAGGAAAGTCGAGCGATGACAGAAACTCTGCTAGCTCTTCGCCGATGACTTTTTCATCGTCGACAATAAGAATGTTCTTGTGTTGCAAGGAAATAGCTCTCAGGTTGGTGCGCTAAACGGTGCGACGGTAAGATGACTTAAAATGTGGAAAATGGCAATATATATATGCTCCGGGAAGCTAAATTTTGGGGCCCATATTGCGAGGAAAAATCGATGCTAACTGGTTCGCGGCGTTTAGGGTAGTTGGATGGAGCTAGCGACAAGAGCATTGCTCCTTTATGGCCTTCTGCTCTGTTCCGCTATTCAATTGGCATTCATTTCTTACATTAGTAGTGATGTAGAGAACCTGCGTAACAAACAACTGGAGACAACAGACTTTTATCGAGATGGGGTGGCAGTCGTTCTGTCGCTCAGCGATCTTGCTAGCGATACTGATTCGGCGAAGATCAATCGAATGAAAGCCGTTGAGCCTAACTTTATTGCGCTCGATTGCTGTGACACGCAATGGCAACGTCTTTCAAATGCGATCAATAGTCGCGCCCCCACAACTGATGTCGTTTTAGCTTTTGAAGCGCTGCGCGATGCTATTTCTAGCGCGGCGGAAACAAAATACGCAGCGTTGTCAGTAAAGAAAGAGGCTAAGATACCGCTGATTACCTACGCGGTTGTCGCTACGGCTGTCACGCTGCTTGTGGCCTATTTATTTGTTTTTTATGTGATTCTAGCTCCCCTTCTTCGCCTGAAAAGGGCAGTCGAACATATGGTTCTGGGTGGCCAGTTTGATTTCCTGCAACGACGATTTGATCCCCAAGAGATAGTTTTGCTGGCTAACATGCTCAGCGGCTTGATTGGACAGCTGCAACATAAACTGTCAGAGCGAGAAGTAGCCCTGAAGGAAACTCAGCGCAATGCTGACCGTAACGCGGAGGCGCTGGCTCATCGATATCATCAAATCATCGAACGTAGTGCCTCACCTATTTTTATGCTGAACGACGTGGGGATAGTGACTTCTTGGAACGAGGCCATCAGTGATATGACTCGAATCCCAGCAAGAGCTGCTGTGGGGAGACGATTCGCCGACGTCTATTTGTCTGCCGATGACAGGGCTACCTTTCAACAAGAGCTTACTAGGGTCAGGCAAGGGAAAGCCGCCACTGCGATTCGTCTGGGTTTGATAGGTCGAGATACCTCGCCGGTTAATTTGTTGCTCACCTTGTCTACTTTTGGACTCGAGTCGGAGGTGGGCGCGGGCGTGACATGTCTCGGGCAGCCTGTGGATAAGTTCTTGCGAGACACTGCGAAAAAACTCCAGAAGCAAGGCAGTGATCAGTTTACTTCGCTCGCAGCCAGTGCTGCTCATCAGGTAAACCAGCCATTGCACAGCATGCGATTATATCTCGCGAATGCCAAGAACCGTTTACGGATGAAGAATTTTCAACCGGAATTGGTGAAGGAAAAACTTGAGGGTATTGACCGAGAGCTCACGAGAGTTGACCGGATCATGGAGCATTTACGTGATCTTGGTCGAGTGGAAGAGCCTTTGCCCGGAGGTTTTGAGGTAAAGCAAGTGCTGGGTCGCTGCATTGATTTGGTAGCCCCTGTTTATGCGGAAATGGGCATTACCGTTGTGTTTACGTCAGGTACTTCACGCCAGAAGGTAATTGGACATCCTTTAACTCTTGAGAAGGCAATAATAGCGATTCTCGATAATGCAAGAGATGCGATTGCAGAGGCGGGAAAGAGCACGGGCACCATTACAGTAGAGTCTGTTGCGACTGAGGATCTAGTGCAAATCACTTTGTGCGATGACGGGGTAGGGATGTCTCCTGATATCGCCCAGCGGATGTTTGATCCTTTTTTTACAAGCCACACAGATCGAAGCCACTTGGGCTTAGGCTTGACGATTGCCAGAGATGCGATAGAGCAATCCAATGGAGAGATAAATGTCGAGACTGGGGGCGGGTCAACGAAGCTAATCATCAAATTGCCTACCATTGCATCTGCGGGTGATTTAGAAGATCCGGAAACGGCATCACACGAGATTGCCTCATAATGAATGGCCTCTTTCAGTCGATTCGATTTGACCTTGCAGTGTTTATTTGCGCTTTAATAGCGATGGCTATTCTGGCGCTGATGCCACCTCTTATTCTGGGGGGTGTTGGGGTTTGGTTTTTTTGTTTGCCATTGTTTTTAGCGCTGAGACTGATGCAACCAAGCTGGTTTCTTCTCTTGCTTGGAGTGGTGGCCCTGGCATATTACCTGTGGTTTGGTAATTCGCCGGATAGGTTTTTAGCAGTTACTGGCAGCACAATATTACTGTTTTTAGTCCTGCTCGTCGTTCGCTTGAGGCTTGGAAACCAGTATGGCTTAGGGACTGTGTTCCTTCTCCATATGCTGATCGATCTGCCTTTGACAATTATATCAAGGCAGTTAATGGCCAATATATCCTTCACAGAGGCCTGTTTTTCGGTCTTGGGATATAGTTTGGGGCTCCTGTTATCACTCGTCGTTAGCTCAATAATTCTGGTCGTTGCTTCATCGCGAGAATGGTTCGCGTTTTCAGGAGGTGATGGCGTAAACCACTTTTCGGATGACTTAAGTCGTAAAAGCCTACCAACGTCCGGTCGAGTGGTTGAGCTCGTCATTGCTTCGCTGCTCTTCTTTTATCTAGCTGTCCACCTAGATGTTGCGGGAGATCGGCTATTGCAGGGTCAGAAGGCAACGTTACGCTCAGACGCTGTAAGTGATTACAGAAACGCATTCTTTGATTATCGGTTGGGCCTGCATCGTGACGTGGTGAGAGCGGTAGACCTCAATTTGAACGCATTGACCGAGGACAGTGATTCCTGGCAGGGAACCTTTGACCTGCGTGTCTTTAAAGACCTAATAGCGCCGATTACTGCGCCAGATCAGGTCAATACATTTAGTGTCGCGGTTGTAGAAGATGGCATTGGAGTGATAGCCAAAGATGCGTCATTTTCCTCAGCGGAGGTGGAAGATGCTTTAGGGGTAGCCGAAGAGTTTTCAAATGAAGCAATCGTCTATTTGTTAAAGCTCCTGCGTTCAGACGGATCAATTTCACCGGTGCTCGTCATTCGTCACAAAAGGATTCAAGTGTTAATTGCGTATTCAACCGAGAAGGCATTGGTAGACTTTCAAAGATTACGTCTTGCGGATACGAGCACCTACAGCAGTCCAACTCGTAGCAACGCGATCCAGTTTTCTGAAATATCCGCTCCGCTGGAAACATTACTCCCAACTAATGCTAGCTACGCATTAGTCGATCAGGCCCTAGTGTGGGATAACCCTTTAGAACACGACGCTGGGTCGATAAAAGCTATCGCCTACCAATCTTTGCGCCTTAGTAGGTTTCCACACTGGTTGCCTTTTGGCAGGAATACTTCGGTATGGTTTCAGATACCAAACAGTGTCGTTTTGGAAGTAAGGGAGTTTTTCTTGGCCCCCGAGACCTATTATTGGACAGGCAAATATTGGGACTATTTCGGCGGTTATTTGATGGATATCACTCTGGATGTGTTTTCAACGTTGCTGCTTTTTTTAATGATTATTCCAATGAGTCAATTCTTGATAAACATAAATTTCTCGCCGCTTGCAGAGCTGACCAATGTATTGACCAATTGGGGTCAGTTTCGAGGAGCACAGTTTGGAGCAAGCACCGCTTTTCAGACGATGAATGCGAGAAGACGATCTGGTATTGCTGAAATTAACGGTCTTCAGCGAAGCTTTCAGCGACTGGCACAGGAAATGACACAAGATGAGCGTCGCTTGACCACGATTGCAGCCAATTACGATGAGCTTTTGCGCTCTTTGCCACTTGGCGTGTTAGCGGTAGATTATCAGTCTCGCGTGCATTTTTTGAATGATGCCCTTTTGGAAATTTTGGGCCAGGAGAAAGAAGCAATTGGCTTAGTCAAAGCGCATGCGTTGGCGATGTTAGAAAAGACAATACCCGTTGAAGAATGGCAGCTAATACGAGAGAACCAACCGCCCAAGAGTCTATTATTAGTGGTGACGCATCGATTAAATCAGCAAGGTGAAGATGCTGGTGCGTGGGTGATCGTGACCGATTTGACGTTGCAGAAGCAAACTAGTTCCCAGCTTATTCAGGCTTCTAAGTTGGCGACGCTGGGTGAAATGTCAACCGGAATGGCGCATGAACTAAATCAGCCTCTCAATGTAATTGCACTCGCGGTAAGTAACCTACGCATCATTTCAGAGAGGGGTAAGATGTCGCTCGCGGCGGTTAGCCCGAAACTCGACCGTATTGAGACGGCAGTGCGGCGAGCTGCAGTCATTATCGATCACATGCGGGCGTACGGGCGTGTAGCGGGTGATGAGTCCGTAGTGTTGGACATTGGTGATGTGATCCACGGTCTGTGCATGCTGTTACGGGACCAATTGGCGCTCGTCGAAATCCAGCTGGTGAACCGAGTCGATCGTCATGGGATTTATGTGAAAGGTAATGCCATTCAGTTTGAACAGGTCATCATCAATGTTATCAATAACGCTCGAGACGCGATCCGCGATTCAGAAAATCCCGCGGGTGAAATCGTGATTGAATCCTTATTGCAAAGGAGCCGCGTGCTCGTTCGAATCAGTGATACCGGTCCAGGCATTCCGACGGATGCCCTTCCTCATGTCTTTGAACCCTTCTTTACTACCAAGCCTGTTGGAAAGGGAACCGGTCTTGGCGGTTCCATTAGTTATGGGATAATTCGCGAGATGCACGGGGATATTTGGGCGGAGAATACAGCGGGAGGAGCGAGAATTACTGTTAGCCTACCGTTGGTTGAAGACTCACTGGGCGATGATGCGTCCCGTGAGAGCGCTGGAGGTGCGATCAAGTGAAGGTTCTGATAGTTGATGACGACTCGGCGATACGAGAAGAGTTAAGTGAATTCGTGGCCGAAATGGGTCTTGCGGTATCGGCTGCTGCAAATGGAGAGGAGGCTATCGCGCAGTACTTTGCCGATGAAGATATCGCGATTTTGCTGACGGATTTGATGATGCCCGGTATTAGCGGCTTGGAAATGCTCGATACGATTAATAATTCACCCGGTGCAGGCAAACGTGTGCTTCGGGTTATTTTTATGACTGGAAACAGTGACACCCAGTCCGTGATTAAAGCGATGCATCTTGGGGCCACCGAATTTCTGCTGAAACCGGTTGATCTTGATTTGCTTGAGCGCTGCGTCCTCGAGGCTAAAAAATTGGTTGCCAATGAGCGTACTCGAATAGCAAATGAGGCACTTTTAAAAGAAAAAGTCACACAGAATGAAGCTGAAATCACTTCCCTAAACAAAGACATTCAGCGTGCGTATGCTGAAGCTTTGGCGTGCCTTGCGGCCGCGGCTGAATATAAAGATCCAGAGACTGGTCAGCACATTACGCGTATTGGCGAGTACGCCGCCGTAATCGCTGAAAAAATTGGGTGGGATACGGATTGGTGTAGCATGATACGGCTGGCGGCACCTCTCCACGATGTCGGTAAGGTGGGGATGCGAGATGCCGTATTGCTGAAAAATGGCCCTCTGGATGACACCGAGGCAAGCCATATGAAGGAGCATCCAGAAATTGGCTTTCGCATCTTATCGGAGTCTACTTTTCCGGTGATGAAGATGGCGGCCCGCATTGCGTTATGTCACCACGAGCGCTGGGATGGCACAGGTTATCCAAGAGCACTGAAGGGGTCACAGATCCCTGTGGAAGCTTCTATTACCACTTTGGCCGATGTCTATGACGCACTGCGCTCCGCGCGTCCTTACAAGCGGGCAATGACGCATGAGGAGGTGATGAAGGTCATTACCGAAGGCGATGGACGTACCTCTCCGGAACATTTTAGACCGGATGTCCTAGAGGCTTTTAAGGCTTGCGCAGATCGATTGGCAGAAATCTTTGATCGGCTCGCTGATGTAGAACAGGCAAATGTGCGCGAGCCGGTCACGACGGGAGGTTGCTAGTGAAGACGCTGATTGTAGAAGACAGTGAGACATTGAATGCAATTTATCAGGCCTATCTGGATGGAATGGGTCTCGATATAACCGCAGTGACGTCCTTGGATGCGGCATTGGAATGTGTGAGTGGCCAACCTCAGGAGCTAATTCTTCTTGACGTCGAGCTACCCGATGGTAATGGGCTCGACTTGCTTGCGGAGCTCGAAAATGTTTCTCCAAAGCCGCTGGTAGTTGTGATGACGGGTCATGGGGATAAGTATTCTGAGGTGGCAATTGAGCGTGGCGCGGATGATTTTCTCGCCAAGCCTTTCGATGCCTCTCGACTACGGGTAACGGTGCGCAATCTCGCGGAGCGGTTTCAGCTCTCGCAGCGCCTGAGCAGTCTCACCGAAGGGTTGACACACCTTGGCCCTATGTATGGTCGTTCTGCCGTCATGCAAGCGGTCTACACTCAAATACAGTCTATCGCATCAAGTAGGGCGACTGCCTTCATCACTGGCGAAAGCGGTACGGGAAAGGAGCTAGCGGCGAAAGCAATACATGATTTCTCTGATCGAGCGCCGGCAGAATTCGTCGCCATTAACTGCGCTGCAATTCCGGAAGATTTAATAGAGTCAGAGCTGTTTGGTGAGGCGGTCGGAGTACGAGGTAATCCAAACTCTAGGAATGGATTAATTCCCCTAGCGGAGGGAGGCACCCTCTTTCTCGATGAAGTTTGTGATATGCCGTACGAACTGCAGTCGGTACTACTCCGATTCATCGAGAGCAATAAGTACAAACCCGTGGGGGGGGATGTTGAGGTTTACGCCGATGTGAGAATCATCGCGGCGACAAATAGAGAGCCACTCACCGAAATGCGCGATGGGCGCCTTCGCGAGGATCTATTTTACAGGTTGCATGTTATTCCATTGAGAATGCCGCCGCTGCGCGAGCGGGATGACGACGTATTGATGTTAGCCGATCACTTTTTATCAGTATTTGCTACGCAGGAAAACAAACCGATTGCCGGATTTTCCGACGATGCCCGTCGTGAACTCAAACGTTTTCCTTTTCCAGGCAACGTCAGGCAACTATCCAATATGATCCATCGCCTTGTCTTGATGAGTCACGAGCTGGAAATATCTTACGAGGCACTCAGGAAGGCAATCTCCGACAGTGAGCTCTACCCCTCAGCGTCGACGGGAGCGCGCAGAAAAGTGATGGTGGATGTTTCCTCATCGCCAGGTGTCGAGATTGAACCCCTCTCGGTTACTGAAAAGCGAGCAATACAGGCTGCGCTTGATGCCTGTGATGGAAATATCAACAGGGCGGCGGGATTGCTTGAAGTCGCTCCGTCAACGATCTATCGGAAAATACAAGGGTGGAAAAACGGCGACGTTTAAGGGAGGCCCTATGTACGGCGTAGTAAACAAATCGCTTAAAGAAATGATGATTATCCAATTTGGCGACGAACGTTGGCAGAAGGTGCTGGATAAATCGGGCGTCGCATCGGATAGCTTTTTATCGATGAGAGCTTACGACGACGACGTGACCTATAAGCTAGCCCAAGCTGCTGCCGATGAGTTGGAAATAGATCTTGATGATGCTCTACGGGCGTTTGGTGTACATTGGGTGGAACACACCGCCGCTAAAGAATATAGCGCGTTAATGCGAGCGACCGGCCAGGATATGCTGAGTTTTCTTGAAAACCTGAATGGACTGCACGACCGTATTAGCTCCACGTTTTTGGACTACCGGCCTCCCTCGTTTTTGGTGGATAGAGACGCGGCTGGCGCTGTTGGCGTCCTTTACATAAGCGAGAGAGTAGGTCTCACGCCTTTTGTCGAAGGGCTTTTATCGGGATTGGCCTCGTGGTTTGGCGAGACAATGGACATCTTGGAAATCAGACCGGAGGAGGTGGGGTCTGGTGAGAAAACCTATTTTTTGGTCAAGATGGGTTAAGGACCCATGACTTCGCACCAACCCGCTGATGATTTTTGGCTGCGACTAAGCCAGCTATTTTCTGTCATTTTGCGCATTGACAGTAAGGGCAGGGTCGTCGCGATGAGTCCTCTGGTAGCTCGTTTTTTGGGTCCTGACGCACTAGAAAAAAAGCTTTCTGAATTGCTTGAGTTTAAACGCCCTACTCAGTTTGATGGCACTTATGAAGCAGCCATGGGGCATCTCGGGGAGTTGGTGCTCGGGTCGAGCAAAGAGGCAGGTTTTGGTATTCGCGCGCAGTTTCAGGATTACACTGCTTATGGACTTGATGGTCTGTGTCTCATTGGCATTCCTTGGTTGTGGTGGATGCAGGAGAACAACCCTGATCATGATTTGGGTCTTGGCGATTTTCCGGTATTAGATATCCAAATGGATCAATTATTTTTTGTCTCCGCGCAACAAACGATGGTGGCTGATTTAGAGGCTCTAAATCAGGAGTTGGAGGTGGCTCAGCAGCAGCTGGAGGCCGTCAATCAGAGACGTCAACAATTTTTCAGTCAGGTTAGTCACGAAATGCGCACACCGTTAAATGGTGTCATTAGCGCTCTGACACTGATCAAAGACGGCACCTTCGATGAGCGCACTACCAAGTTTTTAAAGCTGGCAGCGCACAGTGCAAACCGTTTGCTTGAAATTATCAATTTTTCTCTGGATGCCGTGAGCCCGCAGCTAGATGAAGCAGCTGAGTCTAGACAGGTATTCAATATGGACCGGCTTTTGGATGAATGCATTGCTATTACACAATCGAGGGCTTTAGAAAAAGAGTTGCGGCTTGAGCGACGAGGCCAACGTGAATTTTTGCCGGGATATCAGGGCCACCCCAGATTGTTGAAGCAAGTGCTGATTAACCTTATCGGAAACGCAATCAAATTTACGCAGGCTGGTGACGTAATTCTTTTTGCTGACTCGAAAGGATACTCCGATGACGGTAATGCAATCGTTGAATTCCGCGTGGAGGATCAAGGCCCGGGAATCCCGGAGGAATTACAGGCACGAATTTTTGAGCCTTTTGCTACCGGTGTCACCTTGGAGACTCAAAAAGAACAGGGTACTGGGCTTGGTTTGAATATTGCCAAGCGGTGCGTGGAGGCAATGGGGGGCACGCTTTCGGTTTTCTCTGAACCCGGTAATGGAGCGATTTTTAGTTTTCGTATTGCGTTCCCTGAGCTTACCGATGAGCAATCTCAGGCTCTTCTAGTCGCTGCAGAAAAGCGGCCATTGGTTCGTCTCTCGGGTTCGATCTTGCTGGTGGATAATCAGGAGTCTAATCTCTTGATCAATGCTGAAGTACTGGCTTCCCTCGGGGTGGCTGTGGAAACAGCGAGCTCAGGTGCAGCTGCCCTGGAGCTGCTGAAAAGCAAGACCTATGACGTCGTGTTGATGGACCTAGATATGCCCGAAATGAGCGGGTATGAAGCAACACGTGCCATTCGAGAAATACACACTGCCGACGCGCAGCCCGTGCTCGCGCTCACCGCTCACGCCGACGGTTACAGTCGACAACAAGCCATGGATGTTGGTATGCAAGGATTTATTGAACAACCAATGTTCCGTGATAAGCTGCCAGAGCAACTGGGCTCTTGGATCACTGTCCTCGGGCCGCACGGTGCACAAGAGGGCGCGTCTTTATCGCGTGCAGAAGAAGCAACACGGGAACCGGTATTCGTCGCGAGCATTCTAGAACGCATGCAGCGCGATGTGGGAGCCAACGTTGTTGATGCGCTAGTTAGCAAATTTTTGTCCGAGTCTTCAGCGCGCTGGGACGCGCTCCAAGTCGCATTAAGTCTCGACGATTTGCCAATTATTTCGCGGGAAGCTCACACGTTAGGGAGCTCCTGCTTTAGCTTTGGTTTGCAGAGCGCAGGCAATCAGTTCAGGAAGTTAGAGGCCGAGGCCAATGCGGGTGCTATTGTCACCCTTGATATCGACAGCTTGGCTGCTGATCTGGGCGAGGGCATTACCGAGCTTGAGCGGCTCATCGGTGTTGTATAGGCTGTCGTGGACGGTTGCAGTACGCATAACGTCTTAATCGGCTAACAAGAGAATACAAATATGGTTATTGCAGCGCGAGTAGGGGTGGCATTGCTTGGCGCGTTATTTTTAGTGATTGGCGCAGGATTAATCTTTAACACCTCCGACGCAGCTGCAGATCTTGGACTGCCCAATATGATGGCGGCGGGTTATGGTACAGTCAGGGCAGACATCGCCGGTTTTTTTCTTGGCGGTGGGTTGATTAGCGTTGTCGCAAGCTTCAGGAAGGATGCTTCGTTGCTGTGGCCGGTTCAGCTTCTGGTTTTGCTTGCGCTGGCAGGCCGGGTGTTTACCTTGGTAGTTGACGGCCCTGTGGCAGCGGGTTTGATGAGTATGGGGGTAGAGGTAGCGATCCTCGTACTGCTCCTGTGGGCCAAGCGCGTATGGCAGCAAGCCCCTATATAGGTCACTGGGGCATCAGTGGTCGAGGGCAGCGCCTATGGTTTCCCGCGTTGCCGACGGGTCAATGACCGCGTCTAGCTCGAGCAAACTGGCTACTTCTGTGGCCTGACCTTTTTTAAGCATTTCAGCGAGCAATGAGTTGAACAGGGCGTCTCGCTTGGGGCCCTCAGGCGTGGCGGCTAACTCCTGTTTGTAGCCAAGTTGTACGGCCCCCTCAAGGCCCATTGGGCCAAACTCTCCCTCGGGCCAACTGGCCATCAGTCTAGGCACTTCAAAGGAACCGCCGACCATGGCCATCGCGCCAAGGCCATAGGCCCTGCGCAGGCATATTCCTATAATGGGGGTTCGTAACGTGGCGCCTGCGATAAAGAGTTCCGACATAACCCGCGGCGCTCCATGGGCTTCTGAATCCGGCCCCACCATAAAGCCGGGAGTATCCAGCAAGGAAACCACCGGTAATTGCCACTTATCGGCTAGCCTAAAGAGGTCCGTAATTTTCTGCGCGGCGTCAATGTCGATAGCCCCACCCAGATGACGGCAGTCGCTGCATACAAGAGCCACAGGCTTACCCTTAAGTCGACCGAGCCCGGTAATTACCGCTCGTCCAAACTCTGTTTTCAGTTCAAGGAGAGAGTCCTCATCGAAAATCAGATTGAGAAGCCGTCTCGGATCGTAGGCGAGACGTCGATTCTCAGGTAGGAAATGCCGCAGACTCTCTTGTGAGCAATGCGCAACCTCTTTTGTGTCACCTTGCCAGTACGACAGTGCTTTTTTCGCAAGGGCGATCGCATCCGGCTCATCTCTGGCAACAATATCAACCGTACCATTCTTTCGGTGAACCGCTGTTGGGCCGATGTCTGTCGGGGCGTAGCTACCTAATCCTCCACCCTGGATCATCGCGGGACCAGCCATACCAATAAAGCTCGCTTCGGTAGCAATGCGAAGGTCGCCAGCGCCAAAGAGCGCGGCGTTGCCGGCAAAACAAAAACCGTGGTTCACCGTAATTCTGGGCACGACGCCAGCCAGAGAGGCCCAGGCGTGAAAGGTAGGTACATTGAGACCACCCGCTGAAGTCATCACGTCGGTATCTCCCGGTCTGCCACCACCACCTTCGGTCAGCATAATGATGGGCAATTGATCTCGTCTCGCCAGCGTCAGCAGCCGATCTATTTTTTTGTGGTGAAAAAAGCCCTGAGTACCTGCCAACACGGTGAAATCGTTAATGATTAGCCCTGTTTGGGCTCGAATCGTGCCGAACAGTGCTTCGTTGACGGCGCCAATACCGGTAAGGACGCCATCGCCCGCTGTATTAACTTGAAGATCCTCTGGACTACGTCGGCTTCGTTGTGCTGCTACGGCGAATTGCCCGTATTCGGTGAAGGCGGATTCACCGACAAGCGCCGCCAGGTTTTCTCTGGCCGATTGGCCGCCGCGTTGATGTCGTTTGGAGACAGCTTCCTCCCGGCCAGCATCCTGGGTTTGTGCTTGTCTGTGTAAGAAGCGATCGTAGGGTGAGTCTGCCACGATTATTGATACTCCCTATGGATAAAAAAAGCGGGCAGGGCGCCGCCAAAACAGCTTATAGCTCATAATGATACAGCGCCAAGGAAACCCGATAGCCAGTCACGTCGATACCCTCATCTATCAGTCGCTGTTTTGCTTGCTGGCGATTGGGGCAGGTAATCTCACCCTTGCAATTAATGACTCGATGCCAAGGAAGCGTTGTCTGCGGTGGGAGCGCAGCTAGCGCTTTACCAACCCAGCGTGCGCCTCGCGGCCTCCCGGCGCGGGATGCCAAATTGCCATAGGTGATTACCCTACCAGTAGGGATCTGGGCTAATGCACGATAGAGCATATCTAGATGTTCGTGTCGGGGACTCATCACATTGGATTTCAACGAGACGTGGCCCATGGTATGGTGTTTTTGTATTAATTGCCCGTGCTGTTTACCATGAATGTATATAGATTTTTGCGGCTGGCTTTTTGGGTTTTGACGGCGCTGGCGAGTGGCCTGTTAGCCGCTTCTGCAAGCTCGGCTCAGGGAATTTCGGGGCGTTTTTCTTCGCTCCTTGATCAGGTCTCTATTGCCCGGGGCGCCGAAGAGATCGCGCCCGAGAGTTCGGCATTCGGCTGTGGCTCTGGGGGAGCGACTGCTCGCGCAACTCAGAGCGCTGCGGATTATGTTCTTTTTGAGGGGGGTGCTGTTAGGCCGCTGGCGCTATCGCCTGACGGCTCAAAACTGGCGGTTGCAAATACGCCAGCTAATTGCCTTGAGATATATCAAGTTAGCGATCAGCAACTTCAACTTGAGTCCTCGGTGATGGTTGGGGTCGAGCCGGTGGCCGTGGCCTTTAATGGGAGTGACGAAGTTTGGGTCGTCAATCACTTGAGCGACTCGGTGAGCGTTGTCAGTCTCGCTGCAACGCCCAGAGTTATCGCTACCCTGCAAGTAGGCGATGAGCCCCGCGACATTGTCTTCGCTGGGGAGAATCATTCACGAGCCTTTATTAGCGCCGCCTTCAGAGGGCAAAATCATCCTTTCTTTACGATCGACGATTTGTATCGAGCGGGCGCCGGACGCGCCGACGTCTGGGTATTTGACGGAGCGATGGCCGCGCAGAAACCTCGTGACTCGTTGATAGGTATCGTTAACCTTTTCTCCGATTCTCCACGCGCGCTCGCGGTGAGTGCCGATGGATCGGAAGTCTATGCGGCGGCTTTTATGTCGGGAAATAAAAGTACCGTATTGCGCGCGGACATCGTCTCGGGTGCCAAGCCGGCGCCGACACAAAATCATGAGGGTGAAGCAGCGCCAGAGACGGGCATGATTGTGCGCGAGGTGGCCAGTCAATGGACCGGACGCTGGCGGTGCCGATTGGTCCAGCGGCGGTCAACCTCGACCTGCCGGACCGAGACGTGTTTGTCATCGATGCGTCTGGCAGCTATTCCCGCTTTCGTCACCCAGTCCATTTCGGGGGTGGGCACGACGCTGATTCAATATGGCGGTCAATCCGGTGACCGACCAGATCTACGTCAGCAACCTTAACTGCGCTCAACCACATTCGATTTGAGGGCTCGGGTGAGACATCCACCACGGTGAGAGGGCGGATAGCAGAGAGCCAGATCTCGGTCATCGCCAATGGCGGGGTGAGTCGGAAACCATCTGAATCCCCATGTGGATTTCGACGTGCCTGAGCATCATGTTTATCCCGCGGAGGTGACCGCGCTCGAGCGTCATCCCAGCCAACCTCGCTGGCCATCAGCCCCGACGGAACGACGCTGTACGTCGCAGCCCTGGGGTCTAACAAGGTCGTCAAGATGCCGGTTGATGCGCTGCACCGACGGCACATACGATCCCGCCGACAGCGTTCACCTGCACACGCCCGGCGGTGGCCCGTACCGGCTTGGTGCTGTCATCGGACGGCACGCGGATGGTCGTCTACGACCGCTTCGATAATCCTGTGATTTCCCTCTGGGACACCGAGCAAGAACGACAAGCTACTTGGTCCGAGCAAGCGCTGTTCACGTCCCGAGCCGAATGAAATAGTTCAAGGCAGACGATTCCTTTACGACGCTAGCCTGACATCTGCTAACGGCACCAGTGCCTGTTCGAGTTGTCACGTATTCGGAGATATGGATCAGCTGGCCTGGAATTTGGGCAACCCAGATGGCGACCTGCAGACAAACTTGAATGCGTACGTTGCGAACTCCCCGAGGACGACACCTTTTTTTCATCCAATGAAAGGTCCCATGGTGACCCAAACCCTGCGCGGTATTGCTAATAGCGGTCCCCAGCATTGGCGCGGTGACCGCATGGGGCAAAACCGAGAAACGGTGAATGGGGAATTGGAATCACTGGAGGCGGCCGCTTTCAAGGAATTTAATCCCGCCTTTGTGGAGTTACTTGGGCGCGAGGAGCGGCTGTCACAAGCAGATATGCAGGCGTTTACTGATTTCGCCATGGCGTTGACACCGCCACCCAATCCAATACGACAGCTGGATAACTCGCTGACGGCGGATCAGCAACTGGGTCGGGATATTTATTTTCAGGTTGGCGATATCACAGGATTAGGCAGCTGCAACCACTGCCATACGCTGAACCCTGGGGAAAAGCAGTTTGGTACCGGTGGCCTGATGACTTTTGAGGGGGCGGGGGTGGCGGAGAACTTTAAAGTGCCGCATTTTCGTAATGCCTACGCAAAGGTAGGCATGTTTGGCACCTCCGGCAGTCGAAACAGAGATGGATTCACAGGCGATCAAATAAAGGGTTTCGGGTATTTGCACGATGGCAGCGTCGCGTCTCTTCTGGATTTCTTTGCGGCTGACGCCTTTAATTTTCCCGAGCCCAAGGATGTGAACGTGTCCCACGTGGTGGACTTCGTGATGGCGGCCGACAGCAATATGGCGCCCGTAGTGGGGCAGCAGGTAACGCTGTCAGCTAGCGATAATGCGGCACTCGAGCGATTGAATCTCCTGGAAACCCGGGCGAGTGTTACTGCGCCCTTGCCGGAATGTGATCTTATCGCCCGCGGGGTTGTAAACGGCCTGCGATTTTCTGCGATGATGACCGAGGGTGGTGAATACCTGTCAAGTCATGGCGCACGATACAGCACTAATCAGTTGCGAACCGCAGTGGCAGAGGGTGGGGTTCTGACCTTTACCTGTACGCCTCCCGGATCGGGTCAGCGCTTGGCGTTAGATCGGTAGGGCTGGCGGTCTCGCCCTTTATTACGTGGTTACATTGGGGCCGATGAGGTCGTTGAGCGGTGTAACTGCTGACGGATATAAATCACTTGCTATCGAGTAGAGGATAACAGTGTGAATCGATTTGCGGATAAGGTTGCTCTTGTCACTGGCGCAGCCGGTGGTATAGGACGGGCCTGCGCTGTGCAGTTGGCAAGTGAAGGGGCTCGCTTGTGCTGCGTTGATTACGATGCCGGGGGTTTGGAAGAGACCATGGCGTTGCTAGACGACAAAGACGGCCGAATGTTTGCCCTAACCTGCGACGTCAGGGACGAAGCTCAAGTGGTAGAGACAATCAAACGATGCGTTGATCATTTTGGCGGGTTGGATGTTCTGGTAAATATGGCGGGAACGCTTCGCTTTGATATGGCGGTTGATCTTAAACTCGAGGATTGGGCCAACGTGCTGGCCATCAATCTGACGGGCACGATGCTGATGTGCAAGCATGCGCTACCGCATTTGGAGTCATCCTCGGGGAGCATTGTAAATGCGGCATCTACGGCAGCCCATGCGGGGATTCCCTATGGCATTGCTTACGCCGCCAGCAAGGGCGGTGTCTTGGCGATGACCCGGAGTATTGCCATGGAGTATGCCAAGCGCGGCGTGCGAGCCAACACGGTATCACCGGGCCATATTGCAACGGGGATGACCGATAACGTCACCTTCCCGGAGGAGGCAGACATCGACTTTTTGTTCCAACGCACCCAGTCAATCCTGCCCCCGGCAGATCCCAAGGGCGTCGCATCCATGGTGGCACTGCTTGCCTCCGAGGAAGCCTTTCACATTACAGGTCAGGATGTGCTGATCGATGGTGGCACTCTGGGTTAGGCCAGATTTAACGCGGGTGAGCGGCTACGATTGAGGAGATTCGTCAATGACTTTAAGCCTTCAGGAAATTTCGGATCGTTTAGAGCTTGAGGATCTTCTTCACGCCTACACCGATTGTATCGACACCAAGTCCTTCGATGGCTTGCGCGATATTTTTACAGAGGATGCCCATGTCGATTATTCCGCGACGGGCGGTGCGGTAGGTGACCTTGAATCAACGATCCGCTTTTTAAAAGAGGCGCTCACGATATTTCCGGCTACTCAGCACATGATGGGAAATATTCGCCTTGATATAACCGGTGATAAGGCGACCGGTCGATCGATTTGCCTCAATCCGATGTGTGTTGATCTTGATGGGCAGCAGGAGCAATTTTTTCTTGGGTTCTGGTACGAAGATGAATTCGCTCGAACGCCAAAGGGCTGGCGAATTACACGGCGCCGTCAGGTGGCGAGTTGGCAATTTAATACTCCCGACTTTCTGTTGCCTTCGTCACTGGCCCCTTAAGTTATCCAGTCGCAGCCTGCCTGATAGAGACGCTTAATTCGGGCCTTTCTGGGTTGTGCCGCGATCTTCTTGTTTTAAAAATTAAGGTGCAATGAAATGACGCACTTCAGCGTGCATCGAGGCTAATTGCGGTGAGCACGAATATCGCGCCGCGCTTCCAGAGTTATTTGGCGACTGAGCATCACTTAATAAGCTCGCATGCTGAGTCAAGTATCATCGCTGTTTTCGCGAAGTCATCTGCAGTCAGGCTGGCGACACTCAGCGCCAGTTATCGCTAGTAAACCTGTGGTGGTCCCATGCCATCACTAGGGTTGCAGCGACTGGGACTCAGGTGGGGTTGTAGGCACAAGACGAACCCGGCCCCATGGGGTGCCATAGTGAATGCGCCCGTTCATATCGATGAGGGTCCCTGCATACATGACGTTGTAGCGTTGTCCACCGATGACATAGTGAAACCGGCTTTCGCCTGATTGCCAGTCGAGTGCCTCCAGGGTCCAAGAGTTGTCGCGCGCGCCGATAAGATAAGTAGTATTCGATGCCACGCTGACAATGGGCACAGAGCTTGGTGAGCTTACTGTGGTGTTGACCCAGCTTTCTCGCAGGTTCCTCTCAATGGGGTCCCATTCGAATTTTTGTACGCCGTAGGGTTGATGCTTGGGGTTGCTTCCTAGGTAACCGCTCAATAAGCCCGTCGCCCGCTCCGGAAGATACCAAGGTATGTTTCTCGGCCGGTTGTTAACAACAAGTGCACCATAGCCTGCCACCACCACCGACTGTTCGGATTGGATCGACGTCAGACTGGGATCCCCCATGGTGACCTCTATCTGACCTGCAATGCGGCGATCGGGGGCGTCAGGCAATTGGGACCAATCGGCAGGCACTTCATTACGCCAAAAGAGAACGACATTCATTTGTTCTTGACCATCCGTGATAACAACGAACTGGTCCTCATCTCCAAAGCCCATAAGAGATGGTGTGGCACCTGTGCCGTGTCCCCATTCATTGAGGTAGGGTGCAGTCCAGGCACCGTCGGCTTCGTGAGTGCTAAGATGTTGCCCAGTCCAAACCACCTTGTGCATGTGCTCTTGGGAAGCGATATAGATGCCGCCTTCGTCGTCAATGGCATAGGCATTGCGAATCCAGCCGTACCCGGTGGGCTTGGTAGCCTTGTCTTCAGCACCCTCGGCATGCTTGAGACGAATGAGGCGATGGTCTGAAAAGTCGCGGCTGATGGCGGCAATGTAGCCGTGCTCGGTGGCAGCGATTAGCCAGCCGTCGTAGGTCATCGAAAGGCCCATGATGGGCCCTGTTGCGGTTTCGGGGAGTTGGAACTCACGGAGCTTTACAATTGCCGATTTGGAGTCGTTGGGATCTGTATCACCGTAAGCGGTGATCAGGCCACTCTTGCTACCGATGTAGTAGGTGTGATCCTTGTCGAGAACCGTATACAGCTTGGATAAATTGCGTAGCTTCTGAGCTTCTTTGAAACCGTGGGCCAAGGCGAAGAATCCGTCGTTGCTTTCATCGAACGCTGCGATAGATTCCTCTGCGCGCTCCTCGGTATAAATCTCGCTATCCGGAAAAAAATAGGTGGCAACGACCTCCTGGGTGTCGTAGTCGAGCTTGACGATGCGATCGAGGCCATTCCCCCAAAAGACCCGCTCGCCATCGGCATACAGTCCTGAAGTGAGAATACCGAAAAAAGCAGGGCCCGTATGGGTGTACTGGATTTCCTGTGGGGCCAGTGTGCGGGAAGCGTCGATGGGTCCCGGCTGGGGGAGCGTGTCTTGCTGGGCGGGATCAGCATGGGCCATGGTGTAGTTCGAGTCCGCCAGGTAGGGGTTGGCAGGGGGTAGGTTGAATGCGAAGGTCTGCACTGACCCCGCTGCTAGCGAGCCCAGCACCAACTTAGTCAAGAGCAGAACGGTTAAAGATGGTGGCCGCATTATCATTATTTACTCGCTTTTTTAGGGGTGTTTCACCCAACAATTACCTGTGACCAGTGACTTGGGCTTCTTTTAAAAAGGCATTTGTAAAAAATATATAACCATACTATATTACTTTGCGAAAGCTGTGTTGTGCGCCCTTCGGGCTCGTGCAGCGAACGACAAAACAATAATAGGCAGGCACCTCAAATCTTTTGGGTGCTGCGCCAAAACATTGAGGGGCTGTTATGAATATCGCCAAGTCGGTTCATCCTGTTGTATCAAAAAATCTTCTTGCGCTCGCGGTCATGACGGCGGTCTCACCGGTGCTCGCGCAAAATTTGGTTCTTGAAGAAGTGGTGGTGACGGCGACCAAGCGGGCGGTAGCGATCCAAGACATTTCGGGGACCGTCAACGTTGTCAGCGGTGATGCCATTGACCGGCTGCGTACCTTTGACTTTAAAGATATCGAGCAACAGACCGCGGGACTGACTTTATCTGCTCCCAACGCGCGAAATAACAACATCTCGTTGCGGGGTATGAGCACCGACCCAGAGTCGGGTGCAAGTGCGGTGGTCTCGGTTTTTTGGAACGACCAACCCATTCGCAGTGACACTGCTTTTGGTCGGATCTATGACATGGAGCGTGTCGAAGTCCTGCGAGGCCCTCAGGGCACCCTTCAGGGTCGTACTTCACCCGGTGGATCAATCAATCTGGTGACCAAGGGCGCCGATCTCAATGAAGCCAGCGGCAATATTCAGGCATCGTTCTCCGACAACGACGGCATTAACGGCCAGTTTGCCTACGGTGGCCCTCTGGTGGACGGTGTTTTTGCCGCTCGGGTAGCGGGTGTCTACGACATTAACAACTCCAACGATGTCTCTAACATTACCACCGGTCTAAGTGACCCTGAGGACGAGGTTTCCTCGTTGCGGTTAAGTGCCGCTTGGCAAATAAATGACAACCTCAAATCGAGCTTTGTGTATCAGTATTATGATCGCGACACCGAGCGGCCCGCGCCCTTACAAGGGTCGGATGCTTTGGGGCTGAGACCGACCTTGAATGCTTCTGATCGTGTTGCTCTTGGCCAATCCAACGAGGGCGCTACGCTAGAGTACGATCTCTACAATCTTCGGTTTGATTGGCAGCTAGGGAATTTGGATTTGGTCTCTGTCACGGGTTATAGCGACAGTACTAAAGATTCCTATCAGGAAAACGATCGCGCTAACTATGTGACTTTGGATGGCGACCCCTTCAGCATTGATGCGGCGATTACCAATCAAAACTCTCTTACCAAGGCGGAGACACTCAGTCAGGAGATTCGCCTGTCTTCATCGGGCAATGATTTTTGGGATTGGATGGTAGGCGTCTTTTATCTTGATCAGGACACTGAAACCGCTTTCGCATCGAATCGGGCTGTCGCCCCACCCCTGAATATCAGCTTTTCCAGCGTGGGCGCGATTCCTGTGACGCGAGATGAACTCGCTTTCTTCACCTTCAACCAGTTCTATTTGAGCGAGCGCCTGACTTTGGAGGCAGGATTGCGCTGGACGGAGTATGACTCGTATCGCGCGGCGGATGTTTTCTATGGAGACACCAACTATCTCCCCGAATTTCTGATTCCTATCCAGGATATTGTAGTGGGTGGCATTTCAGGTGCGTTCCCCATTATCGGTATCAGCGATGCGTATAAAAACACCAAGGAAGATGCTGTCACGGGCTCTTTGACTCTGCGCTATAACTGGACCGAAGACACAACAGTTTATGCGGCCTATAACCGGGGTTATAGGCCCTCGGGAATTTCCATTAATCCGACGCCCGCGGTGCAGTTATTGCCCAATGGCGAAGATGACGTGTTGCATGACGAGGAGACCAGTAACTCCTTCGAGTTTGGCTTCAAAGGCCGATATCTCGACGGTCGTGCTGCACTCAATGGCGCGCTTTACTACCAGACCTTCGACGGTTACTTCGGTTTCGTGCGCGGCGTCCAGGTTCTCGATGCCGACGGTCTCCCCAATGCTATTTCAGGGGGCCTCATCTATAACGGCGACGCCAAGATTTGGGGTCTGGAGCTCGAGGGACAAATTCTTCTCAGTGATCGCTGGAGTGCGGGCGGTGCGTTAGCGTATGCCAAGGGCGAGTGGGACAGCGGAGCGCAGGCGCCCTGTAATGACCGTGAGCCCGGGGAGGTTCTGGGGTCTTGTGATATTGGAGGCCAATCACTGGGGGGCGAGCCTGAGTTTTCCCTGTCACTGCAGTCCGAATATTTTATTCCTGCTGGAGGCAACGAGTGGTATCTGCGAGGCCTCTACAAATATACCGATGAGCGCGATAACACAGACGCATCCGCGGGGCTCGGCATCACTCGAGGGTCCTTTGAGGACTTTCACATACTCAATGTCTACGCCGGCCTGCGTCGCAGTGATATGCAGTGGGACGTCGGCTTGTGGGTAAAAAATCTGCTCGACTCCGATGAGGTGATTTATGAGCAGGGACCGGATGATTACGATATTCCTGCGACCGGCGGATCCTACACTCAGACCAATATTTTGGCAGAGCGCGTGATTGGGGTGACTGCCCGCTATAATTTCTAGCTTAAGTCGCTGCATTCTTAAAAAGGCGGCAGTGCCGCCTTTTTTCTTGGTACTAGCGAGTTATCAATCTTGTTATATTGCCGATAGCCGCAGCCAATGAGCGTTTAACCAGGGAAAATTTTGGCGTGGCGATACTGTGCCTAGCTCCGTTCGGATTGATCACCGACGGCTAATGAATACGCAAATAAAAGGTGAAGGTGGATGAAAGAGTTTGCTAACAAAGTGGCTGTAGTTACGGGTGGCGCGAGTGGTATCGGGGCGGGCCTGGTTCGCAGTTTGTTAAAAGCGGGCGCGAAGGTCGTGGTAGCAGACGTCGAGGCCACTGCCTTGGAGACGGCGGTAACAGAATTCGCCCGAAGCGGTGGAGAAGTCAGTGGTGTGGTGACAGATGTCTCAAATCCTCAGTCGGTCGAGGCGTTGGCGCAGAAAGTGTATGACCAATACGGTGAATGCCATTTGCTTTTTAATAATGCCGGTGTGGCTGCCCCCTCAGCGAATGTTTGGGAGACCACAGCCAACGATTGGACTTGGGTTCATGGCGTAAATGTCATGGGTGTGATGCATGGGATCAGAGCGTTTGTGCCACGTATGATTGCAGGTGGGCAGGAAGGTCATATCATCAATACCTCTTCGGGAGATGGCGGTATTTCGCCGCTGCCCTATCAGTCTGTATACGCGTCATCCAAGGCGGCGGTGTCCATTATCAGCGAGTGCTTGGCGGCCCAGTTGGAAAGTGAGGGGACCAACCTGTCAGCGTCGGTGTTCTATCCTTCGGGCGGTCTGCTGGATACGGGAATCTGGACAACGGATCGCAATCGCCCCGAGTCCCTTGCCCGGGAACGGCCGACCGACCCCATCCCAACGATTCACGACTTCGCCGATGCCGCCAAAGCCGCGGGCATGGAGCTCGCATTTCAGGATCTTGATGAGCTGGCAGAATTTGCGCTGGCAGGTATCCGCAACGGCGATTTTGTCATCATGATTGGTTTGGAGGAGGCCGAGCATACGCTGCTGGATCGGGCGAAGCGCATCGGTCAGGCTGCGTTGCCCATCGACCTCGCCAGCATTCCAAAGCTCTGACGGGGCTTTAGCGCGGCCTGATAAAACGCAACGATCTTCATATGTGAAAATTTACCGCTTTTTGGTGCGGATTGTCACGAAAAGAGGCAAATCTAGCGCCAATTTTGGTTTTAAAGCGCGCTATCATGTCAGCTCTTCGGCGGCTCTTGGCTGCCGGGTGGTGCATAAGTCGGGTGCGGTTCCCACGCACTCTGACTGTCATGTGTGGCATTTTAATCCCTCAAATAGGAGCTCGCTCAATGAGATCAATGAAAACTCGCCCCCTATGGCGCGTTTCAGGCCTCGCGTTGGCTGTGGCCTTGGCACAAAGTGCCGTGGCCCAGGACGAAGGTCTGGAAGAAGTTATCGTTACCGGTACCCGCCTCGCGGATCGTTCTGCCTCTGATTCGCCCGTTCCCGTTGATGTCATCACGGGCTCCGAGATGCGTGCCAATGGCTCTACGGACCTGCAGGACATGCTGCGTACGCAGGTGCCTTCATTTGACATCAATACCCAGCCGATCAGCGATGCGGCGACGATTACCCGTCCGCCAAACCTCCGGGGTCTGTCCCCCGACAACGTATTGGTGCTGGTGAACGGCAAGCGTCGTCATCGCGGATCCATCATCTCGTTCTTGGGAGGCGGTATCTCTGATGGTGCGCAAGGTGTCGACATGGCTTCTATTCCGTCGCTTGCGCTCAAGCAGGTTGAAGTACTGCGTGATGGCGCCTCGTCACAGTATGGTTCTGACGCTATTGCTGGGGTTCTCAACTTTATTCTGCGAGACGATGCAGAAGGTTTTGAAGTTGTGGCCCGTTACGGCTCTACTTACGACAGCGACGGTGACAACTACATGGTTGCCGCTAACCTTGGCCTGCCCTTGGGCGACCGGGGATTTGTCAACATCACCGGTGAAATGCGCGATGTTGAGGGTACCGTGCGATCCGTGAACAGAAACGACACCGCCTATGCGGCTGCCAACGGCTACTCGCCGGTTTCTGATTTTCAGGCGATAAACACCTACACCAGCGAAGTCCCTCAGTACTGGGGTCAGCCGGATGTTGAAGACGATGCGAAGATCTTCCTGAACGCAGCGTTCGAGGTAAATGATAATTTGGAGCTCTACGCCTTTGGTAACTACGCCGAGCGTTCAGTTACCGGTGGTTTCTTCTACCGTAACGTCGTTGGCGGCCCTAGCGGTCAGCGCGGCGGCGTTTACAAGGGGCCAACGGTAGATCCATTGACTGGTATGGCCAGTGATAGCGGCGTTCCATCCGTTCTTGTGGGGGACATGGACGGTGGTAGCAGCTGTGTCGACGGTATTCCTCTGGGCGGATCCGGCGGTGTTATCCCCGATGCGGGCATTCTTGCGTCAGTCGCGGCAGATGCTAACTGTTTCTCTTTCATCGAGACCATTCCGGCTGGCTTTGTCCCCCGGTTTGGCGGTGACAACGAAGATTCAGCCTTTGCCGTCGGCGCTCGCGGATCCTTCAACGTGGGTAATGGCCTGATGTATGACGTGAGCGCGCAGCGCGGGTCGAACAAGACCATGTTCTATATCAGAAACACCATTAACGCGTCTCTGGGCCCAAATACCCCGCGGGATTTCGTCCCAGGTGGCCAAGAGCAGACCGAGACGGTTTACAACATCGATCTGTCCTACGGGTTTGAGGTTGGACTGGCGTCTGAGCTGAACGTGGCTGTTGGTGCTGAGTACCGTGAAGAAGAGTTTGACCTGTTCGCGGGTGATCCAGCGTCTTACGCGCTGGGCCCGTTGGCTGATCAGGGATTCTCCTCAAGCTCAAACGGCTTCGGTGGTTTCCCGAACAATACCTCTGCGGAGCAGGACAACACCTCGTTCTACATTGATGTTGAAACTGACATCACCGATCGGCTGACAGTTCAGGCTGCTGTTCGCTATGAGGATTTCAGTAACTTTGACGACACCACCAACTACAAGCTGGCGGGTCTGTTCCATGTAACTGACAACCTCCGCGTGCGCGCTGCGTTCTCGACAGGGTTCCACGCGCCGACTGCAGGTCAGGCCAGCATCACCAACGTAACCACACAGAACGTCAACGGTACGCTGGTAGATCAGGGCACCCTGCCGCTGTTCTCACCCGCCGGTCAGCTCGGTGCTGACTACATCGCGGCGACCAATGGTGGAGCAGGACGTCCAGAGCTGGGCCCCGAGGAAGCTGAAAACTTTTCTCTGGGTATTGGCTTCGACATCGGTAATTCAACCTGGACTATCGATTACTACGACATTGACGTAGAAGATCGTATTGCTCTGGGCGCCAACGTCGACTTCCTGGCTGCATTGAACTACGCCGGTGGCGGTACTGACTACGGCACTGTCGGTGAGGCGCTAACGGGCCTTGATCAGGCAGGCGTTATCAACCGTTCTGAGTATCTCGGATTGGATGATCTGGCTGAATTCCGCTTCTTCTCTAACAGTTTTGACACTCGCACCAAGGGTGTTGATGTTGTTGGTAACATGAACTTCGACTTCATGAGCGGAAGCTCGACGATTACCGTTGCGTTCAACTACAACGACACAGAAGTAACCGACCGGGGTAGCATCAACCCGATCAGTGACGGTCGTGTAGAAGCGCTGGAGGAATTGCTCCCCAACATCAAGGGTAACGTTTCCTGGTCGCACACTCAGGGTAAGTGGCGTACGGTTCTCCGCGCCAACTACTACGGTGACTGGCGATCAACCAGTAATGGCTATGATGTGGATGCTGCCACCTTGGTGGACGCGCAGGTTTCCTACCAGGTCACTGACAGCCTTGAGCTGACAGCTGGTGTTGACAACCTGTTCGATGAGTACCCAGATGAGACGCCAAACCCAGGTGGTTTGGGCCAGCTTTACCCTGAAGACAGTCCTTTTGGATTTAACGGTGGTACTTGGTACGTACAGGGTCGATACGCTTTCTAAGCGAAAGTGCCCTGTTATCATCCCAGAGGCTAAGTCCTTGACGGTTTAGGCTCTGGGATGATCCCGAAAACCCGAGTTGCAGTAACTGGCAGCTCGGGTTTTTTATTGCTTTTTTTTGCAGGGGTCTACACAGGTGGCATTCGAGCTGTCAGGTTTCGCGTTTCGCAGTCCTTCGTTTCAATGACAAGGCAACCATCACAGCGATAAGCCGCCTGCCTCGGCCACCGCCAGCATCCCCACTCCGGCAAGGGGTCCCTGTAAAAACTCCTCACTATCATTCGATCTCGATAGGAGTAGATAATTCACTTACCGTTTCGATAGCCAATCCGCGTTTCGTTTGAAGATAGGTAGCAAAACTTCCCAGCCAATGACTTCCCATGTAATGCATATCGCCAAGAACAGCGTCGAGGCCGGCCTTGCGGTGCGCTTCAACGACTGCTCGCAGTGATGCAAGGCGCATATCCTCTGTCGGAAGTCCGCTGATAATTCCCTCGAGCATCCAAGCTCGACTGATGTTGAGTCCATCAAGGTGAGCAAGCTTTCCGTCCGATTTGTCGGTTACAACGGCGGGCACAAGCCAACTCATATCGATATTTTCAACAAGCGTTGGAAAGAAATCGGTTAGCCAGGCAGCAAATTCAGTCCGCGTAAGTACTCTTCGCATGAGGTCTGCCTCAGCAATGCAGGGCGATAAAAAGTCTTGGCCTGAGGGTTCATAGGCGAGTGGGCAATCAATATCATTGGAGTAGAATTCAATGACTCGCGCTGTAAGTAGTGCCTCGAATTCGCGATCGCCGGCTACCCTTGCCCAATCCAGCATCAGGCCAAAAGCGAAGGCGGTTTGGCTATGCTCACCAGTGCGAATCGGAAAAGTGAGTTTAGGCAGCCACTCGCTGATGTTGGCGACCGCCTGCTGCTCAAGTGGAAATAAGTGATCAAGCCATTGCTTTGTCTCTTTGTGATCAGATTGACGCAACTCGGCGGTTAGCTGTAGCAGCCAAGCGATACCGTAAGGCCGCTCAAATGACTTCATTCCGGGGCGGGTATAGCTCGCGATCTCGCCCGCAATATTATCCTCCGTGAAACTCTTCTCCAGCATGCGCATGATAGCGGCGCTGTCGACCTCGTTGCCGTGGGTATTCAGTAATCTAACCAGAAGCCAATGACCATGAACTGAGGAGTGCCAATCGAGGCAGCCATAGAAGGCCGGATATAGCTCACGGGGTGGCTTTAAGTCCTCATCGCTATTCATGTAATGTGCAATCTTGTTGCTGTATTCCTTATGAATACAGTCCATGGCGAGATGCGAGAATACCTGTGCGTAGCTCTCTTTCTTGTTGTCATCACTCGCCAGAGTGAGACTGCTCGTTAGCAAAAGAATTAGGGCGAATATTATTTTCATGAGATCTGCCCCCTTTTTCAGGCGGTGTTGAAAAGAGTGTGCACTATGCTGGCAATCTGGCAAAGGGTGCCATTGCTGTAGACTAGAAACGTGGAGGAATGGTAGCTACGGGTGGACTTGAACCACCGACCCCAGCATTATGAATGCTGTGCTCTAACCAGCTGAGCTACGTAGCCACAAGGCGCTGTCTAGCGGCAAGGGAGCTCAGCTAGACGGCCGCGAAGTCTGCAAAACTACAGGCTAGCTGTCAACTCTGTGATTCGGCATTCTGTCGCCCTATCCTTGGATCCCTGTGATTGGCCGAGTGCTTTCATCATGCGATTCCTGTTCCGCGCCGCCCTTTGTCTGGCCCTTTATGTGGCCCCCGTCTCGCAGGCGGCCAGTGGCAGCGTGGATACGATACTGGTGGGCAAAATTTACACCGCCGATTCGGGCAATCCGGAAACGGAAGCCCTCGCTATCCGTGAGGGTCGTCTCGTGAAAGTGGGAAGTATGGCGGATGTCTCCGCGCTTGCGGGGCCTGAGACCGAGGTGATCACTGTGGAGGAAGGGGTCATTGTGCCGGGATTCGTCGATGCCCACCTTCACGTGGCGGGCGTTGGGTCGGCGTTGGTTAACGTTGACCTGATGTCGGTCACCAGTTTCGACGAGCTGATCGAGCGGGTGGTTGCCAGAGCTGAAGACACGCCTCCCGGGTCAGTTGTTATCGGGCGGGGTTGGCATCAATCCAAGTGGCAGCAGCTGCCCGACGGCGCTGTGCGGGGATTTCCTACCCATCACCTGTTATCGGACGCCGTGCCCGAGCACCCGGTTGTTCTCGAGCATGCCAACGGGCATACCGTTTTGGTGAATGCGCAGGCCATGGCGCTCTCTGGGATTGATCAAGCCACTGCGGCTCCCGAGGGCGGTGTCATCGTAAAGGATCTCGACGGCCGCCCTACGGGTATTTTGCATGAAACGGCAACGGGTTTGACTCGGGGTCTCGAGTCTTATGGCCCGGAACGTGCGCAGTATTTGCTCGAGATTGCACAGGATCATTTGATCAGTGAGGGTGTAACGAGCGCTCATGATGCGGGCGTCCGGAAGGTCGATTTGAACGCGCAGCTGGCGGCGGCCGAGGCTGGGGGCCTCAAGGTGCGTCTGTACTCCATGCTTGATGCCACCGATGCAGGGGTCATGGAAGAGTGGCTTGCACACGGTCTGTTAGTGGCCAGCGAATCCCAGCGGCTGACGGTCAGGTCCATCAAAGTGGTCGCAGATGGGGCGTTGGGCTCGAGGACCGCTTGGTTACACGAACCGTATACGGACGAGCCGGAAACCTCCGGAGTTTCGACTTTTCCGATGGAACAACTCGATGCCTTGATAGCAGACACTCGCGCGGGCAACTGGCAAATCAACGTGCACGCAATCGGTGATAAGGCCAACTCCCAGGTGCTCGATGTATTCGCCAAATATCTAAATACCGGTAATGACAGCCGATTTCGCATTGAACACGCCCAGCATATTCTGGCACCGGAACTTCGACGCTTCGCAGGGCTCAACGTCATCGCCTCGATGCAGCCCATTCACTTGAGTTCCGACAGGCCTTGGGCGATAGATCGGCTTGGCAGCAAGAGAATCGAGGAGGGCGCTTATCTTTGGCAGAGTATGCTCGCATCCGGGGTGGTAGTGGCGTCAGGTACGGACGCGCCCGTAGAGCCGGTGAGTGCTATTGATAATTTCTATGCTGCGGTCACTCGCAAGCAGTTGAATGGGCTGCCAGAGTCGGGTTTTGAGGCTGCCGAGAAATTGTCCAGAGAACAGGCGCTCCAGGCCATGACCGTGGCCGGTGCATACGCCGCTTTTGAGGAAGGAGTGAAGGGCACTTTATCGCCGGGTAAATACGCTGACTTGGTAGTACTGTCCCAAGACATTATGCAAGTGCCTGAGTCACAGATTCGTGAAACCAAGGTCCTTAAAACCATGGTTGGTGGGCGCTGGGTTTATGAGGAAGAGGCTTCTGATTCGAATTAGCGTGCGACTCGAGATTCACGAAAAGTGGATGGGCTGTTCGTAAGTCTACGGATCAGTGAGGAACCGACTGCCGATCACCTGTATGTCCTTGTCGTCGAAAAGCCGGTGCCCTTGGTTCTCAAAAGCGTTTAAATCCTCGGTGTTCGGAAACGAGAAATAGGCGTCCTCTCCTTCCGCTGCTTGCGTTGGTAATGATTCGCCCTGATTTAACCGGTCAACACAGTTAGTAAGCAGTTTCGACCCCGGGACGTAGAGTTGATGAACGTTGGATAGGTAGGAGGCGTGAGGGTCTGTCGGTATCGCGAGGGTCTCAATGATTCCCCCTTGGTCTACGGCAGGGCTGTCTATCCAATGAACGGTGAGACCTATCTTGCTATCGGAGGCCTGCATGGCCCGGAAGGTTGCCATCACCCCTCGGTATTTTGGGAGCAGGCCAGAGTGAAGGTTTATAACGCCCAGCTGAGGCACTGCGATGGCCCTGTCTCTCAGAATCTGACCGAAGCGGAGGCTCAGGATTAAGTCGGGGGCACTATCCTTGAGTAATGCAATGCCCTCCGTTGAATTGATATTTTCAACCGGTGCCTCGCTGGTGGCATATCGTCTTGCTAATTCCTTAAAAGTCAGGCGCTCCCCTGTGCGGGACGCCTTTTCTACCATGGGGAAAAGATAAGAGGTGAAAAAACCTTGCTCAAAAAAAGCCAGGGAATCTAATCGAGAATCTCGCTGGGTATGAGCCCCAACCCGGCAGGAGTAAAGTAGCGTAATATCATGAGCTGCGAGGCTTGGTAGTAGGTGGTTCAGCGCCTCGTTACTGTAGATATCCCTGTTGTATAGAATCGTGAGACGCATAGTGTGTCGATGGAAAGTATCGTGGTACCGAACAAGTTAATCCAGCGAGTCTAGCAGAAAGGGGTGACAGAGATCGGCTGCAAAGAGGTGGCCCCGAAAGGGGGGTGGTCGGCTTAACCCGCATCACGCAGATTTTTTTTGAGGATCAAGTTCAACATGCGTTACTACCCGCCCAAGGTGGCCTTAGCGGTTGTTATCGCCAATATGATTGGTACGGGGGTGTTTACCTCTCTTGGCTTTCAGCTGTTGGCGATATCGTCGACTACCACCATTCTTTTTCTGTGGTTGCTGGGGGGTATCTGCGCGCTTTGTGGCGCTCTTTGTTACGCCGAGCTTGGGTCAAGACATCCCGCCTCGGGAGGGGAATATCACTTCCTTACAGTGCTCATCCATCCCTACGCGGGCTTTGTTTCCGGTGTGGTCTCCGCTACGGTGGGCTTTGCCGCCCCTATCGCACTGGCGGCACTTACGTTTGGTAATTACCTTGAGGCAGCCGGAATACCCTTAAATCCTCAGTGGTCAGCTACAGCGTTAATCGCATTACTGGTCAGCATACACACGAGAACTCACACCGAAAGTTCGGCAGGGCAGTACTACTTCACCGCGCTGAAAATTTTCTTGATTGGATTTTTTATTGCCATGGCGCTGTATCAACAGCCGGCCTACGTTGATCAACTCGACGGTTCGGCGGGCTTTTTCGATGAGCTCTTAAGTGGTGAAGTGGCGATAGCCCTGATTTATGTCACCTATGCTTTTTCTGGCTGGAATGCTGCCACCTACATACTTGGAGAGATGGAAAATCCCGGGCGTGATCTACCGCGAGTCCTGCTCGTTGGATGTACAACCGTTGCCTTCCTTTATCTCGCCTTGAACGCTGTGTTTTTGATTTCGGCACCCGTCTCTGCACTTCGAGGAGAGGTTGAAATAGGGTATGTGGTAGCGCGCTATCTGATTGGCGAGCAAGGTGCCCTGATCGTATCCATCGTGCTGGCGGGCATCTTGATTTCAACCGTGAGCGCGATGGTTCTTGCTGGTCCTCGCGCTCTCCAAAGATTGGGCGGTGATTATCGGCAATTCGCTTTTCTGGGAAGGCTTAATGACGCAGGTATCCCCACCAACGCCATTGTTTTTCTCTCAGGTATTGCGCTGGTTTTTCTGTGGACTTCCACTTTCGAACAAATCCTGATAGCGGCAGGGTTGCTGATGGCCCTGAATACGCTTGTCACGGTCTTGGCGGTATTTGTCAGTAGGAAAAAAGCGGGGAGACGTGGTTTATCGGAGTCCTTCACCATGCCGCTGTATCCCCTGCCGGCATTAGTCTTTCTGCTGATTACCGGTTGGACGGTCATTTACTCTGCCGCTCAATTTCCCATACAGGCGTTTTCCGTTATTGCTTTTCTGCTGATCGGATATCCGCTATTTGCAAAGTGGCAGCGCATTCAAGAGACATCCTAGAGCGGCTGGTTAGACATTAAATCTGAAGTGGATAACGTCGCCATCGGCAACTACATAGTCCTTTCCCTCTAGACGCCATCGACCCGCATCCTTGGCGCCGGCTTCTCCTTGATATGCGACGTAATCCGCGTAGCTGACCACCTCTGCCCGGATGAAGCCTTTCTGAAAATCGGTGTGGATGACCCCGGCAGCCTCGGGCGCTGATGCGCCCACCTTCACAGTCCACGCTCTGACTTCCTTGGGTCCGGCGGTGAAGTAGGTTTGTAGATTTAGTAGGGCGTAGCCTGCACGGATGACACGATTCAAGCCGGGTTCGGTCATCCCCATTTCTGCGAGAAATTCGTGCTTTTCATCATCCTCGAGTTCCACTATCTCCGATTCAAGTTTATTACAGATAGCGACAATCTCAGCGCCCTCAGTTTTGGCCAAAGCCGCCACGCTATCGAGATGCAAGTTCCCTTCAAAGCCATCCTCGGCGACGTTGGCGATGTACATTGTAGGTTTGGTTGTGAGCAGATGCAGGGTCTTAACCAGAGTGGTTTCATTCTCATCGAGTTCGAGTGCTCGAACAGGTTTAGCCTCATTTAGATGGGGCAACAGCTTGCCTTCTAATAATGCCTTCATTGCAACCGCTTCCTTGTCACCACTTTTTGCGGTCCTGACGACTTTGGCGAGCTGCTTTTCACAGGACTCCAAGTCCGCGAGCGCTAGTTCGGTATTGATCGTTTCGATGTCGGCCAGCGGATTAATCTGATTGGCGACATGAATGACATTGGGGTCTTCAAAGCATCGGACGACATGGGCTATCGCATCGGTCTCCCTAATGTTTGCAAGAAACTGATTACCCAGACCTTCACCCTTTGACGCGCCGGCTACCAATCCAGCTATGTCGACAAACTCCATTGTTGCGGCGATCTCTCGTTCCGGTTTTACGATAGCCGAAATCTCGTCCTGGCGTGGATCGGGAATGGTAACCACACCCGCATTGGGCTCGATGGTGCAGAAGGGAAAGTTTTCCGCATCGATACCCGCGCGGGTTAGCGCATTAAACAAGGTCGACTTACCAACATTCGGCAAGCCAACAATGCCGCATTTAATTCCCATGATGTTTCCTTCTCAGAAAAACCGGGCAATTAACCCGGTTGTGTTGTGTCAATACTGTGTAATCGCGTCATCGCCTTGACTGGATCTCCCTTAAGAAGCAATGGCAAGGCATCGACCGCCTCATCGATGATTTGATCGATAGCTTGCTTGTCTCCAGCGCTCGGTTTGGTAAGCACATATCCGGACACTTTACTGGCGTGGCCGGGATGGCCGATCCCGATTCTCAACCGATGAAAATCCTGTTTACCTCCAAGGGCGGGAATGATGTCCCGGAGCCCATTGTGACCACCATGGCCACCACCCTGCTTGAAGCGTGCTTGCCCAGGGGGGATATCCAGTTCGTCATGGGCGATAAGAATTTCATCGGATGGTATCCGAAAAAAGTTAGCTGCTGCAGCGACTGATTTGCCACTTTCGTTCATAAACGTACTGGGGGTCAGCAGTCGCAAATCGCTATCCCCTAGGGAGACACGCGCCATCTGGCCAAAGAACTTAGATTCAGTCGCTAAAGTGACGCCTGCTCGCCGAGCCAGCTCAGCAATAAAAAAAGCACCCGCGTTGTGGCGGGTGCCTTCATATGCCTGACCAGGGTTACCAAGCCCGACAATGAGTCGGATCCCAGTCATGATCGAGCTTAGTCTTCGCTGTCAGCTTTGGGCTCATCCGCAGCTGACTCTGCAGCAGCTTCGGCTTCGCCGTCACCAGTATCGTCATCATCGGACTTACTGCCTTTGGGCGCATTGACAGACGCAATGGCTAGGTCATGATCCTCGCCCAGTGCAAGTGCCGTAGAGGTCACGCCCTCGGGTAGAGTTAGGTCCGATAGGTGGACGATTTGTCCAATTTCAACCTCAAGCATATCGACTTCGATGTACTCGGGGATGTCTTTGGGCAGACATTGGATCTCGATATCGGTCGCCTGATGCTGGATCATACCGCCGCCTAATTTGACCCCCGCACACTTGTCTTCGTTGACGAAGTGCAGTGGGACGTTGACTTTGAGAGCCTTGTTGGCTTCCACGCGCATGAAGTCAACATGCATGGGAAAGCCTTTAGCGGGATGTCGTTGCAAGTCCTTGAGAATGGCCGACTCTTCCTTGCCGCCGACGTGGATGCTCAGTACCGATGCGTAGAACGCCTCGCTCTCAAGCATCTTCTCGAGATCCTTGCGGATCAGGCTAATACTGCTGGCAGCATCTTTCCCGCCATAAATAATACCGGGGACTTTGTTCTCGAGACGACGGAGGCGGCGGCTCGCACCTTTCCCTTCATCGACCCGAACCTCGGCTTCGATCACAAAAGATTCAGACATGGTCTGGCTCCTTAAATAAACACCACGTTGCCTGCGACCGGCGCAATGGTGGGTTGGTTTTACACTCGATGATGTTAGTCATCAAAGAGTGCGCTGATTGATTCTTCGTTACTCACCCGGCGAATTGACTCCGCCAATAAATCTGAAATGGTGAGCTGCCGAATATTGCTGATAGCTTTGGCTTCGGCAGACAGTGGGATGGTGTCTGTGACCACCAGTTCATCCAGGGATGACCCTCTGATGTTATCTAACGCTTTCCCTGACAATACGGCGTGCGTGCAATAAGCCACTACCTTTATGGCGCCACGCTCTTTCAAGGCGGTCGCTGCGCTGCACAGCGTGCCCGCGGTGTCGACCATGTCATCAACAAGCAAACATGTTCGACCGTCGACATCGCCAATCAGGTTCATGACCTGAGCCTCATTGGCTTTGGGTCGACGCTTGTCGATAATGGCGAGGTCCGCCTCATCGAGCTGTTTGGCAATAGCTCGCGCCCTAACGACGCCGCCGATATCTGGCGACACCACGATAAGATTCTCGTAGTTACGCTGAACAATGTCGCTGTTTAGTACCGATGATGCGTAGACGTTATCCACTGCACAGGTAAAAAAGCCCTGTATTTGTTCCGCGTGAAGGTCAACGGTGAGTACCCGGTCCACGCCGACGGATGCCATCATATCCGCAACTACTTTTGACGAAATGGGGACCCGTGCTGAGCGCACACGGCGATCCTGTCGTGCGTAGCCAAAGTACGGAACCACGGCGGTAATGCGTCCGGCGGAGGCGCGTCGCAGCGAGTCAATGATGAGCAGAAGCTCCATCAGATTGTCATTGGTTGGAGCGCAAGTGCTCTGCAGCACAAAAACGTCCTTACCCCGCACGTTCTCACCAAGCTCGACAGTCACCTCTCCATCGGAGAACTTGCTGACATTGGCGGCGCCCAGCGTGAGATACAGCCGATCGGCGACCTTGCGAGCAAGATCGGTGTTAGCGTTTCCCGTAAAGACCATCATCTTTGATGACATGATGGGTCCCTCTCCCTGACAGCGTTAGGTAAATGGCTGGGGTGGCAGGATTCGAACCTGCGAATGGCGGGATCAAAACCCGCTGCCTTGCCACTTGGCGACACCCCAATTCGTTTAAAACACATTGCTGGCTAGCGATCTGGGTGATGATTCACCCCTTTCGCTACCACGACGTCAAAGCGTGGTGCCAGTTCAGCGGCTACCCGCCGGGCGGCCGCCTCATTTTCAAAACTGCTGAAGACACATGCTCCGCTACCGGTCATCATTGCTGGAGCTAATTTTTGCAATGATACCAGCGCGTTACGTACTTCTGGGTAGCGTGCTGTTACGACCGACTGCAGGTCGTTTCGCACCCCCCCCTCAAAAAAGGCCGGTATTGTGATTGGCGGCGTGTCCCTTGTCAATTCTGGGGCTGTGAATACTGTTTGGGTGCTCACATGGCAGCCCGGGCAGAGGATGGTATACCAGCGCACAGGCAGCTCAAGGGGGGTTAATTGGTCCCCGATTCCTTCTGCCCACGCTGTCTTTCCATAAATGAATACCGGGACGTCGGCGCCGAGGCTTGCCCCAATTTCGGCGAGTTCATCGAGGCTTCGGTCTAGCCCCAGCAAGGTGTTGAGCCCAAGGAGTGCTGTAGCCGCATTGGAGGACCCCCCCCCTAAACCGGCACCCATGGGAATATTCTTCTCGAGGTGGATGACGACATTGGGCTCTTCGGTAAGGTGGCCCGTCAGACGGCGTGCCGCCTTGATGATCAGATTGTCGCGCTCGAGCACCCCATCGAGCTGCTGCGCGAGTGTGATGCCCCCCGCATCAGCGAGCTCCAGCGTGATCTGATCTC
Organism: uncultured Luminiphilus sp.; assembly: GCA_943787485.1. Lineage (GTDB taxonomy): Bacteria > Pseudomonadota > Gammaproteobacteria > Pseudomonadales > Halieaceae > Luminiphilus. The sequence goes on along the minus strand of CALSMP010000004.1, from coordinate 168,795 downwards.
CCCAATGCAACAGTTGAAACAAGGTTTGAAGTTCGTGATACCCGTCTTCCCGTTGCCCCGTGACGTGCAGAAATAGATTGAGCTTGGCGGGCGACAGTAGAGATATTCGCCTGGTCACGTAGAGTCGTCTCCCAATACCTCGAGGCTAGTGATAATGACTCGCGCTCTAGCCTCTCGCAGAGACCACTCGATGATTCGGGGCACACGAAATCCGGCGAGGACCTGCCAGGTGATCACCTCGCTTGACCAAGAGTTGGATACCGCCGGCTGCCCAAGCAATGTTCCCGCTATCTCGTTAAGGGGCACCTCAGTCAGGATACTGCCGAACGTCGAGTTAACCGATAGCGTTTCAAAGGGATGGGGACCTTTACCGTCATTCCAGGTGACGATGTTGTCGCGTCGCACGACAGTAATACCGCCAATCCCCGTGGGGCCACTCAGGCGGACGATGTCAGTCAACGCGTTTTCGTGCGCCCAATGAAAAGCCAGGTTTTGTGCGGCGGTTTCCCAGGTTACCGTCGCCTTTCCTCGCATCTGCCAGGGCCTACCTTCGAGCGATAACTTCGGATAGCTTGTGTCGCCTGCGCCAATCTCCTGCGGCGGGGTTGCGACACAGGCAGTGAGGCAAATGATACTCACTGATGAGCGGGCCCACTGGCAAAGCGCTTTAATCATCGGGCAAGGCGTCGAGATCGGCGCCCAGTCGCTCGATGGCGCTGGTGAGATGAGTGCTGTCGGGGTGTCGCTCTAAGGACCCGCGCCAAATAACTCGCGCGGCATCACGCTTTCCTGTGGACCAAAGCGCCTCTCCAAGATGCGCCGCTACCTCGGGGTCGGGAAATTTGTCATAGGCTTGTTGCAGCAGATCAATCGCCTGATTGTTGCGACCCAGCTTGAAGTAAACCCAGCCCAGGCTGTCGAGAATGGCGGGTTCGCCTGGAGAAAGAGTCAGCGCACGCTCAATGAGTTCGGCGGCCTCTGCATAACGGGTGGTGTGAATTGTTAGCGTATAGCCAAGCGCATTGAGAGTCGTTGCGTTGTTGGCATCGAGGGACAGCACAGCTCGGAGATCGACCTCCATGGCGTCGATATTGCCTATCGTCTCCTCGGCCATAGCGCGCGCGTACAACAGCGACAGGGACTCCGGAAAATCTTGAAGTCCTTCGCTTAGCACCTTAATGGCATCCGCTATTAGGTCACGTTCCTGGAGTAGTTCGGCCTGAAGTAAAAACAGAGCCTCGGCTTGTCCTGGGCTGGTTGCGCGGGCAGCGTGAAAAACCTCTGCAAACCCGGTTAGATCGCCTTGCGCGAGGGTCAGGCGACCGGCTCGCCGAGTCGCATCACTGAACTCCCGACCGGGGCCTACTTTTTTAAAGGCGGCGACAGCGGCCTCGGTGTCGTCACGCGCGGAGGCGACTCGGCCCAGGTAATAGTAGGCCTCATCAACGCGTTGCTCGAGCGCTAACAAAGCCTTCAGCCATTGCTCGGCGTCATCGTAATGTGCCAATTCCAAATCGATGAGCGCCAGGGAGTACAAGTAATCTCCGTTACGGGGAGATATTGTCCTAAGGGCATCAAATTCACGCCGCGCTTCAGCAAGTTTTTTTTCACTCGCGAGCAGCCGGGCGTACTGTAATCGCATGGCTTCATTATCGGGATAGGAATTTACCGCGCGGTGGAGCCGATCAAAGGGTTCTTTTGCATCGGTATCCAGCTTTACCTGAGTCCACAGTATCAGCGCTCGGTCATCATCTGGGACGAGCGCTAAAACCTGGTCTAGATCTTCAAGACACTGGGTGTAACGGCCTTGTTCTCGGTGCAGAAATGCCAGCGCAATACCGACATCAGGGCTGTCCGGCCAATCCTGAGCCAGTGCTTCGATGGCCTCGGCCAACCGCTCTTGTTCAGCGGATGGCATGTCCCTAAAGGACACGAGCAAGGCCGGGGCATTCACCTCCGCACCCCTTTCTAAGGCTTGTCGCGCATAAGTCACGGCTTCTTCGATTCGTCCTGCGCGAATCAGCAGTGCCATCGAGGTGGCTGACGCGGCTGCATCGCTACTGTCTTGCACCGCCAAACGAAGTGCCAGCGGTAGCGTTAACTCCTCGTTTTGTCGAAATTCAGCCAGGCGGAGTGCCCGACGTGTGAGTTCGGGATCATCAAGCAGCATCGCCTGCTCCGCGAGAATAGACAGTGCGCCATCATATTCCCGCTCCCGCAGCAGAAATTCAGCGGTCAGGAGGGGCAGAAGACTGGACTCGGGTATGGGTACCTCGACGGTCGGCGTCGCCTCGTCCCCGCGCTGGCCCTGGCTAGGTTGACCTAGGTCGGAGTCACTAGCGCCGCCTACTAAGGTCGATTCGTCAGTGTCAACACCATTCACAGCCCTTTGGGTGGTACCAGTACAGCCCCCCAGCAGTAATAAAGGCAGCAACAGGTAAGGTAGGGTGTTAACGGCGTGGCGCAAGGGGGTCATAAGGCAGATGATGGCACAGTGATTAGATGAAACCCACGGAAAAGGGTTTACAGGCGAAAACCCCAGGTTCTTGCTATTATAGCGTCTTACTTTTTCCGGTGCTGACCTTTGTTGCAAGATTTAATCGCCATCGGTATCAATCATGATTCTGCGTCTATAGAGACGCGGGAGCGTGTTGCGTTTGCACCCGAAGACATTGCCGGTGCATTGGAAGCGCTCATTGCGGCTACGCCATTTGAAGAGGCCGTTATCCTCTCGACCTGTAATCGGACTGAAATTTACGGCGTGATGAGCTCGGGCAGTGAGCCGCTTTCGGCCAGTGACGCCCTATTGGCGTGGGTGTCCACGTTTCATGGTTTAAGTGAGGGGGCACTGGCCACCTGCACTTATCGCCACCATGGAGCGCAGGCAGCTACACACTTGGTTAGAGTGGCCGCGGGTTTGAACTCGCTGGTGCTCGGTGAGCCGCAAATTTTCGGGCAGCTGAAGTCCGCCTTTGCCGTGGCGGAAGAGTCGGGGGCGATTGGAAGTCGCTTTGCCAGCATTTTCCCGGGGGCTTTCCGCATAGCAAAGAAAGTCCGAACCGATACGGCGATAGGGGAAAACCCCGTTTCGGTCGCTTATGCGTCGGTCGATCTAGCAGGACATATTTTTTCTGATTTATCTAAACGCACTGCGCTACTCCTCGGTGCGGGAGAGACGATAGAGCTGGTAGCTCGTCACCTGTGTGACGCGAACCTCGGCAGGTTAATGATAGCCAATCGAACCCTTGCGCGAGCGCAGTCGATGGCAGAGGAATTCGATGCGGCCGCCATCATGCTGGCCGATGTGCCGGCGCGACTTGCCGAGGCCGATATTGTGATTAGTGCCACGGCAAGCCAGCTGCCGGTGTTGGGCAAGGGTGCCGTAGAGAGCGCGATTCGGAAGCGCCATTTTCGACCCATGTTGATGGTGGACCTGGCTGTCCCGAGGGACATTGAGCCCGAGGTGGCCGAACTTTCTGATGTCTACCTCTACACCGTTGATGATTTAAGGGATGTCATAGAGGAAAACCTCCGGCTGCGCGCGTCAGAAGCCAGCAAGGCGGACGGCATCGTGCTAGAGGGCGTGGCGCAGCTTGAGGAAGACCTCAGAGGCCGGCAGTCTGCCGATGTCGTAAAAAAATACCGAGAGTCAGCGTTGTCGATTCAAGAGGTGGAGCTGGCACGAGCGCTCAAGGCCCTTGAGCGAGGTGAAACCGGTGTCGAGGTGGTGCGCCGCCTGGCTCGGGATCTGACCAACAAGCTCATTCACGCTCCTACCGCTGGGCTCCGTCACTTGGCACGCTCGGGGGATGACGGTCAGGTGGATCAAGCAAAGGCGCTTCTGGGTTTGGATGTTGGGTTCGATGACCGCACCATTGACGACGAGAAGCCCACCCTGCAGTGAAAGATTCTCTCAAGACCAAACTGGATAGCCTCAGAGATCGCCACGAGGAGGTCGCCGCCTTGCTGGGTGACGCCGATACTCTGTCGGATCAGGATAAATTTCGTGATCTGTCAAAAGAGTATGCGCAACTTGATGAGGTTGTGAAGGCCTATAGCCAGTGGATCTCAGCTGTCGGAGACGCTGAGGCGGCGAGAGAAATGTTGAGCGATTCAGATCCGGATGTTCGCGAGCTGGCGGCCGAGGAACTTGAGGGAGCTGGGGAGCGCGTTGCTGCTCTGGAGGCAGAACTTCAGATACTGCTGTTGCCGCGGGATCCAAGAGACGCCCATAACGTGTACTTAGAAATCAGGGCTGGCACCGGTGGTGATGAAGCAGCCATCTTCTCTGGCGATCTCTTCCGCATGTACAGCCGATATGCCGAGGCCAATCGATGGCGTTTGGAAGTCATTTCAGAGCGACAAGGGGAGCATGGCGGCTTTAAGGAAATTATCACTCGAATCGAGGGTCAGGACGTTTATGGCCATTTAAAGTTTGAGTCCGGTGCTCATCGCGTACAGCGCGTTCCGGAAACCGAATCTCAGGGGAGAATTCACACGTCGGCGTGCACTGTCGCCGTGATGGCCGAGCCTGATGAGGTTGAAGAGATCGATATCCGTAAGGAAGATTTGCGTATTGATACTTTTCGCTCCTCAGGCGCCGGGGGGCAGCACGTTAATACCACAGATTCGGCGGTGCGTATTACCCATCTGCCGACAGGTCTTGTCGTGGAATGTCAGGACGAGCGGTCCCAACACAAGAACCGCGCACGGGCAATGTCTCTGCTCCAGGCCCGTCTGCTGACGGCCGCCGAGGATAAGGCTGCCAGCGAACAGGCGGCGGAGCGTCGTAACTTGGTGGGCAGTGGAGATCGCTCAGAGCGGATTCGCACTTACAATTTCCCTCAAGGCCGGGTAACCGATCATCGAATCAATCTGACACTTTATAAACTCGATGAGGTCATTCAGGGCGATCTCGACGCGGTGATCAAACCTTTGCGCACGGAGCATCAGGCGGATTTGCTCGCCGCCATGAGTGGCGATTTGTGACCAGTGCTCGGGATCTGATCGAATCTGCCCAAATCTGCGGCAGGGAGGCAGAGCAACTCGTGCTGACCTTGTTAGGCCGCGATCGTGCGTGGTTGTTTACTCACGACAACGAGCCTGTCGAGGCCGAATCCATTCCGGTTATTCAGCAGGCGCTGAAAAGGCGTGAACAGGGCGAGCCCGTCGCTTATATCATCGGATCGAGGTCCTTTTGGAACCTTGACTTAGCCGTTACGCCGGCGGTGCTGATTCCGAGACCCGATACTGAGTTGCTTGTGGAGTGGGGGGTGGAGCGTATTCGTCGAGCAGATCTTGACCGCTGCCTCGACTTGGGTACCGGAAGCGGCGCGATTGCATTGGCTATAAAAGCCGAGTGCCCGGCCTGCGCGGTGACTGCCGTGGACCGCTCTACCGACGCTCTGGCAGTGGCCCAAGCCAATGGGAAGTCATGCCAACTTCAAGTGACATGGTTGGAGGGCGATTGGTTTGAGGGACTGTTGGGGCAACGTTGGCCGTTGATCCTGAGCAATCCGCCTTACGTGCGTGATGAAGATCCAAACCTGCATCGCGGCGATTTACCGGCGGAGCCAAGGGAGGCGTTGGCGGCCGGCCCCGATGGTCTGAAAGATCTCAAACACCTGATCGCCACGGCCCCGGACTTCTTGGAGGCAGAAGGATACCTGCTACTTGAGCATGGCTGGGATCAGGCTGCGGCCGTGCGCGCTTTGTTACTTACGGCGGGGTTTAAAAACATTGAAACCCGTCGCGACCTAGCGGGCCATGAGCGCGTGACGGGGGGCTGTCTGGACCATGGATGACCTGATCCTTGAGCGCTACTCGCGCCAACTTTTGGTTCCGGGGTTTGATCTTGAGACCCAGGAGCGCTTGGCCGCTAGCCGTGTTTTAGTCGTTGGCTGTGGTGGCCTCGGAAGTCCTGCCGCGATGTATTTAGCGGCGATGGGTGTTGGCCGGTTAACGCTTGTCGATCACGATGTAATCGAGCTCAGCAACTTGCCCCGTCAAATTGGCTTCACTGAGGTTGATGTCGGTCGGTTGAAATCCGAGGTGTTGGCAGAGCGGTTGCGAGCGATGAACACGCAGATCATCATTGCCCATGAACCGGTTAGTTTCGATCGTAGTGTCGCCGAGGCGCTGCTATCCGAGACAGATCTCGTGATAGATGCGACGGATAACCATGAAACCCGATTGCTTATCGATGCAACCACCTTCGCCGCCAAGATCCCGTGGGTGATGGCCTCCGCTATGCAAATGGCCGGTCAGGTCGCCGCCTTTTCGGCTCAGCGAGAGGAGGGCTGCTATCACTGTCTGGCCCCAGAGCCTGACGTGTCGGTAGGAGGCGCCTGTGCCCGGCTGGGTATTTTGGGCCCGGTGGTGGGTGCTGTGGCGATGGAAGAGGTATTGCGGGGGATTGCCATCCTTACCCAGGGATCACCGCCGCGATGGGGGCTTATCGATATCCTTGACTTTCGATTCGGTGAGCGTCGATCACTGCATCTCACCAAGCGAGCAGACTGCTCAAACTGTGGCTTTACGCCCTCGAGCTAGAGGACGCCGCGTGCTCCTCGCCAGGCAGTCCACGCAGTAATACGCGTACCCGCAGTGCAATTAGACCGGCACAAACGGCTATGCCGGTGATGGTCGCATACCAAAAGCCAGCTGCCCCGTCACTGGGCGTTGAGGCGAGTTCCAGGCCTAGGATCCAGCCGAGTGGCAGGGAAATAAACCAGTAGGAAATCACCATTGCCACAAAGGGGTACTTGGTTTCTTTAAAAGCCCTGAGAATGAAGGAGCCCACAATTTGCGCTGCATCAAGCAGAATAAAAAAGGCGGCTAATTTAATGAGTCGGGTAGCTACTGGGCGAATTTCATCGGAGTCGGTATACAGTGTGATGATCGCTTCAGGGAAGCTCAGCAATAAACCGGTGGTCGCGACGCCAACCACTGCTGCTGCCGTCGCGCCAACGATTAAGGCGCGATGAACCCCTTCAGTTCGCCCGGCCCCTATAGCATGTCCCATTCGCGTTGACATCGCCGTACCAATTGCCAGCATAGGGATATAGAAAAGGTCCCAAATATTGAAGGCAATCTGGTGTGCTGCAATAGCGGTGTCGCCCCAGGTCGCAACGAGGAGGGCGATAAGGCTGAACACGCCCACTTCGAGGAAGAAAGTGAGCCCCATTGGCATCCCTATAGACAGAATCTCGCGAATAATGCTCCAGTTGGGAGCTACTGGCGTCCAAGCAGGAAGATAGTGACGGATGCGCTTGCTGAGTACGACATAGCCGACCATGATGACGACGCTTAACCACATCGAGATGGCTGTAGCGATACCACAACCTTTCGCCCCGAGCTCCGGAGCACCCCAATGTCCAAAGATAAATGCGTAGTTGAGGGGGATATTCAGTAAAAAGCCGATGGCTGCAGCGACCGCAAAAGGTTGCGTTACGCCAAGCCCTTGGGTGTGGTAGCGAAGCGCTTGAAAAATACCTGTTGCAGGCAAGCCAAGCGCGACCATTTGGGTGTATTCAAGCGCGAGAACTTTGGTGGTTGTCTCGAGGCCTAGCACGTCCATGATAGGTCCGGAAAACCACGCCGCTGGGCTGAGGATTAGGCCTAAAAAAACAGCGAGCCAAAGTGACTGGGGTAGAGAATCCCTAATCTTTTGAATGCGCCCTGCACCAAAGTCCTGGGCAACGATTGTAGCGGTCGCGAAGATAGTGCCGAGTATCAGCAGATAGATAGGCAGCCAGATATTAAAGCCTACGGCAATGGCAGCGAGGTCCTGCTCCCCGTAGCGAGCGGCCATGATCGTATCGACAACTCCGGTGCCCATCTGCGCACTTTGAGCCACGAGCAACGGGACTGCGATAACCGAGAGGTTTTTTAGTTCCTCTCTCAGGCTAGCCCATGTGAATAACGTGGCTTGTGTCACTGACTTTTACTCATTGCCGGTGGCCGTCTTGCTAAAACGCGTAATGAGTCCTGTTCCTTGTGCTAGACTCGGCGCTGCATTTGCCGACCGAGTTATAACTTTTGACAAACACGCACGCCGATCAGGCCCCAATTGCAGGAAATGACGCTGCTTCAGAGGTCGAACCTCAAACGGGTAAAACCCGTTTCGAAGATCTCGATCTTGATCCCAGTCTCATGCGCGGCATTGCCGATTTGGGGTTTCAGCACTGCTCTCCCATACAGGCGCAGATTCTACCGCATACGCTAGAGGGTCACGATGCTATCGGTAAAGCCCAAACGGGTACAGGTAAAACTGCAGCGTTTCTTATCACAATTTTCAATGATCTGTTGAATAATCCGTTAGGGGGTGAACGGTTTTTGGCTGAACCTCGGGCTGTAATCATCGCGCCAACCCGCGAGTTAGTAATGCAAATTGGCGCCGATGCTTATGACCTCGGTCGCTACACAGGTTTGGATACGGCAACATTGATTGGTGGGGAGGATTACCAAAAGCAGTTGCAGAAAATTCAGTCGGGGGTCATAGATCTGGTGGTGGCGACCCCTGGAAGGCTCATTGACTTTATGCAGCGCAGAGATCTTTTTCTCGATCGTGTTGAAACTCTGGTATTAGACGAGGCAGACCGGATGCTCGACATGGGGTTTATTCCGCAGGTCAAGCGCATTGTCAGGGCAACGCCACGCAAGGAAGATAGGCAAACATTGCTGTTTTCGGCGACTTTCACGCAGGACATTATCAACCTCGCGCAGCAGTGGACCTATGACCCAATCACAGTAGAGATCGAGCCCGAGCGGGTGGCTACGGCAACTGTGGATCAGCGCGTGTACTTAGTGTCGAGTAGCGAGCGGTTGCGGGTGTTGTTGAATGTTCTTCGTTCGGCAGATGCTGTCTCAACTATCGTGTTTGCCAATCGGCGCGATCAGGTGCGCTCGCTGTACGAAAAGCTACGTAAAGCAGGTATTTCTTGTGGCATTTTGTCAGGAGAAATTACACAGCAACGACGCACAAAGACTCTCGCTAATTTCAAGGAGGGTAAAATCGCGGTGCTGGTAGCCACCGACGTAGCCGGTCGAGGTATTCACGTTGATGGTGTCAGCCATGTCGTGAACTATAACTTACCCGAGGATCCTGAAGACTATGTGCATCGGATTGGTCGAACGGGTAGGGCGGGGGCTACAGGTGTTTCAATTAGCTTCGCCAGTGAAGACGATGCTTTTCTTCTCCCCGATATCGAAACTTTGCTGGGTGAGCGGTTGAAATGCGTCTCGCCGCCGGAGGAATTGCTAAGCTGAGAGTGCGGCCGTTTTTAACGGAGACCTCTTAGCTCCTCACACCAAAGCAGAGTAGCCCCCACGACGGCCGCGGGAATGACGACTAGGTTCAGCACGGGAACTCCCGCCACAAATGCGACCACAGCTCCAAAACCGATGCTGCTCAGCCGCCGGGTCGCGCAGGCAGACCGGACTTCGCTGAAAGGGAGACGATGGTTATCCATTGGATAGTCAATAAACTGAAGGCTCATCATCCATGCTCCCAGTAAAAACCACAGTAGTGGTGCCAGCGCCTGAGCGCCAGGGATAAAAGAAACGATGAGCACACCCAGTGCAAGCGGCAGGTAATAAACAATTTTCCGGAGTTCTCGCAAAATGCCGCGGGGTACTTCCATGATGGCGGCCGTTACGCTTTCAAGTCCGGGTAGGGGTTGTCCCGTTACTCGCTCTTCTACTTTTTCCGCCAGCAAGGCATGAAAAGGCGAGGTAAGAATCAATACGATAAAAGTCGAGAGGTAACCTGTGGCGAGTCCACCGGTAAGCCAAAGTAGGGGTGCTATGACCCAGGTGAGGAAATGTAACCAGTCGGGGAGAGCCTCTTCTGTTATCGAAACAATGCTGTCTACGTAGCTGTAAGCCAAGCTGCCAATGAACAAGAAAAAGCCAATGTTGGCCAAAAGCGGTAAAATGACAAACGGCCAAATGCCGCGCTGGGAGAGCATATTCAGGCCTTTGAAGAAATATCCGGCGCCTGTTATGAAGTTACCCTGCATAGGATTGATCCTCCCTGATCGAGAAGTCAGTATATCCCGTTAGATCGAACCATAGAGTGTGTCACATGTCAGAAAAAGATCTTTTTTTTGAAGAGATGTCTGGTGTAAAGCCGCTCAAACGCGAGCCCAGAGAGCGCTTGGTAAAAACGGCTGATCAGGGGGATGTTGAATTCCGACGTGAAGCGGCAGCCGCACTCCCCAACGGCGCAATCAATTCGCTGCTGGATGAAGGGGTCGAACCGCTTGATGCCTGGTACGTCCTCGACTTCAAACGACCCGGTATTCAGCATGGCGTATTTAAGAAGCTGCGAATGGGTCGATACGACATTGAAGCCAGACTTGATCTTCATCGCATGACCGTCAAGCAGGCGAGAGATGAGGTCAAAAATTTTATCGACGACGCGGGGCACCTTGGCCTGCGGACGCTGCTGATTTTGCATGGCAAGGGGCAGCGAAAGAGTGAGAAAGAAAATACGGCCGTGCTGAAAGGGTACGTCAATCAGTGGTTACAGCAGCTTGAGGATGTCCAAGCGTTTCACTCCGCTCAACCCGTACACGGAGGTACCGGTGCCGTTTATGTATTGTTGAAGAAAAGTCAGGAGAAAAAACGTGAAAATCGTGAGCGGTTTTTGAAAGGCCGTGTGCCTTACGAGGGGCGGTAGCCGCTAATCGCCCGCTAGGGCTCTTGCAAGCAATTCATTGACAAGCTTTGGGTTGGCTTGGCCCTTTGACGCCTTCATGATTTGACCGACAAAGAAGCCAATCAGTTTTTTCTGCTTCACTTCATCGGCCGCACGATATTGTGCTACCTGATCTGGATTGTTGCTGATCACCGTGGCGATCAAGCTCTCGAGTGCGCCGGCATCGCTGACTTGTTTAAGCCCGCGCTGTGCAATAATTTCATCGGCGCTGCCTTCACGCAGCCACAGGCCCTCAAAGACTTGTTTGCCTAGCTTGCTGGAAAGCGTACCGTCAGCCACGCGGGCAACCAAACCAGCAAGATCAAGTGGGCCAATCGGTGCGTCCTCAAGCGATAGGTTCTCGCGGTTCAGTGCAGCGGCTAAGTCACCCAGCATCCAGTTTGCGGTAGCTTTTGCTTCTCCGCACGCCGTCACCGTGGCCTCAAAATAGTCGGCCATAGCGAGAGAGCTAACCAGCTGAGCGGCATCATAATTGGACAGTTGGTACTGCTCAATGAAACGCTGGCGTTTGGCGCCTGGGAGTTCAGGTAAATCTGCTGAAACCGCAGCGATATAGGCGTCATCGAGGACGATGGGAAGCAAATCAGGCTCCGGAAAGTATCGATAGTCGTTAGCGACTTCTTTCGAGCGCATCGAGCGCGTTTCGTTGCGTTCGGCGTCGTAAAGACGTGTCTCCTGTACGATGGATAAGCCATCTTCAAGAAGCTCTTGTTGTCTTTTTGCTTCTACGGCAATAGCTTTTTCGACAAAGCGAAAGGAATTCACATTCTTGATTTCTGTTCGCGTTCCGTAAGCCTCGGAGCCTGCGGGTCGAAGTGATAAATTTATGTCACAGCGCATAGAGCCTTCAGCCATATTGCCGTCGGAGATGCCCAGATAAGTCACTAATGAATGCAGCGCCTTTAAATAAGCGACAGCCTGTTCGGCGGTCCGAAAATCGGGTTCGGTGACAATTTCCAGCAGGGGCGTGCCCGCTCTATTTAGGTCGACTCCCGTTTGATTGGGAAATCGGTCGTGAACAGACTTGCCCGCGTCCTCTTCCAGATGCGCGCGGGTAATTCTGATGGAAAAGAGATCACCATCGGGCATGGGCACTTCAAAAGTTCCTTCACATACAATCGGCTCGAAAAACTGGCTTACCTGGTAGCCTTTCGGGAGGTCTGGATAGAAGTAATTTTTGCGATCAAAGATGGAGCGCTTGCCAATCCGAGCGTCGATGCCGAGACCAAACATGACGGCAAATCGTACTGCCTGCTCGTTTAATACGGGCAGCATTCCGGGCATACCCAAGTCGACGGCACAGGCTTGTACATTGGGTTCTGCACCAAAGCGATTTGCCGCACCTGAGAAGATCTTGCTCCTCGTCGCGAGCTGTAGGTGGACCTCAAGTCCCATTACCATTTCCCACGTCATCAGGATATTTCCCCGAACGGTGGAGCGAGCCGATGGTGGTCGGTGCGTAGCTGAAAACGATGGCCGGCTTTGAGTAGAGTCGCCTCATCAAACGCTCGACCGATCAGCTGCAATCCTATGGGGAGACCGTTTATAAGCCCTGCGGGTAGTGAAAGACCGGGTAGCCCAGCGAGGTTGACCGAGAGGGTGTAGACATCCTCCATATACATGGCAATGGGATCATGACTTTTGGCGCCCACGGAGAAGGCAACCCCAGGGGCTGAAGGACCGGCAATTAGGTCGCATTGATCAAAGGCTTGTTTGAAATCGTTGCTGATAATGCGTCGCACTTGTTGCGCTTTTTTGAAGTAGGCGTCGTAGAACCCCGCTGAAAGCGCATAGGTCCCCACAAGAATTCGCCGTTGAACCTCGCTACCGAAGCCCTCGCTTCTGGAGCGTGCGTACAAATCCATAAGGTCTGTGGGGTCGTCGCAGCGATGACCAAAGCGCACGCCGTCGTATCGGGCTAGGTTGGCAGACGCTTCAGCGGGAGCGATAACATAGTAAGTCGCAATGCCTTCTTGGGTATGCGGAAGATCTACGTCGACGAGAGTTGCCCCTTCGGCCTCAAGCTCTTTCAGCGCATCTTGAATTCTGTTCGCCACCCTGACGTCCAGCAGCTCACTGAAGTATTGCTTTGGCAGGCCTATGCGCAGCCCCTTAAGGTCGCCTCTTAGGGCGTCATGAAAGTTAGGTACAGGCATATCGGCAGAGGTGGAATCATGGGGATCAAGCCCGCACATAGCATTGAGCATTAGCGCGGCATCCTCCACCGTCCGGGTCATGGGGCCCGCTTGGTCAAGGGAGGAAGCGAAGGCAATGATGCCAAAGCGCGAAACCCGCCCATAAGTAGGTTTGAGACCGGTGATGCCGCAGAGGGATGCAGGTTGTCGAATCGAGCCTCCGGTATCGGTTCCTGTGCTGAGTGGCGCGAGCCCAGCGGCTACAGCCGCCGCGCTGCCGCCGGAACTACCGCCGGGTACGCAGCTGAGGTCCCAGGGGTTGTGCGCAGGGCCAAAGTAGCTGGTTTCGTTGGATGAACCCATCGCAAATTCATCCATGTTGGTTTTGCCCAGCGTGACAGCACCTGCGGCCTTGAGCTTGCTGACCACAGTGGCGTCATAGGGCGGAGTGAAGTTTTCCAGCATGCGCGATGCGCAGGTGGTTCTGAGGCCGGAGGTGCAGAAAATGTCTTTATGGAGTAGCGGGACCCCGTTGAGGATACCCCCCTCGCCGCGGTGCCGCGCATCGTCTGCGTCTTTGGCGGCGGTGAGAGCCCCCTCGTGATCGACGGTGATGACAGCGTTCAGGTGCCCATTTAGGGCGTCGACACGGCTCAAATAGGCCTGAGTGAGCTCGACGGAGGAGATGTCGCGATTATTGAGGGCGCCCAACACCTCGGCGGCTGTCGCGGTAGCAAGATTGATATCGGGCATTAATCGATGACCTTGGGAACCAGAAAATAACCGTCTTCTACCGCTGGAGCCGGTTGTTGCAAATGATCGCGCTCGTTGACTTCGGTAACTTCGTCGGCTCTCAGACGCTGCTCCATGTCGTGTGGGTTCGACATGGGCAAGACGCCGTCGGTATCGACCTGCTGGAGTTCGGCCACGAGGTCTAACACTCGGGTGAAGCGGTCGGTGACCTCGTCGATCCTGTCGTCTGGAATTGTGAGGCGAGCCAAAAGCGCTACCTGGGCCACGTCTGAGGCTGTCACCGACATGCTGAGAATCCGAGCAAAAGAGGAACGGGAAGCTACCACAGATTCACCTTGCTCAAAAACCCCTCCATTGATACATTTCCACCTTAACAGGGGACTGAAACCAACTGATTTTTTGGCGATTTTTAGCCCTTAAACTGACAAAGTAAGCTGTTTAGTCGCTTCCCGATTGAGTAGCTCTCTGCGCCTTGGTGGGACCGCGAGTCCCGTCATAAATACAGGAATGCATAATGTTCAAACGCCTCCGCGGCATGTTTTCTAATGACCTTTCGATTGATCTGGGCACTGCCAATACGCTGATCTATGTGAAGGATAAAGGAATCATTCTCGATGAACCCTCGGTGGTGGCGATCCGGGTGCACAACGGACAGAAGTCAGTTGAGGCGGTCGGTCGTGAGGCAAAGCGAATGCTTGGCAGAACACCCGGCAATATCATGGCGATTCGACCATTGAAAGACGGCGTGATTGCTGATTTTCAGGTCACGGAAAAGATGCTCCAACACTTCATCGCCAAAGTGCATGAGACACAGTTTATTCGCCCAAGCCCGCGGGTATTGATCTGCGTGCCCTGTATGTCGACGCAGGTCGAGCGTCGGGCCATTCGCGAATCTGCGCTGAGTGCCGGTGCGAGAGAGGTACGCTTAATCGAGGAGCCGATGGCGGCTGCCATTGGAGCGGGACTGCAGGTGGACGAAGCGACCGGGTGTATGGTGGTTGATATTGGTGGCGGCACCACCGAGATAGCGATTATTTCACTCAACGGCGTGGTTTATCGCGACTCTATTCGGGTAGGCGGTGATCGATTCGATGAGAGTATCGTGGCGTATGTTCGGCGGCGATATGGCAGCTTGATCGGAGACTCCACGGCCGAGCGGATCAAGCAAGAGGTTGGCTGCGCTATTACCACCAGTGAACTTCGTGAAATTGATGTCCGAGGACGCCATCTCGCAGAGGGTATTCCCAAAAGCTTTACGCTCAACAGCGATGAAATTCGGGGTGCACTTGAGGATCCCCTGGAATCGATACTCCGCGCAATCAAAATGGCGCTCGAGCAATCGCCCCCCGAGCTCGCAGCTGATATCGCTGAGTCGGGGATTGTACTCACCGGAGGTGGTGCTTTACTCCGGGATTTGGACAAGCGTATTACAGCGGAAACAGAGCTGCCTGTTATCGTGGCAGAGGATCCGCTGACCTGTGTTGCCAGAGGCGGCGGAAAAGCGCTGGAATTGATGGATCGTCACGCACTGGACTTGCTCTCAACGGAGTAACCCCGCGGGGCCTCAAAGGAGCTAGGAGGACAGCCTATCAAGCCTCTTTTTCTTAAGGAAAAGCATGTGGGTTGGCGCTTAGCTCTGGCGCTGGGCGTTTGTCTTTTGCTGCTCGTCACCTTTCGCGAGCAGCCTATTTTTGACCGGGCTCGCGGCGCGACGCAGGATGTTGTCTCTATACTCTATGCTGCTGCCGCATCTCCGCTTAGCGCGCTTCGATCGGTTGGGGATTTCTTTCAAACTCATCGGGTACTACGCGAAGAAAACTCTCGCCTCGAGCAAGAGAATTTTATCTTGCGAGGGCAAACGCAACGGCTTGCTGCAGTGCTGGCAGAGAATTCACGCTACCGGGATATGTTGAATTCAGCCGGTGCGTTAGAGCGTGATGTGATGGTTGCGGAGATTATCTCAGTCACTGCCGATGCATCCCGTCATATTCTGCTGTTGGACAAAGGGAGTCGAGACGGGGTGCTTATGGGGCAGCCGCTGTTGGGGGCCGAGGGTCTTATCGGTCAGATTATTGCGGTGGGCGCGTCTACCAGTCGGGGTATTATGATGACTGACTCAACCCATGCGGTGCCGGTGCAGGTGCTTCGAAGCGGCGTGCGCGGTCTGGCAGAGGGCACTGGGGAAATCGACAACCTAATCGTGCGTCATATCGCGGCTACTACGGACATCAGAGTGGGAGATATTTTGGTGACTTCTGGCCTCGGGGGGCTCTTCCCGCCGGGTTATCCGGTCGCTGAAGTTGTCAGTATAGAAACCGATGAAGGATCTGCCTTTGCGACGGTAATGTCGAAACCTATGGTCGAGTTGGATCGGGGGCGACATGTCATGCTGGCGCTAGGTGTCGCAGGTAACTCCCGCACTGCTGAGGCGCTTTGATGCAACCCCGGGGCTCTTGGTTGATCATTGCAACCATAGTGGCGAGTATTGTCTTCTATCTCGTTCCGCTGCCATTTGACTGGCGCTGGTTCAGGCCCGAGCTGCCTCTCATGGTGCTTTTTTATTGGGTCCTTGCTTTACCGCAGCGAGTCGGGATTTTCTCGGCAATGTCACTGGGACTTGCCCTTGACCTTTTAGATGGCATTGCTGTGGGCGCAATTGCAGCGGGGTCGAGCGTGGGTGTCCTCGTTATTTTATTAAATTACCAGCGCCTCCGGCAGTTTGATGCTCTGCAGCAGACATTTGTTATTGGACTCATACTGGCGGTTGTCTTAATCGTGGTAGAGAGGCTTCAAAATTTACTGGGTTTTTCCAGTGACGGATTGCGGTTTCTTTACTCCATCCCCTTGTCGATGCTGCTTTGGATTCCTTTGCGCAACTTGCTGCGGTCTTTTCGTCGCTATTATGAGGTCGGGTGATGAGAGTTTTGCTGGCTTCCTCCAGCCCAAGGAGAAGGCAATTGCTCTCCATCCTGCTTTCCGACTTTGATTGCTGTTCTCCCGACATTGACGAGACCGAGCGAGATGATGAATTGCCGAATCGCTATGTGGAGCGGCTCGCTGTTGCAAAAGCCACTCACGCTTCCGCAGCAAACACCCTCGTCATTGCAGCGGATACATGTATAGGGCTTGATGGAGTGATTTTAGGAAAGCCAGCTACTCGTGAGCATGCGCGTACGATGTTGTTGAGTCTGTCTGGTCGGTGGCACCAGGTTTATACTGGTCTCGCGCTGTTATCGCCAGAAAAGCGGCACTCTTGTGTGATAAAGACTGAGGTCCTTTTTGCCGATCTTTCGCCCTCGTTGGTAGAAAGTTATCTGGAGACGGGTGAAGCGGATGATAAAGCAGGCGCGTACGGCATACAGGGCGCAGGTGGAAGTTTTGTTGATTCAATACGCGGTAGTTATTCGAGCGTGGTAGGACTTCCTCTTTCGCAAACGCGCTCCGCATTAGAGGACTGGGGTGTCGCGATAAATCTCAGGGTTCCACCCAGTGCAGATTGAACGTGTTCATCATGTGGTAGGGAGGCTGCTGTGGCGATCTCTGCTCGTTGTGCTCATTCTTTTAGCTGTTTACGTTTCTGGCGTCCGACTGCTTTTATCTACTTTGCCGATGTACAAGGACGCCATTTTGCAGTCAGTGAGCGGGCAACTCGGCAGCGGCATGACGCTCTCGACGCTCGAAGGCGACCTCGTTGGCTTTACTCCTGCCATTAGGCTTGAGGGCTTAAAGCTGCCCGCGTCGGAAGCAATGGCCATCCGGGTTTTAGAAGCCAGGGCATCGATTGATCCCTGGGCATCATTGCTCGCTTTGTCGCCTCGGCTGGGTACGCTGTTTGTGGAACAAGCCGAGGTTGATATTGATCTTGGTCAGTATCAATCCCCGTCGTCATCTGAGAGCACCGCGGTGGTAATCAGTCCTTTTGCGGTCTTCAACGACATCGTCGTCTCCAACGCGTCGGTAACGCTTACGCGGGATGATTTTGTGAGCAAAGTCTTTCGAGCGGATCTAAGGATCGTTCGTGATGGTAGCAATCTGCAATTTAAGGGTGAAGCCACCGGTCCCGGGGGGTCTAGATTTTCATTGTCGGGCGCCGGTGTTGGCCAGCTAACGGCCTTAGATCGATTTGAGGGATCGATATACGGCCGATTGATTGTGCCCGAAATCGCCACGCTTTCAGAGGCTTTGAAAGTTAATTTGGCGGGGAATGCCGATGTGGAGTTTTGGTATCAGAACACAAGCGGGCAGCGCCAAGTTACCGTGAAACCTGCGGTTAGCGACTTGCTGTTAGAGGGGTTCAACAACCGATCGGTGCGCCTTGATCACGGTTCGTTTGTGGCGCGTGCTAGTAGCGCAGAAAAAGACTGGCAAATTACTGTTGAGGGGTTAGAGATTGAGCGTGATTCGGCAAATTTCACACTTGGTAAGGCCCAGCTGCAAATTGCCGGCCCGAGCGTCACTGCCTATCTGAGTGGATTTGACGTTGCAGCCGCAGCCGGCGTTATTGTCGATTCGGGCCTCTTGCCCCGCAACGTGCAGTCGGTAGTCAGCGCCCTGGGACCATCGGGCATTGCAAGTGGAGCGTGGCTTCAACTTGCCGATCTTGAGCATCCGCGCGACAGCTGGTCGGCCGCAGTGGAAGTTCGGAATGCTACCGTCCAGCCGTTTAAAAAAGCACCTGGGCTCTATGGTATTGACGCAACGGTCAATGCCAGTAAGTCCGGTGCTACGGCTTGGATAGACACCGAAGGTTTCGGTCTTGATTTGCCCCTCGTTTATGACCGCCCGATCGTTGTCGACCGGATTAAAGGTCAGCTCAAAGCCTCTTGGCAAAAGGATTTATTGTTACTCCACGATGGTGTGCTGATGGCTGAAACGGATATCCATCCCGCGGCTGTTCGGTTTGCTATGGATATCCCCTTAAACGCTGTAGCTGCCAAGGAGACGCCCGTTGCCATGTACCTTGACGTTGCCTTTTCGGGAGCGCCACTGGCTGTTCGCAACAACTATATACCTAAGAAAATACCCTCAGCTCTAGATCAGTGGCTCCACTCTGCATTGCTTGCGGGCGATGTAGAACAGGGCATTTTTCTTTGGCGCGGACCTTTTAACAACTTCGGTGCTGGGACGCAGAGTATGCAGTTGGCGGCGGACATCAGCGACGCCACCATCCAGTATCAGCCGGATTGGCCCGAATCAATAACGCCCCATGCTCGGTTGTTTGTGGATACTCAAGATGTGGCGCTTTGGTCTGAGGAAGCTGCCTCAGAGCACGTTCTGCTTCAAGATTTAGTACTCATGACGCATCGCAGTGCAAAAAAACATGAGCTCGCCGTGAGCACCAGGCTGAAAAGCGGCGCGCAAGATGCCCTGACGTTTTTGAGTAATAGTCCAATTAACAAGAAGGCCGGCAGGCTTCTTGCTGATCTCGAGGCGCAGGGCAATGTGACGGGGTCGCTGACGTTGAACCTTGACCTGAATAATTTGGCGAATAATGTCGATGTGAACCTAACCACGGACTTGAGCGATGTAGCTGTTCGCTCGAGGCTTTTGGGTGCCGGGTTTACTGCCGTTTCGGGCGGCTTAGATTTTGATTGGGTCGATGGCTTTACCAGTCGGACCCTCTCAGCGGCATTGTTTGACAAGCCAGTATCGATAACCATTGGCCCCGGAGAAACTGGGCGAGTAAACGGTGATCTAGTCGACGCCCGATTCATGGCTGACATTAAGGGTATTGAGCTGCAGTCATGGCTCCAAACTAACGGATTGCTTTTTGATCATGTTGCACTGGATCAGCTCTTTGTCGGCGAAACGGCTGTAACGGTGGATTTAATCGTTGGCGCCAGCGCCGACGTCTACATTGAAACCGACTTAGCGGATCTTGCAATCCAATTGCCTGAACCGATTGGCAAGCGGGCGGATGAAGCGACAGTTTTAGAGCTTCAATTGAATCTTTCAGAACATGGGAATTGGCAAGTCTTTTGGAAGGATCGACTTCAGGCCCTGGTGATTCGAGAAGGAGGCGACTTCACTGGTGCGGTAGTGGATATCACTCCCCGAGACACACCGGATTTTGGTGTCTATGATGAAGAGCCGCGGAGAACAAGCGGAGTCTTGATTGCCGGTGCTAGACAGGAGTTGGTTCTAGACCCTTGGATTAATTTTTATACCGCGCTCAAGGGCGAATCGACGAAGGTTAGGTCCGTCTCATGGCCCGCAATAGATGAACTTGCTGTTGAAAAGGTCGCCTTTCGAGACGCCAGCGCTGGGCCGCTGTTAATTAGCGCATCGCGAGCAGATGCCTGGTACGAGGTTATGTTTAGCCTCCCCAATATAAACGGCGTTATGGCCTTCCCCTTTGAAGACGACCCCCCCGAATTGGTGATTCATGAACTTCATTTAGGGGATAGCGCCGCCGAAGCGTCAGCTGATGCCAGGGAGCCCGAATCCGTTTCGGTGCCTCAGGCTGATACAGTAGAAGAAATCGCGGAGGAGGTCGTTGTGGCGACTCAGTCCCCGCCGACGCTATCTTCACCGATAAATGTCGCGGTAGCCAATATCTACATGAAATCCCAGCGACTCGGCGCTGTGACCTTCACCCTTGGCTCCAGTGACAAAGGTTTGGGTGTAACCGATTTACGAGGGAATATTGCGGCGGCGAGCTTAATAGAGGGTAGTGCTCTCTCTTGGGAGCGGCATGAAGAGGCCTCTTGGCAGAGTCAATTTTCGGGCGGATTTTTGCTGCGCGACATCGCCGATGGGTTTCAAAAATTCTCGGTTGAGCCCGCAGTTCGTAGCACAGCAGGGGAGGTGGACCTAGACATCAGCTGGCCGGGGTCACCTGCTGATATGGCGCTGGATCAGTTGAGCGGGAGAGTGGAGATTAGCTTGGAGGACGGGTCCTTTTTGCCTGTTTCAGGGGGTGCTACAGGCGTTGTCAGGTTGTTTGGTTTGCTCAATCTCGCAGACCTCGTAGAGCGGGCCAACGTCAATCAGCTCTTCGAGCCCGGAGTGGCGTTTGCAACCGCTCAGGGGCAGTTGGATTTTTCGACGGGTGATTTGGCGATACCTGACTTTTCCATCGATGGTCCTGGAGGCGCGTTTTCTTTTTCCAGCGACATTGATTTGAAAGCTGACGCTATAGAGGGGGAGCTTGTTGTGACGTTACCCCTGATCGACAATATTCCTTGGGTGGCTGCTCTTGCCGGTGGCTTGCCGCTTGCGGCAGGGGCCTATCTGATGAGCAGAGTATTTGAGGATCAAGTCAAGTCATTGAGCAGTGGGGTGTATAACGTCACCGGCTCTCTCTCAGATCCAGAGGTCAAGTTTGTCAGACTCTTCGATGCCTCCAGCGTTAAAAATCGCAGCAATCAAACGTCTGGTGAGACTCAGGAGCCATCGAGCTCTTTAAAATAGCGAAAAAGTTTTTTAAACGCCGTATTGGCCTTACCTTGTTTCGTCTCCTGTTCATGCTGGCGAAGAAGTTGCCTCAAGTGCTGCCGGTCAGCATCTGGAAAAACGGCAACTATTTCCTCGAGGGCACGATCTCCCTTGTTAATTAGCTTCTCTCGCAGTTTTTCTAGCTGATGAAAGCGCGCGTTCACCTCTTGATGTTGACCGTCGAGCTCGTCGAGGGCCTGTTGGATGCCGTCGGGGTCAATTTGGCGCATGAGTTTGCCAATATACTGGAGCTGTCGACGAAGGCCGCCGCGCGCTTTAATGCGGCGTGCCTCGGCTATCGCTTCGCTCAGCCGAGGATCATCAATGGGGACTTTCTTCAACTGCGCGTCGGACAACTCGACTAACCGCTCACCTATATCCTGAAGAGCAGTCATCTGCCGC
Source organism: uncultured Luminiphilus sp. (assembly GCA_943787485.1). Lineage (GTDB taxonomy): Bacteria > Pseudomonadota > Gammaproteobacteria > Pseudomonadales > Halieaceae > Luminiphilus. The sequence goes on along the minus strand of CALSMP010000004.1, from coordinate 147,345 downwards.
TTCAGCGCGCTTTTGCTTGGGGGCGTCTCCTCATCCCATGCGTCTTCGCTGAAAGGTTGGTCAGCCATAGAAGTAGGCCGCCAAACTGAGAAAAGCCAAAAAGCCCACGACATCGGTGATTGTTGTCAGAATGACGCCCCCGGCGAGAGCGGCATCCACTCCGATACGATCAAGGAACAGCGGCAGAATAGCGCCCGCGATTCCAGCCGTCACCAGATTGATCAGCATAGCCGTGGCAATGACGATGGCGAGAGTGATATCGCTAAACCAGATCGCTGCTGCTACCGCCACGACGCCAGCCCATAATAAGCCGTTGAGGGCACCGACCATCGCTTCTCTGCCTATTAGCCAAGTTTGATTTCGTCGATTAATGTGACCCATGGCCATACCACGAATGAGTACCGTAAGGGTTTGTGTGCCCGCTATACCACCCATAGATGCCACGATAGGCATCAGTACGGCGAGGGCCACCACTTTTTCTATGGTGCCTTGGAATACATTAATGACAGAAGCCGCAATGAATGCGGTCGCCAAATTTAGGCCCAGCCAAACGGCGCGACGTGGTGCGGTGTGAAACACTGTCGAAAAGGTGTCTTCCTCGCCGAGTCGCCCAAGTGATGTCAGTGAATGGTCTGCCTCTTCTCTTATGACATCGACGATGTCGTCAATCGTGATTCGCCCGAGTAGTTGATTGTCATCATTAATGACGGGCGCCGATATCCAGTCATTCCGCTCAAATAATCTGGCGACTTCGGCAGCAGGCATCATCGCGGGAATGGGCTCTCGGTTGGTAATCATCATTTCACGAACCGACTGACCAGGATCTGATACCAGGAGAGTTCTGATGGGTAAGAGCCCCACGAATTGATCATCCCTGTTCACCACAATCAGGCTGTCAGTGTTCTGTGGAATTTCGTCGTGCCGTCGCAGGTATCTGAGCACGACATCGAGGGTTAAGTCAGCGCGGATCGTTAATGTGTCCGTGCTCATCAAGCCGCCAGCCACATCGTAGGAGTAGGCCAGTACCGTCTCGATCCGAGTTCGGTCAGCCTCATCGATAACGGCTAAGACCTGCTCAGTCAGTTGATCGGGCAGGTCCTGAAGGATATCGGCGACATCATCATCATCTAGACGATGAACGATCGACGCCAATACTTCGGGCTCCATTTCCACCAGAAACGCATTACGCAATTCTTCAGGAAGCTCGTTGAGAACATCAGCTTCTTGGTCAGATTCCAATAGGCCCCATAGAACTTGGCGGATCCGGGGAGGGTAGGAGCTTAGCAGGTGGGCAATATCTCCTGGCGAAAGCTCACCGATGATGCTCGAAATATCGCCCAGTGTGCCTGTCTCTAAGGCACTATCGATGCGCTCGTATTGCTGTTCAGTCTTGACCGAGATTTCCACAAACATCCCTCCCACCCGCGCGGTCATTATCGGGCAGGCGTGTCACAACTGCACTAGTTGAGTGAGTAAAAATGACAGGGATTAGGGTGGGGAGGCTTCAGTCCGGCTCGCCAAATCGATCATTAATCAGGGCGATTAGCGCTTCGCAGGCCGGGTGTTCATCGGGGCCGTCGAGCACAAGCATGAGCTTACTGCCTTGTCCGGCGGCTAGCATCATGACTGCCATAATACTCTTCGCATCAATTTCTTTGGATTCTTTACGCAGCTTGATTGCGCACGAGTAGCGCGATGCGCAGTCCACGAGTTTGGCGGCGGCCCGGGCATGTAGGCCTAGCCGATTGATGATCTCTACGGGTTGCTCGATCATTCTGCCACCATTGCCCGTAACTCCCGATGCCTGATCTGCGTCTGTCCATAGATCGCCCTAACAGCCGAAAAGACTTCTTCGGCCACAAAAACCGATCTATGTTGTCCGCCGGTACAGCCTATGGCGACAGTCACATACGTCCTTTGAGATCGCTCATACAAGGGAAGCCATTGCGTCAAAAACGCTGTGATAGACGCTATAAAGTCGCCAACGTCTTTATGATCTCTTAAAAAGTCAACGACGGCTTGATCTTTGCCGGTGAGCGCTCTGAGCTCAGTGCTCCAGTGGGGATTGGGAAGCAGCCGCGCATCGAATACTAAGTCAGCATCGGTGGGGACGCCCCGTTTGAAACCGAAAGACTCTATAAGTAATGACAAGGTGCCGCTGGTGTGATCAAGCAGGCGGGTGTTAATTGCCTCTCTCAATTCATAGATCGTAAGATTGCTTGTGTCGATAATTAAATTAGATCGCAGCCTAAGCGCCTCCAGCAGAGAAGCTTCTAGCTGGATGGCTTCATGTAGGGAGATTTCTTTATTACTTAGCGGATGGCGCCGGCGGGTTTCGCTAAATCGCTGAGTGAGAACCTCGTCGGACGCGTCGAGGTAAACCACATCACATGAAGAAAGCGATTCAAGATCATTGAGTGCTCGGGTGAGGCGCTCTAGACCCTGCCGGCTATTTCGGACATCAATGCAGACCGCGAGCCCTTGGTAGCCGGAGTACTCATCTTTTGTACTTTGAGACACAAGATCTGGAAGAAGTCCGGCTGGTAAGTTATCTACACAGTAGAAACCGCTGTCTTCGAGTTGATGCAGGGCGGTACTTTTTCCGGAGCCTGATCGACCTGTGAGTAGAACTAGATGCATGGTTAGGCCACTCGACTGTGCGTGGCGAGGGCAAGAAGTTCAGCTCGGTCACTTGCCTTCCGAAGACGCTCACAGTACGCGTTGTCAGAGAGCAGGGTCGCTATTTCCGATAACAAATCCAAGTGAAGCTGTGTAGATTCTTCAGGAACAAGTAAGGCGAATAATATGTCGACGCCCTGATTGTCTGGTGCGTCGTAAGGCGCAGGTTCGGCGAGAGTCAACAAATAACCAATAGGATATTCAAGCCCTTCAATTCTACTGTGAGGCACGGCGACTCCCTCGCCCAAGCCGGTGGACCCCAGCTTTTCCCTCGCTAGAAATTTTTTGAAAAGAAGTTGCTCGTCAAGCTCTTCGTGGGTTGCCGCGATTCCTCTCGCCACAAGCTCAAATATATTTTTTTGGCTTTGCGCGGTTGAGCGGCAAAGCACGTGAGAGTCGTCTAACAGGGTCATTAGCCCGGCCATCAATCAGTGTCCTCGGTGCTTGCCTTTGTGCTTACTGATTTGGCGATCAAGTTTGTCAGTGAGAGCATCAATCGCTGCATACATGTCCTCATTTTCCGCTGACGCAAAAAGGTCTGCGCCCGAAACATGAAGATTGGCTTCCGCTTTGTGCGTCGCTTTCTCAACAACCAGCGTCACGTCGATATTAGTGATGTGCTCAATATGGCGCTGCAACTTCTCAAATTTTTCGAAGACGTGCTCGCGTAGTGCATCAGTAATTTCTATATGGTGTCCACTAACAGTAAGTTGCATGCAGATCTCCTTGCTTTTTTGATGTCAGATTAGTCGCTTTCTTTCGTTTGAGGGCGGAATGCCTAATTGTTCACGGTACTTGGCTACCGTCCTGCGCGCAACGACTACGCCTTGCTCTTTGAGCATTGTGCCGAGCTTGTTGTCACTTAGTGGCTTCTTGAGGTCCTCGGTTTGTACTAGCTTTTTGATCAGCGCTTTGATGGCAGTGGAAGAGCATTCTCCGCCCTCGGTTGTGCCGACGTGGCTTGAAAAGAAAAATTTAAGTTCGTATATACCGCGCGGTGTATGCATATATTTTCGTGTCGTGGCACGAGAGATTGTTGATTCATGCATTTCAATTTGGTCGGCAATGTCGGCGAGAACGAGAGGCCGCATAGCCTCCTCGCCCAGTTCTAGGAATGCCTTTTGATGCTCGACAATTTTGCTCGCCACTTTGAGCAGCGTTTCATTGCGGCTCTTTAGGCTTTTCATAAACCACTTGGCTTCCTGCAGATTGTCTCGAATAAAAGATCGGTCAGTCGCCGAGTTGCCGGCGCTCGCGAGCTCGGCATACACGGTGTTGATTTTAAGTCTTGGGGCAATATCGGGATTGAGCTCTACGCGCCATTGATCATTTTTTTTCGATACAAAGACGTCTGGTATGACGTACTCCGTATCGCTCGCGCCTATGTTGGCCCCAGGCGTAGGATCAAGTGACTTGATGAGAGCAAGAGCGCCTCGAACCGAGGTTTCATCGGTTCGCAGTCTCTTGGCTAGCTTCTTAGGGTCGACAGTGGCGATATGGTCTAGATGTCTACTGACGATGGCTCCAGCAATATCACGAAAGGGAATGTCCGAAGGCATTTGCCGGAGCTGGAGTAAAAGACACTCCCTAAGGTCTTTGGCGAAGACCCCGGTGGGTTCAAAGTGCTGAAGCAGGTGTAGTACCGCCATCGCCTCGTCAATTTCAACATCGGGTAGTTTGACTGCGGCTAGGATTTCTTCCGGACTTTGGGAGAGTCGCCCATTGGTGTCGACACTATCGATAAAAGCTTCCGCAATTTTTCGATCGGTGTCCGAAAATCGGGTCAGGTTTAACTGCCAGCGGAGCTGGTCTTGAAGCGATTCGGGTGCGACATCCCTCTCAGTGAAGCTATTTTCGTCATCAGAGTTTCCGGACGGTGCTGATGAGGGAAGAAGGTCCTCCCAACGCGTATCAACGGCAAGCTCATTGTCGTCACCAGATGAGTTTTCTTTGGCTTCGGTAAAGTCCAGTCCATCGGTATCGCTAAGGGCGTCAGTCTCGCCATCGCTGTGCTCATCTTCGCGCTCGAGTAGCGGATTACCCTCCAGCGCCTCGTCAATAGCCTGTTGTAGATCAAGGGTGCTCAACTGTAAAAGCTTAATAGCCTGCTGCAACTGAGGCGTCAGCGCCAAGTTTTGGCCGAGTTTTAGTTGCAGCGACTGCTTCATTTCACCTCAGATGTGCTACGCCTGTGTTTAAGTATTGAGTGTAGCCCTGTCAACTCAGGCCTCGCAATATTCGAGGCGCTTTTATCAGCTAAAACAAACATGAAATTGCTTTAGAGAGTGAAATCGGCGCCCAAATAGACCTCGCGGACTTTGCTGTTGTTCAATACTTCTTCAGGAGTGCCTGAAGCGATGACATGCCCTTCTCCAACAATATAGGCCCGCTGGCATATATCCAACGTTTCCCTTACATTGTGATCGGTAATGAGTACGCCGATGCCTCTATCAAAAAGATGACGAATCACGGTTTTTATTTCGTTGATAGAGATTGGATCGACGCCAGCAAATGGCTCGTCGAGGAGGACAAATGCTGGATCAAGTGCGAGCGCTCTCGCGATCTCTACCCTGCGTCGCTCGCCGCCCGAAAGAGCCTGTCCTAATGTGTTGGCAAGATGACCGACGCTGAATTCATCGAGCAGTTCCATACAAACAGAAGTGCGCTGTTTTCGGCTCAAATCTTTGCGTGTCTCAAGAATGGCCAAAACGTTATCTTTTACGGTCAGGCGGCGAAAAATCGACGCTTCTTGTGGTAGATAACCCACTCCCGCTTTAGCTCTTGCATGAATTGGTAAGTGCGTAAGGCTGAGGTCATCCAGGCTCACCTGGCCTTTATCCGCGCTTACCAATCCTAAAATCATGTAAAAGCAGGTGGTTTTGCCTGCGCCATTTGGCCCTAACAACCCGACAATTTCCCTAGAGCTTACCTCTAGCGAGACATCCAGTACGACTTGCCGACCATCGTAGGACTTGGCGAGATTATCGGCCTTGAGAACGGATGGCATGCTTCTTACGCCCCTATCTTTCTTCGGGGTCGAGAGCGCCAGGCGGAATAATGACCTCTACGCGCTGTTTTGGACGTTCGCTTTGATCACTCGTTGCGTTTTGCTTCGTGCTCATTGCACTGACCTTTTGGCGGGTGATCAGATAGTCAATGACCGCGCCAGTGACGATGGCGCCATCCTGCTCGATGCGAGCGCCATCTCTCAGAATAATTTTGTCGTCTAACCGGTGGTATTCGATTTGCTGAGCTTGTGCGTTGACTGGCTGCTTACCCAACTCGGGTACTTGACTTAGGGTCGCGGGGTCTCCCTCGGCCACGACGACGTCAGCTGACGCTTGACTGTGACGGATGGTTAGCAAATCAGCGCGAATGGTAAGACTGCCTTGAGTCAGAGCAACATCCCCAATATAGCGAGTTTCGCCGGCGTTATCATCACGCACCGCTGAATCGGCTGTAATTTTCAAGGGTTGATCGCGGTCTGTCGGTAGGGGGTAAGCCTCACACACTACGAGTATCGCGAAGAGGCCGCTCAGCGCCCTCCGCGTTTTTGGCAAGCCTGGGGTTTGTCCCCGCTCAGTGTTCATACACAGTTGTAACCTTCTTCAAGAGCTTTGCTATCCCGGTGTTCAGATCCAGATCCAGTCCGTATGCTGTAGTTGTACTGTCCGCCAAGTGAAGCTCCACAAACGCGTTGTTCACGGCGCGATCCTCATCAAGCAAAACCCTCATTCGAGGTGTTTGCAATTTTTGACTGCCCTCATTTTTTTTCTCAATGGTGACGCCATTGTGAAGCCAAAACTCCCGCGCATGAGGGCGGTAAACACCATCGGCTGCAACGAGCACCCATAAGCTTCCATCGGGCTCAGCGTGTTCTGCCACGATCTTAGAAAAGTATACTTTTGGGTCCTGGGTGTATTGGTAGATTTCCTCAGTCGAAACGTTGTCCACAGCAGAACCGGTATCGTCATAATTTCGCTGAACAACGTTCAATGCGTAATTTTTGACAATATTTTCTTGCTCGCCGGCGACAATTGACGGCAATTGCTCACCCTGTCCAAGCGTGAGCCAAAGCACAGCCAGGACGACAACGGCCAGTAGTGTCGATAGGGTCAACTTCACCTCGAAAACGCCTCGACTACCTGTTGCCACTGCCCTCTCGCGAGCAGCAGTGCTTCGGCGAATTCCCGCACTGCGCCATCACCACCCCGAGACTCGGTTATCCACTTGGCAACGCCTTTTACTGTCGGATGGCCATTGGCAGGAGCAGCCCCCAGCCCCGCCGACGCTACCGCTGACAAGTCAGGCAGGTCATCTCCCATGTAGGCTGCCGCGTCGAGCTCTATGCCGCGTTGGGTACAAAGCTCTGACAGTGCTACTAACTTGTCCTCGCGGCCTTGTATGACCTCGCCGATGCCGAGGTCGAGCGCGCGTTGCTTCACCATAGGCGAGTGACGGCCTGTAACGATTGCAACTGTTATCCCTGCTTGAGAAAGCAACTTTATGCCTAGGCCGTCGCGGATGTCGAAACTCTTGGTCTCTTCGCCATTACTGGTATAAGTGATCTTGCCGTCAGTCATCACGCCGTCTACGTCGAAAACAGCGAGTGCGATTTTTTTTGCGACGGAAGGGTCAATAGGTTTCATGCGATACCCGCCTTCAATAAGGCCATCAGGTGCACGACGCCGCTTACCTTGCCTACATTATCCGTCACCACCAGCGAGGTAATTTTATTCTGCTCCATGAGCTGCAACGCTTCAGCAGCCAGATGGCCGGTTGGTAGTGTCTTTACATCCGTTGACATGAGTCCTGCGATAATGGCGGTATTAATATCAGGTCGTGACTCAAGCGCTCGTCGTAGATCGCCGTCTGTAAAAATGCCCTGAAGCATGCCGTCCTCTTGCACAGTGGTCATCCCTAATCCCTTGGCCGTAATCTCCATGAGTGCTTCTGCTAGGGTGGCATCTGAAGAAACTTTAGGCACTGCGGTTCCCGAGGCCATGACATCATCGACGCTGAGAATGAGTTTGCGGCCCAGCGATCCCCCGGGATGTGAAAACGCAAAATCTTCTGCAGTGAAATCTCGCGTTTCGAGCAGCGCAATAGCGAGCGCGTCGCCCATAACCATCGCAGCAGTGGTACTCGACGTTGGTGCCAGATCGAGTGGACAGGCTTCCTCGGTGACGCCCGCGTATAGATGCACGTCGGCCGCTTTTGCTAGAGGTGATTCCCGATTACCGGTCATCGCGATAACAGGGACGGCGAGCCGCTTCAGGAGGGGCAGCAGCGCCAAAATTTCTGCCGTATTTCCGCTATTTGAGAGCGCTATCACGACATCGTCCCGGGTGATCATACCTAAATCCCCGTGGGAGGCTTCTCCCGGGTGGACGAAAAAAGCTGGGGTGCCAGTGCTCGCGAGGGTTGCGGCAATCTTGCTGGCAACATGGCCGGACTTGCCTATACCGGTGACAACAGTGCGCCCTTTGGCTTTGAGTATGCACTCACAAGCAGCAACCCAATGATCATCGATGGTGTGGGCGAGGCCGGAAATGGCCTCACTTTCCATTGTGATCGTGCGACGCACCGCGGTCAGGATTGTTTTCTTGTCAATCATCTCTTCACAAAGCCTTCGTGCCGAGGGTCAACCACACGTAGTAAAGCACATATATCGCAAGAAAAGTGCACCCCGCTGTGCGACCTAGCGAAGCAGTACCCGTGTCTCGACGCCAGCTTGTCCATATAAAGAAGCCGAGTAATGCGGTGCTGAGGGTCACCGTACCTAAGTCGCGTTGCAGGTCAGTGGTCGAAAGCGCGATCTGTTCAAAAAAGCCAGGAATAGCCAAAACAATCAGCAAATTAAAAATATTGGAACCTACAATAGCACCAATGGCGATATCGGCATGGCCCTTTAGGGCGCTGACGAGCGAAGCGGCAAGTTCGGGTAAGCTAGTACCCAAAGCCACTATCGTTAGACCAATAATTAATTCGGGTACGCCCAGTGCGGTTGCAACATTAACCGCGCCATAAACGAGTACCCGAGAGCTCAGTATGAGTAAGCCTAATCCGATGATGAAGATGCTGCTCGCTTTTTTTAAGGGCATGCTCTCCACGGGGTCGGTGAGGTCGCTGATGTCTGGAGTGGCACGGTGCCGAGCAATTCGGAACAGATATAGCACCAAGGTGCAGCTGAGGATGGCGGAGTCAAAGGCCGACAGCAGGTTATCCAGGAGTAAGACCCAACACAGACACACGATAACCAGTAGTATAGGTATATCTGTAAATGTCGTCGTTCGTCCCACCGTTATTGGCGCAATGAGTACAGTGACCCCAAGGACTAGGCCAACATTAGCGATGTTCGAGCCAAAGGCATTGCCTATTGCGAGTGCGCCGGAGCCGGTCGCGGAAGACATAATTGAGACGAGAATTTCAGGTGCAGAAGTGCCTACTGACACGATGGTCATGCCGATTAGCAGTGGTGATAATCCAACGCGCGAGGCGAGGGCTGCTGCGCCATCGATAAACAGATCTGCGCTCCAGACAAGGACCGCAAGTCCGATGACAATGGTAAGAAGATTGATCAGCATGGGGTCTCAGTTTTCGCTTTTTGGGGTTTTTCACCTGGACCGCTAGTCGCAACGGCGTATCACGCCAAGATCGGGTATCATCTACAGCCGGCAGACCCACCATTACGCGGTGAGATAAGCAACCCTAGCGAATGCATTGTAACTTACCTTTTTATGCCCGGAGCGATTGATGACCCTCTATTTCCGTAATAAATCACCGCTAGTTGCCGCTGTACAAACGCTGGCGCTATTGCTGCTCTTCGCATTTTGTACTGTGTCCCATGGGGATGAGATCTCGCCTGCCACGGGGCCGGGTGACGTCATACGTGAGGTGACCAGCGAGATCATGGCGCTGGTTAGCGAGGCACCTGATTACTATGACGACGATCCTGATCGGTACATTAGCGCCGTTGGGAAACAGCTGGATAGCGTGGTTGATTTTCGGGGTTTTGCGAGGGGCGTTATGGGTGAGTATGCGAGCAGTGCGCGCTATAAATCTTTGTCTGACGACGGGCGAGACACATTGCGTGCCCAGTTAAGTCGCTTCACCACTGTATTGCGGGATGGAATGGTCAACACGTATAGCAGAGGGCTCTTGGCCTTTGGAAGTTCGCGAATCGAGTTGGGTGAAACAGAAATTTCTCCCGGCAGCACCCGGGTGGCTTCGGTTAACCAGTATGTATACGGCGAAGATGGAAAGGTTTACACGGTTAAATACCAGTTGGGTCAGTACAGGGATGGTTCTTGGAAACTCAGAAACATGATTATTGAAAATATTAACCTTGGGGAAATCTATAGGAGTCAGTTCGAAGCTTCTGCGGTTGCTGCTGGGGGTAATCTCGACACGGTCATTGATACCTGGGATGACAGCCAAATAAAAACCAGCGCAACCGAGGAATGATGTAATGGATACAAAAAGCATACAGGCGCTGTTGGAGGGAGCCTTTCCCGGCGCAAGCGTGTCGGTTGAATTGTCGGGTGGTCATTGCAACGTGCAGGTCATCAGCACGGAGTTTGACGGACTTCGTTCGGTAACCCGTCAACAGCGTGTATACGCGCCGCTGGCGGATTGTATTGCGTCAGGCGCGATTCATGCGGTCAATATTTCTGCCAAGACCCCCGCGGAAGTAGCCGGGTAGCGAGGCTTTTCCTTGGACAAGTTACACATTCGGGGTGGTCGCCGACTGGGAGGCACACTTAAAGTCTCCGGCGCCAAAAATGCGGCGTTGCCGATCTTGGCGGCCACTCTGCTGACCCCTGAGAAAACGACCCTTCATAACCTCCCACACCTTCATGACATCACCACAATGATGGAACTGTTGGGGTGCTTGGGCGCTGGCCTGACCGTGGGCGAGCGTTTGTCCATTGAAGTCGACGGGTCGACGGTAAATCAGCTGGTTGCCCCCTATGAATTGGTTAAGACCATGCGCGCATCCATATTGGTATTGGGGCCGCTTCTGGCGCGCTTTGGATCGGCGGAGGTGTCTTTCCCGGGTGGATGTGCCATTGGCTCGCGACCCGTCGATTTGCACTTGAAAGGCCTTGAGGCCATGGGTGCCAGCATTGCGATTGAGGATGGTTTCATCAAGGCCTCCTGTCCCGATGGGTTGCGGGGTGCTGATATCACTATGGAGATCGTTACTGTCGGCGGTACCGAGAATTTACTGATGGCGGCAGCGCTGGCCAAGGGTAAAACAACCTTGCGTAATGCGGCTCGCGAACCCGAGGTCGTTGATTTGGCCCAGTGCCTGATCGCGATGGGTGCAAAAATTTCGGGAGCGGGTACGTCAACTATTGATATTGAAGGTGTTCCTGCACTGGCCGGCGCTGACTACACCGTCATGCCGGACCGCATCGAAGCTGGGACTTACCTTGTGGCAGTCGCCGCTACCGGCGGGCGGCTTCGATTGGAGGGTGCGGTACCCCATCATCTCGATATCGTGCTCGATAAGTTGCGGGAGTGTGGAGCCACTATCGAAACCGGTACCGACTGGATTGTGCTCGACATGGAGGGCAGACGACCTACATCTGTGGGCATCACTACGGCGCCTTATCCAGGCTTTCCAACAGACATGCAGGCCCAATTTACGGCGCTAAACACTATTGCAGAAGGCGTTGGCCGAGTCACTGAAACGGTATTTGAAAATAGGCTCATCCAGACCCACGAAATGAATCGAATGGGTGCGGATATTTTGATTGAAGGCAACACGGCGATAGTGGCGGGTCGAGAGCGCCTGACGGGTGCACCGGTAATGGCGTCTGACCTTAGAGCGTCGGCAAGTTTAGTGATCGCTGGATTAGTGGCGGGTGGCGAAACGCTGGTGGATCGCATTTACCACATCGATCGCGGATATGAGTGTATTGAGGAAAAATTGCAGCAGTTGGGTGCCGATATTCGGCGGCTTCCCAGCTAAACTTGTCCTATGACTACGGAATCAACACTTCAGCCCCTGACCATTGCCCTAACTAAGGGAAGAATTCTCGATGAAACTCTTCCCTTGCTGGCGCAATGTGGCCTCGAGCCCCTTGATGACCCCAGAAGCAGCCGCCGGCTGATTTTTGAGGCCAACCGACCCGACGTGCGTTTTGTGGTGTTACGTGGCTCCGATGTGGTTACCTACGTTCGGCAGGGCGCAGCCGATGCGGGTATCGTTGGTAAAGATATGCTCCTTGAGCACGGTGCTCAAGGGTTGTACGAGCCCTTGGATCTAGGCATTGCCCGCTGCTCCCTGCAGACAGCCGGGTTTTCAGCCAGCCAAAACCTCGGCTCTCGACTCAGGGTGGCGACTAAGTTCGTCAACATTGCTCGCGCGCACTATGCAGCGAAAGGGATTCAGGCTGATGTGATACCACTCTACGGCGCGATGGAGTTGGCGCCGCTCATGAATCTGGCGGATGAAATTGTGGATATCGTAGATACCGGTAACACGCTTAGGGCCAATGGCTTGGTGCCGCTTGAGCACATCGCCGATGTCAGCACCCGTTTTGTTGTAAACAAAGCGGCGATGCGAACTCGACACGCCCTGCTCACTGACATTATTAGCGCCCTCAAAGACGCAATCGACTGACGGGTGGTCAACTAGCATGACGGGAGTGATAAATCGGCTTTATGCCCGGGATCAGGAATTTGCTGATACCTTGGCTTTGCTTTTACAGAGGCCTGAGGAGCGCGACAATGGGCTGTCGACCACGGTCAGAGATATCATCGAGCGTGTACGCGCTGAAGGTGATTCGGCGCTTGTCAGTTACACCGCCTCACTTGATGGTTATTCGGTAAGCGACGTTTCCGCGTTGGTGATTGAGCGGTCGGAACTGGAAGCTGCCCTCGATGCCCTTGATCCGACAATAGCGAAACCGTTGAAAGCGGCTGCCGCGCGGATTGAGGACTACCATCGACACCAAGTTGCCGAGGACTGGGGTTTCACCGACTCCTTGGGTAACTACCTCGGACAGCGGGTCCTGCCAATGAAAAGAGTGGGTTTGTATGTGCCTGGCGGGAAAGCCAGCTACCCCTCATCGGTACTCATGAATGGGATCCCCGCTAAGGTCGCAGGGGTTGAGGAAATCGTGATGGTGGTCCCCGCGCCTCAGGGCGAGCTCAGCGCTCTGGTATTGGCGGCAGCGGCGCTTGCGGGCGTGACTCGAGTCTACACAGTCGGTGGCGCGCAAGCTGTCGCGGCGCTGGCTTTTGGCACCGAGAGTATTGCGCCCGTTGACAAGATTGTAGGGCCGGGTAACCGCTATGTCGCCGAGGCCAAGCGGCAAGTGTTTGGCATTGTTGGTATCGATATGGTTGCGGGTCCCTCGGAAATTCTGATCATCGCCGATGGCAGTGCAGATCCTGAATGGATGGCGATGGACTTGTTTTCCCAGGCCGAGCACGATGAACAGGCGCAAGCCATATTAATCGCCGAAGACGCCGACTATTTGGACCGTGTGGAAGCGGCGATAGTAGCGCAGCTGACACAAATGGAGCGAGCCGACATTATCGCTGCGTCCTTGCGTAACAGGGGCGCGCTGATTCAGGTCGATTCCTTGGATGACGCGTTTACGCTGAGCAATACCATTGGTCCGGAGCACCTCGAGCTAGCCCTAGAGGGGGCCGAGTGCTACCTCGAGCGGATCCTAGTGGCTGGGGCCATTTTTGTGGGATCAAATACCTGTGAAAGTCTTGGTGATTATTGTGCCGGTCCGAATCACGTATTGCCGACATCCTCGACAGCACGATTTTCATCGCCCCTCGGGGTTTACGACTTTCAGAAAAGAAGTTCAGTCATTAAGTGCTCAGCGAGCGGGGCCGCCGCGCTTGGTGAGATGGCATCAGCACTCGCTCGCGGTGAATCCCTCACGGCGCATGCCCGCAGCGCCGAACTGCGCTGCAAAAAATAAGGGCCTTTAGCCCTGCGCTCAGGATGTGGGGCGAGTACCTACAATGGCGGTCAGCTGGACCAAGCCATCGTCGCGGCTTACGTCGATTGTAATTTGTTCGCCAGGGCGCAGCCTGGCGATTTGATGCATGGTTAGGCGCCCATCGTTAACCCGACTACCGTTAATCGCGGCGATGATATCTCCGGCTTCGAGACCTGCCCGGGCCGCGGGACCGCCCTCGGCGATGCCGGAAACCACCAGAGCTTGATCGCTTTGGCCCTCGGCACCATTCATCTGGAGGAGTTCCACGCTCACCCCGAGCCATCCGCGAACGACGGTGCCATAGTCGATCAGATCCCCCATAACAAATTGGGCGAGGTTGACTGGCGTGGCTAAATTTATGCCGATCCCGCTGGTTCCTGCGGCCTCCCCACCGGCGGTATAAATCAGGGTGTTGATTCCGACGAGCTTGCCATCGGTGTCAATCAGCGCACCCCCTGAATTACCTAGATAAATACTGGCATCGGTCTGGATATAGTCCTCATAGTCAGACAGTTGCAGCCCGGATCGCCCAACCCCGGAGATGATGCCCTGACTCACGGAATGGCCAAATCCGTAGGGGTTGCCAATCGCGAGGACAACGTCCCCAACCCGTGCGTCGTCGGAGTTGGCTAGGGTGGCGGGATACAAGCCCGGCAGGTCAATTTTCAGGACAGCGAGATCAGTGGCTGGGTCTGATCCAACAACCAGGGCACTTGCAGAGCGACCATCGTGGAGCAAGACCTGAATAGCGTCGGCGTCGGCGATGACGTGGTTGTTGGTGATAATGTGGCCCGCCTTGCTCAGAATCACGCCTGAGCCCAGTGAGCGCTCAATGCGCTGACGCCCGGCGGTTGGCCCTAGAAATCGTCGAAGCAAGGGGTCATTGAGGGCTGAATTGCGTCGACGATTAACCAGTTTTGCGGTGTAGATGTTCACCACAGAGGGGGTCGCTCGAGCAACTGCCTCGTGATACGACGCCGTGGCCGCGGCTTTTTCCGGTTGGTTGACAGGGCTGAGGACCCATTGATCGAGCACGATAAAGGCGCCTAGGACGCCCGCAATCGCCGGCCATAGCAAGCTTTGCAGATACTCTTTCACGATTTTCTCCCTCGCCAAGATGGATATTGTAAAACAGACTGGTGGCGTTAATCTTCATTTGAAGCAGGTTTGTGCATAGGAAAAGGAGTGATCATGGCGCATCGAAATGATATCTGTACGGCGCTCGATGGCTTGCTGAAGCCTCATTTGTTTCAGGACTATTGCCCGAACGGGTTGCAGGTCGAGGGTAAGGACGAAATTTATCAGGTGGTTACGGGCGTGACAGCCTGCCAGGCGCTTATTGACGAAGCGGTGAACCGCGGCGCCGATGCCCTGCTGGTCCACCACGGCTATTTTTGGCGGGGAGAGGATCCCTGTATCAAGGGGATGAAAGGGCAAAGAATCAAATCGCTGCTTTGTGCTGATATGAATTTGTTTGCCTACCACTTACCCCTCGATTGCCATCCGACACTTGGCAACAACGCGGGCCTGGGTCGGGCAATGGGGCTTGAGCAATTTGGGCCGCTGAAATCCGAACAAATCGCTTTCCCGGTTTTTTTGGGTTCATTCCCGGAACATCGTTCACTTTCGCACATAGCTATGACGCTTAGGGGTGCGCTCAATCGCGAGGTCTTGGTGGAGGGAGAGCGGGATATTCGAACGGTGGCCTGGTGTACCGGGGGCGGTCAAGGCTATATTGAAGCCGCCGCCGATGCTGGAGTTGATCTATTTGTCACCGGTGAGGTATCGGAGCAGACCATCCACGTCGCGCGGGAACGGGGCGTTGCCTTTATTGCCGCGGGTCACCACGCTACCGAGCGCTTTGGCGTCCAGTCGGTGGGTGACTGGCTTGCCGCTGAACTGGGGTGCCGTCACAGTTTTATCGATATCCCTAACCCAGCATGACCCATGCTTACCCAGTCACGCTTTCTGTTTGCGGCTTGTTGCGACGAGTGCCCTAAGCGTATTGCCGGTCGCTGAATTGCAGCGCTGTCCACTCAACAGAGACGGACTTACTCAATTATTCACCCCGCTCTGGATAGGGGAGCTTCTTCGGGTTCGCCACGGGTTTGATCCAAGCCAAAAGTCTCGGATAATTGACCCTGCTCATCGGGACTCTTGCGCGGTGCGTAATCTAGAGGTTGTAAGCCGCCGGCGATCTCTGAAGACAGGTCGTCGGAGCTGTCTGCTAGGAGAGTGGAAGAGGGCGGCATGTCAACTGTACCCTCGCACAGTTTGTTGGCGCCCGAGGCCAAGTGGCTGTATACCTGCTGGTAATCTTCCGTCATACGGTTGAGGAGCTCAGCGGTGCGCGCGAAGTGTTCGGTAACTTCGGCTTCATAGTCTGCTCGGCTCTCAAGCGCTCGCTCGAGGCGGGTTTCCAGGTCGATGATGACGTCGCGTTTGCTTTTTCTGCGCAGTCCCATGGCCCAGCCAAGTGCCAGACCTGCACATAACGCCAGCAGCGCGGTAGCAATGAGAGTGGCGGTGGTGAACATGGTGCTCCCCTTGATTGGTCCAGAAGATCAGGGAGAGAGTGTAACCCGTTAACAAGGACACCGGGTATGTCGGAGGTAAGTTTGTCGCCCAAGCAGCGTTATTTGGCCGATTTGGAACGCGACGGCTTCGTTGCAGACGCCTCGCAGGCGGCGGCGGTTGATCTGCTTGAAGATCTCTATGAGCGGCTGGTTGTTCAGGATAGGGATGAACAGCGCTCGACCAAGCGGTTACGCGCCAAGTTACCGATTAAAATACTGCGTGCGCGGTCGCGGGAGCCCGAGCAGGGGCTTTATTTTTGGGGAGGTGTCGGCCGAGGCAAAACCTATCTTGTTGATACTTTTTTTGAAGCCTTGCCAATTCAGCGCAAGCTCAGGGTGCACTTCCACCGTTTCATGCAGCGGGTCCACGACGACCTGACGAGCCTTGCGGGTGAGAAAAACCCTCTCGAGCAGGTGGCGGCAAAAATCAGTAAAGAAGCGAGAGTGATCTGTTTTGACGAATTTTTTGTCAGTGACATTGCCGATGCTATGCTGCTGGGCGGCTTAATGCAGGAGCTGTTCAGTCGAGGCGTCACGCTTGTCGCGACGTCAAACATTGAGCCGGCCGAACTCTACAAGGACGGCCTGCAACGGGCGCGATTCATACCCGCTATTGCACTGATAGAACGGTACACCCGTGTGGTCAATATCGATTCGGGTGTCGATTATCGATTGAGAACGCTCGAAAAGGCCGAGCTTTGGCATGCGCCGCTCGATCCAGCTGCGACCAAAGCCCTCGAGACCAATTTTAGTGCGCTCGCCAACGGTATTGCGCCTGAGGTCCAGGAGATTGAAATTAACCATCGTCTGGTTCGAGCGGTGAGTGCGGTCGAGGGGATTCTGTGGGTGACTTTCGATGAGCTGTGCCGAAAACCCCGCAGCGCCAGTGACTTTATTGAGCTGGGACGCATCTACCAAACAGTCCTGCTAGAGGGGGTTCAGGTCATGGGGGGGGACGAGGAGGACGTTGCCAGGCGCTTTATTAATCTAATTGACGAATTTTATGATCGAAACGTCAAGGTCATCGTCACGGCGGAAGCCGCGCCAGAGGCCCTTTATCGGGGAATTCGGCTGCAATTTGAGTACCAGCGGACAGTGTCCAGACTACTTGAAATGCAATCCAGAGAATATCTGGCCCGGGAGCACCGCCCATGAGGGCGAAATTGTACCGGAAAGCGCCATCACCGGTGTTGAAACTCCCCCCCTGTTCCAGTAACATCCGCGCTCCTTTTAGCAGGCCCCAGAGGCTAGCCCGATGAAAACCTACAGCGCAAAAGCAGCTGACGTGCACCACGATTGGTTCGTGGTCGACGCCGAAGACAAGACCCTAGGTCGATTGGCGACCGAGATCGCTCACCGGCTGCGCGGCAAGCATAAGCCCGAATATACCCCCCACATGGATATGGGCGACTACATTGTTGTGATCAACTGTGAAAAGGTTCGGGTTACCGGGAACAAGCAAACTGACAAAATGTATCACCACCACACGGGTTATCCGGGTGGTATTAAGTCCTACAGCTTTGAGAAGCTGATCGACCGGGCGCCCGAGCGTGTTTTGCAGCGCGCGGTCAAGGGAATGCTGCCCAGAAACCCACTGGGCCGAGCAATGTTTAAAAAATTGAAAATTTACGCGGGCCCTGAACATCCGCACGCTGCTCAGCAGCCCCAAACGCTGAGTATTTAAGGAGTCATTGATGGCAACGGCGCATTACTACGGAACAGGCCGACGAAAGACCTCTACAGCCAGAGTTTTTCTTCGCACAGGGACCGGCAATATCACGATCAACGGCCGGACCATCGACGAGTATTTTGGACGCGAAGTCGCACGAATGATCGTTCGTCAGCCTCTGGAATTGACCGAATTGGCGGACAAGTTCGATGCACAGGTAACCGTCAAGGGCGGCGGTAGCTTCGGCCAGGCCGGAGCCATTCGACACGGTTTAACCCGAGCGCTGATGGACTACGATGAGTCTCTGCGCCCTAGCCTCAGAGCCGAAGGCTTTGTTACCCGTGACGCCCGTGAGGTCGAGCGAAAGAAGGTGGGTCTGCGAAAAGCACGTCGCAGGCCGCAGTTCAGCAAGCGATAACGGGCACCCGATTGACGAGAAGCCGGCACCTGCCGGCTTTTTATTGCCCGTTTTCCAGCGTTTCGGCATTTGGACTCGGTATCGCCCGCGCATTTTTTGTCCAAGTAAAACAGCCGGTTGCAATGGTTTTGGCGTCCTTTGCTTGCCGATAGCGCGCCAGACCTTTACTATTCAGCGCCTTAAATCCCGTCCGTTTTGAAGGGACGCGTCGACGTCAATGTCGCGCTCTTTGCAGATTGTTAGTGGTGACTTTTTTCCGGAGAGAACTCAGATGAGTGACACCAATTCAGCGCCCGGTGAGACCGCGGCAGAGCAGGACACACAGCAAACCCGTCGTAAATTCTTGACCGCTGCGACCTCCGCAGTCGGTGTCGCGGGTGTTGTCGGTGTGGCTGTGCCCTTTATGGGCTCTTGGAATCCGTCAGAAAAGGCGAAGGCGGCCGGGGCGCCGGTGAAGGCCGACATCAGTAAGTTGGAGCCCGGCCAGATGGTCGTGGTCGAGTGGCGAGGCAAACCGGTCTACGTATTGCATCGGAGCGAGGCTCAGGTAGCCGATCTCACCAAGCTCGATGGCGATTTGAAGGATCCTGCTTCTACAGCGTCCGACCAGCCCGCCTACGTGGCGCCAGCGGGTCGGTCGATTCGCCCAGAGTTATTCGTGGCAGTGGGATTGTGCACGCACCTCGGCTGTGCGCCCAAATTCAGGCCAGAGGTGGGGGCCGCCGACTTGGGGGGTGACTCCTGGCTGGGTGGCTTCTTCTGTCCCTGTCACGGATCTAAATTTGATTTGGCGGGCAGGGTTTATCAAGGCGTGCCAGCTTCAGCGAATTTGATTGTTCCTCCCTACAGCTTCGAAGGGGACAACGTTCTTGTCATTGGCGTAGACGCGGAGGCAGCGTAATGCAAAAAGCACTCACTTCTCTTGTTGGCTGGATTGATGCTCGGCTTCCACTGACGCGCGCATGGAATACCCATATGGGCGAGTATTACGCGCCTAAAAATTTCAACATGTGGTATTTCTTTGGTGTGTTTTCTCTGCTGGTTTTGGTTAATCAGCTACTGACCGGAATCTGGCTCACCATGAATTACACCCCTTCTGCGGAGGAGGCTTTCGCATCCGTGGAGTACATCATGCGGGATGTCGACTACGGTTGGCTATTGCGCTACATGCACTCTACCGGTGCTTCAGCATTCTTTGTGGTGGTTTACCTTCACATGATGCGGGCCCTTTTGTACGGGTCGTACAAAAAGCCGCGTGAGCTAATCTGGATTTTCGGCATGCTTATCTTCGTTGTGCTGATGGCCGAAGCGTTCGTGGGCTACGTGCTACCATGGGGGCAGATGTCCTACTGGGGGGCGCAGGTGATCATCTCACTCTTTGGTGCAATACCGGTGGTGGGTGAGGATATCGTCACCTGGATCCGCGGTGACTACTTACTGTCAGGCATCACACTTAATCGCTTTTTTGCTCTCCACGTTGTGGCGCTGCCAATCGTGTTGCTTGCTCTGGTTGTTTTGCACATTCTTGCGCTGCATGAAGTGGGTTCTAACAACCCCGATGGGGTTGAGATTAAAAAGAAGAAAGATGCTAATGGCGTACCGCTCGACGGGATCAAGTTCCACCCGTATTACTCGGTTCACGACGTTCAGGGTATTGCTGTCTTCCTTTTCTTTTTCTGCGGCATTATTTTCTTCATGCCGGAGATGAGTGGCTACTTCCTGGAATATGCGAACTTTGAACAGGCCAATGCGCTGAAGACACCTGAGCACATCGCTCCTGTTTGGTATTTCACACCGTTTTATTCGGTGTTGCGTGCGGTCCCCGATAAGTTCTGGGGTTTCGTATTTTTTGCTGCCTCGGTGGCCATCCCCTTCGCTTTGCCCTGGCTCGATCGCTGCGAGGTTAAGTCCTGGCGCTATCGCGGTATGATCAATCGCGTCATGCTTGTCACGTTTGTCGCGAGCTTTTTGATCCTGGGTGTATTGGGAGTCAAGAGCCCTACGCCGGAGCGAACGGTCCTCGCGCAGATTTGTACGATTTTCTATTTCCTTTTCTTCCTGGCCATGCCGTTTTGGTCGACCATGGATAAAACCAAGCCAGTTCCTGAGCGGGTGACCATGAACGGCGGTCTGAGCTTCTTCAAAAGTGTCGCCACTCTCGTGATCATTGGTGTGTTGACCGTCATTCCCCTGCAGGTTGTGGGTGCAGAGTCAGCCTATGACTGTGGCACCATTCCCTGTGATGACATAACCACCGATCCGAGCAACCAGCCATCGCTTCAGCGTGGCGCCTCGGTATACATGAATTACTGCATGGGTTGCCATTCACTACAGTATTCACGTTACAACCGGGTTGCCCGGGACCTCGGGATCCCCGTGGATCTCTACCAGGCAAACCTTATGTTTGACCCGACGATTAAGATCGGCTCGCTCATGGATAATGCCATGGATAAAGCGAACGCCAAGGTGTGGTTTGGGGCTACGCCGCCCGATTTGACTCTGGTATCCCGGGCGCGCCAACCGGAGTGGCTGTACACCTATCTGCGAACTTTTTACCGGGATGACACTCGTCCCTATGGCGTTAATAACAAAGTCTTCCCCAAGGTAGGCATGCCCCATGTGCTGATGGAGCTGCAGGGAATGCCTGAGTGTGTCCCTGGGCCAGCTCACGGGGGCGTTGACCATGCAGACGCGGGGGCGACCGATGAGCCCTGTGGCGGTTTAGAGATCGCTACCGCGGGTGCGATGACCCCGGGGGAATATGACGCTGCGATTTACGATCTCGTGAATTTTCTGGCGTATACTGCCGAGCCCATGAAGCTCGAGCGCCAGCGTATCGGCGTGCGCGTTATGCTCTTTCTAGCTATCTTTTTCGTGTTTGCTTGGTTGTTGAGTCGAGAATACTGGAAGGATGTGCACTGAGCCGGGGGACGGCACCACAAATTGCGCGTGGCAGTGACCAAAAATGAGGGCTCATAAGAGCGAGAATAACCATGACAGATGATGCTTCAGCCATCGTATCAAAGCGCTCATCAATGACGCTTTTTTCTGATAATACGAGTCACTACAGCCACAGGGTCAGAATAGTACTTGCAGAGAAAGGCGTGACGGTCGATCTTATCGAGTCGGAATCTGGGGCAGCTCCCGCGGAGCTCGCAGACGTCAATCCCTATAACAGTATGCCAACGCTGTTAGACAGAGAACTTGTGCTCTATGAGTCCAAGGTCATGATGGAATATCTGGATGAGCGTTTTCCGCATCCTCCTCTTTTGCCGGTTTATCCGGTTGCTAGGGCAGAGAGCCGGTTGCTAATGTATCGAATCGAGCGAGATTGGTGTTCACTAGTCGATGCCATTCAGTCGTCGCGGTCTGACAATGTGGTTTCTAAGTCGGCCAAGGAGCTACGCGAAGGTTTGTTGGCGATTGCTCCGATCTTTGTCGAGAAGCCGTTCTTTATGAGCGATGAATTTACTCTAGTTGACTGTTGTATTGCCCCAATTCTTTGGCGCCTTCCCACCCTCGGCGTGGACATTCGACCCAGCAAGCAGTCCAAGCCGCTGATGGTTTATATGGACCGGCTGTTCAAGCGGGAATCCTTTATCGAAAGCCTCTCTGTACAAGAGCAAGAGATGCGCGGCTAATCTGTTTCCTACGCAGTGACTCCCAGCAGGCCATACATTGTCAGAGCAATCTACGAGTGGATTGTGGATAACGACTGCACGCCTCATTTACTCGTCGATGCGACTATTCCATATGTGGTTGTGCCCGAGAGCTACGTTAAGGACGGGCAAATTGTTCTGAATATTTCGCCCTCAGCTGTAGTCGGCCTGCAGATGGACAACGAGCGCATCAGCTTCAACGGCCGATTTGGCGGTCAGCCCCGAGATATCGACGTGCCGGTTTCCGCGGTGCTCGGTATTTATGCGCGAGAAAATGGACAGGGAATGGTTTTTGATGCGGCGACGACGCCCGATCCCGAGCCCCCGGAATCCGATCCTCCCAACCCGTCAAGCGCCAAGCGGCCGGCACTCAAGATTGTTAAATGAGCTCAAACAGCTGCACGACCCGTTTGACGCCCTTAACCCCTGCCGCCTCAGTCGCCACCCGCTCGGCTTCTTCAGGAGTGATAAGCCCCAGCAAGTAGACCACGCTGTTCTCGGTGACCACTTTCACCCTCAGCGAAGGGGTATTTGAGTCAAAGAACAGCACGGATTTGACCTGCGCGGTTATCCACACATCACTGGCTTCGGTTTTGACATCAGAGGGGCGTCCGATTTCCATTTCATTGTAAATCCGTCGAACCCCGGAAATTTCTTTTACAACGGCGGAGGCCTGATCTTTTAGCGCCTGGTTAGCAACTTCACCCGCGATCAGGACATAACCGTTGAACGAGACCACCAGAAAATCGGCCTCGTCAAACGCATCGTTAGCGGCATGGATATTGACCACCGCCTTTGTTTCGATGCTTTCGTCCTCTACCTGTTGCGAAAAACCTCGTTCTCCCGGGTCTTCTTCGATTGAGTCGGATTCAAAGGCTGCCATCATGGAACCGCAGCCGCTCAGTACGATGGCCGAGAAGAGTAATAGGGTGGCGCTCAACATTTTGTTCACAGGGATTCCTCCATTGGGCCAAACATGGCGAGTTCGATGAGATCGGCGAGACAAATAGCGGCGCTATGCCCCATGCTTAGGGATACTTTTGGGTCATCACTATCAAACGATAAGCAAATATCAGGCCCCTCGGCGCCAAGCCAGCATGTTTTGATCGAACGCCTGTGGGCCGCATTGGCTATTACTTCTGCATCGGTGGCGTCAAGGTCACAGGCAAAGATAATGGCCATATCCTCGGGTTGTCCTAGAACGGCAAGTTGCTGGGCGAGCCAGTTGACGCTGCCTTCCTTGGGTGTTGAAAAGCGGCTCATCAACTCTATTGTTGGGAGCGCAGGTCGCTCATGAGCCAGCCCATTGCGGAGTAATTCGGAAAGTAAGGTCGCGGATGCAGCGTCTAGGCCTAAGCCGCAGATGATCAGTTTGCGCTCACTAAAAATGGTGGCAGCTGCAGCTTCAGCCGCCACAGACGTGGCAGCCACCACCGCGTCCACCGAGAGGCTAATCTGCTCAATGTGGTTTTGATAAAAACTGGCAACTCGGTCGAAGTTGTTCATGATGGAAGTATAACGTTGAACCATCCGGTCTCGCATCAAAAAGCGTTGACGAACCAATCGGGATCGGTGTCAGCGAGGGCTGACGAATAGGCGATGACATCGAAGCGGCAGGGCATATGCCGGTAACAGGGATTTTGCTGCAAAAACATCAGAGCCGTCCGACGAATTCTTTGTTGCTTGACGGGTGTAACGGACGCCGCGGCACCACCATAGCGGGCGTAAGTCCGCTGGCGCACTTCAACAAAAACCAGAGCACCGTTGTGCCTCATGACAAGATCTATTTCACCCCCGCGGGTTCGAAAGTTTCGCGTGAGGAGCGACAGGCCTCGGCGTTCCAAATACTGTTGAGCCGCTGATTCAGCAGCGGCTCCCGCACTGTTGGGCATAGTGGTCTTAGGTCAATGGTGTCGGGCTACGGTAAGGCAAGTGGTTTTAGCGAGCCACCCTCAAAAATCGCCGGAATCAATTCGCGCTCAATATTGCCCGATTGGGTGACGCTGAGAATGCCAGTATCAGCGCGCAAGAAAGTACTGTCGATGCTACTAAGTTGTGACCAGTGATCTACTAACTGGACAGCGTCTTTGCCCAACGCTTTTAGTCTAAACCCTTGTGATATTTTTGCGCCGGAGGATAGGGCGGGGATCTCCAGGACGACAAGCTCGTTGAGATCTCGATTCTGCGAGCCGTTATCATTGTTGGCGACGGCCGATGAGGCGTACACGGGTACATCAGCCGCGTAGTGGTAAACCAGTAAAGGCCGCAATCTCCGCGCTATTGCCGCGTCGGGTGCGAGCAAAAACACGACATCAAAGTCTTGACGTCGGCGAGGTCTTGCTTCGACCGGTGCATCAAACGCGTCTTCAAAAGCTTTTATTCTTGCCTCTGACTCAAATGCTCCAACGGCTTCGCTGATCTGCTCCGATTCACTCGGCTCTGCTTGCAGAATCAGTTTTTCCACGAGAGTACCCCCGAGTTCGCGCCAGCGCTGGCTGAGAGCCGCCTCCATTCTGCCACCCCAGTCGGAGCTAGGCTGGATAATCAGGGCTCTTCGCTGCCCGTTGCCGAAAGCAATTTGCGCAAGCTGTCTTGCTTCGTCTTCCGGGGCTAGGCTGAGTGAGATCCAATTGCTGGGCCTGCGCTCAGTGGTGGATTCAGGTCGATTAAGAGCAATGATAGGTAGCGATCGCGTGGGCGTGTCGCGCAATAGTGCGGCGTCGGTTTTGGTTAACGGGCCGATCACGATATCCGCCTGGCGGGCTTCGGCATCCCGGTAAGCGGTCAGGGTATCCGCGTAGCCCTCGGTGTCCACTGCAAAGAGCTGGGGTCGATTCCTGGGGTCCGGGTAAGCCTCAAAGAATGCCTCTAGAACACCCTCATAGACCGCTTTCCCCGCAGCCTCAAGCCGGCCACTTAAGGGTAACAGCACGGCAATCCGCTGCGGTTGCGGTGCCGTGAGCCAGGCGCGCAAATTTGCCGGTGGATCGCTTGCGGCGGGGTGTCCCGGGTGCTTTTCGAACCACATGCTTACCGCAGCTTTGCCGGCACGGTAAGCCAGATTGAGTTCCAACCACTCACGCCACTCGGTATCGCCCGGTGAGGTCGAGGCACGGCGCAACGCCTGATCATCAACGTGCAGCAAACTGGCCCAGAGTACGCTGCTATCCGGGTTGGGCATACTCTGTCCCCGCACCCGATGGTGATAAATAAGTTGACTTGCTTGTAGCCACTGCCCGGTGACGGCTCGCCGACGAATCCGTTCATTGATCACTACCGGGTGGTCAGGCCCTAGCAGGGCAGCAGCGGTATCAAGCTGTGTATCGGCCTCCGCTAGGCGTCCTTCAAGCCACGCCAGATGGGAATCGATGATCGCTGCGGTGCCTGGGTCAACCGGCTGCTCGAGAGAGAGCGTCATGTATAGACTCGAAGCCGCCAGCGATCCTTCAAGCAGGGCGGTCTGTTTGATGCGATTAATAAGCACCATATCGAGATCGTTGTAGTCTTGGGCCGCGTCGGGTAGCGCAACACCGCCGATGCTAGCAGGGTCGGATGCTGCTGGCCGCTGACTTCCGCCAGTGCCACAGCCAGTCAGAGACAGGACCACGGTAGCCGCGGCTAGCCAATGGAAGCTCCTCAACATATTGTGCAGAGTGGCAAAAAAGAGGGGACGAGCCGGTGCAGTATTTGCGATCATGAGCACAGTATAAAACGGAGTTCTGTTCTTGGAAGCGGGTTTGTACATTGTACCGACGCCAATCGGCAATCTGTCGGATATCTCACTGAGAGCCATCGAAGTTCTCAAGTACGCGGACCTTATCGCCGCCGAGGACACTCGCCACAGCCAGAATCTGCTGTTGCATCTGGGCGTGACGACGCCGACGATAGCCTATCACGAACACTCGAAGGAGACGGTCGCCGATAAGCTGCTGGAGCGCTTGGCGCAAGGACAGCGAATAGCACTTATTAGTGACGCTGGGACGCCTTTGGTATCTGATCCCGGTTATCACTTGGTGCGGGAGGTGCAGGCAGCAGGGCTACAGGTCATCCCGCTTCCCGGCGCCTGCTCGGTGATTACAGCGCTGAGTGCTTCCGGCTTGCCGACGGATCGCTTTTATTTCGAAGGTTTCCTCCCCGCGAAGCAAACCCAGCGTCGCCGTCGTTTAGAAGCTCTCGCCAATCAGGAGGGCACGCTCATCTTCTTGGAAGCCCCTCATCGGATTGTCGCGACTTTGGAGGACATGGTCGCGGTCTTGGATGTCGGTCGTGAAGCCGTGCTTGCCAGAGAGTTAACGAAAACCTTTGAAACGATCAGTCGGCAAGCTCTTAAAGATTTATCGCAGTGGGTTGCCGACGACCCCAATCAGCAGCGGGGGGAGTTGGTGCTGATGTTGGGACCGGTGCTCACCCCGCCATCGCAGGTTCTTGACGCTTCGGTCCGGCGGATTCTGACGTTGTTGGCGGCTGAGTTGCCCCCACGCAAGGCCGCTGCGCTGACCGCTGAAATCACCGGCGTGAAGGCGCGCGAGCTTTATGAGGCGTTAGTGGCCCAAAAGCTGGATGAACAGGGATATACCTGAGCCTCCGGATTGGGTAGAGTCGAGCCTGAGTCGATTAGGCGATCGCTGCCGGTTCAACCAGCAGAGGAAAGTCCGGGCTCCTGAGATCAGAGTGCCAGGTAACACCTGGGGGGCGCGAGCCTACGGAAAGTGCAGCAGAAAGGAAACCGCCCGAGCGTTTGCTTGGGTAAGGGTGAAAAGGTGCGGTAAGAGCGCACCGCGCGGCTGGCAACAGGCGTGGCGATGGTAAACCCCACTCGGAGCAAGACCAAATAGGGATCCTCGTGCCGTGATCTCCGGCGGATCCGGGTAGGTCGCTTCAGGCGGATGGTGACATCCGTCGCAGATGAATGGTCGTCCACGACAGAACCCGGCTTATCGATCGACTCATTTTATGCCCCCCGTCTCGGGGGGCTTCCCTTTGCCCCACCCCTCCCGCCGCTTAAAATAAATTCGAATATAAAAATTAACTTATATACTTTATATATATAAATATTAAAGTGGCACTTACTAGGGCCTCCTTAAAAAGCTGTTTCGAGATGAGATTTTGATGGCATAAACCTCCATGTCTCAAGCCTGCCGGTGTCCATTTACCTTGCTCTAAGCACCTGAAATTCCAAGATTTTTTATTCGGTCACGTTGACTGACCCCGCATCGCGACCGTATAGTGGTAGAAAGTGGCGTAAAGTGGGTTTTTGCGTCTTTTCGTGGAATTTTTCGGCGGAGAGTGGGGAGCGCAGCGTGTTTCGTGGGGTCCAGCACATCAACATGGATGCTAAGGGTCGGCTCGCTGTGCCAGCCCGGCAGCGGGAGTCATTGCTCTCGCAGTGCAATGGGCAGGTCGTTATCACCATCGACACGCAGGCATCCTGCCTGGTGGTTTATCCGCTGCCCGAGTGGGAGCGAATTGAGGCCGACATTCAAGGGCTGCCGGCGTTAAATCCGGCCGTGAAGCGGTTCCAGAGATTGGTGCTTGGCTATGCCACAGAGCTGGAGCTTGATGGCAGTGGACGCGTGCTGTTGCCCCAGTCTCTCCGGGACTACGCCAACTTGGAGAAAAAGCTCGTGTTGGTGGGGCAGGGGAACAAATTGGAGCTGTGGTCCGAGGAGCAGTGGCTCGCAGAGCGTGATGCTGCCCTAGCGGCCGATACGGGTGAAGTCCCAGCAGAACTGATGTCTTTGACCCTCTGATGGCTACAAGTCATCAGGCGGTTCTTTTAGAGGAGGCTGTTGACGCACTGATGGCGGCAACAACAGAACTGGAAGCGCGGGTTTTTGTGGACGGCACTTTTGGTCGAGGGGGACACTCCGCCCGGATTCTTGAGGAGCTCAGCACCAAGGACAAGCTAGTCGCCTTTGATAAAGATCCGGAAGCGGCCGCGGTAGCGCAACAATTTATTGATTCAGACGCGCGCTTCACCTTTTTGCCAGGGAGCTTTGCCGAGCTCGAACGCGCTGGCTCAGGTTTGACAGGGGTCTTGCTGGATCTCGGGGTTTCCAGCCCCCAACTCGACAATCGTGAAAGAGGCTTCAGCTTCCAGTCCGATGGGCCGCTCGACATGCGCATGGATACGCGGCATGGCCTGACCGCGGCAGACTTTGTTAATTCCGCCTCCCAGCAAGAAATGACGGCGGTATTTCGCGAATTAGGGGAGGAGCGCTACGCCAAGCGAATCGCCTCAGCGATTGCCTCGGCGCGCGAGGCAGAGCCCTTCGCATCAACAACACAGCTGGCGAATGTGGTCACCGCCGCAAACCCCTCATGGGAGAAGCACAAGCATCCCGCGACGCGCGTGTTTCAAGCGATAAGAATCCATGTCAACCAAGAGTTAGTGGATCTCGAAAAGCTGCTGGCGAAAGTCATTGATTTGCTTGTGATCGGGGGTCGCCTGGTGGTGATCAGCTTTCATTCCCTAGAGGATCGGATCGTCAAGCAGTTCATGCGCAACGAGGCGCGAGGCAAACAGCTGCCCCGGGGGCTTCCAGTTAGAGATACCGAGAGAGGTCAGAGGCTTCGCTTGGTGGGGAAGCCGGTGCGTGCCAGTGACGCTGAGCTTGCGCTAAACCCGCGTGCCCGCTCAGCGATTATGCGAGTAGCGGAGCGAATTGCATGACTTCAAGGTCTGTTATTGCCTGCCTAGTTGTCGCGGTCGTGGCCTCTGCGCTCGGGGTGGTTTATTCATCCCATGTGGTGAGAGAGCTCTACTCCCGGCAGCAGCAGGTCGAATACGGTCAGTGGCAGCTACAGGAGGATTACAGCCGGCTCTTATTGGAGCAAAGCACGCTGGCCAGTCCACATCGCGTTATCAGCATTGCGCAAGAAGACCTTGCCATGAGCGCGCCGGCGCTGTCCATGGAGCGTGTTTTGCATGGATTTGGTGGAGCGTTGCGGTGAGCGGCGGACGAGCAAAAGTCACCTCCCCAACGCTGTGGCGGCTGGCAGTAGTCGCGCTCTGTCTACTTATCTTATTCGGCATGCTGATTTCACGACTGGTCATTCTACAGGTGGTCGATCAGGACAGAGGTGCACGATTTCTCCAACAACAGGGAGCGATGCGGACGATCAGGACATCCGAAATTCCCGCGTATCGTGGCCTTGTCACCGACCGTCGAGGGCAGCCTTTGGCTGTCAGCACCCCGGTTGTATCAATTTGGGCGAATCCGCAGTTGCTGACAGACCCCGCTGAAATAGAACGCCTGGCCCCGGTACTGGGCGCCTCCGCCTCGGCATTGAGCGAACGCATAAAGCTGTACGCCGATAAGCAGTTCATGTATCTCGCTCGCCATCAGACCCCAGAGCAAGCCCGAGCCATTCTTGATCTCGGACTTTCCGGTGTTCATGGGGAGCGTGAATATCGACGCTTTTACCCCGCTGGCGAAGTGGCATCTCAGCTGGTTGGCTTAACTAACGTGGATGGGGAAGGTATATCCGGCATCGAGCTTGCCTACAACGACTGGTTGCGCGGACAGACGGGTAAAAAGCGTTACCTGAAGGATCTGCATGGGGACGCTATTCGCAACATTGGCGTGATTGAGCAGGCGCAATCGGGCAAGCCGCTGGCGCTGTCCATAGACCTTCGTTTGCAATATCTACAGCATCGCGTGCTCCAGCGAGCCATGGTGGAAACGGGGGCAAACGCCGGTGCTGCAGTCACGCTGGATGCGCGCACCGGCGAAATCCTCGCGATGACCAATCATCCGGTTTTCAATCCAAACAGCCGCAACGGGTTCGACTATGCCGCCACCCGCAACCGCGTGGTGACCGACGTGTTTGAGCCCGGCTCGACGATGAAACCATTGACGTTGGTCGCGGCTCTCGAGACGGGAGCGTTCACGATCGACACCTTGATCGATACCTCGCCGGGGCGCATTCAGGTCGGGCGAAAGGTGCTCCCGGACCCCCGAAATTACGGTGAGATCACGGTCTCCCGGGTTATTGAAAAATCGAGCCAGGTAGGTGTCACCAAAATTGCCCAGCAGATTGGTCACGAACCTATTCTCGATGTTTTCCAGCGCTTTGGCTTGGGCGAGCCTTCCAGTATTGGTTTCCCCGGAGAGCGCTCGGGTAGTTTGCCTAGCCGTGACCGCTGGAGTGATATCGAGAAGGTTACCCTTGCTTTTGGTTATGGCCTGACGGCAACACCACTACAAATAGCCCACGCCTACACGGTTTTCGCCAATCAAGGCCGGCAGGTTCCACTCACGTTGATCAAAAGATCGGACACTCAGACCGTTGAGTTCCGGCAGGTAGTCAGTCCGCAGATCGCGCAACAAGTGCTAGCGGTTCTCAATCGGGTCACCGGCACCGAGGGTACAGCACAAAAAGCGAGGGTCGACGGATTCAGCGTAGGCGGAAAGACTGGCACCGTGCACAAGGTCGGCAAGTCGGGCTATCTCGACGATCAATATGTCGCGCTTTTTGTTGGGGTGGCACCAATCGAAAACCCGCGATTCGTGACGGCTATTATTGTCGATCAGCCAAAGGGCGATAATTACGGCGGCGGAGCGGCAGCCGCACCTATCTACTCGGCGATTACCGATGGTGTGCTTCGGTTACATAATGCCCTACCCCTGACCGAAGAAGCAGGCACGCAACTTGTTGGTCTTGGCGGTGGCGCATGAATTTGTCGAGCCCAACAAGACCCAGTCTTGGCGCCTTGCTGCCAGCCTGCCCAACACACCTCGCGGGCGTTGTGCCGACCGATATGACGCTAGATAGCAGAGAACTGTCCTCGGGAGAGCTTTTCGTTGCGGTACCGGGCCGTACCGCCGACGGTAGGCAGTTTATTGACGACGTGCTGTCGAGAGGTGCTTCTGCGGTTCTCGCTGAGGCCGATGGCATGGGGCACCCAGACAAAAGGGTAATTCCTTATCAGGGCCTGAGGGCTGATTTACCCCAGATCGTCCAGCGATTCTATAAGCGACCGAGTGCCAGCATGTCCGTTGTCGCGGTAACAGGGACTAATGGCAAGACTTCCGTCGTCGACTTTGTTTGTCAGTTGTTGCGATTACTGGGCCACAAGGCGGGCAGTATAGGCACCCTCGGAGCCCGCACTGATAGCGCTGTTGTGGAGACGACCAACACAACCCCCGACATTATTTCCATCAACCGCCAGTTAGCGCGCTGGGTGGAGGCAAACGTTCACTACGTGGCCTTGGAAGCCTCGTCACATGCGCTGGATCAGGGTCGATTACAGGGCCTCAGCATCAATACCGCGGTCTTTACTAATCTGTCTCGCGACCATCTCGATTACCACGGCTCAGAAGATGATTACGCCGCGGCCAAGCTCAAGCTGTTCACGCAATTTGACCTGCAGCAGGCAATTTATAACGCCGACGACGCGGTTGCGAGACGTATTGGTGATCTGCTACCTGAGCGCTCGCTCGCTGTATCCACCAAGGATAAAGAAGCCGACGTATTCATCGAAATAGTGGGTAAGCAGCCGACCACGTTTAAATTAGTCAATCCCTACGGCGTCGCTGACATTACCAGTCAATTAAGCGGTGACTTTAACGCCTTCAACCTCGCCGCGGCGATTACGATCGTTCAGGGACTGGGCCTTCCCGCTGCGCAGGTGTTCGAGGCAGCTCAAGAGGTCACTGCGGTTACAGGTCGCCTCGAGTCCGTCGGCTCGCCCTCGGGTCCCCATGTCTTTCTCGATTACGCGCATACCCCCGACGCACTCGAGCGAACGTTGAGTGCGTTGAGGCCTGAGTTAAAGGGGCGGTTGTTGGTGGTTTTTGGCTGTGGGGGTGACCGCGACCGCGGCAAGCGGCCTCAAATGGGCGCTATAGCGAACCGGTTGGCCGATGCGGTGATTGTGACTTCGGATAACCCGCGCAGCGAGGACCCCGAGACGATTATCGATGAGGTTTTGGCGGGAGTCGGTCAGAGCGGCGTGCGTATCAGTGACCGAGCCAAAGGAATTGTTCGCGCCTTGGAGATGGCGTTGCCAGACGACACTGTATTAGTGGCCGGTAAGGGGCACGAGCAATATCAGGAAGTAGCTGGTCGGCGAATTCCCTTCTGTGATCGCGAGGTCATTGAAACCTGGTTTAAGCACAGGGAGTTGGTGTAATGAATGCGTCGGCATCTGCAATGGACTTTGTGCAGCGCTGTGGTGGTGCGTTTCTGCAGCAGCCTGACCAGGATATTCGCTTGAGTGGTCTGGCGATCGATAGCCGCCAGGTTCGACCAGGCGACCTGTTTGCCGCTATTCGCGGCACTCGGGTGGATGGTCATGACTATATCGGAGCGGCGGCCAATGTTGGTGCTGCGGCCGCGTTGGTAAGTCACCCAGTCGAACACGAGTTACCCCAAATTATCGTCAATGACGTGGAGTCTGGCGTCGCTGATTTTGGTGCAATGGCGAGAGAAGCTTTTGGCGGTAACGTCATCGGCATTACCGGAAGCGCGGGAAAAACCACGGCCAAGAATCTGATTGCGGCGGTGCTTGCTGAAGCAGGTGCGGTCATAGCGACAGAGGGCAACCAAAATAATGAGCTGGGTGTGCCACTTACCTTGGCAAAGCTCAAGCCGTCGACAGAATTTGCTGTGATTGAAATGGGGGCGGGCAAACCCGGTGACATCGCCAGGTTGCAAAAAATAGTGCGCCCCACCCTCGGTGTATTGCTCAATGTGTCGGCCGCGCATCTTGCGCATTACGCCAGCGTCGATGACATTGCAGAGACAAAAAGCGCCATTCTGGCGGATCTTCCTACTCAGGGCGCCGCTATTTTTAACGGGGATGAGCCCTGGGCTGAGGATCGGCGACGGCGAGCAGGTGATGCGCGGATTATCACCTTTGGCCTCTCCGAGCAGGTTGATGTTCGCGCAGTGGACGTCAGTTATAGCGGCTTCTCCGGCAGTCAGCTAAAAGTGAGCACGCCGCTGGGTGCTATGAAGTTGGCACTTCATCTTCCCGGTCAGCAGGGAGTGATGAACGCGCTCGCGGCGGTG
This sequence comes from uncultured Luminiphilus sp., assembly GCA_943787485.1. Classification (GTDB taxonomy): domain Bacteria; phylum Pseudomonadota; class Gammaproteobacteria; order Pseudomonadales; family Halieaceae; genus Luminiphilus. Next base: position 114,349 of record CALSMP010000004.1, on the reverse strand, counting down.
GCAGTGGCCTTTGCGCTGGGGATTAGTCAGTCAGCGATCACTCGCGGATTGTCCTCGGTAAAGCCTGCAGTTGGGCGTGGTCAGCCGCTGCTTCTTGGCAACGACATCACGCTGGTAGACGACTGCTACAACGCTAATCCCATGGCGGTGAAGGCGGCGATTGATGTGCTTGCCTGCTGCGGTGGACCGCGTTACCTGGTGCTTGGCTCAATGCTCGAATTAGGGCCAGATAGCGCCGTGTTTCACGCAGACATTGGACGTTATGCCAAGGAAAAACAGCTTGATGGCTTGTGGGTGATCGGTGAGCTGGCGCGTCCGGCGCTAGGCTCTTTCGGTCGCGGCGGGCTTGCTTTTGCTAGCAATGAAGCCTTTCTGGATCAGCTTCCTGCCATTGATCGCGGAGCGACGGTACTCGTGAAGGGATCTCGAGGCGCGCTGCTGGATTCGGTCGTTCAGGGCATCGTTAACAGGGTGGGGGGGTAGCCATGCTGACTTGGTTAATGGCGCAACTGGAGACCCTCGACTCCGGCTTCACTGTATTTCAGTACATCACGCTGCGCGGAATTCTCGCGGCCATAACCGCGTTGCTCATTTCTCTCCTTATAGGTCCTCGCGTCATACGCTACCTCGATTCTCTTCAGATCGGTCAGGCCGTCCGAACCGATGGTCCCGAGACCCACCTCGTTAAGTCGGGGACTCCAACAATGGGCGGCGCGCTGATTATCGTCGCCATTGTTGCCGGTAGTCTGCTGTGGGGGCAGTTGGACAGTCGCTACCTGTGGGTGGCGGTGATCACAACAGTGGCGTTCGGCGCTATCGGCTGGTTCGATGATTACCGCAAAGTGGTGGAAAAAGATTCCCGAGGCCTGCCTGCTAAGTGGAAATATTTTTGGCAGTCGCTGGTTGGTTTTGCCGCAGCAAGCTTCTTATTTATGTCAGCCGAGAATCCCGCCGAGACCACACTTTATGTTCCCTTTTTTAAGGACGTTGCAATTCCCTTGGGTCTTCTGTTTATTCCCTTCAGCTATCTTGTCATTGTTGGGTCGAGTAATGCAGTTAACTTAACAGATGGTCTCGACGGTTTGGCTATCCTGCCGACGGTTATGGTTGCGACTGGGCTCGGGACGATCGCCTATCTAACCGGTCACACCTTTTTTGCCGACTACCTTCATATACCCTACTTAGCCGGTGCTGGAGAGTTAGTCATTTTCTGTGGCGCCATCGCGGGAGCGGGCCTGGGTTTTCTCTGGTTCAACACCTATCCGGCGATGGTTTTTATGGGCGACGTCGGCGCTCTGGCGCTTGGCGCTGCGCTCGGTGTGGTCGCTGTCGTTATTAGGCACGAAATTGTTCTCTTCATCATGGGGGGCATTTTTGTTGTCGAAACCATTTCCGTCATTATCCAGGTGGCGTCGTTTAAAACCCGCGGCAAGCGGGTGTTCCGAATGGCGCCGATTCACCATCACTTTGAATTGAAAGGCTGGCCCGAGCCGCGCGTGATTGTTCGCTTCTGGATTATCACCGTCATGCTGGTGCTCTTTGGCTTGGCCACATTGAAGTTGCGGTGAGGTGATGATGGGTTCAGTTCTTGCCAGCAGCACATCGCGCATGATCCTTGGACTGGGAGAGACCGGCAGGTCCGTTGCACGCTGGTTCGTGACGCACGATATACCGTTTTTGGCGACGGATACCCGGTCTGAACAGTTGAGTGCCCCTGACGTATTAGAGGCAGTGGGTAGCCCGGACCGTCTCGTTAGCGCGGATAAAGTCCCCGAACTTATGGGGTCTTTGACAGAGCTTGTGGTGAGCCCGGGGATCTCGTTGGAGCATCCATGGGTTGCACTGGCGCGGGAAGCCGGAGCGCGAATTCTCGGCGATATCGATTTGTTTGCAGCAGAGGTCACGGCGCCCGTGGTTGGTATTACAGGGTCCAATGGCAAATCGACGGTGGCGGCGTTACTCGCGCAGATGATCGCCGCCTGCGGTAAGCAGGTGGGTCTAGGTGGGAATATTGGTACCCCCGCGCTTAATATCGTAGATGAAAATGTGGACTGCTATGTTCTGGAGCTATCAAGTTTTCAGCTGGAGCGATCAGAGCCTTTGCATCTAGCGGTGGCGACGGTGCTTAACGTTACCGAAGATCATCTCGATCGCCATGGTTCGCTCCCGAAATACCATCTCGCGAAGCACATGATTTTTCGTGGGGCCAAAGCGGTCGTGGTCAATCGCAGCGATCCACTCACCCAACCGCTGCTCGAGGCTCCGGTAGACGTCGTGGTCTGGCGTCCGGGTGAGCCCGACTTGAAAGAGTGGGGTATCCGGGATGTAGAGGGCCGACCAACAATTTGTTTTGGCTTTGATCCCGTGGTTGCAGTTGATGCGCTCCGTATTCACGGAGCGCACAACGTGAACAATGCACTGGCTGCTCTTGCCGTTGGCACCGCCCTGCAGCTGCCCGTCGATGGTCTCGTCAGTGGGATGCTTGATTTTAAGGGACTGCCGCACCGCTGTGAGCTGGTCGCCGATGCCGACGGCGTGCGCTGGATTAACGATAGCAAAGGCACCAACGTTGGGGCATGTATCGCCGCATTAGAGGGACTCGGTGGCATTCAGGACGTCGTGCTTATTCTGGGCGGGCAGGGCAAACAGCAGGATTTTTCGGGACTGGCACCTGCCGTGAAAACGCATTGTCGCCGCGTTATTACCCTGGGTGAGGCGGCTCGGGACTTGGAGCTAGCTTTGGGTCATGTGGTGCCCGTCAACCGGGCGTCTACCCTTGAGGATGCTGTCGCGCGGGCTGCCGGCACCGCTGAGTCTGGTGACGTTGTATTGCTATCGCCCGCCTGTGCCAGCTTCGATATGTTCCCAGGTTACGCCGCCCGCGGCGAAGCCTTTCGATCGGCGGTACTGACTTCTTGTGGGGTGGCGGCATGACCGCGTTTATAGCTCCGCAATCCTATCGTGCGGACCCCGTGCTGCTAGCTACGGCGTGTGGGCTGATGTGTATCGGTCTTGTCGCCATCGCCTCGGCGTCTATCGAATACAGCGACTGGCACTTCGGCAATCCATGGCACCACACTTTGCGGCACGGCTTGTATTTGCTGATGGCCCTTGCCGCAGCAATGGTGGCTTACCGTATCCCGCTGGAATTGTGGCAACGGACTTCAGGCCTCTGGCTATTGCTGGCCTTTGTATTACTGCTTTTGGTGTTGGTGCCTGGCATTGGTCGTAATGTGAATGGCAGCCAGCGTTGGTTGCCGATGGGGCCCTTGACCTTACAGCCTTCGGAATTCATGAAGTTTGCGCTGGTGTTATACCTGGCCGGCTTTTTGGTACGCCACACTGAAGCGGTCAAAACTCACTGGCACGGTCTCGCGAAACCCGTCATGGTGTTGGCGTTTGTCGCGCTGTTGTTGCTGCTCGAACCCGATTTTGGCGCCACGGTAATTTGTGCCGGCACCGTTTTTGGTATGCTTTTTCTAGCAGGTGCGCGTTTGCACTATGTGCTCCTGTTGATCGGTGTCGCCGTGGGCGGTTTGGCCGTCATGATCTTTAGCGCCCCCTATCGACTAGCTCGATTAACGGCTTACACCGACCCTTGGCAAGACCCCTACGGATCCGGCTTTCAACTGATTCAGTCGCTTATCGCGTTTGGTCGTGGTGAGTGGTTGGGCGTGGGCTTGGGAAACAGTATCCAAAAACTTTTTTATCTGCCCGAGGCACACACAGATTTTGTGTTTTCGATTTGGGCGGAAGAGACCGGTCTCGTGGGTTCAGTGGGATTGATCGCGGTTTATTGCCTACTGATCACCCGTATTTTACAGATTGGGTGGCGATCGGAGCGTCAGGGTGAACCGTTCTCTGCGTTCGTTTGCTATGGCGTCGGCTTGATTTTTTCGGGGCAGGCCTTCGTCAACATGGGGGTCAGTTCAGGTCTGTTGCCAACCAAGGGCTTGACCTTGCCCTTTATCAGCTACGGCGGGTCCAGCCTTATCGTCAGTTTCGTCATGCTGGCGGTGGTGTTGCGCATCGAGCTGATGCTGCGCGCTGATCCGGCAGAACGGGGGGCTTCCTGATGGACTCCCCGAGAGCGCTCATCATGGCGGGTGGCACAGGTGGGCATGTCTATCCGGCCCTTGCCGTCGCAGAGGAATTGCGCAATCGCGGCTGGCTGGTCGATTGGATGGGAACCGATCGGGGCCTGGAAGCGAAAGTTGTTCCGGCGCATCTGTTTACCCTGCACGCACTGCCGGTGAGTGGACTCCGGGGCAAGCAGGTACTCGGGAGAGTTCAGGGCATGTTGCGTTTGGGTGTGGCCCTGTTTAAGGCGCTAGGCGCGATACGCGCCCTGAGGCCCGCCGTTGTGCTCGGTATGGGTGGTTATGCAGCGGGGCCCGGTGGACTGGCGGCGTTTTTGTTACGTCGCCCACTTGTAATCCACGAACAGAATGCAATTCCTGGAACAACCAATCGCTGGTTGCGCCCCTTGGCTCGCCGAGTACTTTGCGGCCTGCCTGGAGGATTTGCCGACATGCCGCGGGTTGAGTTAACTGGCAACCCGTTGCGTCGTAATCTCGAAAGCGGCGACTGTTTGACGTTGCCTGCTGAGTTTTCAGCAGAACGTCCGATGCGGGTTTTGGTGCTTGGCGGAAGTTTGGGTAGCTTGCCGCTTAATCGAGGTGTGCCTGTTTCTCTAGGTAGTTTTACCGAAGAGCAAAAGAACCGAATACAGGTATTCCACCAATGCGGTGAACAGCATCTCGAGGCCACTCGACAAGCGTATTGGGAGAACCGGTTTGCTGCGGTGGAAATTCACCCATTCGTCGACGATATGAAGAGCGCTTACGCGGCGGCTGATCTTGTTATTTGCCGAGCCGGCGCGCTGACGGTGAGCGAGTTGGCGAGCCAGAAGCGGCCGGCTATTCTCATTCCCTTGCCCCACGCGATTGACGACCACCAAACCGCAAACGCCAAAACTTTGGCGAATATTGGCGCAGCGCAGCTGCTACCCCAATCCCGTCTTGATACCGGCGAGCTCGAAGGCTTTTTGATCGGCTATCTCGAGGCGCCGGGCCGATTGGCAGCAATGTCGCTGGCCGCGAGTCGTGTTTCCGCAGACAGTGCCACTCAGTCGGTGGCAAACGTACTCGAGGAGGTGGCCCGTGAGCGGCAATAATTCTTCCTCGATGCCGATGATGGATCGCATTCGCCGAATTTTTATGGTGGGTATCGGTGGCTCCGGGATGAGCGGTATTGCCGAGGTGCTTGCGCGTCTCGGATATGAAGTGGCTGGCTCCGATTTACAGGAGAGCCCTGTGCTCGATCGACTTCGAGATCTCGGCGTCGAGGTGCACATCGGGCATGACTCCGCCTATGTGCAAGAGGTCGATGTGCTGGTCACGTCGGGGGCTATTCAAGCGAACAATCCCGAGCTTGTCGCGGCCAAGGCGGCGCGTATTCCTGTGGTACCACGCGCTGAAATGCTGGCAGAGCTTATGCGGCATCGTTATGGCATCGCGGTGGCAGGTACCCACGGCAAAACCACGACAACCAGTTTGCTGGCATCCATTTTCGCCGAAGCGGGAGAGGATCCCACCTTTGTGGTGGGAGGCGTCTTGAACCGTGTGGGCAGCAATGCGGGCTTGGGTGAGGGTCGTTATCTGATCGTTGAGGCGGACGAGAGTGACGCGTCGTTCCTTCATCTATTACCGATGGTCAGTGTGGTGACCAATATCGAAGCCGATCACATGGAGCATTACGGCAGTGATTACAAGAACTACGAGAATGCATTTGTCGGGTTCTTGCATAACCTGCCTTTTTACGGTTTCGCAGTCATGTGTCTCGATGATCCAGGCGTTCGGGCTGTCATACCGCACATGACGAGACGCTTTATCAGTTATGGCCAGCACAAAGAGGCTGACTATCACATCAAGGACATCGTAACGCGCGGGCTGGAGTCCCAGTTCACAGTTTGTCGCCCAGGGGATCTCGCCGATTTAACCCTGACCCTGGCGATGCCGGGGCATCATAATGTGTTGAACGCCTCGGCAGCTGTGGCCGTCGCCTCGGAACTTGGCTTGGCTGATGACTCGATAAGTGTTGGTGTTGCCAATTTCGAGGGCGTGGGCCGCCGATTTACCATTATGGGAGAGATCCAATCGGCGGGTGGCACAGCACTTTTGGTAGACGATTACGGGCATCATCCCACCGAAGTGGCGGCTACCCTAGATGCGGCCGAGGCGGCATTCCCCGATCGCCGATTGGTGATGGTGTATCAGCCTCATCGCTACACCCGAACCCGCGATCACTATGATGATTTTGTGGCGGTGCTTTCCCGCTGCGAAGTCTTGGTGCTGCTTGATGTTTATCCTGCGGGCGAGGCGCTAATTCCAGGTGCGGATAGTCGTTCTCTGGCGCGCTCGATTAGACAACGCGGATTGGTAGATCCGGTCGTGGTAAGCGGCGTTAACGAAGTGCCGCCGGTGTTGAGTCACCTCCTGCAGGAGGGAGACCTGTTGTTAACGCAGGGAGCGGGCAACATCGCGCGACTCGCTCAGTCACTCAGCAAGTCAAAATCCGTGGAGCGATTGGTATGAGCACAGCCGACCTCCGCGATCGTTATTTTGGCGTGCTCTTGGGCGGAACCGCCGCCGAGCGCGATATTTCCCTCGAAAGTGGCGGCAACGTGGGCAGGTGTTTGGAGGCTGCGGGTGCGCGGGTGGCCTATGTTGACCCGGCCGAGCCTGGCTGGCCGGAGCAACTCCAGGATGTGGAGTTTGTTTTTAACTTGCTGCATGGGCCCGGCGGCGAGGACGGTACCCTGCAGGGCTTGCTCGACATCATGAAGTTGCCCTACAGCGGCTCAGGCGTCCTGGGGTCTGCGCTGACAATGGATAAAGTGAGAACAAAGTGGGTGTGGCAGGGACTTGGCTTACCCACCCCCGCTTTTGTCAATCTAAGCGAAACAAGTCGATGGCAGGACATTGTTGATGAACTGGGGGTGGTGTTTGTTAAACCCGCTCTCGAGGGCTCATCGATTGGAATGACCCGAGCGACGACCGCGGAGGAGTTGGCAGAGGCTTTTCAGGAGGCCCGCCGGTTTGGTACGCAGGTCCTTGCGGAACAGTACGTGGAAGGCAGTGAATACACCGTGGCTATTCTCGGTGATCGAGCGCTGCCCTCGATACGGATCCAGCCTGCATCGACGTTTTATGACTTCAATGCCAAATACCTCTCCGAGGAGACCCAGTTTTATTGTCCCTCGGGACTTAGCTCGCAGGAGGAGGCGGCCTTGGCGACCCTCGCACTGAGGGCTTTTGGTGCTGTGGGTGCCCAGGTGTGGGGGCGCGTAGATGCTATGCGCGATCCGGCGGGTGATTGGCAATTGCTCGAGGTTAATACCATCCCAGGCATGACCAGCCATAGTTTGGTTCCGATGGCGGCGCAGGCGGCGGATATTGCGCTGCCCGCGCTATTGCATGAAATCTGGCAGCTGAGCCTGGAGGTGCGCAATGGCGCGTGAAGCCAGACGGCAAGCTGTCCGGAAAAGCCGGACGAGCGTTCCGAAAAGTTGGTGGCAAAAACTTCATCGGCTGTTGTTGCAGACCGCGGTGATCAGCGGCTGCCTTGGGGTTTTGGCTGCCGGGGCTTACAGCGCGAAGGTGCTTTACACCCTGCCCATCGAGCAATTGGTCATCAATGGTGCTACTGAGAACGTTCCTGCAGAGGCGATAAAAACGTGGCTCGGCCCTGCCCTGGTGGGAGGTTTTTTTGCAGCCGACCTCGATGGGATTCGTGAAAACCTCGAGGGCAGACCCTGGATCTATGGGGCGACCGTGCGTCGGCAGTGGCCTGACACGGTGGTGGTATCGATTGTGGAGCAGCGTCCTATTGCACGCTGGGGCAGCCTCGGGTTTCTAAATCATGAAGGCGCCTACTTTGCGGGTGAACAATCGATTCTGGCGGAGGAGCTTCCCCAGCTTGTTGGCCCCAATGCGTCGACCGTAGACATGATGCGCCGCTACCAACAGGTCGAGAGTCTTCTGCAGCCTGTAGGGCTGCGGGTTGTCAGTCTCGAGCAGGACGATATCGGCCAGATTGATTTGGTACTCGACAACGGTATGCGCATCGCGTTCGGTGCCGATCATTTTTTACGGCGGTTACAGCGGTTCATTGTGTTGTGGCAGCAGCATCTTGAGGGTGAAGCGGTGGCTAATGTGGATATGCGTTATGCCCACGGGGCCGCCGTCGCTTTTCGGCAACAAACTCAGTTGGCCTTAACGGCTGTGAATGAACTTTCTCAAGAGGAAGTACGCTAATGGCTGTAATAACAGAAAAACGCATGATTGTTGGGCTGGATATTGGCACCTCCAAAGTGGTCGCAGTGGTTGGTGAAGTCGATCATGAGGGAGTCATTGAGGTCGTTGGTATTGGGTCCCACCCCTCTCGTGGGATGAAGAAAGGAGTGGTTGTCGATATCGAATCGACAGTCAACGCCATTCAGCGAGCGGTCGAGGAAGCTGAACTCATGGCGGGCTGTCAGATTCATTCGGTCTACGTAGGCATCGCGGGGAGCCACATCCGCTCCATGAACTCCCACGGTATTGTGGCCATCAAGGAAGGCGAGGTGGTGCAGGCCGATGTAGAGCGAGTACTCGATGCCGCGCAAGCCGTCGCTATTCCTGCAGATCAAAAAGTCTTACATGTGCTGCCTCAGGAGTATTTGATCGATAACCAGGGAGGCATCAAGGAGCCCTTGGGTATGTCGGGGGTAAGGCTCGAAGCCAAGGTGCATCTCGTGACCTGTGCGGTCAACGCGGCGCAGAACATAGAGAAGTGTATTCAGCGTTGTGGGCTCGAGGTCGACGGCATCATCCTTGAGCAGCTCGCGTCGAGTTTTTCAGTAATCACAGGCGACGAGCGTGATCTCGGGGTTTGCATCGTGGATATCGGCGGTGGCACCTCTGACATCGCTATCTTTACTGATGGGGCTATTCGCCATACGGGCGTCATTCCAATCGCCGGTGATCAGGTCACCAACGATATCGCCATGGCACTTCGCACCCCCACCCAGCACGCCGAAGAAATCAAAATTCGCTACGCCTGCGCGTTAACGCAGCTGGCGGGCGCGGATCAAACCATCAAGGTTCCAAGCGTGGGTGATCGTCCCCCGAGAGACTTGTCACGGCAGTCTCTCGCGGAGGTGGTTGAGCCACGCTACGACGAATTGTTCACGCTTATACAGGCCGAGCTGAGACGCTCGGGCTACGAAGAGCTGATTCCGGCGGGGGTCGTCCTCACGGGGGGCACCTCCAAGATGGAAGGCGCGATGGAGCTGGCGGAAGAGATCTTTCACATGCCCGTGCGGGTGGGTGCACCCCAATACGCCCACGGGCTCAGCGACATCATCCGCAATCCGATTTATGCCACGGCTGTTGGTTTGTTGATTTTTGGTGCCAGAGACGAAGAGGGCGGAGCCCATTTGAAGGAGAGTCGTTTCAGCGCGGCAGGTTTATTTGATGGCGTGAAGGAGTGGTTCAGCCGGCACTTCTAGCCGGTCAAACCACTCGTCACGTTGTTAAGGGGAGAAGCCGATTTTTATCGGCGGTTGTTAAAAAAGGGGAGTAACTATGTTTGAGCTTGTTGATAGTGCACCGCAAAGCGCGGTAATCAAGGTGGTCGGCGTCGGTGGCGGTGGTGGTAATGCCGTTCGACACATGATCGAAAATCATGTCGATGGCGTGGATTTTATTTGCGCCAATACTGACTCACAGGCGTTGTCCGATATCGAGGCAAAGACGGTGCTGCAAATAGGCACCGGTATCACCAAAGGCCTTGGGGCTGGTGCCAACCCAGATATTGGGCGAGCTGCCGCGATGGAGGATCGGGATCGTATAGCCGATGCTCTGCACGGCGCTGACATGGTCTTTGTAACGGCAGGTATGGGCGGTGGCACCGGCACCGGTGGAGCCCCCATTGTCGCCGAGGTAGCGCGGGAAATGGGTATTTTGACCGTGGCGGTGGTCACCCGCCCTTTCACTTTCGAAGGCAAAACGCGTTCTGAAAATCGCCGACGACAGGTCTTGGGGAACTTGAGCGGCATTGCGACAGTCTAATCACGATACCCAACGAAAAGCTGCTGGAGGTGTTGGGCAAAAATACCAGTCTCTTGGATGCCTTCCGAGAGGCCAATGATGTACTTTTAGGGAGCCGTGCAGGGAATAGCAGACCTGATCATCCGCCCCGGCATGATCAATGTGGATTTCGCCGACGTCCGGACAGTGATGTCCGAGATGGGATGCCGCCATGATGGGCACGGGTCAGGCCTCGGGCGAGAACAGGGCTCGCGAGAAGCCGCGGAGGGAGCGATCAACAGCCCGCTTACTGGACGACATCGATGTGAGCGGTGCCCGGGGGGTGTTGGTAAACATCACGGCGGGGCTGGACCTGTCGCTCGGTGAGAGTTTTCGGAGGTGGGCGACACGATCGAAGAATACGCGTCCGAGGACGCCACGGTAGTGGTGGGAACGGTGATCGAGCCGGAGCTGACGGACACGCTCAAGGTCACCGTGGTCGCGACCGGACTGGCGTGGAGCTGAGGGGCGACCTTCACTGGCGGTGGTCGACAGCGACAGCCGGCCATGTCGGTCACGGCGACGACACCGCCAGCCTACGGTGATACAATACGATTTGCCGCCCGCGACGCGGGCACGCGTAGCGCAGGCCGGGGCACGGGACCGCAGGCTAGCGGCGCCAGCCAGAGGGCGGCGCGGAGGAATATTTCGATATCCCTGCGTTTTCTGCGCCGACAGGCGGACTGAGCGACGATTCATGGTCCGCCTCGACAGGTAGGGAGAGGGCGCGACCGTGATCAGACAGAGGACGTTGCGGAATCCGATCAAGGCGACTGGCATCGGTTTGCATACGGGCGAGAAAGTATTTCTCACCCTGAGCCCGGCTCCTATCGACAACGGTATCGTATTCCGGCGCACCGATCTCTCCCCCGCGCAGGACATCCCCGCCTGCGCGCAGAATGTCGGTGACACAACGCTCTCTACCAGTCTCGGTCTGGGTGAGGCAAAGGTTTCTACGGTCGAACACCTACTGTCGGCTATGGCGGGTTTGGGCATCGACAACGCGTTTGTCGATGTCACTGCGCCCGAAGTGCCTATCATGGACGGCAGTGCAGGCCCCTTCGTCTTCCTCTTGCAGTCCGCCGGCATTGAAGAGCAGCCTGCCGCCAAAAAGTTTATTCGCATCAAGCGGCCGGTCACGGTAACCGATGGTGATAAAGAGGCTAGCCTGTTGCCTTTTGAAGGGTTCAAAGTGTCGTTCTCGATCGACTTTGATCACCCGGTGTTCCATGACCGTTCGGCGTACGCCGAGATTGATTTTTCAGCCACTTCTTTTGTGAAAGAGGTGAGTCGCGCCCGCACCTTTGGCTTTATGCACGAAATTGAATATCTGCGCGCCAGAGGTTTGGCCCGGGGTGGCAGCGTCGACAACGCGATTGTCGTGGACGAGTTCCGTATTCTGAATCAGGATGGCCTTCGCTACGAAGACGAGTTCGTCAAGCACAAGGTACTCGACGCCATTGGCGATCTGTACCTTTTGGGGCATTCGCTGATTGGTGAATTCCGGGCCCACAAATCGGGACACGCGCTCAATAATGCCGTCTTACGTGCCCTGCTTGCCCAGGAGGACGCCTGGGAAATGGTGACCTTTGAGGATGCCTCGGTAGCGCCTATCTCCTACGTCACGGCACCGGCCGTCGCACTCGCCTAAACGCGCCCGACCGGTTGATTTAAACGCTATTTGGTGGACTTTCAGACTTTGCCGCAGGCCGTGACCGTGGCATAGTTCACCCTCTTTGATCCGAGCCCACTTTTTTGAAACTGATTCTTGTCCATAAAACCGCCGCATCCCGCAGTATTGCTGTCGGGCGCTGGTCTGTGGCTGTGCTTTCAGTCGTGTGCCTCGGGCTGCCTCTGGGGTTGATGGCGCTGGGTTACGAGTTGGGTCAGCGCCAGGGTGCGCACGAAGCTCAGGCGGAGCGTTTGAGCGCTGCGGAGCAGGTGGTGAGCCAGCGAGCGAAGGAACTGGCGCAGTTGTCCTCGGATGCTCGTCGCACTTTAGGGGCAATGACCCGCAAGTTGGCAGAACTCCAGGCTCGCGTGACGCGTCTGGACGCCCTCGGTACCCATATTACTGCGCTCGCTGGGCTCGATGGGGGTGAGTTCGATTTCACGACAGATCCTGCTCTTGGTGGCCCTTTGGTGGTGTCTCAGGTCGATGAGCTCGATCCGGCGGCCCTGTCACAGGACATGGCGTTCTTCAGCGCCACCCTCGATGACCGGGATACCCAGCTCGATGTGCTCGCGGGCCTACTTTTTGACACAGAAGCTCAGGCCGAGGCCATCCCGTCGGGGCGTCCGATTACCTCCGGTTGGCTTTCTTCAGGTTACGGCTACCGCAAGGACCCCTTTACCGGTCAGCGGGCCTGGCACCAAGGTGTTGATTTCGCGGGTAAGGCTGGCGGAGAGGTTGTGGCGGTCGCCAGTGGTGTGGTGAGTTGGAGCGGCGAAAAGGCCGGCTATGGCACCATGATTGAAGTGGCCCACGGCGATGGTTTGGTCACACGTTACGGCCATAACGACGAAAATCTTGTCGAAGTGGGTGATCTCGTCCGCAAAGGGCAAGCGATCGCCCTCATGGGTAACACGGGCCGTTCCACAGGGCCCCACGTACATTTTGAGGTGTATAAGCACGGGCGCCCGGTAGACCCATCGAGCTATATTCGCCGCACACTCCGCTGAACCTGTCTGTCTTCCTGATTAAGCGGCCCGAGCCTAATCAAGGCATCGGGGGACTCTATCGTTACGCAAGATTACTTTCATGATAACTACAGCACTCAAAAAGATTTTTGGCAGTCGCAATGACCGCGAGTTAAAGCGCATCGGCAAAATGGTAAAGAGCATCAATGAGCTCGAAGCCGACTATGACGCTTTGAGCGACGATGACCTCAGAGCCAAGACCGAGGAATTTCGCGGTCGGGTCACCGCCGGTGCCTCCTTGGATCAATTATTGCCAGAGGCTTTTGCCGCTGTTCGAGCAGCCGGCAAGCGAACCCTTGGGATGCGTCACTTTGATGTCCAGTTGATTGGTGGCATCGCGTTACACGAGGGCAAGATCGCCGAGATGCGTACGGGCGAGGGCAAAACGTTAGTAGCAACATTGCCGGCATACCTCAATGCCCTATCGGGCAATGCGGTTCACTTGATAACCGTCAACGACTATCTCGCGGCACGTGATGCCGCTTGGATGGCTCCCATTTACGAGTTTTTGGGTATGACGGTTGGTGTTATTCAGTCGCGCCAGAATCCAGTCGAGAAGCGCAACGCCTATGCCAGCGATATCGTCTACGGCACGAATAACGAATTCGGCTTTGACTATTTGCGCGATAACATGGCGTTCAGTATGGCCGATAAAGCCCAGGGAACCCTGTCGTTTGCGGTCGTGGATGAGGTTGATTCAATTCTTATCGACGAGGCGCGGACACCGCTCATTATTTCAGGCGCCGCCGAAGACAGCTCGGAACTGTACCGCACCATTAACAAGCTGATCCCAAAACTCTCCCCTGAACTTGAAGGTCAGGAGGGTGATTACACCGTGGATGAAAAGCAGCGCCAGATCGAGCTGACCGAAGCGGGTCACGAAAAAATTGAAGAGATGTTAATGACGGCAAAGTTGCTCGCTGAGGACGACAGTCTCTATGCCGCCACCAATCTGGGTTTGCTGCATCATGTGCACTCAGGATTGCGGGCTCACGTCCTGTTTCAGCGCGACGTCGAGTACATTGTGCAGGACGGGCAGGTCGTACTCATCGACGAGCACACGGGTCGGACCATGCCGGGTCGACGACTCTCCGAGGGCCTGCATCAAGCGATTGAGGCCAAAGAGGGTGTGAATATACAGAGCGAGAGTCAGACGCTTGCTTCCACCACCTTCCAGAACTACTTCCGCCTGTACGACAAGCTGGCGGGTATGACTGGGACCGCCGATACTGAGGCGTTTGAATTCAGGCAAATTTATGGCTTGGAAGTCCTAGTGATTCCCACCAACAAGCCAATGACTCGTAACGACCTCAACGACCTGGTTTATCTCACTCGCGAGGAAAAGTTTGACGCTATCGTGGAGGACGTCAAATCCTGCATCGAAAATAAAGCGCCGGTGCTGGTGGGTACGGCTTCAGTAGAGACCTCTGAGGAGTTGTCAGAGCGCTTCAAAAAATCGGGCATCGAACACAAGGTACTGAACGCAAAGTACCACGCGCAGGAAGCGGAGATCATCGCGCAAGCCGGTCGCCCTGGCGTGGTTACGATTGCAACCAACATGGCTGGTCGGGGAACCGACATCGTCTTGGGTGGCAATTTAGAGGCAGAACTTGCCGCCGCGGGGGAAGCCGACGACGCGGCTAAAGCGAAAATACGTAGCGAATGGGAGGCGCGCCACGACGGCGTTCTCGAAGCCGGTGGGTTGCATATTTTGGGCACCGAGCGCCACGAGTCTCGACGCATCGATAACCAGCTACGGGGTCGCGCGGGGCGTCAGGGTGATCCGGGGGTCTCTCGGTTTTACCTGTCCCTTGAGGACAATCTGATGCGTATTTTTGCCTCAGATCGGGTCAAGAGTTTTATGCAGGCTCTGGGCATGGAAAAGGGAGAGGCCATCGAACACAAGATGGTGACCAACGCGATCGAAAAAGCCCAGCGCAAAGTAGAGGGACGCAACTTCGACATTCGAAAGCAGCTGCTTGAATACGATGATGTGGCCAATGATCAACGTCGCATCATCTACCGGCAGCGCGATCAGTTATTGGGCGAGGAGGAGGTCTCCGAGATGATCACGCAGATTCGATCAGACGTGGTGAACGGCGCCATCGATGCGTTTATTCCGCCCATGAGCGTGGAAGAACAGTGGGACGTCCCCGGTCTTGAGCGCCAGCTGGAGGCTGAGTTCGCGGTGACCATGCCACTTCAGGCTTGGCTTGAAGAGGACACCACGCTGCACGAAGAGTCCCTGCGCGAGCGGATCGTCGAGGAAGTTCAGGCTGCCTACGATGCCAAGGTCAATATGGTGGGCGACAACATCCGCCAGCTGGAAAAACAGATTATGCTGCAGGTGCTCGATACGCTGTGGAAAGAGCATCTCGCGACAATGGATCAGCTGCGTCAGGGTATCCATCTGCGCGCTTACGCCAATAAGAATCCTAAGCAGGAGTACAAGCGGGAGTCGTTTGCCCTGTTTGAATCCCTGCTTGATCGTTTGAAATACGAGGTGATTCGTTTTCTGAGCCATGTCCAGGTGCAGCGTCAGGACGAAGCTCAGGAAATTGAGCGGCGTCGCCGCGAGGCCGCAGCGAAGCAGCAGATCGCCTTTGAGCACGCCCAGGCATCGGCGGTGGCGCAGGCCGGCGAGGGTGTCGACGCCGCGCCAGTGGAACCCGAAAAACCGCAAACAATCGTGCGTAATACGCCCAAAGTGGGCCGCAATGATCCCTGTCCCTGTGGTAGCGGCAAGAAGTACAAGCAGTGTCATGGAGCGCTCGGGTAATGGCAATTCGCGTTCCGGGGGTGCGCCTGGGTGTGGCGCAGGCGGGTATTAAAAAGTCAGCCAAAGATGACCTGATCTTGATTGAGCTTGCCCCGGGATCCGTGGTGGCCGGGGTTTTTACTCAAAATGCCTTTTGCGCCGCACCCGTGCAGCTGGCACGCGCACATCAGGCCAAGACTCAGGGGAAAATCTGTTACTGGCTGATCAACACGGGTAATGCCAATGCCGGAACGGGTGAGGCAGGCATGCTCGCCGCGCAACGGAGCTGTACCGAGCTTGCAGCGCTAACCGAAACGGACGAGACGGGGGTTATGCCATTCTCGACGGGTGTGATCGGCGAGCCACTGCCAATTGAACGCCTCTGTGACGCCTTGCCTGTAGCAATTGAAGATCTTTGTGAAGACGGATGGGAGCGTGCAGCGGCAGCTATCTTGACCACGGATACAAGGGCGAAATTGGCCTCTCGCGAAATCAAGGTATTCGGTAAGACCGTGACGCTTGCCGGCATGGCCAAGGGGGCCGGGATGATCTGTCCGAACATGGCAACCATGTTGGCCTATGTCACCACGGATGCCCATGTTGACGTCCTGTTGTTGCAAACCTTAACGCAGCGTGCGATCGACGCGAGCTTCAATCGTATTACGGTCGATGGTGACACATCGACCAACGATGCGGCAGTGGTAGCGGCTACGGGTGTTGCGGCGGTGGAGATTACGGCAAACAATGCCGACGTCTTGGCCGACTTTGAGACTGCACTCACTGATCTCTGTCTTGAGCTTGCTCAAGGGATCGTGCGAGATGGCGAGGGCGCAACGAAGTTTGTTGAGGTGGCTATTGATGGCGGAAAGACGGCCGAGGAATGTGATCGGGTGGCTTATACGATCGCCCATTCCCCCCTCGTCAAGACAGCGCTGTTTGCGAGTGATCCGAACTGGGGTCGCTTGCTTGCTGCGATTGGACGTGCGGGTCTGAGTGAGTTGGATGTTGAGAAGGTGACGATTCGTATTAATGATGTGTTGATTGCCGAGGGTGGTGCGCGGGCGGCGAGCTATACCGAAGAAGCGGGTGTCGCTGCGATGGCACCTACCGACTTGCGAGTCCAGATTGATTTAGGGCGCGGTGCGGCGTCATCGGTGGTCTGGACCACTGACTTCTCTTACGACTACGTCAAGATCAACGCGGAGTACCGGACCTGAATGGCCCAAGTTGTTCATGTTGCTGCAGGGGTTCTAACCGATAGCGGTGGACGCGTGTTGATTGCTAGACGCGCAGCCGCAAGTCATCAAGGGGGTCTGTGGGAGTTCCCCGGTGGCAAGGTCGAGCCCACCGAGTCTGGAGCGCAAGCCTTAGCGCGCGAGCTGGCTGAAGAACTCGGTGTTGAGGTTTTGGACTCCGAGCCCCTCATGCAAGTGGAACACGATTACGGTGACAAGTCGGTGTTGCTCGACATCTATCGTGTAAACCGCTGGACCAATGAGCCCCGGGGTTGCGAGGGGCAGCCTTTGGCATGGGTCATGCCCGAAGCGCTAGATGACTATGCGTTTCCGGCGGCCAATCAGCCCATCGTACTACGACTTCAGGGTGCCGGCGCGTAGCAGCAGCTCGGCGTGTAAGCCGTCTACCCGCTGGTGCAGGTCTTCCAGCGACGTGCTGTTGTCGATAACAATATCCGCCTGTTGTAAACGCTCTTCACGGGCCATCTGCGCGGCCATGATTTGTTGAACCAGCTCGGCGCTGTTGCCGTCCCGCGCCATCGTGCGCCTTAGCTGGGTTTGCTCCAACACGTCCACAACCACGGTTATATCGGCGAGGGTATTCTGCTTGGCTTCCAATAACAGTGGCGAGCTCAGGACTACGTAGGGAGAGGTTGCTGCCAGCAGCTGTGCCCGTATCTCCTCGCGAATAGCTGGATGCGTGACGCCTTCCAGCCACTGTCGTTCCTCGGGGTTTTCGAACACGATTTTTCGAAGCGCTGTGCGATTTAACGAGCCGTCTTCCTGAATAACCGACGCGCCAAAATGCGCGGCGATAGCAGCGAGGGCAGGTTGTCCAGGCTCCACTACCTTGCGCGCGACCACATCCGCATCCACGATACAAATGCCGAGGGCTTCGAGCCGATCGGTGACGGCAGACTTGCCACTGCCGATGCCTCCCGTGATACCTACAATAAAAGCCACCGCCACTTCCGTTCAGAGGCCGAGGAGAGCGTAATACTGAGTCGTGAGCGCTTCGCCGTAAAAAAGCGTTAGCAAACCCGCGCCCGCGAGATAGGGACCAAATGGCATAGGCGCATCCCGCTTGTGACGGCGCAGGATCACTAAGCTGATACCCACGAAGGCGCCGACAAACGACGACAAAATAATGATCAGCGGCAGACGCTTCCCAGCCGAACCAGGCACCGAGTGCAGCCAGTAATTTGAAGTCACCATAGCCCATGCCTTCTTTGCCTGTGGTGAGTCTAAACACCCAGTAGATGCTCCAGAGGGACAGGTACCCCATGGCGGCGCCGATCACGGCGCTTTCCAGAGTACAGAAAACTCCCCGCGAGGTTAACCAGTAGCCCCAGCCAAAGAAGTGGCAGGGTCAGGCTATCGGGCAGGAGACAGGTGTCGATATCGATACCGGTCAATACGATAAGAAAACCAATGAGTACAAGGGCCGCTACGAGCATCGCCGTCGGGCCAAACACGAGAGCAGCGTAAAGACTCAACAGACCCGTGCAGAGCTCCACCAGCGGGATACCTTGCATGCTAATAGCCATACCGCAAACCGCCACAGCGGCCGCGCAAGAGCAAGAAGCTGATCACTGGAATGTTCTGCCACGGCCGGATGCGCGTGCCACAGCCGGGGCAGCGCGATGGCGGCGAGGATAGCGAGAGGCGTGTTTCCTCCGGCGGAGGTTGTTCAAGCAGCTCGCAGCACTCAGCGCGCCAGGTTTGTTCCATGATTCTGGGGAGGCGAAGAATGACGACGTTGATAAAAGCTGCCCACCACCAGGCCGAACAGCAGGGTGCTGGTGTAGAGGAGCCAGGGGGTCTGAAAAGCGTCTAGCCAACCCACGTGAGTGGCCTTAAACAACCGATCCGAGCATAAAGATCGGCAGGTACATGGCGATCATGAGTCCGCCAATCAACACCCCAAGGACTAGCCATGATCATGGGCTCCATCAGTGCGCTCAGGTTATCTACCGCGTCGTCGACCATTGTTTCGTATTGATCGGCGACCTTACCCAGCATTTCATCAAGTGCCCCCGACTCCTCGCCGATGGAGGTCATTTGCAGCAGCATAGTGGGAAGAGGCCGGTGGCTCGAATGGATTGGTAAAGCGAGGTGCCCGAGGTCACGTCATCGCGGATTTGGAGATTCCAGCTGAGTAGGTAGCGTTACCCGCCGCTCCGGCGGTGGACTCAAGCGCCTCGACCAGGGGCACCCCCGCCGCAAACGTTGTCGACAGCGTCCGCGAGAATCGAGCGACCACCGAGTCGTGAACAATGCCGCCGATGATCGGCAACTTTAACGACAGCGCGTCAACGCGGTCGCGAAACTTCTTCGAGCGCAGCATGGCCTGGGAATATGACCAGCCGGCGGCCATGGTGGCGAGCAGAATAATGAACCACCAGCCTGTACAAACTCTGAGATGCGCAATACGAGTAAAGTAAAGCCCGGCAGGTCTGCACCGAAGCCCTTGAAAGTCTCGGCGAAAGTGGGCACGACTTTTACTAGCAAGATACCGGTGACCACAATCGCGACAACGATCACCGCAATGGGATAGGTCATGGCTTTTTTGATTTTAGCGCGCAGGGCTTCGGTTTTTTCCTTATAGGTCGCTACGCGATCGAGCATGATTTCCAGCGTGCCGGAGTCCTCGCCCGAGCCGACCAAGGAGCAAAATAGGTCGTCAAAATATTGGGGTGCTTTGCCAGTGAAGCAGCCAACCACCACCCGCGGCGACGTCGTTTTTAATGTCCGTCACCAGAGTTCGCATGGTCCGGTTTTCAAGGCCCTCAGCGACGATGTCAAAGCTTTGTACCAAGGGGACGCCGGCCTTCATCATGGTGGCCATTTGACGGGTGAAAATAGCGATATCCGAGGACTTAATTTTTTTGCCGCCGAGCGAAAACAGGGGCTTGGCTTTGCGCTTTACTGTTTTGGCGCTGATGCCTTGTTTTCGCAGCTGGGCTTTTGCCAGCGCTTGTGAAGCAGCGACGATCTCGCCCTGATTTTTGCGGCCGTTTTTATCGAGCCCGGTCCAGACAAATGTATTTTGTGTCGCCATACCTTCCGTGGTCTCCGACTGTTAGTCTATGGTCACGCGATTTATTTCTTCGAGGCTGATCAATCCCGCAGCCGCCTTGCGCAGCGCGGAGAGTCGCAGGTCGTGAAAGCCTCTTTGCGCGCCTGTTCGTTTAATGCCAATGAGTTTCCGCCATCCATATTAAATTGGCAAGGTCCTTGGTAATCTTAACGACTTCGTAGATACCTACCCGTCCTTTGAAGCCATCTTTGCAGGCCGAGCAGCCCACGGCGCGCTTGAGCGTAGGCGGTCTCGAGCATCTCCTTCCGTGCACCCCAGCTCGAGACAGGGCCTCGATCGGGCACATCGGTCTCGGGAATGCTGCATTGCTTGCACAGGCGCCGGGCCAAGCGCTGGGCAATGATCAGTGAGACTGAGGAGGCAATGTTAAAGGCGGGTACACCCATGTTCATCAGTCGGGTGATGGTCTCCGCTGCGCTGTTGGTGTGCAAGGTCGATAGCACCAAGGACCGGTTTGAGCGCTTTGATTGCGATCTCCGCGGTCTCGAGATCTCGAATCTCACCGACCATGATGATGTCAGGATCCTGGCGCAAGAACGAGCGCAGGGCTTCGGCGAAGTTCAGCCCCACTTTATTATTCACCAATACCTGATTGATGCCTTGCATATTGATTTCTACAGGATCTTCCGCCGTAGAAATATTGCGCTCGGCGGTGTTCAAGATGCCTAGGCCAGTGTAAAGCGAGACGGTTTTACCTGAGCCCGTGGGGCCAGTGACTAGAATCATACCCTGGGGTTCGAGAGGGCATCCATGTAAAGGGCTTTTTGCTCCTCCTCGTACCCCAGTGCGTCAATGCCCATCTGTGCCGAGGATGGGTCCAGTATTCGCAACACGATTTTTTCCCCGAACAAGGTGGGGAGGGTGTTGACCCGAAAATCGATGGCGCGGTTTTTGGACAGCTTCATTTGAATGCGACCGTCCTGGGGGGATCCGACGTTCGGAGATATCCACTGGGACATCACTTTTAGTCGCGCGGACAGGGCGCGGTGACAGATTGCGCGGCGGACTCGCCACCTCGCGCAGAATACCGTCGGTTCTGAAGCGAATACGATAGTTCTTCTCGTATGGCTCGAAGTGAATATCCGAGGCCCCTTGTTTGATGGCATCGAGCAATACTTTGTTGATAAAGCGAACAATGGGCGTGTCATCGGCTGCACTTGGGGCATCTCATCGGCGTCGGCCTCAGCGCCCTCAGCCAGCGTCAGGTCGAACTCGCCGTCCTGACCGAGGTCGCCCATTCTCGAATCGAGGGGAATCGTGGTCATCCAGCAACTCCCGAGCAGTCGTGCCAGAGATTTTTTCGTCTACCAAGACGCATCGGTGCTAATACCCGTTGCAAATTTAAATTCATCAAGGGCCGCGAGATTGGCGGGATCCGATACCGCCACAAAAAGCCTATTACCGCGCCGGTACAAAGGTACCGCGTGGTGCTTGGTCATCAATTCCGGGGACACGAGTTTCTCGGGTAGGGCTGATTTATCAACGGCTGACACATCGAGCAGCGGCACACCAAACTCTTGGGACGCCAGCTCCGCCAGTTCGTGGCTGTCGTCGTCGAGGGATTCCACCAGATAGCGCACCAACGACATCTTGAGTTTGCTGGCTTCGTGCGTGGCATCCGTAGCCTGCTCTTCACTGAGCACGCCATCGCTGACCAGTCTGCCTGCTAAGCCCGACTGTTTAGTCGCGATTTTGATTGGATGCGCCGATGTTCATGTTTTGGTTTTGGCTTCACCACCAGTGATGGCCTTATCCTACGCGAGATCTTCTCATGATCCCATGCCTTCAGGGGCACTATTTTAGAGTTTAATCTGGAGATTGGCAGCTGGTTGCCCGCTGATGGGGCGCTTAGCCAGAGTGGCAAAAGAAAAAAGGGGCAGATCCAGATCTGCCCCTTTGATGTCCTATTGATGGATAATTTATAAACGTCTAGCAGAGACCATTTGCCAGGCAATCGCCACCCACGGTCCACTGGACTGGAACCGTTAATGCCGCCGGAACCATAGTGAGGTTCTCGCGTCTACTTCAGCTGTCCCAGTGGCGGTAATTAACCCATCTACAACAGTGGACTGAGGTTATCATCCGGTGGCGCTGGCGTTTGGGGGTATGCCACAAGCCCCGCCATCTAGCTGTGTAAGCGCGGTGATGGCGGTACTGCCACAAAGTCCTTTTTGTAAGGCTAGATCAATGGCGGTTTTGTAAGGTGAAACAGATGCCACGACCTCCGTAAACTTGGCTTTCTTGGTGTAGTTCTGATAAGCAGGCAGTGCAACCGCCGCCAGAATGCCGATGATCGCGATTACGATCATGAGTTCGATTAAGGTAAATCCCTTTTGTGTCTTCATGTTTTCTCTCCTTATAACGAAAAAGGCCCGAAGGGGCTCCAAGTGTGCAAACCCCCAAAAAGGCGCCACTGCAGTGAGAGAAGCATTTTGCGTGCCAACTTTCTTGAGCTGGATGGATAAGAGGCCTGTGAGCCCCTGATTTGCTGCTTATTCTTGTGTTTCGGATAAGGCCAGGCACATTTGGGTTGGCGACTTGTTTGAGGGCCTAGTAAGCAAAGGTTTCCCGCGGTAAAGCTAAAACTGACACAAAACGTCACTTATGGGCGTTTCAGTTTAGATTAAAGCGGATCTGCGCTCTGCCACCACCTCCATCACCGGATAGCTCGTACTCTCCTGTACCCCGGGCAATTGCATCAGGCTACCCCCCAGAAACCCGCGATAGTCGTTCATATCACGGACCCGGGCTTTGATCAGGTAGTCGAAGTTGCCCGCCACCAGATGGCATTCCTCGACTTCTGGGATGTCCTTGATCGCGTCGGTGAACTCCTGGAAGGAATCTCCCGCAGTGCGCTGCAGGGTGATCTGCACAAACACCACCAGACCCCGGCCGAGCTTGGT
Organism: uncultured Luminiphilus sp.; assembly: GCA_943787485.1. GTDB lineage: Bacteria > Pseudomonadota > Gammaproteobacteria > Pseudomonadales > Halieaceae > Luminiphilus. Next base: position 91,520 of record CALSMP010000004.1, on the reverse strand, counting down.
GGGGTCTAGGGCGGCGTGGTAGCCGCGGATATAGCCCTCGCGCTCGAGTCGCTTGACCCGTTCGCCGCAGGGTGTGGTGGTCAGCCCGACCTGCCGCGCGAGCTCTGCAAGACTCATCCGACCGTCCTGCTGCAACAGTTTGAGAATGTGTTTGTCAATGCGGCTCAGTTGATCAGCGCCCATGTCATTGTCCCTCATTGCCTCTATCTGTATTTGTATCGGTATCTTTGCCGGGGCCCAGTGGCCCGACGATTGGGCCAATGTGTGCCAGAAGGTTTACCGATAGGGAGTTAGTAACCCAATGGAATATCAAGCCCGCGGCCTCATCGCCGAGCTGGCTATAGCTAGATGATACCACCTATTTAAATAAATTATTTAAGATTGAATTACCTATAAATAATGAAAAAATATAGAAAAAACAGCTATTAATAGGGTGTAAACTTCCGACATTAAATCACTTCTTGGCCGCGACGAGTCGGCCGGTATCAGAGGAGTTTCATTATGTTGGTGGGCATCCCTAAGGAAATTAAGAACCACGAGTACCGCATCGGCATGACCCCGGCCGGGGTCCGTGAGTTGGTGAGTCATGGGCATCAGGTATGGGTGGAGAACAACGGAGGCGCAGGCATTGGTTTCCCTAATGCCGATTACGAAGCCGCAGGCGCCCATATCGTTGCCAGTCCCGAGGAGATTTTGCAAGCGCCGACATGGTGGTAAAGGTGAAGGAGCCTCAGCCCAACGAGTGTCGCATGCTGCGTCCGGGACAGCTGCTGTTTACCTATCTGCATCTCGCCCCCGACCCCGAGCAAGCCAAATTGCTGTTGGCCTCGGGGGCAACCGCCATTGCCTATGAGACCGTTACCAGCCCGAAAGGAGGATTGCCCCTGCTCGCCCCCATGAGCGAAGTAGCGGGAAGGATGTCTATTCAGGCGGGGGCCCATCATCTCGAAAAAGCGCAGGGCGGCAACGGCATGCTCCTCGGTGGTGTACCCGGGGTAGAGCCGGCCCATGTGTTGATTCTGGGTGGCGGCGTGGTGGGTACCAATGCCGCGCGAATGGCCGTTGGATTGGGCGCCCGAGTGACGCTCCTGGATCGGTCACTGGAGCGCCTGAATCAGTTGGATGAGCTATTCCAAGGAAGGGTAGTGTGTGTCTATTCAACACAGGATGCGGTCGAGCGCTTCGCGCTGGAGGCGGATCTTGTCATTGGTGCCGTGCTTATTCCAGGTGCCTCTGCGCCTAAGTTGATAACCCGTCACCACATCGCACGGATGAAGCCGGGCGCCGTGGTCGTCGACGTGGCGATTGATCAGGGGGGTTGTTTCGAAACCTCCAAGCCGACGACACACCAAGAGCCCACCTACGTGGTGAATGATGTAGTCCACTACTGTGTTGCTAACATGCCAGGTGGCGTGGCGCGCACAGCGACCATGGCGTTAACCAATGCCACGTTGCCCTTTACCCTGGCGTTAGCGGATAGGGGCTTACAAGCGCTGCGTGATGATGCGCATCTGTGCAACGGCCTTAACGTACACGAAGGCCATGTCACCTATGAGGCGGTCGCGCAGGCGCTTAATTTGCCCTACCTAAGTCCCGAGCAGGCGCTGACGCCCTTCATGCAAAGCGCCTAATCATGCAAATCGCCTAGGGACCGATGCATCAACATGCACGGTTTTCTAGGTTGCGAGGTTCGCTTTAAATTCCCGACGGCGCTGGTGCAGCAGTGGCTCGGTATAACCGCTGGGTTGCTCCGTTCCTAAAAACACAAGATCGCAGGCCGCTTGAAACGCGATGCTGGCATCAAAATTAGGGGCCATCGGCCGGTAGTTGGGGTCGGACTGATTTTGCTCATCCACAACCGCGGCCATGCGCTGCAGGGTTTCCAATACTTGCTCTTGAGTGACCACCCCATGGCGAATCCAGTTGGCCAGGTGTTGGCTTGAAATTCGGAGTGTTGCACGGTCTTCCATAAGTCCTACATCGTTGATGTCAGGTACCTTGGAACAACCGACCCCCTGATCAATCCAACGCACCACGTAGCCAAGAATGCCTTGGGCATTGTTGTCGAGCTCGCGCTGAACGCCCGGGGCATCGAGCTCGCTCGCGCCCTTTAAGGGTAAGGTCAAAATTTCCTCAAGTGTGCGTCGGTGATGGCCCTTGAGACCTGCTTGCACCGACTGAACATCGACGGCGTGATAATGGGTTGCGTGTAAGGTGGCCGCGGTGGGCGAGGGAACCCAGGCGCAGTTAGCGCCGGACTGGGGATGACCGATTTTTTGGTCGAGCATATCGGCCATGCGATCGGGCATTGCCCACATGCCTTTGCCGATTTGAGCCTTACCTTGCAGACCGCAGGTTAGGCCCACGTCCACGTTCCAGTCTTCGTAAGCGGTAATCCAGCGCTCGGACTTCATAGCGGTCTTGGGCGTGAAGGCTCCCGCCTCCATGCTAGTGTGAATTTCATCGCCGGTGCGATCCAGAAAGCCGGTGTTGATAAAGACCACTCGCTCCCGGGCGCGGTTAATGCACTCGGCGAGGTTGACGGTGGTACGCCGCTCTTCATCCATGATGCCGACTTTGATGGTGTTTCTGGGTAGCTTGAGCGCCTGCTCGACCCGATCAAACAGATCGACGGTGAAGCTCACTTCATCGGGGCCGTGCATTTTTGGTTTCACGATATAGATACTGCCACAGCGCGAATTCTTGATCGGTCCGGTGCTTTTGATGTCGTGCACTCCGCACAGTGCGGTGAACATGGCATCCATGATGCCCTCGGGAATTTCCTCACCCTCCGCGGTGAGGATGGCATCGTTGGTCATCAGATGACCCACGTTGCGCACAAATAAAAGACTGCGTCCGGGCAAAGTCAACGGCGTGCCATCAACACTCATGAAGTCCCGATCCGGATTCATGCGGCGGGTGACCGTGCTACTGCCCTTAGAAAAACTTTCGGACAGGTCGCCTTTCATCAATCCCAACCAGTTGCGATACACCACGACTTTGTCTTCAGCGTCGACCGCGGCCACCGAATCCTCGCAATCCTGAATGGTGGTCAGCGCTGATTCCAAGCACAGGTCTTTGATGCCTGCGGGGTCGGTCGATCCAATGGCGTGCGCTCGATCGATTTGGATTTCGGCGTGAAGTCCGTTGTGGCAGAGCAGAATCGAGTTGGGGTCGTCGGCACTCCCGGTGTAACCCTTAAGCTGTGAGCTATCTGCGAGGGTGTCGGCGTCGCCCGTGGTGTGGTCGACCCGCAGCGTCCCATCGTTGATGACATAAGAGGATGCCGAAGCGTGGCTGCCCGTCGCAAGGGGAAAGTAGGTGTCCAGGAAGTTTCGCGCCCAGGCAATCACTTTAGCGCCCCGTACTGGGTTGTAGGCGCCGGCGCGGTCAGCGCCGTTTTCCTCAGGGATAACATCGGTGCCATAGAGCGCGTCGTACAAACTGCCCCATCGGGCGTTGACCGCATTGAGGGCAAAGCGCGCGTTCATCACGGGCACCACGAGCTGGGGACCGGCGACGTGCGCGATCTCCGCATCCACATTCTCGGTGGTGACGGCAACCGAAGCGGGTTGCGGCAGCAGGTAGCCAATCTCCTCCAAAAACCGCTGATACGCCGCTTGATCTTTGGGTTCGCCAGGGTTCTCCCGATGCCAAGCGTCCAGCTGGGCTTGGAGTGCATCGCGAGTGGCCAACAGCGCCTGGTTGCGGGGCATGAAGTCCCTGAGCAGTTCGGACAGTGCCTGCCAAAAATCCTCGGGGCTGACTCCCGTCCCCGGAGCAATCTCGTGGGTCAATAGGTCATGCAAAGCGGCATCGATTTGCAATCCCGCGCAGTGGACGCGTTCGGTCATGGTGCTCTCCAGCGAGGCTTCAGCAGTCAATCACCGGTGTCCCGCCGTGTTACTCGTCGTAGGTTAAGGACTTGTCGACTGTGAAGCGGTTTGTTGCCTGTTGAGGGCGCTCGCGATGTCAATCCCCTCATGCGCCCCGATTCAGGGCGATATTTTGCGGCAGGTCGTATATTAATTAAAGAAATGGCTTCAATAAGGCCTATTGACCTCGCGAATAAAGGTCATTCCTTTAGATCCCGGGCGATTTGGGTAATGAGCTGTCGCACCCAGCGATGGGCAGGGTTGTGCTGAAGGAGGGGGCTCCAGGCCATTTTGAGTTCCAGGGGCGGCACAGTGAAAGGACAGTCCCGCACTACCACCCGCGGATTATCTCGTTTAAGCCAGGTGGCTCGCGTAGGCAGCGTCACAATCAGGTCGTTTTGCTCGGCGAGGGTCATGGCGGCCTGGTAGTGGCGGGTGAACACCCTAATATTGCGCTTCTTACCTATGGCATCGAGGGCATGATCCACCCAACCGAGGCGTTGGACGTCGTCAGGATCCACGCCCACCCCGACACCCATTCCTGTTTTGCTTACCCAGATGTGATTGGCTGCCAAATAGCTCTCGAGATTGAAGCGCTCGAGGATAGGGTTATCGCGATTCAACAAACAGGAAAAGCTGTCGGTCCACAGGGTGATTTGGTGAAAAGACTGGGGCATTTGATCGAAGCGGTTGATTACTAGGTCGATCTTGCCGCGCTCGACGTCCAGAAAGCTGACGTCGGAAGGGGTCATGACATCCAGGGTCAGCCCCGGTGCGAGTTCGCGGAGCTGTTGCAATACTGCGGGGAACAGGGTTGATTCGGCGTAGTCGGAAGCCATAACCCGAATGACCTGCTTGGCATCCATGGGGTCGAATTCTGACGTGGGCTGAATCGCTCGCTCGACCCCGGACAGGATATCCCGCACCAATGGTTCCAGCTCGAGCGCTCGGGCGGTGGGGGTCATGCCGTCGGAGGTTCGCACCAGCAGGGGATCATTGAACAGATCCCGCAGCCGCCGCAGTCCATTGCTCATCGCCGGTTGCGATAAGCCGAGTTGGTTAGCCGCCTGGGTGACATTGCACTCGCGTAGCAGCACGTCCAGATACACCAGCAGGTTGAGATCAATGCGGTGCAGTGCCTTCAAGGTCATTCTCCCTGCGAATAGAAAATATTCCAGCTATCATGGTGGTGAATTTTAGCGTCAATTGATAGGGTTCCGCGAGGCGGCCCAGCACAGCGGTGCCAAATGCGATGAAAGGCACCCGAGAGTTGGGGCCCAAGCAGGGTCCTCTGCCGGAAGACGCTCACCCGGCTCCCGCGTTGCCTCCGCGCACAAAGGACGCACTGATAACCCACAACAGAGTAAGCAAGGTTCACTATGTATTCAGCCCCAACCGATGACATGCAATTTCTTATTGATGATGTGCTCACCGTCGAGCAGCGATTGGGCGGCTTACCCCGGTTTGCCGAGATGGGCGTGGGAGGCGATCTGACCACTGCCTTGCTCGACGAGGCCGCCAAGCTGGGCTCCGATGTGGTCTCTCCTTTGCGTCGGGTCGGGGACAATCATCCGGCAACCTGCGCTAACGGGAAAGTCAGTATCCCGCCAGGGTATGCCGAGGCGATTCAGGCCTTGGGCGCCGGCGGGTGGGTCGGTATTTGCGCCGACGTGGAGGCCGGCGGCCAGGGGCTTCCCGAAATTTATGGCACAGCGGCTTGCGAAATCTGGAACGGCGCAGATATGGCCTTTGCGCTTGAGCCCTTTCTAAGCTCTGGCGCGGCGCTTGCGATCAAGGCGCATGCCAGTGATGCACTGAAGGAACGGTATCTCGAGAAGATCAACACCGGCGAATGGTCCGGCACCATGAACCTGACGGAGTCGGGAGCGGGGTCCGATCTTGGCCCAATGAAAACCCGCGCGGAACGCCATGGCGATCACTACAAAATTTTTGGTCAAAAAATTTACATCACGTGGGGCGATCACGACGCCACCGACAACATCATCCACTTGGTGTTGGCGCGTCTCCCCGACGCGCCGGCGGGGAGCAAAGGGATCTCGCTCTTTTTGGTGCCCAAGTTTTTGGTAAACGACGATGGCTCCCTCGGAGAGCGCAACGACGCGTTCCCGGTCAGCACCGAGCACAAACTTGGGATTCACGGAAGCCCTACCTGCGTCATGGCCTACGGTGATAACGGCGGGGCGACGGGCTATCTGGTTGGTGAAGAGCACAACGGCTTGGCGTGCATGTTCACCATGATGAATGAGGCGCGCCTTAAGGTTGGGTTGCAGGGTGTGGGGGCCTCGGAAGGGGCCTATCAAAAGGCCGTCGCCTATGCCCGCGAGCGCGTTCAGGGTGGTGTACCGATTGTTGAGCATGCCGATGTGAAGCGCATGCTTATGACCATGCGGGCGTTGATCGAAGGCATGCGGGCACTCGCCTACACTGAGGCGGTCACCATGGATCTGGCCCATTACGGCGAAGTGGCCGAGCGCAGTGAGCAACAGCGCCGCATTGATTTGATGATCCCGGTCATCAAGGGTTGGTGTACCGAGGTGGGGGTAGAAGTGACCTCACTCGGTGTGCAGGTTCACGGCGGTATGGGTTATGTCGAGGAAACCGGCGCCGCGCAGTTTTTACGGGATGTTCGGATCACGCCGATTTACGAGGGCACTAATGGCATTCAGGCGGCAGATCTGGTTAATCGGAAAGTCGCTCGGGACGGCGGCGCGACCATGGAGGCCATGCAAGCCGATATCAAGGCGACGGTGGATGCGCTGGCGGCCTCCAATCGTGCCGAATTGCAGGGATTGGCAGCCGCGCTGGGCAGCGCATTGGCGCGTCACGTGCAATCCACCCAGTGCGTCTTGGCGATGGCGAGCGATGATCGCTTTAACGCCTTGGGGGGTGCGTTTGATTACATGATGCAAACCGGCTACCTGTTTGGCGGCTGGCATCTGGGCCGCTCCGCGCTTGTCGCCGCCGATCTGCTTGCCGCGGGGGAGAAAACCCCGTTCTGCGAACGGAAAATGGCAACCGCCGCTTTTTATGGTGCACGGATTCTCCCGCGGTGTGACGCCCATGCCGGAGCGATCAGCGAGACCGACAGCACGTTGTCGGCATATAACCTCGACTGGTTGTGAGCGGCTAGAGAATAGGGAAAGTCCCGTGGATTTCACGACCCCAGACTTATCGGATAGCGCCCCTGAAGCGAGGGCGTTGGCTTATCAGTTTCAGAGCTTTGGCCTCCGCGAACGATTCTTTGGCCAGGTCGAGACCATCGCCTGTTTCGAGGACAACTCCCGGGTCGCCGAGGCGGTGGCAGAAGCCGGTCGGGGGCGCGTGCTTGTGGTCGACGGTCAGGGCTCTCTAAAACGCTCGCTGCTCGGGGATAATTTAGCGCAAAAGGCGGCAGACAATGGCTGGGTCGGCCTGGTCATTATGGGCGCGATCCGCGACGTCGAGATTATCGACACGATTGATATCGGCGTAAAAGCGCTTGGGGTGATCCCCGTCAAAACCGAAAAGCAGGATCGCGGGGATCGGCATATTGAACTATTGCTTCGCGAGGTGACAATTCGACCCGAGGATTGGCTTTATGCTGATCGCAACGGGGTATTGGTGAGCTCTTCGTCGTTGACGGCCTAGCCTCTTTATTTAAAAGTTTTCCCACAGCGTCTGCCCTCGGGCGCGAACATCGCAGTCTCTGCATTCAACGCTGACCGGTAGCCCTTAGACGTCACAAGTCGGTTGGACGGTTTGAGTCATGATTTTTAGGGGTCAAACCGCATCGACAGATCAAGTGGCGTCACGCATTTGGTCAGGGCGCCAATCGAAATAAAATCCACCCCCGTCTCGGCAATCGATCGAATCGTTTGTTCCGACACATTGCCCGAGGCTTCTAATTCGGCGGCCCCTGCAGCCATAGCCACTGCTTCACGCAGCAGGCCTACCGCAAAATTGTCGAGCATGATTCGGTCAGCGCCGGCATCGAGTGCGATGCGGAGTTCTTCGAGGGACTCGACCTCGACTTCCACCGGTAGGTCCGGGGTTTTCTCTCGAGCCGCCGCGACCGCTTTGGCAATGCCACCTGAAGCCTCAATGTGATTTTCCTTGATCAGGTACGCGTCATAGAGCCCCACGCGATGGTTGTGGCAGCCGCCGCAGGTCACCGCGTATTTTTGGGCGAGGCGCAATCCGGGAATAGTTTTTCGGGTATCGAGCAGACGAACCGAGGTATCCGCGACAAGCTGCGCATAGTGATGCGCGAGGGTGGCAGTACCCGAGAGCAGCTGCAAAAAATTGAGCGCGGTGCGCTCTCCCGTCAGGATAGCGCGCGCGTTGCCGCTGACTGTAAATAACTCAGCGTCTGCCTCGATGGGATCGCCGTCACGCCCCGCCCACACCACTTGAAGCGTCGAATCCAGCTCAGCAAAAACGGCGTTGACAAAGTCAACGCCGCAGAGGATACCCGCCTCTCGTGAAATGACCCGCGCCGTGGCTTGCGTGTCCTCGGCAATCAACCTGGCAGTGACATCGCCGGTGCCGATATCTTCTCGCAGGGCTAACGCGACCATTGCTTCCACGTATGCTGGGTTTATCATGTCACTGTCCATAGGCTGGGCTGGCGCTTTTGTGCGCGAGAGTTTGTATGTGCACAATGGTATACAGGTAGAGGTTCGAGGGCGTGGCGATTGTCGACCAACAACCGTGAGTGCCTGAGAAAGGAGAGGTCATAGGGTGACAAGCCCCTGGAAAATTGACGAAGGTTGGTTGCCCGCAGCGCGACGGGTTGTTTCCCCGAACGCCAATGACCGGCCTGCTAGTGCCTCTGTGGATTTGCTCGTGATTCACAACATCTCCCTGCCCCCCGGTGAGTTTGGTGGCGACCACATCGAGGCGCTCTTCACCAATACCCTTGACCCCACCGCGCATGCCTATTTCGCCGAGATTGCGCATCTTAACGTATCAGCCCATTTTTTAGTGCGCCGGGATGGTGAACTTGTCCAGTTTGTCTCGACCGATGCCCGTGCTTGGCACGCCGGTGAATCCGCCTGGTGCGAACGCACCAACTGCAATGACTTCTCGGTGGGGATCGAAATGGAGGGGACGGACGATATCCCCTACGAAACGGTTCAATACCAGGCACTCAGTCGCTTGGTGGGTGCCCTTAGGGAGTATTATCCCGCCATGGCGCCAGATGCTATGGTGGGCCATTCGGAGATTGCCCCGGGCCGAAAAACTGACCCTGGCACGGCGTTTGATTGGCAAATTTTGCGGCAGTATCTGTCGGAAGCGATGTAGAAGGATTCCCAAGTGACGTACTTGGCTTTTTTATCAGCGACGTTGTGCTACTTGTTTTTGGGTGCAGGTGGGCCTTTGCATCGTGACCACTGGTTTTACGTGTTAAAGCGGCGCGTGGCAGCGCTTGAGCCCGACTTTTGGTTGGGTTTCTTTCTTCTGGTGGTGATCCCCAGTGCTGGTTTTGTTCTGGTTTACAGTGTGGTTGAGCAACTGTTTGGTGCCACTGCCATGCTGCTTTTAGGAACCGCGGCGTTGTTTTTTAGTTTTGGTCGACTCGATTGGGTAGCCCTGGTCGAGCGGTGTAAAGCAAGGGCTGCTGTGGGCGACTACGAGGGCGTGGCATTGAGCCTCGAAGAGGCGGGTGGTGATGCTGTGGCGGTCGATGACCTTGATACCTTTGGTCGAGTGGTGTCCCGTGAACTTTTGTATGAGGGGTTTCAGCGGTGGTTTCCCCCAGCACTCTATTTCCTGTTGATTGGTCCTGTAGGTGCGGTGGCGTATCGCTTGATTCAACTGAGTTCGCAGGATCAGAAGGTGCCGGTAGGCAGCGTGCGTTATCTCGTCGATTGGCTGCCTTCGCGACTTCTGTGGTTGTCGTTTGGTGTCATTGGCAATTTGGCCGCTCTGCGTAGTTCGATTGGTGAGCGGCTGATGGATCCAGAAATTAACACCGACGATTTGCTGCTCGAAGGTTTGGAATTGGCGCTCGACGTCGACGACCAAAATGCTGACGCCGAGTATGTCGACCCCTTGATGCGCATGGAACGCGTTTATGATGGGGTCAAAGGTGCGTTTTTTCTGTGGCTCGTAGCGACCTCCATTCTGACCATTTTGCCTTAAAAGTGTGCACGGGATCACACTTGTTCTACCCCTTGCCCTAAAATCGCGGTACCGTTGACCGTCGTCTTTTTCTTTTGGAGGCGGCAAGGATGTCCGGTACTTTCAAGACGCAGCCTGCGTTTCGTACGGTGGAAAATGACGCTCTACGCCATCGGCAACGTCTTCGATTAACCATCCTCTGGCACCCAGAGCTCAATCGTATCGGTCGCTATGCAGACCTCTGTGACTGGGATCGGGCCCTGAGCGAAGCTGTTAAAAAACCGCTTTTGGTGGGTCGAAATCAACCCATGTTCAGCGATGGCCAACCATTGTGCGACCCGCATGTTAGTCGGCAGGCATTGAGTGTTAGCTTTCTCCAATCTCCGACCATGCCCCTCGAGCACGTGCTTAAAGTCGATGCGGATGAGCACGCTGATGTGAGGATGGGTCCCTCGCAGTCGGCGTCCCTGCTGATTACCGAAGCGGAATTACTGCGAGGGCAGCCTCTGAGATTTGGACATGGGGTGGTGTTGTATTTGAGGCTGGTGCCGGTGGCAGAATCTACCCCCGCCGCGGATGCGCTGCTCGCTTCCCGTTTGATTGGTGCTTCGCCTGAGATGATGCAGCTGCGCGCCCAAGTAGCGCGCATTGCCCAAAGTGATTTGCCGGTGTTACTGATCGGCGAATCGGGCTGCGGAAAGGAGGTCGTCGCCTCGGCCGTTCATGCCCTGAGTGCGAGAGCGCAGCAGCCGTTTCTGGCACTCAATGTCGCCGCCATCCCTGAGACACTGGTTGCTGCGGAACTCTTCGGGGTCGCCAAGGGCGCCTATACAGGCGCTGAAGCACGAGCCGGTGCGTTTACCAAAGCCCATCAGGGCACGCTTTTTCTCGATGAAATTGGTGACACACCCCAGGCCCACCAAATTCAACTGCTAAGAGCGCTGGAGCAGGGACAAATTCAGCCGGTGGGTGGCGACCCGAGACAGGTCAACGTGCGTGCGCTTGCCGCTACCGATGGGTCGATAGACGAGCAGGACGGGTTTCGACGTGCCTTGCGGCACCGCCTGGCAGGTTACATGATTACCATTCCGCCACTGCGCGAACGCCCCGAGGACATCGGTCCACAGGTGATGGCTTTTCTGGCGGAGGCGGGGCCCAGTACTGTCGAGACAAATCCCGAGGCCAGTGGCGAGCGACCCGAGGTCGCCGCGTATTGGGCGCGCTTTTTTTACCGAGCCCTGTTGGCTGACTGGCCGGGCAACTCGAGGGAGCTGCGCTACGCAGCCCTTAGGCATCTTGCGGGAGAAGGGGAGATATCGGCAGTCAGCGCCGTAACAAAACCCGAAAGCGGTGAGAAAAGTGCGCCGCCTGTCGAGAGTGAAGCGTTATACGCCGTGTTTAGTGCCAACGATTATGAAATCAGTAAGACGGCGACAGCACTGGGCATGACGCGCCAGTCGCTTTATCGGCGGTTAGAGAAGTTGCCGGAGTTTGTTTGTGCCGACACGTTGACGGATCAGGATATCCGGTCTGCCTTACGCCATTCGCCGTCGCTATCGGCTGCTGCACGATCACTCGAGGTATCGGTGCATGCACTCAAACCACGCCTCAGACGGTTAGGTGTTTTGTAGCGCGATGGAGGTGGTGTATCGACGCTTTAAATTATTGAGACGCTTGGGTGAGGGCGGAGAGGGCGAATGTTGGTTGGCAGAGGAGCGGGCGACCGGAGAGCCTGTGGTCTGTAAGCGACTGCTTTTGGTTTCGGGTCAAGAGGCAAGTGAACGCGGGGCTACAGGATCTCAAGCGACGATGCCCATGTTGGCGGGGATGGGAAAACGGATTCCGGGGCGAGTTCGCGCTCAGCTTTTTCACGGGGCGGAGGGTAGTTGGTCGGTCACCGCCTATATCGGGGGTTTAACATTGCACCAGCTTCAGCAGGCGGTAGGGCGTGGTCTGGGTGATGCCGTGGTACTCGAGTTGCTCTGGCAACTTGTGACGCAGCTCGTAGACCTTCACCGAGAGGGCGTTATGCACGGAGACATTGCGCCTGGTAACGTCATTATTCGGCCGGCAGGTGCGCTTGAGCTTATTGATTTTGGTCAGTCTGCGCGGTTTGGCCAGCCGGCTTCACACTGGGGTGCGAAGGAGTTTTTGGCGCCCGAGCGGATCGAGGGTGGCATAGCGCGACCTGAATCCGATCTCTTTAGCTTGGGCTGCTTACTGTATTGGCTGCTTGATCATCCGCTGCCTGAGGTACTTACAGCGAGGGGCCTGCCGGTCGACGTGATTCACCCGGATGACAAGCAGGCAGCCGCGGCGGCAACAAGAGGGGCGCTGCTCATCATCGCCAGGGGGCTCACAGTGCTGCATCCATCCAGTCGACCCACATTGCGCCGAGTGCTGCAAAATTTGAGGGAGCTTCGGCAGGGGATTCCGGCGGGGGTTACCGATAACTTGGTCGCGCTGGTCCAGGCGGGCCTGTCACGTGAATCTCGTGCCACCGAATCTCGTGCCTATCGCCATCGCGACGCTGCGCTAGAGAGCCAGATCGCGGCTTCGTTGTCGTAGCAGTGAAAGCCATGAAGTCAACAGTGGCGCGTCGGTCGCCGGGCCTAACTGCTCCAATAGATAGCCCAAAATAGCTTCATGTTCCGTGGGTCGCTTGGCCCGGATGTCGGCCAGCATCGAAGAGGTGTTATGGGCCGTGTCAGCGATCACCCTGTCAATTGTTGATGCCAACGTATCGGCCACAAGGGTTTGTTTGGCCGCCTTCAGAATCTGGGTTACCTCTCGGGTTGCTTGTTCAGCTTGCTCTTGCCAAGGAGGCTCAGCCAGGGCGCCATTGGCAACGTCATTAAGTGCCGTGCAGGGATTGATGACGGCGTTAACCGCTAGTTTCATCAGCAGCGCGGGGTGTATGTCGTCACGCCACTCACAGGGCCATGGACCGTCTATGAAGGGCGTGAGCCAGGATGGTATTGCAGATGCGCCGGCTGACAGCGGGGTCTGCCATGCACCAAAAAGTGTGACGCCGGCTCCGGCAACCCCATAACGTTGCGTCAGCTGACCGTCTGAGGCGCTCGAGCTGAGCAGTTTGCATCCGGCGGTCGTGGTGCCGGCGACTAGCCGATGAGAGGGAATGCGTTGATTGACTGCCTCGTGATAACCCAAGCCATTGCTGATGACGGCAACCCGCGTATCGCGGGTAAACCGATCGACCACGCTGTCGATCGCCGACAGGACATCGTAGGACTTAGTCGCAATAAAAAGATGCGTGATGGGTCGCTTCGCGTTCGCGGCCTCAGTAGGGAAAGTATGGGTCATTCGAACATCGCCGTCCTCCAGTGTGACCACCCGCTGCTTTTCAGGCGGGCGAATCATGTCTGCCGGGCGAGTCACATCAGGTACGCGAGTCACGAGCACAGGCTCGTAGCCGACAACGATGGCACGGTGGGCGAATAGCGTTCCGAGGGCACCGGCGCCGAGGATATGCAGCTGCGCTGTCAAACTGCCTCCAGTGCTGTTAACACCATCTGCGCTTCACGTGGGGCCACCACTTCTCCCATGGCGGCCAACCAATTAATTTCCACCGCACGATAAACAAGGCGTGCAATCTGCCACAACCTAAGATCCGTCTTTTCGCCCAACACAGCCGTTATCAGCGCGGTGCCGTCTATCGATGGGTTGCCCGCGCTCGCAGCCGCCGTATCGAAGTAGACATCTCCCGGTGCCGCATATTCCCAGTCAATCACCGAGGGGCGATGACCTTGCCGCAATAGGTTGGCTGAATTCAAGTCATGGTGACACCCGGCCTCTGGCTGCTCGGCAAGGGCAGCAAAAGCGTTTTGTAGCGGCGGGAGCTCGGGGTCGAGAGTTGTTACTTTGCAATCACCCCGGGTGCTGGCCGCGCGACGATAGTCGTCGAGTATGGTGGCCAGTGAGAGCCTATTGCCCTCCAAGGTCAGGTCGTGGATGCGCTGCAGACATTCGACTAGCTCCTCAAGATTTACCGCTGGCCCAGCGGTCGCATATTCCATGACGGCAATTTCATGCTCGGGGTCAGTCCAGAACAGTTGCGGCGCCAACTGATGTTGGCTGGCGATGACGTGGTTCGCTATTTCACGCTCAAACGGTTGGCCCAGCCGAGTGATTTCCCCCGGTTGGTTTGATCGCGATGGCATCCTAATAGCCACATCCCGGCGGCCTTGTTCAGTGGTGATGCCAACTCGATAAACGCGATGCGCTCCGCGATGGGGCAGTAAGAAAATCGATGACACGGTCTCTACGCTCACGGTCCAATCGGATAGCTGCTCCAGCGCCAGTCGGAGCATCGCGTCTTGTTTCAGAAGCGGCTGTGAAAGACTCATACAGGGCGCTCATCGAGCAGCTGGCGCCGCCACGCGAGCCAGCCAGCGGCGGCCAAAATAACGTAGCCGCAAAAAAGCAGGGCGGTGAGGTGCAGGTCTCTGCTTAGGTAAAGGCCCACCGAGACTGTGTCAATGACGATCCACCATAGCCAATTCTCGAGGACTTTTCGGGCGACCATATAGGTCGCGAGCAAGGCGGCGAGAGTGGTAAAGCTATCGATAACGGGCCACGCCGCATCCGTGAGTCGACCCAGAAGGCCGCCGATGGTAACGCTACCGATAGCCACACCCACAGCAAGCGCAAGGTGCGTGCGGGTTGTCCAGCGAGTGATGGGCAGGCCATCCCCTGCTGCGTGTCGACCCCAGGCGAGCCAGCCATAGATCGCCATGATCAGGTAAAAGCTCTGCAGCGAGGCCTCCATGTAAAGCTTGGCATCAATAAAAATGATGCCATACAGAATCGCGCTGCTACCGCCCGCTACCCAACACCAGCGATCTTGACGAATCGCGAGAATAAGGTACGCGAGTGCGAGTACGACAGCAGCGAGTTCCAGCGCACTCATGCCGAGCTGGCGGGGCCTACTTCGAGTCGATGCTCGGGAATGAATTTAGCGACCAACACCTGTCGGCCGAAGCGCTGATAGCTCGATTCCAGCGCGCGCTGCACCGCAGTGAACACCGCATCACTGGGCCCGCTGAGTTGGGTACTCATACTATTGGTGACAGCGGATACGTCGTTACCTTCAATAAGCTCCTCGATAAAGGCAAGAACCGTACTTTCCACCTCGGCATTGAGGGGGTAGAGACTGAGTTCGGCGGACATTTGCATAATGCTTTCTCCCTGCGGGGGGTCAAGAGTCGTAAGTCAGTGTAAGCCCAAACACCCGTGGTTCCCCGAATTGATAGTAGGGCTCAACGACGTACTCTTTGCGAGGATCATTGCCGAAGCTACCAAACCCGCGGACCGTGTAGTCGTCATTGAGCAGATTTCGGCCCCACAGGGACAGGCGCCAGTTGCCCTGACGCCAGTCAATATGGCCATTCACTAACTCGCGTTTGACGGCGCGGGTGTCATGGCGATCCGAAAAAAAGAAGTCGTCCATGTAGGTGAATTCAAGGCCCGCCGTCAGGCTTGAGGTGGGTATCCACGCGAACGTGAGACTGCCCATGGTGTTTGGGGCCTGGGGTTGTGCGCGGCCGGACAGGTCCTCTCCGGCCGCCGTGACATAGCGCTGATAGTCCGCCCGGAGAAGTCCCAAAGTAGCGCCTAGCTTTAGAGTCGGCGTAGGCAGCCAATCGGCTTGCCACTCCATCCCTCTGTTATGGCCTGAGGCAGCGTTATCGGTGTATTCGATAAAGGCTGTACTGCCGTCTGTTCGCGGAATCGTGAGCGACTGCTTGACCTGTTGCTCGTCACGCGTCATAGCAAACAGAGTCAGCTGACTATTCAATCGGTTGTCTGCACTGCGCCAGTGCCAGCCCAGTTCAACACTCGTCAATGCCTCTGCGTCAAAGCGGTAAAACCGACCCCAGGCGGGAATATCATCCAATGCGTTGGCCTCGACCGAGGCCAGCAGGTTGGCATTCACACCACCGCCGCGGACACCGCGGCTTACTCCCACGTGGAGAAGGTGTTCGTCGGCGGGTCGCCACTCGATGCCGGCGCGACCGCTCCAGAGGGTGTCGCTGAAATGGTCACTGACACTGGCATTATCGGCGTAGTCGCTCCGTCGCTCTTCAATCCGCCCGCCCATATAACCGGACAGGCGATCGCTCAGAGCAATATCGACTTGACCGAAGATCGCGGCGGTGTCGATATCGAATTCACTGGTAAAGGGGCTGTTCAGATAGGTGTATTGCCGCGCTAGAGATTCCGCTTCACGCCGCCAGTAGACGCCGGTTACCCAAGATCCAATTGCATTGTTACCCTCGAGCCGGGCTTCAATGCTTTGCATATCACGATCGCGCTGGTATTGGTCGAAGCTGCTGTACTCCCAGCCGGGTGCGATGCCGACATAAGCCCAATCTTCATCGTAGCTGTAAACGGTATCAGTGCTGGCGACGCTCGCCTGAACGGTGGCAGTAATATCTGCCTCCCGCTGCCACAACAAGCGACCCGCGTGGGTTTGCAGCGCATCCCGGCCCGGCTGATCCGACAGCGTGTCGCGGCTATTATCGAGGGAAAAGCCGTCGTAGCCGTTGTCGATATCGATGTAATAGTAGGCCGCGTCGACGCGATGCTGCTCTCGGGTCCAGGCGCCACTTAGGCGCACGCTGAGTTCCTCACGGTGATTGGTGTCATCGCGGTTAAGCCAGACGTTGTCGATGAATCCGTCGCTTGCATAATGCTTGACGGCGAGGCGCAGGGAGGTAGAGGCCGAGACGCTCGTACCCGCCGCCACGCCCATATGGTAACCGCCATAGTTCTCGATCCCTGCCGATAGCGACAGCCCCTGCCTGTCATCTGCCGCGGGTCGTACTAAAATTTATTAATCCCGCGAGTGCATTTGCGCCCATCAGCGTACCTTGGGGGCCGCGCAGTATTTCAACCTGACTCACGTCCCAAAGAGTCGCCGCTCCGGCAAGCCCTGTCAGATCAATGCCATCCATCAACAAAGCCACAGAGGCATTGACCGGTTCGATAAATTGACTGCGCTCGCCAATGCCTCGAATTTGAACAAAACGACTGCGCGAAGCGCCGCTACTGGCATTCACGTTGGGTGCCGCCGACAGCAAGTCTTCAAGATGCTGACCCCCGCGAGCTCGAATCGCTTCGCGTGTGAAGACGGTAATTGACTGTTGATCAGCATGGGATGCTAGCAGCACGGCCGTGACAAGGGTTTCCTCAAGTTGAAGCTTATCCCCGGCTTGCGCCAGTTCAGCCGCGGTGTTGGGTAGTGCAAGGAGGCCACTGGAAATGAGCACTATCAGCGCAACGGACATTTTGATAAGTGGACTTTGGGTAGCAAAGCGGAGTTCGTGCATGTGTTCTCCCAGACGGAGAACAGGTCGCAGCGTTGCCCCTGGGATGGGGCGCGCCTGTTCCTCCGCCGGCATTATCCGGTTCAGGTTCAACGGGTTCACAAAGAATTCATGTGTCTCAGGCAGATGCCGCCCCGCAGGATGGTGTAAAGTATACACCACCGTTTTGGGCAGGGCGCTACTTCGCCGCCTTGCCAGGCTTGGGAACGACTGACTTTCGCGATGCAAGCAGTATTAGAGAAATTAAATTATCGGGAATTATCCGATCAACTCAGAGGGCAGGTGACTCGACTGAGCGCCCCGGTTGCATTGAAACGGTTGCAATGGGGCTTACTCGCGTGCCTCTTGGTGTGGATAGCAGTTAGCATTGCGTCATTAATTTGGTCGCTCTGGTCGGGCCCTTCACTGCCTGTGGTGACGGCGCCCATTGTCAATCCTCCCAGTCAAACCAGTCAGAGAGAGGAGGTCATCACGATTGACGTGGAATCGATGCTAGGGCTGGGCCTCTTTGGGAACCCCGTGAATACCACAGAACAAGCACAAGTCGCAGTTCAGGTTCCTTCAGAGCGTGATGGCATTGAGGCTGGGGCAAAGGAAACGAGGCTAGATTTGACCCTCGTGGGGACGCTCGTGACCTCGACCGATGGGTTGGGGACAGCGGTAATTGAAGCGAGAAAAACCCAGAGCACCTACGCGGTTGGGGATAGCCTGCCCGTTTCTGGTGATGTCACTCTGGCGAAAGTGCTCACCAAACAAGTTGTGCTGAACAATGGCGGACGATACGAATTACTGACGCTGTTTGAGGATAATCCGTTGGCGAAGGCAGTTCGTGTCAGCACGGGCCAGAGCGAACCGCTGAATACGCCGACTAAAATACCGGATTCGCCTAACATCGCGTCAGGGGTAGTTATAGACTCTCCCGAGGCAACGGCGATCGCGGCGAGATATCGGGACCGCCTTTACAACGAACCAGAATCCTTGGCGAGGACCCTTAAAGTGAGCGCGGTGAACGATGAGAACGGTATTTATGGGTACAGGGTTGCGCCCGGTAGCGATGCGACTGCCTTCAAGGCGCTTGGATTTGAGTCCGGTGATATTGTGACGGCGGTTAACGGTTTGGATCTCAGCGATCCAGCCAACACGGTTTCGCTCTATCAATCTATGCGCGACGCCACCGAGGCGACTTTCGAGCTGAAACGAGGGGATACGATGCTTACTCTCTCCGTCAGTCTCGGACAGTTGCGATAGGAGTATGTTTTGTTTGAGCTGAAACACCCATTGATAAGACTTTTGAACCGTAGCGGCGGCTTGCTTGGCGTTTTGGTGTTCGCGCTTGCGCTTGCATTACCAATTGGTGGCGTCCGATCGGCCTATGCGCAGGAATACACGGTTAATCTGAAGGATACCGAGATACAGGAATTTATTCAGTTTGTTGCTGACGTCACGGGGACCACGATTGTGGTTGATCCCAGTGTTAAAGGGAAAGTCAAAGTCATTTCGTCGAAGCCTGTTTCACGCAGCGAGCTTTACGACCTGTTTTTATCTATTTTGGATGTGCACGGCTACACGGCGGTGCGCTCCGGCAAAGTTATCCGCATAATTCAAAATAAAGATGCCCGTTCCTCACCTGTAGAAGTACTGGAAAACGCGGATGAGCTCTCTAACGATGAATACGTCACCCAAGTTATTCGCCTTGAAAATGTTTCGGCAGCCAAGTTGATTCCAGTCTTGCGGCCTTTGGTGCCCCAGCAAGCTCACATGGCAGCATACGCGCCGAGCAACGCCATTATCATTTCTGATATCCGGTCCAACATTAATAGGATCCTTGAGATCATCGACCGTATGGACCAGTCGGCTGTTCGTACCACGGAGGTCATCAAGCTGCGTTACGCGGTCGCCGAGGACGTAGTTCAAATGCTTCAGACCTTGGAGAAGAAGAACAAGGGAGAGGGAGCTGAGGCTGATGAAGAGGTAACGCTGGTTGCAGACAAGAGGACCAATAGCGTTGTCGTGACAGCGGACGAACTCAATGGTCAGCGTATCAAAGACCTTGTTAGCTACCTCGACACGCCGCTGGAGCAGAGTGGTAACGTCAAAGTCATTTACCTAGAGTACGCGAATGCCAAGGAAGTGGCTGAAGTCCTGACCCGGGTGATGCAGAACATTACCCGATTGGATGAGACTGGTGATCGAAAGCGGAGCTCAAATAGCAACTCTACGATCGAAGCCGACGAAGGAACAAATGCGCTCATCATTACAGCGGATGCCGATGAAATGGCGGCGCTTGAGGCGGTGATCGCGCGGCTTGATATCAGGCGCGCACAGGTGCTGGTCGAAGCCATTATCGTGGAGATGGAACTTACCGAAGGACAAGAGCTTGGGCTTCAATGGCTGTTTGCAGATGATAGCGGTGCTTTCGGTAGCAATATCAGTACCAGTTCCGCCCAGCAGAGTCGCAACGCGGCGATCGCCGGTTCGATCTTGGGCGAGGACGGGGTGAACGAAGATATCAATGTGGGAACCCTTGCCGGCGCATTGAGCCAGGTCCCAGGAACTACCTTCGGGTGGGGCGTCGTCGATAGCAAGATGTCTATGGCGGTGATACTCAGTGCGCTCGAGACCCAGGGCAATGCAAACATTCTGTCGACGCCCAGTCTGCTCACCTTGGACAACGAGGAGGCCTATATCACGGTGGGCCAAAACGTGCCTTTTGTGACGGGCTCCTACTCCAACACAGGTGGCGCCAATACCGTTCAAAACCCGTTCCAAACCATCGAGCGGGAAAATGTGGGGATCACCTTAAAAGTCACCCCGCAAGTGAATGAAGGTGACTCGGTCGTACTCGACATCGTTCAAGAGGTTTCCAGCATTAGTCAGCAACTTCTCGCAGCTGCGGATGTCATTACCAATGAGCGAAAAATTGAAACCAAGATATTGGCATCCGATGGGGATGTGGTGGTCTTGGGGGGACTGGTAAAAGATGATATTCAGAACAGCCAACAGGGCGTGCCTATTCTTCAGGATATCCCGTTGCTCGGCCGGCTGTTCCGCAACGATATAGTGTCGGTGACCAAGTCAAATCTCCTGGTCTTTATCCGTCCCACTATCGTGAGAGATCGAGCAGAGCTCAGGGGCGCTACGGGCGAGAAGTACCGTTACATACAAGAGCAGCAAATGGAGCGGCGAGCTCGCGGCCTCATGTTTTTGGATGATGGCAACCTGCCATTGCTACCGGATTGGGAAACGCAAATCCAGCAGTTGCCCGAAGTGCCCGACGAGGGTTCGCCGTCCTCTTCAGACACAGAGGCAGAATAATCGCCTATGGAACCCCTTGCTGAGGCCATGGAGAGCGACCTTGCGCCTGCGAGCTTAAGCGGTGCGCTTCCCTTCGCTTACGCTAAAAGCCATGACGTGCTGCTGGACTGGCGTAACGACCAACCTATTCTTGTCTACACCGGTGAGTTGCAGGCCGATGTGTTACTCGAGGTTAGGCGACATCTGGGCCAGCGCTTTGTGGTTGAATTGGTCTCTCCGGAGTTTTTTCAGCGCCGATTGACGCGAGGCTTATCAGCGTACCAACAACGAGGCGGCGCAGATGGCAGAGGACATCGGTGCTGACGTTGACTTGAGCCGACTTGTTGACCAACTGCCGGACCTCGGCGACCTCATGGATGCCGAGGACGATGCGCCCATAATCCGACTTATCAACGCCATCTTGTCTCAGGCTGTCAAAGAAAAAGCGTCCGATATTCATATTGAAACCTTTGAAGACCACTTGAGCGTTCGCTATCGCGTCGATGGTGTGTTGACGGAGGTTCTGTCCCCCAAAAGGATGTTGGCTCCGCTGCTGGTATCGCGGCTGAAGGTGATGGCAAAACTGGATATCGCAGAAAAGCGTGTGCCGCAGGATGGCCGAATTTCTGTGCGCATTGCGGGTCACGCTATTGATATTCGTATGTCGACGATTCCGTCGGCTCACGGTGAGCGCGTTGTCCTGCGGCTTCTCGACAAGCAGGCGGGGCAGTTGGAGCTCGCGCAGCTCAATATGAACGAACAAGTAAGCGCTGCGTATAAACGCGGATTGAGTAGCCCCCACGGCATCATTTTGGTGACCGGTCCGACGGGGTCAGGGAAGACAACGACGCTTTACGCGGGTCTGTCGAGTATCAATCAAAGCTCTCGAAATATTCTTACCATCGAAGATCCCATCGAGTACATGTTGCCGGGTGTCGGCCAGACCCAGGTAAATACCAAGGTGGATATGACGTTTGCCCGAGGTCTTCGCGCTATTTTGCGCCAGGACCCCGATGTGGTTATGGTGGGCGAGATTCGCGATCTTGAAACGGCTGAAATTGCCGTACAGGCGTCTCTCACGGGGCACCTAGTGCTGTCGACATTGCATACCAATACGGCCATTGGCGCCGTGACGCGATTGCAGGACATGGGGGTTGAACCATTTCTCTTGTCATCCTCGTTACTGGGTGTGATGGCGCAGCGTTTGGTCAGGCTGCTATGTCTCAGCTGTAGGGAGGCCTATCGGGCGAGCGACAAAGAGCAAGAACTGCTGGGTGTGAACCACGATGGTGAGCTTACACTCTGGCGCGCCAGAGGCTGTGAGGCCTGTAATCAGACGGGCTATCGAGGTCGCACCGGGATTTATGAGCTCATTGAAATAGACGATACGCTTCGCACCCTAATCCATGAAGGCTGTGGTGAGCAGAAGATGCTTGCTGAGGCACGTCAGCGTTACCCGGGTATCCAAAAGGACGGCAAACGTCGGGTGCTGGCCGGTGAAACCAGCCTCGAGGAAGTGCTTCGAGTCACATCAGTCACCTAACATGACGGCCTTCAAGTACAAGGCACTCAATGCCCGAGGTAAACTGGTTAAAGGGGTTCTTGAGGGCGACTCAGAGCGGCAGATACGCAGTCAGCTCAGAGCCAAGCAGCTGCGTCCGGTCGAAGTGGGTGAGGCTGGGCGCGCCGCGGCCAATGACGCGCGTTTTCTGGCAGGCTTTCTGCGCCGTGGTTTGAGTGCCTCTGAGCTTGCGTTAGTGACCCGTCAATTGGCGACTCTGGTCGCTTCGGCACTGCCGCTGGATGAGTGCCTGCAGGCGGTCGCCGAACAGACGCGTAACGCAAAAACCAAAGCCATTTTGCTGCAGGTCCGCTCGAAAGTGGCTGAGGGACATACGCTCGCCCATGGGATGGGTCAGTTCCCCGCGGCCTTTGGTGATATGTATCGCGCTATGGTGACCGCCGGCGAACAGGCGGGTCAGCTTGCTCCGGTGCTGGAGCGATTGGCTGACTACACGGAGAGTCGTCAGCACACCGCTCAGAAGTTACAGATAGCATTGATTTACCCCTTCGTGCTGATTGCGGTTGCCGTCTCTGTTGTTTCTGCGCTGATGGTCTTTGTGGTACCGGAGCTGGTGGGTATTTTTGCACACACCAAAAAGAGTTTGCCGCCCCTCACCGTAGGGCTGATTGCGACCAGTGACTTTCTCAGGGACTACGGTCTGTGGTTACTTATCGGCCTGCTGCTGACGGCGATTGTTTTTAAATGGCTGTTAAAAAAACCTGACAATCAGCATATTTGGCATCGTTTGTTATTGGCTATGCCCGGTTTGAATCGCGTTTTGATTAGTATGGATTCGGCCCGCTTTGCGTCTACACTGAGTATTTTGATGGCCAGCGGAGTTCCTCTCTTAGAGGCACTTCGAATTGCCAGCGCCGTCATGAGTAATGTGGTGCTTCGTCGAGCATCTGAAGGTGTAGCAGTGCGAGTTCAGGAGGGGTCGAGCCTGAACAAAGCGCTGGCGGAGGAGCAAATCTTTCCGCCCATGATGATCCATATGGTCGCTTCGGGAGAGACGTCAGGTGAGCTTGAGATGATGCTGTCGCGATCTGCAGTCAATCAGGAGAGGGAGCTCGAGATGACGCTGGGAACCGTCATGGGACTCTTCGAGCCCCTGATGGTGGTGATTATGGGTGGCTTGGTTCTCTTGATCGTTATGGCCATACTGCTTCCAATTTTTGATCTCAATACCATGGTGAGGTAAGGCAATGCGCAGAAGCGACGGATTTTCTCTGATCGAAATTTTGGTTGTCCTGGTAATTATGGGACTCCTTATCAGTGTCGTGGCGCCGACCGTGCTTAACAGCGCCGACGACGCCCGAGTACAGAAAGTGCAGGCAGATTTCAGCGCCATCGAGACTGCGCTGAAGATATACCGTCTTGATAACTACGTGTATCCGTCCACAGAGCAAGGGCTGGTCGCACTGGTTGAGCCTTCAACGCTCGAGCCCGAGCCACGCAACTTCAAGCAGGGCGGGTATCTCGAAGAGGTGCCTTTGGATCCATGGGGTAGGGAGTATCTCTATATGTCACCCGGCGAAAATAATGAGGTTGATCTATTTTCCTATGGTGCTGACGGGCTTCCCGGCGGTGAGGGGCAAAATCAGGATCTGGGCAACTGGCGTCGCGGCGATGACTGACTACCAGCGGTTCTGAAAAGGTCGCTGCTATGAATGCCGGTTATAAGCGCGCAGGCTTTTCGCTTATTGAAATGCTTGCTGTGGTACTGGTTATCGTCCTTCTGACCTCGGTGGTCAGCTTGAATGTTGGTAGCGGTGGCGAGGATCTCAAGCGTGAACAAATTGCTCAACGGCTGGCGGCCATGATGGGGGAAGCACAAGTAGAAGCCGAGTTTTCTGGCGCCGATCATGGTTTATATTTTGAGCTGACGGGGTCTTTGCAGGAGCGTCGTTTCAGAGGCAGCTGGTTACGACGCTACGATCAGGGTTGGGCCGAGACAAAGGGTAATCAGGCACTTATGGAGTCGGTAACGTTCCCTGAGGCCACGGAAATTTTCCTCACGCTATCAAGCGACCCTGATGTCGAAATTACCTCGCGACCTCTGGACCTTCGCCCGGAGCCCCACATTATTTTTTATGCGGGCGGTGAGGTGACCGAGGGAACTATCGAGTGGACTGACGCCAAGTCGGGTGAGCTTCTTTATCTCATGGAGTGGGATCTGTTTGGGCGCGTCGTCCTACTGGCAGGCGGTGAGGAGGCCTCGCGCCTTGAGTTCCCCTAGGCCTTGTTTCCAGCGGCCTGCCTTGGAGGGCTTCACGCTCGTCGAAGTCATGGTTGCTCTCGCGGTGGTGGCTGTTGCCTTGCCTTCACTGCTGTTTCTGCTTTCACAGCAACTCGATGGTGCCAGCTATCTTCGTGAAAAGAGCATGGCTTCCTGGGTGGCAGCTGACAGATTGGCTGAGCTTCGCCTGGTGGTCGCTCGCCAGAAGTCCCTGCCCGAGGGCGTTCTCACCGGTGAGACAGACATGCAGGAGCGGACCTGGTATTGGTGGATCGAGCAGGAGGCTACCGAAGTGCCGGGTTTTGTTCGCCTAGAGATCAGCGTTTCCGGGAGCGACGATCCTGAGGCCGCGCCCCTGCACCAATTGGTAGCCTTTGTTGCGCCGGAGAAGTGGTCCGATGCGCAGTAGCAGCGGGTTTACGTTGGTCGAGGTGCTGGTGGCCATGGCGATCATGGCATTTGTGGCGGTTGCCGGATACACCAGTCTGACCGCCGTGATTTTTGGCGTTGAAAGCCTCAGAGAGGAGAGTCGCCGGTTAAACGACATCAATCGCACCTTTCAGGTCCTCGGTAAGGATCTTCATCAGCTCGTCAACAGATCGGTCTATGACGAATTCGGCAGCCGACGTTCCGCCTTCGAGGGGGGAGAGCTTGCTCCTCAAACGCTGTCGTTTACCCGCGCAGGGTGGCATAACACGGTGGGTTTGCCACGCTCCACGTTGCAGCGCGTTGCTTATTACCTAGATGAGGATCAGCTTGTCAGAGCAGCCTGGCCAGTCCTAGACAGGACGGGCGCGGTAGAGCCGAACGAGCTCGTTTTGCTGTCAGGGGTTGAATCGATCGACGTGAGGTTTTTGGCGGGGCTGGATCAACTCGAGGTCAATCGCAATAGCCAGATTGACCGCCGGTACTGGCAGGAGAACTGGATCCCCGATCTGTCTCGACCTGATGCCTTGGTAGAGCCGCCGCTGGCGGTAGAGATTCGCCTGCAGATGTTTGACTGGGGCGAACTGGAGCGACTTTATGTCTTGCCACCGCTCTAGTCGGCCCGCTCAATATCAGTCAGGGGCGGCGCTCGTGGTGGCCTTGCTTATCTTTGCCCTGGCCGCGGCCTTGATGGTGGGTATCCAGCGAGACTTTACCTTGACCATGCAGCGTGGGACCAATCATTTTACCGAGCAACAGGGTTGGGCCTATCTGCGCGGCGCCGAGGCGCTCGCGACGGTAGCCCTGCGCGCTGATCGGGCGTTAGATAAGCAACTGCCCGCACCCCGGGATGATTTGACTGAAATGTGGGCGGCGGAAGCGACGCCTTACCCCCTAGAAGGAGACGGGTGGTTATCGGGGCAATTGGTAGATTTGCAGGGCCGCTTCAATCTCAATTTACTGGTATCGGATCTGCCCGATTACGACGATGACGGCGATACTGGTGCAACCATCGACCCGGATACAGAAGGCGCGGATGTGGATTTGGGTGATGCGCAGCGTGAGGACGCGACACGCTCTGCTCAGACCAGTCAGAGCAACCGTGACCGAGACCGCCTTTCACCTGCCAAGCAAATTTTTATT
Organism: uncultured Luminiphilus sp.; assembly: GCA_943787485.1. Lineage (GTDB taxonomy): Bacteria > Pseudomonadota > Gammaproteobacteria > Pseudomonadales > Halieaceae > Luminiphilus. Next base: position 65,507 of record CALSMP010000004.1, on the reverse strand, counting down.
CGGCTATTGCAGACGCTGGATGGTGTAGAGGTCAGTCAGGCGAAAGCATTGGAGATAGCCGATGCCGTGGCAGATTTTATGGATGCGGATAACCAGAAGCGATTGAACGGTGCCGAAGATGACGCCTATCGGAGCGCGACCCCGCCGTATCGAGCGGCTAACCAACCGATGGCCAGCATCAGTGAGCTCAGAGCTGTTACCGGTATAACCAGAGAGATTTACACTGCACTCGCTCCGTTCGTGACCGTGTGGCCCTCGGAAGGCGCTAAACTGAACGTATTGACCGCGTCCGCCACGGTGCTGAGGAGCCTTAACGGCGATGGTCAACTTGAACCCTTGAGCCAAGAGGCAGGGCAACAGCTCGTTGAGGCGAGAGAGCAGGGACAGATTGTGGATGTAGAATCCTTTTTGGCGACGGCTGCGTTTTCCGTTGATACTGAGGGACTTAATGGGCTTCTATCCGAGAGCACAGATTGGTTTTTGCTGTCGGCCACGGTCGAGATTGCCGAGCGAGAACTGCAGTTGTACAGTGTTCTTCAGCGAGACGGCGACAGTATCGTCGGTCGATACCGCTCCAGAGGGGAGTTGTGAGGTGGCCATCTATGGCGTTTGACCCAAACAACCAGCCGCAGATCAACGTGTTAATCGGGATTTAACTGTTGCAATGACTCAGCAGCAACACCTAACCGTTATTCGATTTATCGATGGCCAGTTGTGGCAGTGTTCAGCGGGAGATGCTGAGCCTCGCCGTATCGAGCGCCTGGAGGATTCGCATCGCCACGCCATTTTTGCGGCGCCGGCAGAGGCAACGCGATTAGTAAATTTATCAGTGGCCCCCGATGAGCGGCGTCACTTAGCAAAATCCTTGCCTTTTACTCTGGAGGAGCATGTCATCGATCCCGTTGAGGACATGCATTTTGCGTACCGACTATTGTCGGATGATCACTATTCGATAGGGATCGTTGCCTCCGAGGTCATGGCCCAGTGGCTGGCGATATTGGGCCCGTCATTTGAGGGTCCGGTCATGCCAGAAGCACTGTTACTGCCGTGGCAGCCCGGTGAAGCCTGTCTCGTGATGGAAGAGGATACGGTGCTCATTCGGTATGGCAATACCTTGGGTGCCCGTATTGACAGGGAGCTGCTCGCACTTTTTCTGTCGTCTTTTGTAACAGAGCTTCACTCGCTGGTGGTCTATGGCGAGAGTCAGGAAGCGGACCTCGCCAGTCTGGGCGATGACTGGTTGGCCCGTGCCCAGTGGCGACGGGGCGGTTTTGCCAGTGCGCTGATGCTGGCGCCGCCGGTAGAGGGGTTGCTTGATCTCCGGCAGGGTCAGTTCGCAGCCGCTTTGCCGTTGGGACGCTGGTGGCAACACTGGCGAACGGTGGCCATCGCCGCAAGTATTGCTGTCATTCTGCAGTTGGGGGCGGATATCACCGAGTACCAGCGATTGAGTGCTGAAAATCAGCAAATTCGCGAGGCAATTCAGGCGAGCTATCGTCAGGCCAATCCGCGTGGAGCGGTCGTTGATCCTGAACGGCAACTCGATCAGCAGTTGTCTGAGTTTGCTGCGCGCGGGCAGGGGGTGATGTTTACACCGATTCTCGCGAAGGTCACAGAATCGGTAGCCGCCATGAGTCAAGCGAGCATTTCAACGTTGAATTTTAGCGGCAATACCGCAGAACTCAGGATGGATATTCTGGCGAAGGACTACCAGGCTGTGGATTCTCTGAGGGCTACCTTGACTGAACGCGGTATGAAAGCAACATTGGAAACCTCCTCATCCCAAGGAGATAAGGTACGAGCTCGCCTTCGGGTGGCTGCCTTATGATAAAAGCAGCCTTCTTATCGTTGACTCGCCGTGAGCAGATCTACGTGCTCATCATGGTGGCTGTCGTAGGGCTCTGGCTTCTCTATCAGCTCGGTTTGGCCCCCGCGTCTTCGGCGCGCCAGCAACTGGTAGAAAACAATCGGGCGGCGATTGCTTTGCTGGCTCGAGTCGATGCCAAAGCGACCGAACTCATTTCTTTACGGGAACTAAGCAAAAATCAGAATAGCGGTTCTTTGGTATCGGCGGTCAGTCGCTCGAGTGAGCTTGCGGGTCTTCCCGTCAGACGGTTACAGCCAAACTCCCGGGGTGAAGTGCAGGTGCGTTATGAAGGCGTCAACTATGATGACCTGGCGCGCTGGTTGCATCAGATCGAGCTCGTCGAGGGTCTGTTGGTTGTTGAGGCCTCAATCACCCAGGCCGGGCGAAGTGGTGGCGTAAATGCCTCGGTTCGGGTGGCGAGGCCGACTTGAGCGAGCTGCCCAATCCCCTGCGCTGGCTCGGTTTAATTGTTCTCCTCTGTAGCCTGCTGTGGCAGACGCCAGCCCGAACTGTAGGACTTCTTTTGCCCGCAAGCGTCGAGCTTGAGGGGTTCACTGGATCGCTGTGGCAAGGGCAGGCGGCGCGGTCGCGACTCCTGTTCGGGGATAAAGCGTTTCAGTTGGGTAGCCTGTCATGGTCTTTATCGCCTAGGTCTTTGCTGTCGCTGGCTCCGTCTTTCGATCTGAACACTCGCTGGGGGGCGCAGCGCCTTGATTTGGCTGTTCGATTCACGCTGTCGGGTCTGGAGGTTCGGCACTTGAAAGGCGACCTAGACGTTCGATTCGTCAGGCAGTTAGCGCCGCTCTATGTCGGTGGCCAGATGCATGTCGACCTGCAGGCACTTGATTTCCATCCCGGGCAGGTGCCCGAGATCGTGGGTAAGGTCCTGTGGCGGCGGGCTGTTTGGACTGCTAGAGGGGGTGATGTGGGTCTGGGCAACTTTCAGATGACATGGAGTAACCCTGACCGCGCTGGCCAACCCGGGGAGGCGATCGGCGAGATTGTCACCCTGTCGGGCGCGCTCAATGCAGCAGGCGAAGTGGCTATTGCGAGTGACAATTATCGGGTGAATGTCACACTCACCGGTCCAGCCCTCAATAACGAGGCGCTTCGAGGTGCGCTGCAAATGTTAGCAAGCCCCGATGGTGAAGGCCTTCGTATTCAATTGTCCGGTGAGTTATAGTCGCGGGGATTGGCTGTAACGCCTTGGGAACTCACATGCTATACCGATTATCTGGTTTGTTCACCGTTGGCCTGTTGGCGTTTGTCACCGCGATAGAAGCACCTGCGGAGCCTGTGATGGAAGGTTTTCCGCCGTCCCCGGAAAGTCAGGTCACCAAAGCAAATTATCTCTCGGCCCCCTTCAATCGGTGGGCATTTAGTCATGCGAGTGCGCCGCTTAGCACCCTCATGGTGCCTCGAGGGGGTGCTATCCACTCGTTTGAGGAAAAGCGCGATGCGTTGGATAGCTATGAAGCTTCCGATGGTTTGAGTCTCGCCCGTGTTTTCCAGGATAACTATGCGGATAGCGTGCTGGTGCTCCGCGGTAATACCTTGCTGATGGAGAAGTATTTTGGCGACGCGTCGCCGACGGATCACCACTTGTGGTTTTCGATGACCAAATCCTTGGTCAGCAGCCTTTTCGGTTTGTACCTCGAGGCAGGGCAGGTGAGTTTGGACGAGAAGCCGACGCGCCTTATACCGGCGCTCGCAGAATCGGCGTTTGAGCGCGTGTCGGTGCAACATGTACTCGATCACACGACCGGCTTGGCATTTAAGGAAAATTATACCGACCTCGACAGCGAGTTTGCCCGTTTTTATGGTCCCGCTCTTGGCATGGTGTATCAGCCGGGTGCAGCGGACGTGGCGCCCAGTGAGGACGTCATTTATGGGGTGTACGATTTTCTCACCCAGTTTGTGAAGCCCGATAGGACCGTCACCCCGGGCAACCAATTTGCCTATAACTCGGCCAATGCTGACTTACTCGGTTGGCTGTTGGTGACTATGTCGGATCAGCCGCTTAATCAACTTATCAGTCAGCATATCTGGCAACGCATTGGTGCTGAGCACGATGCGTTCATTGCCGTAGACAGAGCCTATATGGCAGTCGCCACCGGTGGCTTCAACGCAACGCTGCGCGACGCCGCTCGTTTCGGTATGTTAATTCGTGACAAGGGTCGATTTGCTGGGCAGCAAGTGCTTTCCGAGTCTTGGCTGGATGAGCAGCTTTCGGTTTCGCCACAAGCGATTAAAAACATGGAACAGAACCCGGTCTATCGTGATATGCCCTGGCGGGCGTATCGCAACATGTGGTGGATTCTTGATCCAATGGCGGGAGAGTTCTGCGCTGTGGGGATTCACGGCCAGGTTATTTATATTAACCGTGCTGCAGACGTTGTGATGGTTTGGTATTCGAGCCAGCCCGATGCGTCCGCTGCAGTGTCGCCCCATTTCCTTCCAAAATTAAACGCCGCCAGAACGCTGGCACAGTCACTGACAAGTCAGGAGAACTAAACCATGGCAGTAGCAGGCAGTAATGATGCGCACTGGTCTAGCCGCTTCGCCTTCATCATGGCGTCGGTCGGATTTGCTGTTGGACTTGGCAACATCTGGCGCTTCCCCTACGTTACCGGGGAAAACGGTGGTTCAGCATTTGTTGTTATTTATTTGGCGTGTGCTTTCGCTATCGGCGTGCCGTGCCTCATTGCTGAACTGATGATTGGTCGTCGAGGCCAGTCAAGCCCACCAGCATCAATGGCGACGCTAGCCGTTGAATCGGGTCGAACCCCTCGTTGGCGTATTGTCGGGGGTATGGGGGTTTTTACCGCTTTCAGCATTGCAATTACCTATGCGGTGGTAGTGGGATGGGTGCTCTCCTACCTGTTTAAGGCAGCCAGCACGGGATTTGTGGGTGTTGATCGGGCCGGTGCCGCAATGGCCTTCGAGACCTTACTGGGCGATAGCGGCGCGATGCTGTTTTGGACGCTGATCGGTAATCTTTTGGTGGGCGGCATTATTTTTGCCGGGGTTAAAGGTGGCATTGAGCGGGCAGTGAATATCATGATGCCTACAATGTTTACCTTGCTGATTGGCCTCAGTATTTACAACGTCTTCAATGGCGGTTTCATGGAAACCCTAGAGTGGCTATTTACGCCAGATTTTTCGAAGGTGGGCCCGAGCACCTTTCTGGCGGCAGTTGGACAGGCATTTTTTTCTATAGGCGTCGCTATGGGCGGGATGATGGCTTACGGTTCGTACCTGCCTAAAGATTTTTCGATTGCAAAGGGTGCCATCACCGTGGTTATTGCCGATACGGTGGTAGCACTGCTCGCGGGTTTTGTGGTCTTCCCCGCGGTATTTCATCATGGTCTCGACATCAGTAGCGGGGCTGGACTTATTTTCCAGACCTTGCCCGTAGCCTTCGCCCAGATGCCTGCGGGGCACGTCTTCGCCGTGCTTTTTTTCTTGATGCTCTCGGTTGCCGGAATAACCAGCATGGTAGGTCTGCTGGAATCGGTGACGCTGTGGATTGACCAGCGCTTTGGCGTGCACCGTCACACCGGAATTTCTGTTGTGATTGCCGCCGTCACGTTTTGTAGCATCGCGAGTGTTTTATCCTATAACGTCTGGTCTGACGCGAGGCTGCTCGGGATGAATTTCAATGAGCTCGCCGATGGGCTTCCTACTAAAATTCTGCTACCGGCGGGGGGCCTTCTAATAGCGGTGTTTGCCGGTTGGTTCATGGATCCTCAGTACAGTGAAGAAGAGCTGCAAACCAGTTCTACCAATTATCGCCTATGGCAGCTATTGGTTCGTTTTATAGCCGCGCCTGCCATCGCCATTATCCTTGTCACCGGGCTGCTTTGAGGCACTGACAATGTTAACAATGCTTACTGATTGGTTGTGGTCCTATGTGCTGATTGTGCTTTTGCTGGCGGTCGGAATCCGGTTTAGCGTGAGCTCCGGCTTCGCGCAGCTGCGGTTATTTGGCAAGATGTTCAGCACGCTGTTGGGAAGTCATTTGTCCGGTACCGACAGAGGAATTTCTGGATTTCAGGCACTGGTGGTCAGCGTCGCGGGGCGAGTCGGCGGCGGAAATATCGCGGGCGTCGCTGTGGCTATTACCCTGGGAGGCCCGGGCGCTCTGTTTTGGATGTGGGTTATTGCGCTCATTGGCATGATGACCAGCCTGGTTGAATGTGCGCTTGCCCAGCTCTATAAGCGCAAGCATGTAGGTGAAGACTTTCGTGGCGGCCCAGCTTTTTACATGCGCCACGGTCTTGGCTGGCGCGTTATGCCGGTGGTGTACTCAGCGCTATTGCTGCTGACGTTGGGGCTTGGTTTTAACGCCGTGCAGGCTTACTCGGTGACAAGCTCTGTGGAGTCTGCGTTTGATGTGCCCACGTGGCTATCGGGAGCCATCCTGACCGTTATCATGGGCGGGGTGATTTTCGGGGGGATCCGACGAATTGCCGTTTTCTCCGAGGTCGTCGTACCACTGATGGTAATCGGGTACTTTGTGCTGGCCATGACGGTCGTTGTGCTTAACCTGTCAGCGGTGCCGGCGGCCTTGATGCTCATTCTCAAGTCAGCTTTTGGCCTTGAGGAAGTGGTCGGTGGGGGACTTGCAGCCGCGGTGATGCAGGGCGCGCGGCGCGGGTTATTTTCCAATGAAGCGGGCTTGGGGACAGCCCCTAACGTCGCCGCCGTCGCCGATGTGGAACATCCTATTTCCCAGGGGTTGGTGCAAGCCCTCAGCGTGTTTATCGATACCATTATTTTGTGTACCTGCACCGCGCTTATCATTTTGCTTTCTCCCCTTTATCAGCCAGGTGCCAGCGGCGTGGAGGGGATCGCGCTCACTCAGCTTGCCTTGGCGTCACATATCGGCCCCGTGGGTGAGATGCTTGTTAGCATTGCGCTCGTCATGTTTGCGGTAAGCTCTATTGCGTACAATTGTTATTTGGGCGAGAACAGCATCGCGTATTTTGAGGGTGCGCCCAAGCAGGCAATCACGGTATTTCGTTTGTTCGTCTTGGCATTGATTTTCTGGGCGTCCCAGCAAGATCTTGCAACTGTCTTCAGCTACTCAGACCTCACGATGGGATTGTTGGCGGTTGTGAATCTGATTGCCCTATGGCAATTATTTCCGGTAGCAAAAACCCTGCTTCGTGATTACGAGCAGCGGCTTCGCAGCGAATCGCCCATGACGTTCAAGGCAACTGATTTTCGGGGTCAAGGTGTGGATCCGGCGAGTTGGACTGAGCGAGCGGAGTCGTTGCGGAGCTAAGCCCCAGCATCGACGAATCAACCTCAAAAAAAGCTTTTCGTAAAGATGCCTCGGTATCTGTTGCTACCGGGTTTCTGATAGCACGACGTCAAAGGTTTTGGTTTCATCACCGCGTAGCGTGGTGATGCTGATGGTATCGCCGACCTGGTATTTTTCGAGAGCTGCGGCGTAATCATCCTGACTTTTAATGGCGTCATCTTCGATGGCGACTATCACATCACCGAGCTTAATATTGCCTCTATAGTCCCTGCTGGCCCCGATAAGGCCAGACTCGGCGGCGGGAAGACCCCGCTGCACCCGTACGATGGCAACCCCTTCGATGCCATAACGTCGAGTCCATCGGTCGCTGGCGAGTTCAACCCCTAGAATGGGTCGTAAAATTTTCCCATAAGCAATCAGCTGTGGAATAACTTCTTTAAGCATGTTTACTGGAATGGCAAATCCGATCCCGGCGCTGCCTCCACTCGGGGAATATATGGCCGTGTTGACGCCCACCAGTTGTCCCAGTGAGTTCAGCAGAGGCCCACCGGAATTGCCGGGATTGATCGCGGCATCGGTTTGGATTACCCCTTTGATTCGTCGGTTGCTCGGCGACTTAATTTCTCGATCGAGAGCACTGACGACACCCACCGTTAGGGTGGTGTCTAAACCGAACGGATTGCCGATTGCGAGTACTTTTCGGCCCACGGAAAGCTCAGAGGAATCTCCAAGGGGCAGAACGGAAAGATTGTCGGGTAGAGTGGTAAGCCGAAGCACGGCCAAGTCCCGCTCGGGGGCAATGCCCACCACTTCAGCGGGGTAGTCTTGGTCATTCAGCGTAACGGTGAGTTTGTCCGCCGCCGCGATCACATGAAAGTTCGTGACCACAAGACCGCCGCTATTCCAAATAAAGCCCGATCCCGCGCCCCGAGGAATCTCCATGACATTGAGCGAAAAACGATTGCGCCGCAGCGCGCTGCTGGTGACCGACACCACGGCTGGACTTGCCTTTCTAAAAATTTCCGTTGTGTTTGCCTCGTCATTGGTTTCAAAGCTTAAGTAGTCAACGTCCTCCGCGTGAGCTGCAAGCGATGCAAGCAGCATGGAAGCTATGAAACCCCCGGTCAGCCAAAAATGACGAGCTAACGTCTTCAGGTGATTGAAGTGAAAGAAGTGCTGGCTCACGGCGTGTTCTCTTGGATTGTTAACAACAGCCTAATGGCCCGCTTGCAGCACCCGAATACGGTCTTCCAGCGGAGGGTGTGACCGGAACAGATTCGCCAGCCCCGACTGCCCCGGCCGAATACCGAATGCGGTGAGCTCTCCGGGTAGTTCATTGGGCTGTCCCTGCTCAACTCGCAGCCGCTGCAACGCAGCGATCATGTCATTGGTTGTACTCAGCTTCGCCCCGGCCGCGTCGGCACGATACTCTCGCCAGCGTGAAAACGTCATGACGATGGCACTGGCCAGTATGCCGAGTACGATTTCGGCGACGATGGTGACTACAAAATAGCCGATGCCATAGCCGCGCTCGGTTTTAAAAACAACGCGATCAACGGTGTGGCCAATGATGCGAGCAAAAAACATAACAAAAGTATTCACTACGCCTTGAATGAGGGTCAGTGTCACCATATCGCCATTGGCGACGTGACCAATTTCATGAGCCAGAACGGCCTTAACTTCATTGGGGGAAAATCGTTGCAGAAGACCTGCGCTGACCGCTACCAGCGCGTCATTTCGATTCCAGCCCGTGGCAAAAGCGTTGGCGGATTGTGAGGGAAACACGCCGACTTCCGGCATCTTGATTCCCGCTTCGGCAGCGAGGGCGGCGACGGTATCCAGCAGCCATTGCTCGTCGCGGTTTCGGGGTGTGTCAATGACCTGGGTGCCGGTTCCTCGTTTGGCCATCCATTTGGATAGAAGTAAGGAAACAAACGAGCCGCCAAAACCGAACAATGCGCAGAACACCAGCAGAGCCTGCAGGTTTAGATCCACACCATTTGCCGCCAAAATGCTTTGGAAGCCGAGTAAATTAAAAACAAGGCTGACGAGCAGCAGGACTGCCATGTTGGTCGCGAGGAACAGTAAAATTCTCATGCTTCATCCTTATTGGAAACCATCTCCTCCTCAGATGGGGGCGAACCGGGGGTGTTTTCAAGGTCCTCTTCATTGTTCCGGTCATCGCTCGGGTCATCGCTCGGGTCGACAGGCAAGGGGATCGTTGAAATCTCCAGCTTAGGCAGTTTCCCTTCCAGAAGGTTCAATGACAGGACGTCACACCGAAGCCCGATGTCCTTTGAGCTGAGCTCAAATACCGTGTTAACGGCCTCGTCTTGATGGGAGAACGTCATGACCCGAGCGACGTCCCGACCATCTACCCAGCGTTTGCCTCGGCCCCAGTAATGGCCATCCTGATTTCGCACCAGATGTGCTGTGCTCATAATTATCGATACCCTGTGTTTTGTGTTTGTTTTGGCAAGAGCTCAAGCGCGGTCGTTAGGATTATCCTTTAAGCAGGAAATCTTTTGCTTCGTTGATTTTGGCTGCGAGGTAATCGTTACCACCACGATCGGGATGCATTTTTTGCATCAGCTTGCGGTGCGCCGCCACAATCTCCGCTTCGGAGGCACCATCCGCGAGTCCCAGAACCGCCAATGCTTCCTTGGTCGTCATCGCTGACGACTGTTCGTTTTCGGATGCGTCAGCCTCCGCCCCGTCCCAGCCCCCCGGAAAGCGCTGGTCAAGGTAGTTGGTCAGTAGCTGGGCCGAGTCTGGATCGTACTCTCGACTGTAGTCCATCAGCTCCAGAAGCTGATCTTTGCCGAGTTCTGATAGGCGCCATTCCTTGAAGGTTCCCACTAAAACCTCGCCGTCGAGGTCCCCTGATTCATGGTCAAGAGTCATCTTCAACAAGGCGGTTTTGACTTCCGAGTGGGCGCCCGATGCGCCGGTACTGCGCTGCTGTAACCAGCGCTGTAGCAATGGAAATCCTCGCACTAGGATGGGTAACAGCTGGCGAACCAGAACAAAGAGGCCTGTGACCGCTGCCCCAATCCAGTGCATCCTGCCCAACAGTGTCAACAGGACGGTCGCCACGAGTGCTACCCCGAGGGTCAGTTGGATATAGCCGCCACGGCGCTTGTGAGGGGGTAGCTGTTGTACCCGTCGTAACAGTACGAGAAGCGTGATGACAATGGCGATCAGTAAGAGTGCTCTTGGCACGAATCAACGACTCCAATTAATGTCCGTTTAGGATTTAGGCGATTGCAGTTGCGCCAGCAGCAGTTTATCACTCTCGCGCCCAGACTGGGTGAGAGCTTTGATTCCACCTGAGGAGTAGCGAACTACCGCACCGAGCAGTTCCCGTAGCCGGTCGGCGCTACTGTGGCCAAACGAGGCATAGGCGCCACGACTTCGATGCGCCAGCATTTTAAAGATCGCTTCGACGTGGGGGTCACGACCTTCCTGAAAGATAAACAGCGGCAGATTGAATAAACCGCATTCACCAGCGAGGGCGCCAACCACGTCCGCGTTTTCTTCGAAGGCATCGCCAACAAAGACCAGGGCACGCACCGGGGATGTTTGACTTCGTTGTAATAGTGCATGCTGGAGCAGTCGCTCGAGTTGCGTTGGCCCACCGAGGCATGAAACTTGTTCCATGTGTGCCAGCAGCTCATCGCTGGTCGTCAGCCAAGCGCTGTGTTGAAACTCAGCGAGGCCCCGGTAATAACAGAGTTGGATGGCTAAATTTGTGCCTTCAATGCCAGCGTTGAAGAGGTCTCTATGCAGCGCCTTTGCGGCGGCCCAGGTGGGTTCTCTGCTCGCGGTTGCATCGAGAGCAAAAATCAAGCGCGTCTGACGATCCCGCACGGTTTGTATCGCCTTCGCTCTGTTTAAAAAGGCCATGACGTCGGTGGAGGTCGGCTTTTTTGTCAGTTCGTTGCTGATAGGCATTTGCTCGAAAGTTGCATGACGTCTCAAATGACACCCCGTTAACGCGCTGAGGTCAAGCTCTGCTCTTTACCCGCTTTACCTGCCTGACCGGATAGCGTGTCGCTGAGGCCCCTGATTTGGGCTCGGTGACGGCTCATCCCCGTGCATTGGGTTTCTTTGCTTAGGGCAATCCACTTTTTTTTGGCGCTATTTCTTGGCAGCGAGACTGCTTTTTTGTGTAGAGTGTTTGCTCAATCTCACTGAGAGAAACGGACCATGAGGCTTTTTGATATTCGCCGAAAGCATGCTATCCCCAGTGCTGACAAAGCCCTGCCCGGTCGAGCCGAGGCGATGCCGGTGACCGATAGGCATGCGGTGTTGGGGCACCCCCTATGCCCGCCTTACCCCGAGCATCTCGAGTGCGCAATGTTTGGCATGGGGTGTTTTTGGGGCGTCGAGCGCAAATTCTGGCAGTTGGAGGGGGTGTGGACCACCGCTGTCGGTTATGCGGGAGGGCCCACGCCAAACCCAACTTACCAAGAGGTGTGTACCGGTCAAACAGGCCATAACGAGGTCGTCAGCGTCGTTTTTGATCCCGCCATTATTGGTTACGGTGAACTACTCACCGTGTTTTGGGAGCAGCACGATCCAACCCAAGGCATGCGCCAGGGTAACGACATCGGTACGCAATACCGATCGGGAATTTACGTGATGAACGAGGGCCAGCGAGCACTTGCTGAAGCTACTCGGAACGACTTCCAAAAACAGTTGAGCGCAGCTGGATATGGGGACATCACGACTGAGATTTGTGATGCGCCGGCTTTCTATTTTGCTGAGGATTATCATCAGCAGTACCTGCATAAAAACCCCGGGGGTTACTGCGGTATCGGTGGCACCGGGGTCCAGTGTGCGGCGCCGACAGGCGTCAGTATGTAATCACCACGGGAGGTTGCGCCCAAGCACGGTGGCGACAGCGGTATCGACACTTAGGATGCGGGCGCCGAGACCCACGGCTTCTGCTCCTTGCGTACTCAACAATGCTACCTCGTAGGGAATGAACCCCCCTTCCGGTCCAATAAAGATGAGCCCGGGGCTCACTAAATCGGTCGGCATAGGCGTCTCGCTACCGGGGTGAGCCAGCCAAACAGGTCTTTCCGCGCGCAGTGCGGGTAGCTGATCTTCGACAAAAGGCTTGAATCGTTTATGCAGCTGGACGCGGGGTAATCGAGTCCCGCCACTGCGTTCAAGGCCCTCCAGCAGGGCGGTGCGTACCGCTCCATTTTCCAGTTGGGGCGACTGCCAAAAACTTTTTTCGACCCGGTAGCTGTTAATCAGGTGAATTTCCTCTGTACCAAACTCGGCGCATAGTCGAAAGATTCGGCGCAGCATTTTGGGACGAGGTAGGGCGATGACGGGGGTTAGGGGGTGGCTAGGGGGTGGTGGCTGGTTGATGACCACCTGCAGCTCAAGGTGCTCTTCCTCGATAGCGAGCACCGTGCCGCTGCCAATGCCGCCATCAACGACGCCAACCCGGATGGTTTGTGCCACCTCAACCTTGAGAACCCCTGTGAGGTGTGTGAATCGCCTGTCGGAAAGTGTGGCTTTGCCTGCTGAGTCTATTTCCTCCGCCTGCAATAAAACGCGATTCATCGAGGCGTTCCCTAGCCCATCCAGAGGTCGTATTCATCGGCCCCAGTGACTTCTCCGGTCACCCAGTCGCCGGGTGTCAGGGTGTTGCCGCCCGGCAGGTGCACGACGCCGTCGATTTCGGGGGCGTCGCCGCGGCTCCGCCCTATGGCTCCCTCTTCATCCACCGAATCAATGAGGACCTCTAGCCGCCGGCCCACCTTTGCCTGCAGTTTGTCGGCACTGATTTTTTGTTGAGTTGCCATGAAGGTTTCCCAGCGATGCGTTTTTACCTCGTCATCCACTGGGTTCTCCAAGTCGTTTGCCGCTGCCCCCGCAACCGGTGAGTACTTAAAGCAGCCCACTCGGTCGAGCTGAGCCTCTTCGACAAAGGCGAGGAGCTCCTGAAATTCAGCCTCGGTTTCGCCGGGGTATCCGACGATAAAAGTAGAGCGGAGGGTAATGTCGGGACATAACGAGCGCCACAGCTTGATCCTGTCGAGGGTTTTTTCAGCTGCTGCCGGCCGCTTCATCCGCTGAAGCACCGTTGGGCTGCCGTGTTGCAGCGGTATGTCCAGATAGGGCAGGATTTTTCCTTTGGCCATTAATGGAATCAACTGATCCACATGGGGGTAGGGGTAGACATAATGCAAGCGCACCCAGATACCGAGCTCACCTAATTGTTCTGCTAAGGTCTGGAGGTTTGTTTTCAGTGGTCGACCTTCCCAAAAATCGGTTTTGTATTTGAGATCAACGCCGTATGCACTCGTGTCTTGGGAGATAACGAGCAGCTCTCGAACTCCGGCTTTGACCAGGCCCTCAGCCTCTCGCATCACGTCTCCGATGGGACGGCTAACCAGATCTCCTCGCAGGCTGGGGATAATGCAAAAGCGGCAGCGATGATTACAGCCCTCTGAAATTTTGAGGTAGGCGTAATGACGAGGAGTCAGTTTTACGCCCTGAGCGGGCACCAAATCGATCAATGGATTGGGGGAGCGTTGTTGTGGCAACACGCGACGGACTTCACCCAAAACTTCCTCATAGGCCGCGGGGCCCGATACGCCGAGCACCTTGGGATGAAGTTCTTGAATTCGCTGGGCATCCTCCCCTTTCCCCATGCAACCGGTCACCAAGACGCTGCCGTTCTCCGCGATGGCTTCTCCAATCGCCTCCAAACTTTCAGCCTTGGCGCTGTCGATAAAGCCGCAGGTATTGACGATGACCACCCCTGCATCATGATAGTGGGGGGTGATTTCGTATCCTTCGATAGAGAGTTGCGTCAGGATTCGCTCAGAGTCCACGAGTGCTTTGGGACATCCCAAAGAAACGAAGCCTACCTTGGGCGATTGAGACATGACGGGTATTCCAAGAGTCGGTTGGGCGCATTGTCGCACAGCCACGCGGGGATATTGTTAAACAGATGGCCTTAAAGTTGACGTTCTCGCACCCTGCTGTGGGTTTTAATGCGGAATTCCTCGCTTAGAAGCTCGAGAAGCACGAGGGTGTCTTCTCGGTTGAGGAATTCGCCAATGCGGACATGGGATGCTTTATCATGGAGCGCCAATTTAGGCCCTTCCCATGGGTGCGACTCCGGCGTGATGGATAGCGCAACCTCCTCTCGCGTGAATTGCCAGGTCCTTTTCGGCGCGTAATGGCCCTTGTCAATTTTAACGGTATCGCCAGTCAGGTAAATCACGTGACGATACTGCAGCTTCCAATTCACGTAATACAGCGCGCTGCTCAAGGCTAGCAGCTCAGCCCCGGCGAAAGGCAAGATCGGCCAAGCCCCCAAAAGAGCAAAGGAGATAGCGGCACCCATTGAAGGGATCGAGATAGCGATCAGCACCCAGAGATTGGTTCTCCACGTGGCTGAGTGATTGGGTTTGGCAACAATCGTTTTGGTATTTTCGTGACCCGAGACCTCGACCACTGGGGCGCCTCCACACGGTAGTAATGCGCAACACTAATCCAACTGGGTGCGGCTACCAAGTACTCTAACCGGGTCGCTGGCCGCTCCAGCCAGCGATGTCGAAAGGTATTGGTGAAAACGCGCTCAAAGAAGAACCGGTAGTCGGGTGGCATAGTTGCAGTGCGCTGGCGTGTAACAGTAAGCGTGGCGAGGCGTATAAAGCGGCCTCATGGGCATACATATCGCAACCTAAAATAGGATGTCCGATTTCTCTCAGGTGTAATCTGAGTTGGTGTGAGCGTCCGGTCACTGGGATCAATTTGAGCAATGTGGTCTCGCCCCCCCGGTCGATCACTTCGTACTGTGTCAGAGAGGGCTTGCCGGTTTTAGTGCATACTTTTTGGCGGGGTCTATTTTCCCAGTCCGCAATGAGCGGAAAATCAATTTGCCCTTCGTTGTGCTCGACAGTGCCCCAGACGAGCGCGTAATAAACCTTCTTTACTTGCCGTTCCTGAAAGTGTCGACCGAGGATGGAAAGGGCTTCGCGAGTTTTGGGGACCACTAACAGACCGCTGGTATCCAGGTCTAGGCGATGAACCGCAGCAACCCCGGGGAAGCGAGACGCCAGTCTTCCTATTAGACTGTCTTTATTGAGGGGGTGCCTGCCCGGCACACTGAGCAATAGGTGGGGTTTGTCGACGATAAGCAGTAAATCGTCTTCGTACAGCACCCGAATGACGTCTTGGCTGTGGGGAACCAAGTACGGCGGCAATTCCGCGGCAGGCATCCCAGTCTCCGCTTGGGGGGTTTCGATTTCCATTGCCTTCAGGCCGTGTTACCGAGGGCCCGCTGGTATCGTGAGACGGCTTCCCCAATACCCATCAATAAGCAGTCCACTGTAAACGCATGACCAATAGACACTTCCAAGAGCTCCGGAATCTTGAAGTCCGGTAAGTTGTCGAGATTCAAGTCATGACCCGCATTGACGCCTAGCCCCCATGATTGGGCTGCGGTAGCGGTCGCCTGATAGCTTGGTAAGACGGATTCCCAGCTGCCTGCCAGGTGCGCTGCAGCGTACTGCTCGGTGTACAGCTCAATGCGGTCGGCACCAATGGCCGCGGCGCGTTCCATGCTCTCCGGCTCTGGATCCATGAAGAGACTGACGCGACACCCCCATTCATGGAGTTGCTCTATGATGGGTCGAAGCCGATCTCCGTCTTTCACGAGAGCAAACCCATGATCTGAGGTCAGTTGTTCATCACTGTCAGGTACAAGTGTCACCTGGGCGGGCCGCACCTGTTCTACGAGGGCAAGAAACCCCGGATAGTCACTGACACCGGCGCGCTCACTTTTGCAGGGTGAAGTGAACGGATTACCCTCAAGATTGAGTTCGATATTGCGCAATTCACCATCGATAGCGTGTTTGAGGGATAGGCAATCATCCGCTCTGATATGTCGCTGATCAGGCCTTGGATGGACAGTAATGCCGTCCGCTCCCGCAGCGATAACCAGTCTGGCCATTGCTGTCACGTCGGGTAGGTGTGTATCGCGCGAGTTTCTGATGAGTGCGATCTTGTTGAGATTGATACTGAGTTGAATCAACTAGGGGTCTCCGGTGTCAGCAGTACATTGTTACAGCGCACCCTTTATTAAAGGGCAGCCTTATGCCGCGTTGCAGTTTTGATGACGACGGATTCGATGGGCACATCCCGGAACGGACGGACTCCTGCGGCGGTTTCGAAGTTTTGGGTGCCCGTTTCAGCGGTGGCAATGAAATCGATAACCCCCATCCCCCGGATGACTTCACCGAAGACGGCGTATCCCGGCTGCCCGGGGGACCAATCCAGTCGCAAATTACTGCGCTGGTTGATAAAGAATTGCGCTGTCGCAGAATCGGGGTCATTGGTTCTCGCCATCGCCACTGTCCCGCGTATGTTATGCAGCTTGTTGATACTTTCATTTGCGATAGGAGCTTGGGTTTCTTTCTCCACGAAGCCTGTCGTGAACCCCCCTCCCTGAACCATAAAATTATCGATAACGCGATGAAAGATCGTGTCATCGTAAAATCCCGCATCGACATAGGCGAGGAAATTCTCCACCGTCTTGGGCGCTTTCCCGGGGAAGAGCTTAATGTCGATGATGCCCGCGCTGGTGTCTAATCGCACAATTGGAAAGTCGTCTTTAGCGAGCGTGGTAGTGCTTGCGACTAGCGTTAGTAGAAGCGCGAAGGATAGGTAAAAGCGTCGTGTCATCATGGTGATTTCCCTTGTGTCAGTTAACTCCAGCCATCATTCTTGCGGCGTTGAGGAATTAGCCGGGGGCCAAAAACAGCGAGCAATACCCCGACCAATACCGCAAGCGCGCCGTCGATGATTTGGTTGTTCTCGATTCGGTCTGTAAGTCGAAGGTTTTCGAGCTTCAGGACTTCAATTTCAGTTTTCTGACGCTCGACATTTTCCAAAAGCGCGGTGTTCTTGGCGTCTAACGCTAGCTCGGTGCCAGTGAGTTCCCGGAGTTTCTTTAGCTCCTCGGTAGATTCTTCGAGTTCAGTACGAAGCGTTGCCACTTCTTTGTCGCTCGAATAAGAGGCAGTCTGCGCACCATTAAGCATGGATAGTAGCTTATCCCTGTCCTGTTCAAGGTCGGCCAACTGTTCTTGCAGTGTTTTGAGTTTAACAACGCTTGGCGTTGCCGTTTGGAGGTACTGTGTGCGGAGCCAGCCTCGTGTGCCTCCTTTCGTTTCTACTTCCGCCCATACTCCGTCTTCCGATAACCCAAAAAATGTCAGCGCCGTACCCGAAGGCAAGCCTTTATTCAAAATGCGGTAGTCCCCGCCTGCGCCGCTGCGTATTGGAACCAAAATCGTGTCGGTGATGTATTGCTGTTCCTGGCTGTAAACGCCGATGCTGATTAATGCGCTGCATATCGCGACGAGTAATTTCGTGTTGACCTTTGGGAGTGATCTCATAGAACCTCCTGATTCATTTTCGCGTTGCATAAGTATTCAACCATCGCCGACAGCACCTGTCAGCATTAAAACTCGACGTCACTGTCGCCGGCGGGTGTCGAGTTTTTCAACCACGGGCTCATGATAAGGGTGGTGATGATCATGAGCAGGATTGTGAAAGCAATCCCAGACCAAAGCTTGTAGGCCACCCAGGTGGCCTCTTCAAAGCGATAAGCAACGACCAGGTTGAGAATGCCTACGAGGGTGAAATGTGCGACCCATACCCAACACAGACGGCCCCATATTTTTGCCGGCAACGTGATTTGGGCCCCCATGAGCCGCTCAAGAAAGTTTTTTGAACCGAATACCTGTGACGCCCCAAAGGCGATAGCCATCCCCCAGTTGAAAATTGAAGGCTTCCATTGGATGAAAAGCTCGTTCTGAAAGGCCAGCGTTGCGCCACCAAAGACCAGCAGCGCCGCGGTAGTCCACAGTAATCGTTTTTCCAGTTCGCCCGTCAGCCACCAGATAATGGGGAGAGAAATGAGAGTCGATACGATGAGTACCGCGGTGGCCGTGTAGATGCCCGACACCGTATGAGACCAACCCATAATCTCGAAGGTTTCCCCGTCAAACTGATAGACCGTAAAAAAAAGAATGATCGGGATGAATTCGAGTAATTGTTTCATAATAGAGCGCGTGAGCCGGTTGTTTCCTCGGTGGCAATAGACGAGCATGCCTGCTTCGTATGATTGCTTCAGTAAATCCAGTGTAGAGTGTAGAGACCTTGATCGTTGACTTCCACACACATTCCTTGGCATCCGACGGCACTCTCAGTGCAGGCGAGCTCATCGAACGGGCGAAAAGTCGGCAGGTCGAGCAATTTGCGCTGACCGACCATGACACCATAGCAGGCTGGCAGTCTCTGCAGGAGATGAATCATCAGGGGATCTCCTTGATACCGGGTGTGGAGCTTTCCTGTGTTTGGGGTGGTGCCACGATCCATGTGGTGGGCTTGGCGTTTAAACCCGCTAGTGACGTCCTTCTCGCCTTGTTAGACCAACTAGGGCAGGCACGGCAGGTTCGGGCGGAAACCATTGCCTCACGACTGGAGCGTCAGGGGATGCCTGGGGCTTTGGTGGGAGCGTCTGCCATTGCCGGCGGAGCTCAACTTTGTCGTCCACATTTTGCCCAGTGGTTAGTGGCTGAAGGGTACGTTGATTCCGTCAACGCTGCCTTCGACGCGTTCTTAGGCTCGGGCAAGCTGGGGGACGTAAAAACGTTCTGGCCTACCTTGTCGGAGGTGGTGTCTGTGCTGAGGGCGAGTGATGGTGTGTCTGTATTGGCTCATCCACTGCACTATAAATTTACTCGGACTAAACTCAGGGCTCTTTGTGCGGCATTTGTCGAGGCGGGTGGCGATGCCATTGAAGTCGTTAACGGCCGCCAACACCAGTCGGATCAAGACAGCTTATGCCGCCTGGCAGCAGACTTTGACTGCCGCGTGTCAGTGGGCAGCGATTTTCACCGCGAGTGGCAGCATGGCGCCGATCTTGGCGTGGAGACCGAAGGTTTGAAGCACATGCGGGGTGTTTGGGAGTTGTTCCTATGAGCGAGTTTATTGTTATCCACCCGGAAACCCCCCAGCAACGGCTAATCCAGCAAGCGGTTGAGATTGTGCGAAAAGGCGGTGTCGTGGTTTACCCGACTGATTCGGCCTACGCGCTGGGTTGTCACATTGGTGATAAGCGGGCCATGGAGCGTATCCGCCGTATTCGCCAGCTTGAGGATCGTCACAACTTCACTTTAGTTTGCAGGGATCTGTCGGAATTGGGCACCTATGCCCACGTCAATAACCAGTGTTACCGGCTTTTGCGCCACGCCACGCCGGGTCCCTTTACCTTTATTCTGGAGGCAACCAGTGACGTTCCCCGGCGTCTCATGCACCCAAAGCGAAAAACCGTTGGTTTACGGGTGCCGGATAACGCTATTGCGCAAGCGCTTCTGGCGACGCTCGGGGAGCCCATGATGAGCGTCACGCTGATCCTTCCAGGCGACGATTTTCCGCTGACTGACCCCTACGACATCAGGCAGTCGCTTGAACATGAGGTAGATCTCATTATCGACGGCGGATTCTGTGGGCTTGAGCCGACAACAGTGATTGACATGACTACGGATTCTCCAGAGCTCCGGCGCCAGGGTTTAGGCGATGCTTCCCCGTTTTTGAGTTAAGCTGCCGGGCCTCGTGCAGACAGAAATTTGTGCCAACCGCTCCCTGAATAGCCTTTTGCGGGAAGGCTTGGGGTATACTGCCGCTCGTGACAACGACGCCATCAGAAACGACCTTGACTCAGGGTCCACCCCAGCAAACAGAGGACTCTTCGGTTCTAACTGCAGCCGAACTGCGCGCCTCTGAAAGGGTCGAGAAGCGTCTGACAACTCCGCTTCAGGGTGAGATGCCCTTTGCCATAGTGATGGGGCAGGCGGTCACCGAATTACCCAAAGACCTTTACATCCCCCCTCAGGCCCTCGAGGTCATTCTTGAAGCCTTCGAGGGGCCTCTTGATCTGTTGCTCTACCTGATTAGGCGCCAGAATCTCGACATCCTCGACATCGACGTCTCCGCGATTACCGAACAATACATGCAGTACGTCGAGCTGATGGACGCCATGCAGTTCGAGCTCGCGGCGGAGTACTTGTTGATGGCGGCCATGCTGGCGGAAATTAAATCCCGCATGTTGCTGCCACGCTCTAAAGAGCTTGAGGAAGAAGAAGAGGATCCTCGCGCAAGTCTGATCAGGCGCCTTCAGGAATACGAGCGCTTCAAACAGGCCGCGGAGGACATGGACGTGTTGCCTCGCCTTGAGCGGGACACGTGGGTCGCCAAAATCAAACCGCCTGATCTCAAGAAAGATAGGCCCCTGCCGGAGCTTGAGATGCGGGAGCTGCTGCTGGCCTTGGGAGAGGTTCTGCGCCGAGCAGATATGTACGAAAGCCACCAGATTCAGCGCGAATCGCTGTCAACGAGGGAGCGCATGTCTGACGTTCTGGAGACGCTAAAAACCCAAAAGTTTGTGCCCTTCGTCTCGTTATTCAAGGCCGAGGAGGGGCGGCTTGGAGTAGTCGTGACTTTTCTGGCGCTCATGGAGTTGATCAAAGAGGCCCTGGTCGAAATTGTTCAAACCGAAGGATTTGGGCCAATTCATGTCAAAGCGAGATCTGAGTGATGTCCGAAACAGGGTTGGTGCAAATTATAGAAGGCGCCTTGATGGCAGCGGGAGAGCCACTGTCCTTGC
The DNA here is from genome assembly GCA_943787485.1 of uncultured Luminiphilus sp. Taxonomy (GTDB): domain Bacteria; phylum Pseudomonadota; class Gammaproteobacteria; order Pseudomonadales; family Halieaceae; genus Luminiphilus. The sequence goes on along the minus strand of CALSMP010000004.1, from coordinate 44,660 downwards.
AGCGAATTTCGCAGCTTTTTGACGAGTTCGATCGCCCCAGCAACGACGATCTGCGACAAGCTATCGATGAAGTGTCTGCCCGTTGTGACGGTCGCGGCTATGAGTTGATTCAGGTGGCCAGTGGCTACCGCTTTCAGGTAAGGCAAAACCTGTCGACTTGGGTAGGGCGAATTTGGCAGGAGCGGCCGCCGCGTTATTCGAGAGCGCTGTTAGAGACCCTATCCCTTATTGCCTATCGACAACCCATCACCCGTGGCGAGATTGAGGAGATTCGGGGTGTCGCAGTGAGTACCAACATCATCAAGACCCTGCAGGAGCGCGAATGGGTGCGTGTGGTGGGTCATCGCGATGTGCCGGGTAAGCCAGCAATGTACGCAACTACCCGACAATTTCTCGACTATTTTAATTTGAAGTCGCTCGAGGAGTTACCGCCTTTGGCTGATATTAAAGAGCTCGATAATCTCTCGGGCGATCTTGCCTTTGAGGCGGCGAATGAAGCCGCGAATGAAAGCGACGCAGCCGCTCCGTCCCCAGAGGCAGATCCGGTAGCTACAGAACACGCTGGTGAAGCGTCTGAAGAGGAAGATATGCCCGGTGGCCAAGTCCAAGCAAAAGAACAAGGACAAGCAGAAGCTTAAATCTGACTCTAGCGTCAGCATTAAGGCCTCCAGCGAATCCCAAGCCGAAGAATCTCCCAAAGGCGAGAAGCTCCAAAAAGTGCTTGCCCGGACCGGTATTGGATCTCGGCGCGAGATGGAGCGCTGGATTGAGCAGGGCCGATTCGCAATTGATGGCCGGCGGGCGACTTTGGGCGATCGGATTTTCCCCACACAGCTGGTTACACTAGATGGCAAGTCGGTAGATCTAGGCTCTTCGGAGCAGGTTCGTTGCTTGCTCTACCACAAACCCGTTGGCGAAGTATGTTCTCGTAAGGATCCCGAGGGACGGCGCACGGTCTTTGATTCACTTCCCCACGTGGGCTCGGGGCGCTGGATCGTTATCGGGCGGCTTGATTTTAATACCTCAGGCCTGTTGTTGTTCACCACCGACGGCGAGTTGGCCAATGCTCTGATGCATCCCAGTAGCATGATCGAGCGTGAGTACCTCGTCCGTGTCATGGGGAATGTGGGGGATAGCACGCTCGAAAACCTAACTCGTGGCGTGATGCTCGACGATGGCCCGGCGCGGTTTACGGATGTGGTGGATGGTGGCGGTGATGGCATCAACCATTGGTTTTACGTCGTGCTCATGGAGGGTCGAAATCGTGAGGTGCGACGGTTGTGGGAGTCGCAGGGCATGACAATTTCCCGATTAAAGCGAGTGCGTTACGGCAATGTTTTTCTGCCCTCGCGGTTAAAAAAGGGGGAGTGGATGGAGCTGCCCCAGAAAGACGTCGAAGTGATTTATGGTATGGCCGGGCTACCGCCAAAGGCACCCAAGCCACTCAATGACAAAGAACAGCAAAAGCTTGACAGGCTGGCGAAAAAATCAGGGCGCCGCGCTGCTCGGCGACTAGCCGGTGGCGATAACGCGCCCAAACGCAAACGCCGTTAACCGCCAAACTGCCTAGCGAGGCTGCGCGTCTAGAGCTTGTCCATGGACCTCGCGACTGGCATCACTCATCAGGTACACCCACATAGGCATAAGTGCCTCGGGTGTCGGATTGGTTTCAGGCGGCTCCGCCGGGTAGGCGGTGCGGCGCATCGCTGTATTGACTGGTCCGGGATTCAGGCTATTGACCCGGATCGCGCTGATGCCGGCTAGCTCATCTGAAAGCACTTGCATCATGCCTTCGGTGGCGAACTTGGAAGTGGCATAGGCACCCCAAAAAGCCTTGCCCCTTCTGCCAACACCCGAGCTGGTAAATACCACCGAGGCGCTCGAGGCTTGCTCGAGTAAAGGCATTAACACCTGTGTCAGCATAAAAGCGGCGTTGACGTTGACTTGCATGACCTCGTGCCAGGTGTTGGCGCTAGTCTGGGTCAGTGGTTTTCGATCGCCAAGCAGGCTGGCGTTGTGCAGCAGGCCATCGAGGTGGTCGAAAGCGCTGCCCAGCTCCTGTGCCAGCGCGCACAGGCTGTCATAGCTCACCGTTGCCAAATTGCAGGGAACGACAGCGGGTGTTGGGCCACCGGCGGCCAGAATTTCATCATAGACCCGGTCCAGTTTTGCTTCAGTGCGTCCCAACAGCAATACCTCAGCACCCGCGTTGGCGTAGGCGAGGGAAGCGGCTCTACCAATGCCATCCCCAGCGCCAGTCACCATGATGCGCTTACCGCTGAGCTCGGTTGCCGAGGGCATCCAGTCTGAGGGTGGGTAAGTCATTCGATTATCCTCACGAGAAGTTCGCATAGCTCTTCGCTACTGCCGACCAAGTGATCAGCTCCCCAAGCGGCGGGATTTTCGCCGGGCTCGAGGTAACCATAAGCCGCTGCGATCGTGCGACACCCGGCGGCACGACCGGCCTCGATGTCGCGCAGATGATCGCCAACGTACACGCTTTTCTCGGGGCGGGCCCCTAGGTTGCGACAGCTTAGCAGGATCGATTCGGGGTCGGGCTTGGGATTTACCACGTCACTTGGCGTTACCAAACTCCCAGCGGGAGGATTAAATGCCAGCGAGGTCAGCAAAGGATCCGCGTACAGCCGCAGTTTGTTAGTCGCGACGCCCCAGGGAATATTTTTATCTTTCAGAATCGCGAGGAGTTCTCGCAGGCCAGAGTAGACCTGCGATGCTTCCCCTATCGATGATTGATAGGCACGCAAGAATGTCTGACGGTGATTCTCAAAGGCGGGGTCCGAAAGCGGTATATCCATCGCCAATGACACCAGCGCTGCTGCACCGTTGGTGACGGTCTGCCGAATCGTCGTGTCCTCGAGAGGGGCAAGCCCATGACGCTTGCGCATGTCTTGCACTACCGTGATGAACTCGGGCGCGGTGTCTACTAGCGTGCCATCTAAATCGAAAATAACAGCGTCAACGGCGGCATCAGCGGGTGCAGTCATGACCGGTTACCTTTGGGTCAGGCGGGCTTGGTCGCCCTGATCATGTAGTTCACGGAAACGTCTTCCGTGACCAATCGGTAGTGTTTGGTCAGCGGATTATAGGTGAGACCCGTCATTTCCTGCGGCAGGAGTCCGGCAGCACGAATCCAGCGCGACATTTCGGAGGGCTTAATAAACTTGCCGTACTCATGGGTGCCTTTGGGCAGCAGATTGAGCACATATTCAGCGCCGACAATGGCGAAAACGAATGCTTTTGGGTTGCGATTGATGGTCGAAAAATACAGGTTGGCACCGGGCTTGGCGAGGTCGGCGCAAGCTTGAATTACCGACCCGGGGTCGGGGACGTGCTCCAGCATCTCGAGACAGGTCACCACCTCAAAAGATTCGGGCTCCTCGCTCGCCAAGGCCTCTGCCGTTGTCTTCAGGTAGCAGATATCCAGTTGGCTCTCCAGCTGGTGGATGCGGGCGACTGACAGGGGCGCTTCCCCCATGTCGATACCGGTCACATTGGCGCCGCGCCAAGCCATGGCCTCGGTGAGAAGCCCTCCGCCGCAGCCAATATCGACTAACCTGGTGCCGCTGACCGGCGACAGCTTGTCGATCCAGTTCGCCCGTAGCGGATTGATGTCATGCAGGGGGCGAAACTCGCTGGTCGGATCCCACCAGCGTGAGGCTAAAGCTTCAAACTTTGCAATCTCTGCAGCGTCTACGTTGATCGTTTGTGTCATTGTCTTAGCACCGTTTACACGCGGTTTTTAAGGAGGTTAGACCAGTGGCTGGCCCTTTCGATTACGTTGGGAACGTCCAGTCCGATGACTTCCCGATCTCGAAGCAACGCTTTTCCATCAACCCAGCTGCTGAGTCACTTCCTGCCCGCTGGTGGCATAAACCAGTTGTGAAATGACATTGTTAATCGGCTGAGTGTGCGGTTGGCTCAGGTCGACCGCAATCAGATCTGCGCGTTTGCCGACCTCCAGTGACCCAATGGTTTTTTCCATGCCGAGGGCGCGGGCACCATTGATGGTGGCGAGTTCGAGTGCAGCCATGGCGGGGAGTGCGGTGGCCTCCAGAGATTCCAGCTTGGCAAGAAGTGCCGCTGCCTGCATTTCCGCCAACATATTCAATCGATTGTTGCTAGCAGCACCGTCGGTTCCCAGCGCAACATTGATGCCGTGGCCAAGTAGACGCTGGGTGGGGCAAATTCCGGAGGCGATCTTCATGTTAGATCGTGGACAATGAATGACGTGGCTGTTGCTGTCTTTGAGTAACGCGAAATCTCCCCGAGACAGACTGGTCATGTGAACACATTGGGTTTTTGGCCCTAGCATGCCTACCTGCGACAGGACGTCAATCGGGCGATCACCGCAGCGCGCGATGGAGTCTTCCACCTCTCCCCGGGTCTCGTGTAAGTGAATTTGCACGATGGCATCAAGTTCATGTGCCAGGGTTGCGACGTGCTTCAAGGTCGCGGTATCGACGCTATAGGTTGAGTGAACGCCAAAACCAATTTCTACGAGGGGGTGATCGCGAAGGCTGTCTCGTAGCGCCAGCCCTTGGCGCAAACACTCCTCGCTATTTCGAGCCCATGCAGTCTCTATGTTGATAATGGGAAACACGAGTTGGGCGCGGATGCCGGCGGTCGCGGCGCACTCGGCCGTAACCTCTGGAAAAAAATATTGGTCACTAAAAGTGGTCGACCCGCCCAAAATAAGATCGACCAGCGCCAAATCCGTGCCATCGCGGACGAAAGCTTCTGAGACAAAAGTCGCCTCGGCGGGCCAGATATGTTCGTGCAGCCACTCCATGAGAGGATAGTCGTCCGCGAGACCGCGAAACAGGCTCATAGCGCTGTGGCCATGGGCGTTGACCAAGCCGGGCAAGAGCGCGTGGCCAGGAAGCCGGCAATGCTCCGCGGCCGGAATAGCAAGTGCTGCTTCCCGCTCAAGGACAGCGGTAATGCGTCCCTCGCTCACTGCCAAGCTGTGCCCTTGCAAGACCTGATGGCGAGGGATAACGGGCACAATCCACTCCGGATGAAGAACGAGATCGACGGCGTGTGGTGATTTATTTCCAGTCATAAGTTGGAGTATAGCGGGTACCGAGAATCGGGGTTTGCGCCGCTTGTTTTGATGGTGTTAATCGCCTGATTTTGTTACCCTTAGCGAATGGCGAATACCGCTAAATAACCCCCCTCTGAGAAGCAGGCCGAATGGCAGAAATACCCAAGGAAATTGCTCGAGAAGTCCTCCCCGTAAATATCGAGGATGAACTGAAACAGTCCTATATGGACTACGCAATGAGCGTGATCGTCGGGCGTGCGCTCCCGGACGTCAGAGATGGCCTAAAGCCCGTGCATCGTCGGGTTTTGTTCGCCATGAACGAGCTCAATAACGACTGGAACAAGGCCTACAAAAAATCTGCGCGCGTAGTCGGCGACGTGATTGGTAAATATCACCCTCATGGTGATTCAGCGGTCTATGACACGATTGTGCGGATGGCCCAGGAGTTTTCTTTGCGCTACACCCTCGTAGACGGGCAGGGCAACTTTGGCTCAATCGACGGGGATTCCGCGGCGGCAATGCGCTACACCGAAATTCGCATGAGCAAGCTTGCCCATGCGCTGTTAGCGGATCTTGATAAGGAAACCGTCGATTTTGTCGACAACTACGACGGCACTGAACGGATTCCCGTCGTTCTTCCTACTCGCGCACCCAACCTGCTCATTAACGGCTCTGCAGGAATCGCTGTAGGCATGGCGACCAACATACCGCCGCACAACATGCGCGAAGTGGTCGCTGGATGTATTGCGTTTCTCGACAATCCCGAAATCTCCGTTGATGGATTGATGGAATATATCCCGGGTCCCGACTTTCCCACGGCGGCTATTATCAATGGCCGGGCGGGTATCGTGCAGGCCTATCGCACCGGGCGCGGCCGAATTTATGTTCGGGCCAGGGCTGAGGTAATCACCGACGAGTCCAAGGGCAAGGACACCATTATCATCCATGAAATTCCCTATCAGCTAAATAAAGCGAGATTGATAGAGCGCATCGCTGAGCTGGTGAAAGAGAAAAAAATCGAAGGCATCACAGAGCTTCGAGACGAGTCTGATAAAGATGGGCTGCGCGTAGTCATCGAATTACGGCGTGGCGAAGTGGGTGATGTTGTGCTCAACAATTTGTACGCCCAAACCCAGCTCCAGTCGGTAGTGGGCATCAATATGGTGGCGCTGGTTGACGGCCAGCCAAAGACCCTGAATTTGCGCGACATGATTGAGGCGTTCGTCCGCCATCGCAGGGAGGTTGTAACTCGCCGTACCGTATATCTGCTGCGTAAAGCCCGAGAAAGGGGGCACGTGCTTGAGGGCCTTGCGATTGCTCTCGCCAATATTGATGCGATTATCGAACTCATTAAGACATCGCCAACGCCGGCCGATGCAAAAGAGGGCTTGGTGGCGACCCCTTGGCAGCCGGGAGATGTATTAGCCATGTTAGAGCGAGCGGGGGACGATGCCTGCCGCCCTGATGATCTTGAGCCAGAGTTTGGATTGCGAGAGGGGGCTTATCACTTGTCCCCAGCTCAGGCGCAGGCGATCCTTGAGCTCAGACTGCACCGGTTGACAGGGCTCGAGCATGAGAAGTTGCTTCAGGAGTACTCGGATAAACTTGTTGAAATCGCCGATTACCTTGAAATTCTTCAGGATCCTGACCGATTGCGGCAGGTCATCCGTGATGAACTTAAGGAATTGGTCGAAGAGTTTGGCGACGATCGACTGACCGAAATCACAGATTCTCCTCACGACTTGAAAGTCGAAGATCTGATCACGGAAGAGGATCGGGTCGTTACCATTTCCAACAAGGGGTACGCCAAGACCCAGTCCCTGTCTGACTACCAAGCGCAGCGGCGTGGGGGCACCGGTCGGTCGGCGACGGCTGTAAAGGATGAAGATTTTGTCGAGCATCTGCTCATTGCCAGCACCCACGCGACAATCTTGTGCTTTTCCGACTATGGCAAAGTGTATTGGCTAAAGGTGTTCCATATTCCCCTGGCGAGCCGAAATTCCCGTGGTAGACCGATGGTAAATCTGCTGCCCCTCGATGAGGGCGAGCGAATCACGTCGATCTTACCGATCGATGGCTATGAAGCCGGTCATTATATTTTCATGGTTACCGCGCGAGGCACGGTGAAGAAAACCGATATCGCGCAATTTTCCCGTCAGCGCAGTGTTGGGCTTCGGGCCATCGAGCTCGGCGAAGACGATTGGCTGGTGGGAACCGCGGTCACTGACGGTAGTTGTGACATCATGCTGTTCTCGAGCGAGGGCAAAGCGGTGCGCTTCGCGGAAACCAATGTCAGGGCGATGGGACGAACTGCGAGAGGAGTGCGCGGGATTAATCTCGCGCAGGGGCATCGCCTTATCTCATTGATCGTGCCACGGGCTGAAAGTCGTATTCTGACGGTCAGTGAAAATGGCTATGGCAAACGCACCGACATCGATGAGTTCCCCATTAAGGGTCGGGGTACTAAGGGCGTCATTGCCATGTCAACGAGTCAGCGCAATGGCGCCTTGGTGGGAGCGACTCAAGTATTTGAGGGCGATCAGATCATGCTGATCTCCGACCAAGGGACCGCGGTTAGAACCCGTGTCGAGGAAATCTCGGTGTTAGGGCGCAATACGCAGGGTGTGCGGGTTATCAGAACCCGCGAGGATGAAAAGCTTGTCCGAATTAGCCGTATTGCAGAGGACGATGACGCGGTCGAAGAAACTGCGCCAGTGCACGCCAGCGACTCAGAAGCCGACGACGGAGAGTCAGGGGCAGGAGACTAGGCGTGGCCCGAAAGCACAATTTTTGCGCAGGTCCAGCGGCGCTGCCTGAGGCTGTTTTGGCGCAAGCGCAGGCCGAGCTTCTCGACTGGGGTCATGCGGGTGCGTCTATTATGGAGCTCAGTCATCGGAGCCCCGAGTTTGAATCAGTCATTCAATCTGCCGAGGCCAGCCTGCGCCGCCTGTTATCTATTGGTGATGATTACGCGGTGTTGTTTTTGCAAGGGGGTGCCAGCCAGCAGTTTGCGGCGATCCCACAAAATCTTGGATCCACTGGGGCCGCTGCGGATTATGTGGTGACGGGCCAGTGGTCCAAAAAGGCGGTCGCAGAGGGGGGGCGATTTATTGAGGCGAAAGTGGTTGCCTCGGGCGCTGAGGATAATTTTTGTCGTATCCCGGCGGTAGAATCCTGGCAAGTCAACGCGGACGCGGCCTACCTGCATTACTGTCCTAACGAGACCATTGGCGGCCTGGAGTTTTCTTCAGTGCCCAACGTGCCGGTGCCTCTGGTGGCGGATATGTCCTCAACGCTGTTATCCCGTCCGCTTGATGTCACTCAGTTTGGCGTGATTTACGCCGGGGCTCAGAAAAACATCGGCCCCGCTGGTCTTGTGGTGGTGATTGTGAGGAAAGATTTACTCGGGACGGCCTCGGATTCTTGTCCTGCCACGCTCAGCTGGACGGTGGCTGAAGAAAGTCAATCTATGTACAACACGCCGCCCACGTTCTCTATTTACCTGGCCGGACTTGTCTTTCAATGGCTCGAGGATCTTGGCGGCCTGACTGCTATGGCGGAGATCAATCAGCGCAAAGCAAGTCTGCTCTACACGCTTATTGACCAATCGCCGTTTTATGCCAGCCCGGTAGAGCTCGCGAGTCGCTCATGGATGAATGTTCCTTTCACTCTCGCGGATGATACGCTGGACAAAGTTTTCCTGAGTGAGGCCGAGGAGGCGGGATTGCTCAATCTCAAGGGACATCGTTCGGTGGGAGGCATGCGCGCGAGTATTTACAACGCTGTGCCGGAATCGTCGGTCCATGCGCTGTGTGACTTTATGCGCGATTTCGAGCGTCGTCGGGGGTGAGTGATGGCCACTGATGAACAGCTGAGCGCTATCAGGGCGCGGATCGATGCCATAGATACGCAACTGCTCGAGTTGATTAGTGAGCGAGCGAAGTGCGCGCAGGAAGTCGCCATCGTTAAATTAGAGGCGTCTCGGCTTGCCGCTGAGGACGCCCCTTTGTTCTATCGCCCCGAGCGTGAAGCACAGGTCCTGCGCGCCATTCAAGATCGGAATTCAGGTCCGCTGCCCTCTGACTATGTGGCGCGAATATTTCGCGAGATCATGTCCAGTTGTTTGGCGTTGGAGCAGCCCTTGACGGTTGCTTATCTTGGTCCGCCGGGCACCTATACCCAAGCCGCTGCTCGCAAGCATTTTGGTCAGTCGGCGATTCAGGAAACCCATAAGTCAATTACGGCTGTTTTTCGGCAGGTAGAAGAGCGGCGCTGCGACTTTGGTATCGTTCCGGTAGAAAACTCGACCGAGGGTATGGTCGGGCAGACACTGGATTGTTTTTTAGAGTCCTCGGTCAAGATCGTTGGCGAGGTTGAGCTTCCCGTTATTCACCACCTTTTTGTGGGTGACAAGACCGGCTCGGGGCCCCTTTCCTGTGTCACCGGACATCCCCAAGCGCTGGCTCAATGTCGCAGTTGGCTCGACACCAACCTGCCAAGTGTTGCGCGGGAAGAGGCCCCGAGTAATGGTGAGGCGGCCAGGCGAGCCAGTGAGGAGGAGGGCGTTGCGGCGATCGCTGGAGAGTTGGCAGCGGAAATGTATCCGCTTGTTTGCCGATCTTCCTCGATTCAGGATTACGCCAGCAACACCACCCGTTTCTTGGTGCTCGGCAATGAGTTTGTTCCGCCCAGTGGCGTGGACAAGACCTCCGTGCTTATCGCTAGCAGGAATCGACCCGGTGCCCTGCTGAATTTGTTACGGCCATTTGAAGAGGCGGGGATCAGCTTGACGCGCATCGATTCGCGGCCGTCCAAGACCGAGAAGTGGACCTACGTGTTTTTCATCGAGTTTGAGGGCCACCTTGACGACGAGGTGGTCGCTAACATCATGAAAGAGCTCGAGGAGCAGTCCATCATGCTGAAGAGGCTTGGCTCTTATCCGCGAGCCCCTCTGTAGGGATACTGGACGGTGTCAAGCTTTAGGGCTAAATCAGTCGTTTTTCTTGGACTTGGGCTCATCTCAGGATCCCTGGCGCTCGCCCTTCGCGCGTCCGGCTGGCAGGGTTCCCTGCGGGCCTGGGGACCGCGGGAAGCGAGTTTGCTCCGGGGGGTGAAACTGAGCGTCATTGACGGTTACACCTTGGATCTTGAAGAGGCGATTGACGGCGCGGAAGTGATTGTTGTGGGTGCTCCACCGATGGCCTCGGGTGACCTGCTGGCCGAAATATTGCCCAAGCTGACGGCGCTTGAAAGCCCCTCCGTTATTACCGATATGGCCAGCATCAAGGGCTGGGTGGTAGAGCGCGCCGGCTCGGAGTATCCGCGGTTCGTGCCGGGGCACCCTATTGCCGGGCTTGAACACAGTGGCGTTGAATCTGCGCAGGCCACGCTGTTCGCGGGCAGAGAAGTCATACTCACGCCCCTGGAAAACACCGAGCGAGAGGCAGTCGAGACCGTCGCGGCAATGTGGCGAGCAGCCGGCTCCCGCATTACCACCATGAGTGTGGATGATCATGATGCTGCCTTAGCCGCGAGTAGCCACTCACCACATTTACTGGCTTATGCGCTGACCAACGCGTTGGCAGATGACCCCTTGGATCCTATGCGTCATGGCGGTGGTGCCCTGCGCGATATGACTCGAATCGCGGGATCGGACCCGGTTATGTGGCGCGATGTTGCCTTGACTAATGGCGCTGCCATTAACGCAGCGCTGTCGCGGGTCGAGGCAGAAATCGCGGAGTTAAAAGGTTGGGTTGCTGATAGAGATAGCGATGCACTTGAGCGCTATTTCGGCCGATGTAAAGAGGTGCGCCGCCGCCACGACAGAATTCTCAACCCGGTACTCGACGATGCTTTGGCTCAAGAAATCTTGGCACAAGAGGTGGCGAGTGATCCCAGCGAAGAACAGGGCGGTGAATCGTGAAATTTGTTGTCCAGCCAGGAGGTGCTCTTACGGGAGATATTCGGGTGCCGGGAGATAAGTCCATGTCTCATCGCTCGGTCATGCTCGGGGCGCTGGCTGATGGAGTAACTCAGGTTCAGGGCTTTTTAGAGGGCGAAGATGCGCTCGCTACCGTGGCGGCTTTTCGGGCAATGGGAGTGCGCATTGATGGCCCGACGGGCGGGCGCCTGTCTATCCATGGGGCAGGGCTCAATGGCCTGTCGGCACCAGAGCATCCGCTCGATATGGGTAACTCGGGTACCAGCATGCGTTTGCTCAGCGGTTTGCTTGCGGGGCAGACTTTTAACACCGAGTTGGTCGGCGATGCCTCACTCATGAAGCGCCCCATGGGTCGAGTCATCACGCCACTGGAAAAAATGGGTGCTTCTATTACCTCTGCGCCCGATGGCCGCCCGCCCTTGCAGATACTCGGTGGGCAGCCTCTGCGAGGTATTCACTATGATCTACCTATTGCCAGCGCCCAGGTAAAGTCTTGTGTACTGCTGGCCGGTTTGATGGCCAGCGGTCGAACTTCCGTTACCGAACCTGCCCCTACCCGTGATCATACTGAGAGAATGCTGCGCGGCTTTGGTTATTCGGTGGAAGAAGCCAGTGGTGTGATTAGTGTCGAGGGAGGGGGCAGCTTACAGGCAGCGGATATAGACATTCCCGCCGACATCTCCTCCGCGGCCTTCTTTCTGATTGGTGCCAGTATTGCACCCGGTTCTGATCTTCTGCTGCGGCATGTTGGAATGAATCCAACGCGGACCGGCGTACTCAGCATTTTGGATTTAATGGGTGCAAATATCGAGATTATCAATCCACGAGAGGTTGGCGGTGAGCCGGTGGCAGACCTGCGGGTGCGCTACGCGCCGCTAAAAGGCATTCAAATACCAGAGGAATTTGTTCCTCTGGCGATCGATGAGTTTCCGGCACTGTTTATCGCCGCAGCCTGTGCCGAGGGCACGACGATTCTCACTGGCGCGGAGGAGCTGCGGGTTAAGGAGAGCGATCGCATCGCGTCAATGGCACGCGGCCTTGATGCGTTGGGAATTGTCAACCAACCAACCCCAGATGGTATTCGTATTGAGGGTGGGTCGATGGGGAGTGCGACCATCGAGACCTTCGATGATCATAGAATTGCCATGAGCTTTTCGATGGCGGCATTGCGCGCCCAGGGCCCGATCACTATTTTAGACTGTGACCATGTCGCAACCTCTTTCCCCGGTTTTGCCGATCTCGCCAGCGGCGTGGGGTTGCAGCTGGATATGACGCTGTGACTTCTACCCCGGTCGTCTGTATCGATGGGCCCAGTGGTGCAGGCAAGGGCACGCTGGCGATGCGGCTGGCGAAACATTGCCAGTGGCACCTGCTCGACAGTGGCGCTCTCTACCGCGTCGTGGGCAAGGCGTGTCTGAACGCGGATGTTGCCTGGACCAATGAAGAAGGTGCTGCAGCTATTGCTCGTACACTCAATGCCGAATTTGTTGTCGGAGATCGCGAAGTGCATGTCTGGCTTGATGGCGTTGATGTCACCGCTGAAATTCGATCTGAACTCGGCAGCAAAGGCGCGTCGGCCGTGGCGGTGTTGCCCAGGGTTCGAGAGGCACTGCTGGCCAGACAGCGTGAGTGGGCCAGGTTCCCGGGTTTGATCGCAGACGGCCGCGATATGGGTACCCAAGTATTCCCCGACGCACCGTTGAAAATTTTTCTGACCGCCAGCGCAGAAGCCCGGGCAGAGCGGCGATATTCCCAGTTGCTAGAAAAAGGCGAAAGTGTTAGCCTGCCGCGCCTTCTGGATAGCATACGAGACCGCGATGCTCGGGATTCCTCCCGGTCGATATCGCCGCTGGTTGCCGCTGAAGACGCCGTGACGCTTGACAGCACAACGTTGACTGCGGAGCAGGTGTTCTCTCAGGTGACCGACCTTATGGCTTCCAGGGGACTTGTAGGGCGGACATCCGGCGACAGGCCAGACACCTCGGATTCCGCGAACTGACGACAGACCCGGTGAGTCTGGATACCGGCTAAGACGCAAAGTTAGCAAAGTGACTTTAGAGCGTCGCAACCACAGGTAAATCTCATGAGCGAATCCTTCGCCGAATTATTTGAAGAAAGTTTAAAGACCGTTGACATGGAGCCCGGTTCCATTGTGACGGGTGTTGTCATCGATATCGATAATGAGTGGGTAACGGTTCACGCCGGACTCAAGTCTGAGGGTGTTATACCGCTCGACCAGTTTATTAACGCCAATGGTGAGTGCACGCTCAACGTTGGTGATGAAGTACAGGTGGCGCTCGAAACCGTTGAAGACGGTTTTGGTGAGACCAAGCTATCCCGAGAGAAGGCGAAGCGCGCCGAGGCTTGGAAGCGACTCGAGGCAGCTCACGTGGCGGAAGAAGTCGTGGTGGGTATCATCAACGGTAAGGTCAAAGGCGGTTTTACCGTAGATATCGATTCGATTCGTGCATTTTTGCCCGGCTCGCTGATCGATGTGCGGCCCATACGCGAAACCACGCACCTCGAAGGCAAAGAGCTCGACTTTAAAGTCATAAAGCTCGACCAGAAAAGAAACAACGTGGTGGTCTCACGGCGAGCCGTCATGGAAGCCGCCAACAGCCAAGAGCGCGAAGAGCTGCTCCAGAACCTGCAAGAAGGCATGTCCGTTAAGGGTGTCGTCAAGAATTTGACGGATTACGGCGCTTTTGTTGATCTGGGCGGCGTTGACGGCCTACTTCACATTACTGATATGGCCTGGAAGCGCATCAAGCACCCAAGTGAGATCGTTGAAGTCGGTCAGGAAATGGACGTGAAGATCCTCAAGTTTGATCGTGAGCGCAATCGCGTATCGCTTGGTCTAAAACAGTTGGGTGAAGATCCATGGGTTGAAATCACTAACCGATACCCAGAGGGAAGCCGCACCAATGCCCGGATTACCAACCTCACCGATTACGGTTGTTTTGCCGAGATTGAGGAAGGTGTTGAGGGGCTAGTACACGTTTCTGAAATGGATTGGACTAACAAGAACGTTCATCCGTCCAAGATCGTACAGCTGGGTGATGAAGTTGAAGTCATGGTTCTCGATATCGATCAAGAGCGTCGTCGTATCTCTCTCGGTATAAAGCAGTGTACTCAGAATCCCTGGGATGCATTTGCAGCAGACCACGCAAAAGGTGATCGCATCTCCGGTACCATCAAGTCGATTACGGATTTCGGCATCTTCATCGGTCTCGACGGTAACATCGATGGCTTGGTTCATCTCAGCGACATCAGTTGGAATGAGACCGGAGAAGAAGCCGTTCGGAACTACAAGAAGGGCGATGAGATTGAGACGGTAATCCTATCAATTGACCCCGAGCGTGAACGTATTTCTCTTGGTGTTAAGCAGATGGAGGAAGACGGATTTAGTCTTTACGTCAGCGACAACGACAAGGGTACCATCGTCACGGGCACCGTCACCGAGGTAGATGCGAAGGGTGCCACGATCAAGCTGAGCGAGGAAGTTGAGGGTTACCTTAAGGCCTCGGATATTAGCGTAGATCGGGTTGATGACGCGCGATCAGTGCTGAATGTGGGTGATTCTGTCGAAGCCAAGATCATCAACGTGGATCGCAAGAACCGATCCTTAGGCTTGTCGATCAAAGCCAAGGATGTTGAGGATGAGAAGGAAGCCGTGGAGTCGTTGAAGCAGCAAGATGAGGCCGCGTCCCCCGGTACTATTGGTGATCTTATCAAGGCGCAGATGGACGGCCAGTGAAGGCATTTCGCGCAATCCAGGATAAAAGGCCCGCTTCAGGGCCTTTTTTTTAAAATTTTGTTTGAAATGAATGAGTTGCAACCTTTGCCCAGCTGTGGAAAATAGGCCGAGTCCTATCATCACGTACACAGCTATGACCCGCAGCGAACTTATCGAGTTAATGGCTTCGCGCCAAGACCAGCTCAGCGCCAAAGATGTAGAGCTCGCTGTAAAGCTCATCATAGATCATATGGCTGAGACGCTGGCGGGTGGGGAGCGGATTGAAATCAGAGGCTTTGGCAGTTTCTCGTTGCATTATCGAGAACCCCGACGCGGAAGAAATCCAAAAACCGGGGACAGCGTCGAGCTAGAGGGGAAACACGTCCCTCATTTCAAGCCAGGAAAAGAGCTTAGAGAACGAGTTAATCGATCCCTCAAGTCGGGTTTTTAACGTATGCGTCTAGTGCGGTCTCTGCTCGGTGGCATGATTTTACTCGCCACGATTACTGCTGGCGCGCTTTTTTCCCTTCAAAATTCAGCCCCAATTGCCTTAGATTTATTGGTTGTCCAGCTTCCGGCGCGGCCGGCTTCAGTATGGCTACTTGGTATGCTGGTCATCGGCGCGCTATTGGGCTTGCTGGCATCGAGTATTTTGGCTCTCCAGCAAAGGACTTCCTTGGCGAGGCAGCGACGGGAAGTATCACGCTTGCAAACAGAGGTAGACAAGTTGCGCCGTGCGGGTGTCACCAACGGTGACTGACTTTCTGCTTCTTGCTGTACTCACGGCGGCCATTGGCGTGGGGTGGCTGTTGGGAAAGCGTTCGGTCAGCAGGACGTTGAACTTATGGGACTTTGGTGCCAGTCCCCCTTCGCAATACTACCGGGGGCTTAATTTTCTGCTTGACGGCAGTCAGGACAGCGCCATTGATGCCTTTACCAAGGCGTTGGAGGTCAATGCCGAGACCTTCGATACTCACATCGCACTTGGCAATATCCTGCGAAGACGAGGCGAAGTAGAGCGTGCCATCAAGGTTCATCAAAATCTGTTAGCGCGGCCCAGTTTACCTCTCGCGCAGTTGCATTTGTCGCATTTGGAACTTGCCAGAGATTATATCTCTGCGGGCCTTTTGGATCGGTCAGAACGGTTGCTCAAGGACTTGGTGGCAGAGTCGGGAGACCACCAGCGCGTTGCACAACGGCACCTGTTGGAGATCTATGAAGCACAGCGAGATTGGAATCAGGCTATGTTGATAGCGACTGAGTTGCTGCCGCGGCGGGGTTTGCTGAAGGCCAAGTCGTCTGAGGCTGAAGAGGTGGGCCAGCCGGTGCCGATTCTGTTGGCGCACTATTGTTGTGAAAAGGCCGAGGCAGCCGTCGCCCAGCTTGACTACCAGGCGGGTCGAAACTATTTGCAGCAGGCGCTAAAGTACGATGCAGCATCCGTGCGCGCTACGATGACGCTCGGGGATTTGGAGATAAAGGCAGACAACCCCGAGCGCGCCATCAAGGTTTTAAAATCACTTGCACATCAGGAGCCAGGCTTCGTTGCCGAAAGTGTTCCGCTATTGAAGCAGGCGTTTTACGCTCTGGATCGACGAGAGGAATTTCTGGCTTATCTTGAAGACTGTCTTCGGCGCGCGCCAAATACGCCCTTGATTCTTGCGATAGCATTTGAGCTTCGCGATGCCGCTGGCGCTACCGCGGCCAAAACATTTTTAAGACAACATTTACAGAAAAAACCCTCCTTACGCGGTTTGGAGTTGTTGATGCAACTGCATAGTCAGAGCGAGGTTGGCGAAGACGAAGCCCTAGAATTAGCCACGATTAATAAACTGGTGGCAGGCAGATCGAGTTATCGCTGCGGTCATTGCGGGTTCCGTGGGCAGCAGCTGCATTGGCACTGTCCTGGGTGTAAGCACTGGGGGAGCATCAGGGACCTCAGTGCTACCGGTGAAATTGGATATGTTTGAAGATGAGGCGAGTGGCGGGACCTGTCATGGATGAAAAAGGGCCATTAATCGTTGCGCTTGATTTTGACGCCTCAAGTCAGGCGCTGGCATTAGCGGACCTGCTGGATCCGCAAAAGTGTCGAGTGAAAGTGGGTAAGCAGCTTTTCACCCGCGAAGGCCCGGCTATTCTGCACGCGTTAACCGATTTGGGTTTTGAGATTTTTTTGGACCTAAAATTTCACGACATCCCAAACACGGTGGCAAAAGCCTGCCGTGCAGCCGCTGAGCATGGTGTTTGGATGATGAATGTTCACGCAGCGGGTGGAAGCCGCATGATGACGGAAGCCAAGGCGAGCTTGTCAGACTTCGCGCACCCCCCCAAGCTGATTGCCGTTACGGTGCTCACAAGCATGGCTCCCGAGGATCTGCTGGAAACAGGTGCTATGGGTACGCCGCTCGAGCGTGCGGTTAGGTTGGCCGAGTTAACGCGAGCGTCGGGGCTCGATGGTGTCGTGTGTTCGGCGCAGGAAGCGCCAGCAATCAGAGAGCGCTTGGGGGAAGATTTTTCGCTGATTACTCCAGGTATTCGGTTGCAGGATGATGCCCTGGGCGATCAGCGTCGAGTATTAACGCCAAGGGAGGCGATTGCCGCGGGGGCAAACTACCTGGTTGTGGGTAGGCCAATTACCGCCGCAGAAGATCCTGCCCAGGCGTTAGCGCGTGTGTTGGCATCAATCGCGGGTAATTGATATCAGAGCCCATCACCGATGAGTGAATGAAGTGGCTGTCTCTGTAGGGTGGCGATGAGTCAGCTAGGACTCGATGACCATTACAGGAGATTAGAAAATGATGAATAGAAGTGACGGCGAGGTAAGGCCTCATAAAAAACTATTGGCTGCGGCCGTGTTTAGCGGCCTGGATCGCTCGGTGAGAAGTGTGCTGTGCGGTTTGGTGATGGCGGTTTCTTTGTTGGGTGTTAACACGCCGCTGATGGCGCAGGATGCTGTCAACATAAATACGGATTCCCCTGAAGTACTGTCAGCGGGTCTGCAGGGAGTCGGTCTTGCCAAAGCGTATCGCATTGTTGAATATCGTCAGGCTTTTGGACCCTTTGAGTCCGTTGACGAGCTGGCAGAGGTCAAGGGAATTGGCGAGACTATCATCGAGCAAAACAGAGCCCAGATCACGTTGGACTAGCCCTTCTGTTCGGCTTTTGGAGCGCCGGTGATAGGGATTACCGGCGCTTCCGGCTATCTCGGAAGCGCGTTAGCCGCCAGCCTTGCGAGCCATACGCTGCCTGTGGTGACCTTGGGCAGGGGCGACGCGGATCGGGCGTTGGATCTTGGTCAACACACGGGCTTCCGATCAGCCTTAGAGGGGTTGTCCACGCTTGTTCATTGCGCGGGTCTTGCGCACAACCGATCTGCCCCACACCATTATGAGCGAATTAACCACCGCGCGACGATGGCCTTGGCTGACGCAGCGGCCACGGCGGGTGTCAAGCGCTTCATCTTCATCAGCACACTGAATGTTGTGCCGGCGGCGAGCGCCAGTGGGTCGCTATCTGCGGCGTCCTTGCCTCGACCCAGTACCGCTTATGCCGAATCAAAGTGGTTGGCCGAGCAGAGCCTTGAACAGCTTTTGGGCCATAGTGATTGCGATGTGGTTATCTGTCGGCCAGGGTTGATATATGACCATCAGCTTACGGGTAATTTAGCGACCCTGCGTCATTTTGCGGGGCGCCTTCCGATAGCGTTTCCTGAAAAGGGTGAGCGCGGCATGATTTCAAGACCAGACCTAGTCGCTTTATTACACAATTTGATTCAGCGAGAGACCTGGGGGCAATTGCCCAGTAGGAACTTGCCGGTTACTGACGGCGAATCTTATTCAGCGAGGCGGATAGCGCGAGCGCTCGGATGTGCAGCGGGACTTTCAATCCCTGCACCGCTCTGGAGGGTTGGTGGCTGGTGTCGAGATCGACTCACAGGTGCCGTGTCCGGTTCGACCTGGCGTGCCGTGAGCGGCGAGGGCTGGACCGGTGCCGCACCTGTCATCGATGGCTGGCAGCCACGTTGGACCCTCGAAACATTACTGACGGATAACATCGAAGGAGTTTCAGCATGACGCTGTTGTTCGCCTCCGTTGTTGTCGTGAGCTTTCTGGGTCTGTGGCTTTTTAGAAAGTTAGCGCCTCTAGCTGGTTTGTTAGATATTCCCGGGCAGCGTAGCCAGCACCAAGATGCTACGCCAGTGGGTGGGGGTATCGTGCTGGTAGCGGTGAGCGCCGCGTGCTTGGTGTTATTTGAAGAAAGGTTCATTGGCGCCTTTGCCAGCCTAGGAGCCGTTTCGGTAGTTGCTGTCACCTTATCTCTGGTGGGGCTTATGGATGATCGCTACGGCTTGGGCAGTGGCGTGAGGCTCATCATTTATTTTATCGCGGCGGGTGTATTTGTCAGCTTCGAGCTTGGTGGCATCGAGCCTTGGTTGCAGGCTCTCTGTTTGATTGCTTTGGTTTGGACGATAAATTTATTCAATTTTATGGACGGCGCCGATGGCTTTGCTATCACCCAGGCCTTATCCGTTTTGGTTGGGATGGTATTCATATTAGTAGCTGCCGGCGGGCCGCAATCCGATGGATTGGTGAGCACACTGCTGATATTAATAGCGGCCTGTTTTCCGCTTGTGATCTTTAACTGGCCGCCGGCGTCGTTGTTCATGGGGGACGCTGGCTCAATCGCGATAGGTTTCCTGTTAGGCGCTGTGGGGATCCGCGCCATCATGCTTAATCCGACTCTTGGGTGGGCTTGGGGCATTTTGATGATGCCGTTTTTGCTCGACGCCAGTCTCACCCTCTTGATTCGACTGTCAAAGCGACTCGCGCCGCATATTGCTCATCAGGATCATGCTTATCAGCGCCTCGTGAGGATGACAGGCAACGTCGCTGCCCTCAACCTCGGTTTGCTAGGGCTTCACCTTTGTTGGTGGTTTCCGCTGGCGATGTTGTCACTAAATGACATCTATTCCCGAAGCATTGCGGTACTTTTGGCCACAATTCCCCCTCTGGTGCTATTGGTCTATGCCAGACGCTGAGGGTAGACTGACGCACCTCTTTGTAGGCGGTCTTTTTAGACGTTGCCACCGACAGTGTTATTCAGGACATATAGATGGTTAATAAATTAGCATCCGGAATCACGCTGTCTGTAGCGCGCTTACAGGTAGCTTGGCTCGCGCTAACCGGCCAACCAACGAGTGGCCATGTGCGGTTCGGATTCTTGTTGCTGCTTGATTTGGCCATTGCACTGTTTGCCCTTTACGGTGCGTTGTCTCTGTCTGCCTCTCGTCAGCCTGTCCCTGCGAATTTTGCAGAATTCGTTGCTCTCGGTGTGCTGATGCTGGCGATCGCGGGTTCCTTTGTTGCACTGGGCTTATATCGCTCACTGATTCGGCACATGGGACAGCAGGCAGTGTGGGATCTGGCTCGAGCAGTAACCCTGGCTACATTGAGTTTGGTTGCGCTTGTTTATTTCGCAGATATCGATATGTCTGTGTCCACCCCTATCGTTTTTTGGCTGATTTTGTTTGTTGGCACGGGTGCAATCCGCATGGTGATGCGGACCTGGCATCAGTCGACGTTAGGCAAAGATGCTAGACGAGTCATTATTTACGGCGCCGGAGAGTCGGGTCGTCAACTGCTCTATGCGCTCAATCACGGAGCGTCCTATCAGGTCGTCGCATTCGTAGACGATGATAAGGCTGTGGTTAACAGCGTGATTGCGGGGCGCCCTGTGTTAGCCGCTGATCAGCTAGAGGAGTTAATCGTGGGATTTGATGTGGCGCAAGTGCTTCTCGCCGTGCCCTCAGCCACTCCC
Organism: uncultured Luminiphilus sp.; assembly: GCA_943787485.1. Taxonomy (GTDB): domain Bacteria; phylum Pseudomonadota; class Gammaproteobacteria; order Pseudomonadales; family Halieaceae; genus Luminiphilus. Next base: position 24,101 of record CALSMP010000004.1, on the reverse strand, counting down.
GAGCGTCGACGAGAAATTATTAACTCCCTTGTAGGTATGCCGGTTCACGTTCGCACGGTACCAAAAATTTCCGAACTGGTTGCCGGCCGGGCTAGGGTTAATCAAATTCAGGATGTTGATCTTGATGATTTGCTTGGTAGAGACCCGGTACCTCCGCACCCCGAGCTAATCGATAGGTGCATTCACGGAAAGGTGGTGATGGTAACCGGAGCGGGGGGATCTATTGGCTCTGAGTTGTGCCGTCAAATCATTGAGTCAGAGCCAGCAGAATTAGTGTTATTAGATATTTCAGAGTTCTCACTGTACAACCTGGAACGTGAACTGCGAGGGATACAGATCAAGCGCGGCCTGCGCGTTCCGGTAGTGACATTGTTGGGATCCGTTCGGGATGAGGCGCGGCTTGAGTCGTTGTTTAGAACCTTTAAGGTCAATACGGTTTATCACGCGGCGGCATACAAGCACGTTCCGATGGTTGAACATAATATCGCCGAAGGTGTCTTAAACAATGTGCAGGGCACATTAAGTGCTGCCAAAGCGGCGCAGCGAGCGCAAGTAGACGCGTTTGTGCTTATTTCAACAGACAAAGCAGTCAGGCCGGCGAATGTCATGGGGGCTTCGAAGCGCTTTGCAGAACTCATTCTCCAGGGAATGTCTCAGTTGGAGACGCCAACCCGTTTTTGTATTGTGCGCTTTGGTAACGTTCTCGGATCATCTGGGTCTGTCGTGCCGCTTTTCAGAGAGCAAATCGAACAGGGGGGACCGGTAACGGTCACTCACCCAGAGGTCTCGCGCTACTTTATGAGTATTCGAGAGGCCGCTCAGCTGGTTCTCCAAGCCGGTGCGATGGGGACGGGCGGAGACGTCTTTGTGTTGGATATGGGCGAACCTGTTCGCATTGTTGAGCTTGCGCGCCGAATGATTCGCCTTAGCGGTTACGAGCTCGAGGGCGAAAGCCATGGAGCGGACCATATTGATATAGAGTTTATTGGATTGCGCCCGGGCGAAAAGCTGCACGAGGAGTTGCTCTTGGGAACGTTGGTTACGGGTACTGGACACCCCATGATTATGCGCGCCGAGGAGTCGGCGATCCCCCTCGAGGAGGTTGAGCTTGCAGCGGCGGAACTTTACGCTGCCTGCCAGCAAATCAACTGTGGCGAGATCACCAATATCCTGAAGCAGTATGTCGCTGGATTCGATGGTCATGAACCTTGGTATGACTTTGTTTGGGTCAAGCAGGGTCGTGTTGGTAAGCGCAGCCGACAGCAAACCGCTCCAGAAAACGTCGCGTCTTTTCCGCCTCAGGACAGACTCAAGCGCAACCCCTAATTGACGTTACGCTGGTGCGCTAGAGACTGGGAGCATTGTGGCACACATAGACGTTTTTAATGGTGACGCTGACGGTATCTGCTCCCTCATACAGCTGAGGCGCCATGACCCAGTCGCGAGCGAGCTTGTCACTGGGGTTAAACGGGACCTTTCCTTACTTAAACGCGTTAATGCTTCCGTTGGTGACACGGTAACCGTACTCGACATTGCGGTCGAAAAAAACCGGCCGGACTTGGATCGCTTGCTGGCTGCCGGAGCGACGGTCGACTATACCGATCATCACGCCCCTGGCGAATTACCAAAGGCAGATAATTTTTTTCACACCATAAACACCTCACCGGAAATCTGTACCTCGGCGCTTATCAACGGGCGATTGTCCGGTGCGTTTGCCTCCTGGGCGATAGTTGGATGTTACGGTGATAATCTCGACACCACTGCCGAGCGGTTGCTCGCGACAGTTAATGAATCGGTGGATGCCAGCGGCTGGCGTGAGCTGGGCATTCTCCTGAACTACAATGGCTACGGCGCCGACGTCACCGACCTCCATTTTGACCCAGCAGACCTTTTTCGTCGTCTCCTGCCCCATCAGACCCCCACCGACTTTTTGCGCGAAGACCCGGCCTTGTTCGCGACCCTGCGCGATGGTTACGAAAGTGATATGGCTAATGCGCAAGAGGCTGAACGAGTACTGGAGACACGGGAGGTGGCGGTGGTTCGGTTGCCGGCGTGTCCATGGGCCCGTCGTGTTAGCGGGGTGTATGGCAATGCGTTGGCGAATGCGCATCCTTCAAGAGCCCATGCGGTACTAACCGATATCGATGACGGGTTTTTGGTGAGTGTGCGCGCCCCTCTGGCTAATCGTACCGGTGCTGATAGCTTGTGCTGCCAATTTGAGACCGGGGGCGGGCGCCCCGCTGCTGCGGGTATTAACTATTTGCCAGTACTGGAGCTTGATCGGTTTCTCGATGAATTTAGACGGGCCTATACGACGTCAGCTTAGTGGGTCTGGCGAGTATCGTGTAAGCCGCCGGCAGAGGTTTATGATAGCTTTTGCTCAATGGCGCTAAGGCGATTAAGGATTTCTTGCTCTAGATTAGAGGTATTGGTGGCGGCGTCTTTATCCGCCTTAGCGGCCTCTACTCCCTGTTTTGGCGGCGCCAAGATCAGCGTGACCAGGTTGTCGATCAACGATTGATCGAACCCCTCGCCCCGCAACATCAGGGTTCTAGCGGAAAATTCGAGCCATCCGTAAAACAGATCTCTCAGCTGCCAAAGAGGCAGCATGAGTTGGATTTCGCCCCGGTCTGTGCCCCGTTCAATGAGGCGGTCAAACACCCGCACGTACCCTCTAATAGGCCCGAGCTGTTGTTCTGGTTCGCCGTGACGGAGTCGTGCCCGGTAGGTAAGTCCCACGACGTCGAACTGATTGAGTAAGGCCATCAAGTGATAACTCGCGAGTTGATGTAGCTGTTCCCGCATCGGTAGCGCTGGGTCAACGGCTTGTTCAGCGCCATGGGTGAGATTTGCCCAGAACGCCTCAACCACTTGGTGCAATAGCGCCTGCTTGTTTTTGTAATACAGGTAAAGCGTGCCCTCAGCGATGTCCGCCTTTGCGGCAATGTCGGCCATTCTGGTGCCGTCTACCCCCATGTCGACAAAAACGGCTGTTGCCGCGGCAAGGATCGTACTTTCGCGGGCTTCGAGTCGTTCGCGCTGTGACTTTTTCTCTTTTTGGCTTGCGGTCACTGGGTCCGCTCTCCTATACTCGAAATGAGTAACGCTCATAAATGATGAGCATAAATCATTTAATTGGTAAAGTCATCGCCCGGGCACGCCGCCGTGGTGTGGGAGTTTATGGGTATCTGTTCCAGCACGGCCTCAAATCCATAGGTCAAGTGTTAATGGTTCGCACACCCAGCGGTGCGGAGTGGTAGCAACAGGCAGCAGCTAGCGTTACTAGTCGTCAATAACGGGGCGGAGCAGTCGGCATGACAGGACAAGCGATCAGAATAGGCGGGGCGACCGGCTTTTGGGGGGAAACCGATCTGGCGATGGCTCAGTTTCTCAAAGAGCCATCCCTCGATTACATCGTGTTCGATTACTTGGCGGAGATCACTATGTCGATCTTGGCTAGGGCGCGAGCCGCCGACGACAGTCTGGGCTATGCCACGGACTTTGTGACCGCCATGATGAAGCCAAACTTAGCTTCCATTGCTCATGCCGGCATCAAAATCATCAGTAATGCAGGGGGCGTCAATCCTCGCCAGTGCGCCGCGGCGATTCGCGAGCTTATTGCAGAAGCGGGGCTTGACCTGAAAGTAGCGGTGGTTGTGGGAGACGATTTATTCTCACAACTCCCTGAGCTGGCGCAGGGTAATCCCCGGGAAATGTTTTCAGGCGAGTCCCTGCCACCCTTGGAAAAAGTCGCGAGCGCAAACGCGTATCTAGGCGCTTATCCGATTGCTGAGGCTCTCGCTAACGGCGCGGACATAGTTATCACCGGTCGTTGCGTTGACAGCGCTGTGACCCTAGGGGCCTGCATTCACGCCTTCGGCTGGCAGCCCACAGAGTATGACAAGTTGGCCGCGGGGTCTTTGGCGGGCCACATCATTGAGTGCGGCCCCCAGGCGACAGGGGGAAACTACACCGATTGGGAGGAGGTCGCTGATTCGCTACACAACGTGGGCTATCCGATTGCTGAAATTAGTGGTGACGGCACATTCAACATAACCAAGCCTGACTTCACGGGTGGGACGGTCACCTGCGGTACCGTGGGAGAGCAGTTGCTCTATGAAATCGGGGACCCCGCCGAGTACCTGCTACCCGATGTTATATGTGACTTTTCAGGTGTTACGCTCCGACAACTGATGCCCGACTGTGTTGAGGTGGTAGGGGCGCGTGGTCGCGGAGCTCCTTCAGACTACAAAGTCAGCCTGACCTGGTTTGATGGGTGGCGCGCAGGCACAACGGTTTGGTATCTGGGTCGTCGAGCAGCCGATAAAGCAAAGATCTTCGCGACTGAGGCTGTTGAGCGAACCCGACGCAAGTTAAGCCAATGGGGCGTTGGCGACTTTGATGATTTGGCGATAGACATTGTCGGCAATGAAAGTCACTGGGGTGAGCATGCCAAATATCATCGAAGTCGTGAGGTGGCGTTGAAGCTTGCTTGTCGACACCAGGACAAACGCGCTGTCGCCTTGCTGTTGAAAGAGATCTCGGGGGTGGCACTGGGTGCGCCACCCGGATTGGCCTTTTTTGCTGGCACGCGTGCCAAGCCCTCGCCGGTGGTGAGACTGTTTTCCATGACCGTTCCCAAAACACAAGTTGGTATCACACTAGATGACGGTCTGACAGTGCAGAAAGTGATGGCTGCCGCTGTTATCGAATCTGTCGACTTACCTCCAACGAGAGCGGTTCCAGCCGACCCTAGTGCCGCAGATAATGACGAAAATATTGCCGAAAATATTGCCGAAAATGGTGGCGAGAGTGCGTTCATTGAGGTTCCGCTGGAATCACTTGCGTGGGCTCGATCGGGTGACAAAGGGGATAAAGCGAACATCGGGGTGATGGCGCGCAAAAAAGCTTATATGCCCTGGATTGCCAGCGTCCTTACCGAGACATACGTGCGCGGGCCGCTTCTCGCACTTGATGACCTCCGAACGGCTAGAACGGTTTTACCTGCCGGGCTTACCCGCTCTAAATTTTGTTTTGCACAACGCGCTGGGAGGTGGCGGTATCGCGAGTTTACGAGATGATCCTCAGGCAAAAAGCTTTGCGCAAATTTTGCTCGATACGCCTATAAAAATCCCAGCGTCCCTTATGGAGAAGTGATATGACGGTAGTAGCCTCTACAATTGCGACCGACTCAGACGCGTTTCGAGAAAACCGGGCAAGCATGCTTTCTTTTGTCGATAGACTTCGCGACCTTGAGCAGCGAACAGTAACGGCATCGAGCAAGCGCAACCCGACCTTTGATAAGCGTGGGCAGATTCCTCCGCATCAGCGGGTGGTCCGTCTTCTCGATCCGGGCATGCCTTTTTTACGGCTTCACAGCATGGCCAATTACTGTTTAGAAGACGAGAACCCCGAGACGAGTATCCCCGGTGCTTCTATGGTCGTAGGAATCGGTTTCGTCAGCGGTGTTCGCTGCATGATTTGGGCGGATGATTCCGGTATAGCGGCCGGTGCAGCCACCGAGGCGACCGTCGACGTGGCGCTTTCTATTCAAGATATCTGTCTCCGCCAGAAACTGCCGCTCATTCACTTGGTGGAGAGCGCCGGCGCCAACCTGCTGAAGTACAAGGTCGAGTTGTGGTCAAATTTTGGTGCGGTGTTTCGAAATCTCGCGCGAATGTCTGCGGCAGGACTCCCCACGATGGTGGTCTTACACGGAGGATCTACCGCGGGTGGCGCTTACATGCCAGGTATGTCTGACTATGTGATCGGGGTGAAAGAAAATGGTATGGCAGCGCTGGGTGGCGCGGCATTGGTGAAGGCGGCGACCGGTGAAGAGGCTGACGAAAGAGAGCTTGGGGGCTCTGAAATGCATGCCAGCGTCTCGGGGGTTGTTGAATATCTGGTCGAGAATGACGCGCACGGGTTGTTAAAGGCACGCGATATCATCGCCAGCCTCGATTGGAATAAACGCGCTAAGGCGGTTGAGCGACGTGTTTACGAAGATCCCTTGTATCCCGCAGAGCAATTAGCGGGTGTCGTCCCCACGGATCCAAAAGTTCCTTACGATGTAAGGGAACTGCTGGCAAGGGTGGTGGATGGATCATCGCTGGAAGAATTTAAATCCCGCTACGGTGCCTCCACAGTATGCGGGTTTTCTAGCATTACCGGGATAGCGTGTGCCTTTATCGGCAATAACGGCCCGATTGATACCCAAGGTGCAACGAAAGCCGCGCAATTTATTCAGCTGTGCGATCAGGCGGACCTGCCACTCATCTTTTTAAACAATACGACGGGCTATATGGTGGGTACGGCTTACGAGCAGGCCGGGATGATCAAGCATGGTTCCAAGATGATACAAGCCGTAGCGACTGCCCGAGTTCCCAAGATTTCCCTTTATGTTGGCGCAAGCTTTGGCGCCGGCAACTACGGTATGTGTGGCTGGTCCCTATGATCCCGATTTTTTGTTTGCATGGCCGAGCGCGCGCACAGGGGTCATGGCCGGTCAAAGCGCGGCGACCACGATGTCAGAGGTCGCAAAAGCGGGCGCTGCGCGGAAAGGGCAGGTCATCGAGCAAGACGTGCTCGATCGGCAAGCAAACGTCATCAAAGAACACTTTGATGCGCAAGAAAGTGCCTTCTATACCTCTGGTCGGGTGCTCGATCACGGCATCATAGATCCGCGAGATACCCGCAAGGTACTCACTTTTTGTTTAGAGACGGTGCTTGAGGGACGACACAGAGAGCTCCGGGCGAATAGTTTCGGCGTGGCGAGGCTTTAATTGATGAAAATATTTCCTACTACCCGGTCTGTGGAACTTCAGGTTGAGGGCTCTTGCTGACAGTTTGGTTTAATCAGCCCGAGCGGCGAAATCCACTGACTGATGATGTCATAGACGATCTCGCTGAGGTCTTTCATGCGTTGAAGGAGCGGAAGGACATTCGCGGAGTGACGCTTCGCGGTCGAGGCGGGTATTTTTGCGCGGTGGCGACTTGAAGGGATTTAGTCGCCTCGCTGAGGGCCCTCGCGAGGATGCCATGCGCGTGAGTACTCTCATTGGCGAGGTGCTCTCGGCGTGTAATGAATTGCCTCAAGTTACCGTTGCAATGATCGAGGGTGCTGCTATGGCAGGCGGACTTGGCTTGGCGTGCTGTTGCGACGTGGCTGTGGGTATGAACGATGCCAAGTTTGGTTTTTCTGAAACCCGTATCGGTATAACTCCCGCTCAAATAGCCCGCTATGTGATACAGAAGTGCGGCTACGCGGTGGGACGACGTCTCATGCTGACTGCCGCCCGATTTGACGGAGCGCAAGCGGCCGAGGTCGGTGTGCTCGATCGGGTAGCCACGGACATTGATGCACTCAATGCGCTAGAGCGGTCAGTTCGAGCGGACGTTCTTAGCTGTGCACCCGGTGCGGTCGCGGCCTGTAAGTCGCTCATTATCGGTTTGGAGCGAACCCCGGATCACGAAAAAGTGCATTTTGCCGCTGAGAACTTTACCCCGCTGTCTTCGAGGACCCGAGGGCAAGGAAGGGGTGGCCTCGTTTATTGAAAAACGCCGTCCCATCTGGTTTGAGGAGACCTCTTGATGAAGCCAATAGAGACTTTGCTTGTTGCCAATCGTGGCGAATTGCCGTACGCATTATGGAAACGGCCAATGCAATGGGTATCAAGACGGTGGCGGTGTACTCCGATGCGGATGCGGATGCGCTCCACGTCAGGGTGGCTGATCAAGCGATGCATATAGGTGGAGCGTTGGTCTCAGAATCGTATCTGGATATCGAGTCGGTTCTCGATGCGGCCAAAAAAGCAGGTGCCGACGCGGTCCATCCAGGCTATGGATTCTTGTCTGAAAATCAGGCTTTTGCGTCCGCCTGTGAACAGGCGGGAATTATATTTGTCGGCCCCTCCAATAGCGCGATCGATATCATGGGGGATAAAGCAAAAGCCCAAGCGAGCCATGATTGACGCCGGGGTTCCCTGCATTCCCGGGTATCAGGGGGAGGATCAAACCACCCCGGTACTTATTGCAGAGGCGCAGAAAATTGGTTTGCCGGTCATGATTAAGGCGGCGGCGGGTGGCGGTGGTCGCGGCATGCGCTTGGTGACCGAGGATAGTGACTTGGAACGTGCTATCGAGCTAGCCCAATCGGAGGCCGAAAATGCATTTGGTTCCAGAGATGTGATTCTGGAACAAGCCATTGTGCAACCTCGGCACGTTGAGATTCAGGTTTTTGCTGACGCCCATGGCGAGATCATCCATTTGGGTGAGCGCGATTGCTCTATTCAGCGCCGTCATCAGAAGGTTGTTGAAGAATCCCCCTGTCCGGTCATGTCCAGCGAATTGCGAGAGCGAATGGGTCAGGCCGCGGTCGAGGCGGCACGCGCGGTTAATTACGTCGGCGCAGGCACGGTAGAGTTTTTGCTCGACGACAAGCACCAGTTCTATTTTCTTGAAATGAACACGCGACTTCAGGTGGAGCATCCGGTGACCGAGGCGGTAACGGGTTTTGACCTCGTGGAGTGGCAGCTGAGAATAGCTCGTGGAGAGCCTCTGCCCGTGACTCAGTCGGCGGTTAGTTTGACCGGTCATGCGATAGAGGTGCGGCTTTATGCGGAGAATCCTGCAGAGGGATTTCTGCCGAGCACCGGGACAATCGAGCACTTTTTCTTCCCTGAGCAGGAGGGGCTGCGGGTGGACTCTGGCGTCGAGAGCGGTGATGAAGTCTCGCCTTACTACGATGCCATGGTGGCCAAATTATCGGCTATGGCGAAACCCGCGAGGATGCGCGACTGCGGCTGATGACTGCGCTTCAGCGCGGCGCGCTGTTTGGGCCCGCCACTAACAGGGATTTTTTGATTGATGTTTTGAAGCAGCCAGCGTTTGTGGAGGGCAATGCGACCCACGGCGTTTATTGAGCAGCACTATGGTGCATCCTTTGTGCAATCTTCTGCGGAATCAGCCCAGCTGGCGGCCGCGGTCGTTATTCAGCGAGTGCTTGCCCTAGGAAACGCTCACGCCGCCTCGCTTTCCGTGAGCCATGAGCTGTTGGATTGGTGTTCTTCAGGTGAAATAGTGACCCCAGCACGAGCTCAGTGTTGATGGAAAAGTGTGCTCAGTCGCACTTACCACGAGCGGACCGGGCGACTACCGCGTGTCGGTGGGTGACGCTGATCATCAGGTTGAATTTGATGGGATCGAAGGTTCGATCTGCGCGCTGGTGATCGATGGCCGAGCGTTGGCGTTTCAGTTTTACTCTCGCGGGGCGGCAACGTTGTGCTTGGCATCCTCAAACCAGACCCAGGTCATCACCGATCTGACACGACTCCCGCCTGATCTCACGGAGGCGGCGGCCGGCGGTGCCATTGTCGCGCCTATGCACGGCCAGCTGGTTGCACTTGAAGTCGCTGAAGGGGGACGCGGTTCAGGCAGGTCAGCGATTGGCCATTCTGGAAGCCATGAAGATGCAACACGAAATCGTCGCGCCCGACGCGGGCACTGTCGACACGATTGTTTCAGCGGCAGGTAAGCAGGTCGCCCAGGGTGATATGCTTCTAACTCTTACTCTGGCGAGTGAAGCAGAGAGCTGAAAATCCGCCGGGAGCGTTATTTAAATCTCATAGCGGCGATGACGAGGTAGACAGATGCAGCAAGCAGACGATTTTTATCAGGAGTCCCTTGTCCTGGGTGGGGCACTCGACGATGACTTGCCTCTTGGCCTGCAGACTCCTACCGGCTTCAAGGGCTGGACGGTAGAAACTATCGTCAGACATCTTCACTTTTGGAACCAAATGGCGCTTTGGGCTCTGGAAGATGCAGAGGCCTTATCCAAAAATATAGAACCTATCGTCGTCGGGATGGGCGCTGGAAAAACCTTGCCAACCCTAGAGCAGGAGCAAATACCGCTGGCTGGTCGCGAGCTTCTAGAGGCGTGGCGAGATATGACTGAAGTTGTTCACGAGGCTTACCGTAAAGCTGATCCGTCTCAGCGTTGTGCCTGGGTGGGCCCCAGCATGAGTGCACGGTCCTGTATCACAGCACGTCAAATGGAGACGTGGGCCCACGGTCAGGCCATATTTGACGAGCTTGGCCGGGCGCGCGAGGAGGCCGATAGACTTAAGAATATTGTCATTCTGGGCGTGAACACCTACGACTGGACGTTTCAGTGTCGCGGCGAAACCCCCGCCTTCGCCCAAGCCTTATGTTGAACTCACCCGCGCCGTCAGGGGCGCTTTGGCATTACGGGGAGCCGCAGGAGGGCAACCGTATAATCGGTGAAGCCGTGGATTTTGCGCGAGTCGTGACGCAAACCCGAAACGTCGCCGACACTGCGTTGCAGGGCTGGGTGGCCCGGCGGATTCTTGGATGCGCAACGCGCAGTGTTTTGCCGGGGGGCCGAATCCTCCGCCCGAACCGGGGACCCGGTTTACAAAGAAGGCGATTCGTTAAGGCTTTTGGAGCGATTGTCCATGCGCTCCAACGCAAACCAGAAAAGCTCATCATTCGAGTAACCGGTAATGCGATCCACCTCGGTGCATTCGTGTACTTGGATAAAGGTGGGGGTACCCAGGACGGGATTGATTGCGCACTGACTGGCCGGATGGGTCTCCGCACGCCAGTCAACAAGATCGATTTTGATCAAGGGAAGATTCTGGGCTTCTTGGGTTTTGGGGTAGATGCCCGCAATTTCCTGATCAAACTTCATACAGGCGCCCGCAGTCGGGAGAGTAAATATAAAGGAGTTCATCGGCTGAGGCCGGGTTGCTGGTGAATGCTGCCACCGTTGCCAGCATCAGCAATACCTTCCCGGGTCCTGGGATCTTGAGTAGTCGTGCTTTACAGCTTGAGGTAGGCATAGCCGCTCTCGAGTTGCAGTCGCGCCAATTCGGCGATGCCGGAAGGCACTGTCTCAATGCAAAGGTCAGATCCTCTGCTGATTTGCCCAGACTCATGAGCGTCGTTTCGCAGGCCGAAGATGCGCACCCCCCCGCGCCAACAGTTGTTCAAACTGCGCGCCATAGAGACCGCCGTTGTTGTCGGTTGCCCCCTCGAGGGCGGGCTCAACGGCGCTCGCAATCAAGATGAGCTTGACCGGGGTGTTCGGATGAGCGTCAACCAATCGACCCACCTGACGGATTGCTCGGTTCATCAGGGTGGCCGTATCGAGATGCAGCGCGACCCCAAGGGCGCCGGTGGTTTCTTTGGGCTCTTGAGCGTGCAGGCCGGTCACGATGACGGTCAATGCAGCGCACAAGAGGCCCAGTCGCAGGTATTTCATGCGGTAGTCTCCCCAGGCTTGGATCAAGTCCAGCCTATCCACGTATCGAGGCGGGATGCTAACAGGCATCGGGTCGGATGGGTTGCTCCGCGCCGCCGACTTCAGGTGGCAAAACTCTTGGTTATATGTTTATACTCGTATAGAATAACAACAAAAAGGCTCGCGGTGAAAGCACAAAGTCTTTCATCGGCGCCTGTCCACCACCGCTGAGTGGGGTGTACGGGTACACTAGAATAAAAACGTTTGGGGATGTTCATGCGATGAGCAGCGACGAGGTACCGCATCAGGGCGTGTTACGGCCCGCACCAGAATCCTTCTTGAGTGGCGAGCTCATTTCAGCTATCTCTCGCGACGGCATAGATCACCATCGACGTGGTCTCCTTAGAGGTGCTTTTGGCGCCGCTGTCGCTGCCATGGCGGGATCGGCGGTTGCCAGTGATCCCGATATTGTTACGCCGCCTGAGTGGAGCCGCACGCTGGGCAAACCGGTGGCGACCAATCCTTATGGCCTGCCCTCGCTCTACGAGCAAAATATCATTCGCCGACAAAGCCCAGGGCTCACCCAAACCGATCAGGCGAGCGTCGCGTTTACGCCGCTGCAAAGTATGTTCGGCATGATCACGCCAAGCGGTCTGCACTTTGAGCGCCATCACCAGGGCTGGGTTGACATTGATCCTCGGCGCCACCGTTTGATGATCAACGGCCTGGTTGACACCCCGGTGGTATTTACCATGGAAGAGCTGATGCGAATGCCCAGCGTCTCGCGCATGCACTTTTTGGAGTGTGGCGCCAATACGGCGTTGGAGTGGGGTAATTCCGCCGTGCCGACGGTCCAGTACACCCATGGGATGTTATCGGGTTCCGAATGGACCGGCGTTCCTTTGTCGCTGCTGTTGGAGCGTGCAGGCTACGATCGGCGAGCGCAGTTTTTATTGGCGGAAGGGGCCGATGGTTCGAGCATGACCCGAACGATCAATATGGAAAATGCGCTGGATGACGCGATCGTCGCGTACGGTCAAAACGGGGAAATGCTCCGGCCCGAACAAGGTTATCCCCTGCGCCTGGTTGTCCCGGGGGTTCAGGGTGTTTCCTGGGTGAAGTGGTTGCGGCGCCTAGAGGTGGGCGATATGCCCTACGCGGCAAAAGATGAGGCGAGCCACTATGTCGACCTTATGCCGGATGGGTCGCAGCGCCAGTACACCGCGATCCAAGAAGCTAAATCGGTCATTACGGCGCCCTCGGCGGGTCAAAAACTTCAAACCAAAGGCTATTACTGCATCACGGGTCTGGCTTGGTCGGGTCGCGGTACCGTGACCAAGGTGGAGGTGTCTGTGGATGGTGGCCGCAACTGGCGTGAGGCGCGTCTCGAAGGCCCTGTGCTCCCCAAAATGCTCACCCGGTTCAACTTTGATTGGGTGTGGCAGGGGGATGCTGCCTTGTTGCAGAGTCGGGTTCACGACAGCACCGGTTATATTCAGCCTCAGCGCGCCGAGTTGGTAGCGGTCCGCGGCACCCGATCGATTTACCATAACAACGCGATTCAAACATGGCGCATTGCGCCCAGCGGGGAGGTCGACAATGTCCAGTTGGGCTAGGTGGTCAGCGCTGTTCATTGCGGGTTTCTGTTGTTCTCTCGCTGCGGCGAGTGACTATCCTGAAGCTGTATTGGATATTGGCCGACCGGCGACGGCGGAGGAGGTCTCTGCCTGGGATATCGACGTGCGGCCCGACTTCAAAGGACTGCCCGCGGGCTCAGGCTCGGTCGAGGACGGTGAAACCCTGTGGCTGGAACAATGCGCTCTCTGCCACGGAGACTTCGGGGACTCAAACGAGGTGTTCTCGCCCATTGTGCTGGGTAATGTAACCGATGAGGATATGACAGCTGGCAGGGTCGCCTCGCTCACAGATCCCGCGGTGGTTCGCACAACGTTGATGAAAGTCGCAACGGTGTCTACCCTGTGGGATTACATTAATCGAGCCATGCCGTGGAATGCGCCCAAGTCTCTCTCGCCCGATGAGGTATATGCGCTGGTCGCTTATTTGCTTCAGTTGGGCTACATCGTGGACTATGACTTTGTGTTAAGCGATGAAAACATTGCCGATGTTCAGGCGCTCATGCCCAACAGAAATGGCATGACCATGGACCACGGCCTGTGGTCAGTGGGAGGCGAGCCCGATGTGGTGGGATCCGCCTGCACCCGCGACTGCGACGTCGATACTACGGTGACCTCCTTTATCCCTGATTACGCGATGAATGCCCACGGGAATTTAAAAGATCAGGTGAGAGATTATGGCCCGTTTCCTGGCGTACAAACCGCGCCAGTTTCCAGTGCCGTTGTCGAGTCTCAGCCCGCTGAAGCGGCCGCTCCGGAGGCGACACTGATGGCAAACGGATGTTCTGGATGTCATCGCCTTGAGGGCGCCCTAGTCGGGCCCGGTTTTGATGCAATTCGGGAGCGATATCGGGGTCAGGACGTCGCTGACTATTTGACAGACAAGATTAAAAACGGCGGTAGTGGTGTGTGGGGTTCCATGCCCATGCCGCCAATGGCGCAAGTCGAAGACGGAGCTGTGGCGGAGCTGGTCGGCTGGTTGCTCGAGACAAATTAAACGAGGAGATGAATGCTATGAAACGTGAATCAGGGGCGGGCATCGCGCGACGAGGATTGCTGCGCATGGGAATCTTCGTGGCGGCGGTCGCTGCGGTACCAACAAAATTATGGGCCACGATAACTAAGCCAAGTGCAGCGTTTGCGGCGACAGACATGGACGGTACATTTGCAGCCTTGGGCCAAACGCCGGCGGAGAGCGCTGGCATTATATTCACGACTCCCGACATAGCCGAGAATGGCGCGGTGGTTCCGATCAAGATTGAGGTCGATGAGTCGCTACTGCCAGGGGTCCGACGACTGTATGTCATGGTGGAGAAAAACCCGAATCCCATGGCGGCCATGTTTTCCATGATCGAGGGCACCAGGCCTTACGTCGAAACTCGCGTGAAGGTGGCGCAGACCTGTAATTTGTATGCGGTGGCAGAGACTGACAGTGGTTTTTATATGGCGAGTAAAGAGACCAAGGTGACCCTTGGCGGTTGTGGCGGCTAAGGAGAATAACGATGGCTGGAAAAATTCGAATTCGTGCACAGTTAGATGGTGATACCTGTGAAGTCAAAGCACTGATGCGTCATCCCATGGAAACGGGCTTACGCAAAAATCAGGCGGGCGACGCAATCCCCGCGCATTACATTGAAGAGGTTACCGTTACCCATAATGATCAGGTGGTCATGCACAGCTATTGGGGCGCTGCGGTTTCTGCCAACCCCTTTCTCGGCGTGCGCTTTGCTGGTGGTCAGGCGGGGGATACTGTAAAGGTTATGTGGCGAGATAATACCGGCGCAACCGACGAGGGTGAAACGACAATCCGATAAGGGGTGACCGGACGATGGGTCTGATGGAATCGATACGAAATACAAGGTGGCTCAGTGCCCTGTTTGGGTTGCTTATTGCTGCCGCCCCGTCGTCTGGTGAGGATGCCGGTATTTTTGACGAGTACCGCGCGATGTTTGGCGACGACAATCCCGCCATCTTTGTGATTGACGAGGGCGAGGAGTACTGGCTCGAGCCGCAGGGACCGAAAAACACATCGCTTGAAGACTGTGATCTCGGCCTGGGTCCGGGGGTCGTCGAGGGCGCTTATGCGCGCTTGCCCCGGTATTTTGCTGACGTAGATAAGGTGATGGATGTCGAGGCGCGGCTGATTTTCTGCATGGGTGAGCTGCAGGGCAGGCCCAGCGCAGAGATCGAAGGTTATCCCTATTCAATGCGAGGCGATTTGGGTACGGAGATCGAAGCCTTGGTCGCGTGGCTTGCCGATCAGTCCAGCGGTATGCCTATTGCGCCCGGGCAGGAGCACGTCAAGGAACGCGAGTTTTTTACCTTGGGCGAACAGCTTTTCTACTACCGGGCGGGGCCCCATGACTTTTCCTGCGCGACCTGTCATGGCCAGCAAGATAAGCGAATTCGCCTGCAGTCCCTGCCGGATCTCACGTCCCATGAAGGTGCCGCTGCGTCTTACAGCGCTTGGCCGGCGTATCGAATTTCCGAGGGGATTGTGCGAACAATGGGGTGGCGCATGCGCGACTGTTTCCGTCAGCAACGATTTCCGTTGCTTGGCGTGGGGTCCGATGTCACCGTCGCCCTACAAACGTATCTTGCGGTTACCGCCGCCGGCGCCCCCATGATGGCACCGGGACTGAAGCGTTGAGGGAGTTAACCAGTATGAAAAAGAGGGTGGCGCACTTACTCATGCTAGCGAGTTTGGCTGGCACTGGGCTCACCCAGGCAGACTCATTGCCCGAAGCCCTGGGAAGCTCGTTCGAAGCCATTAACCACGTGGATATGGGTCGTTTGCAGCGAGACCCATTGCAGGAATTTTGCAGTAAACCGCGGGGTCAAGCCGGCGATAGTGCGATGGAATCGGCGTTGCGTGATGAGGCGATGGCCAGCGTGGTCTTTCCCGAGGGCGATGACTTTATCGGTGACTGGGCACGCGGTGCTGAGGTAGCCAATAACGGCCGCGGGCTTCAGTACTCGGATGATCCCGAGGCGCCTAACGGGGGCAATTGTTACGCCTGTCATCAGCTGGATCCCACTGAAGTTGCCTACGGCAATTTGGGACCCTCGCTCATGGGCTATGGCGCGCGTGGACAAAGTGAGGTGATGCTTCGCTATACGTGGACCAAGCTCTGGAATACACACGCCTACAACGTGTGCTCCCATATGCCGCGTTTTGGCGCTTTGGGTATTTTGACTGAGCAGCAGCTTAAAGATTTGATGGCCTATCTCTTCGACCCGGATTCTCCCGTTAATCAATCGATCGAGTAAGCGCCTGTTCTCTGGCGGTGTGTGAAGGACTTCTATGAATCGTCGTGAATTTAATCAGATGCTTGCGCTGGGGATGGCGGCGGGTCTGACGTTGCCCGGCATGGTTTCACGTTCCCAGGCCGCGTACGACATACCTCGGGTGGGCAATGTCCATCTGCTCCACATGACGGATGCGCACGCTCAATTGCTGCCGCTCTATTACCGGGAACCCGACGTTAATATCGGCTTGCACGCCGCCCGTAACCGTCCCCCTCATTTGGTGGGAGACGCGCTGCTGGCCGCCTACGGTATTTCCCCGAAGACGCGGGAATCTCATGCCTTCACCTATCTTGATTTTGTGGCTGCCGCCCAAGAGTACGGACAGGTTGGCGGCTTCGCGCACCTAGCCACTCTGGTGAAGCGGCTGAAGGCTAATCGCCCGGGCGCTTTATTGCTGGACGGCGGCGATCTGTGGCAAGGCTCCGCGACTTCTTTGTGGACCAAGGGGCAGGACATGGTCGATGCCTCAAAACTACTGGGCATCGACATCATGACGGGGCACTGGGAATTTACCCTGGGCACCGACCGAGTTCTTGAGATCGTCGAGAATGACCTAGAGGGGCACATCGAATTTTTAGCGCATAACGTGAAAGACTTCGATTTTGGTGACCCGATTTTTCCAGGGCATACGATGCGGGAAATGAACGGTGTGCCGGTAGCGATCATCGGTCAGGCGTTTCCGTATACCCCCATCGCTAATCCGGGTTACCTGACCGAGGGGTGGACCTTCGGGATCCAAGAGCGCGAGCTGCAAGCAAAAGTGGATACAGTGCGAGCTCAGGGTGCCCAGGTCGTCGTCCTTCTTTCCCACAACGGTGCAGACACGGACATCAAGCTCGCGTCCCGTGTCACCGGACTGGATGCCATTCTGGGTGGGCACACCCACGATGCGATTCCCAAGGCGCTCGAAATAAAGAACCCGCAGGGGGTGACGTTGGTGACTAACGCCGGGTCAAACGGAAAGTTTATGGGAGTGCTCGATTTTGATGTGCGTGATGGAAAAATTAAGGATTGGTCCTACCAGTTACTGCCGGTCTTCGCCGACATGCTACCTGCGGATCCCGACATGGCCCAACTTATCGCGGATATTAGAGCGCCCTACGAACAGCAGCTGAGTGAAGTGCTGGCAACAACAGAAGGTTTGTTGTATCGACGCGGCAATTTCAATGGCAGTTTCGATCAGCTGATTTGCAATGCATTGATGGATGAGATGGGCGCGGACCTGGCTCTCTCGCCAGGGTTTAGGTGGGGAACGACCTTGTTGCCGGGCGATAGCATTACGATGGAAGATTTGATGTCCCAGGTTGCCATAACCTATCCGGCGGTGACATTAACTGACATGAGAGGCGATTTTCTCAAAGTGGTGCTTGAGGATGTGGCGGATAATTTGTTCAACCCCGATCCCTACTATCAACAGGGGGGCGACATGGTAAGGGTTGGCGGGCTTGATTACAGCATCGCGCCCATGGCAGATGCTGGCAATCGCATAAATACCATGGCCCTCGCTGGTCAAGAGATTGATCCTTCGAGAACCTACAAGGTTGCTGGCTGGGCCTCGGTACAACAGGTTGAAGGTGAGCCGGTGTGGGATGTGGTGGCACGGTGGCTTCGCTCCAAAAAGACCATTGATGCCCTGACAGTTAACCAGCCAAAGATACAGGGTATTGCCGATAACGCTGGGTTAGCCCTCTAGCCGTCTCGCTGAAAACGTCTCGGGTAGGGGCGTTCTGGCTTTGACCAATCAATATGGATTCCCGAGGGTAACAATTCACTTCGGATGCTTGTGTTTTCTGCGTTCTGTGCGTACTTTCGCGAGTCACGCTATATGGAACTGACTCACATGCATAAGAAACTTATAGTTCTTCTAGCCTTGACGCTTTTATCTGCCTGTAATGATTCCAGTATCGAGGAAGCCCAGCCAATACCGCCACCACCGCCACCGCCCGAGCCAACCTATGAGCTTAATGCCGAAATAAGGCGAACTGAGTACGGTATCCCCCACATAACGGCCAACGACTGGAAGAGTCTGGGTTATGGATTTGGTTATGCCTATGCGCAGGACAATTACTGCGTAACGATGCGTGAAATCGTTTTTGCCAGCGGCCGCTCAGCCGAGCTCATGGGTGAGAGCATGGGCAATCTGGGATCCGATTTTCTGTTCCGGTACCTCAACGGCGATAAGGCCGAGTTCGAACAGAAGTTTGTGAGTCAGCTACCTGAGTTCACGCGTGAGCTTGCCGAGGGTTATGCCCGGGGTATGAATCGTTATCTCAATGAAACAGGCGTCGAGAACCTGCCGGAGGGTGACTACGGGTGTCGCAATGCCGAGTGGGTCTCAGAGATAGATACCACGGACTTGTTTTTATACCTGCGTCGAGAGGCGCTTCGAGGAAGCTCTGATAATGGCACCTTCCGATCGGCGCTGCTCGCCGTTGAAGGGCCACCTGACGATGGGGCCACGGGGCTCCTCCCCAACGGTGATTTGTCGGCACTTGCCAGGGATTTGTCGGCAAGCCTCGGTGACATGAGACCCATGGAGGAGGGCAGTAATGCGCTTGCCGTAGGGAGTGAAAGCTCCCAGACGGGTTCAGCTATGCTGTTGGGCAATCCCCACCAGCCCTGGTTTGGCGCCGGTGCCTGGTATCAGGCTCACCTGACCTTGCCTGGCGAATACGACGTGGCGGGCGCTGCGCTCCAGGGCTTTCCGTTCATTGGTATCGGCTTCAACAAGGATGTGGCGTGGACCCACACCGTTTCCTACGCCAACCGCTTTAGCCTCTATGAGTTGAAGCTCAACCCGGAAAATCCGTTGCAGTACGAGTACGACGGTGAAATGCGGGATATCGTGCCTGTCGACATTACTGCCCAGGTCAAGCTTGAAGATGGCACGCTGGAAGATCGTAGCTTTACTTTTTATGAATCCCATTTTGGTCCGGTGGTCAATCTGAAAGGCGTAAGCTCGCTTCTGGATGGCTGGCCGATGTTTACCGGCTCAGTGTTGGCGTTCAAGGACGCCAACATCCTTACCGGAATCCGCGGCATCGAGCAGTGGATACAAAAAGGCAAGGCGGAGAATTTAAGTGCTTACGTTGACTCCTTGGCAACGATTGGCAATCCGGTCTTTCACGAAATAGCCGCCGATCGAAATGGTGAGGTGTTTTATGGCGAGCTCTCGGCCATTCCCAACATTACCCAAGAACAGCTGGACCTGTGCATCAATGGCATCATTGGACCTATTCTTGCCACCGCTACTACCAACGTCATCATTTCCCTCGATGGTTCTACCTCGGCGTGTGAATGGGGTGAAGATCCGGAAGCGCCCGAGGGCAGCGGGTTGTACGGCGCGAGCCAACTTCCCCAGTTGCGCAATCGAGACTACGTGGGTAACAGCAATAACGGTTACTGGTTAAGTAATCCGGCTACTCCGTTGGAGGGATTCCCCACGATCATGGGACCTTTGGGGTATGAGGGAACCCAGCAGTTTCTTCGCACCCGTATTGGCCACCTCATGGTGGAAGAGCGAAAGCAGGCGACCGATGGTCTCAGCGAAACCCCGCTGTTTGATTTGGAGACGCTGAAAGGTCTGATGTATTCCAATCGCGTCTATGGCATGGAGGTGACAGGGTCTGATATCGCTGCGGTCTGTGCCCTGGAGGAGGCTACAGGTCTTCAAGCGTTGTGCGATGTGCTGGCGAGCTGGGACGGCCGAGTCGATCTGCCCAGCAAAGGGGCGCAAATCTTTACTGAATTCTGGCGCTATATTCGCTCACAGCGGGGCAACAGCTTTCAGAATGTCGTCTCTGATCCCAGCTTCTGGACGGTTGACTTTGATCCCGCTGATCCACTGAACACCCCCGCAGGCATTGATTTGGAGAATGCCTCAAACGCCCAGCTTGTGATCGACGCCTTGGGATATGCGGCGGACAGACTCGCGAGCAACAATGTCCCCATCGACGCGGCGTGGGGCGATATTCAGTACCTTGAGCGGAACGGCGAGAACGTGCCGATACATGGGGGCACGGGCAATATGGGCGTTTACGGCGCTATCGGTGTTGGTTTGTCCGATGGCGGCTACGTCAATCCGGGGTCGGGAAATAGCTATATTCAGGCGGTGACCTGGGATGAAAGCGAATGCCCCATTGCCGATGTCATTCTGGTTCCGTCGCAGTCGACAGACCCTGAATCCCCGCACTTTGCGGATCAGACCAAGCTTTATTCGGATAAGCGTTGGGTGCGCTTCCCATTCTGTGAAGAGGATATTGCGGCTAGCCAGATTGGAGACACCTTGCTGTTGCAGGAGTAGGCTGTTTCTACGAATGGGCGGTGAGCTTTGAGCCGGAGTTGATTTTTAGGGTTAATACCGGTGTAGTGCCGCCCTAAGGCGGAAAAGTTCGACTGATGTGATCGACAACGCGGTGAGTCACTGCCGCAAAAAGCGTTCGGAGGAAGCGATGCTGAGTATCGTGGTTGTAGTACACAATATGCCTGAGCAGGCGAGCAAGACCTTGCACTCCTTATCAAGCCACTACCAGCGTGATGTCAGCGAGGATGAGTATGAAGTCATCGTTGTCGAGAACAGATCGACCAACAATCTAGACACCGCCACACTCCGAGCACTCCCTGCTAACTTTAGTTACCACCTGAGAGTGGAGTCCGAGCCAACGCCGGTTCACGCGGTTAACTTTGGTGGGAGCGTTGCTAACGGGTCTCACATTTGTGTGATGGTCGATGGCGCTCGGATGGTCACGCCGGGGCTGGTGTCGGGCGTCATTAAAGCTCACAAGCTCGCGCGGGACACGGTAGTCAGCGTGCCGGGCTATCACCTCGGGCGTCAACTTCAGCAAAATTCGGTTGAAATGGGATACGGGTGCGAGGAAGAGGCCGCGCTTTTGCAAAAAATAGCGTGGCCTGCGCGCGGTTACAGGCTTTTCGAAATTGCCTGCTTTAGCGGCTCATGCACGGCAGGAATCTTTAGGCCGAACAGTGAGAGCAACTGTATCAGTGTCCCACGCCACATTTGGGATCGACTGGGCGGCTTTGATCGACGCTTCACGCTGCCGGGCGGGGGGCTTTTAAACCTCGATTTTTATCGCCGGGCTTGTGAGGCTTCGGGAGTACAGCATGTAGTGCTGATGGGAGAGGGCACCTTCCACCAGTTTCACGAGGGAGTGACGACCGGGGGCGTTGAACGGGTAAAGCGCGAAGTGCTTCTCGAGCAGTTTGAGGCACAGTATGCCTCGTTGCGGGGAGAGTCTTATCAATGCCCCCAAACAGAGCCGATTTATCTGGGGCAACTATCACCCGAGGTCGAGCGTTTTATTCGGCTTTCAATCAATACGCCCATGCCGGAGGCTGAGGATAGTCAGGCCATCGAGATTTCGTCACGCAGTGCGGTGGACTCATAGTGGCCGGTTCTCCGGCGGCGGGTGGCAGAAGCGCGGTACCCCTATCGGCGAATACTCGTCTCGCGTGTTCGGCGCAGAGGTGCAGGGTCGAGCTTTGGAAATCCTTTAACCGCTGCGGATAAATGCTCGATTATCCGTTCTGAGTGAACGGCTTAGCAGGCGCAATGGCAGGTAAACAACAAAAATTCGTCATTTTTTGTCAGGCGCGAAGCGGGTCGACCTTATTGCGACTTTCCCTGCACGCTCACCCGCAACTTGTTTGTCATGGTGAGGTTTTATCGAGGGAGTGGATTAATGGTCTAGTGCCCTTGAGTGATCCTTTGCAGGACAGGTCGGCTAAAGAATCTGTCGAGGCCTTGCTGCCGATCCGCGCAAGCGATCCCGTCGATTTTTTAAAGCGCAATGTCTGGAATTTTGACAGTGAAGCGGTGGGCTTCAAGCTGGTGCTCGAAGATTTTTTCAAGAGTGAACATAAGGCGCGATATCAAGACTATTTTATTTCGGAGTCTATAGTCCCCGTTATTCTTTACCGCCGCGATCAGTTGGCAAATTACGCCAGCAGGGTCCGCATGGTGAAATATAAAATCAAGCACACGCCGACTGAAGAAGCAGAGCAGTCTGAGTCCTCACACCAAAAAATCGAACTTTCACTCGCAACGCTCGAGCGCTTCGCTGCCGAACAGAGAGACTACCTGGTGCAGTTGCGAGATCTCTTCAAGAATCCGCTTCTGATGACTTACGAGGGTCTTCGCGACGATTACCCGATGTTGCTAGCGCGCTTAGGCGTCGCTCAACAGGTATTCACTGAAAAGCTTGTGAAGACCTCGCCCGGTGATTTGTCGCAGGTTATTCACGATTATGATCGGCTTCGACACAGTGGAAATTTTGAGATCAATTTGTCATGAGCCGCTTCCCGGGGCTTGTCGGCGGTGTGTATCATCTGGCCTCGCGTGCAGTGCTAAACTACCATGTTCCGGATCGATGCTGGGCGCCCAGTGGTGAATAAATGAACTCTTTAGAGGCGCTTCGCGCCGAAATCCAGTTGCTACGTCAGCGTAATCAGGCGCTCGCTCGCGAGCTGCGTATCACGCGGGAAAAAGATCGGCACTTGATGAGGCTGACCGATCGTTTTTACCGCCGCTTTGACGAGGGCATCGACTTCTCTGACGCGTCGGGTGGCGCACCCTTTGATGGCATCAGTTTTGTGGTGGTGGCCTACAACATTCCGCGCCATCTCAGGCGCACCCTCACAAGTCTTTCGCCGTCCTTTCAAGGCATTGCTCCGGAGCATTTAGAGGTCATCGTCATCGATAATGGATCCTCCCCAGCGTTGCGGAAAGAGGACTTTCAGGAGTTTCCACAGGTTGCCCGGGTCATACGTGTCGATGGTCATCCTTCGCCGGTGTCGGGACTCAACCAGGGTATCGAGGCTGCCAAATTCAGCACGATTGCGCTGATGATTGATGGGGCGCACATTCTGAGTCCCGGCGTGGCGCGAAACACGAGGTCCATTGTTCAGTCTGTGCCAAGACCTGTGATCAATGTCCCCCAATATACGCTTGGCCCCGCGTCGCAGAATCTCCGGTCTGTCGAAAATGCTTTCGAGGTCGAGGAAGAGGCGCTTAGAGAATTGGGCTGGCCCGCTAATGGATATGCGCTGTTTGATTACGCGGTCATTCCTGGTGAAGTTGTAAACAAGCACACGCTTGATGCAATCGAAACTAACTGTTTGATTACCACGCGCGAAGTGCTCGCGGATTGTGGTGGTTATGACGAACGATTTGACGAGGCGGGTGGTGGTCTTTCAAATATCGAAATTTTTCATCGACTGACCCACGACGAAAGCAATCAATATATAAGCTTCCCGGGAGAGGGCTCCTTCCATCAGGACCACGGCGGGACGACGACGGCATTGACCTCTGAGCAGCGAGATAAGCTTGTCGCTGAATACTATGAAAAATATAGGGAAGTCACGGGGGATGAGAAAAATTTTAGCCTCAGACCTACCATGGTGTTTGGCGAGGTAAGCAACTGCAACCGAACGGTACCGACGATTTCTACCGAATACGGTCAAGCACGACAGTCGATCTTGCGCCAATTGGCCGACATCTACATCAGTCGAGTCCAGCAAAATGTGCAGGGACCCATGCCGTCTCTCACCCTCAAAGCAACCCACGCGGATGAGCGAAAGATTCGACCTATTCTGTCTCCAGTGGGGTTACCACGAGACGACGAGAGGCTGGGTTACCGCAAGCTTATGCAAAAGCTCCACAAGGCGATTAAGCCTGCGGCGTACTTTGAGATTGGGGTGGATGACGGAGGGAGCATTTCCCTCGCGGATTGTCCGGCCGTGGGTATTGATCCCGATTTTGAATTGGTCCATCCGCTACGGCGACCCACGCGGATATTTCGTCAGCCAAGTGATACCTTTTTCGCCAATGATTCACTGACCGAGCACGTGTTCAGTATGAATTTTGAGCTTGCCTTCATTGA
>CALSMP010000003.1 GCA_943787485.1 uncultured Luminiphilus sp. | reverse complement strand
CATCCATGTATCTGGGGAGAGGGTAGCGCCTTTGCGACCTGGTTTAGTGGCGCCTTCGCTCATATCTTGGGTATTCAAGGACTGCCATCGAACCCTTTAATCATGCACGTTGGCCTCTATGCAGATTACCTAGATGATTACGTTGCCCTAGGGTTAGAGGAGTCACCAAACGGCAAGCCCTCGGGTCTTCCGCCTGATCAATGGAGTGATCTTTGGTGGAATCTGTGGTCGCTAACAGATGCTGATGCCGCGATAGCTGACTACGAGGCGACACCAAACTATGAGCCTGAAGCAGGTGAAGCGCGGGCGCATACCTATCACTGGATTTATACCATGCGCGCTTTGGGTGAGCTTAAGACTGGCACCGGTGCTCTGTACGCAGATTATCCGGCGGCTATGGCCTTTGAGACAGATGCCGGTTTGACCAGCTATGTCGTTTATAATTACAGCAACGAAGCTATCACGGTTACATTCAGTGATGGTAAGGTGATCGAAGCTGCCGCTAACGCATTTGCCGTCGAGCAACTGGATTCGAATAGCCCGGGACAATGTAATCCCTGCTTTCCTAACACAGGAGAAGAGCCTACCTCAGGAGGAGATCCCACCTCAGGAGATAGAGTCAGAACTCGGGAGAGGAGCCCTAGTTCAGGAGAAGCGGCGTCGCGCTTTTCGCAGCTAACAGGATCAGTCACTTCAATTCGCGATAAAAATGGATCGGCGTCTGGCACTACAATCCGCATGAGTGCGCAAGCGAAAGATGGTCAGCGGTTGATGAGCCGTGACGGTGTGGCGGTCGCTTCTCCCATGCCTCCGGGGACGCCAGCTGATGCGCCTCTCGCCGCGTCTCCGGTGTCTATTCCTGCAGTGACGCCTGTCTCATTAGCCTTTGGTGTCTTGACGCTTATTGCGCTGGTAATACGGTATCGCAGATTTTTTCCTTCAACTGCAGATGGTAGCCGCTAGCCAGCCTACATGCGCGGCGGTCTTACCGCCCTCAGAAATGTGATGAATGCCTGAGCAACTACTTCGGGTGAATCCATGGAGCCCCCCAATGTGGCAACCGCATCTACGGTAAATCCCTCATGGGTTAATGCCGTGTCTAGGGATCTGGCGATGCTCAGGTCGTCTTCAACGAGCAGAACGCGCATTGATCAGTTATCAATCTCGATATCAATGTCGAGAGTTTCAGCATCGAATCCATGGGTAGCAGATTGAATGGCCTCGTCAAACTCCTCAGGGGTGGGTGCTCGTCCCGCCTTTTCCGCGGTGTCGATAGCGGTGCGTATCGCCTGTTCGATGGCTTCAACTGGAAAGTCAGCGTCGTCGCCATTAACCCGAACTACCAAGCGCCGTGCGTCTGGGCTTGTGGTCTTATGCGCTGTAATCTCAAGAACCTCCTCCGTGTGTCCCTGACTGGCTTTATTTTTCATAATGTGAACTTGTTTCATGGCCGGGTGGTGCTCGCCTATGCATGCTGACGATAATGAGGTCATCGAGGATAATGGCAGTGCTAATCATCAGGCCGAGAATAATGGTGGGGCCATAGTGGTTGAGCATGAGTGACTCCGGAGCAGGCAGGACCGTACAGGGCGATTTAAAGTGCAGCAATAGACCATTATCGCCCGATGAAGTTCCCGTGTACTAGCCTATGGATGTCACAGGGAATATCGGTTGTTGTGGCAGCGGCTAAAGTCAGGCAGGTGTTTCCCCTGACCGGTTTAGATAGGGAGCCGCTCATGTGGCATGTTAGTGGGGCAGTAATGCGCCTCATTGCTATCGAGGAAAAGTGTGATGAGCAAAACCAAAGATCGACGGGGTAAATTTCTAGCATCAGTGATAACGGCGGGAGTAATAGGTATGGCGTCAATAGGCTGCGATAGCCCCGCTGAGGACAGTGAAGCCACTATGGGAAACAAGGTCGCTCAACCGAGGGCCAAAACCGTGTCGGTATCTGAGACTCACTGGGGCGTCGAAATAGCCGATCCTTATCGTTACATGGAGAACCTTGGGGATCCTGAGGTAGAGCAGTGGTTTCGAGCGCAGGCGGCTTACACCGACGACTATCTCAGTCGGCTTGAATCCCGGGCTGCGCTGTTTGAGCGCCTTGAGGCGCTGGATCAAGGCGCCCCCTTCACTACTGGAGGGGTGGAGCGACTAGCCGATGGCACGGTGTTTTTTCTGCGGCGAAATAGCGGTGAAAACCTTTACAAACTTTATGTCCGGCCTGCGGGCGAGGTTGAGGCGCGTCTGTTGATTGATCCGGAAGCCATGGGGACTGACTCCGAGCAGCATTACAGCTTGGAGGGCTATACGCCATCTCCCTCAGGGCGTTTCGTGGTTTACGGCCTAGCTCAGGGAGGTTCGGAGGAAACCACTTACCACGTGCTCGATGTCAGGAGCGGTGAGCGGGTAGGCGGCCCAATTGATCATATCGAAACGGCCTACAACTGGCCCCAGTGGATGGCGGACGAGACCGGGTTTTTTTACAGTCGGCGGCGCGACCTGTCCGAGGATGCGCCGGCGACGGAAGTATATAAACAGACCCGCGTTATGTTCCATGGCCTGGATAGCGCTCCCGAAAACGATCAGCTGATCGCGGCCTTTGGCCACGGGGCATCGCTACCCATACTGGATACTGATTTCCCAAGCCTATGGCTGAGTTCGAGATCACCTCACGCCATTCTCAAGGTAAAGCACGGAGATAATAATGAAATCAGTTTGTTCACAGCCCCTAGGACCTCCTTGTTGGGTGGCGATATCCCATGGGTGAAACTGTGTGATGAGTCCGACGCGGTCACCGATTTCGCTGTGATCGATGACATGATCTACCTCGTGACAGCGAAACATGCGCCGCGTTTCAGGCTGGTTGCTATGACGCTCACCAACCCCGAGATCGCGGCGGCTCGTGACATTATCCCGGCCGGGGATCTGGTTATCGAGGGGGTCAGCGTCGCCGCGGACGCGCTCTATGTCTCTGCCAAGCGAGACGGCATAGCCATGGTATTGAGATGGGTACCTGGCGGTGATCTTAAGGAGCTGTCACCCCCGCGGGGCGGCGCAGCTTATGTGTCGTCAATCTCCCCAGAGGTGCCCGGTGCATTAATTTACGAGGCAACCTGGATTCAGGGTGGTATTCGTTATGCCTATGATCCCGACGCCAACACCTTTACCGATACCGGTATGGTGCCGGTCGGGGAGTTCGATAATCTCGAAGGATATGTGGCCAAAGATTTGGTCGTCCCGTCCCATGACGGCGTGATGATACCGCTTACCATTATCCATAAAGAGGGCCTAGTCCTCGATGGCAAGAATCCGACGGTGGTTTACGGTTACGGTAGCTATGGTTCCTCGATGAACGTCGGCTTTAGTGCCACGCGACTGGCTTGGCTCGAGCGTGGTGGCGTCTGGGCGATTGCCCACGTCCGAGGAGGCGGGGAGTATGGTCAAGAGTGGCACTACGCGGGTCGTATGCAAACCAAACCCAACACTTGGCGGGATCTCATTGCATCTGCGGAGTATCTGGTGACCGAGGGCTATACAAGCCCAGCCCACATGGCGCCCTGGGGCGGCAGTGCGGGGGGCATTCTTGCTGGAAGAGCCATCACCGAACGCCCCGATCTTTTTGGCGCCGCTATTATTGACGTAGGGTCACTGGACACCATCAGGGCAGAAACCACGACCAATGGCGTGCCCAATATCAAAGAGTTTGGGACCGTGACGGAAGAAGCCGGATTTCACGCGCTCTTAGCGATGAGCGCCTATCACAGCGTGCGCGATGGTGTGGCATATCCCGCCGTCATGCTTTCCCACGGCTTCAATGATCCTCGGGTTGAGCCGTGGCAGTCGGGCAAAATGACGGCTCGCCTACAGGCCGCTACCGCAAGCGATAATCCCGTTCTGCTGCGGGTGGATTTTCAGGCGGGACACGGAATCGGGTCGACCCGGGACCAGTATTTACAGGAACGCGCTGATCAGTTTGCCTTTTTGTTTTCGGAGTTGGGCGGGGACTGACTAGGCGGACCTTCGCTCAAACCAGCCCAGGTGCCGGTGGATAGCTTCCAGCAAGCCTGCCGCGGTGCCATCGTGGCAAAGCGGCCACTGGCTAGGATCGGCCAAAGATTGGATGCAAGACAGATTGGGATAGTGATGATCTCTTAGCAGATGAATGATTTTGAGCGTTTTGAAGCCATCGAGCCACGTGATGGTATGGCTCTTGCGCTGAAGTGCACTCGCGCCGGCTTGGTGAATGTGGGCGAGGGCTTTTTGGTAACCCCATTGGTTCAAAAGCGCATGGAGATCTGTCGCGACCCCCGAGCTGAATTCGGCCACCAGTTGATCGAAGGTGTTGGCTTCCGGCGTTTCGGCCCAGGCATCGAATAAGACGGAAAGCCTCCCCATGACGTCAAAGCATCGCGCGTCGTAGAACAGGGGTTCGTGCCAGACATCTTCCGCTGCCAGCAGTTTTTCTACGGCGGGTCCGGTACCAAACGGCACTCGAGTCGATAGCCTGGGGGTGATCGTGACGCCATTACCCTGGGCACCGTGGACAGGGCCAACTTTGGCGAGTTTATTGAGAAGATAAAAGTCTTCCGCTGCACTGCGCAGCGGCATCCCGCGTACCGCCGCATAAGCACTGGCCTTAAACAGGCAGCTGCTACCCAGGGTATGAAAGCCGTAAGGGGAATTTATGGCTTGCAGATGCAAGGCATAGTGGTGGATTTTCAATTCATAGAGCTGGGTCGCTCGAGCGATCGCAAGCTCGCTCGGTGACTGATGCTTATCGGCCTTATAAAACCGGTGGCTGAAAGGAACGGCAACGGCGCTTGCCTCATCCGGCCATGTAGTGTTGAAAAGATCGGCGGGCCAAATGGCGTCCGCATCCCCCGAGTAAATCCAGTCGGTGTTGATCGCTCCTGTCCGTTGCAATTGGAGCGCTAGGTCGCAGCCAATACGGCGGGCTCTTCCAACCCCCTCTTTGGTCGGTGTCGGGCCTTCGAGGATTTCAAGATCAACGCACAATACAGAACAGGCGTTATTGAGCTGGCTGAGTGAGTAGCCCTGTTCAAAAGTTTTTGTAGTATTTCCAGCCAGTGCCTTCCTGACCGGCTCGTTGGCAGTATGCTCACCTCCCTCGGGCCTGTTGAGCACCAGCACAATGAGCAAAGACGTGTCACTGTAGATTGCCTGCCAGCGAGAAATGAAGTCCGGTGCTTCGTCATAGCAAGGGACGACCATAACGTGTCGCCAGCTCTGGGGCATTTCTGGTAGAGATCCGAGTCGCAGGCTGTACTGCGCGAGATATTTATCGATCGCGCGACTGGCTATCATGGTTAGTGCAGAGCGGCCCTGATCGGCAGGTTCTGCATGCAGCGGGATTCGGCGGAGAGCAGTTGCTGCCAACGCTGATCAATTTCACACGCAGAAAAATACTCTTCAGCCAAGTCGAGAAACAGCTCAAAGTGCCTTGCTTCTGAGCGGGCTAGCGAACGATAAAACGTCTTGAGGTCTCCTTCGGGCAAGCCTTCCGCCACCAAACCGAATCGCTCTGCTCCCCGCGCTTCTATGACCGCACCCGTGAGCAGTCGATCCAGTAAATAAACGTCAGTTCCCTGGCGAATCCAGCCGCGAATTTCGTTGACATAGGGATCCTTCTGGTCTGCGGTAAGCTGCAGATTCCGACCTTGAATCAGTTTAACCACTTCCCTGAAGTGCACCATTTCCTCGACCGCCAATTCTGACATTGCCGTAACGAGCCGGCTTTTATCGGGGTAGTGGGACAACATGGACATGGCCATGCCAGCGGCTTTTTTTTCTGCCGCGGCGTGGTCCAACAGGAACGCGTCAAAGTTGGCGAGTACACAATCGAGCCAGCTGTCTGGCGTTGGATGATGAAGCGGTGACGAGGACATGAATTTCTACATTAAAGGGCAGTGCTTATTGTAGCCAAGTTGGCACCAAGCTTCATGTATCCCTAATCACGCCAGCCGGTCCAACCGGGGCCTCTGACAAACTGACCGGGTAGCGCGCCGGTATGTTCGCCGTCTTCAAAGACCAGCTCTCCGTTGACGAAAACCTTTTCCATGCCTGTGGAATATTGATGCGGTTGCTCGAAAGTGGCGTGGTCCTGAATCGTCGCCGGGTCAAAGACCAGTACGTCGGCAAAATAGCCCTCGCGCAAAAAACCTCGATTCCGCAGCGACAGGTTGGTGGCAGGTAGCCCACTGGCGCGGTGTACTGCTTGTTCGAGGCTGAGTAGCTGAAGGTCCCGTACATAGTGACCCAATACCCGAGGGAATGTGCCATAAGTCCTCGGATGACGGTGGTTCAGGAGCTGATCTCCCTCTGCTGCGATCGAGACTGCGTCGGTGCAAAAGCTAACCCAGGGCTGTTGAATGGCCTTTCTGACTACGTCTTCAGACTGATTAAAATACATAGCACCAACGCGGGTTCGGTCCTCAATGACCAGATCCATCGCCGTTTCCTCGGGTGACATGCCGCGTTGCTGCGCGACTTCAGCCAAGGTCATCCCTGCAAGATGCTTCAGATCTGGGTTGCGAAATTCGACCAAGAGTACCGACTCTGCACCGCCGCTGGCGAGCCGGTTATCCCAGTCGTCCGGATTCTCCTGCATCGCCTTTACCAGCCTTGCTCGTGTGTCAGGGTCCTGCATCCGCGCTATCCATTGATCGATGCCACCCTCCTTAACCCAAGGCGGCATGATCGCGTCCAGTCCCGTCGAGCCTGCGGGGTAGGGGTACATGTCGGCGGTGATGTTTAGACCGGAACGTCGCGCCTCTTCGATGACTTCAAGCACATCATCGAATCGGTCCCAAAAGGGAGGATAGGAAATTTTGAGGTGGTAAATTTCTGCGGGGATATCCGCCTCACGGGCAATGGTAATCAGCTCATCAAGAGCCTCAAAAATGCCTTTTCCCTCATTGCGCATATGCGACGCATAAATTCCACCAAACTCCGAGGCCGCGCTTGCGAGGGCAATTAATTCTTCGGTGCTGGCAAAACTCGCCGGCGTGTAAATGAGAGAGGAGGCCACGCCAACCGCACCTTCTTGCATAGCGCTTCGCACCAGACTTTGCATCTCTAAAAGCTGAGCTGGCGATGCTTCAACATCATCGCGACCCAGAACGTGAATTCTCGCTGTGGTTGCCCCGATAAAAGAGGCGACGTTGGAGGACACCCCCTTCTCTTCAAGAAATTCGAGGTACTCCCCTAGCGTAGTCCAGGATGGCGTCACTTGATCCCAGTATTTGGGAAACTCGGCCTTCATGGTGGGGGACAGGGGCCCCATGGAATTTCCTTCACCGAAGACTTCAAGCGTAATGCCTTGGGAGATATCACTGATACCGCGACCGTCTCTAATAAGAGAGGTAACGCCCCAGGCAATCATTGATGAATCCGGGACTTACCGCTTTGCCTGTCGCGTCTACTTCCACGCGGCCAACAGCATCGCTCAAATCGCCTATCGCGGTTATTTTTCCCCCGCTGATTCCTAGATCGGAGGCATAAGCCGGACCCCCTGATCCATCGTAAAGGGTTCCGCCCCTAATAATGGTATCGAAGGTTTGCGCGGCCTCTGGGGAATCGCCGGCACACCCCAGCAGTAAATGACAGCTCAGTATGAGCGCTGCGGTACGTATAAAGTGTGAGGATTGGCTATTCGTCATCATCCTATTTCCGCCCATCGGCAAACCGTTGTTACCGGCTTTTTACCTTTTTATGACAAGTTTAATTAATCTTTGAGTTAACAGCCAAATTAGTCTACCTTCAATGACGGAGGCTAAGACCCTCTGGCTAGTTCATGGCGAGCTGGCACAATCACAAACTGGGGGAAGCAACATGTATCAATCATTGGTGAAAAACACAGCTGGCGTCATAGCTGTCTTGGCGCTCACTGCATGCGGTGCCAGTCAGGCGCCGACGCCTGCCGAGAATCCCAATATTGCAACAGCCAAGCAATGGGTAACCGCGGGCGCAACCGGTAAAGCGGAGGCCATGGCCAACGTGCAAGAGAATATGGCTGACGACGGGATGCTCTATCGCAGCCGCTATGTGGGTTTTGGTTTCACTTGGGATCCTCAAGATGAAGAGGGGCGTATGATCGTTGGTACGGTCACCCCCGAGAGTCCTGTGGACGGTCTCCTGCAACCCGGTGATCAGTTCCTCTCTGTACGAGGCGTGGAAGTTAACGAGGCCAATATGGGTAAGCTCGATTTTCGTGGCAAACCGGGAGAGGTCGTTGATGCCGTAATCCTGCGGGACGGGGAGACCATGGATATTTCGGTTGCTCGAGGCATCATCGATACGCCGATTGGCAAGGCGCAAATGCTCCAGTGGATGGATACCGGGGACGCCGAAACTTGGGGGCCTGAAAAGTGGGAGCTTCATGAGGCGATAGGGGAAGGCAATGTGGTTTATGTGTGGACCCAGAGCTGGGATACCGATGACGAGAGCGGCTTACCTGTTGACACTCACACCGTGACCCGATTCGAGTTTAATGATGCTGGGCAGGTAGTGGCGCTAGGTAATCTGAGCGAAGATCGCTTTGCTCTAGAGCAGACCGGCTGGACCATTAGTCGCTAAGAGGTGTTGCAAGACGCTCGCAGAACCCCACTTTGAGTGGGGTTTTTTGTGAGCGATGTTTCAGACGATCTGTTGGCACCCTCACTGTAAAATCTGGCGCCTCAGCGTGTTATGCAGTCCGAGACTTAGGATGAAACTGTTGCTCTTGATAATAAATAACAGGAGAAAAGATATGACATCCAAGAATTTGAAGACAGTACTGGCCTTGATTGTTTCCTGCTTGCTCTGTATCGAAGTCGTCCGAGCTCAGGACCTTGGGGCACCTCTGGAGCTTGAGCGACGTCAGGCGCGGGCCGAGATGACGGTCACCTCAGCGCGGTTGCTCGATGATGGCGTTGTCATTACGGCGGAGGGCATCATGGGCGTGTACGGTCGCGTTTACGTGACTTACGAACTGAAAGCATCGGACAACTCCAAAACTCATGGGTCCGTTCATGGCAATGGCCGGGGTTTTATGAGCGATGGCGCTTTTGCTACGGGGATCTTCTCGGGGTATTTCCATCGAGAGGGGTCGGTGTTCACCATGCACAATATCGTACTGCTTGGAGACGGCACGCAAAATTTTGACGTTATATCGTTCGATGCGGCCGCGAAGACTCTTACTGTGGATGCTTATATCCTGCAATGAAGGCAGTGGGTTTATCGGTCAAATGAAGGCCACTGAAGTGGCCTTTATTTTTTTACAGCGGGTTAACTAGGATTGGTCCGCTTTCGAAGCCACAGAAACTGCACGCCAAGCCCAATAACAAAAGCCAGCAGGAAGGCGGCATAAAAACCTCGTAGCAGGGGAGAATCGAAAGAGTCAATAAACGGATCACCCACCGGTAGCCTGCGAAGAAAATCGGTGATTGCCGGTATCATGTGGAACAGAAGCGTGGCGGTGTAAGCCGCGGTCTGCACATACTTTGACAGCCAACCTATAACCGGCTTGCGTTCAAAAAAATATCCGGTGGTGAGTGCTAGCAGCGTGAGGACTGCGAGTATGTGCCCGGGCCCCAACCCGCCTTGGTTATAAATCATAAGCGCCGATCCTGCGACGAATAGCGTCATGAGCAGGTAGGCTCTACCAGAGGCCGTAGCGGCGCTGAGGACTTTATGATGGTAAAGGGAGTGGATGGCCATCAGGATTGCGGCTGCACCTACCACTGTGTGAAACCAGCCAAGAACGGTCATCGGTGGCATCAAAAAACTCCTTGTGGGTCATTAATGCGGGACGGTATTTGCTCGAAAGCTAATCACTATTTGATCGCCGACTCAAGCGCGAACAGCCGATATCTTAAGTGGTCTTTTTAATGCCATTATATTGGCCGGCTAATTGATTCAATAGGATTATTCATGGGCTGGCAGGTACTCGGTGACAATTTGCCCAAAACCAGCAACCGTCTCACCCGTTGGATTGGGCGGATCACTCTACGGCTGTGGGGCTGGCGTATTGATGGCCAGTTTCCAAACAGGCCCAAACTGGTGGTTGCTCTATTACCCCACAGTTCTAACGTTGACTTTATTCTAACTATCGCCGTCTTGTGGGCGCTGGGGTTGCGTTCGACGTTTATGATGAAACACACACTTTTTTGGTTTCCCCTAGCGCCGGTACTTCGCAGGCTTGGAGGTATACCGGTAGACAGGAACAGTGCACAGGGCTTGGTAGAGCAAATGCGCATCGCGTTCCAGGCTAAATCAAAGCTTGTTCTGGGCATCACCCCGGAGGGGACCCGTCACGGGGTAGTAAAGCTAAAGGAAGGTTTTGCTCGAATCGCGCTCGCTTCAAATGTTCCGGTATTACCTGCGGTTATTGATTATCAACGCCGCACGGTGCGATTCGCTGAGCTGATCGAAAACCTTTCCAACGTTGAAGCCATCATGCAGCGGGTTCAGATAGAGGCGCTGACAGGGGTCCCGCGGGCAACCTAAACAGCATGCCCACGCGCCAATAATGCGTTGAAAGACGCCATCCACTGGGCATCACTAAACTCCTGCTGGCGGATATCCTAAAAGCCAGTAATGTTAGTTGATGCGTGGCCCGGGTTTCCCGAGACCTCGTTTCTATCAACGAAAAAGGAGAACATCATGATAGTTCGCAAATTTTTAGTTATAGCGTTCGTCTTTCTGTTTGCACCAGTGAGCCTCGGCCAGGACCTCAACTACGGGGAAGGCGAATTTACCGCCAGTTTCACCATTGACGCAGCTCATACAACGGATGGGATCAACTACAGTGTCGCCGCTACCGGTGAGGCGGGAGATTATGGTCGTGTGTATCTTTCCTATGAGTTCACCGACAAACTCGGTATGGGCACCATGGGGGAATTTACAGGTTATGCCTGGACGCAAAATGGAGAAGTGATTGAACGCGCCACCTTGCAGGGCGTTTATCGTAAGAACGGCGCGGTCTTCGATATGTACTCACTCGATGTGGTAACCAATGGGCTTATCAATATTGTCTCGGGCCAAGTGGACTTCGTGGCAAAGACAATGACCTTCAAGGTTTCGCCGCTCCAGTAAGATCGGCGATGTGCGCTTTAAGGGTGAGGGTCACCGACAGCTAATGTCGGTGACTTTTGTTTTAAGTATCCGATTTAATGCGCGGTGAAACCGCCATCAATTACGAGCTCCGAACCTGTCATATAAGCTGACTCATCGGAAGCAAGAAATAGGATTCCGTTGGCAATATCTTTGGGTTGGCCCATCACGCCCATGGGGATGCTGTTAAGAATCCGTTCCTGAAATGCCTGAGCGTTTTCCTCTCCCAGCGCTGCGACGCCATTTGCCACCATGGGGGTTTCAATAAACCCAGGGTGGACGGAATTAATCCTGATGCCATAGCCACTCTCCGCGCAGTGAAGCGCAGCAGACTTTGTCATCATCCTGACCGACGCCTTACTCGCGTTGTAAGCAGCAATAAGCGGGTCACCAACAAGGCCTTCGATGGAAGAGATATTGATGATAGAGCCGCCGGTCCCCTTCATGACAGCCACCGCAGCCTGAGTACCCATAAAAACTGCTTCACTGTTTACGGCATTGACCAAACGCCAGTCTTCAAGCGTGGTGTCTTCGATTGAGCCAGTCAATGCAATCCCGGCATTATTGACCAAGATATCAAGATGGCCATGGCTTTCGATGATTCCGCTCACAATGTTCTGCCACTGCTCTTGGTCGGTGACGTCCTGATATCTCGCTTCGGCACGAAACCCGCAGGCCATGATGTCATCGGCAACGCGCTTCGCCGCATCGGCATCAATATCTGATACCACGACCAGCGCGCCTTCTTCGGCGAGTCGATGGCTTGATGCAGCACCAATACCTGATCCGCCCCCTGTCACAAGCGCTACTTTCCCCTTGATCCGCATGTCTGGCTTCCTCTTGTTTGAGTTATCCGGTCTTATGTGATGTTAAACCCGGCAAAGTGGTTGGCACGAATCTCTTCGCAAATCTCTTTATACACACCGACGCCGCCAACGTAAGAAAGCAGTCGTCGCGGTTTGCCCTCAATGTTTGCGCCCGTATACCAACTGTTGGTTTTCATGAGCAGTGTGCTTTCGGCTATTTCATCATGATGCTGGATCCACTCCTCCTCTTTTTCAGCCGACGCCTCCATTTGAGACTTGCCCTGCTCTCGCATATATAAAATCGCGTCGGTAATCCAATCCACTTGTTGCTGCAAGCAAGTGGTCATGTTGCAAAACGCTGTGGAAGGAGCGAGAGGTCCGGCGACAGTGAATAAATTGGGGAAGCCATGCACTTGCAACCCCAGCGTTGAGCGAATATCCCTCCGCCACAGCTCGCTCAGTGATTGCCCCGCGATACCGCGGACATCCACGCGCGACAGCGCCCCAGTACCGGCATCAAAACCGGTTGCAAAGATAAGCACATCGAGCGCATATTCCTGCCCGTCAACCATTAGGCCATCAGCGGTAAATCCCTCAATGGGGTGGGCCTTAACATCCACAAGGTGGACGTTGTTCCGATTGAAGGCGTCGTAATAATTTGTTTCTAGCGGCACTCTGTAGGTGCCAAACCCATAGTGTTTTGGAATCAGCTTGTCCGCTATGGCGGGGTCATCGATTCGCGCGCGAATTTTTGCGCGCACAAATTCAGACGCCTCGTCGTTGATTGCTTCATCGGCTAATACTTCTGGGTAGGTGCCAACCCACATTTTTAAACTGCCGTCCTGCCAGCAGTCCTCAAGAATCCTGAGACGTTCCTCAGGAGTCATTTCGGCGGCAACTCCGACCTCTGGGATGTTCCATTCAAAGCCACCAAAAGTTGTATGCAGTGAGTGGCGCATGGTGGGGTATTGAGACCGCCAAAAGTCGTGGTCTTTTTGCGTAAGGGGGTAGTTATTCATGTTGACCGCATACTGGGGTGTGCGCTGAAACACATAGAGATCCTCCACCTCAGACGCGAGGGTCTGAATCACCTGAATGCCGGTCGCTCCTACGCCCACAACACCCACTCGCTTGCCCCGGAGGTCAATACCTTCTTGGGGCCACCGCGCGGTGTGCAGGACCGTGCCCGCGAACCTATCCTGTTCTGGAAATAGTGGCGTCTTGGGCGCTGACAGCATGCCCACACAGCTGATGAGATAACGTGCCCGCCATTCTCTCCCACACTCACTGGCTACACGCCATTCACCCGCTGTCGCATCCCATATGGCGCTTTTGATTCTGGTGTTTAGCGCTATGTTTGGCCACAGGTCGAGTTTGTCGGCTACGAATTTAAAATAGCGTTTGATTTCCGGCTGCGTAGCGAATCGCTCTGACCATTCCCATTCGTTGTAAATATCTTCCGAGAACCAGTACTGGTAGGTGTAAGAAGGAGAGTCCAGCCTGGCGCCGGGATAGCAGTTCCAGTGCCAAGTTCCGCCGATATCTGGCGCAGCATCGATACAGGTGACAGCGTAGCCTGCCTGTCTCAACCGGTGCAGTTGGTAGAGCCCTGCCACGCCGGCGCCAATCACCAGCGCATCGGTTTTCGTTACACTCATCTATTCATCTCTTATTTATCATTATGTGTACGAAACGCGCGTTACCTTTGAGAAGCTGCTCTTGTCATCCCTCAAGATAGCAGCGCGCGCAGCGAGCTTCGTACTCGGCATCGTCACCATCAATCATGACCTGAGAGCCTTCTCTTACCACTGCGCCGTCTTTCAGCCGCGCGTTGAAAATGGCTTTTTTGCCACAGCGACAAATCGTTTTCATCTCCTCGAGGGCATGCGCGATTTCCATCAGTCGTTGGCTGCCGGGAAAGGAGCGCGTTTGAAAATCGGTTCGAATGCCATAGGCCAGCACCGGGATATCATCCAGCACGGCGGTAGCCAATGCTTGATCTACCTGCGCAGGGCTCAGAAACTGGGCTTCGTCGATGAGGACACAATCAATGCGATTGTCCGGCGCAGCCTTAGCCGCAAAGTGGTCAGTCAGTGCCTCCCGAAGGTCTTGCTCCGGGGTTAAGACAATGTCCGCTGTACGCTTAACACCGAGGCGAGAGACAACGTGATCGTTGCCTTTGGTATCGATCGCCGATTTGATAATGACTACGCGCTGACCCCGCTCCTCATAGTTGTGGGCCACCTGTAACAGGGCGGTTGTTTTGCCGCTGTTCATCGCGCCGTATCGAAAACAAAGCTTTGCCATGGAACTTACATCTATTACCAAGTTAGCGTGCAAGGTTTGCATATCGTGACGTTCTGGCCAAGTGCGCTAGGCAAATAAACTCGGTGTGAGAAAATGCCGTGATGAAAACGCGTCTAAATCGCAAGATCCCAGCGACAAGGCGGCGGAATAGCTGGGCGGTGTGTGCCGCCTTGATAAGCTGCTGCTGGCTTTTTGCGGTGCCCGCCCTCAATGCCAGCGAGAGACCCCGTTTCGACCTTGGCGGCTTTTTTTTCGGCGATCTTTACTCGGTGCCCAGTCACCATACCCCCGAGGGCGATGGCGCCTCTGGCTCGGTATTGCGCCGAGTTCTTGTCAGCGCCGATGGCACATTTTCTGACCAGTGGTCTGGGCGGGCTAGGATTGAGGCTTTTCACGAGGGTGCGTTTGAAAATTACGCGTTAACCCATCGCGTTCTCGATCTTGGTGTGACTAGAAAGTTTGGTGAACATCGGGTGTCAGCGGGTCTGATACCCACCATCACCTATGACGTCATGGAGGCATTCTGGGGCAAGCGATACTTAGTGCGTACTGCGCCCGATATTCAGGGTATTGCGGCGCGGGATCTGGGTGTGAAGTTGATGGGGCCGTTATCCTCAGCGCACGGGCTTAGTTATCGCGTCATGTATGGTTCCAAGGAAACCTGGGAGGCGGATAAAAATGCCTTCGACAAAATCATGGCTGGGGCTACCTGGCGAGGGAGCAGCGGCTTTTTGGTTGACGCCTATGCGGATTGGGAGTCGCGGCCCGGACCCTACGATCGCACTACGTGGCAATTTTTGGTGGGCAAAAAAACTGATCGGGTCACGCTTGGTTTGGAATATCTCAATCAGGATCGCGGCGAGGATCCCGATCTGGAGCTGGCCACACTACTGGGCGTTATGAAGTTGGGTGGGCGATGGAGCCTGATGGGACAGCTGCATCGTTTGTTTAAACCGAGCGTAAAAGGCAATGACATTGCTTACATTCCCTTTGATCCCACCGCCAAGGCAACCAACTTTGTTGGAGGTCTTGAATATCGTGTTAACGATCATGTCACCCTCAGCCCCAATATTGTGTGGACACACTACGGTATTAATGAATCAGGCGTAAAACCCGACGACGACCTTCATCTTCGGCTGACGTTTTATGTCAATTTCGAGTAGGCGTCGCGGCAGCGACGAATCGGACTGAACGCTGGCAATCTAGTCGATCAGGTCCAGTACGTTTTCTGGCGGACGACCCAGTACAGCGCGATTCCCGTGAATGACGACAGGCCGCTCTATCAACACCGGTTCTTTGCTCATGGCTTCAATCAGATCGGCCTCTGATGAGTCTTTGCTCAGTCCTAGCGCTTTAAACGCCGCTTCACCGCGGCGCACAAGATCGATGGCCGGTAGATTGAGTTTTTTAAGCACATCCCTGATCTGCTGTGTGTTCGGCGGCGTCTCGAGATAGCGGACGTCAGTGGGTTCAATGCTGTGGTCTTGCAGCAGCGCCAGGGTTTGTCGAGATTTGGAGCAGCGGGGGTTGTGCCAAATGACGTAATTACTCATAGGGGATAGAACCAATTAAAACTGGACGGGTCGGGAAAAAACCTCCTGCACCATCGGTGCGAAGTGGCTTAAGGGTTTGGTTGGGTAGGCGGGATCAAAAGAGGCCTGGTCCCACCGCTCGCAGAAATTGACGCAGCTGTCGTAGAACGGGTGATCTTTGTATTTGTCACGTCCGTTGCGATCCATGCCCATGTGGTGTGCCCAATAGTAGGTTTGAAAGACGCCGTGTTTTTCGACCACCCAACGCACTTCTTCGCGCACATAGGGCCGCAGTAAAGCGGCTGCAAATTCCGAGTGATTGGTTGGCGCTAACTCGTCACCAATATCATGTACCAGGGCGGCCACAATCCATTCGATATCAGCGCCGTCATTTTCAGCCCGGGTGGCGGATTGTAGTGAGTGTTGGAGTCGATCAATTTGATAGCCGGCCAAACCATGAGCCAGTGCGCCCAGCGAGTCGAGTATTCGATCGGGTAGCGCTGCAATGTGCTGCTGCTCAAGCTCAGCGAGTAGCTGGTAGTCCGCCGACGTGCCAGCTTTCATTTCGGTAAAGGCGACTTCAGCCATTTTTTCTCTTCAGCACCGTCAGGAGATTGCGTACATTGTCATGTTCGAAATAGGCATCCTGCAAATGCCGTTTGCCAGCGGTTTCAATCGCCTCACGACCGTGGAGAACGCGATGGCTGGCGGCGACAATAATCTGCCCGCCGTCAAGCCGAAAGCGACACTGAAACGGCGTGTCGAAAAGCTGCTGACTTAACACATGGTAAGCATGGTAGAAGTCAGCCGTGTCGGCGCTCAGCGGGTTAAGAGGCTGCATGAGCTGATTTGAGTAGCGAAACAGCGCCACGTTCCCCGAGGGGTCTAGCTGAATCATGGGTGCGGTTGTGAAAGTTTCGTTGTTGTCGTCAAACTCTCGGAAAGGCACGGTGACACGGCAAAGCGTAGCAAATTCCTCGGGAAACTGGCTGCGAAAGGCATCGAGCGCAGCCCAGCCATCCAGGAGCGTTGAACGTCCCCCTTCGGCCTCGTTTACCAGCATATGTAGTGCCTGCACACTCGGTGGCCAGGAGTAGCTGGCGAAATCGTTGTGGGGTGGCAAGGGCAAATTGGTGTGAGCCACGTTGTAGCCTTTGGGATCGACCTGGACGTTGTGGATCCGTTCGAACAACAGCTCGCGAACTGGGCCGAGGCGCGAGGCCAGCCCTTCGAGGGTGTTAACAACCTGAGGGGCGTTTTTGATCACGATGACGCCATCCTTGAGAAAGGCTTGAATGGCCTTCATGGCCGTGCGGTCATCCGATAAAAAGCCTGAGTAATCGACGTACTGGGGCAGAAAATCCTCGCGCCAGGGTTGCCAATCTTGCTTGATGGGTTGGGCGCAGCCCATCAGGAATTCTCGCGGGTAACGACTCTCATGCCCCTCCGGCCAACGAATGACCAATTGTTCTGCATCGACCTCGGTAAGATCGGGGCTGTAATCGAGCGGTACCGACGCGATATGAAATCGTTTTTCCTGGGTTTGAGTAACCCGGCAATCGCTGCAGGGACAGTTATCGCGTAGCCAGAGGGTGGAGAGGGCTGCGCTTTGACCGTCAGGCCATTGAATATCAATCATATTAGGCATGGCTAATACCATCGAGTGGGCTGGGTTTTTGTATCACGCTTATTCCGGTTTTGGGAAGTTTTTTCGGCCTGTTGTCCAAGGCCCAGCTTGGCTGACCCTGCCTGGGGAATCTGTCACACTTAAATGATGATGACCGCCTGGTTTTTAGCCTGCCATTTCGACCGCCTCAGGACCAAAAGGCTGGCGTTTGTATGCCTTCTTTATTGCTCGGCGACGTTGTCGGACCTCGCTGGTGCAGCGGCGACGGCGCTCCCCAAAACCTCAGAGGCTATCGACTATGGCGTGTCCTTTAATGATGTGCTGTCACTGCCTGGTACCCAGGCCGGTCGGTTAGTTTCCTACGGCAACAAAGCGCTGCAGACGTTTGTCCATGATGCACCCGCAGGGGATAGCAAGGCTGAGATTCTGCTGATCCACGGTGGGTGTTGGTCAAATGCCTATAGTCGTGATCACCTGTTGCCCCTCGCCTCGGCGCTTGTCAGTGCAGGGTATTCCGTGTGGCTGCCTGAGTACCGCCGGGTAGGGGATGTCGGCGGGGGTTGGCCCGGATCATTTGCCGACGTGAAGGCCGCGCTTGCCTTTGTGGCTATCGAGACCGAGGGGCCGCTAATCATCATGGGGCACTCGGCCGGCGGCCACTTGGCGCTTTTAGCCTCACAGGAAACCACTCCGCACCTCGACGGTGTGCTCGCACTTGCGCCTATTACGAACCTTGGTGTTTACGGTGCTCAGGAGGGTTCCTGCCAAGCCATGGTCGGCGAGTTCCTTGGGGAGAGCGTGGAGCAGCTCCCAAACATTTACCAAACGGCTTCGGTGATGCCTAGCCGGGTATCGGCACCGGCGGTGCTTCTGCTGGGGACCGAGGATCCTATTATCGGCCTCGACCAGCTCGCTGGTTTTCCGCCAGAGCAAGTGCGCTTAGTGAGCGGTGCAGGTCACTTTGACTTGATTCACCCCGACACGGCAGCGTTTGCCATTGTGCTTGAGGTGCTCGAAACATTTACCCGTGCCGGAGACCCCATGTGAAAAGTGCTGAGCAGCTGGATCTGGAGGATGCGCTTGCGCCGTTACGCAAGTCTTATGATCTACCCGATGACCAATGTTATCTGGATGGCAATTCCTTGGGGGCTTTGAGTCACGCCGTCAAAGCGTCGATACAGGAAGTTGTCCATCGTGAGTGGGGCGAGACGCTGATTGGCGGCTGGAACAGTCACGGGTGGCTCGAGCTGCCGATGCGGGTAGGGGACAAACTGGGTGCTTTGCTGGGCGCCTCTCCAGGAGAAACCCTGTGCTGCGATAATTTATCCATCAACTTGTTTAAAGGACTGGCCGCCGCGCTGGAATTGCAGGCTCCGCGAACAAAAATTGTCACGGAGGCATCGCATTTTCCGACCGATAACTACATCGCCCAGGGGATGGCTCAATTGTTGGGTCCCGAGCGCTGCGAGGTGGTAGCGGTACCGCAGGAAGATCTCGGGACTACCGATTTGCGTGAAGTTGCCGTGGTCTCCCTGGCCCATGTGGATTTTAGGACGGGTGCGTGTCGGGATATAGCCGGCATTACCGCCCGGGCGCACGACGCAGGTGCCCTGGTTCTGTGGGACTTGGCGCACAGTGCTGGGGTGATTAATCCCGCGCTAAAAGACAATGACGTTGATATGGCGGTTGGCTGTACTTACAAATTCCTTAATGGAGGTCCGGGTGCCCCGGGGTTTCTCTATGTGGCAGAGCGGCTTCACACGGCGGCCAATCCGCTTCCCGGCTGGATGGGGCATGCCGATCTTTTTGCTTTTGAATCGAGCTATCGACCGGCACCGGGTATTAGGCGCTTTTTGACCGGGACCCAAAGTGTCATCAGCATGGCGGCAGTTGAGGCGGCGCTTACCGTTTTTGAGGATGTCTCGATTGAGGCGTTGCGCGCGAAGAGCCTGGCACTCAGTGATTATTTTTTGACGCTGCTTCACGAGCAACCTGACACACAGGAATTGCTCTGCCTAACGCCTCGGGAGCATTCAAAGCGCGGCTCGCAAATCAGTCTGCGCATGCCCATGGGCTATCCTATCAGTCAGGCCCTGATTGCCCGAGGGATCATTGTCGACTTTCGTGAGCCCGATATTGTGCGCTTTGGCTTTTCGCCGCTTTACAACACCTTCGCTGAAGTGCGGGCCGCAGTGGCCGAGCTGGCGGACATCTTACGGACCGAGTGTTACCGTGAGGCGAGGTATCAACATCGACTCACGGTGACCTAACCGCGGTCTAGCATTCGCCATCGCTGTCAGGGGTCCAGGGTTATCGAGAGGGTCGCAGCCGAGGCCAATTGACCCGTTTGGTAACACAGCAAGCCGATGGCGTTAAACCAGTCGATTGAGACAGTCCAGCAAAGTGGCTTTGATACCGTCGACGATGATGTCGTCGTCGAGATAAGGATTCATGACAACCATCCGCACCACCGTCAAGTGATCGTCGTCGATAGTGCCGTTCCACTGGGCGACAGCGGTGTTCACTAGGTCACCGTAGTTGCCGAGGCCTAGGTGTGTGCGAGTGACCGAGAGTTCCGGACTTGCTTTAAATTGTGACAGCAATGATTCGGTACGTTGATTGGCCTCGGCCAGGGAGTCGTGATCCTTCGCGAGTGCAAAACAAACGACATTGGTGTCTCCTGCAGGCAGTAGTCTGATAGGCCCCGAGGCTTCTTCAAGGCACCTATGGACGTCTGCTGCGGCTTTAAGGCTTTGATTGAGCAAGCCACCATGGCCGTGCGCATTGAGCGGCATGACTTTGGCGCTGAGCCATACCGCACTTGGTCCTGTGGCGGCGCGCGACCCCTCCAGCGTTGTCGACCAGCCCGGAAATTTTACGTCCTGCGCTTTTTCAAGGTAGGGGGCATGAATGCTGGACACGCTGTATGAGGCTGTATCGGGTACCAAAAAAGCACCGCAGGCGTAGGGGATGAAGCCGAGCTTGTGGGGAT
Organism: uncultured Luminiphilus sp.; assembly: GCA_943787485.1. Taxonomy (GTDB): domain Bacteria; phylum Pseudomonadota; class Gammaproteobacteria; order Pseudomonadales; family Halieaceae; genus Luminiphilus. The sequence goes on along the minus strand of CALSMP010000003.1, from coordinate 110,774 downwards.
CAAGTGTTATCGAGTTGGCACCGGGTAGCGCGTTGAGTGCTCGTTGCACGGGCTGAGACAGCTGACATGACCCGGCATCATCCCGCAGCGTGCTACACAGATAGCCGCCGTAGGCGGCGTCAACGTGGTGCCAAATATGCAGCCCCTTGTCCTCGCGATAGCGCTGGAGAATGACGTTGACCTCGTCAACGGGGTCAACCATACCGAGTTCGGTGGTGCCGGCTACCGAGACTACCATCATGACGGGGCGGTCGGATGCTATCGCCCGATCAATCTGTTCGCCGACTGACTCGGGGTTCAGCCGTCCATGGGCATCGAGCGCGCAGGGCCACACGGCATCCGCGCCCATGCCGAACACATTGGCGGCCTTAGGCCAGGAGTAATGCTTGTTACCGGGAACAAGCATGACAGGCTCCGGCCAGGGCTCGCCTAGCTTTTCTCGAAGACGTCGATCTGCTGCCAGCGGGCCCTGCAGCACCGCGCTGTAGGGCATGAGGTCCTGATCTGTGAAACCGGTTTCCGCTCTCAGTTCCTCGAATCGCGACCAGCCACAGTGTGCGAGTTGAGTCAGGCTATCGTTAGCGTGCCCCTCGATTCGCAGGAAGCTCGCCATGGCCAGCCAATGATCTAAGCGATAGCGGGCCCGCCAGACCGCTTCGAAATTTGCCATGGTGCCCCCCGAGGTAAAGTGACCGCGGGTGGGAGTGGGATCCAGACCGACCATCTCGGCCAGTAAATTAATGGCGTCAGTCTCCAGCTTTGATGCCACCATGGCCGCCTCGCGGGAAGCAAGATTGGGGTTTTCAAAGACCATGGCGACGTGTCCGAGTAGTCCCGGTATGGAAATGTCGGACACCATGTGGCCGAGGTAGCGGGGGCTGAAAGTCGGAATTTCCTCCTTCAGCAGAGCCAACAGCTCCTCAAGTGCCGCCTCAATGGTTGCGGCGCTGTGCGGTCCCTGCCGCTGTTGAGCGGGGCGCCAATCGGGGTCGTGACGAAACCGTCCCGCCCGCCGGGCCATGGTAGTCGTCAGCAGATGATCCCAAAGACTGGTGAAGTCTTCCGCGTACTCCCCTTTTGGTCCGACGAAAAGCGGGGAGTGTCTGTGCTTTGATGGCTCGTTCATGCTCGTCCTAAAACCCCTAACCTGTATAGAATAGCGCCAATCAAGGCGTTGTCTCTAACCGCTTCGGGGAGTTCACATGAGTCGGACACTTTTTATCCAGATCCACCTCTATTTATCGGCCTTTTTCAGCGTGGCGGTGATTCTGGTTGCCACCTCGGGTGGGTTGTATTTGTTGGGTCAGAAAGGCTCACTGGAGACAACTCGCGTGGCTGTACTGCCCTCGGCGGCCACATTAGTAGCAGAGCCCACCAAGGCTAACGTCCTAACGGTGCTGGCGCAGGCGGGTGTATCGGACTTTGATTTCGATTACGTCAAGGATCGCGGGACCATCCTGCAAACACGCCCCACCAGTAGGCCCTACTACCAACTAACAGTTCTTGGCGAGGCCGTAGAAGTCGACTATGTGGTTCCCTCGCTGCAAAAAAGGATGATGGAGCTTCACATGGGTCACGGCCCCAGCAAGTATCGTCTCTATCAGCAGCTCTTTGCCGGCGGCATGCTCTTTATCATAGTCAGTGGCTTGTGGCTTGGCCTGTCATCTCCGCGGCTCCGCAATCCTACCGCGGTAGCGGCGGGAAGCGGCTTACTACTGTTTGCGTTACTGGCGCTACTTTAGGCTGGATTAACAAGCCCACGCCGTTGAGAAAAAGCGTTTAAAAGCTGGCCACCTCCTGATGAAAAATCCCCTCATCCGGTACGACGCCCAATCCTGAACCTTTCGGCAGTGCAATGGCGCCCTGCTCAATTTTGACGCCGTGGGCGGAATCGTAGTGGCCTTCTATGTAGGGCTGGGCGAGCCAGGTTCCTTCGAAGGTCTTTGGATTGACCGTCGCTCCCATGTGCGTACAAGCGGCGGCGAGAATGTCGCCGCCCCAGGCGTCGTCGGCTGTGTGGGGCAAGTGTCGCGCTTCGCACAGGTCCCTGAAGCAACTCATTGGAAAGAGACCGCCAATGCGTGTGACCTTCATTCCGAAGCCGTCTACCCAGCCGGTTCCTGCAGCCTCTATGCAAGTCGGCAGGTCCATCGAACTCTCATCGATATACACCGGGTGATTGAGTTGGGATCGTATCGCACGGATCTCTTGCAAGGTGTCACAGGGCTGTTCGAACACAAAGGGTATATGTGAACAGGCCCGGCTCAACAGCAAGGCGTCACGGGTGTTCAGGCCACGATTGCCGTCAATGGCAAGCCTGAGTTTGTTTCCCACTCGCTCCCATACTTTGTGCACCACCTCGATATCTATCTCTACTGGCCTACCACTAATTTTTATCTGCATGCGCTGATAACCTTCTGCAAGTTTTTCAGCGGCGACATTGGCGATGTCGTCGGGTTCTCCTACCGCGCTCGCGTAGTAAGAGGGAACGCTATCTGTTGCTGCACCACCGAGGAGATCGGCGACGGATCGCCCAAGCTTTTTACCCAGTGCGTCATACATAGCGATATCAATAGCTGCTTTGGCATAGCGGTGGCCATTGAGCAATGAGTCCATTGTTCGGTGGAGAAGCAGAGGTTGATCCAGTGGCGCCCCGATAAGACCGGGAGCCATTTCGATTAATGCCGCCCGTGCCCCACCCCCATGACTCGGCGCGTACGTTGGACCGACAGGGCAGGTCTCGCCCCAGCCGACCTGACCACACTCGCTTTCAACACGCACGAGCGTTGTGTCCAGCGATGTCACCAGCGCGTTAGCCATGCGGTATGACCCACCCTTTACCGGTAGATCATGCTGGAAGATCGTTATCTTTTTTATTTTCATAATGCGGAATACTTTTGTTAAGGGCAGATTGGGTGGTTACTTGAAGATTGAATCTTTACGTTTTGCTGTAGAAGCTGACATACACGGTTCGGACTGGCCCTTTTAGCAGGGGGGCCTTTTAACAAGGCGCCGTTTTAAAAGGTGTCGTTTCAATAGGAGCTGCGCCATTCAAATTTGGGCGGGGCCTTGCAGCTTGCCCTCTCTAATGTCGGGCCTCTCCACGTCAGAAGCTACCCCAGCTGCAAGGCCGGCCTGGTTCATGCCGCGGTGTAGCCTCCATCTATCGACAAAATTGAGCCCGTCATGTGCGTCTCAGTGGCCACATAAACCACGGCCCTAGCGACTTCTTCAGGGCTTGCCACCTCGCCCACGGGAATGCTGGCTTTGTTTCGATCGACAACCGTATCCGCCAAACCCGGAGAGGCGTGATTGGAAAATAGCATCGGCGCGTCAATGGCGCCGGGCGCTACCGCGTTCACGGTGATGTGGCGCGCAGTCAGCTCCAAAGCCATGGTTCGTGTGAGTTGGTTCACAGCCCCTTTGCTCGCACAGTAAGCCGCAAGACCGGCGCTCCCTACCTGGCCACAGGTGGAGGAGATATTGACAATCGTGCCGCCATCTTCTCCATCGCGGGCGAAAGCGCGGCTAAAGTAAAAGAGCCCGGTAACGTTGGTGTCCATCACACGCTGCCAAGCGTCGTCGGTGGTGTTGGTGGCGGGTTCTCGCACAATGATCCCCGCATTATTAATCAGGGCATAGGCAGGCTTCTTGAACAGCGAATGACTCAACTGCACGCAGTGCTCGGCAAAATGGGAATCCGTTACGTCACCGCAGGCACTGTGGGCCTCTATGGGGTAGTTTTTTTCGAGACGCTTGCAGGCGCTTTGCAGCGACGACTCGGTTCTTCCTATGAGTAGCAGGTTGGCGCCGAGGGCGGCAAAGGCTTGTGCGCAGGCAAAACCGACGCCTCCTGCGCCGCCGGTAATCAGCACAGGCTTTCCTGAGAACTGGCGAGCGCCTCGGCTAGGGTTGCTGTTGGCAGGCATAGGCGTTCACAGGTTAGGCAGCGGGAGTTTGGCGAGTCGGCCGCCATCCACAATCAAATTTTGGCCGCTAATAAAACTGGATTCTACGCTGGCCAGCCAATACACCGTATTAGCGACGTCCTCTGGTGTTCCCAGTCGACCCACCGGATGCAGCGCTTTGATCTCCTGTTCGACAAGCCCTCGATCCGGGTATTGAGCGAGTAGCTGCTCGTTAAAGGGAGTATTGATCCAGCCGGGTGAGATGGCGTTGCAGCGGATGCCGTGGCGTCCATACTCGAGGGCGAGGTTGTGAGTCAGGGCGGCGACCGCCGCTTTTGACGCGGCGTAAACCCCATGCTGGGGGTTTGCGCCAAGACCCTCTATCGAGCTGATATTGACGATTGCGGGTGAAGAAACGGTGGGTAATGTCATCAGGGGTAGGGCATGCTTGCACATCAAAAAGGTGCCCCGCACGTTGATCGCCATGACGCGATCCCAGTCTTCGACAGTGGTGTGCTCAAGCGGTGTTTCAATACAGATGCCGGCGTTGTTTACCAGCACGTCCAGTCTGCCATAGTCATGCTCTACAGCAGTCATCAGCGCCGCCACACTGGTCTCCTCGGCGACGTTCGTTTCGATGAAATGCGGGCTCATGCCAGTATCTAAAGGAGAGGCTGCTGGTGCTTGTAGATCGGCGCAGATGACCTTGTCGCCGGCCTGTTGAAAGCGTGCGGCGATAGCGGCGCCAATATTTTGCGCAGCCCCAGTCACTATTACCACGCGTTCAGAGGTCATGATGCCGGACTAGCGCTCATAGCGAGGTCGATAGGGCACGACCGTGCTGCGCTGGACTCCCAGCTTTTCAATGCGCGCTTCCATGATGTCACCTGGTTTTAAATACTTAGGGGGCTTCATGCCATAAGCGACTCCAGGTGGCGTGCCGGTCATCATGACATCGCCAGGTTGCCAGCTCAGGTAATTGGAAATGATCGAGATCAACTCGGCGATGCTGTACATCATGTCCGAGGTATTGCTCGATTGCATCACCTCACCATTGACCGTGAGCGAGATATCGAGATTATTCGGATCGCCAACTTCATCCGGAGTGACCAGCCAGGGTCCGAGAGGCTTCAGCGTGTCAGCGCTTTTACCTTTGGTCCACTGGGTACCACGCTCCAGCTGAAATACTCGTTCAGAAACATCATTGCCCACACAGAAGCCGGCAACGTGATCCATGGCGCTGGCGACGGGGATATTGCTCCCGGCCCTGCAGAACACCACGGCGAGCTCTGCCTCCCAGTCGAGTTGGGTGCCGCCTTTGGGCATCATCACCTCATCATGAGGGCCGTTGATGGCACTGGCCGCGGTTAGCATAAACATGGGCTCCGCGGGGGGTTCCATGCCTGCCTCTGCAGCATGCTTGCCATAGGTCAGCGCGCAGCCCACGATTTTGCCCGCGCGATGAACGGGGGCCGCAAGCCGGGTTTTCGCTGACACGGCGGGCAGCGTTTGCGGGTCAAGTTCCGCCACGGTGGCGAGGGTTTCCGGCACAAGGGTTTGATAGTCCCAGTCTTTAATAACCGACCCTAAGTCACGGAGGGTGCCGGTGTCGTCGATCAATCCCGGCCGCTCGTCGCCGCATGCACCAAACCGAATAAGTTTCATAGTGTTACCGCACCTTCGCCAGCAGTGAACGGAGATTGAACCCCCGCGCCTCTGCGTCATGAAATACTTGAAGCGTGTCAGTCACGCCTGACTCAATCGATCGATAAGGGGGCATCTTCAGCCAGGCATCGAGGCTGCCATCATCGGGGTCCGCGGGGAATGGCATGGGATCACCGGTGCTGTCCAGATTGACCTCTGGGCGGTGGTTTTCAAGTAGCGAGAGAATGCGGGTAACGTTGGCTGGCGTTCCATTCATGTCGAAAACCCTGGCACCTTCGGTACATTGTGCCGCTGCTGCGATAAAGCGCATTGCTGCATCTTCAACATGAACGAAGGCGACATCGCCGGAGAAAGGAATGGTGTATTGCTCTCCGGTCGCAGCAGCCAGCATGGCAATGGTCGGCGCGGCACTCATCCCCTGATCTCGACCCGGCCCATAAATAATGCCCGGTCTGATCCCGACACTGGGTTGCGACCAGTCCTGCCAATAAACCGCTGCCATCTGCTCGCCGCATATTTTGTGGGCACCATAAAGGGTTGCCAGCCATGCATTATCGCCCATGGCCGGCGCTGCGATGGAGCTGGCGTAACTGAGATGGGCAATCCCTAACTGTCGGGCTAGCTCAAGGATATTAATGCTGCCCATAACGTTGATGCGGGTGCTGTTGATTGGATCGGCTTTGCAAAAGGGGACCTGCAAGGCGGCGAGATGGATGATGGCAGAGACTTTGTATTGCGTTGCAACCGCCATGAGCTGTTTAAAGTCGGTGATGTCGCCAAGTTCCCAGACAACCTGTTCGGCGTCCGGCATGATCAGCGCCAGTCGGTCGCGCTGCGCTGATAAGTCATAAACAACGGGGCATGCACCTGCCTCTCGTAAGAGTTTGACCGCCCAGGCACCGATACAGCCGGCAGCGCCGGTGACCAGCACTGTTCGGTCTTTAAAATAGGAGGCATCCATTATTCCTGATCCTCCAGCTTCTGTAGAAAGGTCGTCAAGCGCTCCGTGGCACCTCTAACGCTGGCCGCCAGCTTGACTCGATCGTCTTCCAAAGAGATATCACTCAGTAAGGCCTCCAGCCGCGCAATCGTGCGATGGATTTCAAAGCGCGTCAGCTCCGCATGAATTCCGGGGTCGGCCCAGTCCATCATGTTGATCGAATTGGTCGCGTCGTCAAGGTTGCCGGGCATGACCTCAAAGGAGGGAATCATCGTGATGCGGGCTGCTTTTTCCAGCAGCCGGCAGGCGCGGTGAAAAATCATGGTGCCCTGCTGTAAGAAGCCATAGCCGGCGTCGGGAAAGGGAATCGCCTCGACGCGATCTCGGGGCAATTCAACGTTGCCTCCCTCCTCGCCGGAAATGCCCAAAAGTTCGCGCCCTTCAAATTTGGTGCCTTTAAAAATTTCGAATTCGCCGCCTTTCAATGGCTTCGGGTCGGTCACCATCATGACGACGTCAAAGGCAACCGAGTCGACGTGCCAGCTGTCGACCGCGCGAGTTATGTCATCGGGTGCGTAGTTGATACCGCAGGCCACGGCGGGGACAGAGTGGCGTTTAAGGGTAACCTTCGCGATACCCGATAAGTGCTCTGCTAGTTCGGGGGAATCGCAAAAGTCGCGAATAAAGTGGGAGCGATAGCCAGCCCCTCGGGCGTAACTCCCGAGCCGGTTAGCGCCAGTACCCGTATCTTCATTGCGGTTGCCATAAATTTGATCGCACACCCAGCGCATCGCTTCGACCCCCTCCTCAGACAGGATGCGGAAGGCGTTGCTGTAGGCGAAGGCAGAACTGCAATCGGCCATCTGCTCCTGTCGGTACCCCAATTCTTCAAGCGAAGTGATGTGTGTCGGCGCCTCGAGCGCCAAGTGGCGGCCAGGCTCAAAGACGGGTTCATCGACAAGGGGCAAGTAGGGTGAGGGTCTCCCGGCCGGGAGGGGCAGGGGTTCCGCGGTCGGACGCATCAAATTGACCTCGAATGCTGATGATTCATCAAGAGTAATCACGGATTCTTGCTGAGCCCAAGTTTTTTTTGCGGTTGAAGAGCCCCCTCTGCTTGGCAAACTGGCGATGGTCTCAGAATAAATTCAAAAATAGCATCAAATTCAATGAGATAGAAAATTCGTTTTTACTGGCCCAATCGTAACGGTTCTGTAACATTTCCTCGTCTATACTGCCCGCCAGACAGACAAGACAGCGAAAGGGAGTTGTACCCAGTGGATATCATTACTACTCACGGCGTTATGCTGCTCTCACTAGCCTGTGTCTTTGGTTTGTTTATGGCATGGGGAATTGGTGCAAACGATGTGGCGAACGCCATGGGTACCTCGGTGGGTGCCAGAGCGCTGACGCTTAAGCAGGCCATTTTAGTTGCCGCTATTTTTGAATTTCTCGGTGCGTACCTTGCAGGAGGTGAAGTTACCTCCACCATTCGAAAGGGTATTGTTGATCCCTCTCTATTGGGCGATTCGCCGCAGCTCTTGGTGTATGGCATGTTGGCCTCGCTGTTGGCTGCCGCAACCTGGTTAGCGATTGCCAGTTCTCGCGGTTGGCCGGTATCTACGACGCACTCCATTGTCGGTGCGATCGTCGGGTTTTCAGCCGTGGGCATCTCTGTCGATGCAGTAGCGTGGAGCAAAGTTGGCACCATCGCGGCAAGCTGGGTTGTGTCACCTTTGATGTCTGGCACCATCGCTTTTCTCCTCTTTGTTTCCGTGAAGAGGCTTATTCTTGACCACGAAGATACCTTTGCGAGAGCAAAGAAGTACGTGCCTTATTACATGTGGCTGGTGGGTTTCATGATCAGCATGGTTACCCTATTAAAAGGTCTGAAGCACATCGGGGTGGAGATTGACCTGGGTATGGGGTCCAAGTTCGCCAATGCGATGGTCCTATCCGCCATGATTGGTGTCTTCATTAGTTTGTTAGGAGCCATCCTATTGGGCCGTATTAAGGCTGCTGGCAGCGATGAAAATAGCTCGATGAATGTAGAGCGCGTTTTCGGTGTTTTGATGATTTTTACCGCCTGTGCGATGGCCTTTGCCCATGGTTCAAACGACGTGGCCAATGCGGTAGGGCCTCTTGCTGCGGTGGTCAGCACAGTGCAATCCGGTGGCCAGATTGTCGCTAAGTCTGGTCTTCCTTGGTGGGTTCTGGGTATTGGAGCAGTTGGAATTGTTTTTGGCCTCGCAACATACGGTTGGCGAGTCATGCAGACAATCGGGCGCAAGATTACAGAGCTTACGCCGAGCCGAGGATTTGCTGCCGAGCTTGCCGCTGCTACGACGGTGGTATTGGCTTCGGGCACAGGCCTTCCTATTTCGACTACCCACACTTTGGTGGGCGCGGTCCTCGGGGTGGGCTTAGCGCGGGGTGTAGAGGCGCTTCACTTGCCGACGGTGGGAGCTATTGTGACTTCGTGGGTGGTGACGTTGCCCGCGGGCGCTGGCCTTTCCGTGATATTCTTTTACTTGCTGCAAGCCGCTTTTGGTTGATTCCAAGACGAATGGGAAATCAACGAGTACATACACTTGCTGTAGTTTTTGGGGGTTAATCCGTGCAAATTAAGACACCAATATCGGACGTATTCAGCTCTTCACCGCTCGCTATGCTAGAACTGCATGTCAAGGCATGTGCAGATTGTGTGAGCAAGCTGCCCGTTTATTTTGAGGCAGCTCAGGCGGGCAAATGGAGCCGAGCGGCCAAGGCGCAGGAGTCAATTGCGGAACTCGAAGGCGCGGCAGATGAGCTAAAGCGTGACGTGCGCCGCAACCTGCCCAGAGGAATTTGGATGTCGGTCTCGCGAGCAGACCTGCTGGAACTAGTGCGGATGCAGGACAAGATGGCTAACGACACCAAAGATGTCGCGGGCTTATCCTTGGGGCGAGAACTCGCGTTTCCGCCGGCCTTAGAGAAGTCGTTGTTCAAGTTCATTGCGGTGGTAGTAGATACCGTCACGACTACGGTGGAGGTTGTCGCGGCGACGCGAGAACTATCCAAATCCGCATTTGGTGCTCGTCAGGCGCAGGCCATCATGAGCAAAGCTCTGGCTGTTGAGAAGCTCGAGCGAAAATCAGATGAGCTACAAACCCGCCTTCGTGCCAAGCTGAAAGTTCATGAAGACAAGCTATCCCCGATCGATGCGATTTTTCTGTACCAGCTGCTGTCACAGATCGGGGAAATTGCGAATAGCGCGGAAAAAGTAGCGCATCGCGCGCAAATTATTGCTAGCAGCTAGCACAAGCCCTAGACACCCACGGTTACTCAGCGTTTAAGGACTCCGGCAAGTCTGTAGTCCTTTACGCTGCGCCGCACCCCTTCTTTATGCTCAATGAAGGCCGCTTCTCAGCCCCGGCCAAATCCAAAAGCCCCAGCGGCAGTAGGTGGCACGGGTATTTTTGCCGAAAGCGGCCTGAAACACCTCAATGTCATATTAATGCAACATTTTTGACATATGGTGCCATCAACCATTGTGAGGTGAGTGCTTATGTCTATCGTCAGAGTTCAACACGCTATTAAAACTGCGGCACTTGTGGCCTCGTTGAGTGCTCCGGCTACTGTGGCGGCGGACAAGGAATTGCTGGATATCCTGCTGGGAAACGGTGTGATTACAGCGGAGCAGCACGCGCGACTCATAAAAAAGGATGAGATTTCGACTGTTGATATTCTCCCTTCGAGTTTAACTGAGGCGCCCTTGGTGGTGGCGGTGAATGAGGAGGAAATCGTCACCGAGGTGTCTTTGGATGAGAGCATGCAAATGGCGATAAACGACGCAGTAGATAAAGCCATCTCTGAAGCCTCTCCCATCAAGGCGAGCTATGGTTCAAAAGGCTTTGGATTTGCAACTCGCGATGGCAAGTTTGCGACCAACCTACAGTGGCGCGCGCAATTTAGGTATAGCAATCCCTTCGGTTCTGACCCTCGCCAGTTATCTGCTTTCAATGACGACTCGGTCTCTAGCTTTGAGCAACGACGTCTGCGTATGAAGATTGGCGGCCACGGTTTTCAGCCGTGGATTAAGTACTATTTTGAGGTCGACCTCCAGCCGGCTCGGGACGTGGATGCCGATGCTGTGTCCTCCGGCGCTCGCGTTATCGATTGGCGAGTCGATCTGGCTAAGTGGGACTGGGGCGGCATTCGTATGGGCCAGTGGAAAGTCGATCTTAACCGGGAGCGGGTAGATTCCTCCGGTCGGCAGCAGTTTGTCGAGCGTTCCATCGTTAACAGAATCTTCACGGTTGATCGACAAGTGGGGATTCAGTTGCGAGGGAGATTATTTGACGGAACCCTAGCTGACCTCAATTACTACGCAGGCGTATTTAATGGCGAAGGCCGTAGTGTTCGAAACAGCTCGGAAGATCATTTGTACATGGGTCGTCTGCAGTGGAACTTTCTGGGCAGAGAACTTGCTTGGAAGCAAACCGATGTTGAGTTCACCGAAAAACCTACGGGCTCTTTTGCCATTGCAGGTTTCACCAATACGGGGCCATGTACCCGTTGGTCCTCCTCTGGCTGCGGCAATTTAGATGGTTTTGCGAAGCCTGCGGTGGCTGAGTCCGACCAGTTTAAAATTGAACAGGGCGTGCAAGAATTCGCCTTCAAGTATCAGGGCTTCTCATTCCAACAGGAATGGCACCGCAAGTTTGTTACTGATCGCGTTGAAGGAACCAAGAGTGACCTCACTGGTGCTTATGTTCAGGCCGGCTATTTCTTCAACAACTGGCTCGACGCTTTTCCGGCGCCACTTGAGCTGGCTGCGCGGTATGCCTACGTAGAGGAGCCCAATAAATTCGATCGCAACTTCTATAACGAGCGTGAGGAATTTACGTTGGGCGCGAACTGGTTCTTTAAGGGACACAGCAACAAAATTACGTTGGATTTCTCTCATCTAACGTTGGATGACGGGTTGCTTCAGGAAAGAGACTCTGAGAATCGCGTCCGACTGCAATGGGATGTGTCCTTTTAACGACGGCGTCTCGGCGTTTCCCTCGACCTAGGCACGGTTTGCGGGCACACTCACGACACAGGTACACGTGGGTGAGGTGCTGGTCGTGTTGCAACGAACACTTGATGCGGGGCAAGTTGCCGCATTCCGCAAAGACGGTGTTGCGAAGATAGCGGGGTGCGTCGATCCCTGCTGGATCGAAGCACTCTTGTCAGTTGCCGAGGTGCAGCTTGCAAACCCTAGCCCGTGGGTTAACGATGTCAACGCGGGCGCCTACGAAAACCGTTTGTTTACGGACCGGTATCTGTGGCGTCATAACGACGTGATTCACCGGTTTGTTCACGAGTCGGGGTGCGCGCGTTTGGCAGCGCAGGCCATGGGAAGCGACTCCGCCCGTTTTTATTTTGATCACCTGCTCATTAAAAAAGTGAACACCCCCACGGTGACGCCGTGGCATCAGGATGCGCCATACTGGCCGTTTCGGGGAAAACAGATTGCCTCAATTTGGTTGGCTCTCACCCCGGTCACCGTGGAGGGCAGCGGCATGGAGTTTATCCGCGGCTCCCATCTAGATGACGTCTATTACCTTCCTCAGGTTTTTAACGGTGCCGACAATAAGTCAGGTCAATGGGCCACCGAGCAGCGGGGTGTGCCGGTGCCGGATATTGATGCCGACCGTAGCGCTTACGACATAGTTAGTTTTGACATGGAGCCGGGTGACGGACTCATTTTCTCGGCGTGGATCCTTCATGGGGCCCGGGGAAATCACTCCGCTACACAGGATCGCGTTGCTCTGTCCACCCGATGGCTGGGGGATGATGTGCTTTGGGATCCCCGGGAGGGCGTCGACCCCACGGTGGACCCCGCTCAAGTCCTGGTCGATCCAGGGATGCCACCGCGGGATAATTCATTTTTCCCCGAAATTTATCGTGCTCCGGCGACGGCGCGATAACAGGGTTCAGAGAGACCGTTCGATTTACCGCGTGGATATTGCTGGCAGGACTGTTCGCCGCTCTGGGATGGCTAGTCCATGAGACGGCTAAAATAGGCGCGGGGTATGCGGCAAAGCAGCTGTGTTCGGGTGTTTATGTCAGCCGTCTCTGCGTTAGACCCCGCGGGGAAAGTTTCATTAGAGGGGGAGCGCCACCGACTAGTTGCCAATGCGCCCATTATCCAAACCCTACTTAATAGCGCGTTCGAAGAGCCCGCCGAGGGGTGCAGAAACACGCTTGGGGTGGTTGTGATGCACCTCCGGGGGCATTGGTGCCTGAATCAAGCCGGTGTCGCGATTTGAGCGCACCTACTGTTGTGCAAACCGGTTGGTTGCCGCGATCAGCGCTTTGGCATTGGGGGGATCAAAGGCTGAATGGCCGGCATCGGGAATGAGCTGAAAGTCAGCCTCCGGCCAGGCGCGATGCAGATCCCAGGCGGTGGTCGCCGGGCACACTACGTCGTAGCGTCCTTGGACGATCACGGCGGGAATATGGCGGATGAGATCGATGTTATCGAGCAATTGATTCTCGTGGCTAAAGAAACCCTTGTTTACAAAGTAATGACACTCAATGCGGGCCATTGCCAACGCGGCCTCGGGCTCGTCGAGCTTTTCCATAAAGTCCTTGTTCTGTAACAGATAGCTGGCGGATGCCTCCCAGACCGACCAGGCGCGAGCAGCAGCGAGCCGTTCCTCTTCGTTGTTACTGGTCAGTCGTCGGTGAAAGGCATTGAGCAGATCATCCTGCTCCGACGCCGGGATAGGCGCAAGGTAGTGCTGCCAACTGTCGGGATAGATCTCGCTGGCGCCGTGCTGATAGAACCAACGGATTTCCTGATCCCGAAGCAAAAAGATTCCCCGCAATACCAGTTCCGTCACGACGTCGGGATGAGTTTGCGCGTAGGCCAAGCTTAATGTGCTGCCCCAGGATCCTCCAAAGACCAGCCAGCGTTCAATGTGTAGTTCGCTGCGCAGCCGTTCCATATCGGCTACCAAGTCCCAGGTCGTATTGGCGAGTAGACTGGCGTGCGGGGTTGAGCGGCCACAGCCACGCTGATCAAACAGCACGATCCGGTAACGCGCTGGATCAAAAAATCGGCGGGCGTCGGGTGAGGTACCACCTCCGGGCCCGCCGTGAACAAAGACGCAGGGCTTGCCCTGGGGATTGCCCGATTCCTCAAAGTACAGCGTGTGACCTTCATCTACTGACAGCGATCCACTGCGGTAGGGTTCGATGGGAGGGTAGAGGTGGTCCATGCGGTTTGTCTCCCCAGTAGGTGGGATGTTCTCGATGTCGGTGCGCTGGAATGCGCTGGCAATCATACTGGGTTAGGCTACTGTTCGTGGTCAAGTAGGGGTCGCTTTAGATGCAGCAGGCGTTTATCTATGACGCAATAAGAAGTCCGCGAGCTCGTGCAAGGCCTGGCGGTGGTCTCCATGACACTCATCCCTTTGATCTTTTGCATGCACTTTATAGCGCGTTGGAAGAACGTGTTGGACTAGACCCCGCGGTCATTGCAGAAGTTATTCTCGGGTGTGTGACTCAAGTGGGTGAGCAGGCTGGCAATATTGCAAAAAGCTCGGCGCTGTATGCCAACTGGCCCTCGACAGTATCGGGCCTCACTGTGTCCCGATTTTGCTCCTCGGGGCTTGATGCTGTTGCTCTTGCCGCCCTAAAGATCACGGCGGGACAGGAGCAAGCAATCGTCGCTGGCGGAATAGAGATGATGTCCCGGGTGCCGATGATGGCGGATCAGGCGGCGATTTTCTCGGATCCCAAATTGGCTGAAGCGTCAAAAATTTTGTTAATGGGCAGCGGCGCAGACCTTATTGCCTCGCTCTATGGCTGCACAAGAGCGGACGTAGACGCGATAGCCATGGCGAGCCAACAGCGGGCAAGCGCCGCAATAGCTGGCGGTTATTTTTCATCGATTATTCCTATTAAGCATCCGATTAGCGGAGAGAATGTCACCCAAGACGAGTGTGTCCGCCCGGAAACCACCATGGCGTCACTTGGAGCATTGCCCGCAAGTTTTGAGAGTATTGGTCGCTCTGGCGCAGACGCTATCCAGTTGGCAGCCTATCCGCGGTTAGCAGCCATTAACCACGTCCATACGGCAGGTAATTCTCCCGCGATGGCGGATGCCGCAGCGATGGTGGTAGTTGGCAGTGAAGCCTTTGCTAGTACCCTGGGCGCCAAACCACGAGCGGTGATTAAAAGCATTGCAACGGTCGCCGATGAGCCTTTGCTGGTCTTATCAGGGTGTGTCGCCGCCACGAAAAAACTCCTGGCCAAAGAGCGTCTGAAAGTAGCTGATATTGATTTATTCGAGATCCACGAGGCGTTTGCTGCCACCATGATTAAGTTGCAGCGCGATCTGAGCATTCCCTCGGAAAAGCTTAACGTTAACGGTGGCGTTATTGCCCTAGGCCATCCTCTAGGTGCTACCGGGGCCATCATGCTTGGCGTTCTGCTCGATGAGCTTGAGCGAAGACAGCTCCGTACGGGCTTGGTAGCAACAAGTGGCGCTGCGGGTTTGGGAACCGCGCTCTTGATCGAGCGACTGTAAAAGGTGGAGACTTTGTAGCATGAGCGAACCTATTTATATTTTAGGCGGGTATCAAACGGATTTCGCGCGGGTCTGGTCACGGGAAGGCCTAGACATCTCTGACATGATTCGTGAGGCTAGCCTGGGAGCCTTGGCAGAAAGCGGTATCGAGCCCTCGCATATTGACTCAATCCATGTCGGTAATGCCTTTGCCGAAGCCCAGCGGCAGCAAGGTCACCTGGGCGCGATGGTGTCCCAAGTCGTACCCGAGTTATGGGGAAAGCCCGCTATGCGTCACGAGGGAGCCTGCGCGTCGTCATCGCTAGCTACGCTGACGGCCATGGCCGAGATAGAAGCGGGTCGTTACGATTGCGTGCTTGTTGTTGGGGCTGAAGAGTTTAAAAACTTGCCCGGTGACCAGGCTTCTGAAAATCAGAATTCTGCCGCTTGGCGAAATCGCGAGAATATTGATTGCCGATTTATGTGGCCTGCCGTCTTCGGCTTATTGGCTGACGAATACGAAGAGCGCTATGGCCTCAATCGAGAGCTACTAAACCAGATTTCCGATATCAATTATACCAACGCCAAGCGCAATCCCTTGGCGCAAACTCGTCAATGGCAATTTGCTGAGGGCAGCTTTAGTGAGGACGATGCCTTAAATCCTGTTATTGAGCCCGGGGTGCGTCGTCTCCATTGCGGCCAAATTACCGACGGTGCCTGTGCCCTTGTGTTGGCATCTGGTTCTTTCCTAAAGAAACATCGGATGCAAAGTGGAAAAAAAGCATTGGCGAGAATCGAGGGGTGGGGCCATCGCAATGCAGGAATCCGGTATCGGGACAAGGTGGAGCGAAGTAAAAATCAGCCCTACGTTTTTCCCCATGTACGTGATGCGATTACGGATGCCTTTGGTCGGGCCGGTATTCAGGATGTTTATCAGCTTGATGGTATTGAGACCCACGATTGTTTCTCCATGACTGAGTACATGGCAATTGATCACCTTGGGATGACGCCACCGGGGGAGTCCTGGCGGGCCGTGGAAAATGGGACCATTGCTCCCGGGGGGCGCCTCCCGGTAAACCCCAGCGGTGGATTGATTGGCTGCGGCCATCCGGTTGGTGCGACCGGCGCCAGAATGCTGCTAGACGCCTCACGCCAGGTGACGGCCAGTGCTGGGGAGATGCAAATTGAAGGTGCTGGCAGAGTAGCGACCCTGAATATTGGTGGATCTTGTGCGACGGTATGTAGTTTTATTGTCGGGCGTGAGTGATACCCTAGCTACCTGAGGATCCTGAAGCGCGGTGTACTTCGCGCCGTAGCAGGAGGAGTTTTGCGATGAACCAACAAGTAAAAGACCCTGATGCGCCGTTTGGCCATGAGTACGGCCCCTATATAACCGACGTATTTGCACCCGTTCTCGACGAGGAAACCCACACAGATCTCCCGGTTACAGGAGAAATACCGCAAGATCTCAATGGTGTCTATTTGCGTAACGGGCCGAACCCTCGCCACGAACCCAAAGGTGACTACCATCCGTTTGATGGTGATGGGATGTTACACAGCGCGCATTTTGATCAGGGGCGATTAGTCATTCGCAACCGGTGGGTTCGAACCGAAGCGTGGCAGCGCGAGCATGAGGCTGGGCGATCGGAATATTGGGGTATCCGCCAAACTCTGAAGGGGCGTGAGGATCAACCGCTAAAAGATTCTGCGAATACAGATGTCATTGGTCATGCCGGTGTGGCTATCGCCAATTGGTATTTGGCCGGTGTCCCTTACGCTCTAGATCCAATTTCCTTAGAAACCTTGGGGCCCCGACGTGGTTATCTCGACGCGATGGGCTCGGGTATGTCCGCTCACTGTAAAGTCGATGAGGCTACCGGAGAGTTGATGTACTTTGATTACGGCGATCAGTTCCCCTACATGTGGTACGGCGTCGTTGACAGCGCTGGCAATCTTGTTCACCGGGTGCCCATCGAACTGCCGGGCAACCGCTTACCCCATGATATGGCGATTACCGAGCATTATTCGATTCTGCACGATCATCCCGTGTTTCATGATGAGGGGGCCCGCGCCGCAGGAAGACATAAAGTCGTATTCAACTCCGAGATGCCATCGAGACTTGGCGTAATTCCTCGTAGGGGTGACGCCGCATCGATTCGATGGTTTGAGTTTACGGGGGCCTTCATCTATCACGTTGTCAACGCTTGGGAAGAGGATGACGAAATCGTGATGGTGGCGTGTCGGTACATGCCCGCTCGGCAGTCAGACGGCAGTTTCGATGACGCCAGAACCGCGAAAATGATTACCCGACTCATGATGGATGCGCGCCTCTGGCAATACCGAATGAATCTGACGACCGGTGAGTGCCGTGAGAAATGTCTGGATCCCGACCACAATGTAGAGTTTCCGAGCTACGATGCTGGGAAGACTGGGAGGTATACCCAATTCGCTTATCTGGTTGACCATGATCCCAATACGCTTCGTTGGTGGGGTGTTTGCAAATACGACACGGATACCGGTACGCGGTTAAGCGCCTGGACGGATGACGCGGCGCATTGTTGGTACAGTGAACCCTGGTTTGCGCCAGCCGACGATCAGTATGACGAAGATCGCGGTTACGTTATCGCCTTTGTTTGGAATGACAGAGCAAAGACCCAGGAGCTGCAAATCTTTGATGCGAAAGATCTGAATAAAGGCCCTCTCGCAAGAGTGCACATGCCCCATCGAATTCCGCCGGGGTTCCATGCCTGTTGG
Source organism: uncultured Luminiphilus sp. (assembly GCA_943787485.1). Taxonomy (GTDB): domain Bacteria; phylum Pseudomonadota; class Gammaproteobacteria; order Pseudomonadales; family Halieaceae; genus Luminiphilus. Next base: position 92,965 of record CALSMP010000003.1, on the reverse strand, counting down.
ATGTCGGCTGATCAGATCGGCTCAAGCGCGCCCTAAAAACTGTTGCGATCAGGTTGCGCTGAATTCTAATGCAAACGTCGACGCCCGAAAGAATTCAACGGTATGAGGATGCCGGTTATTGGGGGAGCGCGACGCTGTGCTCGTTATTAGCCCATCAAGTCGCTGAGAGACCGCATGCAGTAGCGGCAGTTGATCAATTTAATAAGCAGGAATTGACGGGCGGCGATCCTCAGCGACTGAGCTTTAAGCAGCTTGATGACGTGAGTAGCGCCATGGCGCTTGATTTGCTTGCATTAGGTGTTCGGCACGGCGACCGCATGATGGTGCAGTTGCCTAACGTGGTAGAGCTGATGGCATGCTATTACGCCGCCAGCAAACTGGGCGTCGTTATTTCGCCCCTGCCGGTGCAGTACGGGCGTCATGAGATTGGCTCGCTCGCGATAGCGCTTGAGCCTTCGTGGTTTATTGGCACGCGTAGCTTTCGAGGCCAAAGCCTTGCGGATCATGGGTCGGCTGCCGTCGCTTCGAGTGCCGTTCTTGCCGTGGATGAAGATTTCTCGCTGCGTGGTCGAGATGGGTTGTCCCATGATGAGCAGAGCCGCATAGATCAGTACTTGAGTGATCATCCGCGAGACGCTAATGCTATTTTTTCTGTCTGTTGGACCTCGGGCACAACGGGAACCCCCAAGGGAGTGCCGCGTTCTCACAATATGTGGCTCGCGTCAGGCCGAATGACGGCAGTGGGAAGTGAGTACCAACAGGGGGACTTGCTGCTCAATCCGTTTCCCATGGTGAATATGTCTGCTTTGGGTGGATTTTTATTTCCGGCCGTTCGGGAGGGCTGTGGCGTGGTGTTGCATCACCCACTCGATGTGCCTGTTTTTTTGCAACAGATCCAGCAAGAGCAGATTACATTTACTATTGCGCCGCCCGCGCTGCTCAATAAGTTGGCGAAAGAACCGGAGCTGTGGCGACGCTTTGACTTCAGCCAGCTTCGTGCTATTGGCTCGGGCTCTGCGCCGCTCGCTCCCGACATGATTGATGTGTTTGAGAATGATTACGGCGTGGCCATCTACAACATTTATGGATCGAATGAGGGTATAGCCCTGATTTCGTCGCCCACCGCTATTCCAGATGCTCGAGCTCGGGCAGAATTATTTCCCAGAAGCGGTTTTGGCGGTAACAAATGGCGCGGCGAGCTTCACGAGTCGGTCAAATCAAAGGTCATTGATCCTGACGATGGTCGGGAGCTGACAGCCCCTGGGGATCGCGGTGAGCTATGTTTTTCCGGCCCCACCGTGTTCGATGGGTATCTGGGTGCAAAAGACGACGGTGTTTTTACGCAGGATGGTTTTTTTCGCACGGGTGATCTTGTCGATATCACTGGTGATCAGGGTGAGTACTACAGGATTGCTGGTCGTCTCAAAGACATTATCAATCGCGGTGGTATGAAGATATCGCCCTCAGAGCTAGATGCGCTCCTCGATGGCTTTCAGGGGTTGGCAGAGGTGGCTGTCTGTGCCTACCCGGATGATGACTTGGGGGAGCGAGTTTGCGTTTGTGTGGTTCCCTCGCAGGAAGAGAACCCGCCGACTTTGGATGAGCTATGCGAGTATCTTATTGGCTGTGGCGTGGCCACATTTAAACTGCCCGAGCGAATCCGCATTGTGACGGCGCTACCGAGAAATCCGCTAGGTAAAATACTTCGTCACGAGCTAAGCGACAGCCTCGATTAAGCAACTTGAGGGAAAAAGTTAGCTTCCACCGCGGACAAAAACCCCGCCATATCAACAATCGTTTCAGTCTCAGGGTTGAGTGTCTTACCTTTCAAGTCGCCTGTGACCGTGCCCTGATCAACGGTATCGATCAATGCCGCTTTAAGCTTGCTTGCGTAGGTTGCGAGCGCTGCGTTGTCTTCTCGCCCCGCCAGGTCATCCAGCGCATTGGCTAGCGCGAAGATAAGCGCAGAAGAGTTGAAGTGCGCCTCCTTACCATCGGTTTCCAGGTAACGCATGTAGAGATCGTGAGCGGTACCGTGAGGGGCCTCGAAAAGCTTGGTGCCGTCTTTGCTGATAATCACAGAGCTGGCTGTTGCGAGACTCCCACCAAGAGCGGCGGAAATGTCGGAAAAAATATCGCCGTCCAGATTCTGGGCGGGATAAAGCCCCCAGCGCGGCGGATCACAAATCATCTTACTAAGCTGGCGCGAAGGTCGCATGATCATAAAAGAAGGGGGTGGTGTATCGAGCGCCGCGAGTTCCTGTCGGATCTCTAAAATGATGGAGCTGTATACCTCGTCGTAATTGACGAACTCGCGCTTCAGACCGAAATACACCTCCTTCTTGTTGATCGCTGCGTCCTGAAAGACCTGGCTTACCCAATCTTTAATAGCCTCTCGGTCATTGGACATAAAAAGTATGGGGTCGTTGGTTTTGACATGGCGGGCGTGCTTTTCCTCGCCATCGACAATGACCTTAATGACACCATCCTCGGGTGCCGGGGTGTTGTAACTGCCGTACTGGTCACCACCGCCGGCACTCATGCGCGAAATGGAGACATGCGCCTTGCGCTCAGGGAGACCGTAGCGTTTGAGCTGCTGCACCAGCTTGAAGAGCTTCATGCCACTGACGTTATCGGGCACTCCCCAGAGCGCTCGCTCCGGTGGATTGGACACGATCCGGGCGGCCTGTGCGTCGATCAATTCATAGTGATAACCCAGGCCTGCGGCTTCTGCCTGCGCCTGATAATCGTTGCGATAAATCGTTTCGATTGCCTCGCGCATCACGCCATCATAGCCGGGGACCACGGTGTCTTTGAGCCCGAGGTAAATATCCCGCTTTTCATCCAGTGCGCGCTGGAAAAATCGGTGAGCCCAGGCTTTTACCGCTTCCAACTCATTGGTCGCGAGCATCCACGGATCGCCTTTGTTTAGCGATCGGCGGTGCAGCTCGATGGGGTCGCCGCTGCTGCCAACAAAAATGACCTTGGCAACCCCGGTCGCATTAGAAAGTTCGCTGTAGCTGAAATCCAAGCCACCGCTTTCCATGGTGTCGACCTCAATATCGCGGTTTACCCAGTCGGGTCGCACACTCTTTAAATTACGAAATTCGATGTCTTCCCGGGTGATATTGCCACTAATGCCTTTACGGATTGCACCGTTCGGAGATTTGGTCGCCAGACCGTCGAGGGATTTTTCATCGATCTCTGGGTGACGCGCCAGCAACTCATCAAGCTGCTGGCGATTGACGGTCATCCCGGCATTTTTGATGCCCACGCCATGCTTCTTGAGCGCCGCAATCGCTTCGCGTACGACCTGCCCATTACTCACGAGTCGCTGCTGCGCCGAAAGGTCAATTTCCACTAGCTCAATATCAAGTTTCGAGTGCACGAAGCGCTTTAGAATCTCATCAAAAGCCACTTGCGCCATTTCATCTCCATGGAGAATAACCAAGGGATTTTTGACGGCTATTTTGGCACTCACGGGTGTGTCCTCTCGATAAACAATGCTGTTGGCAAATGCCGACAGATTTTGGGGCGCAAGAATAGCGCGGCGAGGCAGCCAGCCCTAGAGGACTTTTGCACATCGGCGATAGATAGACGGAAAAAAGTGGCTCTGCTCAGCGATCCTGCCAGTTCGGTGCGCGCTTATTAATGAATGCTGCAACGGCCTCATGAGCATCTTCTGTCATGGCGACCAATGATTGCTGCCGATCCTCCAATGCCATCGCTGCGTCGAGAGATCCCGCGTCGATACTCATATTGAGACCGTCCTTTGTCAGTCGAAGCCCCATGGGGGAAGTGGCTAGCATGTCATCAATAAAGCTTTGGGCTGCTGCATCGAGCTCTTCCTCCGGAACTACCTGAGAGACCAGGTTCACGGCGAGCGCTCTCTCGGCGCCGATAAAGCGGCCAGTCATCATGAGTTCACTCGCAACAGAGAGCCCTATGAGGCGGGGTAGCAAATAGCTGCAAGCCATATCACAGGCGGTGAGGCCCGCCTTTATATAGGCAGCATTCATTTTAGCGGTGTTGGCAGCAATACGGATGTCCGAGGCCAGTGCCAAACTAAACCCACCGCCGCAGGCAGCTCCTTGAACACAGCTTATGATGGGTTGGGGACAGCGCCGCATCGCGCGGAAAATATCGGAAATACTTTGTTGTAACCCCAGCAGCGAATTGGGCGTCGACTCGGTAGACCATTCCCCACCCGACAGGTCTAATCCAGCGCAAAATGCTCGCCCATTTGCCTTCAGGACGACAATCCTGATTTCTGGCTGATGTCGAAGATCCTCGAAGGTTGTCCTTAACGCGGCCGTGAGGCTTGGATTTAGGGTGTTGAGGGCTTCTGGTCGGTTAAGCGTCAGCCAGAGCACCCCGTTTTGTTGCTCCTTTAACAGCACCTTTTGTTCCGTCATGGGCTACCTCACCGGTATCTACGTTGCTACAGCTTGGTCACTAGTTTTCTGTAGGCTTCCTCAAGGGTTAGCTTCCCCCGCGCAATGTCACTCAGAACAGACTTTCCGGTTTCACTGGCGAGGAGCTCCTTCAGCTGAGACTCAAGGTGCCGAAGCAGTGCCTTCTCCACCAGCTTGCTTTGCCTCAGAGATCTTCTTTGGTCTATGAGGCCGGCATCAGTCATGGCCGTGGTCTGTGAGCGTATTGTCTGCCAAAGTTCAGCAATACCTTGTCCAGTGGTTGCTACAGTTTCAGCGATCACCGGCGCTATTGTGGAGGAGAGAAGCGATAATGAATCCTGAAGATCAACGCGGGTTTGATTCAGTCCTTCCTTATCCGCTTTGTTGATAACAAAGACATCGCCAACTTCGGTGAGTCCTGCCTTGTTTGCCTGAAAAGAATCTCCCCAGCCCGGGGTCAAAACGACAACCACGGTGGTCGCAAGATTAACGATATCAAGTTCAACCTGGCCGATACCGAGTGTCTCAACCAAAATTTGGTTCCAACCACCGAGCGCCAGGAGCCGAATGGCGGTTTCGGTTGTTCGGGTAAGGCCGCCATTTTCACCCCTCGATGCCATAGACCGGATGAAGACATTTGCCCCTTGGCTATGGCCCTGCATCCTGACGCGATCGCCAAGCAAGGCCCCGCCGGAGACCGGGGAGCTGGGGTCAACTGCCAGCACCGCGACCTTGGCACCCGATTGGCAGGCCTCGGGTAGCAGGGCGTTGATCAGCGATGACTTGCCAGCGCCTGGGGCGCCGGTAAATCCAATGACAAAGGCGCTCTTGGCGGGGGTACTGTCGAGTTGGGTGCGAATAAAGCCCTCGGCGGCAGGCTCACGTTCGAGCAATGACAACAGACGGGCGAGAGCGAGTCGGTCTCCTTCACCGCAACGCGCCAGTAGCGCCGAAATTTGAGCGGGTAAATCCTCGGTCACTTTCTGCCTGTCAATCGCTCTGCGGCATCAACAATGTCTGACAGCTGTGAGCCCGGGGGATATACCTCAACCCCAAGGGCTTCAAGGTCTTTCGCTGCATGGGGTGGAATAGTCCCACCGGCAAAGATCGGTAATTCGGGACGGGTAGCCTGAACTTGGGCAATGGCGCGTTTCGCCACATCAATGTGGCCGCCAATATTCAGACCCACCAAATCAACGTCCTCATCTACCGCAGCGGACACGATGTCGTCGGTATTGGCCATGCCAATCATGATGACTTCGAAGCCTGCGTCTCGAAGCGCGCGAGCTACTATTGTGGGGCCCCGCCAGTGACCGTCCAGTCCAGTCTTCGCCATAAGAATACGTTTTTGTGCTTGTGACATCGGGGTTGCCTCAGGTCTGTATTGGAGTATTCCAGTTGCCATACACCTGCCGGAATACGTTGCCTATCTCACCAAGCGTGACCTCAGCATCCATGGCTTGCATCATGGCGGGCATGATGTTGACCTCGCCTTTACAGTCTGCCTCCAGCTGTTTTAGCGCAGATGCCGCCGCCGTTTCATGCCGTGTTCTCAAGACGTCTTGCAACCTTGAGGTGGCCACGTCAAACGCATCGTCCGTTCCCATAAAACCGTCTACATGAAACGGGGACTCATCATCCCGAAAACAATTAACGCCAATGATCTTTTGCTCGCCTGATTCGGTGTCCATGAACTCTTTGTACTGGTTATCCGAGGCCTTACTGTGGAGCCAGCCGGAGTCGAGTGCTGCCAGATAGCCCCCCTGCCCTTGGATTTCCTCAAAGAACTGCCAGGCTTTCTCCGCGAGTTGGGCGGTCAGCGTTTCGATGTAGTAGGAACCACCGAGTGGGTCGGTCACATGGGCGATGCCCGTCTCTTCCTGAATAATCTGCTGGATTCTGACTGACATCTGGTGCGCGTGTTCAGAGGGTATGGAAAGCGCCTCGTCGTAGCCTGAAACACCCAGCGATTGGACGCCGCCAAATACGGCGCCCAATGCCATCAGCGTGCCCCGGACAATGTTGTTCAGCGGCTGCTGATAGGTCATCTTCGAGCCAGCGGTGACGCAGTGAATTCGCAGATTCGCTATCTTGGGGTCAGTGATGTCGTAGCGTTGCCGGAGTAGGTCAGACCACATCAGCCGGGCGGCTCGCATTTTACAAGCCTCTTCAATAATCTGGATTGACGCGCGGAAACTGACGCCTCCACAGGCCTTGGCTGCGCTTCGTACATCGATATTGCCCCGACGTTTTATTTCATCCAGATACTCGACGGCATTGGCAAACAGAACGCCTAGCTCTTGGTCGGGTGTAAGACCAGTGTCAGCGGCGTTGTAGCCAGCGATAGAGACAGGTACCCACCGCGGCAGGTATTGATCACAGAATTCGATGATATCGGCGTTGAAGCGTAACCCGGCCTGGGTGGGGATTTGCTCTTTCGTCACACAGCCGAGGTAGGTGAGATTAAAATCACTCTGGCCTGTGCCCGCTATCTTGGCCAGATCAAATCCCCGCTGTTTTGCGACCGTCCAATAGGCTGCCAGAGCAAATGGCGCGTGTTGCACCACCGCGCCGCCCGCGTGTCCGAAACTGGTATCGATGGGGAGGCCATCCATGCATATCGCTGTGTCTCTAACGCTTTGCATGACTGCGCCCGTCAGGCCGACGTCCTCGCGCCGCGCGACTACGTCTGGGTGATCGACGTTGTAGCAGTGGTCTGCGGTGTTGCGGTCGTGCTCCATGATGAAGCCGGTTTCGCCATTTTTGAGCAAAAACTTGATTCGCTCGTTTTCATCCTCGGGTTTGCCAAAGCCGCTAAGCTGGAAAATTCGCCAGGGCTTGCTGCGGTAGCCCGCAGGGTGGAATCCACGCTGATACGGCGCATCGCCTGGCGCCAGGTTCATGCGGGCGCGATGCGCCTTGGGAATATCCGACTCGGTGTAAAAAGTTTTGAGCTCGATGCCGGATGCGGCAAAAGCCGCTTTTGGGGGGGATTTTTCTGCCATGGCTTACCGTGGTCGCTATTTTTTTAGGGGCTTATGGAGCTAGCATACAGCAATTTACTTATCAGTATAGGATTGATACCCTCCGGTCAAAACTATAACAACGGGGGTTCGTCATGTTCTCTGCAGACAGTGCCACACTTGGCCTTACGGCCACTGAGCGGGTGCACATAGGGCGACGCGCCGCGGACGCGCTCGCGGAAGAAGTGAAAACGCTTAACGCCAAGCGGGTCTTCCTCCTCGTCAGTTCCACGCTGCGAGCGCAAACCGATGAAATTTCACTCATAGAGTCTGCCTTGGGTGATTCCGTAGCCGCTGTGTTTGATGGCATCGGACCTCATGGGCCGCGCACCGACGTGCTAAAAGCCATGGAGGCAGCAAGAGCTTGTAACGCCGATTTGATCATCACGGTGGGTGGTGGGTCGGTGACAGATGCGGGCAAGGTGATTGCGCTTGGGCTGAAACACGGAATTAAAAAGCATGAGGACTTCGAAGGGTTCTATGTTTACGTAGATGACAACGGCGACACCGTCGTGCCCGACTTCGAAGCCCCCGATATAAGGGTCATCTGCTGCCCGACGACGCTTTCCGGAGGTGAATTCAACACCATGGGCGGTGTGACAGATGATCGGGAGAATAAAAAGCAGGGCTACACCCATCGGATGATGGCACCCATTGCGATTGTTCTTGATCCCGCTCTCACTGTGCATACCCCTGAATGGCTCTGGTTTTCTACCGGGGTGCGAGCGGTCGATCATGCGTTGGAGGCCTTTGGCTCGAAACATTCTAATTATTTTTGTGATGGTGTCGCCGGTAGCGCTTTGCGGATTCTGGCGGAGGCCTTACCCGCGGTGAAAGCCGATCCTTCTAACCTCGACGCGCGCCTGCGCTGTCAGGTTGGCGCCTGGCAGTCGATGATTCCCATCATTGGTGGCGTACCCATGGGAGCCAGCCATGCCATTGGTCATGTCCTTGGGGGAACAGCTGACGTACCCCACGGCTACTGCTCCTGTGTTATGGCACCGGCAGTGCTTGCTTACAACAAGCCCGTAAACGGTGATAAACAACAGCAGATAAGCGCCTGCTTTAATCAGCCGGAGCGCGATGCCAGCGACATACTGGATGAATTTATTTCGGGTCTGGGGATGCCTCGTTCTCTCGAGGCAGTGGGGGTTGGTGAGGATAAACTCGATATCATTGCTGAATACACCATGCTTGATTTTTGGTCGCGCACAAATCCTCGGCCGATAGATGGCCCCCACGATGTAAAAACGATACTAGAAATGGCTCGTTGATATGGCTGCTGGCGGCTTGGCTAAATCACTGACGCTTAAGGATGAAGTGGCGGACTTTAAGCGCCGGCGGATTCGGGAGGAAGCGTGCCGCCTGTTTTATCAAGAGGGTTATGAGAACACGACGCTAGAGGCGGTCGCCAAGACGCTTCACATCACCAAACCATCAATTTATCTACACTATGCCAACAAAGGCGAACTCCTCTTCGATATCTGTAAGACCGGAATTTCACTGTCGCTGGATGCGGTAGAGCGGGCGGTGGCATTACGAACAGCGCCCCGGCAGCGGCTGTCGATTTTAATTGAGTCGGTGCTGGACATTATCTTCGATTACCAAGACTTCATTGTGGTCTATACCCGCGAAGAAAAGCACCTTGATCGAATCCAGGCGAGAACTATCAGAGAACTGCGCAGCGCCTTTGACCACAAGCTTGGCACCTTATTAGCCCAAGGAAGCGCTGAAAGCGATTTGTCTGTAGAAGACCCGGTCCTGACTGCCACGACCATTGGCGGCATCATGACCTGGGTATCCCTCTGGTATTCGCCCTCTGGAAAGCGTACACGGATAGAGATTACTGCCCACGTTAAAGAAATGATTATGCGATTGGTGCAGGTTTCGGTGGAGTTGCCTGAGCCTACTGTCTCCCGGGTACAACCGATTGTGCCTTTGAATGAACAAGCCCTTGAAAGTGAGAGCCATGACTGATCCATCAGTGTTATTCGATCCCCGAATACCGCCAAGAGAGCGTTGTGTAACCCGCTACTTAATCGACAACTTGGCTGACGAGAAAGGATCTGAGGATTTCGCCGTTTTTCAGGACGGCGAGACCTGGTCTTACGCGCAGCTGCGTCAAAAGGTGCGAAAACTCGCCGGGGGTTTTCATGATCAGGGCGTCGGCCGCGGCGATCACGTCGCGGTATGGATGTTTGACAGTAAAGAAGCCATCCTGACCTTTTTTGCTATTAACTATCTCGGTGCGGTATTTGTGCCGCTGAACACTGCCTATAAGGGGCAGGTGCTCAGCCATGTCCTCAATGTTTCCGATGCCAAGGTGATCGTTGCTCATGGCCAGCTCCTCGAGCGGCTTGGAGAGGTAGACGTTGCTCAGATCGAAAAAGCCATCGCTGTTGGCGAGTACGTTTTACCTGAAGCCATTAATGGAGTGGATTTCTACGGCGTAGAATCAACCGCGAGTGAGCCGCCTGAATTAGATCGGCCTATTGAGCCTTGGGATGTGCAGTCAATTATTTTTACGTCTGGCACTACCGGGCCTTCAAAAGGGGTTCTTTCTTCCTATCTGCACATTTTCACGAACGCAGGTCCCGAGACCTGGCACTTCGTAACGGGTGAAGATCGCTTCCTGATCAACATGCCCATTTTCCACATCGGCGGTATGGGCGTTATCTTTGTCATGCTTTGCCGAGGTGGATCGATCGCGGTGATGGATGGCTTTGACACCGAGAAATTCTGGCCTTTTGTCAGGGAAAGTAAAACCACGGCATTTTTTCTGTTGGGCGTGATGACCACTTTCTTGCTTAAGCAGGAGCCGAGTGACGACGATAAAAACCACGATGTGCGGCTGGCATTCATGGTGCCACTAACCGAGACCTGTACCGAGTTCTATGAGCGGTTTGGAATTGACGTCTACACCATTTTCAATATGACGGAAATTTCTTCTCCGATTGTCTCAGAGCCAAACCCCACTAAGCGCGGCACCTGCGGCAAAAAGCGGGAGGGCGTTGACGTTCGGCTCGTGGATGAAAATGATTGCGAGGTCGCGCCGGGGGAAATCGGCGAGATGATCGTGCGAACCGACCGACCATGGGGAATGAACAGCGGCTATTACAAAAATCCTGAGGCCACTGCAGAGGCGTGGCGAAATGGCTGGTTCCATACGGGCGACTGCTTCCGTCAGGATGACGAGGGGTACTTCTATTTTGTGGACCGCATGAAGGATGCAATGCGACGACGGGGTGAGAATATTTCATCCTTTGAGGTGGAGGCCGAGGTTGTTGCCTATCCTTCCGTTCGCGAGGCCGCAGCGTATGCCGTTCCCAGTGACCTCGGCGAGGATGACGTCATGATTTCTGTGGCGCCCGTTGCCGGCAAAGATATTGATCCAAAAGATCTTGTTGAATTTCTCGGCGAACGGATGCCTTATTTTATGGTGCCTCGCTATATAAGAGTATTAGACGAGCTGCCCAAGACGCCCTCATCCAAAGTTATGAAGCATGTGCTCAGAAGCGAAGGGGTAACGTCTGATAGCTGGGATCGGGAAATGTATGACATAAAATTCAAGCGGGAAAAAAAACGATAACCACCTTAATTTACAATAACTAAGCAAAACCTCTGAGGGATTGATCATGAGTACATTCAACACAAAAAAAGCAATGGGTTTTGGTCTCTGTGTGCTGGCTTCCAGCGTAAGCGCTATTGCACAGGAGAATGCGCTGGAAGAGGTCGTCGTTACGGCAACCAAAAGATCAGTGGCGCTTCAAGATTTAGCGGGAGCCGCAAACGTCTTAGGTTCTGATGCTATTCAGCCGGGAGGTATTCAGGAAATCCGCGATATGCAGGTAGCGATTCCCAATCTTTCTCTCGGTGATCAGTTTGGTTTTGCGCGCGTGTTCATGCGTGGCATCGGTATGACCAGTATTGATATCGGGGGTGAGGGTGCCGTTGCCTTCTTGCAAGACGGTGCCATCGTGCCGCGGCCGGCGGCGCAGTTGATGGGCATGTTCGATCTTGATCAGGTTGAAGTTCTGCGAGGACCCCAGGGCACCCTCTACGGGCGCGGCGCAACGGCGGGTGCCATTAATATGGTCACCAGTAAGCCCGGTGACGAGTTTGGTGGTTATCTCAATTTTTCCGTAGGCAACTATGGCTTGGCCAAATTCCAGGGTGCCGTTGATGTACCCATGGGCGACGCATTCTCCATGCGCGTGGCGACAAGCTTAGAGAAAAGGGATGGGTACGGTACCAATATCTACAGCGGCGACGATGTGAATAACCGCGATGCACAGGCAGTTCGAGCGACGTTTGCGTATGACAACGGTGGTCCATTCACCGGCATGCTCTCACTCCAGTATTACGAGGAAGACGATAACAACTACGCCTTCAACTATTTCGGTCAATCTGCCGGCTCAGCCGCTCCCGTTCCTTTGGCCGTTATTTTTATGGGCGGCCAAACTGTCGATATGGTGGGCGGTGGCTTCCACGACATCAACTCTGATCAAGAAGCATTGAACGATCGAGACGGCCAGCTGGCCAACCTGACGTTGAACTGGGAGCTATCCGACAACCTGAGCCTGCGTTCGATCACGTCGGTTCAGAGCATGGATCGATTTTTGCGCGACGACCTTGACTCAACTGACGCTAATCTGTTTGGGCAAAATAACTATACCGAAGAGAGTGATTCCTTCGGTCAGGAATTCATTCTTAATTACAGCGCCGATCGGCTCGATATTATTGCCGGGGTGATGTATTTCGACGAGGAGTTATACGGCGAGGTTAAGGTACCGCTCACGAACATTTGCTCACTTCTAGCGCCCGAGCTTTGCGGCACGCCGATTGGCGATGCCATTAATGGTGGTAACTACCTGCAGGACGGGGATGTTGATATCGAGGCATGGGGAGCCTATGCAGAGGCCACTTTCCGGTTGAGCGATCAGCTCGCGATCATCGGTGGATTACGTTACAACTATGAGGAGCGAGCTGGTACAGGATCCTTTATCTTTGATGCGATCCAGCTGAATGTGCCGACCGACCAGCGTGCGAGCTGGAATGATGTTACGCCGCGGGTCACGGTCCAATGGACTCCAAGTGACACTTTGATGCTCTATGGTACTTACACCGAAGCATTCAAGTCCGGGGTAATCAACACGGGGAGCTTGAGCCCGGCGCTCGATCCGGAAACCGTTGATGCGTTTGAGTTTGGCATCAAGGGCAGCAATGCCGCTGGTACCTTGAACTATTCAGTGGCGGCCTTTTTCTACGACTACGCCGATCTGCAGATTTCCTTTGTTGATGAGACCAGTACGGTGTCCACCATTAATGCGGCTGAAGCAGAAAACTACGGCGTAGAGCTGGAAATAGATGGAAATCTGGGCAACGGGTTTTCCATCGACTTTTATCTGACTTACCTGAGTGCGGAGTACCAGGAATTCTTCAACGGTGATTACGCCAATGGCTTTGCCATAGCTGACCTCAGTGGAAACACCTTACCGAATGCCCCCGAGAGCACCGCTAAAATCGGCGTTAACTGGGAGACAGAAATGGGTAACGGCGTATTGCGACTTCGTGGCGAGGCCTATTATCAAGACGATGTCTACTTTACTGAATGGAATCGTACCGATGCCTATCAGGATGCCTATGAGCAATTTAATGCGAGCATTGATTATACCTTCAACGATCGGTGGTTCTTTAGTGTGTGGGGTAGAAACCTGAGTGATGAAGAGGTGATATCAAATAACATCATCACAGCGCCGCTCTATGATTCGCTGCGAGTGGGATCCGTGTTGCCGCCAAGAACCTATGGCGCCACGCTGGGCGTTCAGTTTTAGGCGCCGCGGCTGCAGAAAAATCGGGACTGAGCGTTACGTTTGTTGGGCCCCGGCTATAGCTTTAACCCCATGGATCCCGGGTTACTCCGGGATCCTTATCCTTATTTCTCTTACCTGAGAGAGCATGATCCGATTCACCGGTCGGACCTTGGTTTTTGGGTGGTGACTCGGTACGCCGATAACCGCACCGTTTTGACAGATAAAAACTTTGGGCAGGGCGACTTCGTTCGCAATATTCGTTTGTTCTACGACGATGATTTTGATGTGCTGGCGCAGTCCTCTTATGCCTGGCTCTCTCGGGTTTTCGTGATGCAAGATCCGCCGCAACATACCCGCGTCAGAAACCTGGTGGCCAGTGCGCTGTCGCTCAAGCGAATACGGGAAATGGAGCCCCGCATCCGTGAGCTGGCGAAGGCTCAGCTGATGAGGTTTTCAGAGGACTCAGACAGCAACTTTATTACCCGCTTTGCTTATTTGTTTCCCACCCTTGTGATGTGCGACATGCTGGGCTTGGAAGAAGATGAGTTTTCTGAAGAGCTTCTGCTGCAGCTTAATCAGGCGGTCGCCGATACCTTCCCTGTTTTTGAGACTCGCGCGCTTGCGCAAGAAGAGCTCGCCCTGGCAAACCGCCAGATGGATTTTCTCACTGATTTTTTTGATGAACTCTTTGAGCGTCGTCGAAAATCGCCGAAAGACGATCTCACGACAGCCATGGTGCAGGCAGGTGAGGGCGCAGACGCCCTAACGCAGGAAGAATTGACTACTTCGGTGATAGGGCTATTCGGTGCCGGCTTCGAGACCACCGCACACATGATTGGTAATGGCATGTATTTGTTTGGGAGTCATGGAGACCAGAGGAAAAAGCTGGTGGCAGACCACTCGCTTGCAGAAGCTGCGACCGAGGAAATTCTTCGATACGAGTCATCGCTTCAGGCGACTTACCGTACCGCGTTGAGCCCACAGGCTATTGCCGGTGTTGAGATCCCTGAAGGGGATCGGGTGCTGACTATTGTTGCGGCTGCGAATCGGGATGCGTTGGTTTTTGACCAGCCCGAGGTGTTCGATATTTCACCGCGAGAGCAAAAGCCACTCACTTTTGGGGGTGGCATTCATTACTGCGTTGGTGCTGCGCTTGCCCGCCTTGAAGGTAAAGTTTTTTTGGAGGAGCTTTTTACGCACTTTCCCGACTTCATAGTGGATATCGACGGTGCGGAGCAGCGACAAGCCTTTTTATTTCGGGGATTTTCCTCACTCCCAGTGTCATTACATTCTGGTTAGTTAGGGGTACTTTTAAATGGCTCAGAGGCGGCTGTCCCTCGGCTTGTTTATGCCCAATTGCTCAAACATGCCCTCAATCTCCACCCATGAAGTGGATGAGAATCAATGGACCTACGCCTCCAACGAAGCCATTGCTCTTGCAGCAGAGAGCTATGGGTTTGAGTATTTGTTCCCCGTATCCCGTTGGCGGGGATTCGGTGGCGACACCAATTTTTTGGGCACATCGCTGGAGACGACGACATGGGCGTCAGCTTTACTTCGTGCAACGAGCCGCATTAATATTTTTTCAACGGTGCACGTCCCCTTGTTTCACCCTTTTGTGATTGCAAAGATGGGTGCAACGCTCGCCCATATCAGTAACGACCGCTGGGGCCTAAACGTCGTCAGCGGTTGGAGTGAACGAGAATTCGGTATGATGGGTATCACACTGGAAGATCATGCGCGTCGCTACGAGCGGACAGCCGCGTTCGTGGAAATTTTGCGCAATCTCTGGTCTCAAGAAGCCCAACCGTTTGACTTCAGTAGTGATTGGTATCAGATAACAGCAGGCGAGGCTTCTCCGGTGCCGCGAGTACCTCCGAAGATTGCAAACGCGGGGGCTTCCCACGACGCTAAGGAAATGACAGCAAGGCTTTGCGATTGGGCCTTTATTTCTACTCCCTCAATTCCTGAAGTGGGTGCGATAGTGTCGGATATAAACACCCGGGCAACCAGTCACGGCCGTACCGTCAGAACCGCGATATTTCCGTTTGTGATTTGGGGCGAGTCCCGAGATCAGGCAGAGGATCAGTTGCAGGCCATCATCGAAGCAAAAGACCCGGTTGCCACGGAAAACTGGCTGCATGACTTGACTGCAGGTAGTGGTTCGTTTGATTCCTTTACCTCCGATATGCTCGCTGCCTCCGGTGGCGGCGTCCATGTGCATGGAACCGCCGAGGACGTTGCCGAACAGCTACGCGAGGCTCACCAACTTGGTGTCGATCTGGTTATGTTGACCTTCCCGCACTATCTTAAGGACCTTCATCGATTTGCCGAGCACATCCAGCCCCTGCTGTAGCGCCGCGAATCGAAAATGCTTATGATCGGCGTGGCGGTGTGTTAGCTCCTGTTGATTCTCGTGTTATAAAAAATACCTACCATTTGATTTAACAAGGACGGCGAACTATACCCATTACGATGTAAAAAGTGACGACGAGAATTGGACTATGCAAAACCTTACCCACAGCTACTACTGCGGTGCGTCTACTACACAAATAATTTACGAGACGATCGGGGTTTATTTTGATCGTATTTGCGAGCAGCACCCCGATCAGGATGCATTGATCGTTCGTCATCAGGACGTGCGCTGGACATACCGCGAACTTCAGAAAAAGGTCAACGAACTTGCAACAGGGTTACTCGCACTTGGGATAGCCCCAGGTGATCGCGTCGGCATCTGGGGGCCTAACAGTCACGAGTGGGTCATGGTGCAGCTGGCGACAGCGAAGATCGGCGCGATCATGGTCTGCATAAATCCGGCGTATCGGCTCTACGAGCTTGAATTTGCCCTCAACAAAGTGGAGTGCAAGGTGGTGATCGCCGCGGAGTCGTTCAAGACCAGTGACTACCTAGGCATGTTGAATACCTTGGCGCCCGAGCTTGCGGCCTCAGAGCCGGGTAAGCTGCAGGCCGAGAAGCTGCCGCACCTCAGAACGGTCATTCGTATGGGCCCCGTGAAGACCGAAGGCATGCTCAATTTCGAAGATGTGTGCCTGCTTGGTGGCGGGGTTGAAGCCGACCGACTTGAAGAGCTACAGGAACTTTTAAAGCCGGATGACGCGATCAACATCCAGTTTACGAGTGGTACCACGGGCAATCCGAAGGGCGCCACCCTCACTCACTGCAACATCTTGAATAATGGATACTTAACGGGCGAGGCCATGAAGCTCACCGAAACCGATAGGCTGTGCATCCCGGTGCCGCTTTATCATTGTTTCGGCATGGTGCTCTCGGTGTTGGCGTGCGTATCCCATGGCTCCGCGATGGTCTTTCCCGGGGAGGCCTTTGACCCCCTTGAAACACTGCGGGCCGTTGAGGCTGAAAAATGCACGGCGTTGCACGGTGTGCCTACCATGTTTATTACCGAGCTCGATCACCCGCAGTTTGCTGAGTTTGATCTATCGTCTCTTCGCACTGGCATCATGGCGGGCGCGCCGTGCCCGGTCGAGATCATGAAGCGCGTAATCTCTCAGATGCATATGGAAGACATCTTGATTGGTTATGGCCAGACGGAACTCAGTCCCATTAACAACATGACGCTTCCTGATGATTCGCTTGAACGCAGGACCGAGACCGTTGGGCGAGCCATGCCCTGGGTGGAAATCAAGATCGTTGATGAATCGAATCGAGTAGTCGCGATTGGTGAAAAAGGAGAGATTTGCACGCGCGGGTATTCAGTGATGCGTGAATATTGGAACGACCCTGAGCGCACCGCCGAAACCATCGATGAAGCGGGCTGGCTGCATTCGGGGGATCTCGCCACCATGGATGGCGAGGGCTACGTTCGCATTGTTGGTCGCATCAAAGACATGATTATCCGCGGCGGCGAGAATATTTATCCGCGCGAGATTGAAGAATTTCTGTATCAGCATCCCGCTATCTCAGAGGTGCAAGTCTTCGGCATCCCCGATGAAAAGATGGGCGAGGAGGTTTGTGCCTGGGTTCAGCTTAACGACGGACAAACGATGACGGAGGAGGATCTAAAAGCCTTTTGTAAAGATCAGATCACGCACTTCAAGATTCCTCGATACGTGCGCTTTGTGACTGAGTACCCCATGACCGTTACGGGTAAAATTCAGAAATTTGTGATGCGCGACGAGATGGTGAAGGAGTTAAATCCCTAACAGGATCTTGTTTTCCTTGCTCGCTAGGAGTCGTTTACTCCAATTCATCATCAGTAGGAAGAGTTTGTTAGCGTTCAGACGCTGGTTAACTGACGAGGTCGAAGTCAGATAAGTCGGGCGATTCCATCGCGGTCACAAAATCGCCGTAGGTCCAGGGCCAGCTTGCGGGCACGCCTCGGCTATCCAAATACCAACTTTGGCATCCGCCTCTGAACCACACGGTCCGTTTTGCGGCATCGCTTCGGGTTTCCTCGTAGGCCGCCAGGGCGTCATAGGAGCAGCTCACTTCTTTTGCCTGACCCGTTAATACCGGTTCCACTAGCTGCCAAATGTAGTCCCATTGGTGCTCGGCGATATCGATCAAGGAAAAATTTCCGACCGGGCCGTTGGGGCCGTTCAGCATAAACAGGTTGGGCATGTCGGGCATTGAAATGGCCAGGTAGGCCTTGGGGTAGTCGCTCCAAAGATCCTCAAGGCTAACGCCGTTGCGCCCACAGATTCGCATGGGACGCATGAAGGCCCTGGCATCAAACCCTGTCGCGAGCGCAATGACGTCCAGCTCATGAAGGTGGCCATCTGCCGTGCGGATGCCTTCCGGTTCTATCGCCTCGATGGGCGCAGTGACCAGTGAAGCGTCGGGGTCTTGAATTGCGCGATAGTAGTCTGGCGAAAAGATAAGTCGCTTGCACAGGGGCTGATGATCGGGCGTTAATTGCTCCCTGAGCGCAGGGTTCACAATGCTTTGCTCTAAGTTGAGCCGACAGGCGTCCCCCAGCGCCTTGGCGCCCTCGGAGTTCTCATCAGTGAGTGCCTGGGTGTAGGCTTCTACGGAGGCAAGATACTCGGGCATATTCATGGCTTCCCGAAGTACTTCAGGGTCTTCAAATGCGCCTTGCTGCTCTTCGGAAAAATAGCCGTTCTCCACCGGCATTATCCATTGCGCCGTCCGCTGAAAGTGGCACAGCGTTGCTCGCGATCCCGGCCAGGGCCGAAACAATCTGCACGCCGGTAGATCCGTTGCCAACGACACCAACGCGACGCCCCTCGAGTTGCACCGAATGATCCCATCGAGCCGTATGAAAAATATCGCCATCAAACCGGTCGATGCCGGCGATCTCTGGCATCTTAGGGTGGTGCAAATACCCCGGTTGCCATGATGACGATTGACGCAGTGTCGGTGTGGCCAGAGGCAAACTGTAGATTCCATTGGCCGCCCTCATAAGATGCTGCTATTAGCTCTTCCTCAAATTGAGTGTAAGCAGCAAGCCCATATTTTTCGAAAACTCTGACAAAGTAGGCTTGTACTTCACGGCCCGGTGGTAGGTGACGGGTCCAGGTAGGGTTTCGTTCGAAAGTATAGGTGTAGTGGTGAGAGGGTACATCGCAGGTGAGACCTGGGTAGGTGTTTTCACGCCAAGTGCCGCCGATCTGACTCGCTTTTTCGTAGAGTGTAAAATCTTTAATACCCGCTGATTTCAGCTTTATGCCGGCGAGAATACCCGCCATGCCGGCGCCGATAATGATGATTCGTGGTGTTACTTCTGCCATGGTTACATTTTCTGTGATGTTGTTGATTTTATTTGCACCGAGATAAGGAGCCTTCTTATTATCACGGTGTGAGCCGTTTGTGACAGAGAGTCTTTAATGAAAACGCAGCCGTTTCTTTTTGCTTCGCGTATATTGTCAATATTGTTCACCGCACTTTTGGCATTTCCTCTCAGCGCGCACGACTACGAATCCATCGCTAAAGACGCCGACTTTAGAAACAGCCTAAGGTTGGCAGAAGGGGTCGGCTTTGTCGAACTCTCCGCAGGGCATACCTACTACAGAACATCCAATATGTCGGACTGTAAAAACCCTATCGTCTTGGTCCATGGATTCTCTGTGCCCTCTTATATCTGGGATCCCACCTTTGACTTTCTGACACGGAAGCAGCGCTGTGTTTTGACGCTGGATCTCTATGGACGTGGATTCTCAGACAATCCTGATGTCGACTATACCGACACGCTGTTTGCTACTCAGGTGCTCGAACTCATGGATTATTTTGCTCTAGAACGAGGGACGTTCATCGGGCTGTCCAATGGTGGCCGGGTCATCAGTCAGCTTGCGGGCCTCGAACCCGATAGGGTTGAGGGTCTGATCTACGTCGCATCGTCCGGTTTTCGGGATGTCGTGCGCTCACCCGATACGAGGGTCACCCAGGCGGAGATTGATGCACTGATTGCAACATACCCACAGTTACCGGAGGGACAGCTGGCGGATTTTAAATATCCAGACCGGTTTCCCGACTGGGCCAATAAATACGCAGACCTTCTGATTCACAAAGGGTTTGCGAGAGCGCTTATATCGACCCGTAAAAATCATGATTCCACCGAGCTTGATCGCATTCACGCGGACCTGCAGGAATCGACCATTCCAGTGACAACGATCTGGGGTGACAGTGACACGGTGGTGGTCTACCAAGATTTTGCTGAAAAGCTGGATCGGCTTCTCCCGAGGCGTAGCGAGTATACGGTGCCTGAGTCAGGTCACCTGCCTCACATGGAGAATCCGGAATATTTCCACCGGCTTCTGGAGGGTACGTTGTTCGAGGGCGCGCGTCCTTAGCATGGGATTATTGGCGCAGGGTTGTTGAGCTATCCCTGATTGCTTTGAACTCTGAGCCCGGTTTCCATTGGGGCCAGCGAGGTGAATTTCCAAGCTCGGTAATCATGGTTCGAAACAATTCGATATCTTGTATCGCGCCAGTTAGATCCCAATCGGGCGACCAGGAATCACAAGGTTTGTGGTAACAGTTGCCGACATAATCAGCGATCCACTGATCGCCTGCTTCGCGACCGCCTTCAACAAGGTCGGCGCCACCGGCAATTCCCATGATCAGGAGCACGGGCACACCGGCCCGCGCCATCGAAAAATGATCAGCCCGATAGAACAAGCCATTCTCCGGAAGATTTTCTTCAGTCACATATCGCCCTTGGGTGTTGGCAAGTCGAGCGAGGTCGTCCTCTAGTTCGCTTTGGCCTTTGCCTACTAGGATGACATCGTTGGCGGCCCCCGCAGTCTGTAAAATGTCCAGGGTAAAATTAGCGACGGTCGTTTCCAGCGGAAATACCGGATCGGCTGCGTAGGCCATTGAGCCCACCAGACCGGCTTCTTCAGCCGTCCAAAAAGCAAAGACAACGGTTCGCTCAAGGCCTCCGGCGGCTTTCAGCACTCGAGCGATTTCAAGTACGCCGGCGCTACCCAGGGCATCGTCATTGGCCCCAGCGCGCACCGTTCGTCCGTCTTGGTCGGGAGCGCCAACACCATAGGCATCCCAGTGCGCCGACACCATGATGGTTTCGTCGGGTCTGACCTTCCCGGGGAGCCGCCCGAGCACGTTGCGGCTGTTAAAACGGGAAACGTCGACAGAAAGGTCGGTGGACAGCGTGATTCCCTCAAGCTCGAAGGCTGAAAAGTTGTCGCTTCTTGCGGCAATTCGCAGGTCATCAAGGTTGCGGCCTGCCTGGGCGAGCAAGGTCGTTGCCGCATCGTTATGGAGCCAGCCTTGAAAGGAGACGGGGGGAAGTGCAGGATTTTTGTTGGCGAGGGACACATTCTCGCCGGCGCCGGCAGCTGCGACGCTCCAGCCATAGCCCGCCGCTTGGGTTTCGTGAATCACTAGTGCGCCAACGGCGCCGCGTCGGGCGGCCTCTTCGTATTTGTAGGCCCAGCGACCGTAATAGGTCATGCGCCGATTGCCGAATCTTCCTGCCACGGGTTCGTCAGGAGCTGCCGCAAAATCCGGATCATTCACCAAGAACAGCGCGACTTTCCCAGTAAGATCGATATCACCGTAGTCGTCCCAGTCCTGCTCTGGCGCATGCGCACCGAAGCCCACAAACACGACGGGAGCCTTTTTCACGAGCACCTGATCTAAACCTGTCGCGGTATCGATCGATGCCGTGACTCCCTGCTCGAGGGACAAGGAGCCCTCGGGTCCTGAAAAGGACATGGTCATCGGCGATTGCACAACAGTTCGCATCATTGGGACCGCTTGTGTCCAGAGACCAGCCCCCCCACCGGGTTCCAAGCCAATGGCTTTCATCTGCTCAATGAGAAAAGCCACGGTTTTGTCTTCGCCAGCGGTGCCCGGTGCCCTGCCTTCAAAGGCATCAGAAGCGAGAGTTCGAACAATGTGCTCCAGCCTATCTGCGCTAATAGCGCTGTCTGCTTCAAGAGCATCATCACTTGGCGTGCTGGCTTTGGCGAGGCTTGCTGTGGCGATTCCAGCTAGAAAAACAAGCACAATGGGGGCGATCACTCGGCGCATGACGTGTATCCTGACGGTGGGGTTGCCCAGCTTAACCAAAAACTGTCAGTAGGTCGCGAGCTCCCGACGTGAGATTATTCCGCCCTCGCGAAGAATGTCACCACCTCTTCTGTTGTCGATAAACGATGAATTGCTATGGTTTCTGTACTGTTTGTTTGCCTCGGGAATATTTGTCGCTCACCCACGGCGGAGGGCGTTTTTCGAAGGGTTTGTCAGGAGCAAGGTGTTGCTGATCAAATCCGCATCGACTCGGCTGGCACCGCTAATTGGCATGCCGGAAAGCCGCCTGATGCCCGTGCAGTAATGACGGCAAAAGGTCGCGGCGTTGACATTTCGGGCTTGCGGGCACGTCAGGCCACCGCGGCAGATTTTTACGATTTTGATTTTGTCATAGCCATGGATGACAGCAACGTTGAGGACCTCGAGATACTCAGGCCAGTGGATGCATCGGCCGAGCTGCACCGCTTTTTGGCATTCGCAGGTTCGGATGCACCGCGGGATGTGCCGGATCCCTATTACGGGGGAGATGAGGGTTTTGAGCAGGTGCTCGACTTAATTACTGAGGCATCCAGAGGTTTACTGAACCACTTGAGAACGGCAGATCGTCCGCTGTAAATCATCTGTTACTGCAGTGACCTAACCGGCTTGGGGAGGATTGTCTTCGCTTGCGGGAAGTTGCTACCCTGCCGGCCCTTTCAATGCCCTAGTTACCTCGTTTGCAGGCGGCTTTGGTGAGGCGGCTTTGGTGAGGCGGCTTCTGGCGAGGTGCTGGTGGCGTTGCGGTGATAGTGACGCCGCTAGAAACGCGCTAAGCCCTATGGCGCCGCCTGTGGTTTATCGGTGTGTGAACACCTAATAGATGGAGATCGTAAAGACGGTGAGTGGCATAAAAAAAGGATTACTCGGTGTTGTAGCTGTAGCCACAGCGGCTGTGATTGCGGCCTCTTTTTGGTTCTGGATCACCCCGGTAGGGGTGAACAACTATATCAATAAGGTGTCGATTCAGATCGCCACCGACTCACCCGAATTGCTGACCCGGTTGGGGCTGATTGACAACACTCTGCTCGATTTTCACAGTGGCAGGTTAGCGGACTACACCAAAGAGGGCGATGAGCGGTCGCTGGAAAAACTCAGAAGGGCACGCGCCGGACTCGATCGTTACGGCCCCGAGGGCCTCGATGGGCAAGACCTCTTGAGTTGGAAAATTGCGGCTTGGCTATTTGACGATTGGCTAATGGACGCCGAAATGGAATACAGCGGTTACCGGGTCAATCAAATTTCCGGCATCACCGTAAGCCTCCCCGAATTTTTGACCGATGCCCATGCCATTGTTGATCGGCGCAGTGCGGATCGCTATTTGTCGCGCTTGAGCGAATTCGGTCGGGTACTTCGGGAGGTTAAAGACCGGGTTGTCGACGATCGGGAGCATGGCGCGATCCCCCCTGATTTTGTAATCGAGAAATCCCTGGCTGGAATGCACCAATTTATTGCCGAGGGGGCCGCAGACAACGTACTGGTGACAGATTTCGCCAGTCGGTTGTCAGCAGTGGGTGAGATAGATGTCGAGGAGCAAGCCCTGTTGGTCGCTGATGCTCGGGCGCGCGTGGAAGGTCAGGTGATCCCCGGCTATGCGGGCATGATTGCGCTCTTTGAGGAGCTCGCCACCCAAACCAACCACGACGCCGGAATTTGGCGCATTCCCAATGGGGACGCGATCTACCGACACCGTCTTCGATCCAGCACGACGACTGATTACACACCTGAGCAGGTGCATGAGATCGGTCTTTCCGAGGTAGTGCGAATCGAAGGAGAGATGCATGCCATTCTGGATGCGCAACAAATACCCGATGGAGATATCGCCACTCGCGTCCGCGTGGTGATGGAAGATCCCACTCAACAGTTTTCGAATACCGATGAAGGGCGTGAAGAGATGATTGCCTATCTCGAATCCTTCGACGAGAAAGTTATGGCGCGGGTCGCAGAATTCTTCATTACCATACCGCCGCAGCCACTCGAGATCGTACGGGTGCCAGTGCACGCCCAGGATTCATCCGCAGGGGGCTACTACAGCTCACCTGCTCTTGATGGTTCTCGTCCGGGCCGTTTCTACATTAATCAGAAAAGTACCGCCGATAATCCGCGCTGGACACTGCCCACGCTGATGATTCATGAGGGTTCGCCCGGCCACCACTTTCAATTGTCAGCGTCGCAGCTGATCGAAGACGTGCCGTTGCTGCGCAAGCTTTCCCCGTTTAATGCCTTTACCGAAGGTTGGGCACTCTACTCCGAGCGCATCGCGAAAACTGATATGGGTCTCTACGACGACGATCCTCTTGGTGATCTTGGCAGATTACAGGCGGAGATGTTCCGTGCGGTTCGCCTTGTGGTAGATACCGGTATTCATGCCAAGCGCTGGAGTCGGGAAGAGGCAATCGAGTACATGCTCGCTAAGACGGGCATGACGGAAGATGAGGTCACCCGAGAGATCGAGCGTTATTCGGTCTGGCCCGGACAGGCGACGAGTTATAAGACCGGCCAGCTCGCGATCCTTGAGCTGCGTGAGACTGCTGAGGAGGCCCTTGGGGAGAGCTTTGATATCCGGCAGTTCCACGAGTTGTTGCTTATGAACGGTGCTATGCCCTTGGCGTTGCTGAAAGATCAAGTCACCGCGTGGGTTGATCAGCAGCAATAGGATTCTGGGGGCAGGGCCTCGGAACAGTGTCTAGGGACGAGAAGCACAGCCACTGCCGGAGGGTGTTCAGTTCTGTTTGCGTCCGTCATAGGCGATGTTGCCGCTCACGATGGTCAGGCGTGTTTCGGCCTTCAGGATCGCCTGAGGGTTTGCAGTCATAAAATCCGTATCAAAGATACTAAGGTCGGCACGCTTACCCACGGTGATCGATCCGCGCTCCGATTCCTGAAAAGCGCCATAGGCAGGCCAGAGGGTAAACATCTTCAGCGCCTCCGCCCGAGACACGGCAAACTCCGGATGCCAGCCCTCGTCCTGGCTGCCATCGAGGCGTGATCGGGTAATGGCGGCGTAAAATTCGATCCTCGGATCCCCAATTTCGACGGGAGCGTCGGATCCCGCGAGAATGGGTAATCCTAGATCCACCAGAGATCTCCATGGATAGGCGTACTGCAGCCGCTCGAGTCCGAGTCGATCGGGTGCGAAATTAAGATCTCCAATGGCGTGGCTGGGCTGCATAGAGGGAATAACGCCCATTTCAGCCATGCGCACTTGATCCTCGGGCTGAATGATCTGGGCGTGTTCCAAGCGCCATCGCAAGTCGGTCCTTCGCCCAACGGCTCTGGAGGAGCTGGCAGCGATGGCCGCGGCATACCAGTCGAGAACGCTTGTGAACGGCGCGGTCTCCAATGACGTGGGTCATGATCTGAACGCGATCGTTCTAGTGCCTGTGCGCTAACACGGGCATCAACTCTTCCCGGGTCGTTCGGTCCATAAAGCCCCGGGTGTCGGCATCCGCATAGGGTTCGATAAGGGCAGCGCCGCGAGAGCCCAGCGTGCCATCGATAAAGACCTTGATCGCTGCCAAGTCAAAGAAACCATCTTCGGATTTTTCCGGCCCGTGCTCGAAAAGCAGCGGGGCCTCCTCAACGGGTACCGCGATATATATCCGATGGAGCATTTTATTTTGTCGATGCAGATCTCTGAGGAGGGATACCTGTCGCCATGACATGCCGGCGTCATGGGTTTGGGTCCAGCCTCGCGACACGTTGACTTGCATGCCTCGCAGTAGATTCTCTTGAAGATACTCATCGGTCTCTGAAGGCAGGATGGCGCGAACAGCATCCATTGCAGTGCCGAGGATATAGCCGGTGAGCTCTCCGTTTTCGTCACGCTGAAACTGTCCCCCCTCAGGATCGGGCGTCCCTCGGTTTACACCGGCCAGCGCCAGTGCCTTGCTGTTAACCAGCGCAGAAACACCATCTGCCCTTGGCAGGTACAGCGGCTTATTGCGCGTGAAGGGGTCGACATCCTCACGGGTCAGGAATCGCTGCTCACCTTCCCATTCACGCTCAATCCAGCCTCGCCCCAATACCCAGTCGCCCTCTGGAATACCGTCGGCCCAGTCTTCTATTTTGGACACGGTCTCCGCGAGACTCTTGCTGTTAAAAAGACTCAGGGTTCGGGTGCGCCGTCCTATACCTTCAAGATGCTGGTGACTGTCGGTAAAGCCTGGGAAAACGAATCCCCCGTCTACATCGAGAATTTTTTCTGCGCCACAGCGCCAGGGGGCGCCCTCCTTGGCAGAGCCAACAAAGACAAAACGGCCGTCTTGAATCGCTAACACCTCTGCGGTCCATAGTCCCTCGTCGGCAGTGTAAATGGTCGCGTTTTCTAAGAAGGTGTCCGCGGGCTGACAGCCGTTCACTTCCGAGTTCGGAGTTTTTGAGCAAGCAGTGGTAAGAATTGTTAGTGCGAACAAGCCAACGGGTAGTCTGTGACGGGCAGTCTTACCAAGTTGGTCTAAACACCTATTTTAAATGTGCGCCACCGCGCGCTAAGGACAAAAAAGTCTAAGGTGTTCATTCCTGCTCGCCCAATAGATGGTGTAGCTGCTGGTGAAAGGCAACGATGGCTTTTTCGTAGTAACCAAAGGTCAGGTGTGAGTTGGCTCGCGTGGTGACCGTCTCCTGAATTGCCCGGGCGGCCTCCCGGTCTTCGGCTTGTCCCGATTGATTCACAAAGTCCAGGTCTCGCCGAGCATCGTCCAAGGTAATGACTGTGTCTTCCGTATCCCGGTGTTTGATGTGGTAAGACACCATGTGAGTCTTGGTTGGACTGATCGGCTCGATGATCGTCACGCTGGTGTGCTTTGAGAGCACGGCGATACTGACGTTGGGAAACAGCAGATAGACCAGCGTAGCCATACCGCTAATGTCTCGCTGGTCCCGCTCCACCGAGCGCAGTTTTTCAATCCGTTTAAAGGGGTAGATAACCCGCGAGTTTTCACCAAAGTTTTCGACAATATTGGTGTTATCAAAGCCATAGGGAAAAAAGCTTTCCCGGTGCAGGGATTTAATGTGATAGCCCTCAAGAAGGGTTTCGGTGAGGAGTTTCCAGTTTGCAGAATCCTCGGTTTTGCTTTGATGGAAGAGGACCTGGTCGGGGGTAAAGAAATCGTAGACGGTTATGGGCAGTGGGGATCCCGGTTGAGCCTCCTGCATCACATAAACCAACCCGCCAGATTCCCAAGCGGCGACCTCTGCCAGACCGTTAGCCGCGAGATCGAGACCCGGGAAGCCATCCGCGCCCGGCACGCCTTTCAGGCTTCCATCGAGATCATAGGTCCATGCGTGATAAGGGCAGGAGAAAGACCGGGCGCATCCTTCGCCGTTCGCCACCTGCATGCCGCGGTGCCGGCAGGCATTGATGAACGCACGCACTTTGATTGTCACGGCCGCGTGCCACCAAAAGCGGCGTGCCGGCGGCAGTACGGGTGATGTAGCTACCGATATCGGGAAGTGCTGCAGAGGGGCAGAACACAATAGGACGCCGCCGGAGCAGGGCAATTTCCTGATCGAACCGTGCCTTGCTGGTGTAATTGGATACCGGCTCTTTCCATTGCTCTGACCCCAGATCAGTGGTGCCCTCGTCGATGTGCTTGAAAGAGGCGATCTATGACGTCCTGATCCGATAGCAAGCCAGCGGTTGCGGGGTTGAGCATGCCTGTAGTTCCTGAGGTTGATGGCACGTTATCGTGCTCATCTATGGAGACCTGAATAGTAAAGTGACGACAGGCCCCTTGCCAGCCGTAAACCGAGGTCGTGGTGGGTAGTCTGTCGCCACCATGGCGCCAGCGGCTACAGTCTTTGGCTTGCCAGGTCTTTCTTGCTGACCAGAACGTAAACCTGACGCTTATCGGGTGAACAAGGTTCTCAAAAAGCTATTCATGTCAGTAGCGTCCTACTTTCGCCAAACTACAGGAAATTGGTCGCAGTCTATGGGGTCGCCGTCCTTCAGCTTATGTTGATGATGCGGTTGTGGTGGAGCCGAGCGATGGTACCAGTAGGTAACATCATCTCCCGCATAGCGGAACGAAGCGGCACGCCTTGCCCGGTCGGACGTGTAGTTGGGACCCGCACCGTGAATCAGATTGGAGTGATGCACGATAACGTCCCCCGGGTCCGACGTGTGCGTGACGATGTCGTAATCCCCCCTGTTGCCCTCAATATCGGGAAGAGGCTGCTGAGTATCGTCTTGTTCTGCTAGCCCCAGTTCGTCCAGCGGGTTCTGAGCGACAAACGCATTTGGTTTAAAAAATGTGCCCCAGCGATGCGAGCCCCGTACATACTGCATGGCTCCGGATTCCTCGGTGACTACATCGGGAGACATCCACATTCCACACACCTGCTGTCCGCGAAGATGATAGTAGGGCTCGTCAGTATGGAAGGCGGTATACTCTCGCGAACAGGGTTCCTTTGTGAGTAGTTGGTCATCGTAATAGTTAACCTTCGAAGCGCCAAAGAGACGGTGAGCGATGTATGCCAATGGTGACTCGAGTGCGAGAGTTCGGATTTTTTCATTGACCGTCCAACCACCGATAATAGTGAGAAATCGTCCACGAGTAGTCATCGCATCTCCGCGACTATCGCCAAGGACAGCGATACCAGCCCCCCCGAGTTGGTCGGCAGTTTCACTGGAATCATAAAACACAGGCACTAACTCGCGTTGCTGATAAAACGCCTCGTCTAATCCTTCTGCCAGTAGGTCGACCCAAGTTTGCGACAAAACCCCGCGAAGCTTGACCACCCCGGTCTCGCGGTATTCATCTACTTCTTCGTCTGAGATATCTCTGTTAAGTCCCTGCACTGTGTGCTACTCCAGTTTCTCGTTAGCTTTTACCACTCGTATCCGATACCAACCCCACTAGACTGGCGAGTGCCTTTTTGTCTGGCTTTCCAACCGGCGTCAGTGGAATTGCATCTACAACATGAATCGTTTTGGGTGCCTGAATCGACCCTTTGGCCATCTTCACAGCTGCGATTAGCATATTCAGTAGATCATTCGACGTGTGGGTGCCGGGCCTGAGAGTAACCGCCGCCGTGACGGCCTCGCCCCAATGCTCGTGTGGAAGTCCAAAAACTACTGCTTGTTGCACTCCAGGATGACTTGTAAGCACGTCCTCCACTTCTCGGGGGTATACGTTGAAACCGCCGGTGATAATCATGTCTTTTTTGCGGCCGACGATAGATAAGAAACCGTCTCTGTCCATTCGTCCAAGATCGCCGGTATGCAACCAATTGCCATGAAAGGCCTCTTGGGTTTGGTCTGGCTTGTTCAAATATCGCTGCATCAGTAATGGTCCACGAACACAAATCTCGCCTATCGTGCCGGTATCGACCTTTGATCCGAAATCATCAAGTAGGGTCAGGTCAATCCAGGGAGAGGGTCGGCCGCAACACGCCAGTCGATCGGGGTTATCGATGTCGTGATCTTCCTTGCGCAGGTTAGCGAAGCATGTGGGAGCCTCTACTTGACCATAAAATTGCGCAAAGATTTTCCCCCATCGTTTTATCGCTTCTTTTAATCTGACAGAGCTGATTGGAGACGCGCCGTAAAAAATTGTGACCATGCTTGACATGTCGGCGGTTTCT
This sequence comes from uncultured Luminiphilus sp., assembly GCA_943787485.1. Taxonomy (GTDB): domain Bacteria; phylum Pseudomonadota; class Gammaproteobacteria; order Pseudomonadales; family Halieaceae; genus Luminiphilus. Next base: position 63,598 of record CALSMP010000003.1, on the reverse strand, counting down.
GCCTTTTTTGCGTCAAGTAGCGAGTAGATCATAGGGGGCACTAACATGGTGGCGGTGATTTTTTGCTCGGCCACCATTTCAAAGAAAATGTCAGGACTAAACGCCGGCGGCACAAAGAGGCAGCCGCCCCGTAGAAGAGTCGGCACTAGACAGGTAAAGCCTGCATGAGACAGTGGTGTCACCACCATAAATCTTACGCGAGAAGGAATATCCCACTCTGCCATTTGCATCATTGTCATGTAAGTTATTGATGCGTAGGTGTGAACGACGCCTTTGGGTGTACCGGTTGTCCCCCCGGTATAAACAATATTATTAATACCGTCAGGTTTGACGTCTGGTGCCACAAGTGGCTTTGGTTCAAAAGTCGCAGCCAGTGCCGAATAATCCTCGCCTGCTTGGCTTGGTCCAAACGCCAGAAAATGTTCTACCCCTGCAATGGTGTTCGATAGCTTCTCCACCCTTTCTTCGTAATTGGACGGCTGAAAGACAAGGGCTTCAATCTCTGCGTCAAGAAGCACATACGCGTGATCGTCGAATGACCCTTTGGGGTGTAATGGCGTAACCGTGCAACCGACCACATGGGCTGCTAGGTTGAAAAAGACGACCTCGGGACAATTTTCTGAGAGGAGAGCAACTCGACTACCTGTCTGAATCTGCATTGCCTGCAGCGCTTGGGCAAAGCGGCTTACCTGTTTTCTTACCTCCAAGTAAGTGGCGGTCTCTCCTCCTAAGTGCAGGCAGGGGTGATCATCGTAGCGATTGAGGGCATCAACGACCATGTGAGGAATAAGCCTTTCTTTATATATGGCTTGATGCGTCATTCTTGTCACTCTGTAATGCTGTTTTAAGTACGGCGATCTACTCCGACGAGTACTACCGCCATTAGGCATTTTTCTTCGACGCGCCAGGCGTGGCGGGTGCCGTTCTGTATCCATACATCGCCTGGGCAGAGCTCGGCAGTTTGCCCATCATCCAATTCCATCTTTATTTTCCCGGAGAGAATGACGCCGTAGTCGATTGAATCGGTGGTGTGCATACCCGGATTACCTGGCTCCATGTGGCTAGCTAAGCCGGGGAGCGCCTTGTTCATTTCAGCAAGTTCTGTCTCATTCAGAGTCGCGGGATCAATCAGGTTTGGGGCGAATTCCAAAACGCGAAAAATGGTCTTACCTTTGCTTGGAAAGACCGAATCATTAACCGCCTCTCGCTTTGGGCCAGAATTTGGATCAATAGGCAGGAGGTCATCGGGGTAGCTACTCCATATTTCCGTCCACTTGATGCCCGTGTTTTCGTATGTGGTAGCAGGTTCATCCTGACTTACGAAAATCGAAGCGCCGTCACCGTTAAAACCAGTTACTACTCGTTTCATGTGTTATCTCCTGGGTATAGGTATTTTGAGGCCAGTTCCTGAGGGCCTTTAAGCTCTGGAAATGCTGCTGCCGTATCCGACGCGTGACGCCTAGTCACTTTCAACATGCTGGTTAATCTCTAATGACAGTGGCTTTATCAATTATGATACATATGTATCAATTTACGTTACGCCATCAAACTAGGGGTGTCAACAAAACGATACGGATGTATCCTATTTGATGACCCGGTGCTGAGATCTGGCCCGACAAGATCTGGCTGCTCGCTCATTGTTTGCTAGGAAGGAGTACGGCCAATGCCGGCAGGGCAAAGTCCCAAAAGGGTTTATAAAAAAACCCAGTTGCTGCGGGAAGAACTGTTGGATGCAGCTGAGGCGCTTTTCGCTGAGCGCGGATTTGAAAAGACGTCTATTCGAGACATCACTAACCATTTGGGTGTCCGGTTAGCCGCCGTGAATTATCACTTTGACAGTAAATACAACTTACTCGTGGAAGTTATTCACCGGCGGGCTGGCCGTCTCAACGAAGCTCGTCTGAAGCTGATGGACGCGGTGGAGCTCAATCCCAATAAACCCTACGAGACCGTTGATTTGTTGGTACGAGCTATGTGGCAACCGCTGCTTGATTACTACCTGAGCGGGGATGACGGTTGGCATTACTATTGTCGTTATTTGGCCCGAATGATTGGAGCTGACGAGCCAGCATTTCGTGACATTCTTAATAGGGAATATAACGGCATCTCGAAAATATTTCTCGAAAAGCTGAGTTTAGTTCTACCGAAGCGTTCAGAATATCAGCTTCATTGTGCGCACCAGTTCATGATCGGTACGTTTACTTTTGTAATGTCAAACAACAAGCGGATTGACGGAATTTCTGACGGGCGTTTTCACTCTGACGATGTGGAGCAAATACTCTCCCCCCATTTTTTTCACTATGCCACTGCTGGCGTTTTGGGGATACTTGGATTAGAGGTGCCGCGACGCACCTAATAAGCCGGAGCCGCGTGAGGCCATCTTTGTTTAACGAGCACAGTAAGTTGTGCCCGCGGATTTGGGCTTACACTGCCGGGATTCGCTACTGGACTTTTTAGGAGGTGAATCGTCAGGCTGGCCTTATCCAAGCGTGAAGGAAAGAGAGAGGACAGGGAACATGAAAAAATCGACAAAAATTATTTTTCTGGGCGCGTTAAGTGTTTTTCTGAGCGCCTGCCAGAAGCCTGCTGATGATGCGGCGATCATCGAGGCTGCCAAGGCGGGTTACACGGCCTTTCAGCAGGGCGATATGGCAGCGTGGGCGGCAACTCAGGCAAGCGATGTTGAATGGATTGCCCCCAAAAGCCTTCCCTACGCGGGCACTTACTACGGCCCAGACGCGGTTATGGAAAACGTGTTTACCCCCATCCTTGAACTTTGGCCGGACTTCGAAGTTGAGGTGGTGGATTACAAGGCCAGCGGCAACACCGTGTTCGTTTCAACCAAGATTCACGCGGGCGGCAACGTCAGCGATTCGTTACATGTTGCGACCATTGAGAATGGCAAGTACGTCAAATTCCAGATTTATGATGATGGCGGCTATATGATGCAAACCGCGCTCACGTTGCCGAAGCGGGCATTGGCCAACACCGATCACGCCTCCGCTGAGTGGCAGATAGCGGCCTACAGTTCTGCCGCGCCCGCTTACATTGGCGACTTCGCCACCGTGATTGGCGGCAAGGGCGAGGTGCTGCGGGAGGGGACTAACGGTTGGACGTGTTTAGGCTTGAATCCCCGACCTTTTCCCGATGGCGGGTGGAAAGACGCACACGATGCCATGCCTGGTTGTGGTGATGCAGAAGGCATGAAATGGATGCAGGCCGCACTGGCGGGCACCAAGCCTATGTTGGAGCGGGATACCTTTATTTGGATGCTTCACGGTGATGTCGGTGAGGACAACACCAAAATGGGTGTCTTGCAGGAGGCGGATTCGACGCCGGGTCAGTGGATCGAGTCGGGTCCCCATCTGATGCTGATGCCCAAGGATCCTGCCACGATCGCCAAGTTTGGCGCTGATTTCACCACCGGCGAGCCCTATGTGATGATGCCGGGCTCTGACTACGCACACCTGATGATCCCGTTGGTTGGGTATTACGCCTGGCAGGAGGAATCTTCACCCTGAAAGCCAGTGTTTATCAGCCTGTGGTGGCTACAGCGGAAGAATTTGATCGTGGACTGCCTGCAGGCATAACCTGCAGAGACGGGCTCGTTTAATTGAGTGGTTTGTCATGGTGGCGGTGCGCTGAGGATGCTCCTGTCCAGGAAAAAGTGGGTACTTTTTGGGCATGGAATTAGCATTGAACAATGGCTTTTCATTGCCGACTGGGCGGTCTATACTCAAATTGATTGAAAATCTTCTCAGCCCTTGGGGTAGCACCGCGTTGGGGAATGCGGCGCTAGTAAAAGCCCGAAGGACCGGTAGCAAAAGAAGCCGGGCTGGGGAGCACTGAAGGCGAAAGACCCACAGGGCGTCGCCGACACCATCTAACATAATGAATAACAAGGAGGGCCTATGAAGCGCTTCTACTACATGAGCGATAGCTTGGATGAGCTAGAGCACTTCGAGCACGACCTCGAGTCGCGCGGAATTCCTCGTACCCAAATCTACCTCTTAAGTAACGATGAAGTCGGTCTAGAGAGTCACGACGTCAATCGCGTGGCCAGCTTTTTAAGAACAGACGTCATTCATTCCGGCGAGATCGGCGCATTATTTGGCCTGGTTTTGGCCGCCGCTATTTTGTTGACGGCGAATCTGTCGGGCATCGTAGAGCAAACGACGTGGGTACCTTTTATTTTTCTGGCAATAGTGGCCTTCGGATTTTCCACCTGGGAAGGCGGATTCATTGGTATGCAAGGGCCAAATACGCATTTCACTAAATTCGAAAAAGCGCTGGATAAGGGCCTTCACGTGTTGTTCGTGGAGACTGACAAGGTGGATAAGAAAAAGCTTAAGAAAGTGGTAAAAAAATATCCCAAGTTAAAGCGCGCGGGCACCGAGGTCACCCACACTGGGCTGCTGATGTTCGTCTTACGGAATTGGGAAAAATTTAGGAGTCGTGCGCTGGTATTCAAAGGCCGACCCAAAGCACAAGAACAATAAATAAAAAAGCGGCTGCAACGTACAGCCACTTGTAAGGGAGTAGCGATCAATCGGGTAAAACTTAGGTAGCGGTAGCGTTTTGCTCTGATGGTCGATACTTGGGGGGGCCTTTGCGCCCATGTTTTTGCACTGGGTGCGAGAGAAAAGCTATGTTTGCTGCAATTGTTTTGCTCGTTTTGGTACTGGGAACGGTGGTTTTTCACCTGCTCAGTCCCTGGTACTTCACGCCGATAGCCTCTAACTGGTCTTCGATGGACAGTACCGTCACGCTGACCTTTATCGTGACGGGCCTGGCTTTTGTGCTGGTCAATATTTTTATCGCGTATTGTCTTATTAAATTCCGTAACAAGCCTGAGCGGCGAGCGGAATATGAGCCGGAGAGCATCAAGATGGAGAGCTGGCTCACCATTTTGACGACGGTCGGTATCGCGGCCATGTTGGCACCTGGCCTGCTGATCTGGAAAGACGTGGTCACGCCGCCCGACGACTCGATGAACCTGGAGGTGTTGGCCCGCCAATGGAACTGGTCTTACCGCTTGCCGGGAGAAGACGGCAAACTGGGGGCTGTCGCAGTTAGCCACACGACCGCGGATAACCCGCTTGGGATCGACCCCTCTGACCCCTTTGGTCAGGATGACATTATCGTTTACGACCCAGTGCTGCACTTGAAGGTCGATCAGCCGGTGACCTTTTTACTGCGATCTACCGACGTCTTACATAACTTTACCGTGCCACAGTTCCGCGTGAAGATGGACTTCGTGCCGGGGCAAGTTTCCTACATTTGGGCTGAGCCCCAGAAAGAGGGCAGTTACGATCTGCTCTGTGAGGAACTTTGTGGCGTTGGCCACTACGCCATGCGTGGGCGTGTCATCGTGGATAGCGAAGAGGCCTATGCCAGCCTGGCTAGCCGATCAACCCACCTTCGCTGAAACCCAGGCAGAGCTTAATACCGACCTTGCCGCGGGTGAGGCGACTTATGCGGTATGCAGTTCCTGTCACGGCCTTAACGCCGAGGGCAACAAGGCGCTGCATGCGCCGGGCCTCGCCAACATGGAACAGCGAGTATATGAAGCGTCAGTTGAGGCACTTCAAGCGTGGTGTCCGAGGTGCTCATGAGGACGATACTTGGGGCAGGACAATGGCCCCCATGGCGATGATGCTGGCCGACGCTGCTGCCATCAACAACGTGGTCAGTTACATCGGAACACTATCGGGTCAGGTTGAATTTGATGTCGCAGCAGACTATGGCCTTAGTGCAGCTACCGAGCGATTTGAACTGAGCGCTTCCGGTGATCCCGAGAGAGCGGAAGTTCTCTATGCGTCCACCTGCGCACAATGCCACGGGGACGCAGGTGAAGGCGTCTGGACGGTAAACGCGCCAGCCCTCGCCGGCCTTGAGGACTGGTATTTGGCCTCTCAAATCAAAAATTTCCGCAACGGCATTCGCGGCCGCCACGCCGATGACCTTTACGGTCTGCAGATGGGTTTGGTCTCAAACACCATGACGGATGATCAGGCCATCTATGACATGGCGGCTTACATCGCCACCCTTGGAAATCAACAGTCGCCAGTTGAGCTGGCGCAGCAGAAATAGGCGAGGGAGAATAATGGAATACGCAGCACACGACGAGACTAGTTTTGTTCGCCCCGCCGAAGTGGGCGAAATGGAGCTCTATCACGCCAAGACTTGGCTGGGGAAATATGTTTTTTCCCAGGACGCAAAGACTATCGCGATTCAGTATGCCGGTACGGCAATTGCGATCGGTATGGTGGCACTGGTGCTGTCATGGTTTATGCGACTGCAGCTAGCCTGGCCCAACACCTTCGCCTTTATTGATCCCGCCTATTACCTTCAGGCGGTCACCATGCACGGCATGATCATGGTGGTATATCTGCTCACGGCGCTCTTTCTCGGCGGGTTTGGTAATTATTTGATCCCGCTGATGGTCGGGGCACGGGACATGGTGTTCCCGTGGCTCAACATGATCAGCTTTTGGGTGTATTTCACAGCGGTCGTCTTGTTGGCGGCAAGTTTCTTTGTGGGGGGCGGTTCAACCGGGGCAGGGTGGACGCTGTACCCTCCCCAGGCAATTCTGCCGGGCACGCCGGGATCTGAAGCTGGCATTTTGTTGATGCTGGCGTCCTTGGCCGTGTTCATCATTGGTTTCACGATGGGCGGCTTGAATTATGTGGTGACTATTCTGCAGGCCAGGACGCGGGGTATGACGCTCATGCGTATGCCGCTAACCGTATGGGGAATCTTTGTGGCGACCATCCTCGCCTTGTTTGCTTTCCCGGCGCTGTTTGTCAGTGCCATCATGATGAGCCTAGATGTGCTTTTGGGCACCAGCTTCTTCATGCCGGCTATCATGACCATGGGTAATGAGGGCAGTCACGTTGGCGGCAATCCGCTACTGTTTCAGCACCTTTTTTGGTTCTTTGGTCATCCCGAGGTTTACATCGTCGCGCTTCCAGCGTTCGGCATTGTTTCTGATCTGATCAGTATTCATGCGCGAAAGAATATCTTCGGCTATCGAATGATGGTGTGGGCGATCGTCATCATCGGCGCGCTGAGCTTTGTTGTTTGGGCACACCACATGTATGTCAGTGGTATGAATCCCTACTTTGGCTTCTTCTTCGCGACGACGACTTTGATCATCGCGGTACCCACTGCGCTTAAAGTGTACAACTGGGTACTGACGCTCTGGCGCGGCAATATTCATTTGACGATCCCTATGCTGTTTTCGATCGCCTTTCTGCTGTTCTTTATTAACGGCGGAATGACTGGGCTGTTCCTTGGAAACGCTACGGTGAGTATGCCGCTTTCTGATACTCTGTTTGTGGTCGCACATTTTCATATGGTGATGGCGGTAGCACCGGTCATGGTGGTGTGTGGTGCGATCTATCATTGGTATCCAAAGATCACTGGCCGCTGGTATCACGAGGGAATGGCCCGCTTCCACTTTTGGGTCACCTTCGTCGGCTCGTATCTGGTGTTCTTGCCGATGCATTACCTCGGCATCATGGGTGTACCTCGTCGATATTTCGAAATCACCGGTACTACCTTCCTGCCCGATTCTGCCCAGAGCGTTAATGCCAGTATTACGATCGCCGCGCTGGTTGTGGGCTTTGCACAAATCGTTTTTCTCTACAACTTAATTACCAGCGCTTTTAACGGCAAGAAAGCGCCGGGCAACCCCTGGAATGCGACGACGCTCGAGTGGCAAACCGAGACGACGCCTCCGGGTCACGGTAACTTCGGTAAAGAACTGCCTTGTGTTTATCGCTGGGCCTATGACTACAGCGTACCGGGGGTTGAGGACGACTTTATTCCCCAAAACGTACCGCCCCGAAATGCGCAAGCCTAGGGAGAGACGCGATGAGTACTATTTTTACGGAACACCCCTGGATTGCTCACACAGGTCCCGTTGCTCCCGCTCTGTCGGGAATGCAGATCTTGCAGAACTCACGCCGTTCGGCACTCAAGGTACTCTTGAGTGTGGTGAGCGTGTTCTTTCTGCTGATGATTGTGGCCTACGGTGGGCGCATGCTGTATCAGGACTGGCGACCTACCCCTCAGATTAATCTCTTGTGGGCTAACACGGGCCTGCTGTTGTTGAGCAGCTTGTGTCTGCAGGTCGCCCTAATGTGGGCCCGTGCTGGACAGGTCAAGCTAGGTACGCGCCGCTTTGGTGGGCGCGGGGGTTTTGACCGTCGCATTCTTAGTGGGGCAACTGGCCGCATGGCAGCAGCTGACAGCCATGGTGCTGGGTGATTTCAGCAATCCATCCGTGGGCTTCTTTTTCATGATTACTGGCGTACATGGTTTGCATATGGCCGGGGGTATGGTGGCGCTTGACGCGTGCTATTCGTCGTGCCTTTGGGCGGGTTGACGTGCGCGCGATGGAGCACAACGTTTCTAATTGCGCACTGTATTGGCACTATTTATTGGGGGTTTGGCTGCTGGTATTTGGCTTGCTGTTCAGCGGCGACAATTTCGAGGTTCTGCTCAGAATCTGCGGCTTTATCTAAAGGGAGAAAACCATGTCGACTGAGACAATGGCATCGGATTCACTGGAGTTGAAGCCAGGCTTGGCCGGCTTCTTTGACGACTGGAGTTCAGATCAACGCGCCTTTAAGGGCGTGCCTTGGGGCAAGGCAATGATGTGGATTTTCCTGGTCAGTGACACGTTTATATTTGGCTGCTTTCTTGCCTCTTATATGACCGTGCGCATGTCGACGCTGGATCCTTGGCCGAGCGCCAGTGAGGTCTTCGCGTTGAGCTTTGGCGGCGCGCCGATCCCGCTCATTCTGATTGCGATTATGACGTTTGTGCTAATCACTTCGAGCGGCACTATGGCGCTTGCGGTCAACTACGGCTATCGCAAAAACAAGTGGGTGACTTTCTGGCTACTCCTGGCCACGGCGCTTCTTGGTGCAACCTTCGTGGGCATGCAGGTATTTGAGTGGAGCAAGCTTGATCTTTGAGGAAGGCATTAGACCCTGGGGCAATCCGATGGGTGCAGCCCAGTTTGGCTCTGTGTTCTTTATGGTGACTGGCTTCCACGGCTTCCACGTTTCGATCGGCGTGATCTTCTTGTTCATTTTCAGCTACAAGGTGGCGCGAGGGCATCTGGATGATCATACAAAAGGGTGGTTCACCAGTCGGGGCGGCAACTACGAAGAGATAGAAATACTGGGTCTGTACTGGCACTTTGTTGACCTGGTTTGGGTTTTCATTTTTGCATTTTTCTACCTGTGGTAAGGGAGTAAGTGATGGAACATGCAGTAGAGGGCCATGGGTCCGTTGTGCGGCAGGAAGAGGCGATTCAGCATCCCTTAGGCGTTTATTTCAAGATCTGGATACTGCTATTCGTCTTGAGCGCGATGTCTTACGCCGTTGATTTCTACCAGGTCCAGGGCTATATGCGCTGGTTCCTGATTTTACTGTTCATGGTGCTTAAGGCCGGGCTCATCATTGCCGTGTTCATGCATATGGTGTGGGAGCGCTTGGCGATGGTTTACTTCATCTTGTTACCCCCTGCCTTGTTGCTGACGCTAGTAGCAATCGGGTCATTGGAAGCGGATTGGACCTTTTTTCAGCGCGGGGTGCACTTTCTGAAGGAGTTGATCATCGTAGCTCCGGCGTCACCGCATCACTGAACCAAATAGTTAATTAAGAATATAGCGAGGAGAAAAATGGGCGGCCAGAAAACTGAAGGCAGCAACTACACGACACACATTATCGTGTTTTTATCGCTTACGGTGTTCATGTATGCATTCGCCTACCTGCTGGTCGACCATAGTAAGGACGTGCCGGCACGGGTAGACACTGTGCATGCAGATAAGAAGGAGTAGCGATTAAGGGCTGCTCACCAAGTTTGCCGTCGGCGCGGCGTGGTAAAGGTCAGAAAATTGTCTCGCCACATCAGCCGGGACAAACGGAGGATTGATGATGCCTGTGTACTGACCCAACGGGTCAACCAGGTAGACGGCCCCAGAATGGGTCACGTCATATACATTTTCGGCGGTGGGAGCTTCGAGCCGGAAGGGCGCGCCAAGCTGCCGAGTAAGATTAGTAAGTTGACCGACGGAGCCGGTGGCTCCGAGAAAGGCAGGGTCAAAGTACTGAACATAACGTTGGATTTGAGCCGCTTTATCGCGGGCCGGGTCGACTGAAATAAAGACGAATTGGATTTGGGTGTCTTCGATACCTTGGGCAAGGATCTCGCGTTTAACATGAGAGAGATCGTAAAGGGTTGTCGGACAGACATCAGGGCAATACATGAAGCCGAAAAATATAAACGACCAGCGAGATTCCAGCGACTTCAGGTCAAAAACGCCTTTTTCATCATCCACTAAGATGAATTCGGCCAGTGGCCTTCTCTCTGGGAACGCTATCAAGGCGGGAGGAAGCGCTCCTTCATCGATGGCCTTTTGTGACTGCCAGAGCGTCCAGTACCCAGAGCCTGCGAGCGAAATACCTGTAATGGCTGCCGCGACCAAAATAACGGCCATTGCCCGTTCTCGAAAGACTGATATCACGCCTTTTATGCCCCCGTCCTTATTGAGATGTCAGTCTGACAACAGCACCTACAGTCCGTCAACATGGCCTGATCAGATCCCCCGTAATCGAGCCGACGTCGAGCCGTTGTTGGGCGCTTGCTCTCGACAACAATCCTGCACCCCACTTACAGGGAGCTTTACCCTCTGATGGAATCAAGTCTGACTACCGCGCGTGCCACCTGGCGAGACTATTACGAGCTGTGCAAACCCAATGTCGTCTGGCTGATGATTCTGACGGCTATCGTCGGCATGTGCATGGCAACTCCGGGTGCGGTACCTATCGATATCGTGATCTTTGCCAGTACCGGCATTGCCCTCTGCGCGGCATCGGCCGCGGCGGTCAACCACCTGGCTGACCAACATATCGATGCGATCATGGCGAGAACCTCTGGGCGACCTTTGGTGAAGGGAAAAATTGACTCACAGGGCGCCGCTATTTTTGCCTTCGTACTTGGTTCGCTCGGCATGTTTATCCTCCTGACCTGGGTCAATGCCTTGACCGCCTGGCTCACGCTTGCCTCCTTAGTGGGTTATGCCTTCGTCTATACCCTGTATTTAAAACGCGCGACTCCCCAAAACATTGTCATTGGTGGCTTAGCCGGTGCGATGCCGCCGTTGCTGGGCTGGACCGCTGTCACCAACCAGATAGACGGCCATGCCATTTTGCTGGTGCTTATTATTTTTTTCTGGACCCCACCTCATTTTTGGGCGCTGGCCATTGCCCGAAAAGAAGAATACGCCAAGGTTGACATTCCCATGTTGCCGGTGACCCATGGCCGTCGATATACCGCGGTGCAGAGCCTTATTTACGCACTGGCCCTGTTGGTAACGACTATAGTGCCTGTGGCGCTAGGGCTTAGCAGCTGGCTTTATCTGGCAGGGGCACTGGTGCTGGGGGGGATGTTTATTTTGCATGCCGTGACGGTGTTGCGAACACTGGACAACCGCAGGGCGATGAAGATGTTTTGGTTTTCAATCGTCTACCTGATGGCCATTTTCCCGCTGATGTTGCTTGACCACTATGTGCTGCCCCAGCCGTTTTTGTAGTTAGTTGGCAAGCCACTGCGTTAAATATCATGCCGAGCTACCATGGATAGCCCCTAATTTTGAGAGTATCCAAGGGCAATGAGTTGCCGTCGGGCGACTCGCCAAGCTAAATCCGCCTGATGCTGGGTGAGTTCATTTTTCCAGTCACCCACAATGCCCTTTCGTACGACTGAATCGGCTTCTTCTCCTTTCTTCCGGCCGCCCGATACCTTTTCGAAATCAGTAATGGCTTTCACTTCGGCGATAGCCTCGGCGCGGCTATCAACTTCGAGGTAGTCGTAGACTTTGCGGATAGTGGTTTCAAAATTGTGATGAAGATCCTCGTATCGAATCATCAGAAGCCGGCCATCGGTCTCGGCTTGTAAGATCGCAGATGCCCTAACACCCCAGGTGTACATAAATTCAATCAGGTTTTTTTGGGCCTTAAACTTCGCGCCCCATGGCGCTTCGGAGTGGTGCATCAGGGCCTCATATTTCCAGGCCGACACCATTGCGTCTCGGCCGTCTCGAACCACCGCAACAACCTTGGTTGATGGAAGATCTTCCCGGAGCAGTTTCAAGGACATAATTTGGTCCGCGGCTTTAAAGGCCACCAGGGTGTCAGGAGTTGAAAGGCTCGACACATAATCGTAAAACACAACAGGCATATCTCGCGGGTTGTCGCATTGATAAATGCATTGCATGAGTTCGATCATCTCAGACCGCTTGAAATTGACATTTCCCAGCGTGTAGTGAAATTTTGCGGGCTCATATTTCTGCAGACGCTCGGGTCTAAAATTTTGCTCAAGTATCTCGAATAGTGCATCGGCGACGCCGGGAATGTCCTCGAAGGAATGGGGTAGCAGCGCCTTTGCTTTGCTACGACCTTCGTGACCAAAAAGCGGGATCCAGCCCATACCCAGAAAAAATTCGGTAAATGCTTCGGAATGCGATCGCGGAAAAAATCGATGGTTGCCATGTGCAAGATCAAGACGCCCCGCTAGCGTGTGGACAAGACTAGTGATGCGTTTAAACGGATTATTCCTTGGGCTATCGCGTTTAAGTGCGGCGACGTAAGGATCAAATTCCCGCCAGGCGATGATTTCCGGGTGCGCGGCGAGGCAATGCAAGAGCCAAGAGGTCCCACATTTATACATGCCTACAATGTGTGCTGTTTTGGCTTTCATCGATATCGCTCGGCGCTACTATTAGGGTGCAGGTCCCCGTCCTGTCACTGCGGTCCGCTTAGAGTAACCGAATCTTTATCAGCTAGGGCCCCCATATTGCCTCCTATGACTGTACATGCCCGTGACGCTAGGGTGGTATGTCATAGAAATGCAACAAACTGTTAACCCCGCTGTAAAGAACCTGCCACGAAAGGGCCATATTCCGAGGTTAATGTCCTCCCCGTAGCGTTTTACGGAGCGCTGTTACCACCTGACGAGGCCTTAATGACTTTCCGCATTCCTGTGATTCGCTACTTAATAGCAGCACTATTCAGTTTAGTAGCCGCGGTCTCCTCCACAAAAGCGGCCGATGAGCTACTTGTCTATGTGTTTTCTGAGGGTAAGCCGGTCGCCGGTGCCGATGTGCTTATCGATGAGCTCTTCGCTGGTCAAACCGCCGCTGACGGCTCGCTGCTAGCTGATATCGACGGTGTCGGCAGCCACACACTAGCGATTAGGACTGACACAACCCAAACGGGCACTCGATTCACAGCCAATTCGGGCCAGCTCGTGGATGTGATCGCCGAGCTCGACACGGACGAGGTAAACGTCGACGTCTATTCGCAAACCGAGAGTGTCGCAGATCAAAGGAACGCCCCTCAGGGCTCGCTGAACCTACGAGTGACTCAGGAAGGCCAACCGGTTGCACAGGAGCCGGTTTACATTGCTGGTTATAGCGGTTCTCTGCAAACCGACTCTTCGGGTGATGCCAGTGTCACGTTGAAGCGTGGTCGCTACCGGGTACAGGTTGCAGAAAAAACCGCTTACTTTCGGGTTGTCGGTGGTCTAGACCGGTCCGTAGTGGTGGCCATTAGCGAGTCCGCTGAGACAATGGAGATTGCGGCACCCACTATGGAAGAGGTGTTTGTCACCGCCACCTTTGATCCCTCGGGCCGAGAGGTCAGCGAGCGCGACACGGCGAATATCGTCGATACGATCGGTGTGGAGCTTCTGGCGCGTTTTTCAGACTCTGACGTCGCCGCCTCTGTGGTGCGGGTACCAGGCATTTCGGTCCAAGACGATAAATATGTATTTATTCGCGGTTTGGGTGGTCGTTATGTCTCCTCAACTTTGAACAATGCGACGATGCCATCCACCAACCCCTCTAAGCGCACCGTGCCGCTTGATTTGTTTCCGTCAAATTTTGTGAACCAGCTCGACATCAAGAAAACCTTTTTGCCTTACATGCCGGGTGAGTCGACCGGTGGTAACTTGGTCATCAACACCAAGACCTTCCCCGACGACCGGGTACTCGGGGTGAGTATCCAAGGCGGCTACACCGCCGATTTAACCGGAGAGACAGTCTTTGTCGATCCGTTGAGTGGAGATTTTGATGTGCTTGGCTGGGATGACGGCACGCGTGCAGAGGATCCCGCTCTTGCGCTGATTTCCGATTTTCTAAGAACGGGCGAGGCTGTCGATAGTCAGACGGGAGAGGTATTTCCCCTGGACGATTACACCGAAGGTGAGCTGAGACGGGTTGGCGCACTACTTATCCAAGACGGATTTGACCCCGATTTTAAATCCGCGGCGTCAGACGCAAAGTTCGGCCTCACTGCGGGCAACCTGTTTTTGCTCGATAACTCCGAACTGGGCGTGTATGCCGCTGCTAACTACTCTAATGAGTGGAGCAAGCAAGACGATGGGGAGCGTTACACTTACGAATCCCAGGGTGAGGTGGCGGACAACTTTCTGTATCGACAGTACACCAACACGATAGAGGCCAATGGTCTGGTGTCAGTTGGTTGGAATATCGGTAACAACACCTTTGAATGGAATACGGTTGCTTCACGTGTTACCGCAAGCCAGCTCGAGCGATCCGTAGGCCAAGAAGGCGACGAATTCCAGTCTTTGCTGCGACAAACGATACAGTGGGAAGAGCGGCAATATCTTTCGACTCAGCTGTTGGGCTCCCATTTTTTAAACGAGGACGGCAGCTTTTTCCTCGAGTGGCAGGGCATGATCAGCCAGGCAGAGCGGTATGCGCCGGATCGACGCGAGTATGATTTTTCAGCGACTTCGAGCGCTACTGATCCGGCTGGCTTGAAAGCGCAGTACGACTTCCAGCAGGCCAACGACCAACAGGCAGCACTATTCAAGGGCTTTATTCTCGAGCCCGGTACGATCATCCGGCGGTACGATGATCTGGTTGATGACAACATCGATGTTTCCGCTGATCTTACCTGGGATGTTTTCGATGCGGGCGCCAGCTTCGGCCAGCTTAAAACAGGCTTTCAGCTGATCTACCGAGAGCGAGAGTCAAAAAGTTCGACTTACGGATTTAACGTTAATCAGGTGCGAGATGACCTGCTACGCACCAATAATTTGTTGGTTTCTGACGTTATTTATTCCTGCGAGAGCGGATCGGAGAAGCCCGGCTGCCTCCCCGGCGGAGAGGGAGGTATTTCTAGCAGCCCTAATACCGGCTTGGCGTTTGTCGATAAAACTCTGGCCTCTGACAGCTACGACGCGGAGCTTGAATACAACAGTGCTTATCTAATGTACGACCACACCTTTGCCGCCGGTTGGCAGGTGCTTATTGGTGGCCGTTATGAGACCTACGAGCAAACCACCGACACCTTTTCGCTACAGGGAACCCAGGGCGCGGTCCAGTCCGTGATTGACGAGGACAGTTTTCTCCCAAGCCTCGGGGTGAATTGGTTTGTGAGTGACTCACATCAGCTGCGCTTGGGATTATCTCAAACAGTCGCCCGGCCTGATTTTAAAGAGGCTGCCAACGCCACCTTTTATGACAATGAATTTAACTTCCGGGTAAGGGGTAATCCTTTCCTGGAAATTTCAGACATCATCAACGCCGACTTGCGCTGGGAGTGGTACCTGTCAAAAATAGATAGCCTGTCTATTGCGCTCTTTTATAAGGATATGGACAAGCCAATTGAGCGAGTCGTTCAGGCGGCATCGGGCACTGCTGGTAACTCGCGCACCTTTCAAAATGCCGAATCGGCAGAGCTTTATGGGATCGAAGTAGATGGGCGCTTCGAGTTCATGCTGGGCGATGGCTACGATCAAACGCTATTTGTCTCTTTCAATGCGGCGCTAATTGAATCTGAAGTTACGGCCAACAATCAGGATGCACGTGCTCTGCAGGGGCAACCTGAGTACACGGCGAACCTCATTTTCGGCTACGACAACATTAGCGCCGGGCACCAGCTAACGATCTTGCTGAACCAGAATGGCAGATCAATCGCAGACGCTGGCGTCTCTGGTCAGCCGGATGTGTTTTTAGAGCCGCGACTCGATCTCAATATCGTCTATCGATTCGATATTTCGGAATCTGTGACGTTGAAGGCAAAGCTTGAGAACTTGTTAGATGACGAAGTTGAGTACTCTCAAGGTGGGCAGGTCTTCCAGATTTATAACCGAGGCGCTTCCGTGCAGTTGGGCGTCGATTGGCTGTTTTAACGCGTTTCACTTTACCGTTCTTGCGAGGCAGTAGAACCATGATGCAACTAGCGACGAAGACGATTTTTACATTATCAATTCTGGTGCTCTTGGGTGCCTGTTCAGGCGATGACAGCACCACGATTAATATTGAAGCGCCTCCTCCTCCAGTTGATGGGGGTGGTGACTCAGGCGGTGGAGATTCTGGTGGCGGAGATTCAGGTGGTGGCGATGCTGGAGGCGAAACCCCAGCAACCTGCCCTGAAGGGACAGCTGAGGTGACGGCGGGATTGTGCGAATTGCCAGCCACCGTGTCCAGCGATTTAACGCTGTCAGCTGGGGTCAGCTACTTGATGTCCGATCGGGTGACAGTGGGTAACGGTAATGGCCAACTCGAGACCAATGGTGACGGCTCCCTAGCAGATGGTAGTGCTGTGCAGGCGGTCACGCTCACGATTGAGGCGGGTGTCGAGGTGTTTGGTAAAAGCGGGACGTTTGCCAACCTTCTTGTTACCCGTGGTAGCAAAATTATGGCAATGGGCACCGCAGAGGCGCCCATCGTGTTCTCGTCAGACGATGATGGCTATGACGGCTCCGGCGAGTGGGGCGGGTTGATTATTCACGGTTACGCACCACACAACGAGTGTCCGGAGGGTGGAAGCTATTGTGACATCGACTCTGAGGGTGAGTCTGGTTTTGCGGGTGGTTATGATGCCAGCGACAGCAGTGGCGTGTTGCGCTATGTCGTCGTCGCTGAAGGTGGTTACGAATTTTCAACGGGTAACGAGATCAATGGAATCTCACTGGTGGGCGTTGGCAGTGGCACTGAGATGGATTACATCCAAGTACACGGAAACTCTGATGACGGTATTGAGTTTTACGGCGGCAACGTCAACTTGAAGCATGGCGTATTCACTAACAACAATGATGATTCGGTCGACTGGGACGAAGGTTACCAAGGTAACCTGCAATACATTATCGTGAAGCAGGGTGCGTCTAAAGGAGAAGCCTTTGAGATGGATACCGAGGGCTCCTCAGAGGGGTTCTTGTCCAAGCCAACGTTGTCAAATGTTACCGTCGTGGCAGACAAGGTAGCGGATCGTGCGACCTACAGCCTTAATTTTAAGAAGCGCTCTGGCGGGTTTTTCCACAACACGGTAGTGACAGTGTCGCCTGATTCAGAGACGGCCATGGCCAGTTGTGTCAACGTCGATGGGTCTGGTTCTGAAGCGCTGGTGGGCGAAGCTCTGGTGTTGAACAACTGGATCCAGGACTGCGCGTCAGGCTCCGGTGATCAGGGTGTTCTGGCTAATGTGTCGGGCCTTGATAATGGCACTATATCGGCCGTTGCTGCACAGCTTGACGATAACTTTGCGTCTCAAGCATCGGCAGCCATGCTCGAGAGTCCTATAGACTGGGCGTCGGTTAATGGCGCCTACCCCGAATCTGTCGCCGACGCGTCCTATCTCGATGCGACTGACTACATTGGTGCTGTCAATCCCGATGGCAGTGACGTGTGGTGGGCCGGCTGGACCGTCGAAGGATCTGTCGGTAACCCCAGCATCCCGGTCGCTACCTGCCCCGCGGGCACCGATGAACTTGAGGCGGGCCTCTGTTTACTGCCCCCCACCATATCTTCCGATATGACGTTGACGGCTGGCGTTGATTATCTGATGGAGGGACGCGTGACCGTCGGCAACGGCAACGGGCAGCTAGAAACTAACGGCGATGGCTCTCTGGCCGATGGCTCTTCGGTTCGCGAAGTGACCTTGACCATCGAGGCGGGAGTCAAAGTGTTTGGCAAGACTGGCACCTTTGCAAATCTAGTCATTACACGTGGAAGCAAATTAATGGCGATGGGAACAAAGTCCGCGCCTATCGTGTTTTCATCAGATGATGACGGCCTTGATGGCTCCGGTGAGTGGGGTGGTCTGATCATGCACGGCTACGCGCCCCATAACGAGTGCGCTGTGGGTGGTTCTTACTGCGATATCGACTCTGAGGGCGAGTCTGGCTTTGCTGGTGGCTATGATCCGGACGACAGTAGTGGTGTCTTACGGTATGTCGTTGTAGCCGAGGGCGGCTATGAATTCTCAACCGGTAATGAAATCAACGGTATTTCACTGGTGAGCGTTGGTCGCGGTACCGAGATGGACTACATTCAAGTTCACGGCAATTCGGATGATGGCATTGAGTTCTACGGAGGTAACGTCAACGTCAAGCACGGTGTCTTTACCAACAACAACGATGATTCCGTCGATTGGGACGAAGGCTATCAGGGTAACTTGCAGTACATCATCGTTAAGCAGGGCGCGTCGAAGGGTGAAGCGTTTGAGATGGACACCGAGGGTTCAGCTGATGGCTTCCTATCAAAGCCGACGTTGGCTAACGTGACTATCATCAACGATAAGGTTGCTGATCGCGCGACGTACAGCTTGAACTTTAAGAAGCGCTCTGGTGGGTTCTTTCACAATACCGTTGTGACCGTCGCGGACTCCTCTGAAACAGCGGTCGATACTTGTATTAACGTGGACGGCTCCGGTTCTGAGGCTCTTGTTGGGTCGGCTCTGGTCATCAACAACTGGATCCAGGATTGTGGTCAGGGGAGCGGTGTCCACGGCAGCCTGTCGGGTTCCAACGTGAGCTTTGACGCATCGACAGTGGTGGAGACGGATGCGGCGCTTGACGCACTGCTGAGCTCTCAGGCTCCGGAAGCCTCCGGTCTGTCGCCCCTCGACTGGGATGCCATCAATGGCGCCTATGCCGATTCGGTGGCAGATGGTGACTATTTTGACTCGACTGACTACATCGGGGCAGTCAATCCTGACGGTTCCGATCCATGGTGGGCTGGCTGGACGGTTTCCGGATCGCTGTAAAATGTAGCTAATTTTCTCAATAAATAGCCGGGTGGACTCATTGAGGCCCCCGGCTTCGCTTGTTCATTGACTGCCACGGTTTGATCCACTCAAAATGGCGGCTCATAAACCCGATTGGAGCCTCTTCTCGTCATGTCCACCCCTAATGTTCTGCTGGTAGATGACGAAGTTGCCATCCGTGAAATGCTTCGGTTTGCGCTCGAGGCGGCTGACTTTGAGTGCGCAGAAGCCGGCACCATCCAGGAAGCCTACACGGAGATTAGCGACGTACCCCCCGATATTGTGTTGCTGGATTGGATGTTGCCAGGGGGCAGTGGTATCGAGTTATTGAGACGCCTTCGCAACGAACAGGCCACTAAGGATTTGCCCATTATCATGCTGACGGCGAGAACCGAGGAGGACAACGTCGTGCAGGCCTTGGATATGGGCGCTAGTGACTACATCACCAAGCCATTTTCGTCAAAGGAACTTATCGCCCGGATAAAGGCGACGCTTCGTAAAAGTGGCGCTAGTGCCAATCAAAGTGAATTCCGCGTTGGGGAGTTAGCCTTGGATACCGTTAGTCATCGGGTGACGCTAGATGGTGCGGCGCTAGCGATAGGCCCCACGGAATTTAAGCTACTTCACTTTTTTATGGCTAATCCCGATCACGTTCACTCGCGGACAAAGCTGCTGAACCAGCTATGGGGACATAAGGCGGCTGTCCAGGAGCGCACGGTAGATGTCCACATTCGCCGATTGCGCAAGATCCTTCAAAACAGTAACGCCGCTTACAGCGGACTGATACAAACTGTCAGCGGCGCTGGCTATCGTTTTTCACCAAGCGATCTACGCGCTTCCTGACAAGTGCTTATCAAGGGTCTGTCCTTGACCATCCCCAGAAGCCGGCGTAGCGTGCCGCTTAACTCAGACCGTCCAGATTTAAACCAGCGCACCCTCCGGAGAAAATTATGACTAATGCTTATATTGTTGATACATGCCGCACCCCGCGAGGCATTGGTAAGGTCGGCAAGGGGTCCCTTGCTCATTTACATCCCTCTTATCTGGGTTCAACAGTGCTCAGTGCCTTGGCGGAGCGCAACAACCTCAACACCGCGGAGGTGGACGACATCATTTGGGGTACCTCTTCCCAGACGGGGAAGCAGGGTGGCGATTTGGGACGCATGGCGGCGCTAAATGCCGGCTACGACGTGCGATCATCCGGCGTCACGCTCGATCGGTTTTGCGGCTCGGGTATTACCACGGTGAATCTTGCTGCGGCGCAAATCATGTCCGGCATGGAGGATCTGGTCATCGCCGGAGGTACCGAGATGATGAGCTATCATGGACAGCTCGCAGACCCCACCAAGCCACCAATGATTGACTCGGATAACCTCGATCTCCGTGCCATGCATCCACAATCACAGCAGGGGGTTTGTGCCGACGCCATCGCCACCCTTGAGGATATTGATCGCGATGCCGTCGATAATTTGGCTTTGATCAGTCAGGCACGCGCGGCGCGCGCCATCGCTGAGGGGCGGTTTGATAAATCCTTGATTACCGTAAAGAACCCTGATGGCTCAGTGGCACTTGATCACGAGGAATTTCCTCGTCCAGAGACCACCAAAGAAGGCCTCGCTGAACTGAAAACCGTTTTCAGCATGCTGCGCGACATCCCGGTCGACGAAGTCGGTACAACCTATGGCGCGCTGATTCAGCGAAAATATCCAGAGATTACTGAGTTCAATCACATCCATCACGCGGGCAATTCGTCGGGTGTGGTTGATGGTGCCGCCGCGCTTCTGTTGGCCTCCGAGGCCTATATGAATAAAACGGGGATGACGCCCCGAGCTCGGGTCGTGGCGATGGCAAATATGGGAGATTGTCCGACCCTTATGCTTAACGCACCGGTGCCTGCCGCCGAAAAAGTGCTGATGAAAGCGGGTTTAAAGAAAGAAGACATTGATGTGTGGGAAATCAACGAAGCCTTCGCGGTCGTTGCCGAGCGCTTTATTCGAAGGCTGGATTTGGATCGCGAGAAGGTAAATATCAACGGCGGGGCCATGGCGCTTGGTCACCCGATAGGGGCAACCGGGTCGATACTCATCGGCACGGCGCTGGATGAACTTGAGCGTCAGCAAAAACGTTACGCGCTGATTACCATGTGTGCAGCCGGCGGTATGGCGCCTGCAATCATTATTGAGCGTCTCTAATCTATTACTCGGTGCTTCTAGCTGCTCTGATTTAAGGGACGTATTCTGCTGGTACTAGATTCTGTCGGTGTGGCCCGCCTGGGATAAAGTGTTTGTCATTCAGTGCAATAACTTTTGCGGCGCTAGGTGAAGCGTACGGTGCATTCACCCATACCTTTAATTTGCACAGTCATGACGTCACCCGCAGTTACTGGTTCTAAGGGCACAAGGCTGCCACTTAAAATAATATCCCCGGCGTTTAGGGAAATGCCATATTCCCCTAGCGTGTTGGCCAGCCAAGTAACACAAGTGACGGGACTGCCCATTGCCGCGGCGCCTGTACCCGTCGAGATTGTCTGTCCATTTTTGATAACAACCATTTCGCAGGCCGCGAGATCTATGTTGCGCGGGTCCAGTGCGGCATTTTCATTGATCGTAAACAACCCGCAGCTGGCATTGTCAGCCACGGTGTCCTGGATTTTTATTTTCCAGTCCTGAATGCGGGAGTCGACCACCTCGAAACAGGGAACAACGGCTTCGGTGGCTGCGACAACGTCCGTATTGGTAATGCCGGGCCCGGTTAAGGTTTTTTTGAGTAGAAAAGCGACTTCACCTTCTGCCCGGGGTTGAATTAAGGTTTTTGAGATCGGCATTTCACCGTCGTAACGCATCGCATCGGTCATAAAACCAAAATCCGGCTGGCGAACATCAAGCATGTCCATGACGGCCGCGCTGGTTACGCCTATTTTTTTGCCAATGACGCGCTCGCCAGCGGCGAGGCGTTGCTCGAGCAGGTGCAGAGATATTTTGTAGGCATCTTCAATAG
Organism: uncultured Luminiphilus sp.; assembly: GCA_943787485.1. Classification (GTDB taxonomy): domain Bacteria; phylum Pseudomonadota; class Gammaproteobacteria; order Pseudomonadales; family Halieaceae; genus Luminiphilus. The sequence continues at coordinate 41,506 of CALSMP010000003.1, read as the reverse complement.
TGATGTCGGGATGGGTTTCGGTGAGGGGCGCAACGGTTGTTTGGGTCGTTAAAGCGCCGTACAGCGTGTCACCGAGTTGGCGAATGAGATCGTTGTTCATCAGTTTTCCTGCTTTATTCTGTTGGTTCAGTGTGCGGGGCTATGAGTCCTATCGGGCTCTCGCACGATCGTATGGTGGAGACTTTACGCCAAGAAGCCGCTAAACGCCTGCATAATCGCGCATTCAAATGCATTAGCCGGCCTATCCGCAGAGCCGCCGCGGTATTAGGTAGGGCCCTTCGAGGCCTGTGTTTCCGTAGTGTCTTGAGACGGCGCAGTAAGTGGTTTTTGGCCGTGTCCTAAGGCTACTCAAGTGGACGAGGTTTTTTTTTGAGGATGGCCTAGAATAGTAGACTTTAAACGCCCCCAGGAAGAGAGGATCGTCCAGGTGTCAAAAGTAAAATGCGTGTTAATTGGTTCGGGAAATATCGGGACTGATTTACTCTACAAACTCAAACGCAGTGAAGTGCTAGATCCGGTATGGATGGTGGGCATTGACCCTGAGTCCGAAGGACTTGCCAGGGCGCGCGACATGGGGCTGAAAACTACGGCGGCCGGTGTCGATGGCGTGCTGCCACATTTAGTGGCTGATGGCATCCAGATTGCCTTTGATGCGACCTCGGCTTATGTGCACAAAGAGAACTCAGAAAAGATGAACGCTCACGGCGTGTTCATGGTTGATTTGACGCCCGCCGCGATTGGCCCCCTGTGCGTGCCACCAGTAAATTTGGACGAGCTCGCGGAAACCATGAACGTCAACATGATCTCCTGCGCGGGTCAGGCGACTATCCCAATTGTATACGGCGTAAGCCGAGTACAGGGCGTTGAATACGCGGAGATTATCGCCAGCCTTGCTTCGCTCTCGATTGGAGCCGGGACGCGAGCAAACCTGGATGAATTTACCTATACAACGTCAGACGCAGTCTGCGCCATTGGCGGTGCCAAAAAGGGTAAGGCACTTTGCATTATCAATCCGGCGGAGCCTCCGATGATCATGCGAAATACCATTTATTGCATGACCGAAGAAGCGCCCAACGAGGCAAAGATCACAGCATCGCTCATGGAGATGATTGAAAAAGTGCAGCATTACGTTCCCGGTTACCGTCTGGTGAATGGACCAGTATTCGAGGGCAATAAAGTGGGCGTCTTTATGGAGGTAGCGGGACTGGGTGATTACTTGCCTACTTACGCGGGAAACCTCGACATCATGACGGCGGCGGCGGCGCGCACAGCTGAGATGTATGCCGAAAAAATACTCAGCGGTGAGCTGAAATTAGTGGCGGAGGCGGTATGAGCAAATCGGATTTACACGGACGAAAAGTCATCTGTCATGACATGTGTTTGCGTGATGGTATGCATGCAAAGAAAGAGCAGATCACTACGGATCAAATGAGGACCTTCGCTGAGGCGATGGAGCACGCGGGCGTGCCTATGATTCAGGTCACGCACGGCGCCGGTCTTGGGGGAAACTCGCTCCAGCACGGCTTTGCGCTGCACAGCAATGAAGAATATTGGGACGCGGTGGCGCCAGTATTAAACAACACAGTGATGTCGGTGCTGTTGATACCGGGCCTCGGCACGATGGATGAATTGCGCGTCGCGCATGCCCATGGCGTTCGCAGCGTGCATATAGCAACCCACAGTACCGAGGCGGATACCTCTCCCCAGCACATTGCTTGTGGCCGTGAACTAGGCATGGATACCTCGGGCTTTTTGATGATGGCGCATTTGAACACTGCGAGCGGTCTGGCAGAGGAAGCGAAGAAAATGGAATCCTACGGGGCGCAAACCGTGTATGTCACCGACTCGGCTGGGTACATGTTGCCCGAAGATGTTACCGAGTATGTGGCCGCGTTGCGGGATACCCTCGATGCGGGTACCGAGATTGGATTTCATGGCCACAACAACCTCGGGATGGGTATTGCTAACTCGATTGCGGCGGTGCGAGCGGGAGCCAGTCGTATCGACTGCTCGGTGGCAGGCCTTGGGGCGGGAGCGGGTAATACCCCACTGGAGGCATTTGTGGCGGTGTGCGATCGCATGGGCATTGAGACCGGCTGCGACATGTTTGCGCTCATGGACATGGCCGAAGAACTGGTATTCCCCATGATGGACCACATCGTGCGCATCGACAGGTCATCGTTGACGCTGGGGTATGCGGGGGTCTACAGCACGTTCCTATTACACGCGAATCGTTTGGGCGAAAAATACGGCATCCCACCCCGAGACATTCTGTTAGAGCTGGGGCGCAAGAAAATGATTGGCGGGCAGGAAGACATGATTGAAGACACCGCTCTTAGCATGCTGAGAGACCGAGAGGGTCAGTCGGCGGCCTAAAGCAGGCTCTTTGGTAGTTGCCTCTCCGTTTATGGGGATGTGGGTATGGGATCTAGTAGCGGTACGACCGGGCTTAACGAGAGCACCTCCCAATTGCTGCTGTCGCGCCTGATGACAGCAGGGGTGGAGGGCGCTTGGCTTTTTCGTCCGCTGCAGACCTTGACCGTGCCTGGGATCTGGGTGTCTTTTATCTTAAGACGCCTGATGAGTTGAATCTCGAGGACCCTCGCGATTTTGGTCGATCGCTCCTCGCCGCCGACAGCCCTTATCGTGCCATTACCCAGTATGGTGAGCTGGAGGGATTCATTGCGCTAGAGAACAACCAGCAAACTAAGCTGGCACTCCGTCGCCATCATTGGGACCTGCACTACCCCCAGCATATTGCCGAGTTTGGCCGTTGTCTCGACAGCTTCGGTATCGCCATTATCCGTGAAGTCTTGCATCAGTCGGGTATTCCTGAAAATCTGTGGGGCCGCGCGTCAGCCGGTTACGCCACTGGCGCCGGAACGGCCTTTCTCAACTTTGTGCACTACGATACCCACGTGTCAGCGTGGGGACTCAGGCCCCACACCGATTACGGCTTCGTCACGATACTTGATGCAATTGCACCGGGGCTCCAAGTTGAGATCGACGGCGCCTTTCAAGACGTACCGGTGTTACCCGGTCATTTTGTGATCAATTTTGGTGAAGCTCTGCGCTTTATCACTGCTTACTCAGCACGTCCTGTGGGTGCCGTGACACATCGGGTTGTTGGCCAAAAAGCCACAGATCCCGTTCGGCACGGCATTGTATATTTTGCTAACCCCGACCTCGATGGCGCGCTTTGGCAATTCGATGCCAATGGAGACAGCGGAGGGAATTCCTCAGTGCAAAAGCTATTTGCAATGCTAGAGAAGAATCTCACCGAAGACATCCACGAGAATAGGATGGGCTAATGTCGAGGCAGATTGCCCGCCGCCAGTGGCTTCTTTACCTCGAATAACCCCCAGCCCGCTTGACCTCCGGCAGAGTCGAGGTTTGCTGAGCTGGCAGTGCCTAGATACAAAGTGTCGTCGACAATAACAGCGTTGCGGACCCCTGTGCTTGTCACATGACCAAACCCGTCCTTGGTAACCACGACAGCGGGGCTATCGGCGGAGTCGAATCTTAGGAGATCGAATCCCGGCTGCTCGTTGTCGGCCTTTGTCTCAGCCGCGAGTGACTCGAGAGCGAAACAGGTGATGGCGCAATCGATACCCCTGCGAAAAAGTTGCATAGGGCCGGAGATATCAAATGTCCCAACGTACAAGCTTTCTCCGTAGGCTTTGAGCGTCCATGTGTACTCGTTAAACATGTTCCCGTAGCCCGATTTGCCAAACAGTGGCGACAGACCCAGTAAGTTCTCTTTTTGACGCCAGTGACCGTTGTCATAGACCCAATAGCGCTCCTCACCATAAAGTAACTCGGTAACAGGATCGTCTGGATCGGTTAAATCGGTCCGGAACAAATGCGTCTGTCGATGGGATTTTCTTACAGCTTCATCCGCTGAAAGCAAAACGCTCGGGTGTTTCATCATCAGATGTGTAAAAGCCTGCGCACCCGGGTGCATCGTGCCCCAGTAGATCTTATCCTCATAAACCTCGATAGCGCCCAATAACCAGGCCTTGGCGATAATCGGATCCGGCTCGAAGTCCGCTATATTGAAAACACTCTTGAAGCGAGCACGGGCGTCGTGTTTGAAGCCGTTTGGGGGAATAGGATTCGATTGAAGCAACGCAGCCGCGGTATTCTCACCCCCCCACGTGGTGACGAGAAGTCGATTCGAATACGACAGTAGCTCAGCCCCCACGCCGGCGTCCTGCAGATCGCCCACCACTTCAAAGCCCGGGGTATTTGGGTGTCCCGACGCGGCCTGGAAGGGCTGCTCCCGACTGCCTGTCCATCTCAACAAATGATTGGGGTAGTCGGAGGAGTGCATTTCGGCGCCCACCAGCAAGTAAAGGCCGGTGCTGCCGTCGTCGTGATCCAAGGTCAGGAATCGCCGAACGTTCACGTAGTTCTTAAGAGTTGTCCCCTGAATAAACTCGCCGGTTGTGCCATCGAACGCGAGCAGGAAGACCGCGTCGTCCGACCGAACAAGCGGATTAGAAGCCATAAAGACGACGCCATCTGCGCTTCCCGCCGCTCTGAAGCCGAAGCTTTTAGAGATGATTTTTTGGAGCGAGGGATCATCTGAGGTTACTTCGTGCACAACCCCTGACGTGCTGTTACGCCAAAATATTTGCGGTGGTCGCCAATCACGTTGTATGAAAGCAGCCGTACTAGCATCCGCGATGCTGTCCCCGTGGATGTTTTCACCCGAGAATTGAGACTTATAGGTTTCACAGACCCATTGACTACTTTGATTCGGAAGGATGTTCAAAGACACCATCATCCAGCCACACCAGCCATTGTTGAGGGACGAAAACCAAAGATTGTTGCCAGCTGCAGTCATCGCCCACACGTAGCCGCCATTACGCTTCGCTATGGCGCCCTGCGGCACTTCTACCCCCCGAGCGTTGGGTAGCTGACCTCCCAGCCATGTATTTTTTTCACTCCCCACCCCATAGAACCACTCATCGACCGGTGCGGCTGCGATCCGTCTTACCGTATCTTGGTTGGAGCTATAAGCAGCGGCAGAGACGAGCAAGAGCGTTGTCACTAAAAATTGGTGGAGCATAAACACAGGCCTCCCCACGAAGGATGGTGTCCCAAAGGCTTTTTTCTCTTGATGAGCACCGCCACAGTCTAGTTTGTCAGCGGTTGGATTGGGAGGTCTTGGCAAGCAAGAAAAGTGCAACGTACAGGTAATGCTTACGGTCTGTTCAGAGCCGACATCCTTGCTGATTGTGTCGATTGGACCTGCAGTTCAGTGCGCCTGTCAGCGTGGAATTTCACGTAGTTATTTTTTTAAATCTCTGCCAGCGGCAGAATTCCATCGTTCTATTTTTTGTGTTGCCCATGTGTTGTGGGCTTGCCACGGCCCATTGGGTCTAGACCCGATACACCAGATGGTACGTGGCTGATTTCGTTACCAGCCTTCAAAAACGTTGCAACTTCCTCAGCTATCGCATCACGCTGCGCTTCCGACGAAATTTTAGGGGTTTTCTTCTTTATCACTTTGGTCAGCCTTTTCAGTTTTTCTTAAGCGCTTAGCTTCTCGTTTTTTTTGCTTGGCTATTTCGCGTTGCCTTTTTTCAAAAGAGTAATTGGCCTTTCTCATTTCTGAGGCTCTACCAAGTCGACAAAATCTTGAAGCGATACAGTGATAGCGTTGACTCCTATGGTGATGATGGCCATCCGCACGTAGAGAGTCAGACAGAAAGGGGTTGCAAAGAGTGTAGCACCAAACGTCGATTTAACCACCCGCAACAGTCAAACACAGCCCCAACACACGACGCACGAAGAGTAAGTCGCTGATCACTGCCGTGATCAGGTAGTTTCCACGCCCAGCAACAGGTCAAGACTCGCTATTTTTGAAAAAATAAAGTTAAATAAAAACAGAGGTTTGAAAATTTGGCAGGATCAGGCGGATGGTCTTCAATCGCCATTGCCTCTGGCGATTGAACCCTGCGGGCACCTCCGCGTTGCTACGGTGGACCAAACGCTCCTTTGGTCGCGTTTGTCGAACCGCCGACCTCTACCATGTCAAGGCCGATTGGCCGCACCAAGACACGCGTGGACGCTCCAACTTTAGTGGTATGCTGGTACAGAAGGCAACCGTGATCGCCCTACGCATCGGACAGCTTGTTAACAAAACCAACCCGTCGAATGGCAGCGTTGCTCCTAAGTGATTCGACCGAGTCGAAACCGGCTAGTAGCATGAATCGTCGTGTTTCCGCTTCTAATATTGAGATCGCCTGCGTCACCCCGGGCTCGCCCCCAGCAGCTAGGCCATAGAGATAGGGCCGACCAATAGAGCAAGCGGATGCACCCAATGCGAGCGCCTTCACGATATGGCTGCCGCGACGAATTCCACCATCCACGACTAGCTCGAGGTCGGTTCCGATCGCATCTCGTATCCCCGGAATACAGTCGATAGGGGCAGGCGCTGAGTCGAGTTGTCTTCCTCCGTGGTTGCTGATCATGATAGCGGTAGCTCCCAGTGCCTTTGCTTGCCTAGCATCCTCAGGAGAAAGAATGCCCTTAATAATAAGCGGCCCTTCCCAGTGCTCACGCAGCCACCCGATGTCAGCCCAACTGATGGAGGGGTCAAACTGTTGATTCACGTACTCAAAAATGCTTAAAGCACCGGACTTGAGTGGATCAATATTTTCATCGAGGTTTGCCAGCGTAAAATCCTGATTGTGTCTCAATCCCGCGAGCCATGACCATTTTCCAGCAAAGTTGAGTAGGGACCTCGTTGTGAGAGAAGGGGGAATGGTCATCCCCGTGACAATATCCCGCTCTCGGTTGCCGGCAACGGCAGTATCAACAGTGACGCAGAGCGCATCATATTTGGCCTCGATGCAACGTTCGACGAAACGCCGGGTTAGTCCGCGATCCCTAAAAATGTAGATTTGGAAAAATTTTGGTCCGGGCGCCGCCGCGGCCACGTCCTCGATCGTGCTGGAGCCCATGCTGGAGAGGCCGTAGTAGGTGTTGGCTTTGCTCGCCGCCCGCGCGACGCCAAGTTCCTTGTGATGATGGAAGAGTCTGGACATCCCGGTGGGCGAGATGATGAAGGGCAACGCCAGATCTTGACCAAACAGTTGCGTGCTCAAATCGACGTCTGTCACGCCCGTCAGCATTGAGGGCACAACTTCCCATTGCTCAAAGGCGTCAGTGTTGCGGCGAAGCGTCCATTCGTCATCGGCGCCGCCGTCTATGTAGTGGAAGATGGGTGATGGCAGTCGCTTTTTGGCAGCTTTCCTGAGCTCTGATATGTTGAAGCAGCGTTTTACGTTAACCATCTTGTCGTTTCAGCCTCACAAAAGCTCCATGTCTTTGTCCCATGGCAAGTATCCAATTGCGCCTTGTCACTGGGCGCCCTCAGGTAGGAAGCGGCCAGTATCTGACCAAAAAGGTGCCCTCTGAGATGGTGTCCTCGTGATTTTTGCTATGCCATCGGAAGTCATATTGAACGCGAAATCCTTCGGAGCGAGCCTCCACGGTTGCAATACTCATGGCGAGCGAAATTGCCTCATCCGCGCTTACCGGCCGGTGCACCCGAAACCGATCGCTCCCCACGAAAAGGGCTTTAAGGTCGACTAATTCGACGTGCTCGAAGAAAGTGGTATGCACAAGGGCAAAGGTAAGTGACCCAGGGGCGATGATGCCGCTATAGCCCTCCGCTTTACTTCGTGCTTCGTCAAAGTGAAACCAGTCGAGCTGATTCAGGCTACGGCAGTAGTCCTGAATTTGGTTCTTAGTCAGGATGCGTGGCGCGGATTCAAATAAGACCTTGCCGATACGTGCCTGGAATTCTGCCTGAGTGTGCAGTCTGGTTTTCACGGGTTGTGCAGGTTCTCAAGTGGGGCTGGTAGTTATCAGCGGTGCGAGAGAGCGTAACAGGCACTGCGGGCTTCATCACCTGTCTTTGCATGCATTTCGGTTGTCGTTTTTCTTGGTGATTTTGCGCCTTTTAGCTGTGGCCGCGGCGTGTAGTTTGCTTCAAAACAGAAAAAGCGGATGATTGAGTCGGTTTTTCACGTTGGGATTGATTCCGCCAACTATGATATCGCAGACATTTTCCACAATCGGGCCACTCGGTGTTGTGATCTGGCAAACGCTGGAGGATCTGGGGATCGCTCCAGAGCCTCTGTTTGCGGATGCAGGCATCGAAATTGGCCCCCTGATGGACCCCTACAACCGTATTTCCGATAGCGCGTTTAGGGGTCTGTTAACTGCGATTGAGGAACAGCCCATCGATAGGGTATTTGGTTTACATCTTGCGAAGTTTATCCATCCAACCACTTTCTACTCGCTGGGGGTGGCCGCTTACTGCAGTGCTACGCTGGGTGATTACATCGAGAAGATGGTGCGTTATTACTCGGTGGTCACCACCAATGATGTGATGTCTCTTGAGCGCGATTCAGGAAATTCTGAGTTATGTTGTCTTACTTGGACAGCCAACAACCCCGAGCCATTCCCATCGGTTCGTGAAGATGGCATCGCCGCCATTTTCGTCACGATCCTTCGTGTTGCCACCCAGAATGCGTTTGCGCCCCTCCGGATTTTCCTCGCTCGGCCCTTCCCGGAGGATAATGCGGACCAATACGCTTCTTTTTTTGGTTGCGAGGTTCAATTCGAGGCCCCCACAACGTCACTAGTTTTTGACAAACAATTGCTTGAGTTTCCATTGGTGAGCGCCGACCCCGACTTGGCCCGTTCTTACGAGCAGCTCACAGAACAGTACATTACGAAGTTGGAGAAAGCTGACTTTCCAGCCAGAGTTCGCAACGAACTGGTCAGGCTCTTACCCACGGGCGTGTCTGGTAAGGATGCCGTGGCGAAGGTACTGTGTGTAAGCACGCGGACGCTTTACAACCGACTCGAAGAGGCGGGTACTACCTACCGCGAGGTATTGGACGATACACGGAGGCTGCTTGCCGAGGATTATCTGCTGAAGGGGCTGCCCGTCAACGAAATTGCCTACCTAACCGGATTTTCAGATACCGCTAACTTCTCCCGCGCATTCAAGAAATGGACGGGGCATTCCCCCATTGGTTTTAGAGAGCTCGCCATTTCGCGGGACGAGCAAGCAGACACATAGGCACACCAATCTTGCCGGTTTTGACATGACGGCATTCGTCATTGATTTTTATGCTGTGTGACTCCCAATCAGATTGGAATCCACGTGGCCGTCGATACCTATACCCAACTACTGACTGAGGCCTTATCGTCGGTGGGGGATGCCATCGCGGCCTCAGATGTAGATGGTCGATCCGTATCAGGAAACGAACTACTTAGGCTCGTCAACCGTATTGCCGGTCTCTTAGCTGACCTCGGTTTGCAACCCGGTGACGGTCTCGCGCAGTTGGCGAGCAATCGTCTGGATGCGTTTGCAGTGATGGCGGCGTGTTTGCGCGGTGGCATTCGGTATACCCCGTTGCATCCACTGGGTTCACTCGAGCAGCAATCCCATATCGTCTTAGATGCGCAAGCGAAAGCACTGGTCATCGACTCCCAAGCTTTTTATGAGCATGGCGCGAAGTTGGCTAAGGTATTTGGGCGCCTCGAAGTGCTGACGCTTTCCAGTGCCGAATACGGTCGGCATTTGAGTGATCTGCTCGAAGGCAGCTCGGCACCTCAATACGAACCCAAAGGCGCTGACATTGCCTGGGTCACCTACACCGGGGGCACTACGGGAGAACCCAAAGGTGTTGTACACACTCAGGCGAGTATGGCGGCGACGGCGGAGATCTCGATCAAGGCGTGGGAATTTCCCCGAGACCCTCATTTCCTGGCGTGCTCGCCGATCAGCCACGCGGCCGGATTTTTGGTGCTGCCGGTGCTTCGCTTGGGTGGCACGGTGTCCTTGATGCCGTCTTTCTCACCCAGCGCGGTTTTCGACTGTATTGAGCGCCGAGGGGTCAATACGCTTTTTCTGGTGCCGAGTATGATCTACGCTTTGCTAGATCATCCCGATGTTGAACGAAGGGACCTAAGTAATCTGGAGCACATTATTTACGCCTCAGCGCCAATCGCTCCCGAGAGATTGAGAGAGGCGCTGCATGTGTTCGGACCCGTTCTCTATCAGTGCTATGGGCAGACTGAATGTATTCATATTTCGAGTATGACCCGGCTTGATCATGACCCCGCGGTGGTGCGGCGCTTAGAGAGCGCGGGGCGCGCCACACCCGGTATGACAATTGCTGTGCTCGATCCGACTGGCGAACCAGTTGATACGGGTGAGGTTGGTGAGATCTGCATAAAAGGACCCTGCGTGATGAGTCAATACTGGGGGCGGCCAGAGGCGACCGCAGACACGTTACGTAATGGTTGGCTACACACGGGTGACGTCGGCCGGATGGATAATGAGGGCTTTGTCTACATTGTCGATCGTCTGAAAGACATGATCATCAGTGGCGGGTTTAATATCTATTCCCGTGATGTTGAGCAGGCGATTCTGCAACAAGCTGAGGTAGAGGGGGTTGCCGTAGTCGGGGTGCCCGACTCGCGCTGGGGGGAGCGGGTGCACGCGATTGTCGTGCTCACAGATGGAGCCAACAGGGATGCTGAGGCGTTGATTTCCTCGATCAGGGAGCGATCTGGTCCGTTACTCACGCCTAAAACCCTCGAGTTTCGCGATCAGTTACCACTGACCAACCTCGGAAAGATCGACAAACAGGCCCTGAAATCCTCTAGCCAGGGCTGATTCAACGGTTTCCCAGCCCTGAAGTGCCTAAATTGACAAATCCAGCGACACAAACATACCGTATAGTAGGTATGTTTAATTGAGGCCCAAAAGGAAGCAGACATGACACAGGCAGTGGCTGAGCACACGATGGACGATATGCAGGAGCAAGCGCTCCTTGAGCGGATTCATGCGGGTGAATTGATAGAGGACATGGAGGAGCTTACTCCCCGGTATCGAGCCATTCTGGAGCGCACGCTGGAAATCGCGGCGCAGTCAGAGGTGACGGTGCTGACATGGGCCTATACCGCCTTCAGAGTGGCCCCCGATATCGGCGCCAAGGTCGCGATTTGCGGCACCATCCAGGATGAAGTGGGGCATGCCCACCAACAGGGTATGTTGTTTGAGCGCTTCGGTTTTGATATGCAAAAAGTGGCGTTTGAGGCGGATCCCCGCAAGTACTGGTCGCTGCCGATCATGGAGTTTCCGGTGCGCAATTATGCTGAGTTCGTTGTATCGCAGGCTTTTCTTGATCGCGCTGGCCGATTTACTACTTGGGATATTGAACTGAACTGCAGCTTTGCCCCGTATCGCCGCACCTTGAAAAAGGTCAACTTTGAGGAGGCGTATCACTTCCGCCATGGCGCAATGTGGACCGAGTTCTATTACAACCAAAATGACGAGACCAAAAAGCTGGTTGATGATGCCGTGCGCTGGATTTTTCCCTGGGGTTATCACTGGTACGGACGCCCGGATGATCTCAAGGGGTACCCGGATCAGCTGAACTACAAAGTCCGGGCATGGAGCAACGACACCATGCGCAATAAGTGGCTTCGTTCGGCAACGGACTTCGCCGACAGGGTAGGTCTCAAAGTGCCTGCCGAGAAGGACGAGGAGACGGGCGAATACCGCATTACCGATATGCCGTATCCGATGACCTTTGATGCAGCCAGTCATGACTGGGAGTGGGAAGAGACAAGCTGGGATCGCGCTATAGGCAACTTTAAGTCGGGTGGCCCAATGCGCCCGTCGTGCTACGAGCGGTTACAGCGAGAAGAGTGGGGAGATCAGCTGTGGTAACCGAAGCGGCTGTTGCCGAGGTGCTCAATGGCGTGATGGATCCGCACATGAACGTCAGTCTTCCTGATATGGGCATGGTGCGCCGGATTACGGTATCGGCAGAAGGCGATGTTGACGTAGGGCTGGTATTTCCCTGCGTAGGGTGCCCGGCTTGGGATCTCATTCAAAACGACATAAAGAGTTCAGTAGGCAGGCTCAAGGGAGTTCGTTCCACCAAGGTGCGCATTGAATGGCAGCACGAGTGGAGTCGGGATGACATTGTCCCCGAGGCGCGCCTGATTGCCCGTGAACACGGCTACTGTATTTAGGAGTAGGGCATGGGATTGGTAAAGCAAAAAACCGCGCGCAACACCATGGATTGGGATTATTTCGAGGTATTTGCCCGCGAGGAGCAAGACGGTCCTTTGTTTCATCTAGGGTCTGTCAGCGCACCGAATAAGCCGGCCGCAGTTGGGCAGGCGCGGATGGTTTACTCCGAAAAGCCCTGGGTGGAGATGTGTATCTGCCCGCGGGCCGAGGTGACGCCTGTGATCTCGGTGAACGACATGATCGGGATTGCCTGAGTGGTGCGAGACGCGAGTAAAAATGGCTCTGCGCGTTCCAACAGTCTGAGGGAACTGTTCGGCGAAAAATACGATGCCTCTGTGCCATGCCCCTGGTGCGAATCCGAAGATACCCGGGTATCCAATCCTTTCGGCGGTACTGTGTCTGAAATGAGCATGCAGTGCAATCAGTGTGAAGCCACCTTCGGTTGGATGAAGTGGCAAGACAAACTCCCCGGTCAATGAGACGGGGACCAAAGCCAGGAGAAAAACGTGGCAGCTACAGATAAAGCGTTGATGCAGGAATTACTGTGTATCGCTGATACCGACTGGGTATTGGGGCACTGGTATATCAAGGTAATGCTCAATGGCAGGAGCTTGCCCGATTGCACGGCTTTTGCCGGCATGGGCCAAGATAGCCTAGGGCACACTCGCGCGATTTTTCGCCTGCTCGAGGACCGACTCGATTTACCCGAGCATCAGTTGGAGTTTGGACGCCAGCCAGAAGCGCTCCATGATTTGGAAGCGTTGTCGCGTCCCCCCCAGAATTGGGGTGATTTTTTGATGACGGCCTTCCTCACCGAGTGTGCGGTTTGGCGTTTGTTCTCCACTTTTCTAGGAGGATCGGACCAGGCGCTATCCGGCATGGTGAAGCATTTCGGTAAGGAGCTGTATTTTCATCGCTTGGGTCTGGAGGGTTGGATGCTGGCGGCCAGTGATGAGGAGTGCGCCGACATGAAGGCGTCGCTGGCTGAGCGCGGTGCGGAGATTGCACGCTGGTTTGGTGTGGATGATGGCGAAGACACATTGCTCGCGGCAGGGGTACGCGCCAGTACCGTTGCGGACGCCAGAGCAGGGTTCCTTGAAGATGTGGTGTCGGTTATCACCAAAGCCACGGATTTGAGCGAAGCCGATGTGCTCGACCAGTTAACTGTCTCGGTGCCCGAGAACTGGGACGCGGTGAAGCGGAAATCCCCGGGTGCGACTGTGCCAGCCACGCTATGGGAGTTCATGATTCCCACAGACCCCGATACCGTCGCTTTGCGCAGACCGCTCGCGGTGAGCGTGGACGATAACCTCGATTTGGTTGATAGGGCAGAGTACTCGCACGCCGATTACGCATAGCGTTACGCCATAGACACGGATCGCATAATAAAAAAAGGGAGGAGTGCGATGACAAAATCAGGTTTGGCGGTGGTGGGCATCGCCGAAGTGCCAACGCGCCGCGATCCAGAGCGCACGCGATGGGACATCTTGCTCGACGTGTGTATGGGCGCCATCAACGACGCCGGCATTGATAAAAATCTGATAGGCGCCGTGATCTCAAACAACCCCATGGCGCAACCCTCGATGCAAAACGATATGTCGCTGGGCAAGATCCCCGAGGTAATGGGGCTGAAAGGCTGTCGCGATATTGCGATTTGTAACGCGGGGGGGGCGTCGACTACCAACTGCCTTAGGCTGGCGGAGCAACACATCGCCAGCGGGCAGGTGGATTTTGTATTGATACCGCACACCACGGTTCAGTCCGATATGCCGCCTCAGGACCTGATAAACTTTTTTGCCACCGCCCCCCTCGATAAGCAGTTCGAATACCCCTACGGCGTGAGCTTTAATGGCTCCATGGGACTTATTACCCAGCGCTACATGTATGAGACCGGCGCGACGGAGGAAGAGCTCGCGTCGGTCACAGTGGCGCTCCGAGCCTGGGGAGCGCTAGATCCACTCTCAATTTTTTACGGCAAGACCGTGACGCTCGAGGATGTGATGAACTCGCGCATGATCAGCACGCCGCTAAAGGCCAAGGAGTGCAATCTGTTGGCAGACGGCGGTGGCGCCATGGTGGTGACATCTTGGGAGAAAGCCAAGGCGTTTGGCGATAAAGCCGTTTACAAACTGGGCCACGGCACGCGTTTTATGAGTGCCACCCCCATGCTGCGCGAAGACGTGTTCCATCGGCAGTCCTACCGCGAATCCAGCCAGGATGCCCTTGCTCAGGCAGGCCTCTCCATCCATGACATGGATCTGCGGCAGATTTACGGGGCCTACCCCTACACCCAGTGCAGTGCGCTGGAAGGTTACGGGGTGTGTGAGGATGGTCAGGGTGCCAAGCTTTGGGCCGAAGGCCGCTGTGGCCCGGGCGGGGATCTGCCTTGCACCACTATGGGCGATGCGACCGGTCGAGGCCACACCGGCAGCGGTGTCAGTATGGCGTTTTATCTCGACACCATTCGCCAATTGCGCGGAGAAGCCGGGGAGCGACAGGTCAAGAACTGTGAGCACGCGATTCTGACGACGTCTGGGGGTTCTGTGATGAACACTTGTACCACCGTATTTGGGAGGGCGCCGCGATGAGTGAATACAAAAAACCCCTGCCCGAAATCCAGCCCTATAGCCAACCTTTTTGGGACGGCACGCGGGAAAACAAATTGCTCGTGCAGCACTGTAATGCCTGCGATACCAATATTTTTTATCCACGACGTGATTGCCCCGAGTGCTGGAGTCAGGATTTAGGTTGGATCGAGGCCTCGGGCCGCGCAATCGTTTATACGTACTCGGTGACCTATGAGGGTGTTGAAGAGAAGTTCGTCGAAGACTTGCCGATCATTCTCGCTTGGATCGATCTGCCCGAGGGGATCCGGATGCATACCAACTTGGTGGAGTGTGAGCCGGAGGACGTGCGGATCGGCATGGAGGTCGAGGTCGTCTACCGGCCTGTGACCGAAGAGATTACACTGCCATTTTTCAGGCCGGTTTCCACTTCGTGAGTGATGTCGGTTGGGGGCTTTGGGGCACCTGGGAGGAGACTGAAGCGTGCCTCGGTAAGGTGGTGGGGCAATGGCAGGGGCCAGATCCGGTTGAGCGCGGTAGTATTCGCCGGTGGTTGGAGCCTAAGGAATTTGACTGCGCCATTCACACAGACGTCGATGCAGCAAAGGCGGTCGGCCACCATGATGTGGTCGCGCCGGCATCTATGGTGTTTACATATGGTGTTGCGGCGTATTGGTCACCTGGTGACCTCAATCAGTCGATCGACGATGAGCCGACACAGATACAGATCCCCGTCATTTTCAACGTTCCTGCGCCTTGTAACAAAAGCTTCGCCACTAGTATGGAAATTACCTTTGAGGAGCCTCTTTACCTGGGTGACGTGGTGACCTGCACCAGCCGCTTGATTGATATCCAACGCAAAACACTTAAGGTCGGGCCGGGTGCATTTTTGCGGCAGGAGGATACATACACCAAGCAAACGGGTGAGGTGGTTGCCGTCGCGAGTCTCGATATTTTTCGCTTTTACGTCAGCGACGGCGAGGCAGGCCATGACGAATAGCGGCCCAGTGGTTGCAGTTGTTGGCGAGTATCTGCCCGAGATCAGTATTCCGATTACCTTGCAGCGGCTGGTGATGGAGGCGGGGGCCAACCGGGACTTTTCCTTGATGCATCACGATGGGTCCATTGCCAGAACGGCGGGGGCATCTGATGCCTTCGCCAACACGTTTTTTCTGATGGGTATGTTCGAGCGTCTGGTGCGTGACTGGGCGGGGCCGCAAGCGAGATTCACGAAAATGGGGCCCCTGAAAATGCTGAACTTCAATATTGTGGGCGATACTATGGTGTTCAAGGGCGTGGTGGAGTTAGTCGAAACCACTTTAAAAGGGCGACGCTTGGTGTTGGAGTTGTGGTGTGAGAGTGAGCGCGGACAAACCACAACCTGTGTGGTTGAATTACTGACACCATAAAAATAAAAATGAGAGCACTATGAAAAGCTTTTCGACAATGGCTGTGGCAAGTGGGGAAGAGTCGGTTGCCATGAATAGTATTCAGGGCGTTGCACTAACCCTAAACAAGCTGGGCTTAGACACCCAGAATATCTTGCTAGAGGCGGGTGTCGCACCCGACGCTTTGACCCATGTTTACGAACGGGTGTCGATTCACTCCCTGTCCCAGATTATTTCCCGCGCGGTGAGCTCAGAACTCGGTCCACTCTTTGGCTTGAAGTTTGCCGAAAACATTCACGCCACCACCTACCACTGCTATGGCCTGATGCTCATTTCATCACCCACTCTGCGGCAGTTCTGTCTCCGTCTATCTCGGTATTACGCGTGGGTAACAACAAACAAATCGGTGTCGTTTGATGTGCAGGGTGATACAGCCAGATTGATTTATCACTGCGACGGAGATCGCGCCGACAGCCCCAATGCACGTCTGGCACGCATTTCCGGCTGGGCAGCCACGTGGGTCAGGATGCTCAGAATGGTTTCCTCACCAGGGTTTTCACCAAAATTGGTGATGTTTTCGTCGCCAGCTCCCGTGGGGTTTGTAGAAGATTATCGGCAGTATTTTCGCTGTCCTCTAAAATTTGAAAGCGCCACGGACGCGCTGTGCTTTGATGCCGCTCTCCTTGATGCCCCATTGGCAGGGGGTAATGCCGAACTCGCTCGTCGCAGCGAGCGCCAGGTATTTGATCACCTCAACCAGATTGGCTCAGTGGATCTCGAGACCCAGATACGCATGGCGCTCTTCGATTTGCTTCCGACAGGCACCTATGCGCGTCCCGATATAGCGGCCTGGTTAGGGTTGGAGGATCGGGGGCTGACAGCAGCCCTGCGAGAGAAGGGTCTGAGCCACCATCAGATTCTGCTGCAGACCCGTCAGGAGTGGGCGGCTGAGTTAGTTTTGCACTCTGAAAAGTCCATCAACGAAATTTCTTACCAGTTGGGTTTCAGTGACTGCAGTAACTTTGCCCGCAGCTACCGCAAGTGGTTTGGCTGTTGCCCTTCCGAGCGGCGAGCTCACGGAATCTGACTCGTGCAGCCAGCCAGAAGAACCAACGAGGAGCGCAGAGAGCACAGTATCCAGCAGGTACTGTCAGCAGCATTGCAGCTCTTTGTCTCCAAGGGCTACGAAAACGCGACCATCGACACGATCGCGGCCGCTGCGGGCCTGACCAAGGGCGCGGTCTACTTTTACTTCAAAGGCAAGGCGGCGCTCTTGCACGCATTGTTGGATGATGCCGAGCAGCTATATGCCGATATTTTTGCGGAGCTGAGGTCCAGTGGCGTGGGCCCTGCCGAACAGCTCGAGATGTTCGTAGATTGGTGTGCGGAGACTGGCGCGGAAAATCAGGAGCTATTGGTGCTACCGATTCTCGTATCACTGCAGGCGATGGGTAAAGAGGCAGATATTGCGGCGCACCTAAAACGAATGTACGACCGCTATCACGACGAGATGGCGCGCATCACCCGCGAGGGTCAGTCGCGCGGGCTCTTCGACAACACCGTTGCGGTTAAGGAGCGGGCGGCGGTGCTCGTGGCGCTCACCGACGGTATGTTGCTTGAGTGGTATCGCTTTTCACATACGCTGGATGGGCGTGCGCTCGCTGAGAGTGCCAAAGCCCAGATCTTGTCTGGCCTCGGGGTCTCCGCTCAGTAGCTCAGCACCTTGGCGGACTTTTCCAGTGCGTCGACGGCTTCGTTCCAAATCATGGTTTTCCAATCGTCGAACTCGGGATACATCACTCGCCGCAGTTCCGCTTTGATGGCTTTGCCCTGCTCCGAGTAGAGGTCCCCGTGAGCATGAAGCCAGTTGTCTTTTCGATGAGCGCCCAATACCTCTGCGGGTGGGTAGGTTCCGTACTCAATGACGTAGGCATAGGTCAGCTTGTCGGGTAGTACCCAATCCATTGCCAATACGATCGGGCCTTCAGGATCGACCGGGAGATCTTCGTCAAATTCTTCCTTAACGGCAGTAGAGCGCATGGTCTCACCGAATACCGATTCCATCACCGAATACCGCGGGTCCTCTTTGGCATAACCATGCACCAGATAGGGCACTCCGTAGGGGCCGAGTCCGGTATGGACGTCGATTAGCACGACCGTCTTCTGATTTGCCAGTGAGCGGCGCAGACCCGCAATCATGGTGTCCTGCGACCAGGTGCTCTGGGTATCACCGTAGAAGAGGCCGTCAGCATGGGTGCGTTGACCGCCCAACATGGCTGCCATATAGGCAATCGGGCCATGCTCCGCCTGATAATCTGTTAAAACCTTTTCTGCGCTCGGGTCGTCAAGCTGCGTTGGCACAAAGGCATGATGCAGGCGGTCATATTCCGGGTTGCTTCGGAGCGGTTTATCGAAATCCACATAATTGCGATTGAGATCAACGTTGCCCTCGGTCGTCCTGCGCATCCAGGCGAAACCATAAGGGTTGTGTGCGTGCACCAGCACCACGCGATGGCTGGAGAACATTTCACGTAAGTGAGTCGACTCCAAAAAGCCCAGCTGGCAGGCTGACCCCGTGTAGCCCTCGGGACCGTGAGTCCCGCTGATCATCACCAGAGCCTTCTCGGCGTCTTCAGGGCCATACACTGCAAAGTCCATGGCGAGTTCTTCGCCAGCAGGCCCTGCAACCGGGTGAACCTCGGAGTAGATGCTGAATCCTGTCGCCTCAGCAGCCTCGATGAAGCGTTTGCGCGCTTCCATGTAAGAAGCAGAGAACAGGGCTATGGGCTCCATGGGGCATTCTCACGTTGAATGTTGTTGGTAAGGATCCGGTTTGCTGCGACGTGGCGCAACTGCCCGAGTCTCTAATGACAGGGTATTTGCTGAAATTGCCATCAAACAGCTCTCAGTACTTGCGCGCGAATGGGGGTTCTACCGTAAACTCTTAGGATCGGCATTGGCGAGGAATGTGCCGAGCAACGCGGGTTGCGATACCAGGCAGACCCAGGGGGAAAAAATGCAGGCAAGACACAGTTTAGTTCTGGCAAGTTTTTTCGCCCTGTTTATTGCTTATCTCGATCGCGTGAACATTTCTGTGGCGGCCATCGCCATGCAGGAGTCACTGGGCTGGTCAGAGACAGAGAAGGGCTTGGTGCTGTCGTCCTTTTTTATCGGCTACATGTCGGCCCAGATTGTCGGTGGCGTGCTGGCTGATAAGTATGGGGGTAAGAAAGTACTGCTGTGGTCACTGGTGGCGTGGTCGGTGTTTACTATTCTCACGCCTTTGGCGGGCTCCGCCTCCTTTGCGATGCTGATTCTTGTAAGAATTGGGCTGGGCTTAGGCGAGGCGCCACTGAGCCCTGCCGTATTGAGCCTGTTTGGGCGTTGGATACCCGAGACTGAGCGTTCCCGAGCCGTGGCCATTTACTCAAGCGCAGCAATCGCTGGCACGATTGTCGCGCTGCTGGTCACTGGGTTTGCTGTCTCCCGCTTTGGTTGGCAAGCGGTGTTTTACGGTTTTGGCGGCGTCGGACTTGTTTATGCGGTTTGGTTGGCCCGCGCGGTTCATGAACGCCCTCAGAAACACCCTCGGATCACGCCTGAAGAGCGTGCACTCTTGGAAGACGCGGTAGGCGCCCAGCCCGGCGGTGAGATTCCATGGCGACAGATCTGGTCGCTGCGGCCCATCTGGGCTTTGCTCGTGACCTTTTTCTGCACCAGCTGGAGCCTGTACGTGTTTATGTCTTGGATGCCCAGCTATTTTGCTTCGGTGCATGGCTTGGACATTAGCAGTGCAGGCATCTATACCATGGCGCCCTGGGCGGTAATGTTCGTCATGATGAATGTGGCGGGTTGGATCGCAGATACGCTGATCTCCCGAAGCTGGGACATCACGACGGTCAGAAAGCTCATGCAAAGTATTGGTTTGCTTGGCTCGGCTATGTTTTTGTTTATTACACGTACGGTGACGACACCCGAGATGGCGCTGCTCTCTCTTTCAGGCGCACTCGGATTACTTGCCTTCGCGTACTCGGGTTCGGCACCCAATATTTTGGATATCGCGCCACGTTTTGGCGGCGTGGTGTTCGGTGTTATGAATACGCTGGGCACCTTGCCCGGCATTATTGGTGTTGCCACGGCGGGCTGGTTGGTCGATACAACCGGTTCCTATGACTCGGTATTGTTGCTCGCAGGGGTCATCGGCGTGGTGGGCGCGCTCGTTTACATATTAATGGGCTCCGCAAAGCAACTCATCGATTAAATGTACGCTACGCTCGGCGTTGAAATAGCTCAGTGCTCGTGAACGATGGGTGGCGGTTGGAATGCGGAGGTAGCAGGTAACGGCTTAAGGTATTTTTCGACTTCAACCATGCAGGTGTGAGCAGAGCACCCCTGAGCGAGACGAGAGGTGCCGATATCCGGTGTCAACGCATTCGGATTGCCGTGAACCTCCAGTTCCTCGCCATCAATTGTTTGCGGGTCAAACCAAGCACCAGTTGGCAGCTCAATAACGCCAGGCATTAGATCTTTCGAGATAACGAGTCCTGCTAAGCAGCTCCCTCGCGCATTATAAATTCTCACCACATTGCCATCGCATAACCCGCGGGATTGGGCGTCTTCCGGGTGCATGCGAACTGCCTCGCGATCGCCGATCTTTAGCGCTAGGCTGGCTCTACCATGATCGAACTGACTGTGCAGCTTGTGCTTGGGTTGATTCGATACCAGATGGAGCGGGTATTCGGGTGAGGGTGCGCCCAGCCATTCGTTGCGGTCATACCATTGCGGGTGCCCACCGCAGTCGGTGTAATCAAAGCTCGCCACGGTCTCAGAGAAGATTTCAATTTTTCCGCTTGGCGTTTTGAGAGGATGGGCTTTGGGGTCGCGGCGAAATTTTTCCAGCATAAATTCTGCTGAGGGCAGTTGATCGCCGAAGTGGATTTGCTCGCCCTGCCAAAATGCGTCGAAGTCGGGTAGCGTCACGCCGCGCTCGGCGGCGTTGGTGCGCGTTTCTTTGTAGAGGCGCTCTACCCACTCCATTTCGCTGTGGTTTTGGGAATAGTCATCACCAAATCCGAGTCGCTCGGCCAATTCACTGAAAATGGCAAAATCGGTCCGCGAATCGCCGTAAGGCGGTAACGCCGCCCGCATCGGTGTCAGATACTCATCGTAGGCACTGCCGCCAATATCACTGCGCTCTAGGAATGTGCTTACCGGAAATACGATATCGGCATGCCGCGCGGTCGCTGTCCAGAAGGATTCGTTGACGATCACCGTTTGGGGTGCCTGCCAGGCTTTGTGCAGGCGGTTGAGGTCTTGATGGTGATGAAACGGATTGCCGCCTGCCCAATAAACCAGCTTTACGTCGGGATACGTGAGGCGTTGGCCGTTGTAATCAAAGGGCGCGCCTGGGCTCTCGAGCATATCGGCAATGCGCGCAACCGGAATAAATTTGTGTGCAGCAGCCATCCGCTCGCCGACTTCCTCACCAAAACTACCAATGCGGAAGTTAGGTATCTTGCGCCCGCCAAAGCCCATATTGTGGACACAGCCGTAGCCGTACCCGAGCCCGGCGCCGGGTAAGCCAATAAAACCCAGCATGGCGCCCAGTACCGTGACCATCCACCAGGTTTGTTCTCCATATACCTGCCGTTGGAGTGACCAGCTCACGCTGATGAGGCTGGGTGCGTCACTGGCCGCGCGTGCCAGTTCGGCAATGGTGTCGGCGGAGATGCCCGAGAGCTCGCTGGCCCATGCGGCGGATTTAGGTTGGCCGTCGATTTCGCCAGTGAGGTAGGGTACAAACCGATCAAACCCCACGGTGTAGCGATCCAAAAATGTGGCGTCGTGACGTTTTTCAACATAGAGGGTATGTGCCATGCCAAGCATTACAGCGGTGTCCGATCCTGGGCGACAGGGTAGCCACTCCGCCTGTATCTCCTCGACCATGTCGTCCCTTAGAGGGCTGATATTGACGACACGGACGCCGGCTTGTCGCAGGGCGCGAAGCTGGGCTCTGGCTGAATGGGCACCCAGCCCCCCTGCATTAACCTGCGCGTTTTTAATGGCCGCGCCACCAAATAAAATGACGGTCTTACTGTGTTCGGCGACTTCTTGCGGTGTGGGTGACTCGCGTAGTAGCGCCAATAGGGGGAAGCCCAGAACGTGCTTGATGATGACTTCTGCCGCTGCGGCAGAGTAGGAGTTGACGGATGAAACGTAGCCGCCGCCTAGTCGCAAGAAGCGATGAATCTGGCTTTGGGCGTGGTGAAATCGACCGGCACTGGCCCAGCCATAGGAGCCCCCGTAAATACTATTGGGACCGAGTGTGTCCCAGTAGTGCTGTAGCCTGCCTGCGGCTAGGTCTAGCGCTTGCGACCAGCTAACGGGTACGAAAGCATCTTTTCCTCGCTCCCCGTCAGACGGGCCGGCGGGACTCTGTAGATAGCCCTGTCGCACCATCGGTTGCGCAATTCTGACATTCGGATCGCTGTTATCGAGCAGCGACTGGCCAATCACTGAGGGCTCAATATCTACCTCGTAGGGGAGCACCTGTGTGATGCGCTTATCCTGCGTCTCGATCCGAAAGTTCCCCCAGTGCGTGCTGGTGGGTGCAATCTTTTTATCGGGCATGGTGGCCCGTGGACTGAGCGCCGCGATCCTTTTGCCGGATAAGGTTAAGGTGAGCTGCCGGCCTCATGCGGCTTCCTGAGTAGGTACTTCATGCCACTGCCTCAGCAGCGCCTGCCGCTCGGTCTCATAGCGCTCTAATGAAGCAATTTTGACGTGGCCATAACCTCGTAGAATCATGGGTAAAGCGGCTATTTCTTGCAGCACTGCCAGGCGCTCTGGCGTTAGGTCGCCCAAGAGTTCTGTCATCAAGGTTTTGTAGTCGTCCATGAGCCGTCGTTCGAGCTTGCGTTCCGCGGTATAGCCAAAAATATCCAGCGGGGTGTGCCGAAATACTTTGAGTTTGGCGAGCAGCTTGAATGCCCAACGCATCCAACCGCCAAAGCGGATTTTTTGCGGTCGGCCAGTCGCTTTATTAACGCGCGATATTAGCGGCGGCGCCAAGTAGTAGGAAAGCTTGTAGTTACCCTCAAAGCGAGAAGCAACGGATGCCAAAAAGGCAGGGTCACTGTGTAACCGTGCCACTTCATACTCATCTTTATACGCCATTAGCTTGTAGAGCGAACGGGCGATGGTATCGAGGAGCGCTTGCTGGGCGCCTGTGCGGTCAGTAACTTGTTCGCTAGCGGTGGCCATCCACTGTCGGTACCGATTGGCGTAGGCGAGGTTGTGATAGCGCTCGAGTTCCTGCGCGAAGCGATCGACCACATTCATCGGCAAGGCCGTGTCGACCAGTTTCACAACCTCTGCCGCGGGTTTCAGTAAAATGTCCTGAAGGTCGGCTTGGTGTGCCAACGCACGCCCCCATTCAAAAGCCTGTTTGTTCCAGTCAATCGCGATGCCGTTGAGTTCGATAGCGCCATGAATGGCTTCGCGAGAAATGGGTAACATGCCTTTTTGCCAGGCGTATCCGGTGATCATCAGATTCGCGGCGAGGGTGTCTCCCAGCGCTGCCAGGGCAAGCTGTGAGGCGGGTAACAGGTGCAGAGAGTCCTTGCGCGTCGATTGCAAAAGCCGTGACTCCAGCGTATCGGCCGGAAAGCCCAAATCGCCATTCTGAGTAAAGTCACCTGTGAATTGGCTACTGGTGTTCACCACGCCCACGGTGCGCTCGGTATCCAGTACCGGGTTGATCTTGTCATGGCCGGTCACCAGCATATCGCACGCGAGTAGAGTGTCTGTCGCCGCGCTGTTGATGCGGGGCGCATGAATATCGCCGCGCTGCTGAGCGAGGCGGATGTGGGTTACGACCGAGCCTCCTTTTTGAGCGAACCCCAGCTGATCCACGACGCTTACCGCCGTGCCGTCGATGTGCGCCGCCATGCCCAGCAGGGCACCGATGGTCACGATGCCGGTGCCACCCACGCCCGTGATCAATACGTTGAAGCTGCGACCCTCAGGCAGTGCGGCGATACTCGGGAGTGGAATATCTGTTGGTAAATTGTATGCGGACTCCGATGCCGTGGTGCGCGAGGACTTGAGTTGCCCACCCTCGATCCCGACAAAGCTGGGGCAAAAGCCCTCGACGCAGGAATAGTCTTTGTTGCAACTGGATTGGTCTATCTGCCGTTTGCGACCAAAATCTGTTTCCAGCGGCTGTATGGAGGTGCAGTTCGACGCGACGCCACAGTCGCCGCAGCCCTCACAGACGCGGTCGTTGATTACAAAACGTTTGGCGGGGTCTGGGAATGTCCCGCGTTTTCGCCGTCGTCGCTTTTCCGATGCGCAGGTTTGATCATAAATAAGCAGGGTGACGCCGCTGATCTCACGCAGGTCGCGTTGCACTTCATCGAGGGCCTTTCTGTGATGCACAGTCGTACCCGGTGCAAACTGATAGCCGGAGCGATATTTCTCAGGTTCATCCGACACCACGGCAATGCGCTTGACCCCCTCATGCAACGCTTGATGACTGATCTGGTCAACCTGTAGTTGCCCATCCACGGGCTGTCCGCCGGTCATGGCCACGGCGTCGTTAAACAGCAGCTTGTAGGTGATGTTGATGCCTGCACTTACCGCGGCACGGATGGCAAGCGAACCGGAGTGAAAATAGGTACCGTCACCCAGATTCTGAAAAATGTGCTCGGTGTTCACAAAGGGCTGCTGCCCGATCCACGTCACCCCTTCGCCTCCCATCTGACAGAAGGTGTAGGTCTCGCGGTTCATCCACGTCACCATGTAGTGGCAGCCCACGCCGCCTTGACCGCGGCTACCCTCGGGCAGCTTGGTCGACGTGTTGTGGGGACAGCCTGAGCAAAAATAAGGGATCCGCTGCAGGTTTAGCGGGTCCAGTGTCGGCGAGCGGCCTGCGGCCTGTTTCAGTGATGCCAGACGCGCCATGGCCTCGGGTCGCGCACTCAGGTCAATCGATCGCGCCAGCGCCGCTGTAATGTGATCGGTAGTGATGGGTTGGTCATTGAGCAGCAGCGGCTGCCCCTGCTCATCGAGCCGGCCTATCAGTACCGGGCGCTCATGTGCAGGCAGGTCGTAGCAGGCCTCGCGAAAGCCAGTTGCCAGTAATTCGCGCTTTTCTTCGATGATGAGCACCTTTTCCATCCCTCGCGCAAACTCTCGATAGGTCTCGACGTCTGCGGGATAGGGCATGCCGACCTTGAGGACTTTGATACCTAAATCGGCCAGACCTTGGGCATCGATACCGATGTCCTGAAAGGCCTGCAGCGTATCGCGCCAGCTTTTGCCCATAGAGACAATGCCGATTTTGGCATTAGCACAGTCGTGACTGACATAGTTGAGCTTGTTGGCCCGGGCAAAGGCCAATGCTGCTGGTAGCCGATATCGCTTGATCCGTGCTTCCTGCTCATAAACCGAGTCGGTCAGGAAAGCGTTGACGCCCTCGGCAGGGAATTCAAAGTCGGGGAATGTAATGTGAACGCGATTGATGTCCGCGTCGATGGTGGCGGAGGTTTCAATCGTTTCCGGTATCAGCTTGAATCCAATCCAGGCGCCACAAAACCTTGAGAGCGCGTAGCCCAATAGGCCAAGATCAATCACCTCCTGAATGTCTGCCGGGTAAAGCACCGGCATGAACTGGTCCTGAAACAACAACTCGGAGCTGTAGTTGTTGATAGTGGAGGTCATATTATGATCGTCGCCGACGCACACCAGTACGCCGCCGTGTTTGTCGGCGCCGTGCCAATTACCTTGACGCAGCGCATCGATAGATTGATCAAGCCCGGGTCCCTTGCCATACCACATGCCAAAAACACCGTCATAGCGGCTGTCGTTGTAGTAGTTGGTCTGCTGGGTACCCCACACGGAGGTCATGGCGAGGTGCTCGTTGGTGCCCGGCCAGAAGGTAATGTGGTTTTCCGGGAGGAGCTCTCCCGCCCGCCAAAGCTCTTCGTCGATCGCGGTCATGGGTGAGCCCCGATAACCTGATACAAATCCGCCGGTATTGAGACCGGCGGCGAGATCACGTTGCCGCTGTAGCAACAACAGGCGCACCATCGCCTGACTGCCTCTCAGGTGAATCAGCCCGTCGTTCTGGGTATAGCGGTCTGTCAGGGAGACTTTGTGTTTAGGCATCTTTGGGATCGACTCGCAATGTCACATCAGATTAGCTATTGCGCGTGCCGCTGTGGTGTCTTGTTCGGCAAAAACATGTTCAGGGAGATTATTTTGCCAATACGACGTGTGAACTTTCTCGCTGTCAGTAGGATAATTGCATGACCAGTTACACTAAAGAAGAGATTTGCCGTGGGTCCATTGGAAGGTGTTCGAGTCGTCGAAATGGCTGGTTTAGGGGCGGGCCCACTGGCAGGGATGATGCTCGCAGACTTGGGTTGTGAGGTCATACTTGTGGACAAGCCGGGGCCACCTTCTCCTGAGGCTGTTATTCACATTAAAGACGTTGACCCCCTTAATCGCAACAAGCAACGCTTGCCGTTGAATCTTAAGAATCCCGCCCATGTAGCGCTGTTGCGTGAGATTATCGGCTTGTCGGATGTGCTCTTGGAGTCTTACCGGCCCGGCGTGATGGAGCGACTGGACTTGGGGCCCGAGCAATGCATGGCGCAGCATCCCGCGCTGGTCTATGCGCGATTAACGGGCTGGGGCCAAACAGGACCAATGGCGGTGAAGGCAGGGCACGACCCCAACTATGTCGCCGCAACCGGAGCGCTTTATCACACGGGTCATCCCGACAGTCCGCCCATAACACCGCCCACACTTTTAGGTGATGCCTCGGCGGCTGCGCTATTGGTTGCGGGCATATCTGCCGCCTTGGTGACGGTTTCAAAAACTGGCGAGGGGCAGGTCATCGATGCCTCAATCGCAGAATCAGCTAATTACCTTACCACCTACGCTAAGAGTTTCTACCAGTCTGGCCATCTCTCGGATGCGCGCGGTGCGAGTTGGTTGGACGGCGCAGCGCCCTGGAACACCACCTATCAGACGCAAGATGGCCAATACATGGTTGTGGCGGCTATTGAGGCCAAGTTTTATTGTGCATTAATAGCGGCCTTGGGTTTAAACGCTGACCCACTGTTTGCGGATTTAGATCAATGGGACTATGGGCGATGGCCGGAACAAAAAGATGTGATGGAAAGACGATTCGGCTCTGAAAGCCGGGCCTTCTGGGCACAAGTATTTGACGGGTTGGACGCTTGCGTATCTCCCGTACTGAATTACAAAGAGAGCGCAAATCATCCCCAGTTCATTGCGAGAGACGCACTGTGGAGCAGTGACGGGCAAATTTTTCCCGTACCCGCACCGCGTTTTTCAGTGACGCCAAGTCTTACGTCGCCACCTGAACTGACCGATGATCTGCACGACTACCTGAGGGCTATGGGAGTCGCCGATTCTGCGCTCGCGGCTTGGCGCCTTGATGAGCAGGCGTAACCTAGCGGCGCTCGAGTTTTAACCTCAGAAGCTCGCTCAGAGCGCTGTTAAAGCCCGGGCAATGTCCCCTGTGACATGATTTCTACCGCAAATGACATGGCTGAACAGAGGGGCCCCTCCCTAGACTGACTCCGTTCACCGGATACTCAGCATTAAGAGCACTATAAAGTCAATAAAAAGGCCAAACGGACTAAGGGGTCGACATGATAAGCAACATAAATAAGCGATCGATCGTAACTGCTGTTGCGGCTACTGTTGGTGCGGCCATAGCTACGCCAGCGATGGCACAACTAGAAGAGGTGATCGTTACCGCCACCAAGCGAGAGCAAACGCTGCAGGACATTCCCATATCGATACAGGCGATCTCGGGCGAATTCGTCGATGAGTTCAATATGACCGACATTCAGGACATTGCCGGAACCGTTCCCAATGTCATTATCGGCTACGGTATCACTGCCCAGTCAGTCAATATTCGTGGCTTGGGCTCGGGGCAGGACAGAAGTTTTGAGCAATCGGTTGGAATGTTTATCGACGGGGTTTATCTGCCCCGAAGCCGACAGTATCGGAATCCGTTCTTTGATATAGAGCGGGTTGAAATCATGCGAGGCCCACAGTCCGTGGTACACGGACTCAACTCCACGGCAGGTGCGATCAGTGTTCTGACGCGTCGCAATGAGGGGGGCGACCCCTTTGAAGCCAGCATCATGGCGGATACCGAGCTTGAGTATGGCGGCTATGGCGTCACTGCTACGGCTGGCGGCGGACTGACTGATTCGTTTGGACTCCGGGCCGCAGTCCGTGCGTCGGATTATGACGGGTTTATGATGAACAACGTCAACGGAGAGGAGTCAACCCGGGAAGATATGCTGGTGCGGCTTAACGCGGTTTGGAATCTGTCCGACAGTGTTGCGCTGACCGGTAAGTTTGAAACCTCTGAGTATGAGTCCTCCCTGAGCGTCGGGGAGATCTATGGCGGCATATCAAATCTGCTCGAGCCCAACGATGGCGTTCTTAACTGGCAGCATGCCGTAGATGAGTCGACGATTGACATTTTCGGCATCCTTCCTGTCTCGGAGCCGGGTATCGAAAGCCAGTACGATCTTTACAGCCTGGGCCTTGAGTGGGAACTGGGTAACAACCGCATTGATGTCCTCGTTGCCAGATCGGAATTTGAGTACGACATTTCCCTAGATCTGGACACAACGACACTCAATATCATTGATGCAGGCATCGATGAGGACTACGAGCAGACCAGCGTTGAGGCCCGCATTAGTTCCCAAGGCGACAATACGATTGATTACATTGCCGGTATCTACTACCACGATACTTCACTGAGAAACGCACAACCCAATATCTATGGCGAGGGCGCCCTTGGGCCTGGCGTGGGCCTTGAGTCTACTGGCATTTTCGAGGTTGACTCGACCTTGTTCTCTCCGTTTGTTCAGGCGACCTGGAACCTTTCCGACACCTTCAGGATATCCGGTGGCGGCCGATATTCCGATGAGGAGAAGGATGTGTTCCGGGATTCACGCTGTAACCTGGGTCTGATTGGATCTGCGACATTGGTGCCTGCGCCGCCACCGCTGGCAGCAGCCTTGTGTCCCAGTGCCGATCTGGACGGCTACACAGATAGCCGGACCTCCAGTAATTTTATGTGGGAATTGGCAGCCCAGTGGGACCTTAGCGAGTCGACCATGCTATACGCCAAGGCGAGCGATAGTGCCAAGGCAGGTGGTTTCTCGAGTTCTACCAGCGCCCAGCGCGGCCAGCTGGAATACGATGATGAGAGTGCACTTGGCCTTGAGGCAGGAATTAAGGCGCGATCGGCTGGTGGCAGCTTCGAATGGAATCTGTCGATTTTTCGAACGGAATTTGATGATTTGCAGGTCAATTCCTTTGATGTGGAGATTGTCGATGGTGTGGTGTCCACGCGGCCAAGAATTACCAACGCGGCTGAGGCAATTTCACAGGGCCTCGAGGCAGATGCCCGCTGGTCCGCGGCGGATTGGTTGACCCTGGGCGCATCTGTCGGCTTGCTGGATGCTGAATACGACAAATTTACCGAGGGTAACTGCAACAGTGCCATCACATCACCCACAGGAGTATGTGACCTGAGCGGACAGTCCTTGCCCTATGCCCCGGATATGCAAGCGACCTTCTACGGAGATCTGCGGGCACCACTTTTTGCCGGTATGGATCTGACCGGTGGGTTTACGGTTGCCTACAGCGATGATTATCTGACCGAAGGTACGATTGACCCCCTCATGATGCAGGATTCTTACACCCGCGTGGACGCCCATATTGGTATCGCTGGGCGAGATGGCATGTGGAGTGTTTCGGTAATCGGTAAGAACCTGACCGAAGAGGAGATCCTGGGTAGTTCGCAGGGTTTCGGTACCTACTTCCTTGGCTATTTGGAGCCGCCCAGAACGATTTTCATCAGGGCGACGCTGAATTTCGGCGGCTGAGCCACGAGGCCTACTACCACGAAGCCCTGCTCTAACAACGATCAGGGCTTTAGTGCGGCCGAAGATGTTATTCAAACCAGCCAAGTTGTTAGTGTTGGTCATTGTGCTGACGTTCTTTGCTGGACACCTCGCTGCTTCGCCAGGGCCGTCTGCCGCGTGGTCACGGTTTAGTCAGTACGTTCCGGTCCGCGATGGAACCAAAATCGCGCTGGATTGTTATCTCCCGGACCGCAGTGCCGCCAGCCATGGGGTAGAGGGCCGCTACCCTGTAATTCTCCGCTTTACACCCTACGGGCGTCGGCTGGCTTCAACGCCGCCGCAGAAATTCCCGCCGGATGGTGCCGGGCTTAACGGGCCGAAGGTACTGCAGCGATTTATCCAGCGAGGATATGCGGTCTGCATCGCTGATGCGAGAGGTTATGGCGCCTCATTTGGTTTCAGATCGACCTGGCTGGGACTTCAGGACGCACGCGATGTTCGAGATATTATTGACTGGCTTGGTGTGCAGAGCTGGAGTAATCGCAACGTCGGCATGATCGGTAGCTCGTGGTTGGGGTCGGTACAGTATTGGGCACTGGTTGAGCCTTCGCACTATCTGAAGGCTGTGTTCGCGGGCAAAGCCCAATACGATCACTACGCAACGTTTTTTGACAACGGTATTTATCGCCCGGACCTTGAGCGGGCCTGGCAGAACGTTCGCGATATCGTTGATTTCGGCGACGACGGCACTGGGGTCGCGGCCGTTGACGGTGATCAAGGGGCAGCACAGCTGAAGGCCGCTAGAGCGGACCATCGGGCCAATACCCAGTTGGGGGCCCAAATTCGCCCTTTAATATTCAGGGAGAGTGTGGATACCGAGACGGGCCAGTCATGGCACCTGAACAACAGTGTTTGGTTCCACGGCCCGCTCCAAACTAATCAACCGGTGGCGGTTTATCACGTTGCGGGATGGTGGGATGCGTACCTCAAAGCCCAGTTTTTGGCATACAGCAATTTTGGCGGGCCACAGAAGTTGCATGTGGGGCCGTACTTCCACGGTGAAACCTTTGGCATGGATTTGATCGATGAGGCCGTGCGTTGGTTTGACCACTGGTTACTGGATGTTGACAACGGAATTATGAGCGAGCCCGCCATTCGCTTTTACCGGATAGGCGCTGGCTGGGAGCAGCATGTGAAGTGGTTGGCTTCAGGTGATAAAGCGCTTGAGCTATACCTCGGGTCTGATTTGGAGCGCATGCCCGGTCCGAAAGCAACCGGGCAACGCCCTGTGACCCGTCCGGCGTCGATAAATGAGGATTTTCTAAAGCGAAACAACGGAACGTTCCGAACAGGCCTTTGCGCGGATAAAGATCCGGCTCCATCCGGGTGTTATTCATTTCCAAATCTGGAAAACATGGGGTTACCCTTCAACAGCGAAACCCAACGATTTTCGCTATCACTTAGTCGGGACCTTGAGGTTACGGGCCATCCGTTGGCAACGCTTTGGCTCTCTCCCTTGAGCAACGATACTGAAATATCGATTGTGCTTGCCACTGACTTGGATGACGGGCAGCAGGGCTATGTGAGCGCTGCAATCCTGAAGGCATCTCACCGCCAGCACTCAAAGCCGCCCATAAATCATCTTGGTTTGCCTTGGCTCAATCAGGGTGAGCTAGATGTTGAACAAATGTCCCCGGGCCCAACCTTGATAGAGGTTGATCTGCAACCCGTTGCTGCCCGCTTTTCAGCCGGCAGCACCCTGACGCTGATGATTACGGCAATACAGCCTTCGCCTCAAGGCAGGGGTAGTCCTCAACTTCTGGAAATTGATCAACGCGATGGGCATCGATCCTCGCTGCGACTCCCAGTGAATAGTGAGGCCATGCTGTGATGAGGAGGTACCCGAAGATGCGCGGAGAGAGACCTGCGATGGATTGGTTTTTCCTGGTTTGGTGCGCCGCCGGAGTTCTTATCCGCCCAACCGGGAGACAGATTCCGTGCCCTAAAAAAAGACGTTTTTTCAAGGACAACGCCTGATGGACTTTTTTCTCACTGAAGAGCAGCAGCTGTTGGTAGACACATTTCGTCGCTTTGCTGATAAAGAGTTGAAGCCCGTAGCCCTTGAATATCGAGATCGGCTCATACCGGGTGAGCTCGCACGGCGTTTGCAGAGCGAGATGCTGCCGTTTGGGGTGGGTGCGGGAGTTGTTAGTGAAGACTTGGGTGGACTGGGACTCGACACCTTCACCGTTGGGCTGCTGCAGTTTGAGCTCGCCAGGATCTCACCGGATATCGCTGTTACCTCACTAATCCAAATGATTGTCGGAAAGCTACTGCCCTATGTGCCGGATCATTTGCGTAAAAGCTACGCCGAAGCCGTGCTGAGCGCCGAAAAGTTGGGCTGTGTCGGTATGTCGGAGCCGGGTGCTGGTTCCCAGGTGACAGCGGTGTCCTGTAGGGCACGGGAGTCGGGTGATGATTTCATAATTTCCGGAGAAAAATTATGGATATCCAGCGGCGGCTACTCCGATTTTATTTTCCTGCTGGCGCGCTTCAACGATGACCCTGTCGGTGGTCTTGGATTAATCCTGGTAGATCGAGAGCATGGCTACCAAACATCAGAAATTCGAAAAATGGGGCTGAACAGCCAGTCCACGGCTCAGGTGATCTTTGAAGACGTGAGGGTTCCGAAGACCAATTTGATGGTGGCTCCGGGTGAGGCCATGAAAACGCTGTTTGTTTCACTGGCAGGATCGCGGCCGATTGTGGCTCTGATGGCTCTGGGTGTCGCACAGGCCGCTCTCGATGAGGCAACAAAGTATGCGGTAGACAGGCATCAATTCGATAAGCCCATCGCAGGCCATCAACTGATTTCTGCAATGTTGGGTGAGATGGCGACCAAGCTGGAAGCTGGTAAGTTGCTGTCCTTCAAAGCGCTCGATGCGATTGATCGTGGGCACCGCTCGGATGTTAATGCTGCCATGTGTAAGTGGTACAGCACCGATGTCGCCTGCGAGATCGTTGCCAGCGCAATGCAGATTCATGGCGGCAATGGCATTACTCAGGAGTTCCCCATTGAATATATGTATCGGGCGGTGCGGCCATTTATGGTGACTGAGGGAACTAATGAAATTCAGAAGCTCTCAATCGGTCGCGCGTTGACCGGCATTGACTCTTTCGGATAAAGCATGCCGACATTAAACGAGACTCAATCAATGATGGTGGGCACCGCTGAGGCGGTGGCGCAGCGGTTTGGGCCTGAGTACTGGCGCGAGCACGATGAAAATGAGGCGTATCCCGAGGCGTTTATCGCGGCACTGGGTGAGCATGGCTTTTTTGGGGTGACTGTTCCCGAAGCTTTGGGTGGTAGCGGGCAGGGATTGTCTGAACTGGTGCTGGTGATGGAGGCACTATGCCGCGGTGGCGGTGGCGGCGGTCCGGCGCTGGGTTATTTGTTCGGTTTGCTGGGCACGATGACGCTGGCACATGCGGCAGAGTCTGAGCGGCAGCTGGACGATTTGAGGGCGCTGGCTGGGGGTGAGAAACTTTGCGCTTTTGCATTGTCCGAGCCTGATGCCGGCACTAACTCCTTCAATATCAGTACCACTGCAATTGAGCGGGCAGACGATTTTGTTATCAACGGCGCCAAATGGTTCATTACCAATTTGCAGCATTCCCACTGTCTGCTGCTGGTGGCCCAAACCCGGCCACTTGGGAGCGATGTCTCCTCAGGGCTCAGCCTATTCCTGATTGACCTGCCCAGTGAAGCTTTGACTTTCACCCCGACCCCGAAGCACGGCTTTAACTACTACAAATCGAATCAGTTGTTTATCGACAATTTGGTGGTTCCCAAGTCGGCGCTTATGGGTGAGCTCGGCAAAGGGTTTGCCAGCTTGGCACCCACGCTCAACGCCGAACGTTTACTGGTGGCGGCGGGTGCGGTAGGTACAGCAAGATTGGCGCTGCAAGCGGCGGTGGGTTATGCCAAAGAGCGCAAGGTCTTCAAGGCGCCGATTGGTAGTCATCAAGCCATACAGCATCCGCTTGCTGCGGCACATGCACAACTCGAGGCGTCCTGGTTGATGATTGCGGAGGCTGCGGCTCTGGATGATGCAGGCACCAGTCCGGAGCGCGCGGCCGGTATGGCAAACATGGCGAAATACGTCGCGGTAGAGGCTGCGATTCAAGCCTGTTATCAGTCCCTGCAGACCTACGGGGGCGCGGGCTACGCCCGGGAATATCATCAGGAACGCTGGTGGCGGGAGGTACAACTCTTCCGTTTGGCGCCCCTCACGCAGCAGATGACCTTGAACTTTATCGGGCAGCACGTATTAGGCCTGCCCAAATCCTATTAGAGAAATAAGAATTCAGCGAGTCGACTATGGTTCAGGAAGCAAGACGCATGCAGGGCTACGGCTCTGACTTCATCAAGGAAATGTTTGCCGCCGCAAAAAACCCCGACATGATTTCCTTCGCGGGCGGCGCGCCGGCGCCGGAACTCTACGCATTGGAGGCCTTTCGGGCAGCATCCGATAAAGCCTTTGATATCCATGGGCGAACCATCATGGCCTACGATGGCGCCTACGGTGTCGCGGCGCTGCGCGAGTTCATTGCCTCGCAATGGATGCCCCGAACTGGGGTGAACATCACAGCGGATGATCTACTGATACTCAGCGGTTCCCAGCAGGGCATTGATTATGCCGCGCGGCTTTATCTTGATGAGGGTGACACGGTGATTGTTGAGCACCCTTCTTACTTGGGTGCGCTCAATACCTTCAGCGCTTTGCGCGCCAACTATGTATCGGTTGATACCGATACTGACGGCATGCGCATGGATGCACTCGAGGAAGCGCTCATCGCCAACCCTGAAGCAAAATTAATCTACACCGTGCCCGATTTTCAGAACCCGACGGGTATCACTCTGGCCGAGGATCGTCGCCGCAAAATGGTCGAGCTGGCGGAGCAATACGACGTGATGATCATCGAGGATAGCCCGTATTACGAAATTCGCTTTGAGGGGGACTTTATCCCTGCGATTAAAAGTTTTGATAAAGCAGATCGCGTCATTTATCTGGGCTCTTTTTCAAAAACGCTGTGCCCCGGCATTCGCTTGGGTTGGGTGGTGGCGAGCAAGGCTGTTATTGAGCGTTATCGCGTACTCAAGGAAGCCACCGACTTTCAGGCGGGTACGGTTGCCCAATATCAGGCGGCCACGTTTTTGGCGGATTACAGTCTGGATGAACACTTAAAAACGTCCCGAGATGTATATCGTGGCAGACGGGACGCCGCGCTGGCGGCTATCAAGGAAACGTTTCCAGAGGATGTGACCTGTACACGACCCGAGGGTGGCTACTTTATTTGGGTCGAGGCGCCGGGGATCAACGCCACAGAGATGGTGGTGTATGCGATGAACGAGATTGGTGTGGCCTATGTGCCTGGGGAGTCGTTCTATGCAAGTGAGCCGCGAGTAGATACCCTGAGGCTAAGCTATTCTCAAATGACAGAAGACAAAATCGGAGAGGGCATCGGTCGACTTGGTAGGCTCTTGAAAGAGGCAAGATCCTGACGTCGACACAATAAAAAGAGTGGCGCGAACATGACCAAGCTAACCCGGAGTTATTACTGCGGTGCATCGTACTCGCAGATTATTTACGAGACGATCGGCAACTATTTCGATCGCACATGTGAGGCCAATCCCGACGGAGATGCTTTGGTGGTGCGCCATCAGGGCATTCGACTGTCCTACAGTCAGTTGAGAGAAAAGGTAGATCAGCTGGCTACTGGCCTGTTGGCACTTGGCATTGCTCCGGGAGTTCGCGTGGGTATCTGGGGGCCCAATAGCTGCGAGTGGGTATTGGTGCAATTGGCCACCGCCAAAATCGGCGCCATTATGGTGTGCATCAACCCCGCGTATCGCACCTACGAGCTGGAATACGCGCTCAATAAAGTTGAGTGCGACACTATCATCACTGCGGAGCAGTTCAAAAGCAGTGACTATCTGGGCATGCTGCAAACACTTGCCCCTGAACTGGCCGACTGCCAACCCTGCGCGCTCCAATCCAAGACACTCCCTCATCTCAAACGGGTCATCCGCATGGGCAAGGAGAAGAGCCCGGGCATGCTTAACTTCGATGACGTCTGTGCAATGGGGGCCGCCGAGCATCACGCGCGTCTTGCGGAGTTAGCCGCGGAATTGCGACCCGATGATGCCATTAATATCCAATTTACCAACGGCACTACGGCTAACCCCAAAGGCGCGACACTTTCCCATTGCAATATTCTCAATAACGGTTACCTCACGGGTGCGGCAATGGCACTGAGCCCTGAGGATCGGCTTTGCATACCCGTGCCCCTCTATCATTGTTTTGGCATGGTTCTGTCAGTACTGGCTTGCGTTGCGCATGGCGCTACGATGGTGTTTCCGGGCGAGGCCTTCGATCCACTCGATACATTAAAGACGGTGCAAGACGTGCGCTGCACGGCGCTTCACGGTGTGCCGACCATGTTCATCATGGAGCTAGACCATCCGGATTTCTCCTCATTTGATATGTCCACTCTGCGCACGGGCATCATGGCGGGCGCGCCGTGCCCGGTTGAGGTGATGCGGGATACCATGACAGATAGGTTGCAGCGGGAGGCAGGCTAGTGGCTCCGGCGGTCAAGCGTGTGCTCACCGCAAAGACTGCATTAGCGACAGTGACTCACAACACCTTTGGAGAGGCCAGATGACTCCATACGACAGATATCAGCACATTGCGTTTGAGCGAAGCGCAGACGGCGTTTTGACCGTTACCTTAAATCGCCCAGAGGCGCTCAACGCAACAGATGAAATGCTTCACCGTGAGCTCTCCTGGGTGTTTGCTGACATTGCGCGGGATAAAGCCACGCGGGCGGTAGTGTTGACCGGCGCTGGCAAAGCGTTCTGCGCGGGTGGCGATTTAAAGCACGGGCTGTCGATGAACCGTGAGCAAACAGATGCCATGGTCGAGGAGGGCAGAAAAATCATCCTCGATATTCTCGAGGTGCCCCAGCCAATTATTGCAGCAGTAAACGGTTATGCCATGGGTCTGGGGTCTACCCTCGCGCTCTTTGCCGATATTGTGGTGGCGTCTGAGCAGGCGGTATTTGCCGACACCCACGTGATCGCGGGTTACGTGGCTGGTGATGGCGGTGCGGCAATTTGGCCACTTTTGGTAGGCATGCATAACGCCAAAGAGTTTTTGATGACCGGGGATCGGCTCACCGCTGCAGAGGCCAAGGAGCTTGGGCTGATTCGTCATGTAGTGGCCGCTGATGACTTGATGCAGGTGGCTTACGACAAGGCCCAACGGCTTGCGACGGGCCCACGCATGGCGATCGAGGGAACCAAACAAACCCTGAACTGCCTGCTGCGTCAGGCAGTAGACGCCACACTGGATTACGGTTTACTGCGTGAGAAACAGTGTATGCAGGTGAGTGAAGACTGCGTGGAGGCACTTACTGCTTTTGCTGAGAAGCGTAAGCCTGTATTCACGGGGAATTGAGTCGTATAAATTATTCTTGGGCAAAGATGGCAGACACAATTAATTCGAGTGAGACCGGGATAGGCCTATATCAAACAAAGTGACTACCTTTGCGCGGTAATGTCCACGCGTAGAAAAACTCCAAAACGCGCGATTCTCAAAAAATAAAGTCGAGTAAAAACAGAAGCTTGAGAATTTGGTAGGATCAGGCGGATGGTCTTCAATCGCCATTGCCTCTGGCGATTGAACCCTGCGGGCACCTCCGCGTTGCTACGGTGGACCAAACGCTCCTAGGGTCGCGTTTGTCGAACCGCCGACCTCTACCATGTCAAGGCCGATTGGCCGCACCAAGACGCGCGTGGACGCCCAGAACTTAACCCCTTTCTATTTTGTTTTCACGCCGCGTTTGTGTTTGTTTTAAGCGCCATTGGCTGGCGCTTATTCCGTGCCAGCGCTGAAATGCCTTTCGGAAGTTCGCTTCATCGCCGTAGCCACAGCGGTCCGCAATCTCGGCGGTTCCTAGCGCAGTGCTCTCCAAATACTCGCGAGCAAGGGAAGACCGTGTCTGATCAAGCAATGCTTGAAAGCTGATGCCCTCGCTTTTCAAGCGGCGGAAAAGCGTGCGCTTGGCAAGGCCCCACCGCACCTGCCGCATCCTCCGCGGTGGTTCTGCGCCCTGTATTGCCGAGAATGAAAGCCCTTAGGTCGCGTTGCAACGGCGAACTGCCACCTGCCTTCTCGATCATGGTCTCACAGAATTCCTGACAGATTGTCGCGGTCACGCTGCTGGCGCTGGCACAAGGCTCCCGAAGAATGTTGGCGTCGAAGTGCCACTCCATGGTCGGGCTATCGAACTCAATGGGGCAATTAAACTGTGATCGATAATCGATTGCATAGGCGGGTGCTGGGAAAGGAAAGCGCATTAGCACCGATGGAAAGGGCTTTCCCAAGATCTCGCTCAGCAGGGTAGTCATCGAACTGCGCCAGAACTCCGCTGCAAACGGCAGCAAGCTGCCAAGCGTGGCGGGATTTTCACTGCGAAGAATGCCTACGCGGCTATTGGTGTGGAATGAAATCTGCAGGACCGCACCTGCGAGCTCGAGGTGCTGGCGACCGAACATAAAGGCGTCATAGAAAGTGGGGCTGGTCGCCAGCGCGAAACCATAGACGCCAAAGTGATGGACACGTTGTCTTTGCCCTGCCTTAAGGGCGGTAAGTCTGTGCGTGCTGTGGTCCTTAGCAGCACGCAAAATGGCCAGTCGCTGGGCCTGCGATAGCGTTCCCGTAAGCGATCGTAATTTCGCTGCTCTGAGAACCGCTCGCTGACTGACACCCTGGTCAGCCAACTCATCAAACAAGGCTTTTAAGCCATAACCGCTGGGCTGAGGCTTACTGGGTGGGGCTGGCATCATTTCACCTCCAATTCGGCACTATATCACCTGATTCTTCCTAGGCGGGTTGGTTAATTTGGGCACTCGTGAAAAGTAGCCCATTTGGCTAAGGAGAGATTGCTGTGGCTGATAACCAATGTGTCACCGTAACCCGAGAGGGTCCGGTGGCGATCCTAACAATGGCCTTTGCCCCCCATAATTTGCTTGGGCTCGACCTGATGGCCGGTATGCGGCGAGCACTGCTTGAGGCGCAGAATGGAGGCGCCCGCGCCGTGTTGCTAAAGAGTGGTCTGCGCCACTTTTCGGCAGGTGCAGACACCTCATTGTTTGTTGATGCAGTGGGCCCCGACGGCAAGTTATCCGTATCGCCGCTTGCCTTTCTCCGTGAACTAGAAAGCTTTCCTCTCCCTATTGTGGCAGCCGTTCAGGGCGTGTGTGTGGGCGGTGGCTTCGAGATGGCGCTTGCGTGTGACTTCGTGATTGCAGCGCGCTCGGCAAAAATTGGCTCGGTGGAGGCTACCATCGGCATCAATCCCCTAATGGGTGCGATTCAGCGTCAAGTTCAGCGGGCCGGGGTCGCGCGCGCAAAAGAAATATCGATGCTGGGGCGTCGCTATGATGCAGAGACCCTTGAGCGATGGAACATTATCAACCGCGTGGTTGACGACGAAAAGCTAGACGAAGCCGCAATGGTTATTGCCCAGGAGCTGGGTAACGGACCCACACTGGCACATACCATCACCAAGCAGCTCGCTAACCTCGCGGCTGCGCATGGCGTCGAGGCGGCCGACGAGGCTATGGAGCAAATGCAATTGCCGTTGTGGGCTTCTGAAGATCTAAAAATAGGGCTTGAAAGCCTTATGACAAGGGGCCCAGGCCTCGCTGAATTCACGGGGAAGTAAGCCATGACCTCACCGCTTGAAGGTATCAATGTTGTTGACTTCTCCCGGGTCCTTGCCGGCCCGCTCTGTGGCAAGACACTGCAGGATCTCGGCGCAGACGTCATCAAGATTGAACCACCCCGGGGCGATGTGTCTCGCCTTGCCGCACCCATCAATCCTAACGGTGTGACGGGTTATTACGCCCAGCAGAACGCGGGTAAACGGAACATTTCTATTGATCTCAACAAACCTGACGCTAAGGAGATCGCCCATCGTCTAATAGACCAGGCCGATATTCTGGTGGAGAACTTCCGGCCCGGCACGCTCGCGTCATTTGGCTTTGATTACGAGAGTCTGAAGGACCGCAATCCGCGACTGATCTATGTGTCTATTTCGGGCTACGGCCAGGGTGGGCCGTGGCGCGGTCGAATGGCCTATGCGCCGACTGTGCAAGCGGAGACAGGGTTTACCCACCACAGTTTCCGCCACTTTGGCGACAACCTAAAAGTCCCACAAACAGATGCGCTAAGCCATGCCGATGTTTATGCGGGACTTCAAGCCACGATTGCGGTACTCGCAGCGCTGCAGCAGCGAGCGCGCACAGGTAAGGGGCAACACATCGATGTGTCGATGGCCGCTACATTGATGACGATTAACGAGCATGCGCACATGGACCTGAATGGACTTGATGCGGGTGATGATCCGGCCATTCTCGGCGCCACCGACGGCTCGTTCTTCACCGGCCCCAACGGTGAGCAGTTTATGAGTGCTATTAGCCTGGTGAACACCATCACATTCACTTGGTTTGTGGCCGCCATGCGCCGCCCCGACTTGATGGACGATCTGCGCTTTCGTAGTTCGGCATTGAGGCGGGCGAACCTCGAGGAACTGAAAGATGTTGTGCAGCGATGGATCTGGACATTCCCTGATATGGCCACGCTGGACGCTCAGTTTGATGAAGCGAAAATCGCCATTGGTGAAGTCCGCACTATGGAGCAGCTTGCGGATAGCGAGTGGGCCGATTACTGGGGCGCCACTTTCCGGGTGCCAGATCGGCGGGGGGGTGAGTATCGGCTTCCCGGTCGTCCATGGAAGTTTTCCGGCGCTGAACTTCCGGCGGTCGGAGCACCTTCGGAGCAGGGTGAGCAGAACGAAGCGATCTGTCAGGAATTAGGTTTTAACGAGGCAGAAATAAAAACCATGAACGCTGACGGTAGCCTCGTTGGCAACTTCACGGCCCAGATGATCGCGATGGTTTCTGCGCAGCTGGCCGCGAAGGAGCGACAGTTCTCAACCGAGATTGCCGAGGAGGACGCGCATGAATCGCTTGACTGTGCGCCGTCAGAGCATGAAGGACCAAAAGGTCTGATTCACTAAGAGAGACTTCTGCTACTTTTAAACTGAAGCAGAGGAGTCTCATTATGAGCATGTCCAACACTGAGAAGACGGTTAAGGATATCCGCCGCAAAACCCGCCGCAAGTTCTCCACCGAGGAGAAAATTCGCATTGTCCTGGATGGCCTGCGCGGAGAAAGTTCGATCGCTGAACTGTGCCGCAAGGAAGGCATCAATCCAAACCTGTACTACCGCTGGAGCAAAGACTTCCTGGAAGCCGGCAAGAAGCGGCTGGACGGTGATACGTCTCGAGAAGCTAATGCGGATGAGGTCACTGGCCTCAAGCGCGAGAACAAGGATCTGAAGCAGGCGGTGGCTGAGCTGTACCTGCGCAATGACTGGCTCAAAAAAAGTCTGACTGGGCAGGGTGTGA
>CALSMP010000002.1 GCA_943787485.1 uncultured Luminiphilus sp. | reverse complement strand
CTCCAGCCGCTCGCGCCCGGTCCGCTGCCATGAATGAATACGACTGCACCGAGTTCTTCGCCTGCAGCGGGGTGGTCCGTATAGTGGATCTTGAGGCCCCGACCCGTCTCGATGTACTGGGATGCAGCGCTGTTTGCCGGCATTAGATGAAGACGTCCTGATTTTCCACGCCCAGTTGCATGGCCCCTAAATTTCGAGCAAAGCCCGTTGGGTTATTGGCAACGTGACAGCGAGCAATATGAATGTCGTGCCACAGGTTTTGCAGGGGGTGGCCGTTAAAAACCGCGCGGCCGCCCGCGACATCAAACAAGGTGTCGATGGCATCAATCGCTTTATCGATCACGATCGATGCTTGGTAGC
This sequence comes from uncultured Luminiphilus sp., assembly GCA_943787485.1. Taxonomy (GTDB): domain Bacteria; phylum Pseudomonadota; class Gammaproteobacteria; order Pseudomonadales; family Halieaceae; genus Luminiphilus. The sequence goes on along the minus strand of CALSMP010000002.1, from coordinate 113,571 downwards.
GATAGAGCACCCGCTCTTCGATCGAGGGTTGCCAATTGGCATCTTCCATCTTGTCAAAATTGTGGAACATCACCGCTTCAAGCTCGGCGATGGTGTTCATGACCTCAGCAATACGGGTTTGAGTTTCGACATCACCAGCCAGTTTAGTGGGGTCGCTGGTTGCCGAGGCGGTTCGGGTCTCAACAAAAATTTTGAGCGCATTCTTAAGCGCGCCGATGGCTGCTGAATTCACCACCCGGACGAAAGTTTGTGCCCAAGAAAGGTTGTAGATCGGATTTTCCTGCTCGTTAACGCAATTAAAGCCATCCATCTGCCGATGGGTGCGATGTTCTGGCACAAAGATAGGCTCCGCAATAACAACGTCATTGGAACCGGTGCCCTGTAGACCCATAACGTTCCACGTGTCTTCGATATCGTACTGGGAGCGGGGGACCAAAAACGTTCTGTAGCCATCACCGGGAATCACGCCGCCCAGGAGCGCCCAAGTGCAATGTTCGGAGCCTGAGCTCCAGCCCCAGCGGCCGCTGAGCATGAAACCGCCCTCGGCCATCTCGGCCTTGGCGCCCACCGGGTTATAGGAACTGCTCACCAGCGTATTCGGGTCGTTCTCGTACACCTCTCGCTGTGCCTCTTCTGACATGAGGGCTATTTGGAACGCGTGAACGGCGATAATGCCGCTGGCCCAGGCGGTGCTCATGTCCGCCTCAGCGATGCGGATTTGCTCCTTGAAAAATTCCTGCGGCCGCTGTTCCTGACCGCCCCACTTTTTAGGCAACATCATGGTGTAGAAGCCGCACTCTTTCAGTGCGGACACAACTTCCGCGCTCATGCGGCGGTTCTGACGTTGTTCGTCAGATTTACTGGCAATAAGCTCTAGGATTTGTTCTGTCACCACTGGCTCATGACTGCTCATACACTTCCCCTACCGACGGCGTCCCGTCTGATTCAATCGATTAATGACTGTCCATCGTTGCAAACCGCGCCAACCCTGGCATCACTCGTATGGAGTAACGCGTTTTGTCTAGCCTCAGTTAGTCCATCTGGCCGACGCTGAAGTCGTGACCCCAAAAGCTGGCCACAGTGCTCTCAAATACCTCGTAATCGCGCCAGTCACTGACGGTTCTTCCTTCGGCGCCGTATTCAATGTCAAACCCTGTCGGGGAGCGCATGTAAAAGGAGACCATGTGATCGTTGGCGTGTCGGCCAAGCGTGCCGGTCAATTTCACGCCTGCGGCGATTCGTCGGTCATTACACTTGCCGACCTCGTCCACGTCGGCGGCTTCGACCATCAGATGGACACAACCTGCGGGCATAGGCATCTCGAATAGACCGAGGCTGTGGTGCCGTTTATTGCAATGCATGAACCAGAGACGCTTGATCGGCTCCTCGGGGTCGGGGGTGAAGCGAATTTTCATCAGATCCGAGAGGCCAAAGCCCAGGACCTCGGTAAAAAATTGCGTGGTCTCATCGAAGTTAGGTGCCGGCAATACAATATGGCCGCAGCCTTGATCCCCGGTCACGAACCCGCTGACCCCGGTTGCCGAATTGAAGGTCGCAAAGTCCGAGACCACCCCCCAGTATGCTTCGTGTTTGTTGCCTGCAGGGTCAATAAAGCTGAGCAAGTTCTGCACTTTGCGCCGATTGATGAGCTCCTCTGAGCCCCAAGAAAACGCCACGCCGGCTGCTGCCAGCGCATCAGCCACTTCCTGTAGGCCTGCGGCTGAATTAGTTTCCCACCCGCAAACCCCGAGGGTTTCGGTGTCCCCAGGCTCGATGAACAGCCTGAAAGGGTGGTCGTCCATCTTGAAAAAAAGTTCGCCCTCGTTGGCGTTACAGCGGTCGCTCACGTCCTCAAGCCCCATAACGCCGCAGGCAAAGTCTCTCCAGGCTTCTTGTTGTTGGCTTATAACGCCAATGTAACCAAGGCTCTTGATTGCCATCCTTAACTCCCCATATGGTTGTTCAGTGTTGTGCCAGTTGCTTTCGTAATTCCTGCTTCATCACCTTGCCAGTGGCATTGAGCGGGAGGCTGTTAACCCAAATAAATTTCCGTGGCACTTTGTAATTAGCCATCGTGCTCTTGCACCAAGCCATAAGCTCATCGTCGGTCTGAGACGCAGGGTCTTCGGCGTTAGCCGCCGCGATCAAAAATGCCGCGCCCACTTCCCCTAGTCTAGGATCGGCAATCCCGATGACGGCTGCTTGAGCAATTGAGGGGTGTTGCACCAACTGTTGTTCAATCTCCGCGGGGTAGCAATTGAACCCACCGCTGATATACATATCTTTGAGTCGATCGGTGATAGAGAGGTTGCCCTTTTCGTCGAGATGGCCAATGTCTCCTGTGTGCAGCCAGCCCCCCTTGTCGATAGTCTCCTCAGTGGCTTCCGAATTGTTGAAGTAGCCTTGCATCACGTTGTAGCCCCTCACGACGATTTCTCCGGTCTCACCAGCGGGGAGGGGTCGATTCTGAGTATCAACGATGGCCACCTCGATATCGGGGATAGCCCGGCCCGAGGTGGTCGCGATAGTGTATGCGCGCTGTCGCCTTGGCGACACATGGTGACCAGACCGCAGGTCTCGGAGAGACCGTAGGCGGTGATAACGGTCTCAAGCCCGAGCACCTGCCACATGTCCTCAATCAACTGTGTCGGAATCACCGCTGCACCCGTAGTGGCCTTTTGCAAAGACGCTAGGCGCTTCACATCGAAGTCGGGATGATCGATGATCGAGCGAAACAAAGTAGGCGGGCCGGGCATGACGTTGATCGCGTGTTGCTCGACCTGCGCCATCACCTCTGGAACATCAAACACTGCCAATGGATAGGCGGTAGCTCCTGCAATAAGCGTAGCAAGCCATCCCGCTTTGTAGCCAAAGCTGTGGAAGAAGGGATTGATGATTAGATAGCGATCCTCGCTATCCAGTCCCAAGATATTGGCAAATTGTGAGAACGCCCGAAGGTTTTGCTGGTGCGCTGTAACAACGCCCTTGGGCTGACCGGTGGTGCCTGAGGTAAAGAGAATGTCCGATGGGGTGTCGCCGGCCACCTGTGCCTCGGCAGCGGCAAGGCTGTCACGATATTGGCTTGATCGCAGGAGCCCCTCGCCTTGAGCCAGACACTGGCTGAAATGGTCGTCTTGTCGCTGCAGCGTTATCGTAATCACATCCTCAAGGGAGGGCACTGACTGCGACTGCAGTTGGGCCGGGTAGTCAACGCCGAGAAAGTTGTCGATGCAAAAGAGCCATCGGCAGCCACTCTGATTGAGGATCTGCGCAGCCTCGGCGCTTTTGTAGCGGGTGTTGAGGGTGACGAGGGTGGCGCCGATGAGTTGGGAACCCAGTGCCGCCACGACCCATTGGAAGCAGTTTGGCGCCCAAATGCCGATCCGATCTCCCGGTTGGCACCCGCGGGAAAGTAGCCATGCGCCGATAGCGCGCGCCTGCTGGAATGCGTTCTCGTAGCTTAGGGATACGGGACCATCGATAACAAAAGGCTTCCGGCCAAGTTGACTCGCCCTGTTGGCCAGCAGCTGGGGGATAGACGCCAGCGTATCAGCTTGGACCAGCGACATGGGAACTCCAGAAAGCGAGGTGGAAGTAGTAGTGGCCAAACTAGTGCTTGAGTCGCTGCTTGTCATAGTCTCAATGGGGGATGATCAAAGAATGGTCGAATTTGATACTGAAATCCCAGATTTCCCCCTTAAGGAACGCGCGCATGGACAAACTGGTTAGCGCCAGTGACGCCCTCTCTGTCATTAAAGATGGCATGACGATAGGTATTGGTGGATGGGGTCCGCGAAGAAAGCCCATGGCCTTGGTCAGGGAGCTTCTCAGAACCGACGTGAAAGATCTCACGGTGATCGCATACGGTGGGGCGGATGTTGGTCTGCTCTGTGCGGCCGGCAAGGTTAGAAAAGTTATTTTTGCGTTTGTCTCCCTCGATTTTATGCCGCTTGAACCCGCCTTCAGGAAAGCCCGCGAAGCTGGCGATATTGAGGTCATGGAAATTGATGAGGGCATGATGTTGCTCGGCCTAAGGGCCGCGGCTTGGGGTTGCCCCTTCATTCCCACTCGTATCGGTCTCGGTACGGACCTGCTGGGGCATGCACCTGATATAGCCTTGGTAGACAGTCCCTATGATGAGAAAGAGTGGGTGGCGATGCCTGCGCTCAAGCCCGATGTGGCGCTGCTGCAGGTGACTGCTGCCGATCGTCGTGGGGTGTGTGAAATAGCGAGTCCCGACCACTACATGGATGACTGGTTTGCAAGGGCGGCTGATCACACCATCGTTTCAGCAGACAACATTGTGGATTCCGGTCATTATGCCAACCCGGAAGTAGCGCGCCGGGTGTACTGGGAGCGCAACTGTACCCAAGCGGTGGTTCACATCCCGGGAGGAGCACATCCTAGTTCCAACGACCCGCTGTACGGGTTTGATGTCGCACATTACAAAAAATACGGTGAATTGATGGCTGATGGGGGGTATGAGGCTTGGGCCGAAGCCTTCCTCGGTGCCACCGAAAACGACTATCAATCATCGGTGGGTGGGCTTGAAGCCATTCAGGCACTGCCCAAGCCGGTCTATTAAAGGAGTCGAGGATGACCTATTCGCTAGCGGAGCTGATGGTTTGTGCGGCTAGTCGGGTCTTTGACCGCGACGGTGAAGTCTTGGCGACGGGCATCGGCCTCCTGCCGAGGTTGGCGGCCAGTTTGGCCATGCGCACTAGCAATCCTGACATGATGATGACCGACAGCCAGTCGTTTGTGTTGTCATCCCCAAATCCGGTTAGCGGGCTCGCCAGTCATGACGGTCAGGCCAACGAAAACTGGATGGGGTTTGCCCGAATTTTTGACAATGTGTGGAGCGGTGCACGCCATGCATTGGTGGGGCCCTCACAGATTGATCGTTTTGGCCAAACAAACATTTCGGCGCTGGGTGGAACCTATCAGCAACCCAAAGTACAGCTGTTGGGGATGCGCGGCTTTCCCGGAAATTCGATTTCCCACGCTAACTCGTTCTTCGTCCCGCAACATTCGACGCGCGTATTTGTCGCTGGCGAATGCGATGTCGTGTGCTCCATTGGTTACAACCCGGAGCGTTTGCCAAGGGGTTATCGACTTGGGGATATCGACATCAGGTCGGTGATTACCAATCTTTGTGTCATGGACTTTTTGGGCGACAACCACCAGATGCGCGTGGTCAGTTTGCATCCGGGAGTCACGTTAGACGAGGTTCGCGACAATACCGGGTTCGATGTTGCAGTCGCGGATGGTCTGGTAGAGACGCCAGCGCCTACAGCGGCGCAGCTGGAAGTCATCGCCGAGCTTGATCCCGGAAACGCCCGTGCGAAGCAGATTAAGGGAAATCCCCCGGGTCGCCGAAAGACGGTAGAGGAGTCCGCATGAGTGAGTCAAAAGATAGCGCTGAACAAGAGGTAGATATCGTCCTTTATTCGGTCGAGGAGGGTGTCGCCTGGATTACGATGAATCGGCCTCAGTACAACAATGCGCAGAACGGCAGGATGACCTATGAGCTTGACGACGCTTTTAAGCGCGCGGTTGCCGATGATGAGGTGAAAGTTATCGTACTCCGAGGCGAGGGCAAGCACTTCTCGGCGGGACATGATATCGGGACGCCGGGACGCGATGTCCATCTGAGTCAGGACCGTGTGTCGATGTGGTATGACCACGCCAACAAAGAAGGTGGCGAGTTTCTGTATGTGCGTGAGGCCGAGGCTTATCTCGGCATGTGTCGTCGCTGGCGTGACATTCCAAAGCCGACGATTGCGGCGGTCCAGGGTGCTTGCATTGCTGGCGGGCTAATGTTGGCCTGGGTCTGCGATCTCATTGTGGCAACAGATGATGCTTACTTCTCTGATCCTGTGGTTCGAATGGGTATTCCGGGCGTCGAGTATTTTGCGCACCCTTACGAATTGAACCCGCGAATTGCTAAAGAGTTTTTGTTTACGGGCAACAAGATGGGTGTCGAACGTGCCTACCAAATGGGAATGGTCAATCAAATCAGTTCCCGCGAAAACCTGCACCAGGACGTTAAACAGCTCGCTGAAAAAATAGCCGGCATGCCGCGACTTGGCCTCGCTCTCACCAAGCAGGCAATCAACAATGTCGAAGATCTGCAAGGCAAACGCGCAGGGATGGAGGCCGCCTTTGCGTGGCATCACTTTTCTCATGTGCACAACGATTTGGTGTCCGGGGATAAGTTGGGTGGCTTTGATGCGAAAAAAATGGCTGAGGCCAATAAGAAGCAGGATAAGAGCTAGGCATGAATTTAGGATATAGCGATAGCCAGCAAGCGTTTCGGGAAGAGGTTCGCGACTGGCTACAAGCGCATGTTCCGGCGCAGGCGCTCCCCTCATTTGACACCGCGGAGGGGTTTGAGGCGCACAGGGCTTGGGAGCGAACTCTGGCCGAGGGCAACTGGGGTATGGTGACCTGGCCCGAAGCGTACGGTGGTCGCGGCTGTGATTTGATTGAGTGGCTTATTTTTGAAGAGGAGTACTACCGCGCGGGTGCGCCGCTCAGGGTAAATCAAAATGGTATTTTTCTGCTCGGCCCTACACTCATGGAATATGGGAGCGAAGAGCAGAAAGCCCGATTCATTCCGGCGATGGCCAGTGGCGATGAAATATGGGCGCAGGCTTGGTCGGAGCCCAACGCCGGGTCCGACATGGCGGCGATTCGGTGCTCTGCGACTCGAGATGGTGATGACTTTGTCATCAACGGCCAAAAGATTTGGTCGACCCGTGCCGTGTTTGCCGATTGGGGTTTTGGCTTGTTCAGGACCGACCCTGATTCGGAGCGGCACCACGGGTTGTCCAAGATCTTGGTGCCGCTCAACGCCGATGGCGTAACGGTTCGGCCGATTCGTCAGTTAAATGGCTTACCCGGGTTTGCAGAAATTTTCTTCGATGATGTCAGAGTGCCGGCGTTCAACGTGTTAGGCGGCGAAGGTGAGGGCTGGCGAATTGCCATGGCCACCGCGGGCTTTGAACGAGGGCTCATGTTGCGTAGTCCAGCCCGCTTTCAGCAGGCGGCTAAACGGTTGGTTCGCCTCTATCGGGAGCATGCACAAGATTTGCTCGACCCTTCGGTCGAAGACGCCGTGCTGCGCTGCTATATGGACGCTGAAGCCTATGCGCTTGCTACGTATCAAACAGCGTCTAAGTTGGTGGGCGGCGGCAGCATCGGACCGGAGGCAAGCTGTAACAAGATCTTTTGGTCAGAGCTGGATCTGCTCATCCACGAAACGGCGATGAAGTTGCTTGGCGCTCGGGGCGAGCTAGAACCCGCGACACCATTGGAGCTGCAGGAGCTCGGGCCATGGCTCGATGGCTTTTTGTTTGCTCAGTCGGGCCCAATTTATGCGGGAACGAACGAAATCCAGCGCAATATTATTGCTGAGCGTATGCTCGGCATGCCGAGGAAGTAGTATGGGGATGGACTTCACCTTTACCGAAGATCAGCTCACCTTTGTGGACGCGGTGCGCGGAATGCTCAGTCAAGAAGTCACGCCCGAGCGTATACGCGCGCGTTGGGATACTGATACCGGTGTCGACGCGGAGTTTATGGCGCAAGTCGCAGAGCTTGGCGTCATGGGCATGTTAATCCCAGAGACTTTAGGAGGATTGGGTCTCGGCGCGACGGATTTTGTGATGCTGGCACAGGCCTGCGGCGAGATGGCGGTGCCCGAGCCGGTTGTTGAGCAGGTCTTAGTGGTGGCGCCGCTGCTCACCGATATTTTAGAGCGCGGACTGGGCGGTGACTCGCTGCAGGCGATGGTCGATGATCTCATCAGCGGGCAGATGACTGTGGCGGTGTCACATCCGATTAACCCCTTCATAAATTTTGGAGACCGGTCGAATTGGATGCTGGCGGGGCAAGGCGAAGAGGTTAGCCTGGTTGCTCGTGACCATGTGGCCTTGGCATCTAAAAGAAGCGTTGATCCTTCGAGGCGTTTATTCGAGGCAGAGCTGGATAATGCGAACGCAACCTCCCTCGCCAGCGGTGATGTTGGCGCAGACTTGTGGCGCCGTACATTGAATCGTGGTGCGCTTGCTACCGCGGCTCAGTTGGTGGGTTTAGCTGAGGCGATGGTGGCACAGAGCGTCAGGTACACCAGCGATCGAGCCCAGTTTGGACGAGCTATTGGAACCAATCAGGCGGTCAAACACCTGTTGGCGGACGTGGCGGTGCAAATTGAATACGCCAAACCCGTGGTTTATCGCGCAGCTTACACCGTGGAGGTGTCACCGAGCCGGGCTGACTTTGCCGTGTCACACGCCAAGGTGGCGGCGTCCCGCGCGGCATTGCTGGCGGCGCGCCATTGTATTCAGGTACACGGCGCGATGGGGTATACCTGGGAATGTGATTTACAGATTTGGGTGAAGCGCGCGTGGGCATTGGCGCGTGAGTGGGGTGATGAGGGATTCCACAAAAACCGGATTCACGAATGGCTGCTGCAATCTAATGCATTGCTGGGCCCGGAGTTCACGTTTGGACGCCGCACCCTGACAGATACCGTCGCGGCCTAAGCCGCCGCCAACCGAGGGGATAGTTCATGGTTCAACAGGCTCAAGCCTATATCGTTGATGCGGTGAGGACGCCAACCGGACGGCGTCGGGGCTCGCTGGCCCAGATGCATGGCGCTGATTTGGGTGCAACGGTGCTCAAGGCGATCGTTGAGCGAAACGGCATTCCCGACCACGAATACGATGATGTCATCTTTGGCTGTGTCGATACCATCGGTCCGCTCGCGGGTGATATTGCGCGAACTTGCTGGCTGGCGGCGGGGCTCAGTGACGAAGTGCCGGGCACGACGATAGATCGTCAGTGCGGCTCCTCCCAGCAGTCGGTGCATTTTGCTGCTCAAGCAGTGATGTCGGGCACCATGGACGTGATTATTGCCGGCGGCCTTCAGACCATGAGCAGCATTCCCATCTCCTCTGCCATGCTAGCCGGGCAGCCCCTCGGGTTTAACGACCCTTTTACCGGCAGTGAGGGGTGGGTAGCCCGATACGGTGCCGGACTCGTCACGCAATTTAACTCGGCCCAAATGATTGCAGACAAATGGCAGCTGTCCCGGGAGGCGATGGAGCTGTTCGCGCTTGAATCCCATCGCCGGGCGCGTGCGGCGACTGATGCGGGCTACTTCGACCGAGAGATTATCCCCATCGGCGGTCTCGCAGCCGACGAAACCATTCGAGATACCTCTCTCGAGGCGATGGCCGAACTTGAGCCATTGCAGGAAGGGGGTTCCATTACCGCTGCCGTGTCGAGCCAAACCTGCGATGGCGCGTCGGCGGTATTGGTGGTTTCCGAAGAAGCGCTGAAGCGGTACAACCTGACGCCGCGAGCGCGGATTGCTCACATGACTGTGCGCGGCGAAGATCCTATCTGGATGCTAACGGCGCCGATTCCGGCGACGGCACGAGCGGTGGCCAAGTCAGGCATACCGTTAGCGGATATCGACTTGGTGGAAATTAACGAAGCCTTTGCCTCGGTGCCCATGGCCTGGCTTGCCGAAACCGGTTATCCCCACGAGCAAACCAACGTGAATGGCGGAGCGATCGCACTGGGCCATCCGCTGGGGGCGACCGGCACCAAACTGATGACCACCCTGTTACACGAAATGGAGCGTCGTCAGGTGCGCTACGGCCTACAAACTATGTGCGAGGGTGGCGGCCAGGCCAACGTCACTATTCTGGAACGGTTGTGAGGGATGCGTTGTGACGGGACTGTGTAAAGGACGGGTTGTTATTGTTACTGGCGCGGGTGGCGGACTGGGTGCTGCCCATGCCAAGTCATTGGCCGCGGAGGGTGCGGCAGTCCTTGTCAACGATATAAACCAAGCCGCTGCGCAGGCAGTGGTCGATGAGATCGTGAGCGCGGGTGGCGAGGCCGTCGTCAACCAATCAGATATCACGAATTACGACAGCTCAGGTGAGGCAATACAGCAGGCACTGTCGGTCTACGGAAATCTTCATGCCGTGGTCAACAATGCGGGCAACAATCGGGACAGGATGTTTGCGTCGTTGAGTGAAGCAGATTGGGATGCCGTGATGGCGGTGCATTTAAAGGGTCACTTCTGTCTTGCTAGTCATGCGGTGCAGTATTGGCGGCACCAAGCGAAGGCCGGGGAAACGGTTTCTGGTCGGTTGGTTAACACCACCTCAGGTGCCGGCCTCCAGGGCTCGATCGGTCAAAGCAACTACGCTGCAGCCAAAGCAGGCATTGCGGCGTTAACGCTTAATCAGGCGGCGGAGCTTGGCCGATATGGCATTACCGCCAATGCCATTTGTCCCGTTGCAAGAACGGGCATGACCACCGCAGTACCCGAGATGGCGGCGCGAATGGCAGCACCGGAAGACGGGAGTTTCGATCATTTCGCCCCCGAAAATGTCTCCTCCGTTGTCGTGTGGTTGTGCTCCGAGGCCAGCGCCCACGTGAGTGGCAAAATTATTGAGGCTGAAGGCGGGCGCATTGCTATCGCCGACGGTTGGCGCAGCACCGAGGGAGTGGACAAAGGCTCCCGCTGGGCACCCGCTGAGGTCGGTGAGGCCTTCGAAGCCTTGTTACGTGATGAAATTCCAGCACAAAAAGTCTGGGGTAGCTGAGTGAGTCGAACGTGAAATTTAGTTTTACCGATGAGCAGTCAATGCTGCGGGACACCGCTGAGGCTTTCCTCGCCTCGGTCTCGGACAGCACGTCGGTCCGCTCCGCGATGCAATCTCCCCTAGGTTTCGATCAGGGCTGCTGGCAGCGAATCTGCTCGGAGATGTATTGGCAGGGAATTTTGGTGCCAGAGTCCTGTGACGGCCTAAGTCTTGGCGTGGTCGAAATGACGATCGCCTTTGAGCAGATTGGGCGTCGCCTGACACCTTCACCCTTGTATGCCTCGGCACTCGGTGTGGTTGCTCTTCGTTCGCTTGACGAGTCCGCGCGCCAGCAAGCGCTGTTAAAAAATGCTGCTGAAGGTCAGGTCATTGCGTTGGCGCACACCTCCGCGCGGAGCAATTGGGACACGGTTGATGTGCAGGCTCAAAAAGGCCCTGAAGGCTGGATCCTGACGGGCGAAGCGCGCTTTGTCAGCTGCGGCCATGGGGCACAAACCTTACTCGTCGTGGCCGATAACGGTGGCCAAGAAAGCCTTTTTGCGGTGGATGCTGCGATGCGGGGAGTCACAGTGTCAAAGACACCCACGATGGATCAAACCCGACCGATGGCGTCGCTGCACCTCGACTCGGTCGCCCTCGATGAGGACGCTATGCTGTCTGAAAACTGGGGGGCTAGTCGGCGTACCACCCTGGATATAGGGCGTATTTTCGTCGGGGCTGAGCAGGTCGGCTGCGCTCAGGAAAGCCTTGATAGCAGCGTAGCGTATGTTGGCGAACGGGTGCAGTTTGGGCGCACTATTGCGTCGTATCAAGCGATCAAACACAAAGCAGCAGACATGATGTTAAAGGTGGAGTCCGCTAGGTCATTGCTCTATTTTGCGGCATGCATCGCCGACGAATGGTTGGCCGGTGATGCCTCTGATGGTGATCTTGCTGAAGCCGCGTCGATGCTTTCATCATGCGCCGGAGACGCTGCCTTCTTTTGTGCCGGCACCGGGATTCAGCTCCATGGGGGCGTCGGCATTACCGAAGAATACGATATCCAGCTTTATTTCAAGCGTGCTCGTTCAACCGAAAGTTACCTAGGTCGTCCAGACGAACATCGCGAGGCCATTGCGAAGCGGTTGTTGGATGAGGACGCGTCGCATGCAGCTTAAGTTTACCTCAGAGGATGAGTTGTTTCGCCGAGAAGTCGCTGATTGGCTCACGGACAACCTCAGCGGTGAGTTTGCTCCGATAAAGCACCGCGGCGGTCCCGGCGATGAGCACGTGTTTGTAGAAGAGCGCAAGGCGTGGGAACAGCGACTCGCTGAAGGCGGCTGGACGTGCATTGGTTGGCCAGAGGCTTGGGGGGGCAAGAGTGCAACCATCGAGCAGCAGGTCATTTTTAATGAGGAATACGCGCGTGCAGGGGGTCCAGGTCGCGTGGGGCATATCGGTGAAACCCTGACCGGTCCAACCTTACTCGCCTTTGGATCTGAAGCGCAAAAACATCGCTATTTGCCCGGTATTCGGGCTGGCAAGGAGCTGTGGTGCCAGGGTTATTCCGAACCAAGTGCCGGCTCAGACCTGGCGAACGTGCGCACCAAGGCTGTGTTGGATGAAACGTCAGGAGAGTGGCGCATCACGGGCCAGAAGGTATGGACTTCGTTGGCTCATGAGTCAGACTTTGTGTTTGTGCTGGCAAGAACGAACCCCGAGGAGTCAGCTCATCGGGGCTTAGGCTTTTTTCTGGTGCCCATGCGACAGGAAGGCGTTTCGATACGCCCCATTACCCAGTTAACGGGAACCGCCGAGTTCAATGAAGTATTTTTTGATGAAGCGGTTTGCGCCGCGGACGACATCGTCGGCGCTCCCGGCGAGGGTTGGAAGGTCGCGATGGGGCTTCTGGGATTTGAACGTGGCGTATCGACCTTGGGCCAGCAGATGTTGTTTCAAACGGAGCTTGATGAGGTGATCCGGCTGGCGAAAAACAATGGCGCCGCCCGTAACCCAGCCATCAGACAGCGAATTGCCGAGGCGCATATTGGTCTTCGTACGTTACGCTATAACAGTTTGCGCATGCTCTCCGGCGGCGAGGACGGTAGTTTAAGTCGAGAGGCGATGATTTATAAGTTGTGCTGGTCGAGTTGGCATCGCAATCTTGGCAAGCTGGCGATGGACGTGCTGGGGCCGGATGCAGAATTGATCGAGAATGAACCCTATGAGCTGGGTCGCTTGCAGTCACTGTTTCTCTTTACGCGAGCCGATACCATCTATGGTGGCACCAACCAGATACAGCGCAATATTATCGCTGAGCGCGCGCTGGGTATGCCGCGAGAACCGCGTGGAAATTCGTAAGGAAGTGTTATGAGCAACAAAGCACCTAGTTACGTGGAGGGACATCAGCTTCTTGCTGGAAAGTCGGTGTTAATCACCGCAGCGGCGGGTGCTGGTATTGGATTTTCTGCTGCGCAGCGCGCGGTTGAAGAGGGGGCGAGCGCTGTGGTCATCAGTGATATCCACGATGCCAGACTTGCGCAGGCAGTTGAAACACTGTCAGCACTGTCCCCGAAAACCAACGTGCACGGCATTCGTGCCGATGTGACCCAAGAGCAGGAGGTCCAGCATCTGGTGTCGACCGCTGATGATAGGGTGGGCGGTGTCGATATCTTGATCAACAACGCGGGCCTTGGCGGTACCCGCTTATTGGTCGACATGACCGATGAAGAGTGGAGCCGCGTGTTGGACATCACGTTGACTGGCACCATGCGAATGACTCGAGCGATGCTGCGACTGATGCAGCCGCGGGGCAGCGGTGTCATCGTGAATAACGCATCGGTCTTGGGCTGGAGAGCGCAGGCAGAGCAGTGCCATTACGCGGCGGCGAAGGCAGGGGTCATGGCGCTTACTCGCTGTGCCGCTGTGGAGGCGGCTGAGTTCGGTGTCCGTGTCAACGCGGTCTCGCCAAGTATTGCCATGCACGATTTTCTGCGCAAAACCACACCGCCCGAGCTCCTTGAGCAGCTTGCATCAAGAGAGGCGTTTGGGCGTGCGGCCGAAGTGTGGGAGGTGGCGAATGTCATGATGTTTCTGGCATCCGATTATTCCAGTTACATGACCGGTGAGGTCGTATCGGTATCCAGTCAGCACCCCTAGGAACCAACGCAGTAACACCAAACGCCTGTATGGGCAGTGGGAAAAGAAGATGAATGACACAGCATGGGATCGAGAAGTGGATGTGTTGGTGGTTGGCACCGGAAACGGAGCCCTCACATCTGCATTGTGCAACTGGGAAATGGGCACCAAAGATGTATTGATTGTCGAGAAGACCGATAAGGTCGGAGGTACCAGCGCGAGTTCGGGCGGCGGTATCTGGATTCCGGTAAATCACTACGCCCAGGCCTGCGGTGCCGAGGACTCTATCGAAGATGCTAAGACCTATCTCATGGGCACCCTTTTTGGCGAAGACGTTCCTGAGGCAATGATTGACGCGTACCTCGAGAATGGCCCTAAGATGCTCAAGTTCCTTGCTGACCGTACGGATGTCATTTACGAGTCCCTCGAGCACTATCCAGACTATTACACCAACTACGACGGTGCGCGACCGGGTCACCGATCTCTTGAGCCAGCACCAATCGATATGTCCGAGCTGGGCGGTGACTGGAAGAATTTGCGCTGGTCGCATCACATGATGCGCATGTTTAATCGTATTCACTTCACGCAGGTTGAAGCTCATACCATCATGACCCAAGCCCCGGGATGGAAGTCTCTGCTCGCCAAGCTCATCGTGGGCTACGTGATCGACTTGCCGTGGCGCCTGAGGACCGGCATTGCACGCCGGCTGTGCACGGGATCGGCGGGTGTGGCTCGCCTCTATTTATCCGTTAAAAAGCGCGGCATACCGGTTGAGTTCAATACGCGTTTCAAGGCGCTTATTGCGGAGGGCACTCAGGTCCTGGGTGCTCAGGTGGAGCAAGGTGGTCAGTTGGTCTCTATTCGCGCCAAAAAGGCGGTTGTGCTGGGTGCTGGGGGCTTTGAGAAAAACCAGGCATTGCGTGAAAAATATTTGCCGGCTCCTACCAACACAGCATGGAGCGCTGGCAACACGGCCAATGAGGGTGATGCCCTGCTGGCGGGTCTTGAAGTCGGGGCGAAAACACGATTGATGAAAGATGCGTGGTGGACGACCACCTTGTGTGTGCCCGATGAACCGACTCCGCGGTTATCGATTATGGAAAAATCGTTTCCGGGTTCCTGCGTTGTCAACAAAGCAGGCAAGCGATTTGCCAATGAATCGCAAAACTACATGGCGTTTCAGAAAGAGCTTTTTGCAACCCATACTGATCAGACACCTAATGCCCCGGCCTGGCAGATCTTTGATGCGCGTTTCCGTCGAAATTTCATGGTGGGCCCGCTGATGACGGCGGCGATGAAGCCCGATTGGCAGATCCCCAAGACGTGGTTTGACACCGGCTTTGTCGCCAAGGCAACTACTATTCGAGAGCTGGCGTCGATCATGGGAATCGATCCCGATGGTCTCGAAGAAACCATTGGTAAGATGAATGACTACGCGCGCACGGGTGTCGATGAGGAATTTCATCGCGGGGAATCCGCCTACGATCGTTATTACGCCGATCCGTCGATCAAACCCAATCCCTGCTTGGCGCCGATCGACGAGGCGCCGTTTTACGCGATGCGGATTGAAGCGGGGGACTTTGGGACGCTTGGTGGCCTTGATACCGATACCAACGGTCGGGTGAAGTGTGAGGCGGGCGGCGTTTTTGACGGTCTGTTTGCGGTCGGCAATAGCTCAGCGGCAATACTGCCCACCTATCCCGGGCCGGGGGCGACTCTGGGGCCGGCCATGACGATGGCGTATCAGAGCGCCAAGTTCATCAATCAGCATGCGGGATGATCTTATGGCGCTTGATCTCGAGGCAATCGAATTAATCAAACAGCTCAAGGCACGGTATTTCCGTTTTATCGACACGCGCAACCTCGAGGGTTTGCGTACCGTGTTCACTGAAGATGCCACCGCCAAATTTAAGGGCGCAGACTATGATTTCGATCTGGCGGGCTGGCCAGCGCTTGAGGCCTTTTATACAAAGTCCTTTACACCGCAGGCATTCGGTATGCACAACGGCCATCATCCGGAGATAACGGTTGATGGCGATCGGGCCACGGGGATTTGGTATTTGCAGGATATTTTCGTCAACCTGGCACAGGACATCACTATCATGGGCAGCGCCCTATACCACGACGAATATCGCTTTGAAGATGGCGCGTGGCGCATTGCCAGCACGGGATATGAACGGCTATGGGAAGAGCATCACGCGCGAGGCGAAGCAGTAACCCTGCGCGTCAAGCCCATCGCCGATTGATTTGAGCGTCCGTTCCGGGCGCGACACACAGGGAGTTGTTATGAAAGAAGTCGTCATTGTCGACAGTATTCGAACCGGATTGGCGAAATCATTTCGCGGCAGCTTCAATCTGACTCGCTCTGATGATATGGCGGCGCACCTTATTGATACGCTGCTGGATAGAAACCCTCAGGTCGAACCCTCCATGGTCGAAGATGTGATTCTGGGGGCCGCGAGTCAGGCTGGCGAGCAAAGCTTTAATATGGCCCGAATGGCCGCGGTGCTCTCCCGTCTGCCCATCGAGACAACAGGGACAACCGTCAGCCGTTTTTGTGCCTCGGGCTTACAAACCATTGCCATGGCGGCCAATCAGATTGGTTCAGGGTTTTGTGATGTCATGATGGCGGGCGGCGCCGAATCCATCTCCATGCGACAGCGGCAGGAGATCGGTGCGTTTGAGCGAAACGCGACCCTGCTCGAGTCCAAACCTGATATTTACATGGAAATGGGCCAGACCGCCGAGGTCGTTGCAGACCGGTATCAGGTCACCCGTGCCATGCAGGATGCCTATGCACTCCAGAGCCAGCTGCGCTATGCCGCGGCAGTAGAAAGTGGGGCTATTGCAGAAGAAATAGCGCCCATGACGGTCACGATGAAACGCGTTGATCGCGAGACCAAAGAGGAATCGCTTCACGAAGTCGTGGTTGATAGGGATGAGTGCAATCGAGCGGACACGACCGCTGAGGGGTTAGCGCAACTGAAGCCGGCGTTTAGGGAAGAGGGGAGCGTCACGGCGGGGAATTCATCCCAGTTAAGCGACGGCGCTTCGGTCTCATTGCTGATGAGTGCTGACAAAGCGTCTGAGCTCGGGGTCACACCGATGGGCTATTTCAGAGGCTTTGTGACGGCCGGCTGCGAGCCCGATGAGATGGGGATTGGTCCGATCTTCGCCGTGCCCAAACTGCTTGCCCGCGCGGGGCTCTCGGTAGGTGATATAGACGTTTGGGAGCTCAATGAGGCCTTTGCGTCACAGTGCGTTTACTGCCGCGATACGCTGGGTATTGAGAATGCGAAGTACAACGTCAATGGCGGTAGCATCGCCATCGGCCATCCCTTCGGTATGACCGGTGCGCGCATGGTAGGCCACGCTTTGCGCGAGCTAAAGCGCCGTGGTGGGCGCTATGCGGTGGTCACTATGTGCGTGGCTACTGGCGAGGGCGCAGCGGGGCTTATCGAAGCGATATAGCGCGCTTAGGTTGCTCATAGACCCAAACCAACGCTGAAGACGCAGGAGGGCCTCAGCAAAGGGCGGACCTGCGTTGGTGTGAAAAATCGATTAAAGTATTCGTCATCAGCCTTTCGAGTGTGGGTTATGTCTGACCTTGGCTTAAGAAACATCACCTTTGCTATGGATGAGGTTCCCTTCATTTGGAACCCCGCGAATCCCTCGTTTTCCCTGCTGATGAATCAGATCACGTTCTTTGTTGTCGGGTTTGAAAAATACATGTGTCGGGTCATGCGAGATGCGGAGCAGGTCATCACCGATCCCGAGGTCATGGAGGAGGCCAAGGCCTTTCGACGTCAAGAGGCGATTCACGCACAAAAGCACTTGCAACACGCTCGAGCGCTGATCGCTCGTTATCCGGCATTGCAGGGAACATTTGATCAAGTGCTGCGGGATTATGATGATCTCTATAAGCGAGAGTCCCTTGCCTACCACCTCGCCTACGCCGGTGGACTCGAAGCGATGTTCACGCCTTTCTTCAAAATGATTTTGGATCACCGCGCGGTGCTGTTCGAGGAGGGGGACATTAACGTCGCATCATTATTCCTTTGGCATTTTTGCGAAGAGATCGAGCACCGAAGTTCAGCCTTCATGGTCTACAACCATGTGGTGGGTAGTCATTGGTTCCGGCTGCGTAACATTCCGAGCTTTCAGCGACACACCCATGGGCTGTTTGACAGGATTAAATCTGACTTTGAGCGGGAGGTAGCCGATGTTCCAGTGGCTGCCTTCGCAGATGACCCGTTTAGTAAAATTCCCTGGAGCGCAAAAGTGCGCTCTGCGCTCGGGGTGTTTTTGTCTCAGGCTCCCTGGCACGACAGCGTGAACCAGCCCTTGCCGGCTTATTATGCCGAGTGGATGGCGGCGTGGCGCAACGGTGAGGATGTATCAAAAATTTATGGCACCGAGTTAGCGCTGCGCTAATGGTCGAGGCCAAAACGTTTCTGGAGCTCACCTACCTTCTGGGCGGTTTCACGCCTGAGAATATCCAAAGCTGGGTTTTTGTAAAAAGCCCGCTTGCGCTTCACCACTGGACGATGAACGTGGTCGAGATTCTGTTGCTGATAGGGGCAGGGTGGGGCCTTCGGTTCTCGATCGGCCGTTTCAGATCGGGTGAAACGATTTACCTCGGCTTCTGGCTCGCGTCGGTCATTTTTATGTTGGCGATCGAGGTGCCGGTTTACTTCCCGGAGCTGCTTGGCGGTCAGTCCACTAGCCTGTATTTCATTCACAACGAGTTCACGGTTAATTTTTTCTTCGGCCGCGCTCCCCTCTACATCATGGGTTTGTACCCGGCCTTGATGTTTACCAGTTTTGCTTTGGTTCGACACTTGGGATTGGTGTCAGCGCGGTTCCCGTTGGTGTCACTCGCCATTGCCGTGGGGCTTGTGCACCACATCTTTTATGAGATTTTTGATCAGTTCGGGCCCCAGTACCGGTGGTGGATCTGGAACTACGCGAACTTTGGCGCGACCCTCGCCTCGGTGCCGCTCGGGAGCGTGTTAGGTTTTGCCTTCGCCGGTCCGGTAGGGCTGACCCTGGCGGTGGGGTGGCTGTGGCGACGGGAGCTTGCTCAAGCACCTGCCCCGAAACAATCCGCCAGCCCTTGGCTTCCGTTTCTCGGTCGAGCCATCTTCGCGGGACT
Source organism: uncultured Luminiphilus sp. (assembly GCA_943787485.1). Taxonomy (GTDB): domain Bacteria; phylum Pseudomonadota; class Gammaproteobacteria; order Pseudomonadales; family Halieaceae; genus Luminiphilus. The sequence goes on along the minus strand of CALSMP010000002.1, from coordinate 94,668 downwards.
CGCCACGCCGATTCTCATGATTTTGATCATCCCCGGGACTTGGTTTGCGGTTATGGGTGTCGACATGACGCTCGAGCGCGAACAGTGGAGTTCATGGTTGGTGCTGGCAAGTGCCGGGCTTCTGACGCTATGGCAGGTTGCCCGGAAGACCCAATGGGGTCTTGCTGGAATCCGCTTGTTCCCCGTCCAGTATTTAGGGCTGTTCTTAGCGGTCTTCGTCGGGCTGTGGGCCTTTGCCTGGACAGATTACAGGCAAGCTGTGGCGGGCATCACGGCCAGTGGAGCGCCTATTGGCTCGCTATCCTATGTTTGCCTATGCGGGCTGCTTGGCGCGCTGTTGCTTATGCGCCGGCCCAAATCAGCTGAGGATAACTAAAGAGCGTTAGCCGCGACGCTCACTACCCTAGGCGAGGATTGGTGGCAGCTCTTTGGTGAGAGCCATACGCTCCTTGACCGCAGCGCCAGTGAGCGCGAAGCCCAGCAGCTGCCCGTCCGGGCTGTGAAACAATGCCTGAATATCTGAGCCGCTCCCTGAAATGGCCCACTCACCATCAGCATCTTTGGCTGCCGGCGATACGCACACCGGACAAGCCGGCGTTTTGATGGTGACTGGCATAGCCGGGTAGCTCACTTCGGTGGGCGTTCCCGCCAGAGTTGCCGCAAGCGCTCTGCCCGCTGCGAGCAGCGGTGCTACATACACCAGCACGTGTCCAGCGACCTCAGCGCAGTCTCCGAAAGCAAACACACCTTCGGCGCTCGTCTTTAGCAGTCTGTCAGTCTTTATGCCTCGACCCACCTCTATGCCCGCGGCGGCGGCGAGCTCGGTACGCGGACGTACACCGACGGCCGACAGCACCGCATCGGCCTCGATTGTGTTGCCGTTATTCAATGTCACTGAATACCCGGAAGCGGTTTTGTTCACCTCGGTGGCCAGTGGTCCGAAATGGAAGGTAGCCCCCTTGGCCTCGAGCGCTGACTGAACAGCGCGTCCTGCCGGCTCGGGCAGAAGCGTTGGAAGGCACCACCCCATAGGGTCGACCGCTTCTACGGTAAATCCACCGTTTAGTAGATCATTGGTGAACTCGCAGCCAATGAGGCCAGCACCAATGACCGCCACTTTTTTAGCGCCATCGGCGTTAAGCTTGTCGCGGAAAACCCGATAGTCATCGAGGTCGTTGACGCCCATAACCTCGCCCGCGGCATCGCCGCCCATAGGGGGGCGTATGAGTTCAGCGCCGAGGGCTAGGACCAGCTCGGAGTAGGCAACCTTTTCACCCGACTCAAGTTCAAGGCACTTTTCAGAGGGTCGAATGGCGGCTACGGAGGTGCGGGTTCGCAGGGTAATTCCAAGCTGCTCAGCCATGGCCTCGGCGGTTTGCGTCGCGAGTTTCTCGGCAGAGAAGTCCTTGGTAAAGCCCGTAGAGATCATCGGTTTGGAATAAACCTCGCCGCCATCACGGGTGATGAGGGTGACGGGGAGGTCGGCATCCAGCTTTCGCAGCGCATTGATGAACCCATACCCGCCAAGGCCTGAGCCAACCACCACGACGTGACGCGCAGAGGAGGCTGTGGCCTCGACAACGCTTTCCTGTGCGGCCGCGTCAACGATTTCATCCTCTGAGCCTGCAATCAGCTCGAAATCTTCTTTACCGACACCGCAGTCGGGGCACAGCCAGTCGTCGGGCACATCTTCCCATTTGGTACCCGGCGCAATGCCGTCATCGGGCCAACCGTCTTTTTCGTCGTAAATGAGGCCGCAAACGATGCATTCCCAGCGCGCCATGTGAACTCCTTGGTAAATTGAGGGCGTATTGTCGTGTGCCTAGCGGTCCGCGTCATAACGCTTGCGGACTAGAGGTGGCTGTTGGAAGAGCGGCGATTATACTGCTTTCCGAGGCGAAGGCGACGCCTCGGTATGGACCTGGGCGCTAGCGGGTCTCGTTGAACAGCTCCCTGCCAATCAGCATGCGACGAATCTCCGAGGTGCCCGCGCCAATTTCATAAAGCTTCGCGTCCCGCAGTAAGCGGCCGGTTGGGTATTCGTTGATATAGCCATTGCCACCCAACAACTGAATGGCATCGAGAGCGCACTTGGTGGCCATTTCCGCGGTGTACAAAATGACCGCCGCCGCGTCTTTACGACTGTCTTCGCCGCGATCTAGTGCTGAGCCGACCGCGTAAAGAAAGGACCTGCTGGCCGAGGTCAGCGTATACATGTCGGCCAGTTTTCCCTGAACGAGTTGAAATTCGCCAATAGGTTGATCAAATTGGCGGCGCTGATGCACATAGGGTACGGTGACGTCGAGACAGGCCTGCATGATGCCGACAGGCCCCCCTGAAAGTACAGCCCGCTCATAGTCAAGGCCAGACATGAGGACAGCAACCCCGCGATTAACTTCGCCTAAGACGTTCTCTTCGGGAACCTCACAGTCCTCAAACACAAGTTCGCAGGTATTGGACCCGCGCATGCCCAGTTTGTCGAGCTTTTGCGCTCTCGAAAAGCCGGGGAAATCCCGTTCGACGATGAACGCAGTAATCCCTTTGCTGCCGGCATCGGGTTCGGTCTTGGCATAGATAACGTAGGTATCAGCATCAGGCCCGTTGGTAATCCACATTTTGTTGCCATTCAAAACAAAGCGGTCACCTTTTTTCTCCGCTTTCAGTTTCATGCTGACAACGTCCGAGCCGGCCCCTGGTTCCGACATCGCCAGCGCGCCCACGTGCTCACCACTGCACAGTTTCGGCAGGTATTTGCTTCGCTGCTGGTCCGACCCATTTTTTTGGATTTGATTGAGGCACAAATTGGAGTGAGCGCCATAGGACAGGCCTACAGCAGCGGAGGCTCTGGAGATTTCTTCCACCACTATACTGTGGGCCAGATAGCCCATGTTGGATCCGCCGAATTCCTCGGCGACTGTCATACCCAATAGGCCGAGGTCCCCCAATTTTTTCCACAGATCCATGGGGAAGGTGTTGTCACGGTCGATGTCACCGGCACGGGGCGCAATTTCGTTCTGACTAAAGGTGTAGACCATATCCCTGAGCTGATCGATGTCTTCGCCGAGGCCATAGTTGAGGGTGGGGTAGGGGGTGTTCACAGTGGGTTTCCTTAAATTAAAAGTGAGATGAAGCGGGCGATGTTGCCAGAACAATGATGCTTAAAGGTCAACAAACCATCCCTGGATAAGTGCTATCAGTTTTTAGAGCGTGTCTTTAGGCTCTCAAGGCGAGTTGCCATTTGGCTAAGGTCGGCGGCCGCCAAGTGGGCAATGCCACGTTCGCCCTCGAGCGCCAGTGCCTCACCCAGCGGCAATTCAGCGCCGTCATTCATGAGCGCTCGCATTGCCTTCATGGTGCCGGGGTCAGACTCGGCAATTTGTTTGGCGGTGCTAACGGCGGTATCAAGGAGGGATTCGGGAGTACAGACCCGGTTCACCAGGCCCCACTCACAAGCTTCCTGCGCGGAAATAAAATTGCCGGTGAAGCTCATTTCTCGCGCTCGGTTAACGCCAATAATCCGGGTGAGCTTTTGCGACAAACCCCAGCCGGGCAGCAAGCCTACCCGAGCGTGGGTGTCGGCAAAGCGCGCATTGTCAGCGGCGTAGAGAAAATCACAGGCCAAGGCTAGTTCGAAGCCGCCAGTAACGGCGGCGCCGTTGACAGCGCCAATGACGGGTTTGCCACAATCGCGCAAGGCCACAACGATGGGGGATTCGGTACCCATACCGCCATCGGTGAGCACATCCGGTGATGTAGTAAGTTCCTTCAAGTCGACGCCGGCGCAAAAAGCGCGACCATTCCCTGTCAGTACGATGGCATGAACGTCGTCACGTTTGGCAAGGGTGTTAAAGGTCTCAACGATAGCGAGACTCAGGGCTCGGTTCAGCGCGTTGTAGGCGCTTGGACGATTCAGCGTGACCACGGCAACGCCGCCTGTCTCGTTCAATAGCACTAGGTTGTGTTCAGTCATGATGCTTTCCCATCGGTGTTTCAGCGCCGGCCTCTTTTTTAATCTGGATGCCCTGATCGGGGAGCCATAACGCTGCAAGGCCGGGTACTGTAGCAAGTGGTGGTGGTGGTTTGCTATGACAAGGTCCCGATTCAAAAATGGCGGGTTCAAAGATATGGGTCTGCGGGGTTGTTCGTTCGGGCCACGCGGGCTATGAGCGTTGTGGCGACGCGCATCAAAGCGGGGAAGCCGGCGAGGGCGCTTGTGTTAGTGACATTTTACCAGCACGATGTAAATTCCATTTACATCTCAAATGGCCTATAAACACGAGCTACAAGCCAGCCTACTGGCGAGTAGCCACTAAAAAATATAAATGAGGTGACATACATGTCCTTAGTCCAGAAGCGCCTGCCCCTCGCGGCGGCGGTTGCCACGCTAGTATTTTCCGGTCAAGTCGGCGCACAAGCCCTTGAAGAAGTGATCGTGACGGCGCAAAAGCGCGCAGAGAACCTGCAGGACGTCCCGATTTCAGTGACGACGGTTGGCGGCGAAAAAATTCAGGACAATACCATCCTGAATTTTGCTGCTCTCGCCGATTTTGTGCCAAGCCTGCATATTGCTGATGCGTCAGTGAACACCAATATTTATATGCGCGGCATTGGCTCGGGTAACAATCGAGGCTTCGAACAGTCAGTGGGCATGTACCTCGATGGCGTATACTTGGGTCGTGGTCGGCAGTATCGCTCGGGACTCATGGACATCGAAAGAATTGAGGTGTTGCGCGGGCCGCAGGGGACTCTGTTCGGTAAGAACACAGTTGCCGGGGCGATTAATATATCCAGTGCCTCTCCCATTGTTGGCGACGGTCCATCCGGGGAGCTTAATGCGTCTGTCGAGGGTAACGGCGGGTCCATTTATGAAGGCTTTATCCAGGGCGGGGGCGATACCTTGGCAGTGCGAGCGGCTTTCCGATACCGCGAGACAGACGGCTATGTGTACAACGCCTACCTTGAAGAGGACGAGGGAGCAATTGAGGAAATGGGCGGACGCTTAACAGTCGTCTGGGAGCCTACCGACAGTTTTTCCGCGAATTTCAAATACACCAATATGCAGCGAGACAGGGATGGAGCGAATAGTGCTACTTGGCGCTACCTCAGCCCGGCAGAGCGTGACCAGCAGGTGCCCAATCGATCGGCGTTTGCGAGCATTGCTTACACGCTGATGGACGTGTTCTTTCCCGATTTCTCAAACATCGCGGGTCAGGATTTTACTACCTACAAAGACAACAACTACGGTACCAGCAAGGCCGATGGAAATGGTATTGGCTATAAGGGCGATAGCAGCGAAGATACCATTGAAAACTACTCGTTAAACATGAACTGGGAAGTTGGCAATGGGACCCTGACTTCGGTGACCGGTTTTGCTAAGTACGAATATTTTGACGACGTTGACGTGGACTGGTTGCCGCTTCAATTCATTGATCGCTCGGACATCCATGACTTTGATCAGTTCAGTCAGGAGATCCGTTGGGCCTCTCAAATTGGTGATCGTTTTAATTACACGGTAGGGGGCTATTACGATGACAACGAATTGGACATGGCCGGTCAGGTAGTTATTGATACTAACTTTGATGGCTTATTCCCTCTTTTTGCGACAAGTGCATTTGGGGCGCCAATTCCTAATTTGCTTCCGCTCCTGACAGGCGGTGCGTATGCTTCAAATCAGATCTCACGCAACCATGACTTCAACCAAAAAACAGAATCCTGGGCTTTGTTTGCTCAGGGCACCTTCGACATTACTGATAGATTACGCCTAACAGCGGGTCTTCGTTACACCGAGGAGGAAAAAGAGGCGACCTCACGCCAGCGGTTAGGCGATCAGAACTGTCCCTCCGGCTCGGTCGAGGACAGTCTGAAAGGGCTTTGTGCTGAGGGCTACAGTTACTTCTTAGGCATCATTCAGGCAAGTAGCTTTAACACCTACGACAAAAATTGGGTAGGTGATCGTAAGACCGACGATTTGTCGCCCTCTATCAACCTCCAGTGGGATGTGAGCGATGATTCGATGCTGTACATCAGCTGGTCTCAGGGCTTTAAGTCAGGCGGTTTTAGCGCGGCAGACGATGGCGAGCCTGGCGATTTCACTGTGGCCCAGTTACCGCCCCCCGGCGGTTTTGTTTCGACCGTCCCCAATGCAGACTTTGAGTTTGATGATGAGTCAGTGGATGCCATCGAAATCGGTGGTAAGCATGAGTTCTTGGACGGCGCGATGCGCCTGAACTGGGCGGCCTTCTATTCGGAGTATGATGATCTGCAAACTACGATCTTCAAAGGCGTGGGTTTCTCGGTTCAGAATGCCGCTTCGTCTGAGGTTCAGGGTGTCGAGGTTGACTGGTTATTCCAGCTGTCCGACGCGATTCGTGTTGGTGCGAACTTTGCCTATCTCGATGCGACCTACGGTGATTTTGCCGATGGCCCATGTGATGCGATCCAGCTCGATGCAGACCCACTCTGTGGAACCCCTGCAGGAGCAACCAGTAATGATTTGACCGGTTTCCGGACGCTGTATGCGTCGGAGTGGAGCGGCAATGCGTTCATTGATCTGCGTATGCCTCTGGGGCGAATGGAGCTATTCGGTGGCATTGATATGAACTACCGAAGCGAGTTCGACTCGGCGGGGGACGCCGACCCATACGACGTGATCGATGCTTATACCAAGGTCAATGCGCGTATTGGCCTGAGCGGCGAGTTCTGGGAAGTTATGGCATATGGACGCAACATTTTCGATGAGGTTGCCTTCCAGCAAAGCTTCGATACGCCTGTATTAGCCGGTAGTCATACCTATTTCATGGAAGAGGGTGCCGTCTTTGGCATCCGCGGTACATTGCGATTCTAGAATAAAAAATCGCAGCCAGAAAAAGAGCCCGCAGTTTGCGGGCTTTTTTTTGCCAGGCCTTCTGCCTAGCCGTCTAAGGGCTTGCCTCTTAGGCCGAGAGATAGGGGAATTTAGGTTGCGCGCCGCCTCGGTCTATGTGTTCTCAGTCTCACGTTCATCCCGCAGCTGCGATCGACGTATTTTACCGGCGTCATTGCGGGGCAAGGCATCGATCAGTTCTATGGTCCTGGGCACCTTGTACCGCACTAGCTGCTCGGCGCAGAGTGTAAAAAGCGCCTCGAGGTTAGGGGGATCTCCCGCATCAAAGGCTTCCACGATGGCGTGTACCCGCCGCCCAAGATCCTCGTCCTTGAGACCTACCACCGCGACGTCTTTTACTTTAGGGTGCTGGCTGATCACTGCCTCGACTTCGGCAGGAAAGATGTTCGCGCCGCCGGAGATGATGAGGTCGGTACGCCGATCGGCTAAGTAGAGGTAGCCTTCGTCATCGAGCCAGCCCAGGTCCCCCACGCTGCTGAAGCCACCTTCAAGCATGTCCAGTGAGTTTGCGCCGCGATATTCACACGGTGGCGCAGTGCCTGCCATCCGCGTGAAGATTTCTCCGACCTCACCTTGGGGCATGATGTTTCTGTTTTCATCCACGATTAGGACCTCGGTGCCGACGGGTTTCCCGACGCTGCCGCGGTGGGTAAGCCATTCGTCACCATCAATTATGGTGAGACCATTGGCCTCAGTCGCCGCCCAAAGCTCCAGCACGGCGGCACCCCCGAGTTTGTCGATAAACCCCTCCTTGGCCCACGCCGGGCAGGGGGCCGCAAGATGCCAGGCGATGCGGACTGAGGACAGATCTGCTTCATGCCAGCGGGGTTCCCGCAAGAGTCGCTGCATCATGGTGGGGACCAGGTTAAGCACTGACGGTTTGTAGCGTTCGATATTTTCCAAACACTGGTGCGCGTTGAAGCGCTCGTTAAGGAGCAATCTCCCGCCACGTAACAACATATTGATCGAAAACCAGAACGGACCATTGTGATAAAGCGGCCCCGGGGAGTACTTGAGATCCGATGGTTCAAAGCGCATCAGCATCGGAATGATGGGGTTGTCGGGATCGAAAAGAGCCTCCCCAGTGGTGATGATCAGTTTCGGTTTGCCGGTGGATCCGCCAGATGCTAGCGCTTTGGTCGGGTTACTGACATGCACCTGACGCGGCGGGGCAATCGCTCCCTGGCTGTTCTCTGCCAGGCTCTCATTCCGAAGGGAATCGACGTCGATACGGTTGACGGTGGTTAGGGTGTTGCTGAGCACGACCTTGGCATCGGCAAGGTCGAGTAAATGACTGAGCTCTGCGTCTGGCAGACGATCACTCACCGGCATGGGGGTACCACCCGCCTTAAAAATGCCTACTGCGGCAGCAATAAACGCATTGCCGGTTGGAAGGTGGATGGGTACGAGGTCGCCGACGCCGACCCCGGCGTCAACCAGTGCCTGTGCGAGACCATCGGACCAAGCGCTCAGCATCTGTCGGCTGATGGCGTCCTCGTCTCCCTCCCTGTCGATTGTGGTGATAACCGCTTCTGTCGGCGCAAGGGTGGCAAACCGGTCGACGATTTCGCCAACGGTTTTTAATGCGATCGTTGCTTGTCCTGCAGTCATGGAGAACTCTTGCTTGGGGCTTTGCCCGCGGGTATGTGGCGATTTATGTGAGAGTGTATCTACTTTATCCGAGGGCGCCTATGTCAGGGCGCGGTTGCGTCGATCGGGATAAGTGGCACACTGCGGCGACCCTGTTGTGAGAGGAGAGGTCTCGGTGGATCCATTAAGTCAGGCAGTTGTCGGAGCAGCTGTGCCTCAATCGTTTGCGCCCAGGCAGCATCTTGGCACGATCACACTGCTCGGTGCCCTCGCGGGGATGGCGCCGGATTTGGATGTGCTCATCCGGTCCTCTACCGATCCTTTGCTTTTTCTCGAATATCACCGGCAATTTACCCATTCGTTTTTCTTTATTCCGTTGGGCGGCTTAATCTGCGCATTGGCGTTTTGGCCCTTTGTGAAGCGGCGTTTGGACTTTCGGCACACCTATTGTGTGACGACGCTGGGCTATGCCACCCACGGTCTGCTCGATGCCTGCACGACTTACGGGACTTTACTGTTCTGGCCGTTCTCCCTCGAGCGGATTGCGTGGAATACCATCGCAGTAATCGATCCGTTGTTCACCATCCCGTTACTTGCTTTTGTTGTGGCGGGGGTGGTCAGTCGCTCGGTAGTCTGGTCGCGCGTTGGCCTTTTAGTAGCGCTCTGCTATCTGGGCGTGGGTTATATCCAGCGTGAGCGCGCGGAGACGGTGGGCGAGACGCTGGCGCTGGGTAGGGATCATCGAGAAGTTTCGGTGTCGGCGAAGCCGACCTGGGCAATCTCCTGCTATGGAAAGTGATTTATCAGCACGAGGGGCGCTTCTGGGTTGATGCGGTGCGCGTTGGCAGCCAGCCACTGGTTTATTCGGGCGGGTCGGTCGCCGTGCTTGATGTCCCGAGTCAGTTTTCCTGGCTTGAAGAGGGCTCTCAGCAGGCACAAGATCTGGCGCGCTTTGACTGGTTTTCCAGCGGCTATTTGGCTGTAGATAACAATGACCCTCTCAGGGTCATCGACATGCGGTACTCGATGCTTCCTAACGAGATCGACGGATTGTGGGGCATCCGCTTGAACGAATCCGCTGCCTCAGACCAGCATGTAACCTATGAGGTCAAGCGCAGCGTGGATAGAAACCGCATCGATAACCTGATCGCGATGCTTGCTGGGGAAGCAAACGCCTCAATCAGTGGCGCTGCCGCTGATTGAGGTGGGTTTGTTCTCGGTTGGCTTTGTATTGAAGTAGCGCTTAATTTAGCGGACGTTGGGCGAGGGTTTAGGCGTTTTCTGATTGGTAGTGTGCCATCAGAATTTCCGCCACCTCCGGTCGCGAAAATTCCGGGGGTGGGGCAATGCCCTCGCTCAGCATCTCGCGCACCTTGGTGCCCGATAGCAGAATGAAGTCCTCTTTGTCGTGATCAGGCGCTTCATTCATCATGACCACGCGGCCCAGTTTCTTGGACCATGCGGTGTGATCCGCCTTGAAGATCTCAATTTCCAGTGCCCCAGCAGGTACCTCGCTATCAAAAATAGTTTGGGCATCAAAGGGTCCGTAGAACTCGCCCACGCCGGCGTGGTCGCGTCCCACGATGAGGTGCGTTGCGCCCATGTTCTGACGGAATACGGCGTGCAGCACTGCCTCGCGTGGGCCGGCGTAGAGCATGTCAAAACCATAACCGCTCACCATGACGCTATTGGGCGGGAAGTAAACGTCGACCATCTTGCGGATGCAGGCGTCGCGAACGTCCGCGGGAATATCGCCAGCTTTCAGTTTGCCCAGAAGCATATGGACGATGCAGCCATCCGCCTCAAGGCGCTCCATGGCCATACGGCAGAGCTCTTCGTGGGCCAGATGCATGGGGTTTCGAGTTTGAAAGGCCACCACTTTATTCCAGCCTCGCTGTTCAATTTCAGCGCGAATGTCGTAAGCCGTTTGGAAGGTGTCTGGGAAGTCGCTTGCGAAATAGCTAAAGCTGAGGACTTCAATGGGCCCAGAGAGGAGGGTTTTACCCAGTGACGTAAATGTGCTGACGCCAGGATGGTTTGGCTCCTGTGTGCCGAAGATACAGCCCGCCATCCGCTGGATCTCTTCATCCGAGACGGTCTCTATGGCGGTCACGTGCATAATGGCCATGACGGGCTCGCCCTCGACGTTGGGGTCACGCAGGGCGATACGGTCACCGGGTTTTACCGTCGTACTCTCCACCAAATTGATCACGGGCACGGGCCAAAAAAGGCCATCACTGGTGCGCATGGTTTCGGATACCGACATGGCATCCTCAAGATTCATGTATCCGGTAAGCGGGTTGAAATAACCCGCACCGAGCATGACCGCATTGGCCGCCGCGGCGGAATTCAGGAGCAGGGAGGGTAGCGTCTGGGCCTCAGCCATGAGCGCCTCTCTGGCCGGGTCGTCTTGGACATACAGAGGGTTGAGTTGATCAGAACCATGGGGGTTTATCACGAATACTTCTCCGGTTTAGGCAGGCAATATGTTGTGTTGTGTGAGGTAAGCAAGCAGAAGGTCAACTTCCTCCTGAAGGGACATTTGATCAGTATGTAAATGGATCTCGGCTTTTTCGGGCGCCTCGTAGGGGTCATCGATACCCGTAAAGTTCTTGATTTCTCCTGCACGGGCTTTTTTGTACAAGCCTTTTGGATCGCGTTTCTCCGCCTCATCGAGAGAGCAATCGACAAACACTTCAATGAACGGCATCCCCGCTTCTTCGTGCAATGCGCGGACCTTATCGCGGTCCTCGCGGTAGGGGCTGATGAAGCTGGTCAGTGCGATGACGCTCGAGTCTACGAAGAGTTTGGCGATCTCGCCGATGCGCCGAATGTTTTCGGTTCGATCATCGGCTGAAAAGCCTAAATTTTTATTGATACCAAGCCGTATGTTGTCGCCATCCAGTCGATAGCTCAGGTGGCCCCGCTCGAACAGTGCCTCCTCCAGCGCAACAGCGATTGTACTCTTGCCGCTACCGGAGAGCCCGGTAAACCAAAGCGTGGCGCCACGCTGATTCATTAGTCGGTCCCGGTCCTCCCGGCTTATCTCGCCCTCGTGCCAGTGTACGTTTGTCGCTTTCTGTTCGGTCATAGCAGTTTCCTGTTTCGGGTCGGCTAGTGGTTGTGACGGCGCGCAGTGTAGAGCTTTTTGATGTACCTTTAAAACAGGTTTAATTGATACTAACTATTAATTTTATAGGTTGAAGGTCTATGTCACCTAAAAACGCTGTCGATGATCGGCCACGGTTTACCCTCAGGCAGCTCGACATCATGCTTGCCATTGTTCGCGAGGGGAGTACCGCGGCGGCGGCCGAGCGGCTGTTTCTGTCCCAGTCGGCAGTCAGTGCTGCACTGAAAAACCTTGAGGCCACCTATGGTGTAGCGCTATTTGATCGAATAGGGCGCCGATTGGTGCTAAGCCGACCGGGCGAGCGGCTCTGGGAGGGGGGCCGCGGCGCTGTTAGAGCACGCGCGGGAATTTGAGCAGTCGCTCACCGGGCATCAGGACATCGCAGACCTCACGCTGGGGGCTAGCTTCACGATAGCCAATCACCTGGCCATTGATTACTTAGCGAAGTGGCTCGAGCGCTACCCCGACGCACGGATCGATATCGTCCCGGGCAATTCGCCGGATATTGTGGGCCGCGTCATCAATCAGCAGGTTGATATTGGGCTTATCGAGGATGAGATGAGCCATCCGATGTTACACCTTACACCCTGGTTGGATGATGAGCTGGTGGTTTTTTGCAGCCCGGGCCATCGATTGGCGGCAAAGGGACGTCTGTCTGAAAAAGATATCGTCAATGAACGATGGATACTGCGGGAGAAAGACTCAGGCGCCCGGCAGCGCTACGATCAGACCTTCTCTCGCCTACTTCCCGACTTGCAGCTATATCTAGAGTTCCGCCACAACGAGCCTATTCGTCGTGCGGTGGAGCAGGGCCTGGGTATTGGTTGTCTCTCAGAAAAAGTACTGGCATCTCACTTTGAAAGCGGCGCACTGGTTCCGTTGCGACTGCCTGCGGGTTACCAAATGCAGCGACGGTTTTTTATCTGCACCCGTCGAGACGGCTATCAGCGCGCTGCGGTGGCGTCTTTTGTCGCACTGTGTCTCGATGGCCTGCCGTCGCGGCACGCCTCGCGCATCCCGCCGCCATGCTCAACTCCATTACCGCAAAATGATTAGCGGGACAGAGGCGTTCTCTATCATGCGGATGGTATTGCTACCGAGGAAGAGGTGGCGAATTTTGGAGTGAGAGAACGCACCCATAATGATCAGTCCCAGCTGATGCTGTTCTCGGTATGCGTCAAGAGCCTCAAAGGTATCGCCTTCGAGTGTGGCTGCGATCACCTCAAAGCCTGCTTCTCGGAGACGATCATTCGCGGCTTGGAATTGCGCTTTTTGAGTCCCAGACTTCGCGTTCACCATCACCAAGTGACAGGGCAAGCCGGCGAGCAAGCCTCCACTTATCACTCTTTCTAAAGATCGCTCTGCAGTCTCCTGCCCATCATAGGCCAACATGAAGCTCGTTGGCGGCGCGAACTGGTGAGGGACAATTAACAGCGAGGTGTGTATCTGCCTGATGAGCGTTTCAATGTGCGAACCCACGGCTGAGAAATCATGCGCCATGCCGTGATCTTGCCCAGCTTTGCCCACAACCATGAGCCTAGCTTGTTGCTCAAGATCTACAAGCGCATCGATAAAGTCACCGTGACGAAGCTTTGTTTCAACAGCCTTCAAACCCAGGCTCTCAGCTCGTTTATTTGCAGCTTCTAAAAGTGCGCGCCCGTGACGGAGAGCCAGTTGGCTGCGTTCATGATCCAACTCGGCAATTCGCTCCATCAAATCGCTTTGTGCACCAAGACCTATAGCGCCGCTTAGGTCATCCGCGCCATGTTGCAGCTGCTTTTCGAGCGTGTGCAAGAGCAAGAGTGGTTTGTTTAATCGACCGCATACCCATGCAGCCGCATCAGTGACCGGAAGATTCATCGGAGAGCTATCGATGGATGCGATAACGTAGTTCATGCGAGGCTCCCTAGTGACCGCCCAATAGTTTTTCGACTTCGGCTGGATCGTTGTGAACACCAAACTTGTCGATCACTGTCTCGGTGGCCTCATTCATGCCCACAAGATAGACATTAGCGCCCTCCCGTCTGAACTTGATGACAACCTTATCGAGAGCGGCGACAGAAGTAACGTCCCAAAAATGCGCTTGTGTGAGGTCTATCGTAATGTTCTCGACGGCTTCCTTAAAGTCAAAAGCCGCAATGAAGGGTTCACTCGAAGCAAAAAACACCTGCCCGACGACTTCGTAATAGCGATGACTGTCTGTTGACTGCGAGCTGTCTTTGACCACCATAAAGCGACCGATCTTGTGGGCGAAAAATAATGATGCGAGCAGGACCCCAACAAAAACGCCGAGAGCAAGGTTGTGGGTAATGACAACCACCGTCACCGTGACCACCATGACAATGTTACTCGACAGTGGGTTGTGCTTTAGGTTGCGCACAGACACCCAGGAAAATGTGCCAATGGACACCATAATCATGACGGCAACCAACGCAGCCATTGGGATCTGCCGCAGCCAGCTGTCGAGAAACACCACCATAACGATGAGCACGACGCCCGCGGTGAGCGTGGAGAGTCGACCCCTACCGCCGGATTTTACGTTGATTACCGACTGCCCAATCATCGCGCAGCCCGCCATACCGCCGAACAGCCCAGCGATGATGTTGGCGATGCCCTGGCCCTTACACTCGCGGTTTCGATCGCTTTCAGTGTCGGTTAGATCGTCAACAATAGTCGCTGTCATCAGCGACTCAAGTAGCCCGACAACGGCGAGGCCTGCCGAATACGGCAGAATGATCATGAAAGTCTCAAATGTCAGCGGAACATCTGGCCATAAAAAAATAGGCAAGGTGTCAGGTAGCGAGCCCATGTCACCGACGGTGCGCACCTCGATACCAAAGGCGATACTGATGGTGGTAAGCAGTATGATGCAAACTAACGGCGAGGGTATGAGCTTTCCAACAATGGGGATCATTGGAAATAGGTAAATAATCGCAAGACCGGCTGCTGTCATGAGATAGACATGCCAGGTGACGTTGGTGAGCTCGGGAAGCTGGGCGGTAAAAATGAGGATAGCGAGGGCATTCACAAATCCGGTAACCACTGACCGTGAAACAAATCTCATGAGGCTTCCGAGCCGCAGAAATCCGGCGAGCATCTGTAGAAGCCCGGTTAGCAATGTTGCGGCGAGTAGATAGTCTAGGCCATGGTCGCGAACCAATGTCACCATCAACAGCGCCATTGCGCCGGTCGCGGCTGAAATCATGCCTGGACGGCCCCCGACAAAGGCAATCACTGTCGCAATGCAAAAGGATGCATACAGCCCAACACGTGGGTCGACCCCTGCGATAATGGAAAATGCAATGGCTTCAGGCACTAGTGCAAGCGCCACAACAAGCCCCGCAAGCAGATCTGCGCGAATATTACTGAGCCATTGAGCTCTTACAGTATCTAGCATGGGGCAAACGTTATCATCGACTACGAGGGTGCTGTTCCTACGGCGTGGCTTTCGTTCCGGGTCACTCCCGAAAACCCCTCTAAATCACAGGGGATCTCTGCCCGGTGGGTAATACAGCAAGGATTGTCCTCTTATGATCGAACCCACCAATGAAGTTCCTCGCAATAAAGGGCATACTTTGGCGGTTGCTGGCGAACGGGTAGATGCCGATGGAAGATCCCTACGAGGGGCTGCGAACGCGCCTTTCCCACGATCTGATGCAGGTGGCGCTCAGGGCGCTGCTGGTTGTTTTGGTGCTATGGATCTGCGCAAAGCTGTTCCTGCCTTTTGCGCCGCTTCTTGTGTGGGCGCTTATTCTCGCGGTGACGTTGTATCCACTCTACCAGCGGCTCATGGTCAAAGTCGGTGGCAGGCCGCGTCTATCCGGCATCATCCTAGCCGCTCTCGGATTAGTGTTGTTGGGACTGCCCACCGTTATGCTGGGCATTTCTCTGGTCGATCATCTCGGGAGTTCGCTCGCCGCTTGGCGCGCTGGCGGCGGTACCATCCCGCCACCGGATCCCGCTGTGCGCGACTGGCCTGTAGTTGGATCGGCACTACATGATTATTGGCTGGGGTTGTCGGAGAATCTGCAAGAGACGCTTCGGGCTCATTCGGACACGGTCCGGACGGCGCTTCGTCGCCTTGTGAATGGTACCGGCGGCGTAATCACGACGGTGTTCACCTTCACCGGTGCGCTCCTTATCGCGGTGGTTATGATGATCTATGGTGCGCAAGGCAGCGATGCGGCGAGGCGTATTTCGATTGCTTTGGTGGGCAGTGAGCGGGGCACAAACCTCCAGCACCTGGCGGTGGTGACGATCCGCTCCGTCGCCGCGGGCGTGATCGGCGTTGCGTTCGTCCAAGCGCTGCTTCTCGGGCTGGGATTCCTCTGGGCCGACGTGCCCTTTGCTGGCGTCTGGGCGCTGGTGGCGCTGGTGTTTGGCATCATCCAATTGCCGGCTATCTTGATCGTGCTGCCATTTTTGGGTTGGTTATGGGGATTTACCGAGGGCGAGGTCATCAGCAATAGCCTCATCACGGCGTATTTTTTTGTGGCTGGGTTGTCTGACAACGTCATGAAGCCCCTGTTGCTGGGGCGTGGCGTGGATATTCCGATGCCCGTCGTATTGATTGGCTCGCTGGGGGGCATGATTTGGCTCGGATTGATAGGCCTTTTTCTCGGCTCGGTCATTTTGGCGGTGGCCTACCAGCTCTTTTGGGCCTGGGTGAACCGTGAGGCCGAACGCCATGAGAGAACACCATGAGAGAGCGCCATGAAACAGGGGTTTGAAGAGAAGGTCATGCCGATGCTCAACCTTGCAGGGCGAGTCAGCGTGATGGCAGTGGGCGGTTGCCGCCCATGACGCTAGTAGTTGTGTCGGTGGGCTTTTTTGCGATGATGGGTTGCCTAGTGGTCCAGGGGGCGCTGCTTATGCTGGCTACTCGCCATTACTACGATCACACCAGCATCATTGAAAACTCCTCACGACTTCGTTCTATGCTATTGATTTCTCAAGTAATGATAATGTTGGTGCTCGGCAATTTATTGCAGGGAGCGCTCTGGGCATTGTTATTTATGGGGCTCGGTGAATTCGCCCAGTTTCGCGAGGCGTTCTATCATTCTCTGGTTAACTTCGCGACCTTGGGCTACGGGGACATTGTCATGAGTGAGCGTTGGCGGCTCCTGGGACCCATTCAGGCGATAAACGGCGTGCTGATGATCGGGGTAAGCACCGCAGCAATCACCACCGTGGTGCAGGACGCCCTTGAGCGCCGCGCCCACCTTCGCACGGGTGGAAAAGGCGAGCCGATGGACTGACGGTATTGCCCTCTCGATGTCGCAACTCATTATTCGATTGTTGGGTTCCCTCGTTGAACTAGGGCGGTAAACTCCGCGTAAAACTAGCCATTCAGACAGCGTTACCAACTCATAGGATATGCAATGACGGCATTTCGTAGGACAGTCGTTCGAGGCGTTTTTGTCGCCAGCGCTGCGCTGGTCGCTGTCGCCCTCGCCAGTTGCTCAGCACCTCCGTTACGCCCGGTGGCGGGCGCAGAGGTTGCGACAGAATCGGGCATCACACAGGGGGTGAGCCAGGAGGGCCAAGGGGTCGTTCGGTGGTTCGATATACCCTATGCCCAACCCCCCGTTGACAGCCTGCGCTGGCGGGCACCCATAGCATTGGCCATGTCCAATCAATTGATTGCACCGCGTGAAAGTGCGATGTGCGTGCAAATTTCCGGTCAAATATCAGGCACTGAGGACAGCGAGCAGCCCGTCGGAGAGGAGGATTGCCTCTACCTCGATATCGTTGCCCCTAAAGGCTTTTTAGATCAGCGATACCCGGTCATGTTTTGGATTCATGGGGGCGGAAACACCTCGGGCACCAAGGACACCTATGACTTCAGTGCTCTGGCGGAACGGGAGCAAGTGGTGGTGGTCACCGTTAACTATCGGCTTGGCCCCTTCGGCTGGCTGACCCATTCCGCGGTTCAGGGAGATGCTGAGGGGCTCGATCGAAGTTCAAATTTTGGCCACTTGGATTTAATTGCTGCTCTCGAGTGGGTGCAGCGCAACATTGCAGGTTTTGGTGGTGATCCCACCAACGTCACGATTTTCGGCGAGAGTGCGGGCGGGCACAATGTGTTTGCGCTGCTGACAACGCCGCTGGCCGAAGGGCTGTTTCACAAGGCTATCTCTCAGTCGGGGTATACCACGAGCGTATCGCCGCGGCAGGCGGTCAACGCCGGCGGCGAATTCCCCGAGATTGATCGGGGCGCGTGGGCGTTAATTGAAGAGGTAGGTTTGGATCCTCAAGCGGTTACCGGTGAAACGCTGCGTAACGTCGAGGCTTACGATTTACTGTCGGCCTATTACCGGCTGGATAAGGATCACATTGCTCCCCTGACGACAGCAGACAATGTTGTTATCCCCTCGATGGGTTTAGCTGCCGCCCTTGCCGATCCCGAGTTTGCCAAGGATGTCCCAGTTATCGCCGGCTCAAACCGGGACGAGGTGACGCTTTGGCTAGGACTCAATCGTTACTTTGTTGAGGGTCAGTCGCTACTGTTCGGCCTCGCGCCACCGAAGATGCGGGTCAGAGAGCCAGAGAAGTATCAGTATTGGATTGATCTGCGGTCCCGGGGTTGGAAGGCGAGGGGGGTTGATGAGCCCCTAGCGAGTCTTCGCGGTGCCGGTTATACCGCGACCTGGGCCTATCGATTTGATTGGGACGAGACCGCTGATAATTGGTTAGTGCCATTTTCATCGATCTTAGGTGCCGCCCACGCTGCAGAAATAGCCTTTGTGATGGGCGCGCCGATGTATGGCGCAATTGGCAGCTTTATGTATCCCGATTCGGACTCCGCGCAGGAGCTGACGGGGGTTATGATGGGCGCCTGGGGCCATTTCGCGCGCTCCGGCAACCCAGGGCAGATCCGTGGCCGACCTTGGCCCCTCTTCACCGAAAGTGCTCCCCACACGATGCTGCTCGATAGTCCTGGCGGCGACTGGCTGACCGCCGAGGGTCCGACCTTAGCGGGTCTTCTGCACGAGGCGACTCAGCCTACGATGCTGTCGGCTCTGGAGCAGTGCCTGCTGGTCTGGGAGCTGGTGACGAATATAGGCAACCCGGCCTATAACGAATACACCAGGTGGAACGATGGCGCTTGCGAGGGCGTCGATGCCCGGACAGAGAAGGCCAGGATTACCGCGGCGCTCGTTGCTGAGTATGGCTCTGCTACCTTGCCTTAGGCCGGTTCGACAATGCGCATAATCGGAATTACGGGTGCCTCAGGTTCGGGCAAGTCATCGATAGCGCGCGCGCTGCAGCATGCCCTCGCCTTGGATGGGCAGTCGCCGCAACTGTCGATCCTGCCGGTCGATGCCTACTACCGTGATCTTTCATTTCTGACGCTTAATGAGCGTGAGGCGGTTGATTTTGATGATCCCTCGGCCATTGAGTTTGAGCTGCTGGCCGAACATCTCAAGGCCCTCAAACGAGGCAAAGCCATTGGCTGTCCGCGCTATGACTTTGCCACTCACTCCCGTGAGATAGAAACCGAAATCATCGTACCCAGCCCTCTTTTGTTGGTTGAGGGATTACTCCTGGGTGCGTGGGATGAGGTATTGGATCATGTGGATGCACTAATCTTCGTTGAAACACCGCTCGATGTCTGTCTCGATAGGCGGCTGCGGCGTGATTGCGAAGAGCGAGGGCGAACAGAAGCGTCCGTCATTGAGTTTTGGCATCAGCGAGCGCTGCCAGGCTTCAATGGTTGGGCCGAACAAGCGCGCGCCGTTGCCAACATCATTATTAGCGGTGAACTGCCCAGCGCGGCGGCTGCGACTGTGTTGCGGAGCGAGCTCGAGCTCTAGGAGCGTTCGCGCTGCTTGCTCACCCAGGTGAAATGCTGCATCAGGCCTGGGTCCGCGAGTAGCCGCTCGAGCGTGTTTAGCTGCTTGCCGAGGGTCATTTCGTCATAGCGTTTGTGAATGCCTGTGTGACAACCGCGACAGACCATAACGCCAGCGTTGAGCTGTTCTTTGGAGTAGTGGCGACGAAACCAGGCCCTACGATGCATTTTCCGCGGGATGAGGTGGTGAAAGGTCAGTGGCACCTCTCGCCGACAGCATGCGCAGAGTCCTTGTGTGTTCTTATCTCCTCGGTGACCTCGGCTATTGGATGCTGGCAGTGACGGCATCGAGCTGAGTACGGAGCTTGGCATCGCTGGGTGCGACGTTACTGCTAAAGCGTTCGATGACTTCGCCCTCCGGGCTCACCAAATACTTATAAAAATTCCACTTCGGATAGCCCTTAGCTTCGCCTAATCCTTTGAAGACTGGGTTCACATCGCTGCCACGGACAGCGCTGGTGGCGATCATAGGAAAACTCACGTTGTACTTCTCGTAGCAGACCGCGGCGACATTGCCCTCATCGTTTTCTTCCTGAAAAAAGTCATCGCTCGAGAACCCGATCACAACAAGTCCCCGATCCTGATACTCCTGGTAGAGGTCTTCCAGGCCGTCAAACTGTTTTGTATAACCACAATTACTTGCCGTATTCACAATCAGTAGAGGCTTGCCTGCGTAGGCCTCACAGAAGTTCACGCGCTCCTTGGAGGAGAGCTTGCGCATCTCGGTGTTCAGGAAGTCGGGGCAGGCGGCTTGAACGGTGCTGGCAAGCGCAGTAGCCAATAGGAAAACAACAGTCATAACGCTACGGTTGATCATTACAAAGAGCCTCTGGAGTTCAATTTTCGGGCGCCACCACGCGGGGCGCGGTGGGTGCCGAAATTACAAGTAATGTACGGAGAGCGGCGCGATTTAGATGAGACGCCCTCCCAATAAAACTTAGCGGAAATAACCGAGTTGCGTAATTACAGATCCCGGAGAAATTGCTCAAGAACAGAAAGTGTCCAACTCGGATAGCAGCTGAAGGCTGCCGCATGAGTTCCCCAGCGTCCTTTACCGCTGAGGCAGGGATGATCAGGAGCAGTTCTCGGTGCAAGCGCGAGGGTAATGCTGGGGTTGGCACTTGAAACGCTTTGCGCATACCGAGCTCGGGTCACCGGGTCGTCAGGGTCCTGAATGATCAGGGTAGGCGTGTTAAGTGTTTCGGCAAGGTAACTTGGCGCCTTCTCTCCCGCAGGGAGATCAAAGTGGTGGACCGCGGACCACGCCATGGGTAAAAAAATCCACGGCGGCACGCCATAATGTACCCATCCTCCTTGGGCCAATGAGTCGGTTAGATTCAGAGCGGGATCGAGCAGGACGATCTTTTTGAGCGCCAGTCCTTCGGCGGCGGCTCGCAGCGTTACGGCCCCGCCCATAGACACGCCCATGCCTATTCTTGGTAGTGCCGAGATTCCATGCTCGTCGAGCCATTGGGCCATGGCGGTCATGTCTCGCCACTCGCTCTCCCCAAAAGCGAGCTTGCTGTCGGTCTTTGGCGAGTTTCCGTGGTTGCGCATGTCAACGGTGATGATGGACAGGCCGGCATCTACCAGCGCGCGATAGAGGTCTAGTGATGGTACGAAGGTGGAGGTTCTGTTTGACCCAGCACCATGGGCGAACAAGATTACGGCTCGAGGATCGGTCGCCGGCATCCACCATCCCTCAAGCAGCAGATCACCACTAGGCACCTGAATATCCTCAAAGATCATGTTGCGATCCGCAGGAGAGGACACCACCGGGTTGTCGCCTATCAATAACGCATAGGGTGGAAGCACGGTGACAGAGGCCACCAGCCACAGCATGGCGAGGGCAAGGCCGAGGCCTAGGGTGTAACTGGTGAGACGCAGGAACACTGTGAGGCTTACACCGAGAGGATGCGTCGAAGTAGCCCGTCTTTGTGTCGGTTTCTTTCCCGCAGAAGAAGCAGCTCTTTTATCTCGAGGGCTATAGCGTCTTCGATCCCTTGGCGTATACGCTGTTGCTGTCGAGGGGTTGGGGTTTTATCTTTGTATGCAGCTAGGCTCACTGGCGGGCAGAAGCCAAAGAAAGTGGTTTTTGGTTTGGGGAGTGGTGACCCCAGCATCCCGGCAGGCAGCGGAGGAATAAGATCTTCCCGGACATCCGGCGGCATCAGTCCAAATTGCCGCAGCAAGTATAAGAGCTGCGAGGTTTGTAGCTCGCTGGAGGTGAGGTATTGATCGTAGTACTCATCAGGACCGACCGAGGCAAAAGGAACGATGGTGTAGCCTTTTTCCGCGGCTAGTCGGATGAAGCCATAGCGCTCACCCCAATCAACCTGATAGCGTCGCTCGGGGGGCTTAACCGCTTCGCGGGTCCCTCCGGGGTACAAAAGAATATCTTTGCCGGCATCCATTAGCGCTCTGACTACGTCTGGTTGACCATCTACGGCGCCAAGCGGAATTACTGTTTGCGCATAATAGGGATTGCTGAATAATGTGCGGTCGGCAAGGGGGCGAAGAAAGCGCCGATAGTCATAGTGCATTAGCAGATGGAAGGTAAAAGCATCGAGCGCCAACAGCGAGTGATTCGCGACGAACAGAGCGGGTCCACTGGGTAACTTTTCCAGTCCCACAAAATGGGGTTTAAACCATTTTCTGAGAGAGGCAGCTAGCAGGGTAATTCCCGGCCCTGTGGGCATATCTACCCGTAGGATCTGATCAATATGATCCTGAACTGCGGTGCGAGTTGTCGGAGACGTTGCCATGTGGTGGGTGTCGAGTGCGAGTCCGATCGAGAAATGCGAGCGTAGCAGATTGTTGCGGGAAAAAAGGAGGGTGTGTGCGTAAGTCACATTTTCCAGATCACGGAGTTGTTATGTATGCAAATACCAACCGTTAAGCATTGGGCGCTCCTCGGCTACCTTGTCTTGTTTTGGGGATTTGCTTTCGGTCTGATTGCTATGGCCTTGGAAGCCTTTCACCCGGTAGCCGTGGTGTGGAGCCGTCTAACCCTGGGAGCCTTGGTCATGTTGCTGGTGTTGCGATGGCAAAAAGGGAGGATTCCGTGGGCAGGGCGCTGGCCTCTGCGCATGATGCTGCTATCGATAACCGGCAACGTGATTCCTTTTACGTTGATTGCATGGGCTGAACAGCGCGTAGCCAGTGGGGAGGTGGGCTTGTTGATGGCGCTGATGCCGATCGCTATTTTGGTCATGGGTCATTATTTTTTGGAGCATGAGCGTATGACACCCCTCCGTTTGATTGGCGTAGCGATGGGGTTTGCCGGGGTGATTCTGTTGATGGGTGATACGGTCTTTGCCGGAAGTGATACGGAGCGGCTTTGGGGCCAAATTGCCGCTGTTACAGCCACCCTGTGTTATGCGATCAACGGTATTTACACCAAGCGCCTACCGAGATTCGATCCTGTAGCCATTACAGCCGGCTCCCTGGTCGCGGGGTCATTGATTTTGCTTGGTCCGGCGCTGTGGTTACAGGACTGGAGTAATCCTTCACTCAATCCATCAGCGTGGGGCGCCCTGTTGGTGCTCGGCATCTTTTCAACGGGCATGGCGACCTGGGTGTATTTTGTGGTGGTGTCCGAGGTGGGCCCCGGATTCCTCTCGACCATAAACTATCTCATACCCGCTGTGGCCTTTGTCGTGGGAGTACTGCTGCTGAGGGAGCCGGTGGCGGCTAATCAGCTTATTGCGCTCGCTGCGATTCTGGCGGGTGTCTGGCTGATTCAACCGAGGCACCGGAGCTCAAGCTGACTATATGCAGGCGCTGACTAAATGGGGGCGCTGAGGAGGGGCTAGCGAGGTAGGTCAAAGCGTCTGCGCAGGAATCGGGCGACGCCGTCTTCATCGTGGTGCCCAATGACGTCGGTCGCCGCGGCCTTTACCTCGTCATCGGCGTTTGCGGTGGCATACGACTCGGTGGCGACAGCGAACATGCTCAAGTCGTTATCACCGTCTCCAAAGGCGATCACGTGGTCCATGCCCAGGTCGGTGCGCAGCGCCTCAATGCCGTTTCCTTTGCTGCCGTGGCTGTGGTGGATGTCCACCCAGCACAGATTCTTCTTTTGGATCGCCGTCCCGGTGTAGGCCACGAGTGCGGGTTCATCTTCGATGGAGTGTATTACCGCTTGCACGGCCTCGGCTGGACCCATGCTGCTTACGTTGATGACGTGGGCTGTATCAGGCATCGCTTTGAGAGGCTCAAGAGGTAGGTGCCGTTCATCCTCAAAGAGCTGCGCCAGTCTGTTTTCGGCTTCACTCTTGAGCGGGCCGTGATAAACCGCGTGGCGGTTGTTTTCTTCGAGCGTGAAGACGAAGGGAGTGATCTCCTGCATCGTCATCGAGGCGATGACATGCCAGACCTCCTGTTGGGTGAGTAGATGGCTGTGGCTATAGTCCTCGAGCTTTGGGCACCAAATGACTGCCCCGTTTTTGAGTATATGGGGGAGGGTGAAGCGGTGATCTTTGATCGGACCAAGCGCAGCCTGAAGCGTTCGGCCCGTGGCCACGGTGTAGGGAATCGCCGCTTCGCGCATCAGAGCTAGGGTCTCTGCCGTATATGGCGTGATGGCGGATTCTGCGTTGAGAAGGGTGCCATCCATGTCGAATACCACAAGCGTCATAGCGGCCTCGTCAAAGCTGTGAATGGCGCCGAGTAGGAGCCGGGTAAGGGTCTTCTCAGCGCCGATCTCACTCAGTGTGCCGTGGGCTTCAGGTCGCCCGCAAGCGAGTCTCGAATCGGTGCTTCTACCTCAAACTTCTCGATGGAATAGCCCGCATGGTCAACGCCTGCATAGAGCGGGGCGCCTGCCACTAAAGTAGAGATCTGCTCGGGGCTCAGTTCGAAGCGGAGAAAATGAACAGACGAGGTTTTCTCATCGTTCTCGCGTTCCAGATCTTCGTCGGCGATCGGGTAAATGCGATCGAGATCAGCGACTTGTAGCCAGACAACATCTTCAATGCCTTTCATCTCCCGCAGGCGTGCGGCACGCTCCACTGGGTCACCGTATTCGATCATAAAGGTGGCCTTCCAGTTGTGACCGTCAGGAATTAAAGGGTTGTAGGCACCGAGCTCTTCCTCAATACCTGCGGCCTCAAAGGTTTTCTCAATGCGAAGCATCTCCTGAATCTGGTAGCGGATCGTCGTGAGGTCTTCAAAGTAGAGTCTCGCATGGCGGCCCAGGGCCAGCTGGCGTGTCTTTTTATGCGCCATGACTTCGGCGCGAAACTCGTTACGCTTAACGGCGTATTCTTCGAGTGACCAGAGGTCGGCGCGAGTCAGTTGTGTCATTTTGGTATCTCCTGTCTGTGTCGTGGGGATGTTAAAGGTCGTAAGCCATGCGGAGTAGCGTCATTGGGTGCAACGCCGCATCGACATTTTCCGCGAGGCTCGCAATCTGGTTGCCGGCCATCGGACAGTCACTGATGAAGTGATCCGGGTTTTGTGCATCGACTTTTTTCACCGTCGGCCGGGCGATTTTCACCGATTTTTCGTGAGTCTCTTTCTTTACGGCGTAGGTGCCGTCATGGCCCGAGCAACGCTCGTGAGCGATCACCTCACTGTCCTGCACCAAGGCGAGTACGTCGCGGGTTTTTAGCCCTATGTTCTGAACCCTTTGATGGCAGGCGACTTGGTAGGCAACATTGCCGATCGCGTGGGGAAACTCAGTGTTCAACCTGCCGCCTTTATGTCGCAGCCACAGGTACTCGAAGGGATCGTAAAACGCATTTTTGACCTTTTGAACATCGGCATCATCGGGATACATCAGTGGCAACTCCTGCTTGTACATAAGTACGCAGGATGGAATAGGGGCGACAAGGTCATAGCCGCGATCAACGAGATCCGCAAGCACCGGGATATTGGCTTGCTTCAAAGCATCCACCGCATCTAAATCACCGAGCTCGAGTTTAGGCATGCCGCAGCACTTTTCCCTGGGAACCACGTCAATCTGTATGCCGTTATGTTGAAAAACTTTCACGAAATCTTCGCCCACTTCGGGGCTGTTGTAATTGCCATAGCAGGTGGCGTAGAGCGCCACCTTGCCGGATGTTTCCCCAACTGCCTCCGCCTCCATAGGCTGGAGGAGATTTTTCACCCGCTTTCTCAGATTGTTGGCATGCATTTTGGGCAGTGGCGCTTGGTGGTGAATGTCGAGGGTCTTCTCCACAATCTTTCGGAAGCCTGCGCTGTTATTGAGCGCATTGACGGTGATATCCACTAGCGGGATAGACATTACCCCAAGCATGGTGTCGGTGCTGGTTAGAGTTTTGTCCCGAAAGTTCGCTCCCTGCTCCTTGAACTTGATGGCCTTGGCGCGAAGCATCAAGTGGGGGAAGTCGACGTTGAAGTCATGGGGCGGTACATAGGGACATTTGGTTAGAAAACAGAGGTCGCACAGGTAGCATTGATCGACAACCTTGGTGTAATCCTCTTTAGCAACGCCGTCGACTTCGAAAGTCTCTGATTCGTCAATGAGATCAAACAACGTAGGAAAGGCATCACACAGGCTGACGCAACGGCGACAGCCATGGCAAATATCATAGACCCGCTCAAGCTCCGCGTTGAGCGATTCCTTGCTCCAAAAATCGCCACTTTTCCAATCAATCGGATGGCGAGTGGGGGCTTCTAGGCTGCCTTCGCGCATAATCATGTACCTGCGTTACTTGATGTTTTGGATATCTGAGAGAATCAAACCGCAGTGTTGGCGGCTCCTCGCAGGGGGAAAAAGAAAGGGGAGCGATTGCGCTCCCCTAGCCATCACGGTAGGGCGCTTATGCCTCCAAGGTGTCCAGAGTCTTCTGGAACTTGTTGGCGTGGCTTCGCTCAGCTTTAGCGAGGGTTTCAAACCAATCCGCGATTTCGTCAAAGCCCTCATCGCGCGCTGTACTGGCCATACCGGGGTACATATCGGTGTACTCGTGAGTTTCACCGGCAATCGAGGCTTCAAGATTCTTGCGAGTATCACCCATGGGCAGACCGGTTGCCGGGTCGCCAACCGCCTCGAGGTACTCAAGGTGGCCGTGAGCGTGTCCTGTTTCACCTTCTGCCGTTGAGCGGAACACCGCAGCAACGTCGTTATAGCCCTCTACATCGGCCTTTGCTGCGAAGTAGAGGTAACGGCGATTGGCCTGGGATTCGCCAGCGAAGGCATCTTTAAGGTTCTGTTCTGTCATACTACCTTTGAGTTCCATTTCGGTCTCCTGATGTGGAATTCCTTACGTTAGACCCCGCAGCTGCGAGATGAATAACTATACTGCCTTGGGCCAGTTTTGGCTCAACTGTATTTTTTGCCAAAATTAATCGAAAATTTCGATAATCGCGATTTTCGTTGAGGATAGACTGCAATGGCGAGGCAACCCACGCTTAAACAAATGAAATATCTGTGCGCGGTGGCGGAGCACCAGCATTTTGGACAAGCCGCCAAGGCCTGCCACGTCAGCCAAAGCACCCTGAGCGCTGGCGTTCAGGAGCTCGAAGACACGCTGGGGGCATCGCTGGTAGAGCGCAATAATCGCAACGTCCTGTTGACCACGCTAGGTCAAGAGGTGGTACAGCGCGCACTGGCGATCCTGGTCGATGTCGACGAGTTGGTGAGTCAGTGCGAGGCCGCTGGCGTCCCCTTCAAGGGCAAGATGCGCTTGGGGGTGATTCCGACAGTGGCACCTTACCTACTGCCCGAAATGCTGCAACAGTTACGGGTATTGCACCCTGGCTTTACGTTGTTTATCCGGGAAGATCTGAGCCGAGCGCTGGTCGATAGCCTGCATGCGGGTGAGTTGGACGTGCTGCTGTTGGCGCTGCCGTTTCCCACCGATAACGTGGACGTGATGCCGCTGATGCAAGACAACTTTCTCTTGGCAAGCAATCAAGAGCACCCATTGGCTACCCAAGAGAGCTTTCAGCCAGAAGACTTACAGGGAGAGGGGCTGTTGCTGTTAGAGGATGGTCACTGTCTGCGTGATCATGCCTTGGAAGCCTGCGAACTGCGAGACTCGCAGATTGATATTCCCTATCAAGCGACCAGTTTGGCGACTATCGTTCAGATGGTGGCTAATGGCATTGGGATTACGTTGCTCCCCGAAATGGCGGTGAACGCTGGTATCACGGCGGGCACTGATCTTGTGGTTAGATCGTTTGATCGCGAGGGTGTGGCGCGCTCGATTGGCCTTATGTGGCGAAAAAAAACGCCAAGACAAACCGAGTTCAGATTGCTGGGCGATTTCATTCGCGAGGCCAGTACGAAATAGGGCGGCCTGCGGCCGCCCTAGTGGGTAACTGATAGCGCTCAGAACTGATAGTCGAGGGTGATCCCGTAAGTGCGGGGATCAAGTAGGAACTGATTGGTGCCGTTTCCTGAGTTTGCATCGACCCGATACTGGCCTGTGACGTAGTCATCGTCGCTCAGATTACGACCCCACAGTTCCAGGTACCAGTTTCCCTCTTGGGGCGTGAAGCGCAGCGTTGCGTTCCACACATCCCATTCCTCTATCTGGTCCACGGCGGCATTGAATACTCGAGAATAATATTTATCTTGCCAGTAGTAATTTACGCCAGCTCTGAGGCTTCCCATACCGCCCAACTGCATGTTGTAACTGGCGCCGAGGTTTACGGAGAATTCGGGAGCTCCAGGAATCTGATTGCCGCTCAAATTGATCGGTACACCGGCACAACCCGGTGCACCACCCAGCTCGGGTATCGGAATGGTGCTCGGGCAGTCTGGACCAAGGTACACGTTGCTATTGCCGATACTGACCACTCCGTCTACCGGGCTTCTCCCATCGTTTAGATAGGTGCTGCCGTTGGGATCGCCGGGATCTGATGTCACCACGTCACCGAGCTCCGTGTCTAACCAAGCAATGTTGGCGGTAAACAAGAGGTTTTCTGAGGCGGCGAACAGAAACTCCCCCTCAATCCCCTGAATCTTGGAGTCAAAGTTCTCATTGATCGCCGTTTGCTGGGTGATTTTGGACACCTGCAAGCCTTCGTAGTCGTAGTAGAAATAGGATGCGTTGGCTTGTAGCGCACCGCCGAGAAACCGCGATTTCACCCCCACCTCGAAGGCATTAATGTACTCGGGCTCGAAGAACGCAGCAGAGGGGTCAAACTGCAGCAGAACGCTCTCTGCGGAGATCGGGTTAAAACCACCGCTCTTGAAACTCCGCGAAAGCTGGGCATAGGTCATCACGTCATCTGAGACCTCATAGGTAAGATTGACGCGACCGGTGGGTTCGCTGTCTTCCCACTCGAATGCCTCATAACCACCGCCGGGCTGGTTGGGGTTTGTCAGGAAGTCGAGATAAATAGTTCGCTGATTTGCCGATTTCTTTTCGTCGGAGTAGCGAAGGCCAAAGGTCGCGCTCAAGCGATCGGTGACATCCCAGTAAAGCTCGCCAAAGACTGCCCAGGTCTCGAGGATGTTGTCGGAGGTGTCGTTATCATAAAAGCGCTGATTGGCCGGTAAGGCTTCGAGGCCTAAGAACCCTGGCAGCAAGGCATAGAGTGTTAGGGCTGAGCTATAGACTTTATAGTGAGTCTCACCCTCGTAGTGAAGGTAATACCCGCCGACCATGAAATTGATTGGGCCATCCCAGTCAGAGCTCAGGCGTAACTCCTGGCTGTATTCTTCACCCTCGGTCGTGGATATGTCGGTCGAGTAAAGCCGATCGACGAACTCGACGCCGTTAACACCTCGGTCTACCGGTAAGCCACCACTTTGGCAAAACCCCTCAGACCCCGATGGAACACACTGCAGCGGATTGGGCAAAAACCCGCCAATCAACTCGTCGTAAATCCAATCCCAAGTTTCGGACGCCTGCGTGAAGTCATAGTCATTTGAGGCTGAAAAACTTGTGTCGTGATAGCCGGTAAGAGACGTGAGCGTAAAGTCGCCAAAGTCGTGCTCAATTTCAAAAGTGATGACGGTGTCTTCCACTTGATATTCGGGCGTGGTGTCAAGCCACTGCCTGCGGGGATCATCAAAAACGCGAGGGTTGGCATAGTCGTCGTCGGGGAACGTTAATAGGCCGAAGGTGGCCGCTTCGATCCCTGCGGTAATTGCGCCGAGCACAGTACCGGAGGTGTTGGCGGCGCTGTTGCCCAAGCTGTTTGGCAGGCAGCCCAGCGGGCCGTACTGGCCGAAAGCGGTGGTATTGGTGTCTTTGGTGCAACGTTGATCACTGCCGCGCATCCGGTTATCGTCTTCCTCGAGGTAGTTAATAACCAATTGCACCGATGTCTTGTCGTTTTCAAACAGCGTGCTGCTTCGGATGCCGAACATATCGCGGTCGTCGACCTCCTCTCCGTTATAGGCGTTGTCCACAAATC
Source organism: uncultured Luminiphilus sp. (assembly GCA_943787485.1). GTDB lineage: Bacteria > Pseudomonadota > Gammaproteobacteria > Pseudomonadales > Halieaceae > Luminiphilus. Next base: position 64,869 of record CALSMP010000002.1, on the reverse strand, counting down.
CGTCTTGTGTGAGATAGAAGCCGGAGAAGCGCTGTGCCATTGAGTCGCCCAGCGGGAAGTTGATGTATCCCTCGTAGCGCTGGCGGCTGTAGTTACCGAATTCACCATTGATATTGCCACTTAATGTTTCGGTATCTGGCTTGGCGGTGATCATGTTGAGAACCCCGGCGGTGGTGTTCCTTCCGTAAAGGGTGCCCTGGGGTCCGCGCAATACTTCGACACGGTCGACGTCGAAGAAGTCCATCTCGAACACCCGCGGGCCGTTCATGTAAAACCCATTAATGTGAATGCCGGTTCCGCTATCCGCTGCACTGCCAATGGCCAGGTTTCCCACACCACGAATCGAGATGGCCGCGGTCGTAAAGTTACCCTTGGACATCAACATGTTTGGGACGTTCAGCTGGAGATCTAGCGGTCTATCGACCAATTGCTGACGTAGGTCATCGTTAGTGAAGGCAGAAATAGCGATAGGCACGTCTTGGAGCGACTGCTCTCGTTTCTCGGCGGTGACCACGACTTCTTCAAGAACGCCCTGGGCGTGCGCTGAGACAGCGAGCGACAGTGTGGTGGCTAGTACGGGTACAGATAGAACACGATTGCGTGTACTCATAGCGGGGACCCTCTTATGCTTGGCTTATTGTTATGTTTTGACGCCAGTTCACGTCTCAGCTGGCGCGGCTTTTCTGCGATACTAGCACTCCCCCGATCTCCCGCAAGCGGGTTTTATTCATCTCGAGGCGTTATCTACTGGGAGGCTACGTTTGGCTTTGCATGAAAAGCTCGGCAATAGTGAGTCAAACTGGGTGGTACGACGCGCTGAGAGGTGCTTACGAAGTACTGGCTGACCCCAGAAAGAGCCCCAGAAAGAAAAGGGGCTCCGTGTGAGGAGCCCCATCTGACTTGGCAGATAAAGTGTTTCTGCGCCTTACTCGAAGTTATAGGTGATCGTCAGCCCGTAGGTCCTAGGTTGGCTGGGGTAGCCACTGAAGCTGCCCGCCTGAGCAACAGAGGGGAATGCTGACTGCAGGTACTCATCACCCGTGAGGTTTCTACCCCACAAATTGAGTTGTATCCCGTTGTTGAAGGTCAGGCCAGCGCTCGCATTGACCAGGCTAATCTGTCGCGATGCGATCGTGGGTGAGACGTTATCCGCCACTTGAACCTCGCTTTCATAGACGTTTTCCAGTCGGACGTACCCATCAGTGCTTCCGACGCCAAAGCTATAGGTTATGTTGGTGTTGGCAGAAAACTCAGGGATACCTGCCGGCATACGACCAGAGAAGTCTTCCGGACCGTTTATGCCTAATGCACTCTTGAAGTCGTCATAGACCGGATCCAGCCAGGTGGCTGCAAATCCAATGCGGAGGCCGTCAGTGGGAGCCCAAGTGACGTCGACCTCGACGCCATCGTTGGACTGCTTGCCCGCATTAGCCAGTAAAAATCCAGTGCCGGAGAAAACGTTCGATTGAAAGCCATCAATTTCTTGATCAAAGACAGCGACATTAAGCGTGACTGAATCCCACGCGCCTTTGAGGCCAATCTCCCAAACCTCGGACTCCTCTGGGCCTGCGAGACGTGTTGCTGGACCGAGCGCGCCCGGGTAGTTGGCAAACCCTGGCGGAAGGCCAAAAGCGGTTAACGCCGGCAGGGCAGAATCGCCTGCCGCGAGCAGGGCGGCAAGGTCTGCCTCTACTGGACCGGTATCCTGTGACAGGTTCCAAGACGTGGCTTTAAAGCCGGTGCTTACACCGCCGTAAACCGTGACGTTGGGTGTCAGATCATAAGCCAGCCGGAGCGTGTAAGTGGTGTCGCTGTCATCGCTACGCCCGTCCTCAACCGAGTTGGGATAAGTGACAAAAGGCGGCAAAAACTGTGCGGGCTCCAGCGCTCCAAGTCCGAAGGCAGCCAGTGGGATGGTGCCAAAGAAATTATCATTGACCACGTTTGCCGATGCCTCTTTCTCTGACTGGGTGTAGTTAACGCCAGCAGTCAGGGTCAAGGCATCGGTCAGGTCGAAATCAATCTGAGCAAACAGCGATAGGGTTTCATCGTCAAGGGTGTAGGTTTCGGACTGGTTGCCGGTTTTATCGGCATAGATATAGCCCGAGGGGAGACCGAGGGCCCCCTCAATGGCGCCAAGCGCACCTGGGGCTCCGAGACCGGCCAGGAGGATATCGACAAAACCTCTAAAATCCGGGCCCAGCCCGAAGTTCTCGTCATTGGTGACTTCTTCATTGAAGTAAAACGCGCCGACCATCCATTGAAGAGGACCATCGTTTGATGAGGCCAGGCGGATTTCCTGGGTGAAGGTGTCTATTTCTGTGTCTCTGGCATCGGCCATTGCAGGGCTGATCAGGCGGGCACTGGTGAAGTCCACGTCCCCGGACTGGAACTGATCGAGGGTGCGAAAGGCGCTGATCGAGGTCAGCGAGAAGGCGTCGAAATCGTACTCGAGATGCAATGAGGCGCCCCGGGTTTCAATCTCATTCTTTGGATCAAAATCCTGATAGTTGGCATAGGCAAAGGGCGCGTCGCCGACAACGTCACCGCCTAGTGCGCGGACAATATCGCCGGTCGGGCCATCAACCAAATTGGCGACGCCACAACATACTTCGTCGATTTCCTCGGCATCCACGATCAATCGGACCTCGGCGCGGTCAGAGGGGGCCCATAGCATTTGACCCCTGAAGTTCCAGCGATTGAGCTCGTTAAAGCTTGTTCCGGTGGTCAGGTTGTCAAAATAGCCGTCACGCTCGTTGACGCTACCGAAGAGGCTGAAGGCGAGGTTGTCGGAAATGGGGCCAGTAATGTCACCTCGCAAAATGGTCTGACTGTAGTTGCCCAGGGTCACGCCAACGGAGCCACTGTAGGCGTCCAGATCCGGTTTTGCTGTCACCACGTTGATGACCCCGGCAGAGGCATTTTTTCCAAAGAGAGTGCTTTGCGGGCCGCGCAGTACTTCGATCCGTTCTACCTTGGGTAAATCCGCTAAGGCGCTTCCCACTCGCGATCGGTAGACGCCGTCAAGAAATACACCAACGGACGGCTCGATACCCGGATTATTGGCGCCGTTACCGAAGCCTCGAATAATAAAGTTGGTCTGTGCGCTGCCCTGTAGCTGGGTTACGCGAAGACTGGGGACTAGGGTTTGCAGGTCTTTAATGTCCAGTACTTGGGATTGCTCCATAACTTCCGCGGTCACCACTGACACAGCGATAGGGATGTCTTGCAGAGTCGCTTGGCGCTTGGTCGCAGTGACCACCACTTCTTCCAGTTGAGCGTGGGCTGGCGATTGAACCGTCATCCCGAGCGTGGCAATGGCGATGGGTAAAAGGCGCTTTCCTGGGAACATAGGTAGGTATCTCCTGTCGCCGCAATGTTTTCCTGCGGCCTGATTTTTTAAGTGGCGTAGTCGGTGCCGGCTGTGCAACCAACCGGTGCGCATCCTAGCGGGACGGGTTCCTTAGATAAAGCTGGAAAAATGCCAGCCTCTAATTGGTTGTGAACACTAAGTTGCACCGAATTAGTGCTCAATACCCTAGGTGAGGTTGTGGTTTGAGAAAGATTGGGTCCCGCCGCCCGTCAACCCGACCCCCCGAGCTCAGTCTTAGTTGAGCAGAACAATAGCGGGTTTAGGTGTCATTTGTGTGACAGCAGTCTCTCGGCGAGGACGGCAAAAATGCGATCAAGATCTTCCTGCGAGGGCGGTCCAAAGATGGCGTCCACAACGCGGCCGGTTTCGTCTGTCACGATAAACGCCGATTCCTGTTCCAGCCGCCAGGTAGTGCGCCCTGCGCCATCTTCATCGAGCACCATGGTGGCAAGTTGAAAGGTTCGCTGCTTGTCGACCACTTCAGCGCGGACAAAGGGTTTGATAAACACTGAGGAGGCGTCGAGGTTCACAATGGCAGTAATGCGAAACTGCTGGGGGTCGAGTTCTCTCTGCATTCGCTCGGTCAGCGCGTCGTAAAGGCTGCCGCCTTTGCGGGTGCCGGGCACGTATTGGAAAACTTGCACCATAGGTAGCGAGACCGGCCCATTCCAGGGGGCTGTCCGGTAGTCGTCCCCTTCGAGGACTACTTTGCCGCCGGCGCTAATCGTGAGCGAGGGAAGTGCTTTTCCGGTTTGGATGACACTACCCGTGGCAATGGCTATATCGCTTTGCAGCAAGCTCAGCAACAGCACACCAAGCCAGATGACCATGGCGGTCAAGTCTGCCTTGTTGGACAAATACCGCCATCGCGGTGATAAACGAGACCGTTTGGTTGGCTCGCTCATCGACGGGGTTTCCTCGGTGGTTTGGGTAGGCCATTGTGCTGTGTGGCAAAAGATTGGTGCTTTCCTTTGACGACCCGATGGCGCTTTGGTGGATCACGGGGAGGCACGAGGTGCATTTTGCCGTTACCTATCAGATCACGGCGACCCATTTTTTTCAGGGTGTCCCGCAGGAGGGCCCAGTTTTCCGGATCGTGGTAGCGCAGAAAAGCCTTGTGAAGTTTGCGTTGCTGCAGTTTGCGTACCACAGGTAGCTTGTCCGCACGTGGCGATACCCGTTTGAGTGGATTTCTCTGGGTATGGTACATGGCGGTTGCCGTTGCCATGGGCGATGGATAAAAGGTTTGAACTTGATCCGCTTTGAACTTGTAACGCTTAAGCCAGAGCGCAAGGTTAAGCATGTCCTCGTCAGTGGTACCGGGGTGGGCAGCAATGAAATAGGGGATCAGGTACTGTTTTTTCCCTGCTTCCTTTGTGTACTTGTCGAACATCGCTTTAAACCGGTCATAGGTGCCAATGCCCGGTTTCATCATATGGCCCAGAGGGCCGTCTTCGGTATGTTCGGGCGCAATTTTTAAGTAGCCTCCGACATGGTGGGTAACCAGTTCCTTGACATACTCGGGTGTCTCGACGGCCAGGTCGTAGCGCAATCCCGAGGCGATCAGTACCTTTTTGATCCCGGGTACTGACCGAGCGCGTCGATAAAGTGACACCAAGGGTGTTTGGTCGGTATTAAGGTTTTTGCAAATGCCCGGGAACACGCAGGAAAGCTTCCGGCACTTCGCTTCGATTTCTGTGCTTTTGCAGGCCAGCCGCCACATGTTGGCAGTGGGGCCCCCAAGGTCAGAAATAACGCCCGTGAACGCGGGGCTGGTATCGCGAATTTTTTCGACTTCACGAATGATCGAGTCCTCCGAGCGATTCTGAATAATGCGACCTTCGTGTTCGGTGATGGAGCAAAAAGTACACCCACCAAAACAACCTCTCATGATATTGATCGAGTGCTGAATCATGTCGAACGCGGGTATTTTTTCACCGCCGTATTTCGGGTGTGGTAGCCGGCTGTAGGGAAGCTCGAAGACCCAGTCAAGCTCCTCGGTGGCCAGGGGTATTGGTGGGGGGTTAATCCACACATCCTGGGTCCCATGTTGTTGAATCAAGGCGGCTGCGTTGTGGGGATTGGTTTCTTTGTGGAGCACCCGAGATGCATGGGCATAAAGCACCGGGTCATCCCGGACGGCTTCAAAGGAGGGAAGGCGAATGACGGTGCGGCGATGCTCAGAGCTCGCTAGCAGTCGCACGGGCACCTCTTCCGGCTCATCCACCACAGCCTCTCGACTACTAGCATCTGTGGCTGCATTGGTGTTGGTATCGCACGCTTCTGCCTCCATGCCGAGATAGGGGTTAAGGGGCGGGGCCACGGCGCCAGGGCTGTCCAGTAGCGTCGACGTCACCTCTCGGAAGTCGGGTTCAATACCCGAGGCGATAAAAGCTGTACCCCGTAGATCTCGAATAGCGTCTATCGGTTCGCCCCGAGCCAGTCGATGGGTTAGCTCGATGATGGCGCGCTCGGCATTGCCATAAAGCAAGATGTCAGCCTGGGCATCAAGTAACACTGATCGGCGCACACTGTCGGTCCAATAGTCATAGTGGGCAATGCGGCGCAAACTCGCTTCAATCCCGCCAATGACGATGGGGACGTCTTTGTACGCCTCGCGAACCTTTTGGCTGTATACGGTGACGGCCCGGTCTGGCCGCTGGCCAGCCACGCCCCCCGGCGTGTAGGCGTCGTCGTGACGTCGCTTCTTGTCCGCGGTGTAGTGGTTGATTAACGAATCCATGTTGCCCGCTGCGACGCCAAAATAGAGATTGGGTTGTCCCAGTGCGCTGAAGGATGACAGGTCACGCCAGTCGGGCTGGGCGATGATGCCCACACGAAAGCCCTGGCCTTCCAGAGTCCGACCGATGACGGCCATGCCAAAACTCGGGTGATCAACGTACGCATCGCCGGTAACCAGTATGACGTCACAGCTATCCCAGCCCAGTTGATCCATCTCCTCTCGCGAGGTGGGCAGGACAGGGGCGGGGCCGAAACACTCGGCCCAGTGTTTACGGTAGCCAAAAACGGGTGGCGCCTGTGTTGTCGCGACGGCCACGGTCAGCGATTGTCCGCTTGAGCACGGACTTCCTCGGGGATGTCGAGCTCGGCGCTGCAGTGCTTGCAGAATTTGGCATCGGATTCGTGGCCAACCCCCATGCACACGGGGCAGTTCCAGTTGATGTGATTTGACTTGCGGTTGTTGAGCCGGTCCCACAGTTTCGCGGTAATGATTGCGGTGGGCACCGCGAGGATACTGTAGCCAATCAGCATGCCCATGGCGGCGAGGGCTCTGCCGAGATCGGTTTGGGGGGTTACGTCACCGTAGCCGACGGTGGTGATGGTAACGATCGCCCAATAAATACTCATGGGGATGCTGGTAAAGCCGTTGCGTGGCCCTTCGATGACATAAAGTAAGCACGCGAAGATCACGACCACGACCATGACCAGCGCAAAAAACACAAAGATGGTGCGAGCCGTGTTGCGTAGCACCATCAGAATTTCGCGAAGCTCGGCAAACAGTTCCAACAGGCGAAGTACTCGAAATACCCGCATGACACGCAACAAACGGATAATTAGTAGTGGCGCCGCCTCGGGTATGACCAGGGCAACATAGGTGGGCAAAATCGACAGCAAATCGACAAATCCCCAAAAGCTAGTGGCATAAGCCCGTCGGTTGCCAACGCACCAGAGTCGGCTGAGGTATTCAATGGTGAATAGCAGGGTAAAGCCGAATTCGATACGCCAAAAGAGCGGGCCATAGGATTGGTGTAGCGAAGCCATGGAGTCCAGCATGACGATCGCGACGCTCGCCACGATCATCAACAGCAAAAGCACATCAAAATTCCGACCCGCGGGCGTGGTCGTGCCAAAAATGATGGTCTCGAGCTTTCGCTGTCGTTCGCTCTGTGGTCTTTCTGTCATCGGGGATCTATCGCCTGGCTTGCGGGCTTATGCTACTGCGCGCGGTCCAGCGCCGCGGTGACATAGGGCCAAATGCTGTCGAGAATCATGGATTGTGCTGCCTCGGTTGGGTGAATACCGTCAGCTTGCATGAGCGCTGGCGTTGTTGCCACCCCTGCAAGGATAAACGGTATGACGGTGGCGGGGGTACCTTCGGCTGCGGCCTCAAAACTCTCCCGAAACAGGGCGGTGTAGCGACTGCCAAAATTGGGAGGGATTTCCATGCCGGTAACCAGTACCTCGGCGTCCGCCGCCGTGCTCAGTTGAATCAACTGCGCAAGATTGCTCCTCAGCTGTGAAATCGGATAGCCCCGAAGCCCGTCATTACCGCCAAGTTCGATAATCACAGTTTGGGGCTGATGGGATGTGATTAGCGCGGGCAGCCGTCGAAGTCCACCAGCCGTGGTCTCTCCTGAGATCGAGGCGTTGACGACCGACCACTCTGGATGGCTCGTTTGTAGACGTTCAGCGAGGAGCTGGACCCAGCCATCTTTCAGTGTCATCCCGTAGCCCGCACTGATACTGTCACCCAGCACAAGGAGCACGGGGGCTTGAGCCCAGCTTTTCGTAGCACACAGCGCAATCGACAGAATCAGAAGCTGCGCGAATCCGCGGGCCTTTGCCCGGCGTAGGATGAGGCATGGAAGAGGCATCATGATCAAGGTCACTAATCTTTTCAAAGCGGTTCCAGTCGGCGGCGAGACGCTGGAGATCCTGCGAGGGATCTCTTTTGAGATCAAGTCAGGGGATTCTGCCGCGATCGTCGGGGTCTCGGGATCGGGCAAGTCTACCCTGTTAGGCTTGCTCGCGGGCCTCGATCAGGCAAGTGGCGGCGACGTCATTATCGATGGTGTCTCTCTGGCTGGGCTTGATGAGGACAGCAGGGCAGCGCTGCGGGCCGAGAAGGTGGGTTTTGTGTTTCAGAGCTTTCAGCTGTTACCGGCGCTCACGGCACTGGAAAATGTCATGTTGCCCTTGGAGTTAGCAGGCGCCAATGGGGCGGAACAGCAGGCGACCACGTTTCTCAATAAGGTCGGCCTGGGCGAGAGACTCGCGCATTATCCTGCAACCCTGTCGGGGGGTGAGCAACAGCGGGTGGCGATAGCCCGTGCGTTTGCGGCACAGCCGGCACTGCTGTTTGCCGATGAGCCCACGGGGAACCTCGATGGGGAAACCGCGGAGAAAATCATCGATCTGTTGTTTAGCCTAAATGCCTCCGCTGGAACCACGCTCATTCTCGTCACCCACGATCAGCGGCTTGCCGCGCGATGTCAGCGTCGTTTCGCCATGGAGAGTGGTCGACTCAGTGAAATCTCCTAGGACGATGCGCCGGACCTCGGGCACCATGAATTCCTGGCTGCTCCTGCGGCGGGACTGGCGGGGTGGTGAATTAGGAATTCTGCTCCTTGCAGCCACTTTGGCGGTGACGGTCGTGGTGGGGATGAGCGCGTTTGTCGCCAGCCTACAGGCGACGCTGACCGATGAGAGTAAACGCTTTCTGGCGGCAGACAGGGTGGTGGTGTCCGGCGTTTCGGTGAGTACCGCGTGGCGTGATAGGGCCCTCGATGACGCATTGGCGACGACGGTCACGCTAGCATTTCCCTCCATGGCGGTAACGGCCGAGGATGATTTTCATCTGGTGTCCGTGAAAGCGGTTGAGTCAGGGTACCCGCTTCGAGGTGACCTTCTGATCAGTGACGCACCCTACGGGCCGATTAGCCAGGCTGACCGGGTGCCATCCCCAGGGGAGATTTGGCTGGCCCCCAGGCTCTACGCCCTGTTGGGGGTGTCCAATGGCGATCCCCTATGGATCGGCGACGCTAAATTAACGGTCGCGGGTGTCGTTCGGCGTGAGCCCGATGCGACCAGCGGTACCTATGGTTACGGGCCGAGGGTGTTGATGAATCTGGCCGATATCGATGCCACCGGGGTTGTGCAGCCGGGCAGTCGGGTGAGTTGGCGTTTGTTGTTATCCGGCAGCGCCGATTCGCTTGATCGCTTCAGCCAATGGGTGACGCCGCAGCTCGAGCAAGGCCAGCGGCTCCTGGGCACCGACGATGATCAGCCGCGCCTCGGTCGCACCCTGGAGCGCGCCGAAGGGTTCTTGCTTATTGCCGGCAGCTTGGGCGTCGTGTTGGCTGCGGCTGCGATCGCGCTGTCTGCTCGGCGTTTCGCCACGCGGCATATCGATCCGGTTGCGATCATGAAAAGCTTGGGGGCCACACGGTCCCGCATTTCGAGGCTTTACGGTGGCAGTCTCATGCTGGTGGGTGCCTTCGGCAGCGCGCTTGGCTGTGTGTTGGGTTGGCTGGTCGGCTATTTCTTCCTTACCTTGTTTGCCGAGGAGTTGGGTGTCACCAGCCCGACGGTCTCTATCGAGCCGTTTGTGATCGGCGGGGTAACTGCGCTGGTATGTTTGGGCTTCTTTGCATGGCCACCGCTGACCCGACTCAGCGCGATTCCACCCCTCCGTGTGCTACGCAGTGACATCTCCCTCGATGGCGGTCATAGCAGCATGGACTACCTGATGGGTGGGTGCGCTGTGATTCTTCTGATGTGGTGGTATTCCGGTGATCTCAGGCTGACCTTTGCGGTCGTGATGGGCTTGCTGGTGGTCGTGCTGGCCGGGGGCGGATTTGCCCTGCTGTTGTTGAGTGGTGGTCGCAGAATTGGCAGCGCAGCGGGCAGCGTTTGGCGTTTTTCGCTTGCGGGCTTACAGCGTCGGCGCCGATCCAGCGCCCTGCAAATGGTGATTTTCGCCATCGCCATCATGCTCATGCTGTTGCTGATCATGATTCGCGGTGCGCTGGTAGAGCAGTGGCAAGCACAGCTCCCCCCGGGGACACCCAATCACTACGTCTTAAATATAGCACCAGAGGAGCAGGCCGAGCTGACCGCCTTTTTCGACAGGTATCAGATCACTCGCCAACCTCAGTTTCCCATGACCCGAGGTCGGGTGGTGACGGTCGACGATGCCGCGCTCGCTGAGTACGGAACCGAGTCGGAGGGTCCAAGGCAGCGTGAGGCAAACCTGACCTATGCCCAACATTTGCCCGAGGACAACGTGGTGACTGATGGCGAATGGTGGGATGCAGGAAGTCAACACTTTGAAGTCTCTCTCGAGGAAGAGTTCGCTGAGCGCTTGGGGGCGACCATCGGTAGCCGGCTGGGGCTTCGCATTGGTGCGGAGGAGATCGAGGTCGTCGTTACCAGTATTCGCCAGGTCGACTGGCAGAGCTTGAAGCCCAACTTTTTCGTCATTCTGCCACCCGCCGTGTTGGCGCCGTTTCCTAAAACCTACTTCACCAGCTTTTTCCTTCCTGAGACTGACAAGGGTCGGCTAAACGACCTAGTGAAGATGTTCCCAACATTCACAGTCATTGAACTCGACATCATCGTCACTGAAATTCGTCAAATTATTAACCGGGTGGGGCAGGCCATCGAGGTCGTCTTGGGGGTCATCTTGCTCGCGGGGGCTTTGGTGTTGATCGCCGGTGTGCGGGCTAGTATCGACGCTCGGGTCAGCGAGAGCGCCCTGTTGCGGGCAATGGGGGCACGCAAGCAGTTAATACTGGGCGCCATAGCGCTTGAATTTTCGGTGCTGGGGGCATTGGCGGGAACAATGGCCGTAGCAGGTGCCGAGCTTGCGGCTTGGGGATTGCAAACCCACGTGTTGGATTTGAGCTACCAGCCCACATTCTGGCTGTGGCCACTCGGTGTGATCGTGGGGGTGTTGCTGATTGCATCGCTCGGCTTGTGGAGTTGCCGGCATGTGGTGTCAACACCCCCTTTGGTCGTATTGCGCGAGCTGTAGGGGGTGTTGGCGTAGCGTTACCGATCTATCCCAAGAGATGGGCCACAGCGTCGCGTTCCTCGGACAATTCAGCGGCGGTTGCGTCCATTTTACTGCGGCTGAAGTCATTGACTTCCACGTCTCGAACGATCGCCCAGTCGCCGGCATTGCAGGTACAAGGGAAGGAGTAAATCAGTCCCTCAGGAATACCGTAGGAGCCATCAGAATAAACCCCCATTGAGACCCAGTCACCCGCTGGAGTGCCCAGTGCCCAGCTCCGCATGTGATCGATTGCGGCGTTAGCGGCGGAGGCCGCCGAGGATGCCCCCCGTGCCTTGATGATCGCGGCACCCCGTTGCTGCACGGTTGGAATGAAATGCTCTTCGAGCCAGGCCTGATCGGTCAGCTCCATCGCGGCGGTGTCGTTTACCCGCGCATTGTAAAGGTCGGGATATTGCGTGGCCGAATGGTTGCCCCAGATGGTCATGTGGCTTACGTCGTTGACGGTCACGCCGGTTTTCTGAGCCAGCTGCGTCATGGCGCGATTGTGATCAAGCCGGGTCATAGCGGTGAAGTTGCGCGGATCGAGATCGGGCGCGTTTCGCTGGGTAATGAGAGCATTGGTGTTGGCCGGATTGCCCACGACCAGCACTTTGACGTCTCGGGAAGCGTGATCGTTGAGCGCTTTTCCCTGTACCGAGAAAATAGCCGCATTGGCCTCCAGCAGGTCTTTGCGCTCCATGCCTGGTCCTCGAGGGCGGGCCCCAACCAGCAATGCGTAGTCAGACCCCGCAAAGGCTACATTAGGATCATCGGTGCAGGTGATGCCCGCGAGTAGCGGGAACGCACAGTCGTCGAGCTCCATGCGAACGCCCTCTAAGGCTTCCATGGCAGGGGTGATATCGAGCAATTGCAGAATGACGGGTTGGTCGTCGCCCAGCATGGCGCCCGAGGCAATGCGGAATAACAGTGCGTACCCAATCTGACCGGCTGCCCCGGTAACGGTAACGCGAACAGGTGATTTCATGAGATTCCCCCAACAGTTTTGGCGATGAACGGGCCTGAGGCCTAATGTGCGCCGCGAATTCTGTTCGCTGCGCCAAGAAAACTCAAGTCACGAGATCAAATAAGAGGAATCGGGCCATGAAATCGAGCGGCGCTGACCTTTTGCGCTGTCGGGGTGACTTTCTATATTATGCGGCCTCAATCCCCACTGTTAGCGCGCAACATGGCTGTTACCCCCTCATCTAGCGGGACCAAGGATACTCGCAAGCGGCAGCTTGAGTTTAACAAGCTGCGCAAGCGTTTACGCCGACAGGTGGGCCATGCGATCGTCGATTTTAACATGATCGAAGCGGACGATCGGATCATGGTCTGCCTCTCCGGCGGCAAAGACTCCTATGCCATGCTGGATATCTTGCTGCACTTGCAGCGCAGTGCGCCCATTGCTTTTGAAATTATCGCGGTAAATTTGGATCAGAAGCAGCCCGGTTTTCCCGAAGAGGTGTTGCCGAATTACCTCGAGGAGATAGGCGTGCCTTACTACATTCTTGAGCGCGATACCTACAGCGTCGTTAGATCGGTGATTCCGGAGGGCAAGACAACCTGCGGGCTCTGTTCGCGATTACGACGAGGTACCCTTTACGGGTTCGCCCAGCAAATTGGCGCGACCAAGATAGCGCTGGGCCACCATCGAGACGATATTGTAGAGACCCTGTTTCTCAATTTGTTTTTTGGCGGCAAGTTAAAAGCGATGCCGCCCAAGCTGCTCAGTGACGACAAGCAGAACGTTGTCATTAGGCCTATGGCCTATTGCAAAGAGCAGGACCTCGCTGCGTACGCCGAAGCAAAGGAGTTTCCCATCATTCCGTGCAATCTCTGTGGCTCGCAGGACAACCTGCAGCGTCAGGAGATCAAAGGCATGCTGCAAGCGTGGGAGCGCCAGTACCCGGGGCGTATTGAGACCATCTTTAGGGCCCTTAGCCAAGTGTCTCCCTCCCAGCTTTGTGATAGAGAATTATTTAATTTCAATGACTTATCAATAGAAATTGATAGAGAAGTTCATTTGCCCGAGCTGCGGGTTGTCCAGCTTTGACCGGAGTGGAGACGCCGCTACTCAGCCTGCGAGAGGTGGCCGTGACCCGGGGTTACCGAGCCCTGCTTGCGGGTATCAACCTTGATATCAAGCCTGGTGAGCTCTGGCAACTGACAGGCCCAAATGGTTCCGGAAAGACAAGTCTACTGCGCGCTATCGCGGGGCTAATTCGCGTGGGCGTGAGCGGCACCATCGATCGACCGGAAACGCTCCTGTTTCAGGGCCACGCCCCGGGCATAAAGGGACTGCTGACCCCGTTAGAGAATTTGCAGAGCCATCCAGGGGGTCTGATTGAGGTTGAATCCGACCGGGTGCGTGAGGCCTTGGCTGCTGTGGGGCTGTTGAGATGTCTGGATACGCCGGTCATGCGCTTGTCGGCGGGTCAGCAGCGGCGGGTCGGTCTGGCAAGGCTGTGGTTGAGCAGAAGCTCACTCTGGCTCCTCGACGAGCCTTTTACCGCCATTGATCGACAGGGAACTACGCTTCTTGAAGACAAGCTTCGTAGTCACTGCGAGCGCGGCGGTGCGGTGGTTTTCACCAGTCATCAGGACGGCAAGTTTGGCGCTAACTTGAACCAGCTGGAACTGGCAGATTATGCGGCCCGATAGCCTGGGATTTTGTCGGCAACTTTTTGTTCGCCATTTGCGCTGTGGCGTTCGTCGCGTCGAAGAAGTATTCAATTCGCTTGTTTTTTTTCTGATGGTGGTGACTCTCTTCCCCCTGGGTATTGGTCCCGACAGCAACACGCTGCGAGAGTTGTCGCCCGGCATTTTCTGGGTGGTGGCCTTACTTTCCGCGCTCAGCGTCAGCGGCCGTCTTTTCAGCGCCGATTTTGAGGATGGTAGCCTTGAGCAGCTAGCCGTTTCTGGCCATCCGCTTGGACTTTGTGCCATGGCGGAGGTTTTAGCTCACTGGGTTTTGAGCGGCTTGACCTTGGTTGTAGCCGCCCCGGTGTTTGCGCTCATGCTCAATATGGTGCCGGCGGCGATCCCCACGCTAATGCTTTCATTAGTGCTCGGGACGCTATGCCTGTCGCTACTCGGGGGCATTGGCGCAGCGCTGACAGTGGGGGTCCGTCGGGGCGCCCTGTTGCTGTCCTTGGTGATGATTCCGTTAACCGTCCCAGTGCTGATTTTTGGAACGAGTGCGGTTGGCGAGGCCGCAATTGGTTATGATCCCAGCCGCTGGATTGCGCTGATGGGCGCGTTTGCCGCCATGGGGTTGTTGCTCGCCCCCCTAGCTATCGGGGCGGGTCTTAGAATCTCCCTAGAGCAATAGCCATCATTTTTTCTTACGCGACACCGGATATACTGCCCGCTATGTGGAAAATCATACATAAGTTTGGATCGCCACCGTGGTTCTTTCGTTTCGCGACCAAGGCGGTCCAATGGCTGTTGCCGCTGATGCTTATTGCCCTCGCAGTGGGCTGCGTATGGGGGCTGCTTTATGCACCCCCTGATTTCCGACAGGGAAATAGCTATCGGATTATTTTCATTCACGTGCCTGCTGCGGTCGTCGCTCTTGCGGGGTACTACGTTATGGCCTTTGCGGGATTGGTGTCGCTGGTCTGGAAAATTAAAATGGCGGACGTTGCCATGCGCGCGGTGGCTCCGGTGGGTGCCGCGCTGACCTTCGTGGCTCTGGTGACCGGGGCGATTTGGGGTAAGCCCACCTGGGGGGCCTGGTGGGTGTGGGACGCGCGCATCACCTCTATGTTGATTTTGCTTTTCCTGTACGTGGGCGTAGTGGCCTTATTTGAGGCTTATGAGAACCCCGAGGTGGCGGCCAAAGCCTGTGCGGTGCTGTCGTTGGTGGGCACAGTGAATATACCCATCATCTACAAATCGGTGGATTGGTGGTACAGCCTACATCAGCCTGCATCGATTAAGTTCACGGGTGAGAGTGCCATTGATGCTTCTATGCTCTACCCCTTACTGGTAAATATCGGCGCGTTTTACCTGCTCTTTGCCGTCGTGGTCATGATGAATATGCGGGCAACGTTGCTTGAAACCCACACCAATGCCGCTTGGCTCAGAGAAGCTGTTGACTGATGTACTTTGACTCTCTCACTGCCGCATGGGATATGGCCGGGCACGGGCCCTACGTCTGGAGTGCCTATGCGATAACGTTGGCGGTAGTTGCCTCGCTCATTATCTTGCCTCACCGGCGCGCGCGTCGGGCGCAGCAGCTTCTTGTGCGGGCGCCCTCGGGCGGGACAAGTGATGCCGATCAAGACCCAACAAAAGGGGGCGATAATGCATCCCAAGCGTAAACAGCGACTGACCCTCGCCTTGGCGATTGTGGTGCTGTCCAGCACCGCCATTGGGCTCGTGGCCTATGCACTTCGTGGCAACATCAATCTGTTCTATCCGCCGGCGGATGTGGTCGCGGGCCTAGCGCCAGTCGACCGCGCTATCCGCGTTGGTGGGATGGTAGTGGAAGGCAGCATTCAACGTTCCTCCACCGACTTAACAACGACTTTTCAGGTCACGGATTATAGCGGTGTGGTCACGGTGAGCTATACAGGGATCCTGCCGGACTTATTCGCCGAGGGGGAGGGTGTCGTTGCCTCGGGGACGTTGCAGTCGGATGGGAGCCTGCTCGCCTCAGAGATATTGGCTAAACACGACGAAAACTACATGCCGCCTGAGGTAGCGGAGGCCCTCGAAGCCCAGCGGACTTCAGGCTACGACACGTCAATGATACGGGAGGATGCCGGTGCTAGCTGAAGTCGGTCACTTTTCTCTCATCATCGCTTTTGTTTTGGCGCTGTTACTGGCGGTCGTGCCGCTGTGGGGTGCGTGGCGCAATCAAACGTCGGTGATGTTGCTGGCTCCGTCTCTCGCGGTCGGGGTCTTTGTTTTTCTCTTGGTTGCCTTTGGCCTGTTAGCGGTCTCGTTCCTGCAGGACGATTTTTCGCTCAAGGTCGTAGCCTCAAACTCCAACAGTTTGCTGCCCACTATTTATAAGTTCTCCGCCGTCTGGGGTAACCATGAGGGTTCGCTGCTGCTTTGGGTTCTGATCCTCTCTGGGTGGATGGTCGCGGTTGCCAGATTTAGCCGTGGATTGCCCCTCGAGGTGCTGACGCGCGTGCTCAGCATCATGGGCTTGGTGGCGGTCGGTTTCACCGCCTTCGCGCTTTTTACATCGAATCCGTTCGAGCGATTGTTACCGGGAACGCCGGGGGAGGGTAGCGATCTTAATCCCTTGCTTCAGGATCCGGGGTTGATTATTCATCCTCCGCTGCTCTACATGGGCTACGTGGGTTTCTCTGTGCCGTTTGCTTTTGCCCTCGCCGCCTTGTTGGGTGGTCGCCTCGATGCCTCTTGGGCGCGTTGGTCAAGGCCGTGGACGAATGTGGCATGGGGATTCCTCACGCTGGGTATTATGCTGGGGAGTTGGTGGGCTTACTACGAGCTAGGCTGGGGCGGCTGGTGGTTCTGGGATCCAGTGGAAAACGCCTCTTTTATGCCCTGGCTGGTCGGCACCGCTCTGGTTCATTCCTTGGCCGTGACAGAGAAGCGTGGTCTATTTCGATCCTGGACCGTATTGATGGCCATCGCCGCCTTTTCCCTTTCTTTGCTAGGGACTTTTCTCGTGCGCTCTGGTGTGCTCACCTCGGTGCACGCGTTTGCGGCCGACCCAGATCGAGGACTCTTTATTCTTATCTTTCTCGGGTTGGTAATCGGCGGTTCGTTAACTTTGTACGCACTGCGCGCGCCCACTGTTTCCAGTCGCGTGCAATACAAAGGCATTTCCCGCGAGGCGTTATTGCTTTTCAATAATCTGGTTTTCTGTGTCAGCGCACTTACCGTCTTACTCGGCACGCTATTTCCGTTGGTGATGGATGCGCTCGGTCAGGGTAAATATTCCGTCGGGCCGCCCTATTTCAATGCCGTGTTTGTGCCATTGATGGCGCTGTTGGTGCCGCTTATGGGTCTTGGCCCGTTATCGCGATGGAAGGAGGATAGTTCCGCGCGCTGGTGGCGCGAGTTGGGCCGGTCAGCCATTGTCGTGGTGCTGGTGTCCGCACTAGCGCCCTGGGCCTTTGGTGAGTTCAATCTCTGGATAGCGCTGGCAGTCCTCCTCGCGGGCTGGTTGGCCTTGGGGTTGATCAAAGATGTGCTTCAGCGAATTCGCGGCGCCAAGGGGATTGCGGGAATAATGCGGCGGTTGACGCCGAGCTATTGTGGGATGTGGCTGGCCCATTTTGGTTTTGCCATGGTGCTTGTTGGCGCGACGGTGGTCAGCCAGATGAGCGTGGAGCGGGATCTCCGAATGGTGCCCGGGGAGAGCCAGATCGTTGCTGGTTATCGTTTTGAATTGCTCGGTATTGACCGTGTGCTTGGTCCAAACTTCAGCGCAGACCAAGCGCGATTCGCCGTCTGGCAGGGCGATAAAAAAATTGGTGAACTCACCCCACAAAAGCGGCGCTACACGGCGAGCGGTCAACTCATGACCGAGGCGGCCATTGACGCCGGCTTTTTCCGCGACCTTTTTGTGGCAATGGGCGAACCTATCGGAGAGCAAGCCTGGGCAATACGGCTCCAGTACAAACCGCTCATCCGATGGATTTGGCTGGGCGCTTTGCTCATTGGCCTGGGCGCCTTCACGACGGTGTTTGATCGGCGTTATCGGGCGCGCGTGTCCAGTCGCGAGGTAGATAGCCGTTCTGCTAAACAGGCGGGAACGATGGTGGGGTATGGGTCGGTTTAGACTTTTCCTACCGTTAATCGCCTTTGGTCTTCTTGCGGTTTTCCTCTACCGCGGTCTTTCCCTTGATCCGACGGCGCTTCCCTCGGCACTGGTTGATAAACAATTCCCTGATTTTGCGCTGCCCACTCTGGCATCGGATGTCCCCACGCGTCGCGACGATCTTATCGTGGGTCCGGCGCTAGTAAATGTTTGGGCGACCTGGTGCTACTCCTGTCGTGTAGAGCACCCCTTTCTGGTTGAGCTGGCTGAGCGTGGCATTCCCATCATTGGACTCAATTACAAAGACGAACCTACCAAGGCCCGCCAGTGGCTGGCCGAGTTGGGTGATCCCTACCAACACAACATCTCCGATACCGAGGGAGTGCTGGGGCTAGATTTGGGTGTCTATGGTGCGCCAGAAACCTACGTTGTCGACGGTGCAGGTAACATCCGATATCGACATGTGGGTGTTGTTGACCAAGGGGTCTGGGAAGCGCATCTCGCAGACTGGTTTTCAGCAGAGGAGTAGTGGATGAGCCGATTAGCCGTGGCGATTCTCTTAGCGCTGTTGTGCTCACATGCGCTGGCGGTCATTGAGACCTATGAGTTTAGTTCTGAGTTCCTCGAGGCACGGTATTACCAATTGAGTCAGGAGCTTCGCTGCCCGAAGTGCCAGAACCAAAATATCGCTGACTCTAATGCTCCGATTGCCCGCGACCTGCGGGCACTTCTCCATCGGCAGCTCGAGGCGGGCGCGTCGGATGATGAAATTCTTGCCTTTATGGTGGAAAGATACGGTGAGTTTGTGCGGTATCGCCCTGACGTTAATTCCCAAACAGCGGTGCTTTGGTATTTCCCCGTTGGCGCCGTCGGTCTGGGACTGTTGATGCTCGGTTTGCATTTATATCGTCGCCGTGGAGCGACGGTCAGCGACGCCCCCACAGAGGCACAATTGGCAGGGATGCGTGAGGCCCTCGACGAACTGAGCCGAGGTCGAAAGCCGTGACTTTTTTCACAGGGGCGATAGGGTTATTGGTTGTCGCCGTGATCGGTGTGTTTTTGTTGCCCAAGTTATGGGCTGGCCGACAAGCGGGTGAAACAACGCTGGATTGGCTTGCCCTGCGCGACGCCGAGTTGTCCCGAGAGGAGCCGTTGTTGGAACAGGGTGTCTCCTCGCTTCGTTCAGATGCCGAATTACGTGTTTTCGATGAGCTTCAGGAAGGGCAGGCGAGGGACGCAGAGGGGCCGGCAGCTCCCTCCAGAATAGCCTGGCCGGTCGGGCTATTTTTGGTTGTCGTGATGCTAACGTTGCCGCCCGTTCTCTATTATTTCCTCGGCAGCTATGAGGATGTCGTGATCACCGAAGAGCTGGGCGCACTGGATCCGTCCTCCCGCGACAGCGTTGAGGCGCTCGTTGAGTCGATCGTAAAACGTTCCAAAGCTCGGCCCGCTAACGCGGACTACCACTCCATTCTCGGGGATTATTACACCGCGCAAGGCGCACATGATCAGGCGCTGGCAAGCTACGAACAGCTGTTGGCACTTTTTCCCGAGAGCCCTGAGGTCCTCGCCCGGGCGGCGCAGGCGGAGTATTTGGGAGGTGATAGAAGCCTCTCAACCCGGGCGCGGCTGCGGGCTAAAGCGGCACTTGCTGCGGACCCCGGCCAGCGTACAGCACTCGGGACCCTGGGCATGGCCGCTTTTGAGGCGGGTGATTATTCGGAGGCTGTTGGCTTTTGGGAACGCTTGTTAGCACTGGAACCACCGGGCTCGGAGGGCTCACAGATGTTGGCAACGCTGATTGCCGAGGCACGGACTCAGGGAAATCTTGAAGTGGGGGAGCCACCGGCACTGGATAACAATGCCGGCTTGGGGGCCATCACCGTCAGCGTTTCGCTGCCTGAGGAGGTTACTGAGACTGAGGGTGTGGTGTTCGTTGTGGCCAGACCCGCAGGATCTGAGCAACGCATGCCGACAGCGGTAGCAAGGCGTGGGGCCAAGGAGTTGCCCTTGAGTGTTACCCTCGATGACAGTAACTCCATGGCGGGACAGACGCTGTCGACCTTGTCGGCAGTCGATATCGAGGTCCAGCTGTCGCCAACTGGGCAGCCGGGAAGACAGAATGCGTCTTGGGTGGCTGCGCAAAAAGGGGTGATTCTAGCCCCCGGTGCCGAGGTCGTCCTGACCCTAAAAGCAGCAGAATAGAAGAATTCCTGCTACCAACATATAGTGTTGCTGGCCCCCTTCCTATACACTACATGTTGTGTTTTTTTGGGGCTTTCACTGCCCCCTCAATGAGATAATCGATGCGCCTCAAAACCATAAAATTGGCCGGGTTTAAGTCCTTTGTTGACCCAACAACCGTTAATTTCCCGAGCAATATGAGTGCCGTCGTCGGGCCTAACGGGTGCGGCAAGTCAAACATCATTGATGCCGTGCGCTGGGTGATGGGAGAGAGTTCAGCCAAGAACCTCCGCGGTGAGGCGATGACCGACGTCATCTTTAACGGTACTACCCAGCGCCAGCCAATTGGTCAGGCCTCCATCGAGCTCCTCTTCGATAATAGCGAAGGCAAAATTGTTGGGGAATACGCGGCTTATAACGAGATCTCGGTGCGCCGGGTCGTCGGTCGGGAGGGAACATCCGATTATTGGCTGAACGGCACGAAGTGTCGGCGTCGAGATATCACTGATCTTTTTTTAGGGACCGGGTTGGGGCCTCGCAGCTACGCCATTATTGAGCAGGGCATGATATCCCGCCTGATTGAATCGAAGCCTGAGGACCTCCGAGTCTTTATCGAAGAAGCCGCCGGGATATCGAAATATAAAGAGCGGCGCAAAGAGACCGAAAGTCGGATGCGCCGCACGGTGGAGAACCTCGAGAGGTTGACAGATCTTCGTGAGGAGCTGGATCGCAACCTGCAGCACCTTCAACGTCAAGCTCAAGCTGCGGAGAAATACGCTGAATTTAAAACAGAAGAGCGCAGTCTCAAGGCCGAGTTATTGGCGCTGCAATGGCGCGAGCTTTCACGGGAGAGTGAAGGTAGCAGTCAGGTCCAAAGAGAGCTCGATCTCAGGCGCGAAGCTCAGCGAACCGCGTTGCAGCATATCGAGGCGAGCATCGATACCCTGCGGGTTCAGGCGGCCGACGCGACGGACAGATTCAACGAGGTTCAAGCTAACTACTATACCGTCGGCGGCGAGGTTACTCGGGTAGAGCAAGCCATCAAGTTTGAACGCGAAAAGCGCGAGGCAATAGAACAGGATCTTGAGTCGACACGGAGTGCCCTGCACGAGGCCAGGGGCCACCTAAGCGCTGACGAGGAGCGGCTGGCAGGTTGGCGCCGCGACTTGGCGGCGCTTGAGCCATCGCTGGAACAAACACGAGTCGCGGCAGAGCAGGCCGGCTCGGCTATGGGCAATGCCGAGGAGGCAATGAACGACTGGCAGAACCGATGGGATGCCTTCAATCAAGAAGCCTCGGGAGCCAGTCAAAAGGCAGAGGTTGAGCAAAGCAGAATACTCCATCTTGAGCAGGTGCTCCGACGGCTACAAGAGCGAAGAACAAAACATCAGTCAGAGCTTGAGTCGCTGAGCGATCAGCAGGATCTCAGCGCGATTGATGTCCTTGATCAGCAGTTGAAGCAGGCTGACGCGCAAGTCCATGAGGGTGAGGTCCGGTTGGCTGGTCTCAACGCAGACCTCAAGCAGCAGCGAAATTCGATTGAACAGCTCCGAAGCGAACAGGATGAACAGCGATCCAGCCTGCAGCAACTCAAAGGCCAGCAGGCGTCGTTGATGGCGTTGCAGCAGGCCGCGACTCACGATGATGAGCAAACTCAGGTCGCCAGCTGGATGCAAGAGTGCTCCTCGGGAGGCGCCTCGGTGTTACTCGATCACCTGGATGTTGAGAGTGAGTGGCGCGGCGCGGTGGAGCACGTGTTAGGGCATGCCCTTACCGCACGCTGTGTCTCAGATCTCGACGCACTGATTCACGCTTCATTGTCTGTTGCGCCCCCCGGCACTTACCTGATTGCAGAGGCGTTGGGCGGGCCAGACGCGAAGAACACGCTGGCGGCAAAAACGACCGGGCCAAAGGCGGTAGTGGCGGTTTTGCAGAGCGTGAGAACCGCCCGAGACCTCGATGAGGCCCTTGCGCTCGTTCCCACACTAACCGGAGGTGAGAGCGTTATCACTCCGGCGGGCGAGTGGCTAGGATGCGGCTGGGCGCGGACGCCATCGGCTGTCGACGCGGCCACAGGGTTGCTGGAGCGGCGTCAGCGATTGGAGGATCTAGAACAGCAAATTTCATCGTTAAATGAAACGCTGGCGGCGATTGAGGGTCAGCTTCAGCAAGCGAGGTCTCAGCGAGCCGACACTGAAAAGGCACTTGCGGACTGTCAGAACCAAATGAAGGCCGCGGTCAAAGCCCAGGCAGATGGGCGCGCTGAACGCGCAACCCAGATCGCCGCCGTTGAGCAGCTCAAGCAGCGACAAGATCAGTTGCGTCAGGAGATTGCAGACTCATCCATGCAGTTTGAGAACGAGCAAAAAGCGCTTAGCGAATCCCGTCACACCCTCCAGGCCGCGCTGGACCAAATGGAGCGCGACCGCATAGAGCGAGAAGGTCTTTCTGCCCAGCGAGATTCGCTTCGCGAGAGTCTGGCGTCGGCGAGAGAAGAGGCTCGTACAAAGCGGGAAGAGGCTCATAGCCGTGATGTGAGAAGCCAAAGCCTCAGTACCCAAATAGCGGCGGTGCAAGACACGATTGAGCGATTAATCCGTCAGGTAAAACAGCTCAATGAGCGTGAGGAAACACTGTCTTCGCAGCTCCCAAGCAGTCATGAGCCCGACAGTGCGCTCAAAGCTGAGCTGGAGGCTCTCCTTGCGCAACGCGTTGCTGCCGAAGCGGCCCTGACCGAGGCGCGGCAAGCGGTCGCCGACAAGGAGCACGGGCTTCGCGAGCAGGAAAAGGCGCGCGTGTCTGCCGAGCACGCTGTGCAGGCCGTTCAGTCCGAGCTGGAGGGACTTCGACTGCGTCAGGCGGAACGGCAGGTTCGGCTCGAAAATCTAGAGGCGCAACTTAAAGAGTTGGAAGCGTTGGCGACTGATTTGGTTAACGTCCTGCCCGCGGGGGCTACAGAGCCCGAGTGGCAAGTGAAAGTGGAAAGGGTCGCTGCCCGTATCGCGCGGCTGGGTGCCATCAATCTGGCCGCCATCGACGAATGTGCTCAGGCGAGCGAGCGAAAAACCTACCTTGATGCTCAAAACGATGATCTGGAATCGGCTTTGGCTACGTTACAAAATGCGATTCGAAAAATTGATAAAGAAACGCGCAGCCGCTTCCAGGAAACCTTTGATCAGGTCAATGCGGGTTTTGGAGACTTGTTTCCCAAGGTTTTTGGAGGCGGGACGGCGTCGCTCGAGCTCACGGGTGACGATCTTCTGGATACCGGTGTGGCCATTATGGCGCGACCACCGGGTAAAAAGAATAGCACTATTCATCTGCTCTCCGGGGGTGAGAAGGCCATGACCGCCATCGCGCTGGTATTTTCTATTTTTCAGCTTAATCCCGCGCCGTTTTGCATGCTCGATGAGGTTGATGCGCCATTGGATGATGCCAACGTCGGGCGCTACGCACGCATGGTAAGGGAAATGGCGGAGCGGGTTCAGTTTATCTTTATCACGCATAATAAAATCACGATGGAACTGGCTGACACGTTGATGGGCGTCACCATGCATGAGCCGGGGGTGTCTCGCCTCGTGACCGTGGATGTGGAAGAAGCGGCGCAGCTAGCAGCCAGCTAGGGGGCATTACGCACGATGGATTTAAGCATTCGCGATGGCATGCTAGTTATTGGGGCGGTGATGATCGCTGTGGTTGTCCTCGATGCGCTTCGCCGCACGTATGGTCAGCGGCGTAATGAAATTCGGTTAAATGCGAAGATCTCGCGCACTGACGTACCGCTGCCTGATGCCGAAGAGTTTAATCTCTTGAAAGAGCTGCCTAATGGCGGCGCCCGCATCATAAGCCGCGACGATCTCGTCGCGCCAGCCGCTGCCGAGCGCGAAGCTGCCGCGGTTGCGGCCTCGTCAAATTCGGCGCCCGAGAAGGACGAGGCCAGCCGTGAAACGATGGGGCTAGACGACGATAATTTGCCTTCTTTTTCGGCTACGGATGCCGTCGAAGCCGACCCGGAAGACTTGCGGCAGCCTGACAACATTTCATCCAATGACGTGCCTAAAGCGCCAAGCACGGCCCCCGCGGAGATTGCCACTCTTGATTGGCTTGAGGAGCTTGAGGTGCCCGAGCCCGAGCCGGAGCTGGAGGAGCGGCTCCCGCGTGCTACCGATCCCCATGTCTTTGTACTAAATGTAATAGCGCGAGATGAGCAGGGTTTTTCAGGGACCGACATTCTGCAGATACTGCTGGCCTGCGATCTACGATTTGGCGATATGGATTTCTTTCACCGACACGAGCAGTCAGCCGGGAAAGGGCCCATACAGTTTAGTGTCTGCAATATGATCAATCCTGGTGTCTTTGATATCGATAACATGGCCGAGATGCGAACCCGTGGACTGATGTTTTTCGTCACCTTGCCGGGGCCAGAAGATATGCTGAAGGCTTTTGACTATATGTACGAAACCGCTAAGGCAGTGGCAAAAAACCTTAACGGTGATGTGCTTGATGATACCCGCAGTGCAATTACTCGTCAGAGCCTTGACCATATGCGACAACAGATTCGTGAGCTGGAGCGACGCCTCGCTCTTTTGGACAGGTCCTGATCTACCATGACTCCCGAAGAGGAAGCAGAATCTCTCAGGAGTCGGCTTGAGCAGTGGAATGCCGAGTACTACCGGTACGACGCCCCTACCGTTACCGACAGTGAATACGATCGAAGTCTGAATCGGCTGCGAGACCTCGAAACGCAGTACCCGCAGCTCCTTCACCCCGATTCTCCTACTCAGCGGGTGGGTGCTGCGCCGCTGGAAGGGTTTGCCTCAGTGACGCATGCTTTGCCTATGTTGTCGCTGGATAACGCTTTTAATGAAGCCGATCTGGCCGCCTTTGACGCCCGCGTACGTGAACGGTTGGGAATACAAGAGGTTAGCTATTGCTGCGAACCAAAGCTTGATGGTATCGCGGTGAGCATCCTGTGGGAGTCTGGCGAGCTGCGGCAAGCGGCGACACGTGGCGATGGCACGACCGGTGAAGACATCACCATGAATATCCGCACCATCGACTGCATTCCTCTGAGTCTGTCCGGACATGCGGTACCGGAGCTTCTGGAAGTTAGGGGTGAGGTCTACATGCCTCGCGATGGGTTTGAGAAATTCAATGCGCGAGCGCGGGCAGAGGGGACTAAGCCCTTTGTCAATCCACGTAATGCGGCGGCGGGAAGTTTGAGGCAGCTAGACTCTCGTATTACCCGCAGGAGGCCGCTTGCTTTTTGTGCTTACTCCCTTGGAAGGGTCGAAAGTGGAGAGATGTTGCCTGAGACGCACAGCGAGACGATAAAGATGCTTAGTGGCTGGGGGATCCCGGTTTCTGGACTTTTTCAGGTCGTGACGGGTGTCGGTGCCTGCGAGAATTACTACAGCGATATGGCAAAACGTCGGGACGATTTAGCATTTGATATAGATGGCATTGTTTACAAAGTGGATAACCTGGCGCAGCAGGAGAGGCTTGGCGCCGTCTCCAGAGCGCCGAGATGGGCGGTGGCTCGGAAATTCCCCGCTCAAGAGGAGTCAACGCGCCTGTTGGATGTGGAATTTCAAGTAGGTCGAACCGGTGCCGTTACGCCGGTCGCGCGGCTGGAGCCGGTGTTTGTTGGCGGCGCCACCGTGTCCAATGCGACCTTACACAATGCGGATGAAATAGAGCGGTTGGATGTTCGCGTAGGTGACATGATCATCGTTCGCCGCGCAGGGGATGTCATCCCCCAAGTGGCGGGTGTCGTGCAGGATCAACGTCCCCCCGAATCTGAAGAGATAGTCTTTCCTCAACACTGCCCAGCATGTGGCTCGGTACTGCTTCGGCAAGAGGGTGAAGCGGTTTGGCGCTGTAACGATGGTTTGCTATGCCCTGCCCAGCGGCGTGGTGCATTGGCTCATTTTGTTGCCCGGCGTGCGATGGATATCGATGGCATGGGCGAGAAAATCATTGACCAGCTTATTGTCCATGATCTGGTGGGTGATATTGCCGATATCTATGCCCTCACGTTTGATCAGCTTGTTTCGCTAGAGCGGTTGGGCGAAAAGTCGGCGCTGAATTTGCTGCAAGCAATCGAGGCCAGTAAGAAAACCACGCTAGCCAAGTTGCTGTATGCCATTGGTATCAGAGAAGTGGGGGAGGTGACCGCACGGCAACTCGCCGCGTACTTCGGCTCTCTTGAGGCCCTGGCCGGGGCGTCGCCAGCGCAGCTGTTGGAGGTCGAGGACGTGGGTCCGGTGGTTGCAAACAATATTTCGCGCTTCTTTCAGGAGCCAGCGAACTTGGCGATCATTGAAAAGCTGGTAAATGCCGGCTTGCAATGGCCGGCCATCGGAGAGGGATCCGGGGATGGTATGCCGCTATCCTCTCAAACATGGGTGGTGACTGGTAAGCTCGATTCGATGACCAGAGAAGACGCACAGGAGAGACTGCGGCGACTTGGCGCCAAAGTCTCCAACAGCGTCAGTGGCAAGACTACGTGCCTGGTAGCGGGCCCTGGTGCGGGTTCCAAGCTGAAAAGAGCGCAGTCGCTGGAGATTGAAATTATCGATGAGCAACAGTTGTTAGCGCGACTGGCTTCGCTGGAGAGCTGATGTTGCGTACACAGGTACCCATTATCCTGGTCTTGACCCTTGTGCTTGTAGGTTGCGCGACATCGCCGCCGAGCCAAACAGACAATCTCTGTGACATTTTTCGTGAAAAGTCGGGCTGGTATGAAGACGCCCGAAAATCGCGCTCGCAGTGGGGTGTGCCAATCTCGGTCATGATGGCCATCATGCATCAGGAATCACGCTTCGTGGCGACCGCAAAGCCGCCGAGAAAAAAGATTTTTGGGTTTATCCCCGGTCCACGACCGTCTGACGCCTACGGCTACTCCCAGGCCAAGGATGACACCTGGACCTGGTACCAGCGTAGTTCAGGTAATTACGGTGCCGATCGCGATGATTTTGGTGACGCCATCGATTTCGTCGGATGGTACGGCAACATGAGTAACAAACAGAATGGGATTGCCAAAGACGACACGTTTCGACTCTATCTGGCCTATCACGAAGGGCATGGGGGCTACGCGGCGAAGTCGTATCAAAGTAAAGGCTGGTTGGTAGATGTGGCTCGCAAGGTCGACCGCCAGGCGAATACCTACAACAGTCAGCTCAAAGGCTGTGTACAGGAGCTGGATCAGGAAAAATGGTGGAAGCTGTGGTAAATCGCTGTCACATAACCATCACAAAGTTGGCATAAAATTGACACAGTGCCACCGAGGTAGCGCCCATGGCTGATCAGAAAGTACTGATTGTTGATGATGAAGAGTCAATCAGAGATATGCTCAGGATGGCGTTAGAGCTCCATGACTTCGCCTGCATTGAATGTGGGGACATTACTCAGGCCTACCGTCTTATTGTCGATGAACGACCCGACGTGGTCGTACTCGACTGGATGTTGCCAGAGGGCAATGGCACGGAGTTGCTTCGCCGATTGCGGCGCGAGGAGGCGACGCAATTTTTACCAGTCATTATGCTCACAGCCAAGACCCAGCGGGATAACATTATTCAAGGGTTGGAACTTGGGGCGGATGATTACGTCACAAAACCCTTCGCCCCTAAAGAGCTTGTTGCGCGAATTCGTGCTTTGCTTCGCCGTTCCCAGCCGGGCAGCGGCCAGGATCAGCTGACTGTAGGCAATCTCGTTCTCGATAAGCGTAGTCACCGGGTGTTAGTTGCTGGTCTGCCGCTTGAGACTGGTCCCACTGAATTCAAGCTGCTCCATTTTTTCATGTCGAATCCGGAGCGAGCGTATTCGAGGTCGCAAGTCCTTGATCAGGTCTGGGGTGCCAATGTCTATGTCGAGGAACGAACCGTTGACGTGCATATTCGGCGACTTAGAAAGGCCTTGAATACTCCGCACGGTGACTACAGTTCTTTAATCGAGACGGTCCGAGGTATCGGCTACCGATTTTCATCACACCACAAGGGGTAGGGGTGGCAAGGCAAGGTTCATGGCGGGGCGAATTACTGGGCGGCTTTGCCGTGGTCGCTATTTGTACCCTGTTAGGGGGCTTATTCCAGCAGGCGGTACTTGGGTTTGCCTTGGCTAATGTCGGCATTTTGCTCTATTGGAGTTGGCATCTGCGAATGGTGCAGCGATGGCTGGACCGGCCGTTGGAGGATCCTCCCACTGGGAGAGGTGTGTGGGGTCACTTGCTGGACAGTATTTTCCGCCTGCAGCGCCAAAACCGCGAGGCCCAATCGAGGC
Organism: uncultured Luminiphilus sp.; assembly: GCA_943787485.1. Lineage (GTDB taxonomy): Bacteria > Pseudomonadota > Gammaproteobacteria > Pseudomonadales > Halieaceae > Luminiphilus. The sequence goes on along the minus strand of CALSMP010000002.1, from coordinate 36,486 downwards.
TGGAGTCGGCTTTGGACTACCTTCAGGATTCCCTTGCCTCAATGAGGGACGGCGGCATTATCGTCAATAACCGAGGCGGTATTGCCTGGGCCAATGCCTCTGCAGATTACCTTCTGGGAATACGCTTTCCGGAGGATCGAGGCCAGTCCCTGCTTAATTTGGTTCGGATGCCGGAATTCCAGAGCTACTATGAGTCTGAAGATTTTACTCATCCGCTCAGGGTCACGAATGTTTCGGAGGATGAGCGATCTCTCCAGTTTGAAATAACCCGATTTGGCGCGGGAGATCGCCTGGTCTTTGTCCGTGATATCACCGATACGGTGCGGCTCGAACAAATGCGACGAGATTTTGTTGGAGACGTGTCCCATGAACTGCGAACGCCATTGACCGTGTTGAAGGGTTATATCGATACCTTAACCGACTTGGAGGTTTTTTCTGCGAGGCAATACAGCAAGCCTCTCGAGCAGATGCAGCAGCAGGCGGCTCGGATGGAGAATCTATTAAGGGATCTATTGTGGCTGTCAAAGATTGAAACCTTTGAATCCCACCGTAAAACCGAGAGAGTGAATATTGGAAGCGTTTTGTCAGAGATGGTGGGCGAACTTCGAGCAGCCTATCCCGAGAGAACGGTTGCTCTTAAGATCGAAGGTGACACCACGATTATCGGTGATGAGCCGGAGCTGAGAAGCGCATTCAGCAATCTTATCGTTAACGCGTTGAAATACAGCGATAAAGAGGTGGCGGTGGTTTGGCACGCCGGGGCGGATGTATCCGAGTTTTCGGTCGTCGATCAGGGTTCAGGGATTGCGGCCAAGCATATCCCGAGACTAACCGAGCGATTTTATCGCGTGGATAAAAGTAGAAGCCAGAATAGTGGTGGCACCGGATTGGGGCTTGCGATCGTTAAACACGTAGCAGCGGCACATCAGGCTGAGCTTGTGATTGAGTCTGAGCTTGGTCGCGGTAGTCGATTTGGGGTCCGCTTTTATTCGGCTCGGAAGGGTCGACCGTGAAGAGTCAAATGTGAAGGGGCGATCGGTGCGGCTACTGGCTATTGTGATGGCCATATGTCTATTGGTATCAATGAGTGCACAGGGTGCAGCCACGCTGAGTATTGTTGGAAGCGATACCATGTCACGGTTGGTCACAGCCTGGGCCGATGCCTTTCGAACCGTTCGACCAGATATCACGATCGAGATTCAGGTTTCCGGATCTGCCGCGGCACCACCTGCGTTAACGGAGCAGGTGGCCAATTTCGGCGTAATGAGTCGGCCCTTCAGTGAAACTGAGCTAATGGATTTCCTGCGAAGGCGGGGATTCTTGCCTCAGGGTTTTATCGTTGCACGAGACTCGCTGGCTGTTATCGCTAATCATCAAAATCCCACTGACTCGATTTCGCTGGAAGATCTTGATCGCATTTTTTCAATCGGGCGGTTGTGCTCAGGCCGATCGGCCGTGACAACTTGGCGAGAGCTGGGTGTTGAACACGGTATCGCGGAAAGCGGGGCGCCTCTTATTCTGGGCCGCATCAACCCCCTCGGTCGTACTGCAGTGAGTGGAAGCTATGGTTTTTTTAAGGGCAACGTGTTGTGCGGGGGGGATTTTCACAGTCGAGTGGTTGAGTTGCCGGGTTTTGCTGCCATTATCCGTACAGTGGAAGCTGATCCAAACGCGATTGGCTACGTCGGCAGTAGTTTTATCGAGTCATCGGTTAAGGTTTTGGCAGTCCATGAGTCCAAAAAAGATGTGGCAACCGGTATGTCGGGAGAATCGGCCCGCCGAGATTTGTCACCTCTGACTCGAGATCTCTATTTATATTTGACCTTGCCACCCGGGGAACAGCCTTCAGTATCGGAATGTGTATTTCTCAAGTTTGTTGCCTCAGGACAAGCCCAGGACATTCTCACTAAAAGCGGCTTTTTGCGCGGTGACGATTCGCTGTCTGAGGGTCTGAAGGTGTCCTGTGGCTAACAAACGTCTGATCATTGATGTTATATCTGCCGGGATGATAAGAGTAGCCAGCGTAATGATTTTGCTGGTGATTCTCGGCGTGTTTGCTCAAATCGCGTTCACGGCCTTACCGTTGTTTGAGTCCCCCTCTAGCAGTGTCGATGTCTTGCCAGCCACTCGTGCCGGTCCAGCAGCGGAACTCAAGGTCACGCAGGATTCCGGTGCCAATGATGCGGGTAGTCTGCCTGGGCTCATTGACGACCATCGCCTGGCGCTTTCGAAGATTGACCCCGCAGCGGTCCCCGAGCCAAAGAGGGGGTCATGGTTGGACGCCCGCGACACCACCATAGAACAAGTTCATCTAAAGGCAGAAAATGACGGCTTGGTCCCATCCGTTCTCACCCGCTATTTTATTCCCGCCGGTATACAGGCGATGAGTAATATCAGCCTTTCCCGGCACTTTGTCGTCTTAGACCGGGCGGGTGTCATCCACGTGTATCGATTGGGTCGAAGTCAGGCCAGAACCACCTTTACGGAAGAGTTTGAGGTCAGCGACATTAATCGGGTTGATTGGCTAGACGAAAGTACCTTCGCTTTGTATTCCCATGAAGAGCAACGTCTTGTTCGTTCAGTGAAGGCATTAACCAATACGCTTCCATTAGCTGATCTATTCTCGTTCAGACAATACGAGGGATATCCCCAGCCAACGCTGACGTGGCAGCCTAGAGTGGTGGACGGTGCCGAATCAAAGTATTCGCTGGTGCCACTTCTTTGGGGAACGATGAGCGCGGCCCTGTTTTCCCTCATGTTGGCCTTACCCGTGGCAATGGGTGCGGCCATCTATGTCGGTTACTACATGCCCCCTGTGTTTCGCGAGGCCATCAAACCAATGATCGAAATGATTGCGGCATTTCCCGGGGTTGTCATCGCAGGCATCGCCATGCTTTGGCTTGCCCCCAGGCTTCACCACGCCCTTGCTGAATGTATCGGGATTGTGTTGACCGTCCCGATCATCGTTGCGCTGTCAGGATTGTTTTTAAATCAGTATTTTCAAACACAGCCTGGCAGTTACTTCTCCAAGCGTTTGCCCATGGTGGTGGTGCTGGTTCTGGTTATCGCAATTTATACGGGCGCTAAGCTGGGTGAAAGCGTAGAGGGCCTGTTTTTTGAGGACTCCGTCGTCCTTTGGTTTGAGCGGTACTACGGCCTCTCTGTCAGCTATTTCAATGGCGTGCTTGTCGGTATTGCACTGGGAATAGCCGTGTTTCCCACGATCTTCTCGCTGGCCGAGGAAGCGATATTTTCTACCCCAAAGGGCGCTGCAACTGGAAGCCTGGCGCTGGGCGCCTCTCCTTGGCAAAGCTTTATCGATGGCGTGCTGCCTGTCGCCGCACCCGGGATTGTCGCTGCAATCATGCTCGGACTGAGCAGGGCAATCGGTGAGACCATGATCTTATTGTTGTTATCGGGAAATACGCCGATTCAATCAAGTAACCCCTTAGAGGGTATGCGCTCGGTCGCGGCCACTTTGGCTATCGAGCTACCGGAGGCCGGCGTCGATAGTACCCATTATCGGGTGTTGTTTTTCAGTGCACTCGCCTTGTTTGCGCTGACCTTCCTTATTAATACCTGTGCGCAGCTACTGAAGCGTCGCTGGCGTCGCCGCTACGGTGTGGTGGCATGACCAGCGGTCCACTCAGTGATTTTCATGGCGAAGGTTCGGTTTTCGCTGCGTGGGCACTACGTCGCGCGGGGGTGATGCTTTGGCTTACCAGTGGCATGGCGGTGTCGGCGATTGTCCTGCTGATTGGAATGTTGGGTCTTTTGTGCTGGTTGGCGTTTGCGGGAGATGCATTTGGGGCCGCGGCCGGCCATTTTCCGGGTGCTTTGGCAGTTTTGTCACAAGGAGAGCCGCCCTATACAGCTGAAGCGCTCTTCTCCGCCATCGTGGGCACTATAACGGTTACCCTTTTGATGACGTTATTGGTCGCCCCATTGGGAATTTTAGTTGCCGTCTATTTACACGTTTATGCAAGGCAGCATTGGTACACTGATTTAGTCAGAATAGCGATTCATAACCTGGCCGGCGTGCCCTCCATCATTTACGGAGTATTTGGACTGGGGTTTTTTGTCTATTGGGTCGGAGGTGGGATTGACGAGTTGTTTTTTTCGGATTCCTTGCCCAGGGCGACTTTTGGCACCCCCGGTATCTTGTGGGCGGCAATCACCCTTGCCCTTTTGACTTTGCCGACGGTGATAGTATCTATAGAAGAGGGGTTGCTGAGGCTGCCGGCGTCTCTGCGTGAGGGGAGTTTCGCATTGGGTGCGACGCGCTTTGAAACTGTCGTCGGGGTTCTCCTTCCGGCAACAATGACGTCGGTTGTTACCGGGGTGATTCTGGCAGTGGCGAGAGCAACCGGCGAAGTGGCCCCCCTGATGCTTGTGGGAGTGGTTAAGTATGCGCCCTCATTGCCCGTATCCATCGAGGCACCGTTTATTCATCTCGAGCAGAAATTTATGCATCTCGGTTATTTGGTATACGACCTGACGCTGCACGCACCAGCCGGAAACGGCCGAGTAGCCTTGATCGCCGTCGTTGCGCTCAGCTTGGTCTTGGTTACCATGTCGCTAACAACCTTTGCGGCGGTGCTGCGGGGTCGTTTTAGGTATCAGTATGCTCAGGAGGGGTTGCTTTGAATCACCCTGATATGGAGACCTTTAATGCCTTCATTGAGGCGTCAAAGGCCTCTAAGACGAAGCGGCGGCAAGCCCCATCTTTACAAGTAGAAGACGTTTCTTTGAGCTACCCGGCGGAGCCGAATGCTCTTCAGAATATTTCTCTGGAAATTCCCAGCGGATGCGTAACTGCGGTGATTGGTCCAAGCGGCTGTGGCAAGTCCACTCTGCTACGGTGTTTCAATCGCATGAACGACACCATCGATGGTTGTCGGTACAGCGGATCAATATTCCTTGACGGTGCCAATATTTTGAGCGACGGGATCGATGTGACTTCATTGCGCAGGAAGGTGGGTATGGTGTTTCAGCGGCCCAATCCCTTTCCCAAGAGCGTGTTTGATAATGTCGCCTACGGCCCTCGGCTAGCGGGAATTCGGAGTCAGCGGCAGCTCGATGAGATTGTAGAGAATGCCCTTCGCTCTGCCGCATTATGGGACGAGGTTAAGGATCGCCTAGATGCCATGGCAGGCAATCTGTCACTCGGCCAACAACAGCGCCTTGTTATCGCCAGAGCAATCGCGGTAGAGCCTGAGGTGCTTTTGCTCGATGAGCCGGCGTCGTCGCTCGATCCTATCTCAACGTTGAAAATAGAAGAGCTCATCTACGAGCTCAAAAGCGACTATACGATTGTCATAGTGACCCATAATATGCAGCAGGCCGGGAGGGTTTCGGACTACACTGCCTTCATGAGCGGTGGGCGGTTGATCGAGTTTGATGCGACGGATCGCATTTTTACCAACCCGTCAGAACGCGCCACCGAAGATTACATAACCGGCAGGGTCGGGTAACTCCCAGGGAGGCTAGGTAATGCAAGGTAGGCAGCACATTTCCGCGCAGTTCGCCGCCGAGCTAGATGGCATTCGCAGCGCCGTCATGGAAATGGGCGGCAAGGTTGAGCGTCAGATCATGCTGGCCTCGGAGGGTCTCGAATCGCGAGACAGCGGCCCTGCGGAGGAAGCCATTGCGATTGACCGAGACATCAACCGTATGGAGGTCGAGATTGACGAGCAGTGCGCGCTGATTTTGGCTCGGCGGCAGCCGGCGGCAGGCGATCTTCGTCTGATCATCTCCATCATCAAGTTGACCACAGATCTTGAAAGGATAGGTGATGAAGCTTCGCGAGTGGCCAGACTGGTCATTAAGCTAGCGTCTGCAGGGGGCGCCGACCCTATTTACCTACATACGGCGAAGGTGGCTCGCCACGTGAGCAGCATGTTGCGAGAGGCCCTGGATGCCTTTGCGCGGATGAGCGTGAGCGCTGCGGTGAGAGTAGTCCTTAGCGATAAAGAAATTGATGAGGATTATCGTAACGGCTTGTTCAAGCTCACCTCGGCGATGCAACAACGTCCCGAGCAAGTTGAAAAACTGCTTGACCACATGTGGGCCCTTAGGAGCCTTGAGCGAATTGGGGATCACGCCACCAATATTGCAGAGCAAGTGGTTTACCTGACCCGCGGGGTCGATATCCGCCATCTAGGGAACGAACGGCTAGAAAACCTCCTTGACTGATTCGTTCAATCCATAATGGGGCTACAATTGAACGCCTTTAAACAGGGTGACGGCGATATGACACAATTTTGGAGTGCGGTGGCGAGGCGACTGGAGCCCTATGTCCCCGGCGAGCAGCCGCGCGTGGCCAACCTCATCAAGTTAAATACCAATGAACACGCGTTACCCCCGTCGCCGCGGGCACTGCAGGCGATGGCAGCGGTTCTGAATGAGTCGCTTCGTCGGTATCCAGATCCAAATGCAACAAGTCTTGGTAATGCAATTGCGGAGCAGGAGGGACTGCAGCCCGATCAGGTGTTCACGGGAAACGGTTCTGATGAGGTGTTGGCGCACGTTTTTCAGGGCTTGCTGGCTGCTTCGACGTCATTTGTCACGCCGGATATTACCTACAGTTTTTATCCCGTTTGGGCAAACCTGTTTGGGTTGGCGCACCAAACCCTGCCATTGAGAGAGGATTTTTCAATCGATGTCGAGGGGCTTTGCCAATGCTCCGGGGCTATTTTGCTCGCCAATCCCAACGCACCTACCGGCATAGCGCTAACGCTTGATCAGCTTGATAAAGTTTTGAGTAGTGACTTAAATCGCCTCGTCGTAGTCGACGAGGCGTATTTTGGTTTTGGGGCGCAGTCAGCGAGCGCATTGCTGGGATCGTTTCCGAATTTATTGATTACCCGCAGCTTGTCGAAGTCTCACGCGCTCGCCGGTCTGCGTGTCGGGTACGCGCTTGGCTCTAAGGATCTGATAGAGGCACTGCGCCGAGTGAAAGATTCCTTTAATAGTTATCCGCTCGATTTGCTTGCTCAAACAGGCGCAGCGGCGGCCTTAAAAGATGTTCGTTGGTTTGAGGAAGCGAGCGCCACCATTATTGCTAATCGGGCCTATTTGGCTGGCGCACTGGTGGGTCTTGGGTTTGAGGTTTGCCCGAGCGAGGCTAATTTCGTTTTTGCTGCGCACCAGGACGTTAAGGGCAAGTTACTTTTTGAGCATCTCAGGTCGAACAATATCTTGGTGAGGCGCTGGGACCACTCGCGGATTGAGAACCATTTGCGCATAACGGTGGGTACGCGAGAGCAATGTGAGGCCTTGGTAGCGGTGCTTGCGGCCAACGTGTGATGGGTTTGTGCTTGTGGGTACCCGCTCCGGGCCTCAGCGGGCCACGTTAAACGCGTTGAAGTAACGCGCTTCCGATACTGTAGCCAGCGCCGAAGGAGCAAAGGACTCCCAGCTGGCCAGTCAACAAATCGTCATTGTGTTTGTGAAAGGCGATCACCGAGCCCGCCGAGGAGGTATTGGCGTAAGTATCCAGAATAGTTGGGGCTTCGGTTGCCGTTGGATCGCGCCCAAGCACTTTGCGCGCAATAAGATCATTCATATTTTGGTTGGCTTGATGCAGCCACATGCGTGTTAGCTGATCCTTGCTAACGCCAAAGTCTTCGAGCTGCTGATTGATCTGCTGGGCGACGGCGGGGCAGACCTCCTTGAAAACCTTGCGGCCCTCCTGAACAAACAGCTTGTCCACCGCGCCGACGCCCGTTTCGTCTCCACGGTTTAAAAAGCCAAAGTTGTTGCGGATGTTGTTTGAAAAGATGGTTTGTAGCCGGGTGTCGAGAATTTCATAGCATTTCTGACTGTTCGCATCCTCGGCTGACTCGATTACTACAGCAGTCGCCACATCACCAAAAATAAAGTGAGAGTCCCTATCTCTGAAGTTCAGGTGGCCAGTACATATTTCAGGGTTGACCATCAGGACGCGTCGCGCACTGCCTGCGCGGATACTGTCGGCTGCCTGCTGTAGGCCAAAGGTTGCCGATGAGCAGGCGACATTCATGTCAAAGGCATACCCCGTTGCTCCCAGGGCATGCTGTATCTCAACAGCCATCGCCGGATAGGCGCGTTGCATATTGGAAGCGGCGACGATAACGGCATCAATGTCCTTGCCTTCCAAAGAGGCATTGGACAACGCCTCTTTCGCAGCCTGCACCCCGATGTCCGCCATCACAGAAAGCGCTTCGTTGGGCCGTTCAGGCAGGTGAGGAACCATCCGGTCTGGATCTAGAATTCCCGCCTTATCCAGGACATAGCGTGAGCGAATACCCGAGGCCTTTTCGATGAATTCCACCGAGGAGTGTGCTTTGGCTTCTTCTTCGCCGCGAGCAATCGCATGCGCATGATCAGCGTTAAAGCGGTCGACCCAGGTGTTAAAGGCCGCTACCAGCTCTTCGTTGCTAATAGACTGCTCTGGGGTATAAAGCCCCGTGCCGCTGATTACCACCCGTGATGTCATGATGGACTCCCGTATGCGGTGGAGGAATAAGATCTAACGGTTGTCTAGCGGAACAAAGTCCCGCTGGGCGTAGCCCGTGTAAAGCTGACGGGGTCTTCCGATGCGATAGCTACCTGAAATCATTTCATTCCAGTGGGCGATCCAGCCTACCGTTCGTCCAATAGCAAAGATAACCGTAAACATGGAAGTGGGGATGCCCAGTGCCTTTAGAATGATGCCTGAATAGAAATCGACATTTGGATAGAGCTTCTTTTCGATGAAATAGGGGTCTTTCAGCGCTATCTCTTCAAGGCGCTTCGCGATTTCCAGCATCTCATCCTGAATGCCAAGCTCTTCAAGGACCTCGTCAGCGGCTTGTTTCATGACCTTGGCCCGCGGATCGAAATTCTTGTAGACCCGGTGTCCGAAGCCCATAAGACGGAATGGGTCGTCTTTGTCCTTAGCCCGTGCGATGAACTTGTCGATATTGTCGACACTCTCGATTTCCTCCAGCATTTTAACGACGGCTTCATTGGCGCCGCCGTGCGAGGGGCCCCAAAGAGCGGCGATACCTGCTGCAATGCACGCAAACGGATTTGCCTGCGAGGAGCCCGCAAGCCTCACCGTAGACGTCGATGCATTTTGCTCGTGATCCGCGTGCAACAGAAAGATGCGATCCATTGCTTTAGCGATGGTGGGGGAGATATTGCTGGCCTCGCAGGGAACACCGAACATCATGTGCAAAAAATTTGCCGCGTAGTTCAGGCTGTTGTCGGGGTACATAAAAGGTTGCCCGATACTAAATTTGTAACTCATGGCGGCAATAGTCGGCATTTTCGCAATCAATCTATAGGCCGCTACGGTTCTATGGTGAGAATCTGAGATGTCAGTCGAGTCATGGTAGAAAGCTGATAGAGCGCCCACCACACCACACATAATGGCCATTGGGTGAGCGTCTCGCCGAAAGCCATTGAAAAAGGTTCTAATTTGCTCATGTACCATGGTGTGCTTGCCAACAATACTGACGAACTCGTGCTTTTCCGCTGGGTTGGGAAGCTCTCCGTAGAGCAACAGATAGCAGGTTTCCAGATAGTCACTGTGCTCCGCTAGCTGCTCAATGGGATAACCGCGGTGCAACAAAATGCCTTTTTCTCCGTCAATGAAGGTGATTTTGGATTCACAGGCAGCCGTCGAGGTGAAGCCAGGGTCGTAGGTGAAATATCCGTTGGCAGTAAGGGCACCCACATTTACCACATTGGGACCGAGCGACCCTTCCATCACGGGAAGGTCTATGGCATCGATTTTGCCTTCGCCTCGGTCAATCGAAAGGGTTGCTGTTTTGTCGGTCATGAAAACATCCTGATAGGAGAATAAAGAGCGCCAAACTATAGACGGTTGCGGGCTTGTGTCAATTTCCTACGCGATTTTGCCGGCTCGCGACGCGCCGGCGTTAACGTCCGGATGAGGGTGATTTGGCCCATGGGGAAATTGTAACCCGTGTTGGTCCGGCTTATACTCCGCGACGAAAATTTTTCTCCCGGGCGCTCAAGCAAGGAGCCTAATTCGTGAAACCCCGTGCAAGTTCAGATAAACGACCGGTGAACCTAGACATCGGATCCATGCGGTTGCCGATTACGGCCTATGTCTCTATCTCCCACCGGCTTTCAGGAGTTTTTCTGTTCTTGGTGAGCGGTGTCTTAGTTTGGGCGTTGGACGCCAGCCTTCGGTCGGAGGAGGGCTTTGCCATGGTGGTCTCTGCGACGGGGTCAGCGCCAGTGAAAGCTCTTATTTGGGTGATGGCTAGCGCCTTGACCTATCATTCTTTGGCAGGCGTGAAGCATTTGATAATGGATTTAGGGTTTGGAGAAACGATGGCGGGCGGCGTACTTGGCGCCCGCATCGTGATCGCGCTGGCAGCATTGGGTGCCGCTGGCTGGGGAGTCATTTTATGGTAACGCAAGTCACGAGTTTTAGCCGTTCCGGGCTGTCAGACTGGCTCATTCAGCGAGTGACAAGCCTGATCCTGCTCAGTTACTTCCTGTGTATCGCCGGCACCCTAGTCGCAGGCGTCGATTATGCGAGCTGGCATGCCATGCATCAGACCACCGGTATGCGTATTTTCACGCTGCTAGCGGTACTCAGCCTCGCGGCACATGCCTGGATAGGCCTTTGGGCTGTTTACACCGACTACCTCACGGAGCGCATGCTGGGGCCCTGGGGGAACTCCCTGCGGCGAATCTGCCAGCTTGGCACGGTCTTTTTATTAATTATCTACGTGTTGTGGGTGATTCAGGTCATTTGGAGATAACTCTTCCAGTTGGAAATCTGTGGAGTTTGGTTATAACCCACGGGTAAGAGATATTCGGAGGCAACATGAGAACCATATCCTTTGATGGTGTGATCGTGGGCGGCGGTGGCGCGGGCATGCGCGCGGCATTGCAGCTCGCTCAATCGGGTTATAAAACCGCGGTGATTTCAAAGGTATTCCCGACTCGCTCGCATACGGTGTCTGCCCAAGGCGGCATCACCTGTGCTATCGCGAGCGCGGACCCGAACGACGACTGGCGGTGGCATATGTATGACACGGTCAAGGGCTCCGATTACATTGGAGATCAGGACGCGATTGAGTATATGTGCTCGGTGGGTCCCGAGGCGATTTTCGAGCTGGAGCATATGGGGTTGCCATTTTCTCGAACAGAAGAGGGCCGCATTTACCAACGCCCGTTTGGGGGACAGTCGAAAAACTTCGGGGAAGGCGGCCAGGCTGCACGTACTTGTGCTGCCGCCGATCGTACTGGCCATGCGCTGCTGCACACGCTTTATCAGAACAACGTAAAGAACGAGACCGTCTTTTTTAACGAATGGTTCGCTGTGGACTTGGTAAAAAACCAGGATGGCGCGGTAGTCGGGGTTATCGCCATTTGCATCGAAACCGGTGAAACCGTTTTTGTGAAATCGAAGGCTACCGTCTTTGCTACGGGGGGCGCTGGAAGAATCTACGCGTCAACCACCAATGCGCACATCAACACCGGTGACGGTATCGGCATGGGGTTACGAGCCGGTGTGCCTGTGCAGGACATGGAGATGTGGCAATTTCATCCGACCGGCATTTATGGTGCCGGCACGCTTGTCACTGAGGGATGTCGCGGTGAGGGCGGCTACCTGATCAATAAGGATGGCGAGCGCTTCATGGAGCGCTATGCGCCCAACGCAAAAGATTTGGCGGGTCGTGATGTCGTTGCCCGCTCTATGGTGTTGGAGATCCTCGAAGGTCGCGGCTGCGGTGAAGAAGGGGATCATGTGAAATTGAAGCTGGATCATCTCGGCGAGGAGGTACTTGAATCCCGTCTGCCCGGCATCTGTGAATTGAGCCGGACCTTTGCGCACGTTGATCCCGTCAAAGAGGCGATTCCCGTCGTGCCCACCTGCCATTACATGATGGGTGGCATCCCGACCAATATTCATGGACAAGCGATTACCGTCGACAGCGCTGGCAATGATCATATTATTCCGGGGTTGTATGCCTGCGGAGAGGTGGCCTGCGTCTCGGTTCACGGCGCGAACCGGCTGGGCGGAAACTCACTGCTGGATCTGGTGGTGTTTGGTCGTGCATCGGGCCTCTTTATTGAAAAGTCGTTGCGTGAAGGAATCGAGCTGCGCGAAGCGAGTGGCAGCGACGTCGAGGAAGCCGGGGCGAGATTGCGTAGGCTCAATGAGGGATCAGGCGGCGAAAATGTCGCTGCGTTGCGTAAGGAGCTTCAGAACGTAATGCAGAACTACTTCGGGGTATTTCGGCGTGGAGACTTCATGCGTGAAGGTATTGCAAAGCTGGCCGATCTGCGGGGTCGAATAGAAAGCATCAGCCTCGAAGACAAAAGCGAGGCCTTCAATACGGCCCGCATAGAAGCGTTGGAGCTACAAAACCTTTTTGAGGTGGCAGAGGCGACAGCGGTGGTCGCGGAGGCTAGAGACGAAAGCCGCGGCGCGCATGCGAGGGAAGATTTTACCGAGCGGGATGATGAAAATTGGCTTTGCCATTCGCTTTACCACAGTAGCGGCAAGCAAGTGAGTAAGCGAGGCGTCAACTTCACGCCGACTACGGTTGAAACTTTTCAGCCAAAAATCAGAACTTACTAACCACCGACCCACGATGCATCGCGAGGGCTAAGACATGTTGCAGGTCAGTATTTACCGCTATAACCCCGAGGCCGATGGCGCTCCACGTATGGAAGATTTCCAAGTGGATACCGGTGGTAAGGATTTGATGGTGCTGGACGTTTTAGAGATGATAAAAGCGGACCAGGATACCAGTGTTACCTACCGGCGAAGTTGCCGGGAGGGCGTGTGTGGGTCTGACGGACTGAATATCAACGGTAAAAACGGTCTGGCGTGTATTACGCCGCTCTCGGAAGCCGTCAAGAATAACAAGCTCACCATTCGTCCGCTGCCAGGGCTGCCCGTGATCAGGGATTTGGTGGTGGATATGAGCCTGTTCTACGCCCAGTATGAAAAGGTGCAGCCTTACCTGCAGAACAACACGCCGGCGCCGGCCATCGAGCGGCTGCAGACGCCTGAAGATCGCGCCAAGTTGGACGGGCTGTACGAATGTATTCTTTGTGCGTGTTGCTCCACATCGTGCCCGTCATTTTGGTGGAACCCAGACCGGTTCATCGGTCCTGCCGGGTTACTGCAAGCGTATCGTTTCCTAGCGGACAGTCGTGATAGCGCGACCGATGATCGACTGGCCAAGCTGGATGATCCCTTCAGTGTTTTCCGCTGCCATGGCATACAAAACTGCGTGAACGTCTGTCCTAAGGGTCTCAATCCCACCAAAGCAATCGGCCATATTCGAACCATGCTGTTAAACCGCGCTACCTAGCCGACGGTTCGGTGTCTTTGGTTCGGTGTCATGGGGCCGTCAGTCGTGTCGGTTCGGGAGCATCGGCTTATAGTCATCGATTAATACCGGCCCTACATATCGCGCACTAAATTAGTGCAAGCCTCTAAAATATAGTCATTAAGAATACCTGCCGATAAATAAAAATAATAATGTGATAAAAGCACGGGATTAGCGGCGCTCTGCAACCCCTTACTGATATCATCCGGTGCACCCACCCGTTACACTTCTTACCCATCGGCTGGGGCGATAAGAGCCCGGTAAATGGGGGAATCGATGACGCAAGCAAACCAAATGGCGACTATGATGGCCCTTTGGGCGAGTTCACATATATCTGGAGCGAATGGGTCATATGTCGAATCGCTATTTGAGGACTATCTCAAAGATCCCAATGAAGTCCCCCCAGAATGGCGAGATTACTTCGACCGGTTGCCGAAGGTGGTTAGCCCGACCGTAAGCCTACACGATATTCCGCACTCAACGCTGCGGGACCAGTTCGCCAAAATCAGCAAGATGCGTGTTCGTACCGAGGCCACCGTTGCCCATGACTCGCAGGCAACAGAATACGAGCGCAAGCAAGTTCGGGTGGTGCAGCTGATTTCCGCCTATCGTCAAAGGGGCCACCAGAAGGCCCAGTTGGACCCACTTGGCATTGTGCCACGAGAGCAGGTACCTGATCTTGAGCTGGGCTTCCACGAGCTGAGTGAAGCCGATTTCGACACGGTTTTTCAGGTTGGCAATCTTTACCTTGGCGCAAGTGATGCCAGCTTAAAAGACATTGTCGACGCCCTCGAGCGCACCTATTGCCACACAGTAGGTGCCGAATTCATGCATATCGTCGACACCGAACAGCGGCATTGGATCATGAGTCGAATGGAGTCGGTTCGCTCGGCTCCGCTCTTCGGCGACGACCATCGCATCGGCATATTGCGCCGTCTTATCAAGGCAGAGGGTTTGGAGAAATCATTAGGATCCAGATACCCGGGCACCAAACGCTTTGGTCTGGAAGGCGGTGAAAGCCTGATCCCGATGATGTCCGAAGCCATCCAGCGGATCGGGGGTTACGGCGCCAAAGAAGTGGTCATCGGTATGGCACACCGCGGCAGGCTCAACGTGCTAGTCAATATACTAGGGAAGAACCCCACCGAGCTATTTGATGAATTTGAGGGTCGCGCAGCCTACGCGGGATCGGGGGACGTAAAATATCATCAGGGATTTTCATCCAACGTCATGACGCCCGGCGGCGAGCTTCATCTGGCGCTTGCGTTCAACCCATCACATTTGGAGATCGTTTCGCCGGTGGTCGAAGGATCAGTGCGGGCCCGCCAAGACCGGCGCTCAGACCCCTCTGGCGACACGGTGGTTCCCATCGTGATTCACGGGGATGCGGCTTTTGCCGGACAAGGCGTTGTCATGGAAACGTTCCAAATGTCGCAAACTCGAGGCTATAAGACCGGTGGAACGTTACACATTGTGATCAATAATCAGGTCGGATTTACGACCAGCCGACCGGACGACGCCCGCTCCACCGAGTACTGCACCGACGTTGCCAAGATGGTGCAGGCACCGATTTTCCACGTAAATGCAGATGACCCCGAGGCGGTCGTTTTCGTCACTCAGCTCGCCGTCGACTACAGAAATACCTTCAAGCGAGATGTCGTCATCGATCTCGTTTGCTACCGGCGTCGCGGACATAATGAAGCCGACGAACCATCGGTCACCCAGCCGCAAATGTACGCACAGATTAAGCGCCACCCAACAACTCGAGATCTGTATGCGCACCGATTAATCTCTGAGGGGCTCCTGACTGAGGAGGAGGATGCCTCGCTGGTCGAGCGCTATCGAGAATCACTTGAGCGTGGCGAGCCCTTGGTAAGTTCGCTGGTTTCTGAGCCCAACAAGTCGATGTTCGTCGATTGGTCGCCCTATTTGGGGCACGCCTGGACTGCTGAGTGCGATACCCGATTCCCTGCTGCCAGACTTCGCGAGCTATCTGATTGCATTGCGTCCGCACCCGAAGGGTTTTCGGTGCAGCGGCAGGTCGGCAAAATTTTGCAAGACCGAAGAAAGATGGGGGCGGGCGCTGAGGCCATTAACTGGGGCTTTGCTGAGATCATGGCTTATGCCAGCCTGCTGGTAGATGGTTACCCGGTGAGGCTAACGGGCCAGGACGTTGGTCGGGGCACTTTCTCTCATCGGCATGCCGTGCTCCACTGCCAGAAACATGACCAACAGCATATCGCTCTGGAACATCTCGAGACCTCTCAGGCAAATTTTCGCCTTTACGATTCCCTGCTCTCCGAAGAGGCCGTGCTTGCCTTTGAGTATGGCTATGCAACCACCGCGCCAACCGGACTCGTGATTTGGGAGGCGCAATTTGGAGATTTTGCAAACGGTGCGCAGGTGGTTATAGATCAATTTATTACCAGCGGCGAGCACAAGTGGTCACGTTTGTGCGGTCTGACCATGCTCCTGCCGCACGGTTATGAGGGTCAGGGGCCTGAGCACTCATCGGCGCGACTGGAGCGGTACCTTCAGCTTTCTGCTGAACAAAATATACAGGTTTGTGTGCCGACGACACCTGCACAGGTTTTTCATATGCTGCGCCGCCAGGCTATTCGACCTCTCAGAAAACCATTGGTGGTCATGTCACCGAAGAGTTTGCTGCGTCACAAGGAGGCCATTTCAACTGTTGAAGACCTGACCGATGGGAAATTCCATGCCGTGCTTGATGAGACGGATGCCTTGGACTGCAAGGCGGTAAAACGCGTCGTACTGTGTTCAGGTAAGGTGTTCTACGATTTACGCGCCGCTCGGCGGGACCGAGGCATAGAAGACGTAGCGATTATCCGAATCGAGCAGCTCTACCCCTTTCCATCGGAGGTTCTTGCCGATGTGCTGAGCCGCTATCCCAATATTGAGGATGCTGTTTGGTGCCAGGAAGAGCCTATGAACCAAGGGGCTTGGTACGCAAGCCAGCACAATATTCGGCGGGAAATTCAGCGCCATAAAGTCGATGTGTATTTGCGATACGTGGGTCGCGATGCCTCTGCATCGGTCTCGGCAGGATACACGGCGTTGCACCTTAAGGAGCAAGAAAAATTCATTGAGGAAGCCTTGGGGCCGATGCCCTGGGGCAACTGATTAACCAAAGCCACCATCAGGATCACATCATGGCGATTGAAATTAAAGCACCGGCATTTCCAGAGTCTGTAGCAGATGGGGAAGTTGCTACTTGGCACAAAGCGGAGGGTGATACCGTCACCCGCGACGAGCTGTTAGTCGAAATAGAGACCGACAAAGTCGTGATGGAGGTGGTGGCACCCGAGTCGGGTGTGCTGCAAAAGATTGCCGCTAATGAGGGGGAGACGATACTCAGTGAAGCCCTACTAGCGGTACTAGAGCCTGGCGCTGTTGCGGTCGTAACAGGGTCGGCATCAGAAGCTTCGGCGACTGAATCCGCGAGC
Organism: uncultured Luminiphilus sp.; assembly: GCA_943787485.1. GTDB lineage: Bacteria > Pseudomonadota > Gammaproteobacteria > Pseudomonadales > Halieaceae > Luminiphilus. The sequence goes on along the minus strand of CALSMP010000002.1, from coordinate 19,664 downwards.
GGAGAGGAAGTCGCTATGGGGCCCGCGGCTAGAGCCTTGGTCGAGGAAGCAGGGCTTGATGCATCGGCCATTTCCGGGACGGGCAAAGGCGGACGTGTTACTAAGCAAGACGTGCAGGCGCACCTCGCTTCGGGCAGTGGTGCAGTGTCCTCTTCTGCCGAGAAAGTGCCAGATATGGCTGAAAAGAACGCTCCTGCGGCCGCTCAGGAATCTCCAAAAGCGATAGACGGGCCCTCAAGCGAGCGGGTGGAAAAGCGGGTCCCTATGACGCGCATGCGTGCCCGAATCGCCGAGCGCCTGCTCGACGCAACCCAGCAAACGGCGATGCTGACGACGTTTAACGAAGTTAACATGGCGCCGTTAATGGCCTTGAGAGAGCAGTACAAAGCTCAATTTGAAAAAACCCATAACGGTACACGGCTTGGCTTTATGGGATTTTTCGTCAAGGCCTGTTGCGAGGCATTGAAGCGGTTCCCCGAGGTAAATGCCTCAATCGATGGTAATGATGTGGTTTATCACGGATACCAAGATATCGGTGTGGCGGTATCAACTAATGATGGCCTTGTTGTACCCGTGCTGCGCGATGCAGACTTTATGAGCATCGCTGACGTTGAGGCGGCAATACGGGACTTGGGGTTAAAGGCGAGAGACAAAAAGCTCACCATCGAGGAAATGACCGGCGGTACCTTTACGCTTTCAAATGGGGGTGTTTTCGGTTCATTGCTGAGCACGCCGATCCTGAATCCTCCTCAGACAGGCATCCTCGGCATGCACGCGATTCAGGATCGTCCTGTGGCGGTGAATGGCGAGGTGGTGATTCAGCCTATGATGTACTTGGCTCTGTCTTACGACCACCGCCTGATCGATGGTAAGACTGCGGTCCAATTTTTGGTGACCGTGAAGGGTCTCATCGAGGATCCCGCGCGGATTCTTTTGCAGCTTTAAGCGCAACATACCGGAGAACGACATGAGCGATTCTTACGACGTTATTGTTATTGGCGCTGGCCCCGGCGGATACGTTTGCGCCATTCGTGCGGCGCAGTTGGGCTTGTCTGTGGCATTGATCGAAATGGCTGCCGACGACAAGGCGAAGCCGCAATTTGGAGGTACGTGCCTCAACGTGGGGTGTATCCCCTCGAAGGCACTACTAGACAGCTCGCACAAGTATCACGAGGCAGTGCATAGTTTCGCCACGCATGGGATCCAGGTCGGCAGCCCTGCGATTGATATTCCCGCGATGATGAAGCGTAAGGACAAGATTGTGAGCCAGCTGACCACGGGAGTTGGTGGCTTGCTGAGCCACAACGGCGTTACGGTGCTCCAGGGTAAGGGCCGATTGCTGGCAGGACATAAGGTTGAGCTAATCGATTTGGCGGGCAAGGCCACCCTGCATGAGGCAGCCAATGTCGTGCTCGCATCGGGATCAGAGCCCACGGCCATAGGCGTCGCACCGGTCGATCAAGACCGGGTGGTTGATTCAACCGGCGCACTGATCTTTGCTGAGGTGCCCAAGCGTTTGGGCATTATCGGTGCAGGCGTTATCGGGTTAGAACTCGGAAGTGTTTGGGGGCGCTTGGGAGCTGAGGTGGTCCTGCTTGAAGCCATGGATAGCTTCCTACCCAACATGGATAGTCAGATTTCGAAAGAAAGCCTCAAGATTTTCAAAAAACAAGGTCTGGACATACGCCTCAATGCCAGAGTGACGGCTACCGAGGTGGCGAACGAGGAGGTCACGGTTACCTACAGCGTAGGTGAGCAGGTGCACACCGAGGTGTTCGATCGACTCATTGTCTCTGTGGGGCGAAATCCGAGAACGGCCGAACTTTTCGCAGAAGATTCTGGTGTCACCGTGGATGAGCGAGGCTCAATTTATGTTAACGATCGCTGCGCCACAGAGGCGCCTAGCGTATGGGCGATTGGTGACATTGTCAGGGGCCCGATGTTGGCGCATAAGGCGTCGGAAGAGGGTGTGATGGTGGCAGAACAGATAGCTGGGAAACACCACCAGGTGAACTATGACTGTATTCCATCCATTATTTACACTCACCCTGAGATCGCTGGGGTTGGTAAGACTGAGCAAGCACTCAAGGCGGAAGGCGTGGACATTAAGGTGGGCACCTTCCCGTTCGCGGCAATTGGTCGTGCCCTGGCCTCGGGAGATACAGATGGCATGGTGAAGTTGATCGCGGATGCAAAAACCGATCGCATTTTGGGGGCCCACTGCGTTGGGCCTTCGGCGGCTGATCTAGTTCAGCAGATGGTTATTGCAATCGAGTTCTGTTCTACCGCCGAAGACCTCCAGCTGATGGTGTTTGGGCATCCAACACTATCGGAAGCGGTACATGAAGCAGCGCTTGCGGTGGATGGACACGCGATTCACATGGCGAATAAAAAGAAGAACTAGACCAGGCCTACTGAACGACGGATAAACGCGCCCTCGCTCGCGCTGGGGTTAATGATCAAAAACACACAGGATGGAATATGAATCTTCACGAGTATCAAGGTAAGGCGCTTTTTGCCGATTATGGTCTGCCCGTTTCTGTCGGCCATGCGGTTGACACCCCCGCAGCAGCGGCTGCGGCGCGGAGAAGATAGGGGGCGCAATGTGGGTCGTTAAGGCTCAGGTGCATGCGGGTGGCCGGGGTAAGGCTGGTGGCGTCAAACTGGTGGATAGTTCGGCCGCCGTGGAGGCTTTCGCTGCAGAGTGGCTCGGCAAAAATTTGGTGACGTACCAAACGGATGAAAAAGGTCAGCCGGTTTCCAAAATTTTAGTCGAGGCCTGCACCGACATTGATCAGGAGTTGTATCTGGGTGCGGTATTGGATCGAGCGACACAGCGCATTGTTTTCATGGCCTCAACCGAAGGTGGCGTCGAAATTGAAAAGGTTGCTGAAGAGACGCCAGACAAAATTCTCAAAGCCGAGATAGATCCGCTGGTCGGTCCTCAGCCCTATCAGGGTAGGCAAATGGCGTTCAAGCTGGGCCTTTCCGGGGAGCAAATCAAGCAGTTTGTCGCTATTTTCATGGGCTTGGCAAAGCTTTTCAAAGACAAAGACCTTGCGCTGATTGAAGTGAATCCTCTGGTGATCACCGAAAAAGGCCATCTGCACTGCTTGGACGCCAAGGTGGTTGTCGACTCCAACGCCCTGTATCGCCACAAGGATCTACAGGCGATGCATGATCCTTCGCAGGAAGACGCTCGAGAGGCGCATGCAGCGAAGTGGGATCTTAATTATGTAGCACTGGATGGCAACATCGGCTGCATGGTCAATGGCGCGGGCCTTGCCATGGGCACAATGGATATCGTGAAGCTACACGGTGGCGCACCCGCCAACTTTTTAGATGTGGGCGGCGGAGCCACGAAAGAGCGTGTCACTGAAGCGTTTAAAATCATCCTTTCTGACGCCAATGTAAAAGCCGTTCTGATCAATATCTTTGGCGGCATCGTGCGTTGCGATCTTATTGCCGAGGGCGTTATCGGTGCCGTGGAGGAAGTAGGCGTTGAAATACCTGTTGTCGTAAGGCTCGAAGGAAATAACGCGGAGTTGGGCCGGAAGGTCCTCGCTGATAGCGGACTTAACATTATTGCAGCATCTAGTCTGACAGATGCTGCGCAACAAGTGGTTGCGGCATCGGGAGGCAAGCAGTGAGCGTTTTAATCAACAAAGATACCAAGGTCATTTGTCAGGGATTCACCGGTTCACAAGGTACCTTTCACTCAGAGCAGGCAGTGGCGTACGGCACCAAGATGGTTGGTGGCGTCACACCGGGTAAGGGTGGGCAGAAGCATCTTGGCCTTCCAGTATTTAACACCGTCGCAGAGGCCGCTGAGGTCACCGGCGCAGAAGCCTCGGTGATTTATGTGCCGGCCGCTTTTTGTAAAGACTCCATTTTGGAAGCTGCCAACGCAGGCCTCAAGCTGATTGTCTGTATCACGGAAGGGATCCCAACCCTCGATATGCTCGACTGTAAAGTCAAGTGTGACGAACTGGGTGTTCGTCTGGTTGGCCCAAATTGCCCCGGTGTGATCACCCCGGGAGAGTGCAAGATTGGGATTATGCCCGGGCACATCCATTTGCCTGGACGTGTTGGCATTGTCTCGCGGTCTGGCACGCTGACTTATGAAGCCGTCAAGCAGACCACAGACGCGGGCTTCGGTCAGTCGACTTGTGTTGGGATCGGGGGCGATCCTATCCCGGGATCGAACTTTATCGATATATTGGGCCTGTTCCAGGACGACCCGCAGACGGAAGCGATTGTTATGATAGGGGAGATTGGTGGTACCGCCGAGGAGGAGGCCGCGGCATTTATCAAGGCCAACGTGACTAAACCCGTCGTATCCTATATCGCTGGCGTAACCGCACCCAAAGGTAAACGGATGGGACACGCAGGGGCCATCATCTCGGGCGGTAAGGGAACGGCGGATGAAAAGTTTGCGGCGCTTGAGGATGCCGGCGTGAAGACCGTGAGAAGTTTGGCCGATATTGGCGACGCGATGCGAGAGATCACTGGCTGGTAAAGCCACTCGAATGAAAACCCGCGTTCTACGCGGGTTTTTTTTGCCCCTCCATCGCTGCCTATACTTAATCAGAAAAAGCCTATGACGCCGGGATTCGGGCATTTATGCCCTTGAACATTGCGCATTTGACCCCATTTCTGCAGTTACAGTTCTTTTTACGAGGTCCAACCGCCAATGACTGCAGCAGCCCGTGAAACCCTCGGTTTTCAGACCGAGGCCAAGAAGCTTCTTCAACTCATGATCCACTCGCTTTATTCAAACCGGGAGATCTTTTTGCGCGAGCTGGTATCCAATGCATCGGATGCCATCGACAAGCATCGCTTTGCCGCCGTACAGGACCCGAGCCTTGTGGCGGAGGGTGGCGAGTATTGTATTCGGGTGTCTGTTGACGGTGACGCAAAGACAGTCACCATTGAAGACAATGGGATCGGTATGACCCGCGAGGAGGTAATAGAGAATCTGGGAACCATCGCGAAGTCAGGAACGGCGGCGTTTATGGAGCAGTTAAGTGGTGACCAGAAGAAAGACAGCCAGCTCATCGGGCAATTTGGCGTCGGCTTTTATTCGTCTTTTATTGTGGCCGATTCCGTTGTTGTAATCACGCGCAAGGCCGGTGTAGCCGAGGATCAAGCAACCCGCTGGGAATCCTCAGGTGAAGCCGACTTCACGATTGAGAGCGGTGAGCGGACGGAAGCGGGAACGACCATCATTCTCCACCTAAAAGAGGACGCCGAGGAATTCGCCAACGATTGGCGCATACGAAGTGTGATCAAGAAATATTCTGATCATATTTCAGTGCCGGTTCTTATGCCCAAGGCCATGCCTTCAGTCTCGGATGAAGCTGAGGAGGGCGGGGAACAGGCTGAAGCATCCGATGCTCCTGAGTGGGAGGCGATTAATGAAGCAAAGGCACTGTGGACGAGGAGTCGTTCAGAGGTGTCGGATGACGAGTACAAAGCGTTTTATCAGCACATTTCCCACGACGCTGAGGATCCGGTTTCTTGGAGTCACAACCGCGTGGAAGGCAAGCTGGAGTACACCTCGCTGCTCTACCTTCCGGCAAAGGCTCCGTTCGATCTCTGGAATCGAGAAGGGGCTCGTGGTCTAAAGCTGTACGTGCAGCGCACGTTTATCATGGATGACGCCGAGCAGTTCTTGCCCCTCTACCTCCGATTCGTAAAGGGCGTGCTTGATTCCAATGACCTGCCGCTCAACGTATCCCGCGAGATCCTGCAGCAAAACCCAAGTGTGGAGTCGATCAAGTCCGCGTTGACCAAGCGCGTGCTGGACATGCTGCAGAAAATGGCTAGCGCTGAATCAGAAAAGTATCAGCAGTTTTGGGACACCTTTGGTGAAGTTCTTAAAGAAGGTCCCGCTGAAGACTATGCGAATCGCGAAAAAATTGCCAAGCTGTTGCGCTTTTCGACCACCCATGACGACAACGCCGAACGATCGATTGGTCTGAACGATTATGTTGAGCGCATGGCCGATAGTCAGGATGCTATCTGGTATGTCGTCGCAGAAAATCACGCTACCGCCAAGAACAGTCCCCATCTAGAGGTGTTCCGTAAGAAGGGGATAGAGGTGTTGTTGCTTTCGGATCGCATCGATGAGTGGCTAATGAGTCACCTGATGGAATTTGACGGTAAACCTCTCAAAGACGTGGCGCGTGGAAATCTAGAACTCGAAGCGGATAACGAAGAGGATAAAGCAGCCTTAGAGTCGGCCAAAAAAGACAGCGAGGGTCTGATTGAACGGATGGGGGTGGCTCTTGCTGGAGAGGTGGCAGAGATTCGGCCCACGCTGCGCCTCACAGACTCCCCGGCCTGTCTGGTGGTAGGCGAACACGAAATGGGTGCTCAGATGCGCCGCATTCTTGAGGCGGCTGGGCAGGATGTTCCCGACAGCAAGCCCATTTTAGAACTCAACACGGCCCACCCACTGCTCGTCAGACTAGATAATGAGCAGGATGAGGAGCGTTTTGCGGATCTCAGTAAAATCATTTTTGATCAGGCGACTTTGGCAGAGGGCTCGCCACTGGAGGATCCCGCGACATACGTCAGCAGACTCAATCGTCTACTACTCGATTTAAGTCAATGATAGTAACGATCTGGCGCCATGGTGAGGCCGCTCAGACGGTGCCGGATGAGCAGCGTCATCTAACGGAGCGGGGCAGAAGTGAGCTCGCTGTTGCTTCTGAGGGCTTTTCTGCATTTCTTGAGTCCAGTGATCTGGTGTTGCCTCAGCGTATCTATCACAGTCCCTTGGTAAGAACCCGACAAACCGCTGACATTCTTGGTGAGGCGCTAGGGGTTCCCACCTATCCGCTTCCAACATTGGCACCGGACGCAGCGACGGTTCAGGAGCTAGGAAGCTGGCTAGAGCAGTCTCAGGATGAGCATGTTCTACTTGTTGGGCACCAACCCTTCGTATCGTCGCTTATCTGGCGCTTGCTCGACGACCGTGCTCTTCCGCCACTACAGCCGGGAGGGCACGCGGTATTGGCCCTTGTTACTGGCTCCAGGGGTGGGGCGTCATTGCTACGGGGACAGCCTGCTCCCTGACGACGGGTCCCCAGATTTTTATAACTGCTGCTACCATGGACCATGAAATCTGAATCCACAGTACAAGAATGCGGCTCGGGCGCGCCTGTCGCGTTTCCCCTAGATGGGCTCACCTACGCTGGCATAGAGTGGCGCCGAAAGGGGCCATCTACGATTATCGCTATTCACGGCTGGCTCGATAATGCACTTTCCTTTGCAGAGCTTGGACCGCGCCTAGCGCCCTTTCGGGTTATAGCGCTGGATTTGTCGGGGCACGGTCTCAGCGACTGGCGCTCACCCGATGCCACCTACAACATATGGGATGACGTGCCTCAACTCGCGGCATTAACGCGCTCGCTAGGCGACCAATCGGTCGTGGTTTTGGGCCACAGTCGGGGAGCGGCTATCGCCACGATACTTGCTGGCATTTTGGGGTCCGCCTGCAGCCACCTGATCTTGATTGATGGGCTCATTAACGCCTTCAATGATGACAACAATACATCTGATCAGTTGACGAGATTTGTCGCCGATCGACAAAAATATATGACTAGAGCGCCCCGTATCTTTCAGTCGGTTGAAGAGTTCGTGGAACGCAGGCGCGCATTTGGGTTCGAGGATGACAGCGCCTATAAGCTGGCACCTAGGGCCTTAGAGACTGTAGACGCCGGTTTTCGTTTGCGCACCGATCCTCGGCTTCATGGTGCCTCTGCGCTTTGGTTGAGCGCGCAGCAACGTGACGAAATATACGCCAGCGTTACGGCGCCTGTACTGGCGGTCAGAGCCCGAGACGGTTTGTTTTCCCGAGCAGGAGTGCCGGAAAAAATGCTGGAGGAAGCGAGCCGTCACTTTAAAAAATTCAAGCAGCTTGAGTTTAACGGCGGCCATCATCTTCATATGAGTGAGACGACGGCGCCCGCTTTGGCCGACGCAATAGCGACGTTTATAGCCACGTAACAGCGGGTTTTGGTTCAGCGATTTGATCGCATCTGCAGCAGGGCGAGAAACTCATCCCGGGTGCGGGCGTCGGATCTAAAAGACCCAAGCATAGCGGAGGTTTTGGTCGAGGAGTTTTGCTTTTCCACACCGCGCATCATCATGCACATGTGCTCGGCTTCAATAATGACGCCTACGCCAAGCGCTCCTGTGACGTCTAGAATGCTCTCGGCAATTTGAACGGTTAGCTGTTCCTGAATTTGAAGTCGGCGGGCAAACATGTCGACGATGCGAGCGACCTTTGATAGGCCAAGCACTTTTCCCTGAGGGATGTAGGCAACATGACAGCGGCCGATAAACGGGAGGATGTGATGTTCGCACAGCGAGTACATCTCGATATCCTGAACCAGCACCATCTCGCTGGAATCCGAGGGAAACAGGGCGTCATTGACAACCGTAGCCAGATCTTGCTTGTAGCCCCTGGTCAGAAAGGAGAACGCTGTGGCCGCTCTTTTCGGCGTGTCTAACAACCCGGGCCGCGAGGTATCCTCCCCTACATGCTCGAGTATTTTTTGCCAATACTTTTCCACTGTGCGTCTCCCGCCAAGAGGACGGAATGGTAGCATGGCACCCTCGACCTAGGCTGGTATTTCTCGATGACAACCTTCCAAGAGGCTATTGATACCACCAAAGCCACGCTAGCCGCCGTTCCGATTTATTGTGGCCATGGTTACGATTCGGTACACGATGAGGCTGTCGCCCTTGTACTTGCCGCCGCTCGGATGTCTGCGACGACTGATAAATCAGTTCTTGGCGCTGTGCTTGAAACGACGGCACTTGAGCGGCTGGCTGATTTTGTTCAGCAGCGAGCCATACATCGGTTGCCCACCGCCTACATAATTGGCAAGGCATGGCTTGGCCCGTTGGAGTTTGTTTGCGACAGCAGGGCGCTGGTGCCCCGGTCTCCGCTCATGGAGGTCATCGCGGCGGATTATCAACCGTGGTGCACTCGGACGCCTCGTCACATTGTCGATCTGTGCTGTGGGGGTGGTAGTCTTGGAATACTTGCGGCACTCAATCGGCCTGATGCGGTGATTACGCTATCGGATATTGATGTCGACGCACTGAACCTCGCCAGAGAAAATCTCCTGATGCATGCGCCCCCCAATGCACGTTTGCTGCGTGCTGATTTGTTGTCAGGGATAGCGCCTCGCAGCATTGACGTTATTCTGGCAAATCCTCCATATGTTGATGGGGAAGATATGCAAGCATTGCCGCCCGAATTTGGCCATGAACCCAATCGGGCGTTGGCGGCCGGCGTCGATGGTTTGTTGTTGGTTTATCGGTTGCTCGCGGAAGCCGCGGATTGTCTTGACGAGGAGGGGCATTTATTTCTCGAGGTTGGAAACAGTTGGACGGCCCTTGAAGAAGCATTTCCTCATTTTGCCTTTGAGTGGCTGGACCTCGAGTGGGGTGGGCATGGAGTTTGTGTCATCGCACAGCAAGAGTTGCAGTATTTACGTTATGGCGCTGGAAGTGAGTAGACGCGGGTATACTTGGCGGGGGAGGCCGCATCATGTCGGGCAATAGCGTTGGAAAATTATTTTGCGTAACCACCTTTGGTGAAAGCCATGGGGCGGCACTAGGCGCTATTGTAGATGGTTGCCCGCCGGGCATGGCGCTGTCATCCGCCGACTTGCAGCGCGATCTCGATCGCAGAAAGCCAGGCCAGAGCCGATATACGACACAGCGGCGTGAGGGCGATGATGTGGAAATACTCTCGGGCGTATTTGAGGGTGTGACAACGGGAACGCCGATCGGGCTGCTTATTAGAAATACCGATCAGCGCTCTAAAGACTACAGTAAAATTAAAGATCAGTTTCGCCCGGCGCATGCAGACTATACCTATCAGCAGAAGTACGGGCTGCGCGACTATCGAGGTGGTGGTCGATCCTCTGCGCGCGAGACCGCTATGCGGGTCGCTGCAGGTGCCATAGCGAAAAAATGGTTGGCGGAAAAGTACAATGTCACGGTACGCGGATATCTCTCCCAGCTCGGCCCCCTGAAAGCGGCCAGTCACGATTGGTCTCTCGTGGAACAGAACCCTTTTTTTTGCGGCGACGCCATATTAGTTCCCCAGCTGGAAACCTACATGCAGGCCTTGAGCAAAGAGGGCGACTCCATTGGTGCCCGCCTTGAGGTAGTAGCCGAAGGAGTGCCGCCGGGATTAGGAGAGCCAGTTTTTGATCGTCTTGATGCCGATATTGCCGGCGCCCTAATGAGTATCAACGCGGTCAAAGGTGTTGAAATTGGTGCGGGTTTTCGTGTTGTCGAGCAGAAGGGATCAGAGCATCGTGACGAGATTACACCGGCGGGCTTTCTAAGCAATGAGGCGGGCGGCATTTTAGGTGGTATCTCCTCGGGTCAGGCGATTAGAGCAAGCCTTGCCCTCAAACCAACTTCCAGTATTCGGTTGCCGGGTAAAAGCATCGACATCGATGGCAATGATGCGGAAGTGGTGACCACCGGCCGGCACGATCCCTGCGTTGGTATTCGTGCTGTGCCCATCGCCGAAGCGATGATGGCATTGGTCCTTATGGACCACGCTCTGCGGCAGCGGGGACAGAACGGTGACGTTCAGTTCAGAACGCCCCAGATTCCCGGATCACCGCTCGCTTCCTGACCGACCGTTAACGTCTTTAGAGGGGATGTCTCTATGGGGTGGAACCGCGCCTCGCGCAACAAGTGGCGAACCCTTGTGCTTGGACTTGGCGCGGTTATTGCCTTGCTCTGGGGCGCTGTGGATATCGTGGGCGTGCCACCCCAAAATTTAGCGTGGCTATTATTTCAGGCTCTGGTGGCCATCGGCGCGGTGATCGCTCTCGCCGGCATGGGAGGATGGCTTTTACACCGTCTGCGCCGGTCAAGGCAGCGGGGTCGGTAATCTGCGCCCGAGCAGAGCTTAGTGCAGGTCGATTTCAAGGGTCATGGCCTCGGCAATCTCCTCGAGCCTTGCGTGGAGGATGCCGACATCGACGTTGACAGGAACATTTACCTCGAGCTGAGCTTTGAACATGGGTTCTCCGGTGAAAGGCGCATTCTCAACGCGAGTCTCCATGGCGACAATATTGATATTTGCCTCTGAAAGTGCATGAGAAACCTCTTTAATAATTCCCGCTCTGTCGGGACCCAGAACATCTAGCCGATGGCTGGCAGAAGTCGTTGTCTCTGCGCCCGAGACGGGGGATACTCGCACAGAAGCCTTGCCGCTGGGAAGCTGGGTCAGGTCGGTCTCGAGCCTCTGTGCGTGTTCTGGCGGCAGAGCGATCAGGATAAGGCCGGCGAATTTCCCCTCCAAATAGCTGAGCTGGCTTTGTAACCAATTGCCCTCATGACGTCGGATACACTCAGCGACCTGTTCTACCAGGCCGGTACGGTCGTTGCCGATAAAAGACACAATGAAATGTTGAGGCATAGTTCCTTCGCTTAAAACCGCTAAAAACGGCTATAGTACGCGGTATTGCAGGCGATAGTTCATAGAGGGAGTAGGGGTATGTTTCGGACTAAAATTCTCATGGTGCTGACAGGACTGATGTTGGCGCCCTTGGTTAACGCTGAGCTGGACTGGGACACAGCGCTAAATGGCAAGCATCGCGCTGAGGGTAACGCTGCACGCAATGAGGCTAGGCACCCCCGCGAGACCCTAGAATTCTTTGGGTTGGAGCCTGGAATGACAGTGCTCGAGGTGTCTCCCGGTGGCGGCTGGTATACCGAGGTACTCGCGCCGCTGTTACGCGACAATGGCAAGTTGATTGCGGCCCATTACTCGCCTAATGGAGGTGCGTACGCCCGTCGCTCTCTTGGGGGTTTCTTGGCAAAACTTGGTGCCAATAACGACACCTATAGTGGCGTTGTCGTCGGCTTCCTTCAGCCACCGACCGAGATGGCGCCGGTCCCACCCGAATCGGTTGATATGGCACTGGCTTTTCGCAATGTGCACTCTTGGATGCGGATGAATCAGGTCGAGATGTTTTTCGCCTCGATCTATGATGCTTTGAAGCCCGGAGGTGTCTTTGGCATTGTTCAGCATCGTGGCGTTGCCGGTAGCGATGTCGAGACAATGAAAAAAACCGCTTATGTCTCCGAGTCACAGGTCGTCGAATTCGCCGAATTGGCGGGTTTTAGTTTGGAGGCGGCGAGTGAAATCAATGCTAACCCAAAAGATACCAAGGATTATCCGGGGGGCGTGTGGACCCTGCCGCCCAGCCTCAGTCAGGGTGATACAGATCGAGAGAAGTATCTGGCGATTGGAGAGAGCGATCGTATGACCCTCAAATTTCGTAAGCCCGAGGAATAAGCGCTGAAAGGCCGACAGCACGCTGGCGCTTTTGTCCAGGAGGCTCCCAGGTGAGTCTGCGAGGTCGCTTTGGCGTAACGAGTCATGGCTAGTACGGAAGAGAATCTGGATGTTGCCTGCGTCGACGCGATTGGGTTGCGCTGCCCAGAGCCCATGATGCTGCTGCACGCCGAGATGCGCCAAGTGGGCGCGGGCAGCTATGTGCGTCTGCTCGCAACCGATCCTTCTACCGAACGGGACGTGGCAAAATTCTGTCAGTTCTTGGGTCATGAACTGATCGAGTCCGAGAGGGTGGAAGGGCAGTACCGTTTCCTTATTCGTAAGAGCAGTTGATGCTTTGCAAGAAAACGCGGGCCGGACATGACATTGCGTAGCCATGACATCATCACCATATTCAACGGGCTCTTTGGGGCGGAAGAAAATACGCTGCTCTGTGGGGGGCTGGAGGAGCCTTTCTATCAACCGTCGGGAAGTGATCCCGCAAGGATAGGGTTCCGGTATGACTTTTGCCGAAGTGCCTTGCATGAGGTTGCACACTGGTGTCTGGCGGGGAGCGCGCGCCGCGAAGTTGAAGACTACGGGTATTGGTACACCCCAGATGATCGATGTGAGCTGCAGCAAGCGGCTTTTTTCCGAGTTGAGGTAAAACCACAAGCTCTGGAAGCCATTTTCTGTGAGGCAGTAGGGCTCCAGTTTCGGGTGAGTTTGGATAACCTGAGTATCGCAATTACCCAAGATAGGGTGGACCTATTTGCAGGCGAGGTAGACGCTGCGAAGAGGCGCTTGATGGCTCAAGGGCTGCCGCTACGTGCTCAACTGTTTCATCAGGCGCTGAAACGATACGCGGCATCACAGGTGCCGCAACACCCAGCAGATCACTGCGTCGAGCTACAGGCCTCTTAGTTCCGTGGGATACCGTATCGTCGCGGATGATCTCATCCAGGTTACACCCTCTTTGCGGCGCATAGCGGACAGCCTGACATTGCTTCCCGGTGACGCCATTGAGCCTCGTCATGTGGCCGACGCTGACATGTTGCTCGTGAGGTCGATTACGCGGGTCGATAGTGAGCTGCTAGAAAACTCTCCGGTGTCGTGGGTGGGGACCGCAACTGCGGGCACCGATCACCTTGATCTTGGCTTTTTGCACGCGAAAAATATTCGGTGGGCCAGCGCCCCGGGCGCCAATGCTCGTGCAGTGGTTGAGTACGTGCTCTCCGCTTTGGCGCATATGAATTTTCTACCAACCCTGCTTTCCGGAGAGCCTATCGGCATTGTGGGGTTTGGGCATGTAGGTGGACTGCTGGCCAGCGTGGTGCACGCTTTGGGCGGTAGCCCCCGCGTCTGGGATCCCTGGGTCGATGTCCCAGCTTCCTGGCGGGGAGACTCTTTCGAGCAGGTGCTGGCGGCCCCCATTGTGTCACTTCATGCAGCCCTGCATGAGCGCTCGCCGTGGCCCAGCGTGGACTTGATTGATGAGCCCTGTGCCGTCTGCATGCAGCCAGGCCAACTGCTGATCAACGCGGGCCGCGGTGGCCTGATTAATCCGCCGGCGCTACAGACCCTCGCGGATCGAGGCGTCCAGCTTGTGATGGATACTTGGCCTGGGGAGCCCGACATTGAGGCAAGACAGCTTGAGGTGGTCGCCTTGGCGACGCCGCATATTGCGGGCTATAGCCTGACGGCAAAAAAGCGCGCCACAGATGATGTCATAGCGCTTCTTGTCGGGGGAAAGAGCATGCCAAGAATCACGCAGGTCGCCGACAACCCCGACTGTGGTTGGGCAATTGACATTGCGGACTGGTTGAAGGGTGTTTTAATCGAACATTACAATCCAGCTGTGGATGATGCGGCTCTGCGCGCTGTGGCGTCGCCCAATATTTCTAGCGAGGACTTCGAACGGCTCCGGCGAACTTATGTCTTAAGAGGAGAGTTGGCGGGAAGTCGGTTGCGTTACAGACACCGCGTAGATGCTTCGATGAAAAGAGCGGCCGCGGCGTTGGGCTTTGAATTCGATAACGAGAGAGTCCAGTAAGGGCGCATTTGGAAAAGTGGAGGGAACAGAGTAATGGTTGATAGTAAAGATGGGGATGAAGTCGGCTCAGATCACGGCGATGCCTTTTGGCGTGAAAAGCTGACCGACGACGAGTATGCCGTGTTGCGTAACAAGGGTACCGAGCGGGCCTTTACCGGTGAGTATTGGGATGTGTTTGACGACGGTACCTATCACTGCCGCGGCTGTGGTGAGGCTTTGTTTACCGCCGAAAGTAAATTCGATAGCGGCTGTGGGTGGCCCAGTTTTGATAGGGCGTTGAGTCAAGAAGCGGTTGCGGAGGCACGCGATACCAGCCATGGGATGATTAGAACTGAGATCCTCTGCAAAAGTTGTGGCGGCCACTTGGGTCATGTGTTCCCGGATGGCCCCACGGATACCGGTCTGCGCTATTGCGTGAACAGCTTGTCTGTTCGCCTAGAGTCAGATGCAGACTAGCATCCCAAGGCCGTCTTCCCGCGGCAGATCAAGGTTGCGCCCGTTGACTCTGCCAGCCGCGGTAAAGGAAGTGAAGAAAGGCTATCCAGAGGGTGGCATAGGCGAAGTCGTAACCCCAATCTGCAAGAGAAAAACCAATCCCTATGCCGATCACCGGCAGCATTGCGAGCCAGTGGCCGGTGACCCATGCGGCGTGCCGCCACGATATCAAGATTGCGCTAATAGCTGAAACCGCCATAAGCACACTGAAGAGCCCGCGGGCGACATCTGAGGCACCCATCAAGCCGCCCGCCACGAGCGCGACCAAACCCGCTCCGCTATGGATAATTACGTCCCAGCCAATTCGATTTGCCATTGGGGTGCTCCTGCTCGAGCCTATTTATTCACTTCTGCCGGGGCAGGCTACCCGTTGCCAAGAGGGCTGTCGACGGGTAGCGCGGCGTCATCCTGAGTGGTGGCTGCTGCACCGAACCACCAAGGTGGGTCTCTGCGCAGCGCAGAGGCGCGCAAAAGCACGAAAGGGGTTAACGACCGGCTCACAAAGCTGGGATAACATATTGAAAAATATGGATATTGGAGCGGGTAACGAGGTTCGAACTCGTGACCTCGACCTTGGCAAGGTCGCGCTCTACCAACTGAGCTACACCCGCTTAAATGGCGTCCCCTAGGGGGTTCGAACCCCTGTTCCCGCCGTGAAAGGGCGGTGTCCTAGGCCACTAGACGAAGGGGACGCAACGTCTCTGACACCAGAGGACGCGCATCTTAGTGGGGGTGAGATGCTACGTCAACCCGCGCCATCGCTTGATCGGCTTGCATTAGTTACACTACGCCCGCCCGGCTGTAACCTCAAATCAATCAATGGAACCCCTATGACTCCGGCCCTGAAAATACAAGGACTGCGTAAGACCTATCAGAACGGTTTTGTTGCACTGGATGGTATCGACCTAGAAGTCGCCCAAGGTGATTTTTTTGCCCTCCTGGGGCCAAATGGCGCAGGCAAGTCGACCACCATTGGCATTATCTCCTCGCTGGTCACTAAGAGCGGGGGTAAGGTGATCGTGCATGGTGTCGATATAGATATCGATTACCCGGGGGCAAAAAAGTTTCTCGGCATCGTTCCTCAAGAATTCAACTTCAATGTCTTTGAAAAGGTAGAAGACATACTGACTAATCAGGCCGGCTATTACGGTATTCCCTACGGTGTCGCCAAAGAGCGTACCGAGCATTACCTGAATCGGTTGGGGCTGGCTGATAAACGGCACGAGTCTGCACGTAACCTTTCGGGCGGTATGAAGCGTCGTCTTATGATCGCCAGAGCACTGATTCACGCACCCAAACTCCTCATTCTTGATGAGCCTACGGCGGGGGTGGATATTGAAATGCGGCGTGCGATGTATGAATTTCTAAAGGAAATAAATGCGGCGGGAACCACTATTATCTTAACCACCCATTATCTTGAGGATGCCGAGGCGTTGTGCCGAAATATTGCCATTATCAACCATGGGAAGATCGTTACAAATCGCTCCATCAGAGAGCTGCTTCGTGATCTGAACAAAGAAGTGTTTTTGTTGGATTGTGCGGATACGCTGCCAGCCGAAATTGCGGTGAATGGCTTTGAGTTAAAGCGTCTTGACGATCATTGTTTGGAGGTTGTGATTAACAAGGGTCAGGACCTCACTGCGGTGTTCCGCACCCTCGGCGATAAACAGATATCAGTGGTCAGTATGCGTAATGAGGCCAATAGGCTGGAGCAAATGTTTGTTAACTTGCTGGAGCAATCCGCATGACGCTGTTCGAACAATATATCGCCTTACTTACCATTGTACGGAAAGAAATTCGCCGTTATTTGCGAATTTGGTCACAAACCCTGCTACCAAGCGCGATCACTATGTCTTTGTATTATGTAATATTCGGCAGCCTAATTGGCTCCCGAATCGGTGAGATGGGCGGGTACAGTTACATGGAGTTTGTTGTTCCAGGCCTCATCATGATGGCTATCGTGACAAACTCCTACGCTAACGTTGCTTCGTCATTTTTCGGCGCTAAGTTTAACCATAGCGTTGAAGAGCTCTTGGTATCACCAGTGCCAAGTTACGTGATTCTATGGGGCTACATTATCGGTGGTGTCACCCGTGGAGTGCTGGTGGCGATTATCGTGACGGCGGTTTCTTTATTTTTCACCAAACTCTCTATCAATAACGCCACTATTGTTGTCGCCGTGGTTGTGTTGACGTCGGTTTTATTCGCGCTGTTTGGTTTTATTAACGGTGTTTTTGCCAACACATTTGACGATATTAGTATCGTTCCGACCTTTGTCCTTACGCCCTTAATCTATTTGGGAGGGGTTTTCTACTCACTGGACTTGCTGCCAGATTTTTGGGCGATGGTCTCTCGTGCCAATCCCTTGGTCTATGTGGTTAACGCGTTCCGGTACGGCATGCTTGGCGTCAGCGACGTCAATATAACTGTGGCTTTTACCATGATTGTTGTTTTTGTGATTTGCGCTTACCTGTATTCTTTGTATTTGCTCAATAGCGGCAAACGACTGAGGAGTTAATCAGCGATGGCGGAGGTGCTTGGTCAACAAGTAGCAGCACCCACTCGATATGCCCCAGAGGTGCTGGAGGCGATTCGCCGTCAGCCCACCTCTGTTGGCAGGCGGTTTGGGGTCGATGTTTGGCACCTTTATGAGCTGTCGTGGTTGATTGGGCACCAAGGCGGAGTTTTCCGCCCCAGCCAGCATATAGGCGTGTTAGCCATACCCGCGGACTCTCCAGCAACAGTGGAATCAAAGTCGCTAAAACTTTATTTGAATTCCCTCAATTTTGAGTCTTTTAGCTCTGACCTCGAAGCCGTGGCGTGTATTCAAAACGATCTCTATCCAATTTGTGGTGTGCGTCCCGAATTACAGCTTTATGGGCCCACTGAAATCGGCCTCATTACCAAAGAGCCGATGGCAGAGCTGCTGGACGAGCAGGTGGCAGTCGATGCGCCCTCGGTCGTGCTTGACACTTTGGCAGAAGATGAAGGCGCCCAGGAGAGAGTGTCGTTGGTGAGCCATCGCTTGCGTTCACTGTGCCCGGTAACCGCCCAGCCGGACTGGGCAACTGTCGTGATTCACCATCAGGGCCGACGAATTAATAGACAAGGTCTGCTCGCCTACATCGACTCTTTTCGGGAGCATCAGGATTTTCATGAGCAATGCATTGAGGCCATTTTTGGTCGATTGGTTGAAGACTTGGCCCCTCATTCGCTCACGGTGACCGGTTACTATCAGCGACGTGGGGGTATTGACATCACCCCCCACCGATCCACCCAGCCCGTATCACCCCCGATCTTTCGTATGGGCCGACAATAGCGATGCTCTTGCGTGCTTTCTTATTCTCGCTTTTGACCTCATGGCCCGTGCTGGCCCTTGCACAGTCTACGGCACGTCCGCTTGGGGTCGCAGAATCGGACTTAAAGGCGGTATTTATTGTTCGGCTGTTAGATTTTATTCAAAGCGATCTACAACCCACGACATCAGTTATCTGTGTGGTCGGTGAAAGCGAAACCGGATCGGCGCTACATCGGTTGGTGGCTTCAAGAAGCGACAAGCCCTTGTCTATTCGGTCGATAAAAAGCGCTGAAGGGATTGCTCAGTGCAACCTGCTGTTTTTAGCCGGCGGCTCTGAAAGCCTGCCTACCGAGAACGCTACTAACATGAATGTATTGACGGTGAGTGACATGCCAGATTTTGCGTATAACGGCGGTATGGTTGAGCTCACTAGAACGCAAAATAGAGTGGCCTTAACGGTCAATACCGGAGCTACTGCTGCCGCCAGTATTCAGTTAAGTAGCCGCCTTTTGGCACTGGCAACAGTAATAAGTCCAGAAGACTCAGCGCGCCATGAAAACTAAAACAATACTTCGGCAGAGTGCCGCCATCGTAGCCTGGGTTACGGCCGGTGTTCTGGGCGTCGTACTGCTTGTCGTCTTAGCGCTGACTAGCCGCAATTACTACGATGCGGCCGTCGATCAGGGGCGGACATTGGCTCGCATGACGGCAGATAATCTGACGGCTGCTTTGGCCTTTGAGGACCCCAAGACTGCCGAGAGCTTCCTGCAAACGCTCTCGACATCGGAGAATATTTTGAGGGGTGCAGTCACCACGAGTGAGCGAGGCGTATTTGTAGAGCACGTGGTACGGCCCCCGCGGTTTGAGCGCTTCGCGTTACCGTTGAGTGAAGATGTCTTGCTCGATACCGAGGTGCTTGGTGAGGTGACGCTTTGGGTGGACGTCTGGCCAGCTTACCGATTTTCGTTTCTGTGGGCCTCGCTTGGACTGGCGTGTTGGCTGATAGGGACGGTAGTCGCCTATCTATTAGCGCGTAAATTTTACGCTCAAATCACGCGGCCGATTTTTCGACTCTCTACCCTCATGACATCTGTTTCCTCAAGGGAAGACTATAGTCAGCGCTTCAATGAGGATGTGATCGAAGACGTAAACCGGCTTGGGCGGGCCTTTAATTCCATGTTAGCCACTATCCAGGATCGAGAGGAGCGACTACGGCAGGCTATCACTGAGCTGGAGACGGCCCGGGATTCTGCGCAGGCTGCTGCGCGGTCAAAAAGCGCTTTTATGGCCAACATGTCCCATGAAATACGAACGCCTATGAATGGCATTCTGGGGATGACTTCTTTGCTCAGCAAAACCACTTTGGATGATCAGCAAAGGCGTTACTTCAATACCGTAGAAGATTCTGCTAACTCACTGCTATTGGTGATTAACGATCTGCTCGAATTCTCTGAGCTTGAGTCGGGTCAGCTAAAACTGATTGAGGT
>CALSMP010000001.1 GCA_943787485.1 uncultured Luminiphilus sp. | reverse complement strand
CGCAATATCCAGCGAGATTTTTGTTCCGGGCTCAGCAAGCGCCACCGGCAAATTGACCAGCGCAATGTTGTGCCCCAAGCGCGGGGAGTAGCAGCATCGGGTGATATGCCCGACTTTTTCCCCATTCACCTGTATATCCCAAAACTTAGGATTTCCCGCGACGCGGTCGCCCTCAAAATTTGCGCCAACCAGCCGACGGGTGGGGCCCGTCGCAGCGATCTCCTGAAGCGCTGCTTTCCCGATGTAGGGGTGAGGCTTGTCAATGTCGAGCAAATGCGCCATGCCAATGGTGAAGGGGTTATCCGTGGGCGCGATATCGGAGTAGTACGACAACAAAGCCCCTTCCACGCTACGAACCAGAGACGGACAGGCTGGCTTGATATCAAACTCAGCCCCCGCCGCCATGCACAGGTCCCACAACTCGGTACCACGGCTGCCATCTCTTAGAAATATTTCGTAGCCAAACTCGCCACTCCAACCGGTTCGACTCAACACCACGGGGATGCCAGCTATTTCCAGCTCGTGAAAGTGGTAATAGCCCATCTCTATTGCAATATCGCCGAACAGTTTTTGCGCGACCTTCCCTGCCAGAGGACCCTGAAGCTGAAGCGGCGAAACATCGGGTTCGTGCACCTGCACATCCATATCCACCTGCGTAGCCACCGCCTTGGCCCAGAGCAACACGTCACCATCGCCGGGGGATAGCCAAAATTTATCGGGCGCCAAGCGCAGCAAGACGGCGTCATTTACGATGCCGGCGTCATCATCCAGAAAGACCACATAGCGGCCGCGACCCACCGGGCAGGACGCGATATCTCTTGGAGTCAGTAGCTGTATGAATGCCTCAGCGTCTGGACCGCTGATTTCGATTTGCCGCTCCGCCGAGACATCCCAAAGTGTGACGCCCTGAACGAGGGCCCAATACTCCGCTTCGGTATCGCCGTAACTCGTCGGCATATACATGTGGTTGTAGACCGTGAAGGCCGTCGCGCCCGCGGCGCGGGTCGCGTCGTAAAAAGGGGACTGACGCACTCGGGGTCCGATCGTAATCGCTGGGGGGGTCTGGGATGTCATGGCGGTGGCCTCTACTCGTTATGTTGTTGTGGGACCTCTACGCCGGGTCGCCTGACAGGCTGCTGCTGGGCGGACCGCAGGAGCGAAAAGATATGGCGTAATATAAAAAAAGGGAAGAAAAAAAAGCCGCTAACAGCGACCTTTTTATGACCAAAACAGCCAGACTTCGTATGCGAGAAATCAATTCCCGCGGGGGCCCCACGGACCCGTCTGCCAAACGAGACTACAGCGTACGCATATCGACCAAGAGTTTATGCAACCACTCACCGCTGACAGCTCGTTCATCGTCACAGATCACCCAGTAGGGCTTCCCGCTCCACGACGACTCGGAGGCCAAGCGATCGATAAAATCCTCGGCTGTCTCCACATAACGCGCCCCCCGGTCATACTTGAGCGTCAAGTGGCTGGCGGCGTCCCGTGAGTTGTGGCGTGTCCCGTTGCGCTCAAAATCACAGCCACTCTCGCCAACCCTATCCAAAAGTTGCCGGATTTCAGCGTCAACCTGAGGCTCAACCGCCAGAGCACCAACACTCCAGGCCGCGACAACCCACAACAGGAACACAGGCCCGAGAAACAACCGGCACTCAGTCATCGCGCCACCGCACTGTCATCAGAAGCGGGTTGTGATCCGAGGAGTCCACGGTAACAACACTGGCATCGATCACCGCCAGTCCTCGCGTGTACATATGGTCAATTGGGCGCGAAAACACCGTGGTGCGATTGTCGGGAGAAAAGGTCACCGCCTCAAGCTGATGCCGCGCCATAAATCCAGTAAGCCAATCCTGCCTATCTTCACTCCAGGTATTGAAGTCCCCCGCTAGAATGAGGGGCCCCTCATGCGTCATGATCACTTCGCCAATCGCCGCAAACTGCTCAATATAGGCCTCAAGACCCACGGCAAAATTGACAGCATGGACGTTGACGACCATTAGCGGGTTTAGCATTTCGCCCGACGTCCCCACCCTAGGACTCTCACCTGTCGCCCGACCCCTATAAAAGGCATAACGCGTTACGCTGGTGGCTTTCGGCGTTCCCAACCAGGGTTCCCAGGCGGTTAACGCACAGTGATGACTTGCCACCCAGGGGCTAGCCGTTAGCACGCCGGTCTGGGTACTCCCCTGCCGATATCCTGCCGCGAAATACTGCCAGCTCGTAAAGTCACGAGACAGAGGGAGTGCTCCGGTATTAGGATCCAACACCGCTTCCTGGATTAGCAGCACGTGCTCCGCAGCAGCTATCTGCGCCAAATCAGCAATCCAGCCGGCATCAGCACCTTTTTCGATATTCCAACTCAGCACAGAAAAAGTGTCAGGTATTGGCTGCTCATTCACGAATCCGTCGACCCACGCGTCGCGGTCGCAGTCGGTCGAAAGGTCGGCTGCCTGTCGATTGAAAAGTGGCGAGGTTGTTGACGCTTGCGTCTGCGCGCCCTCGCCGGCCCTGACGGTAGTACACGCCAACGTCCAACTCAGCAAACCCAGCGATACGAAGTAAAAAAGTCGAGCAGCACGCAAGGCTTACTCGCCTTCTAGTTGCCAATACACGCGGATTACTTGATCGGGCCAGCGAAAGGTCAAGCCTTCATCGCCCAGGCCTGACTGCCTGTAAACGGTTTTCCCGTCGTTATCAGAGTACGTGCCGACCGCCTCGGGCAGCGGAGACAGATGAAAGGCTTGCCCACTGTCGAGGGCTATTGAAACAAAGCCCTGGCGCTGCGAAAAGACACAGCGCTCCTCTAAAATAGCTCTCTCCGGTGAGAAAGATTCTAGTTCACACCGTGCGGAAGCGACGTCAGCAGACGCTGGCGCAACCCAAAGCCCACTGGCAGTGATAAACACCAGAGAAATGCGCTCGGAAAGGAGCCGAATAATCATGGAGGCCAGCCTCTGCTTGTCGTTGGCGTGATGGCACGGGGAGTGCAACCGCCAACCTAGAGTGCATGACCCTGCCCTTTACAGCAACAGTCCCTGCCCCGAATTGCCGCCTAAGGAACCTGTCGGCGTATCTGGGTCACCATCGGACTCATCATCAGATTCGTCGTCGGATTCATCGTCGTCAGATTCATCATCGTCAGATTCATCATCGTCAGATTCATCGTCGTCAGATTCATCATCGTCAGATTCATCATCGTCAGATTCATCATCGTCAGATTCATCGTCGTCAGATTCATCATCGTCGAGGTCGTCATCGTCAGAATCATCGTCATCAAAGTCAAACCCACCGTCAGGCCTGCCTGGATTTTCAAACTCGACCTCATCAGCGCTTCCATCCGCGGGTTCTTCATCTTCGACTTTTACCAAGTCACCAATCGTAGCCTGTTGGAAGAAAATCTCTGCGCTGGCGTCGTTACCGTCGCGGTCCTCAAACTCCGCACCAGATACCGGGATAGTGATTCCCAGAAGAGTTATGCTGACATTTATGTCAAGGTCCTGGATGCGCGCCTGAATAACTTCGTCGTTAGCATCGTCACGGTCTACTCGGGTCGCGATGAGGCCATCTCCAAGATCGATAGCTTCAATCTCCAAGAAGTCTCCCACACGAATGTCTTCATACTGCAAGTTCGTAACCACCGAGGTATCATCATCGAACATTGTTTTGGCATCGGTTATCACCGTGACAGAACCACCGAACGCGCTGATAGTGATTGAGCGAGCAGCTGGATCGAGACCAGTAACCGATGCATCGACCTCAATGTCACCTCGACGCGATTCCACTGTAACGGCAACCAATGTCTCTTCCTCCCAAACCCCCGTCACCTCGACGGCAACGCCATTGCCCAAGTTGAGATCCGCTGGTGTCAGGGTCGCACCGGACGCGTCAACGTTGATACCAGCGACATCAAAATTACTTATGCTAACGAAATTCCGGATACCACCCTGAACCGTAAAGGTTGCTCCGGGAGTTGGGTTTATCGCTGCTGTGTCCTCGGACTCAATACGGGAGGCGACAAGAAGCTCCCCTTCGAGAGTGCCATAGACCTCGACATAATCACCTTCATTTAGAACCCCGCCCGGAACATCCGCGAGATCGGCAGTCGCAAAATCAACCCGCTGAGCACCAATTAAAAACTCCGTAGCCTGTAAACCGCTGATGAAGCCCTTTATTTCTATAACCTGTCCAGCACCATACGAATCAGCCTTTTTTTCCACCCGGGTTGCTCTCAGACTCGCAATACCCTCCGGGAATCCCGACACTTCAACCACATTTCCGACCGAGAGGGTCTCAAAAGTAACGTTCTCGAACACAGTGCCTGTGCGTTCAACAATGATAGAGACACCCAGTACGGTAATGAGCTTCGCATCGCCGTTCGCATTAACCTCTATAGCGGTGATCGGACCCTCTACTTCATCATCAAAAATAACGGTTTCGGCGATGCCTGTGACCCCATCTGGATTCACTGTGCCCTCGACGAGTACGACCATACCAACGCCCAGATCGTCCTCAGTAGCCAGCTCACCATCCATGATGATGGTTGCATTTGACGTATCGAACTCTACGCCGTTAACGAAAATCGATCCAAAACCGTCAATAGTGCCCATCGCAACGGGTAAGCCCGACCCACTTATCCCAGACGTGACCTTACCCGCCGGCATACCAACGCGTACGCCGCCTACATTACTCACTAGAGCACCGAATCGATTGCCGGGCGCTGACTCAGCATGTACTGCTGTCAACGCAAGTGCGGCCACCATTGGGAGAACCTTAAATTGGTTACTGTCCATCTCCCGTACCTCCTTGTTTATCGCTGTAAAAATAAATACCTACTGCCGCGTAATGCCCGTTTTCATCTCCGGACTTTTCGCTCGGTAAAACGCGCTCTGACAGCCATTTGTCATACTCTTCTAAGAGCGCTTGGGAGCGCTCATTCGAATACTGTTTGAAATCCTCGAGATCCTTCGCGGATAACCCTTGGACGCTTACTTTGCGTTGAAAGACACGCTCGCTTTCAGCGCAATGAATGTTGTGGTCAATCGACGCGACCAGCTCAGATGCATCTGTACCCAAAATATTGAAGCGCTCAGCGGGGGTGCTCATAGGCAGGAAAGCGTTGCGCATAAGCTGCACACCGCCCTCTACCCGCGCGACGCAGCCTGCCTGCTCGAGTAACGCGAGCATGGCTATTGGTGTCACATCCCCCGAATGGGATTCAACCAATGACTGGAATCCTCCGCTGGTCGCATCAAGGCTCAGCACGCGGGGCCGTCCATCAGACATAAACTGCGGGTCGGTGGTCCAGCCGGCCAACACTCGCACCGCCCGATTTCTTCCCTGTGCGGCATTGGCAAGCACATTGGATTCCGTTTCCCGTAATCGCTTGATCTCTTTTCGGCTTAAGCCGGTGAGCGCTGAGACTGCAGATGCCGTCGCCTTGCCGTTCTCTCGCTCAAGCTTTTCATAGGCGGTATCGGCAAACACCTGGCGGGCGAGAGTGCTGAAAGCGCTGTAGTCGACACCATGACGAAGCAGTAGGCGCACCAACCCACGCAGTACCGCTTGCGTGGCTTTGTAGATGGCGTTTCGGGTTCCGTCACTCATATTTTGGGAAAATAATCCCAAAATATGAGGTCGTCAAGTTTTTTTTGGGATTATTTTCCCAATAAAAGCGACAAGCGGTTGATGCCCGCGGTAATTATCAGGGTATCTCCACCTTAAAACTGATGCCGGCGTTGGTTTCGAGGCGGTCGATAAGCGCTTGCCCCATAGCCGCGGCGGGCGTCCAAATGCCGCCACTTGCCAGCTCGGGATTCTGCAGCAAACACAAGGCAGACTCTGCCAACATCTTAGAGGTGGACCCGTAGCCGGGATCTCGATCACCGGTGACGCTGGTCATTAGCAGCTCGCCGGATTCCGTTTGAGCGACAAAAATGGCTTCGTAGCTGCCGTTCTCACGCTCCTCTTTGCTTGGGCCTTCACCCGGTTGCAGAGGGCTCTTTGCCAACGAGTCATCCGCTGCCACAAACTCAGCTGCGGCCTTACCCTTGTCGCCATCACCCGTCAGGAGCATCTCGTCGTAGCTGAAGTCCTCACCGTAAGGGTGTCCCATTAAAAAGTTAGATCGGTGAATGTTTTTGGTGTTGATGGGTGCCATCACGAAGGGGGCTGACCAACTGTTGAGCTCTTCTTCGTACACCGGCTTGTTACCGTCGGGCTGCTCGGGACCACTAAACCCCTCGGTGAGTGCAAACGGATTTATCAGAATGCCGATCAGACTGGGGTTGTCCGCGGCGGCCGTCATGGTCGCGCGCAGCGAAGCGATAGTGCCGCCAGAAAATGCCCCGTTCATGGATTTAACCCGCCCTTTTACCCGACTGACGGTGTTGCCGGTTACCGCCTTGGCGTGCTCCTGTAAGTGAAAAATGCCAAGATCAAAGGGGATTGAATCAAACCCACAGGAGTGCACAATGCGCGCGCCTGAGGCTTTAGCGGCGGCGCTGTAGGCTGCAATGGTCTCATGCATCCACCCGGGTTCCCCCGAGAGATCAACGTAGTCCGTACCGGCCTCTGCACACTGCTTAACCAACTCGTTGCCATATAGCTGATAGGGGCCGACCGTGGTGATCACCACGCGAGTCGAGGTCACCATGGCTGCCACGGAATCGGGATCATCGCTGTTTACCGCAATTAGCGGGATAGTATCGCTCACGCCAATCTCGGTACGAACGGCGGCAAGTTTATCGAGGGATCGCCCCGCCATCGCCCAGGACAGCGCGGCATCGCCGTAGCGCTCGTGCAAATATTCAGCGACCAGCCGACCGGTATAGCCGGATGCGCCAAAAACCACAATGTCGTATTGTCTGTCAGTGCTCATGGAACTCCTCATGGATAGAAAGATGGAACAGCAACACGGCAGTCTACCTGAGTTAACCCAAGGGAGCTCGAGCTCCGGGAGTGATGCTCCATGACCCAGCGCCACGCACCGGCAACCGAACGCAACCGAGAGCCTATTCTCGAAGTGCTAGCAACCCATCTGCCCCCTGAGGGCGCTGTTCTTGAGATTTCCAGTGGCACCGGCCAGCACGCGGCTCACTTCGCGCCGGCGCTCGCACCCAGAGAATGGTTGCCAACAGAGCTCGAACCAGAGAATCTCGTCTCTATCGCCGCGTGGCGGGAGCGTTATCCATCGGCCAACCTCCACCCCCCGCAGCGTCTCGACGTCAGTGCGCCCTACTGGTGGAGTGAGCCTCGGAGCTCAGGCCAACCCATCACAGCGATCGTGAACATCAACATGATCCACATCGCCCCTTGGCACTGCTGTGAGGGACTGCTCCAGGGGGCTGAGCACATCCTAGCCACCGGAGGGGTCCTCTATCTCTACGGCCCCTTCAAGCGAGGCGGCCGACACACCGCGCCCTCGAATGCCGCCTTTGATAGCCATCTAAAAAATCAGGACCCCACTTGGGGGGTCCGAAATCTGGAAAGTGTGATCGAGCTGGCTGACCACCACAACTTCAACCATCTTACGACCGTAGAGATGCCTGCAAACAATCTGTCAGTGCTGTTCAGTCGTCGCTAATCGATACCCGGGCAAGCTGTCGACCATCGCGCCGCTGCAGCGCGATCTGAACCCGACGCTCAAACGCATAAGCATCCTGATCACCCTCCTGCGCCGTCGATTGCGTTTCGCCGTAGGCTTCCACTTGAAGCCGATCCGCCTTAATGCCACGGGACATCAGCTGATCCGCCACCCGCTGTGCCCGCGCTTTGGACAGCGCCAGATTCGCAGCACTGTTACCTCGGGGATCGGAGAACCCGGCAATGACGATATCTAGGTCGAGATTTTTCTCCAGAAAGGCGGCCAACAGGCCAAGCCGATCGATGCCGCCGGGAGTCAGGGAGCTGTCCCCGGTTTTGAACAGCATTTCGAGTTGTAATTGATCCAGCGCCATCCGGGCAAAACGCTGTTGCGATTCCCGCGCTCCCGTGAGTTCCTGTTCGAGGACCTTGAGCTCCGCTTCCCGAGCGGCCAACGCCACCTCCACATCCTCAAGCGCTGCCGCCGTCGCGGCGTACTGATCGGCGTCTTCTATCTGGCCGATCAACCAACTGCCACCCAATATTCCGGCCACCAGACCAACAGGACCAGCCGCCACGGTGGCAACCGCTACCGTACTCAAAGCGGTGAGTTCCTGCTTAGTCTGCGTCTCCATCGCGCTGACGGGCAGCACAGTGGCTGCGGCAATAGCCCCGACGAGTGCGGCAGTGGTTAAAAAGCGATTAGTCGATAAAAAGGGTCTCATGGTGTTCTCCTGTAAGTCCTGACACCACAGGGGTGCCGATAGGCCTATTGCACAGAAGAAAGCTGGGCGCCGGGATGATGCAATATGCCGACGTCGATAAGAATTCTGCTGAATTGTGTCAGCTGATCACGCTTCCCAGGATCCAGAACACCGCCATCGCGGAGATCAAGCCGATACCAACATTGCGGGTGCGAACGACCACCCCTGCGGCCACCACCAAACCCGCTACCTCCGGCACGCCAATGACCAAAGTGCCCTCTGCCCCGGTGAGCATAGTCATCACCAAAGCCCCCATCACCGCGGGCGCAACATATTCCAGCACACGCAGAGCCAAGGGCGGGAAGGCGTGCTTGGCCAGCGACACAATAAACACGGCGCGCATGCAATACCCAAGAAAGCCAACCACCGCGATTGTTAACAACACCGTCATCGTCGAAACCGCTCGAGCATTAATCCCAGCAGAATACCCAGAAACGCCGCCACCAACATACCCGACCGATTGGGCATATCCGCAAGCGCAAAGGTGATCAACATGGCCACCACGGCAACCACCACTTTCTCCCAGCGATCGACCGAGAGCGCCAACAGGCCCAAAAACAGAACTGGTGTTGCGAAAGCGAGACCCCAGCTTTCAGGAATAGCAGGGCCAATAAACAACCCCAGCGCGGTGAAGCTCATCCACAAGGTCCAAAAGCTAAAACCCGAAGCCAGGTAGTAGCGTCGAAAATAATCAGGGTCGCGATTTTCCATGGTGACCGTCAGCGCGAAGAGCTGATCAATCAACAGGTAGGGCCCTAGCCAGCGAAACCAAGCGGGTTGGCCTTGAAACCGAGGCGCCAGCGTAATGGAGTAAAACAGATGACGCGCCCCCACAATCAGCGCCGCCGTCGCCGCGGCGGCAAGGGAGGCACCCTCGCCGAGCAAGGTTACCAATGTAATTTGTGCAGCACCGCTGAACATCAGTGGCGAAGTACTCCAACCCAGGAGCGCAGGAAGGCCCGACTCAACCACTACCAGTCCAAATACCAACGCAAACGGGATAGCCGGTAAAAATAGGGTAAGCGTATCCAGGATCGCTTTTTTTACCGGACCAGTATTTACCTGACTCGGGTTAACTGAACCCTGGGCCATAGGGGTGCCTCTTGCATGGATTGGGGAGTTTACACGGTCAACAAAAAAGTCACCGGACCGTCGTTAACCAAGCTCACCTGCATATCGGCGCCAAATTTGCCGGTGGCCACGGGCGCGTGCTGCTGCCTGATCTGGTCCACCACGCGATTAAATAAGGCTTCGGCCTCCCCGGGCGGGGCGGCAGAGGAGAAACTCGCTCGCTTTCCTGTGTTGGTGTCGGCAGCGAGAGTGAATTGCGAGATGAGCAGCAGGCCACCCCCTACATCGCTCACCGAGAGATTCATCTTATCGGCGTCGTCCGAAAACACACGATAGCTCAATAACCGCGCCGCCATGCGCTCGGCCTGCGCTACGGTATCGCGCTTCTCGATCCCTACAAACACGAGCAAACCCTGATCAACGGCCCCGATAACATCGCCAGCAACTGACACCGACGCCGAACTCACCCGTTGGATAAGGGCTTTCATAAACACCCAAGCTCTTTGCGCAGCGTCGCCACCAAACTGGACTGTGCGACAGGCTCGTAGGGGAGCGCCTCACCGCGGCCCCAGACTGGACCCGGCCAGGCCGGATCACCGTGGCGGCGACCAATAATATGCACATGAAGCTGAGCTACCATGTTACCCAAGCTGGCGGTATTAATTTTATCCACTTCCCACAGGCGGCTAATCACCTCGCCAACCACCACTGCTTCATCCAACAACAGATGCCGATCGGCCACCCCAAGGTCTGACCACTCCACCAACCCGGCACGCTGGGGCACCAGTATTATCCATGGATAACGACTGTCGTTCATGAGCAACACGCGGCTCAGCACCAAAACACCTACCGTGGTAGTGTCCGACGCAAGTCGGTGGTCCAATCGAAATATCGCTTCGTCGCTCAAGCTATCACTCTCACTGCACTCACCTCAAAAAAGCGTCGTTTGTGTGCTGTAGTCGGCAATCACATGAAAGCGGTATTCCCCTCCAGAGACGATGGCTTCCCCAAAAGGGATTACCCAAGTCACTGTTTGGCCATTGGCAGAGAGCTCGCCGTTGGTCTCAACGATCCGCGGTGCACGAAACGACCACGTGATAACGTGTCCGGCAAAATTGCTGGCAATCATTTGTTTAATGGCCTGACCCAAACCGCCTTCTTCCGAACCCTCGAGATCCTCTTCGTCAAAGCGATAGACGCTGCTGATTTCTACCCGATTGTCATCGAGTAACGAGAGAGTCAGCACATCGGCATCACCCGTCTCCCGCACGAGCTCCGCCGACAAATCCTCAAATTTCTCAATCGGTCCAAACACGCTGTAACCACAAATTAAGGTATCGTCGACGCGCTCATAGGTCTGCTCACGGGCCAACCCCTCCGGTAACACGGTCAGAAAATCCTCGGTCTGACACACCGAGGCCATATCCATGTCTTCGGATTCAGCCAGAGCCAAAAACTCGGCATCAAAAGCCAGCAGAAAGCGAAAAGTGGCTTGTCCCTCGTCAGTCAGCTCGAAAGTCTGGTTGATATCGAAGCACCCGCCCAGCGCTAAAAACCAGGTAAGTAAAGTAGCGTAAGCGTATTTTGGGGTTGTCATGGCATAGCCCTTGGAATGGATTCAACCGTCGTTAAAATGGGATGAGCGTAAAGCCCTCCTGCTGCAGTCTGACATGAGCGGACATCGCAGACAGCGCCATCACGACATCTTCTCGAAATTCCTCAGGCGCCATTTGGCGGAAAGCCGCCGTCTGTGAACATAGATAGACGATGACGCCAGCACGATTCAACTCATCGAGTAGCGCCGTGTTCGGGTTCGGGCTGTTAAAGCGTTTTTCATACGCGTCATCGGTCAGCAAGTCGTTAGCTGCCATACCGTGAACAATGACCGCAAATTCAATATTCTGGGCCGACATTCCCTGCTGGGCATGCATATTCAGAAAGCGCGCTACCGAGGTCAGCTTGCGACTTTGATCCCCGGGAAACTCTGCGGTCTCACCCACATCGATGGACACTTTGTAATGGGTGTCGGCATCAAGACTATAGGCACCTTCTGGCGGGGGGAGCACCGGACCAAAAGAGGGAACGACCGGCCCTGTTTGCGGCTCGGCCAAGGCAGTGGCGACACCACACCACAGCATGACCCCCCAGATAAACGACCGGCTGACTCTGGCTATGATCATGGTTATCTCGCTCCGTTATTGGGCTCGGTGAAGAGCGCCTGTCGTACCGTCAATGAGGATATCGATTAACGCGAACATCCGGTCGACTGGCCTGACTCAAAAGCCACGCTTTGGTTAATCCATCCGCTGGCGTAGTGTGAAAAACGATTGAGGTGGATCAGTAGCTCATCATCGAGGGTCGCGATCGCAGACTGACCGCCAAAAATACCGACAAGTCGATCAACCTCGGCCTCATAGCCCGAGCCCGTCCACTCAAATGAGGGATCGGCGACAAAGCGAGGCGGCGACTGCTGTTCAAGTGTGCGATCAAGATGCTCGCCAAGGGCTTTTGAGTCTCCGGTTAAAGCAATGATATCCGGCCCAGAATGCACACAGGCCGTGTCCTGAAAAGACAGCGATGACAGCAGTGGTCCGCGCCAAGCTTGCGCCAGTTGTGCCTCGCGTATGCGCTGAAACTGGTAAGACTCCAAGACTCCATGCCGGTTGGACACGAGCTGAATGGCATCGGCGGTCTTACCCTGCACCACCAACCAAAGTGAGGACAACAAATCCACGCCCGGCAAAGGATCGGTATGATACGGCTGGGTCAGGTCGCCGATATAGTGCAGCGCCCAACCCATGAAGCGCCACCCCCAGTAGTCGTGTCCGGTTCTAAAGGCAAGTGCTGCCAGTGATTCATACAGGCGAATTCGCCAGGCGGGCAAAGTGCGCAGCAGGTCGGGCTCAACCTGGGCGGTAAGCCAGTCGAGATGATAAAAGCCCATGTGAAAGGGGGCCTGTGAGCTGTAGTCCAGATTGGGATTGCCAAAGGGCTGAGATCCAAAACCATAAGCCGCGCCGAACGACGTCCCGTTGTCGGTGTACAACCCGATATCCATCCCGTGATCGGGCTCGTCATTCGCCGATATCATCACATGGGCCGGGCTTATCAAGTCACCTGGTTTGAGTTGGTAATAAACGAGTTCACGGGTGGAGCTATGCATGCTGAGAAAGCTGACGTCAGTCCAATTCAGCGCCGCCTGCCCATTCGCGACATCGTCTACTGTCCCTTGCCGAAACAGGCCGTAGTTCAGATCTGGGTTAACGCGAATCGCCGCTAGAAAATCATGCAAAGCCTTCTCGGGGGTTGCAGGGTCAAACCGGAGCTCGGGAGGGGTGGGCGGATAGGCATCCAAATTCGCGACAGACCACTTTTCTACTTCATCAAGGGTATTGGCGATTGCGGCACCCTCGGCACGGATAAGAGCCTCGAGAGATTCGACGACAAGGCGGTTCTCGGTCAGGGCTTGGGTATTTTTCATGACTGGCCAGAGCAGCATGGCGTGATTCGACCACGCTCCGGCCTCCACCACTGTGAGCAGTAACACCATGAACAGACTTAATCGCATGCACTTACCTCTGGTTGTGAGTCCCTCGGTGCGAGTCGCCCAGCTGCCTGTTAAAAGCACATTGCGCGACAGAAAGGCTCCGCGGGGAGCATCTTAATGGGTCATAATCGTCAACTCTACACTAATTGGATCCTGCGCCCGGAGGGCATCATCATGCGAACACTGTTACTGCTGATACTGGGAGTCGTGTTACTGGCCTGTAGTCAGAGCAATGTCGACACACCGGCAGCGCTTGCCGCTATTGAGCAGGGCGCGGTCGTGATCGATGTGCGCACAGACGAAGAAGTCAAAGATGGCATGCTACCGGGCGCTATTCACATACCACACCAGAAAATCCTGGAGGGTGTATCCGCACTCAACCTTTCCAACGATGACACCATCGTGCTTTATTGTCGCAGCGGCAACCGATCTGGCATGGCGGCGAGTACGCTGCAGGCCGAGGGCTATACCCATATTATCAATGGAGGCGGTTACCGCGACTTAATCGGTAACTCACCCGGCTAACCGCCGTTAATTCCTTCACTAGTGTGTCTGTGCTCTCACTGTCAGCAAACTCTTCCCACCGACTTGCCCTGATCAACGGCCTCGGTGCGGTGTTGTTATGGTCGACGGTAGCGACGGCCTTCAAGATCTCGCTGGCTGCGCTAACACCCCTCGCTCTAGTGGCCCTTGCCAGTTCAGTGTCCTGGCTTTTTTTGCTCGGCGTCCTCTGTATCACGGGTGCTGGGCAGGAGCTTCGAGGTATGCAGAGGAGATCACTGGTGCATGCCTTAACCCTCGGCTTGCTCAACCCCGGCCTTTACTATCTCGTACTTTTTGCCGCCTACGACGCGCTGCTAGCGCAGGAAGCCATGGCGCTCAACTACACGTGGGCACTCGTGCTGCCGCTGTTGGCGGTACCACTATTACGACAACCGCTCAAAGGGCGCGATGCCATAGCTGCACTCATCAGTTATTTAGGGGTCGTGGTCATTGCCACCCGGGGCGACTTCACCAGCCTGACACTGTCCAACCCGGTGGGTGTCGCGCTCGCCATTGGCAGCACCCTGCTGTGGGCACTTTACTGGATTGCCAACACCAAGATCTCACTGTCGCCGGTGGTCAGTCTGTTTCTTAATTTCTCCGCCGCCGCACCCCTCCTTTTACTCATCGCTCTTTGGCGGGGCGACCTCGCTAGCGTGGGTCTTACCGGTGTGCTGGGCGCGATTTATATCGGCCTGTTTGAAATGGGCCTAAGCTTTATATTGTGGCTGCGAGCCATGCGCCTAACCAACAACACCGCGCGAATTTCGACCTTGATTTTTCTGGCGCCACCCCTCTCCCTGCTGCTTATCTGGTGGCTGCTCAATGAGCCCGTCATGCCGTCAACGCTGGTGGGGTTGGTATTTATTCTCGGCGGTCTGGGATGGCAACAACACCAGAAAGCCACCGGCGACTAAGGCGACTCTACCGATACCGCCAAAGCAGACAACACCAGCGCTATGGCGATAAACCCGTATCGACAAAGGATCACAGCACACCCAATTCGCCCAAGCGCTCTTGCAGATAGCCCCTGGCCGAATAGCGAGACGACAAGCGCACCTCGGGGCGCGGGTGCAGAAACAGGGGCAATGACATCCTTCCAGATCGCCGATGATTGTCACTCAAGACTACCTGATGGGTTGTCGATGGCAGCCAGCCGCCGGAAACCTCCTGCAGCATGTCACCAATATTCACCAACAGCTGGTTGGGCTCATTGGAAACACAGATCCATTCCCCTTCGCGGGTTTTGATTTCAAGCCCGGGGCCATCCGCCGCAGGCAGCAGCGTAAGAAAATTGATGTCTTCATGGGGTGCGGCACGCGGCGCAGCCACATTGTCCGGTAGCGGGGGGTAATGCAACACTCTGAGCATAGATTGCTGACTATTGGCAATCATGGCGTGAAGCGGTTGTTCGAGGGTCGCGGCGATCGGCTCGGGCATTGCGTCTTGGATATACATCAACAACCGGGACCCAAAGTGCACTGCATCGTGGTAATGCGCCGCCAAATCTGTGCGCAAAGCGTCGGGACAGCGACCCCAAGGATAGTATTGAAAGTACTCTTTATAGTCTTGCTGTTCATACCCTTTGGCATGCTCAGCAAGATCCAGCGAAACATAGCCATCCTGTGTTTTAGGATCGACATCGAAGCACGCATCTTTGTCACTGCCGAACCAGGTGCCCCAATGCTGATAAATACGCCGTACCCGCCGCATGTCCAATGGGTGATCGATCAACGCACCGAAACCATACTGTTGCAGCGACATCACGAATTTCTCGCCGAATTCCGGGTCACTGCAAGACAGCAACGGCAACTCACTCATTGTTTGACGGTCCTTGTGACCATTTTCACCCTCAACACCTTCAGCCGATGGACAGAAAAAATCCCGCCAGAGAAGCGCTCATCAAATTCGACAGGGTCGCGGCAAGCAGTGCCCGCGGCCCAAAACGAGAAATCTCGTCTCGTCGCATAGGCGCAATAGCTCCCAACCCGCCGAGTAAAATCGCAATCGACGAGAGGTTGGCAAATCCGCACAAGGCAAAGACAACGATGGCAGAAGCATTGGCTGAAAAGTCGTTCGCTACTTCCGAATAGGCGACATAGGCCACAAACTCATTGAGCACCAACTTCTGGCCGATCAAGCTCCCCGCCAGCTCCGCCTCGCTCCAGGGCACCCCGAGTAACCACGCCAGGGGCTTGAACAAAAGGCCAAGCAAGGCTTCAAGGGTTACGCCCGGCTGACCCAATACCTCACCCGCCCAACCTAACAAACCGTTGAGCATGGCGATGAGGCCGATAAAAGCCATCAGCATTGCGGCGATCGCACCGGCCATCTTAAATCCGTCCATGGCACCCGACGCGGCGGCATCCACCAGATTTACGTAACGCTCACCTTCAAGCTTGGCACCGGGTTTTGGTTGCTCAGGAATTTTTGTTTCCGGCTCCAGCATCTTTGCCATTAACAGACCCCCAGGTGCCGCCATAAAAGACGCGGCGAGGAGAAATTCCAAAGACACGCCGAGGGCCACGTAACCTGCCATAACTGAACCGGCAATCGATGCCATTCCACCGACCATCACCGCAAAAAGCTCGGAAGATGTCATACCCGGTAGATAGGGCCTTGCCACCAAAGGCGCTTCCGCCTGACCCACAAACACGTTTGCCGCAGCTGACAGGGATTCGGTATGACTGGTGCCGAGCAGGCGTCTGAGACCGCCGCCGATAATACGAATAATCCACTGCATCACACCCAGGTGATACAGCACGGCAATCAGTGCACTAAAAAATATGACTATGGGCAGTACGCTAAAGGCAAAAATAAATCCCAAATTACTCTCGCTCGCGACCAGAGGACCAAACATGAAAGCGATACCTGCTTGGCTATACTCC
This sequence comes from uncultured Luminiphilus sp., assembly GCA_943787485.1. Classification (GTDB taxonomy): domain Bacteria; phylum Pseudomonadota; class Gammaproteobacteria; order Pseudomonadales; family Halieaceae; genus Luminiphilus. The sequence continues at coordinate 298,488 of CALSMP010000001.1, read as the reverse complement.
AAAAGCGATGCGACGCGCTCCGATAGAAGTTGCAACGCCGATTGTCCCCAAGCAGAAAATAACGCGATACCGCCGATGCCAGCCTGCAAGGTAAAAGCCCACCCAACCGTGCGCCAATTAATGGCTGTCCGATTGGAAGACACCAACCAGGCAAAAGCCAATAGCGCGACAACACCGATTAAGCTATTCATCAAATTCCCTTGTTTGATTGGGTCCTTCGAGCGCCATGCTATCACCGATTAAGGCCCCCACCCGAGCGAGAAATTCCTGTTCGAAAACCTTGAAATCGCCCGCACAGGTCCTCAAGCAGGCCGCATCCATCAAGATCTTAAAACCGCTCGCCTCTTCCATAATCACCGCCGGCAACAAGCCTTCGCTAAAGGCTCGCAAGGCATCCGGCTGCTCGTCACGATGCAACCAAACTAACTGAGAAAGTGCTTCTTTCGATTGACGCCATACCTCGCGCCCCAAGGGATTCCACCCGTGGCTTAATTCACACAGGGCACACTCAGATGCCCCGCTCAATTTACCGAACAGGTACCGAATTTCGCCGCTGAGCGAACCGTCGGCATTGTAGATCGCAAAAAACTGCCGCTGCATCGAGTCCATGAATTGTCTGCAGAAGAGGTGATACACCATGAGTGAAAGCCCAGTGTACCGGATTACGCGATCTCAGGCGGAAGAGTCGTCTGCGCGGGCGGCAACCAGAGCGCGCGCTCAGTAGCGAGCAGGATCGTCGGGCAGTATGCTAGGGCTTCTGCGCACCGCCTAAGCACCCGAGCCTGAGCCATCGTATGCCCATACCTCACAGAAGCACCCACCGACTCGCGATTCTCAGCGGGGCCTTGGCCCTCGTTATGCTGATACCGGGCGTCGCCAGCGCCTGGTGGGACATAGACCACAAAACAATTTGTGAAGAGGCGCTCAGCCAGCTTAGCCTCGACGTGCGGGCCAGCGTGGTCGAGCTTCTCGACAGACCGTTCCCGGATGCCTGTGTCTGGGCGGACAACATTAAACGGACTCGACCCGAGACACGACCCTGGCATTATCGGAATAGTTTCCCCGGGGTGGAGACTATCGAACAAACAGCCGTCCCCAAGGACGGTGATGCCCTGTCCGCACTCAAGCAGCAGATTAACGTGCTGACCTCGGCCGCACCAAAGCAACAGCGGCGCGAAGCACTCATGTGGATCGGCCACCTGGTGGGCGACTTGCATCAGCCTTTTCATGTCGCTTATGCCGAGGATCTAGGTGGGAATCGGGTTTATTTAACGCTCCCTCCTCACCTGCAGCGGCTACTGGGAGAGCAGCGCGATCGGGTCAACATGCATGCGATATGGGACGGCCTGATTAGCCGCTACTTCGGCTACTTAAGTGACCAGGATCCGGCGGCTGCCGCACGTATTCGCGAAGCATCCAACGCTGCCACTGATTGGCAAACCCAGCCCTCTTTGAATCCTAACGACTGGGCGAATGAAAGCATCGCTATTCTTAACACACCTGCCGCTGCCTATTTGAAGCCCTACCGATTGGCGGTCCTCACCGAGGAGTATTTACTCGCCCATGCGCCGACTGTGATCACACGTCGGCAGCTGGCCAGTCGGCGACTGGCTTTGCTCTTGACGGCGCTGCTGGGGGCGCAATAAAAAAGGGCGCCCTAGGGCGCCCTTCACATCCTCCAAATCGCTTAGAAGCGATAGTTCAAACCCACACGCACTTCCCACAAGGAAGCCTCACCCACACGCGTCTCAGCTTGGCCATTGGCTTGCTGTGCTTGGGTTACACCGTAAGGGAAGATGGGTCGCTCCATCACACCCCAATCATCGTTCAACAAGTTAGTAAAGTTGTCGATAATGATGAATGCGCTACCACGATGCTCGGCCGTCAAGCCGGGAAACTCTTGCGTGATACGCAGGTCCGCCTTGGTCCACCAGCTGCCTTCTTGATTATTACGAGTGCCAGGTTCAACCAATACCACGTCGCCCTCGAAATAAGGCGTGAAGCCGTAGGCCAACTGACCCTCAAACTCTGGCAATACAATACTGTAGGGCGTGCCCGAGTTGCTCTGAGCAAACAGTGAGACCCGCGTCTGGTAGTTAGCAAACAACTCCGTGGTGTAGTTCAATACAGCCGTAAAGCGGTGCTCCACGTTGTAGTTAGATGTAGACAGCACCTCTTCCTCTGGGTCAAAGAACGTGCGATTTGAGTAGTTAGAGAACGCCACCGAGGACGTCATAGGATTGACGTCTTTGGCATCTGTCCATGCGTAACCCAAGCGCATATCCAAACCAAAGTCATAAGCCTTAAACAGGCTTACCGACAGAGACTCAGACTCATTACCCTTGGAGCTATTAGTCAGCACAAAGGTGGGTACACGCACACTGTCATACACCGGGCGGCCATCGGCGCTGGTGCCCACCTGCTCGAGATCGCCGTGCTTGTAGATGGCCGTGTCTTCACCGCGGGTAATCTGTGCATCGGCTTGTAAGGTGTAGCCATCGCCAATCTCCCAGGTCATGCCCAGCGCATATTTCCACTCTGTGGGTGCCTCAAAATCGGGGTCAAGGTAAACGATTTCAAAGTTGGAGCCATTACCCGCTGCAACCTCATTAGCCAGACCCGTGGGCACCCCGTAGCCGGGGCCACAGGTAGGCACACCGCTCTCACACAAGCTGTAGTCAAAGTCGAACAGTGCTAGCGCCGATACATCGGAGAAGTCACCGCGACCCGCTCGGTACAGCGCCTGTACTGAGGTAGTGTTGGTATTGGAGTACACGTTTGAGTACCAAACGTTGGGGTTACCACCCGAGAAGAGACCCACGCCACCGCGCAGAGTGATGTCATCCGTTGCTGCAAAAGTGAAACCAAATCGTGGCAACAATAGATCTACACCATCAAGCGTCGCCGTGTTTGAGAAACCATAATCGGCAACAAAATCCGGATTCTCATTGGGCACGTCACTGGTCTCGTAGTAGTCGTAACGCAGACCAAAGGTGAGTAACAAGCGGTCGTTAAACTGCCACTCGTCTTCAATGTAGAAGGTGTTGACGTCATAGGCCCACTCAACCGCCGAATCGGTATCGACGTTGCTGATAGCATTACCGTAGTAAACGCGCTGCGCGAGACCAGCCTCAAAGTCATCAATACTGTTAAAGCGAATTTCAGTATCAGTGTGCTGGTAGAATAGGTTGTAGACCTCAATTGACTCACGTTCAAAACCAGCTGTGATGGTGTGATCACCAAGGGTGTAATGACCACGAAGAACCAACTGCTCGGTATCCCAATTCAGAGAATTTGCGTGACGACTGTCATCGGCACCCAGGTAAACGTTGACACCATCGCCCGCCCGGATTTGAACCTCTCCAAAATCGGGGCCCGACACAGACTGTTGCAGGAAGTCCACCTCGCTCACGCTGTAACGTACTTCGGTCGAGAAGTTGCTGCTCCAGTCTGAGTACCAGTTCAGAGTGTATGACTCGAGCTCTGCGCCGCGCTTGTAGAAATGCTTGCTGAATTCAAATTCGTTTAAATCACCGTCAGAGGGCGTGAAGTTAAAGGAATCGTTGTACATGTACGTGAGCGCTACACGTTGCGCGTCGGTTACATACCAGTCGATCTTGGCGAGGTATTTTTCGTCCTCAAAATCGAACGGTTCAGCTTTCGCCGTACCTGGGTCGTAGTCGTATACGTCACGGGCTATTTGAGCAATACGGTCAAGTTCCGCCTGCGAGATAAGTACTTCGTTAACTGCGCCAGAACCGATAGCACCTCTATCGTTCAAATCGACGCCGTCATACTTTTCGTAAGCTCCGTAGAAGAACAGCTTGTCTTTAAGAATGGCACCGCCAATCTCGAAACCATAACGGGTCTCTTCATAGGATTGCGATTCGATAGTATCGCCTTCCAGTTTGTCACCACGCAGTGAATCGCTGCCGTAGTCGAAAAACAGCGAGCCGAAAATCTCATTGCCGCCCGTTTTGGTTACAGCATTTACGTTACACGCAGAGAAGCCACCGTAGACCACGCTCATTGGCGCCAACTCCACAGCCACACTTGAAATAGCGTCGTATGGGAAAGGCATACGCTGAGTTGGGTAGCCATTGCTGTTAAGACCAAAGCCGTCATTCAGGCGAATACCATCAACCGTCAGGCTATTGAACCGGGGGTTGGCACCATTGCACTGAATCGAGTCAACACCGCGTGACTGATCAATAAAAATACGGGGATCTTGACCAATAATGTCGTTGATGTTGCGGTTAATAGCGGGCGAATCCTGTAGGCTTTGGAGATCAAAAATTGCCGTAGGCCCAATTGCTGTCTCGGCAACGGCCACACGTTGCGCCACAACAATCACTTCCTCTTCATCACTCAAACGATAGTTCATAACCGCTGATTGACCCACCGCCAACTGCATGCCTTCTGTGCTGGCCTTTTGAAGACCGTTGGCATCAACGGTTACATCATAGGCAACACCGGCAGGTAAGCCACGAACCGAGTAGGCACCGTTAGTATCGGTAGTTACCGTTTTGCTGATACCGGTGCTTGATGAGGTCACCACAACCGTGGCACCGCTTACAGGGCTACCTGCTAAATCTGTCACCACACCACGTACCATGGCGGATGTTTCTTGCGCATAAGCGCTATTTGAGCTACCAACCACACCAACGATACTGGTGCCAACGATGGCACTCACCAGCGCTTTACGCGCAAACAGCTGTGCAACGGACTTCTTCATGATGAAAGACTCCTGGGAAAAAGAGTTGTTAAACGGACCCATTATCGCTCTCGCGAGCGCTTCGAGAATAATAAGAGATAAATGCCTTTTGGTCATGTGAAAATACGATGAAAGTGCCGTGAAATTCCGATGACACTATTTTGTTGCAATGCAGTCAGTGACCCGGCGCGCTTCAGATCCCGTACATGCCCTACACCCTAGCAAGCACCTTGTTTTATGCGGCATCTGCACTGGTTTCAGCAGGATCTCAGGTTAGACGACAATCCGGCGCTCTTGAGTCACGCGGCCGCGGACTCCCTGCTCTGCGTGTTTTTGATGCCGAGGCCAAAGCCCTGGTGTAACACCGTGGGCTTGGGGCCCCAGCGAGACCGTTTTCTTCGAGAGTCCCTGACCGAACTGCAGCGGGAACTCCAAGCTCTCGGGCAAAATCTGATGGTGCTGGAGGGCTCACCCGAGTTGGTGCTCCCGGATCTGGTAGCGCGATTTGGCATCACCGAGATCAGTCTGTCACGTTGCCACGGGTCAAATGAAGCCAAAACGCTGGCGTTTCTTGAGCAAAAGCTCACCATTCCCCTGGTTGTCCATCGGGGCAACACCCTGTTCCAACCCGAGGATTTTCCCTTCGGACTCGCGGAGATTCCCGGGGTCTTTTCGCCCTTTCGCCGTCAGGTTGAGAAACTCACCGTCAAAACACCCCTCGCACCGCCAGAGCGGCTGCCTCCGCCGCCGGCGGCCGAGTTCGACAGCATTCCGCCCTCACCTCATAGCCGCCATCCCGCACTCCCGCTGCCCGGTGGAAAACGGGCCGGGGAGCGCCGCTTGCAACAATTCATCGACGTCGACAAATCGATTGTCGACTACAAAGAGACGCGCAACTGCCTCGATGGTCTGGACGGCTCGAGCACGCTGTCACCCTGGTTGGCCAACGGCAACCTCTCCGTACGTCACATCGCCCATCGTATTTTTGATTTCGAGCGCCGGGAAATCGCCAACGAATCCACTTACTGGCTCTATTTCGAGCTGCTCTGGCGCGAGTTCTTCCACTGGCGGGCAGTGGTCGATGGCCCCAAGCTATTTCGCATCGGAGGGGTTGTGGGCAAGCCCCGACTCAGTCCCTTCGAACCCCGGCAGTTTGCCCGCTGGTGCGCGGGGGACACCGACTTCCCGCTGGTTAACGCTCTGATGCGCCAGCTTGTGGCGACCGGCTGGATGAGCAATCGCGGCCGGCAGATCGCGGCCAGTTGCTTAATCCACGAACTGCAGGGTGACTGGCGGTTTGGCGCCGCCTTCTTTGAAAAGCACCTGATCGACTTTGACGTTGGGAGTAACTACGGCAATTGGCAATACATCGCCGGGGTGGGCCATGACCCCAGAGGCGGCCGTCAGTTCAATCTCGACAAGCAGGCCGCCCAGCACGACCCCGACGGTTTGTTCACCCGCAAATGGGACGGGTATCGAGCGCCACAACCGGCTTTCGTCACCGACGCGGCGGACTGGCCCATCACCGAGCGAGACCTTGGCGATGCGTAAGAAAAGCGATCTGCCTACCAAGGTTTGTCCGGTGTGCGAGCGACCCTTCGCCTGGCGCGCTCGCTGGAAAAACAATTGGGACGAGGTAGTCTACTGCTCACGAAAATGTGGCAGCCAGCGCTACAAGCTAAAGCGCGGCGAGGAAAGCGTCGGCCCAGTCTCGGATTGAGGCTTTGTCAGCGGCGTCTCTTTTGCGCCAGTTCGCCAGAATAAGCCCCATGCGCGCGTTGCCGCCCAAGTAATCGGCATGGCGATCAATGAAATGCCAATACAAGCTGTTGAACGGGCAAGCACCCTCTCCCGTTGTCTTGGCCGGGTTAAAGCGGCAGGACTTACAATGATTACCTTGCTTCTGGATGTATTTGCCACTGGCCGCATAGGGCTTGCTCGCCATGGCGCCGTTGTCAGCGTGCAGAGCCATACCCGCGGTATTGGGCAGCTCAACCCATTCGTAGGCGTCGACGTACACCGCGAGATACCAGGCGCACACCGCCTCCACATCCAAGCCTGCCAGCAAAGCAAAGTTACCGATCACCATCAGTCGCTGAATGTGATGCGCATACCCCAAATCTAGCGACTGCTTGATCGCTTGCTCCAGACAGCGCAAATCGGTGTTACCGGTCCAAAAGAAGTCCGGTAACGGTCGGCGAGCATCAAAGGTATTTCGTGTCGCATACTCAGGCATGAGCAACCAATAAATACCTCGGACGTACTCGCGCCAACCCAGAATTTGGCGGATGAAACCCTCGGCCGCTGCGAGCGAGCAACGCTCGTCGCGCCACGCCTGCTCCACCTGCTGGCACACCGCCAGCGGCTCCAACAAACCGCAGTTCAAGTACATGGATATGAGGCTGTGAAACACCCAGGGGGACTCCTCCACGAGGGCATCCTGGTAAGTCCCAAAGTTGGCCAGCGCATAGTTGCAAAACCAATCGAACTGGGCTTGCGCATCGTCGCGGGTTACCGCGAGACGAAACTGCGTCAAATCGCCGGGATTACTGGGAAACCCGCGCTCGACAAGCGCTATTACCTCGCTGGTGATGGCGTCTGGGACAAGGTCTGGCCGCTCGGGAATTTCGCACTGCCCCCGCCAACCTACGCGGTTCTCGCTGTCGTAATTCCATTTGCCACCGCAGGGTTCCGCGCCGTCCAGCAGCACACCGTATTGGCGACGCATGTCGCGATAGAAATACTCCATACGCAGTTGCTTCCGACCGGCAGCCCACTGCTGGAACTGATCGTGACTCGCCAAAAATCGACGGTCTTCGAGAATCTGCACGGGAACAGCGAGCTCTCCGCTCCAGGTTGCCATGGCTGAAGCGAGTCGATATTCCCCCGGTTCACAGACAAGCAGTTCGCCACAGCCCGTCGCGTCGAGTGCCACGCGGCAGGCATCCTCGAGACTCGCTACGCCGCGATCAAAGGACAGGTATTGAACCGAAAAACCGTCGCGCTCTAGATCCTTCGCAAAATGACGCATGGCGGAAAACAACAGGACGATCTTGTGCCGATTGTGACGAACGTAATGCGCCTCCTCGGCGACCTCCGCAAGGAGAATCACGTCACGGGCCTTGTCGGCGAGCACGAGAGCCGGGTTGGCTGGGCTCAACTGATCCGCCAGGATCAGAATCAGTCGGGGTTGCGTCATAGCTGAACTTACGTGGCGGCGCAGCGCGCGGATCGACGGACTCTTATTAGGATAACGATCTTCGCTGCAAAGCCAGACCTGGGTTGACTTGCATCCGCCACGCCGAAGGTACCATGATGGGAGCTGCTAACGCAGGAGGCTCGCCGCCATGATCCGCACCATCCTTTTCGCTTTGGGACTACTCTCACTTATCGGTGTCAGCGTGGTGTTCGGCCTAGGACCCGCGCTGTTCGAGCAATCGATGAACCGTTTAACCGTCGACAGCCAGCCATCAGTGGATAGCACAACTCTGGCGCTGCACAAAACATTGGTCATTGGTGACCTTCACGCGGATACCGCCTTGTGGCAACGACCCATTGAGTCACGCAGCAACCGGGGGCATGTGGATCTTGAGCGGCTACTGGAAGGCAACATCACACTGCAAATGTTCACCACGGTTACCAAATCACCTCGGGGTCAGAACTATGAGGAGAACTCAAGCGAGGCGTTCGACAATATTTCTCTCCTCGCGCTTATTCAGCGCTGGCCCGCCGCCACGCGAGAATCACTTGCCGAGCGGGCGCTGTATCAAGCAGATCGGATCACTCAGGCAGCCGCCGATTCGCCTCATCTCCAGGTGGTATTGAATCAAGACGACCTTGAGAACGTTTTAGCCCGACGAACGGCCGGCGAGCCCATCGTGGGCGCCCTCATTGGCACAGAGGGGTCCCACGCACTGGACGTCGACGTTGATAACGTGGATCGACTTTATGCTGCAGGCTTTCGCATGATGTCTCTGCAACACTTTTTCGATAACGCCCTTGGCGGATCACTTCATGGGGAGAGTAATCAGGGGCTGACATCCTTTGGCGAGCAGGCAGTAGACCGCATGATCGCACTCGGCATCATGATCGACGTCGCCCACTCATCCGAGGCGGTGGTGCAGGATCTTCTGGCAAGGCATCCGGTGCCACTTATCGTGAGTCATACCGGCTTTCAGGGTCACTGCGCCAGCCCGCGCAACATTTCTGACGCCACCATGGAACTGATCACCACAGCCGGCGGCCTGATAGGTGTCGGTTTCTGGGATGGCGCGATCTGCGGCGACGACGTTGACTCAATAGTCGGCGCAATCCGCTACGGCATCGACCGATTTGGCCTCGAACACATCGCCCTTGGATCAGACTGGGATGGCGCAATCAGCGCGCCCTTTGATGCGGCCAACATAGCGCAGCTGACTCAAGGGTTACTCGACGCCGAGTTTTCAGAGGCTGAAATCCGCGCTGTGATGGGCGGTAATATGGTTCGATTTCTGAAAAACCACTTACCACAAGGCGGTTAATCTAACCAGGGCAAAACAAGCTCATGGATGTTGACACGCGCCTTCAGGCGACTCGCCAGCAAAAACAATCCGGCAATCTTTCTGTGGATGTATGCCGCATACATGGGTGGCACTTCCCAGTATTCCTTATGGCCTTGAATTTGTTGGCCCATATCCGCGAGACGCCTAGGCAGGGTTGACTCCCCAAAGTCGTAGGCTTCACCACAGCTGATTGGCTCTAGGGCCAACTCCAATAAATCCAGAACAACCTCTCTATAAGGAGAGCCCTCGGACCCAAGGGAGTACCCAGCCGTTTCCGCTGCCGCGGCCATCCCTAGGCGATCTCCTTCGATAGTACTTGCTAAGAGATCCAGATAAGCAACAGTAAAGGTATCTGGAAAATATTTTGATGCACCAAAATCCAACAGAACGACCTGGCCAGTCTCTGGGTTGTAACGATAGTTGGCAAAGTTCGGATCGGTCTGCACTAAGCCAAGTTCAAAAAGTTCTATGAGTAAGAGTTCAAAAAGCAGCGACATCACCCGATCGCGTTCTTCCTGATTCTCATCAGCAACCTCTTCGATGGGTATCCCATCGACGTAGGTCAACCCAAGAACACGTGAACCACTAAGGGAGGGAATCACGCGGGGCAACAAAAATCGCTCGTCATCTCCCAATCCTTTTACAAAGGCACGGAGATACTTGGCTTCTTGCTTATAGTCTGCCTCCTCGTGTAACTGTGCTTTCACCTCTGTGAGAAGAGGGCTGATATCCATGTGTTTGGGCAGCAGACCCGATACCTTCAGAAGAGCCACCAGATTGTCGACATCCGAGTCGATACTTTCGCGCACACCGGGGTACTGGATTTTGAGCACGGCCGGTTGACCCCGAGCCGACCGCAGGCGGTGGACCTGGCCTATCGATGCAGCTGCAAAAGGTTTGTGCTCAAAGTCGATCAGAACCAACTGGTGTTCAACGCCAAAGGCCTCGGTGAGGACCTCATCAAGCTGGCGCTTTGGCATGGCATAAGCCGCGTTACGAAGGGTTGCCAGAATATCCGCAAGCTCTCTGGGCAGAAGATCACCACTATCCATAGAGAGAATTTGACCCAGCTTCATCGCCGCACCGCGCATCTCTGACAGCTGGCGCGTCAGCCGACGAGCGTTTGCCGGGGTCAGCAGCAAATCCCTTGCCCTTGGCCGCTGACCCGAGGCGACCTGCTTGGCACCCTGTGCCAGCATGTTGCCGGCAACACCTCCGGCGAGTCGGGCGAACTTACCGAAGCGTCGCACGCGACCTCGGGGCACTGACCGGGAGTGATCACTCATTCGGCACACCCCCAGCGGCGTAGCCAGTCATCGACAATATCCACGCCGTTAAATTCCGCGCCGACCACCGAAATAAAGGTAAAAACACCTGTCAACTTGCGAGCCATTAAGGCGAAGTTGCCCGGCGGGATAGAGAAATCCCGGCTTGCCACCGACCCCGCCACATGACGCCCTGTGCGTTTCAGCAGCTGTGAATCAGCCCAACGATAGACACCGCGAGCATTGAGCAGCTCCGATGGCAGTTCCTCAGGCGGTCGTAGGGGCTCCAGCAATTTTTCAACAAAGGCGACAAACGTGCGGCGTGCATGGTCACTGCTGTCCGTATCAATACAACCGAGCTTTGTTAATCCACGCTCAAGTCTGCCCCAGTCCTTTTGCTGCCCCCCCGCAATGGTGTCAGCCAGCCCGCTGCGGGTGTCCTCTGACAAGCGCACAAACGAGCCGAAATCTAGCAGCGTAATTCGTTTGCCCTTGTCACCAATCAGATAGTTACCGAAATTGGGATCTGCCTGCATCAGGCCCAGATCAAACACCTCAAAGAAGAACAGTTCGAGCATCGCCCTGCCCAATTGATCACGACGTTTCTGACTCAGTGCGACAACCGACGGATCTGTCACTAACTTACCGCGGACAAAGTCCATAACAAGCACATCACAGGAACTAAGCTCGGCGTCATAGCCGGGCACATGGAATTCGACATCCAAACCGGCCATCCGAGCATTAGTCCCAAGGGCTTCAGCCATTTCTCGGGCCAACGCCAGCTCTCTCGGGTAGTCGACCTCGAGGATCAACTGCTCATGAAGCACCTGCAGCCAGCTATCAAAGTCTTTACTCGCCGGTATCCATCGAGCCAAACGGAGCATCCTCACGACCGCGGCAAAATCCTCATCCAGTACCGCAGCGAGATCCGGGTACTGAATTTTGAGGACCAAGTCTTTTTTGGTTTGTCGGTGCTTAGCACGATGCACCTGCGCGAGAGACGCCGCCGCAAGAGCTTGCCGATCGATATTCAGTTGCTCGAGCTCGGCGCCCATAGCGCTCTGCAGGACTGGCTCGATGTGAGACCAGTCCAAAGGCTGGGTTTGAGATTCCAGTCGGTGCAGCGCTCGAGTCAGAGGTGCGGGCAAAAAGTGCTCACCCAAGAGTGCCAGTAACTGGCCTATCTTGACGTAGCTTCCCTTGAGCTCGCCGAGGGTATCCGCGAATCGATCGGCCTCTCGCTGCAAACGATCCTCATCGACGCCTGAGTCGCCACGGAGACGCCGCAAGGCGCCATCGATGGCAAAGGCACTGCCTGCTCTGGCACCAGCCAAAGACAACGCGAGACCGCGGCCGATAGCGCCGCGGCGAATAGGTGTTTTTTTGGTCATGGGTGCTCTACGAAAGAAACCCTGAGCCGGACTTCCTCATTGAAAGAGACAGGGGGCGCTAATCCAGCAGTAAGCTCGCCAAGCGTTTGCGATGATGGATTGCGTCCCCGAACACCTGTTGTGTCCACTGAGCCCGCCGGATAAACAAGGTCGAGTCGCAATCCCAGGTGAAACCAATGCCACCATGAAATTGAACGGCTCGATCACCGGCAAAAACCAGCATATCTCCTGCTGAGGTTTTCGCCATGCGGCACGCGGTCTCCGCATCAGCGCTGAGCCCACCTTCTTCAATGATGCTGGCAGCGTGATAGCAAAATGAGCGGGAGTCCTCCACCGCACAATAGATATCGACCGTTGGGTGCTTTAGCGCCTGATAGGAGCCAATCAGTTTGCCAAACTGCTTTCTGGTTTTCAGATAATCCACGATCACCTCAAGACAGCGCGCACCGGCACCGGTTGCCTCGACGGCGGCGAGCAGCGCACCCAGCAGGCGGTAGTCGCGTAGCGCCGCGACAACGGCTTCACCCGTTATCACTTGCTCAGGCTTTACGCCAGAAAAGTCAATTCGGGCGGAACGCTTGGTGAGATCAATCAGGGTATTGGCCACCAAAGCATCATCGGAAAGTGCATCGCGAGCAACCACCGCGAGCAACGGCTCTCCCCCCTGGTTTCCCACCACAACAAAGCGCGAGGCGACCTGAGCGCTGCCCACAAAGGACTTGCTGCCCTGCAAACAACCCTGATCATCCAAGGAGACGCCCGTGTTATCGGCTCCCCAATCGGCCCCGTCAAGGAATGCCACCGTGGCTATTTCGCCCTCTGCAATCGCCGCGAGCGCTGACTCCTGCGCAGCACCTCCCGCTCTCAGCAAAAGTTGCCCAGCCAGGGTCGTATCCATCAACGGCGTCCCTAACAGTCCATGACCGAGCGCCTCTATCACCGGCACCACCGCGGAGAAACCCAGCGCCGAGCCCCCCACCGATTCGGGGAGGGCGATCCCTGTCCAGCCGAGATCAACCATCTCCTGCCAGACGGCCTGATCGTAACCTGCCTCTGTTTCAAGCTGCGCCCTGACCCGATCGATAGGGGCTTTGTCGCGGACAAACGCGCGAGCTACATCGAGGAGCATGGACTGCTCTTCACTGAAGTTAAGCGCTACATTTCCAACTAATGACGACATCCCTCGTTCCCCTTACTTCGGCAAGCCAAGCACATGCTCGGCGATAATGTTGGCCTGCACTTGGGTGGTGCCACCCCCAATGGTCATACCAAAGTTTGAAAAGTAGGCGCGCTGCCAAAAGCCGCCGCGATAAGCATCGCCATCACCCATATAGAGCGAACTGCTCGCCCCCTGCATGGCGGTACCAAACAACTTCATCCGGCGCGCCCATTCGGTGCCGCGATATTTGGAAGACAAGGGCAAACCCATCGGAAAATCCGACGTGAGACCGGACAACCGCATGCGACGCTGGGACAGCGCCAACGCCTTGGCTTCCATAATGAGGGTGACCGCTTGGTCCCTCACCGAAGGATCCTGAAACAGCGGCTCACCGTCGCGCTCAAAGCCGCGAAGGTCATCGATCAAATCATCGATTTGTATTGAGACCGCCCAGTGACTCGTGCCCTGCCCCGCTTGAACGCCCCGCTCGTATTCAAGGGTTTTCATCGCCACCTGCCAGCCCTTGCCCTCTTCCAGCATCAGGGTAGACGCAGGAATACGGGCGTCGGTAAAGAACACCTGATTAAAGCCATATTCTCCCGTCACCTTGCGGATAGGCACCGCATCTACCCCAGGTATCTTCATAGGCGATAAAAAGAACGACAGTCCGTCGTATTTGCGCTCGGCGGTTGGGTCCGTTCGAGCCAACAGGATCATGTGGTCAGCGTAGTTGCCCATCGTGGTCCAAATCTTCGATCCATTAATGACATACTCATCGCCATCGCGAACAGCACGGGTCTGAACGGCGCCAAGGTCCGAGCCGTGATCAGGCTCTGAAAAACCCTGACACCAGATTTCCTCGCCCGAAAGAATCGCCTTCAGGTACTTGGCTTTCTCGTCCTCAGTACCCATTTCCAGCAACAATGGGCCTACCCAGCCCAAGCCTATGGTGTTGAACATGATCGGGGCGTTAGCGGCACCCAATTCACGATCGACGACGCCCTGATAGGCGGGGTCGGCACCCTGACCGCCGTACTCCTTTGGCCAGTGCATCCCCAGATAACCCGCCGACCAAACCCTGTGCTGCCATTCCCGCAGAAAATCCAACTGCTGCTCGGTGCCCACCTCCAAAAAACTGAGTGGCAGCAGGAAAGGGGGTGGCGCGGGGACATTCTCCTTCATCCACGCCCGCACCTCGGTCTGAAACTCTTTTAAAGCGGCTTTCGATTCACTCATCGCATTGCTCTCTAACGTTGATTAATCACTTTTTGCCTAGGCTAGACTTGATCTGGATTTAGGGTTTAGGGCTTAAACCTCACGTCTATAAGCCATACTGGCGGGAGGCAAGGTCTCGCATGATTTCCTCAGAGCCCCCGCCAATTGCATTCACCCGGACCTCGCGGTACAAGCGCTCAGAGCGGCTCCCCCGCATGTAGCCGATTCCACCCATAATCTGTAAGGCTTCCCTGGCACAAAACTCCATGACCTCACTCGCCTGGACTTTTAAAAGCGCGATATCTGCCGGGTCCGGATCGCCGCGCTCGATCGACTCGTTGCAGCAGCGTATGTAGGCCTGCGTCGCATTAATCTTTTGTTTCATCATGGCGATCTTATGGCGAATCACCTGATGATCGGCGAGCCGCTTGCCGAAGGTTTTGCGTTCCCGCGCCCAGCTGACCGCCTCTTCCATGCAGACGCGCCCGTAGGCCTCCATACCGACCGCCATTGCCATCCGCTCGGCATTGAAGTTGGTCATGATGACCTTGAACCCCTGATTCTCCTCGCCGATCAACTGATCGACCGAAACCCGCACGTTATCGAAGTACAAGGTAGCCGTATCGGAGGCCCACCAACCCTGCTTGCGCTCTAGCGCGGTGCGCGAAAAGCCCTCAGCATCAGTGGGAATCAACAACATCGAAACACCCGCGGCGCCCTCACCGCCGGTGCGAACGGCGGTCGATACCCAGTTCGCGCGCATGCCTCCGGTAATATAGGTCTTCGAGCCATTTACGATGAAATGATCCCCGTCACGCACCGCTGTGGTCTGCAAATTCGCCACGTCGGAACCACCGCCGGGCTCGGTAATGCCCAATGAAATCCATGCTTCTCCCCGCAGCACGGGCGGGGCGACTCGCTCTTTCATCGCCTCGCTACCCCAGTTGATAACGGGAGGAAGTCCGATACCGTGCACCATGAGACTGGCGTTGACCCCGCCTACCCCAACGCGGGACAACTCCTCGGTGGCGATTTGGGTGAGCCAGACGTCCCCGGGGGTACCACCATACTGCTCGGGGTAGCCCAACCCCAACAAACCCACCGCGGCAGCCTTTGGCCACAACTCTATGGGAATTTCGCCAGCCTCATCCCAATCCTCGGCGTAGGGCATAATTTCGGCATCCACAAAACGCCGTAGTTGAGTGCGCCATTCCTCATGGCTAGATGTCAAATTCGGGTTGTACAGGCGGGCGCTGTCGAAATCGAGACTCATTGGGGAAACACCCGTTGAACATTGCGGAGGTTTGTATACTACCCGTTCAAGCCTGCGTAACCCAGTGCCCTCTCCTAGACTTACAGGGCGTACAATAGGCATCCATGTCTGGCGCAACGGCGTATTTCCCGCGAACCGAGGATTTCAAGGACGATTGATGAGTTATCGAGGGACCACAGGGTTTGATCACAGCACACCGCCATTGACGGGTGTGCTGCTGACGAATCTAGGCACGCCTGACGCGCCGACAAAAGGTGCGCTCCGCCCCTATCTCAAGCAGTTCCTCAGCGACCCTCGGGTTGTCGAGGTCCCGCGACTTATCTGGTGGATGATTCTCCACGGCATCATCTTAAACACCCGGCCCGCACGATCCGCCGAAGCCTACAGTGAGGTTTGGACCGATCGCGGCTCTCCGCTGCTTTACCACCTCATGGATCAAGTCAGTGGCGTACAGGCCAAGTTGGAGCAGTCACTTGGCTCTCACGTTATGGTGCGAGGAGCCATGCGCTACGGCAATCCGTCTATCCCTTCCGTGCTGCAGGATATGTTCACAGCAGGTATCCAACGTCTCGTGGTGTTGCCGCTCTATCCACAATATGCAGGCCCAACCACAGGCTCAACCTTTGATGAGGTGGCTAACGACTTTTTAGGGCGACGCTGGCTACCCGACTTTCGTTTTATCGCCCAGTACGGCGATGACCAGGGGTACATCAATGCCATTGCGCAATCCGTCCGCGAACACTGGACACAGCACGGGCAGGCAGACAAGTTAGTCTTTAGCTACCATGGCAGTCCGCGGCGCTATCTCGATAACGGCGATCCATATCACTGCCAATGCCATAAGACCACCCGTTTGGTCGCCGAACAACTTGGGCTGCCGGCAGAACGCTACTTGACTACCTTTCAATCCCGCTTTGGGCGGGAAGAGTGGCTCAAGCCCTATACTGACGAGACGCTCAAGGAACTGCCCGGCACAGGGGTCAAATCCTTGCAGATTCTGTGTCCGGGATTTTCAGCAGACTGCCTAGAGACCATCGAAGAAATTGGCATGGAGAATCGCGACTACTTTCTCGAAGCTGGCGGAGAACGCTACGAATACATCCCGTGTTTGAATGCTAGCGATGCCCACATTGAGGTACTGTCGGGGTTGGTCATGCGCGAGCTTCAGGGGTGGGAACATCCGCGTTACCCAAGCGATGTGACGGCGCGTGAAGCAAAAGTGCTGCTAGACGCTGAAGACGGTAATGCCTAACCGGCTCGCTCCGCAATCAGTGCATACCCTCTACCAGACCGATCGCCCAGGCGAGCCCTAATCCAAGCAAAAATAGCCCGGTGAGCTTGCCGCGATCATGGCTGTGAAACTGGATTTCAGGCAAGAGGTCCCCCAAGGCGATACAAATAAACGCCCCCGCGGAAAACGCGAGTGCTCCCGAGAGTAGTAGCGAGTCCGCGAGCGTAGGATCAACCGCCGACCAGAACACCAACGCAGCAAGGGGACAGAGCAGGGAAAAACCGACATTAATCCAACGCCGCCGCAAAGACGATTGGCCTGTGGCGATCATCACAGTCTCAATGGACAGTGAGTCGAGGGGTTTGTGCAGCAAGATCGCGAGAAAAACCCCCAGCCCAAGCACACCCCCTCCCGTGGGCTCTGCACGCATCACCGCACCCAGAGCAATACCATCGACAACCGTGTGCACGCTGAGACCCAGGAGCAAGCCTAACCAGGTAAAAGGGCCGCTGGGGGCCGAGACATGACCATGATCGTGAGCATGGGTGTGGGAATGCGCATCCGCATCTCCGTGGTCACAGGTATCGCCGGCCAGCGCAAAGTCATGCTGATGGAAATGAAATAATCGCAGTAAGACCAGCATAAATACTAGACCCATGACGGACCACAGCATCGTAAAATCGACATCGACAGGCGGGGTCAACGCCGAATGGGGTATGAGGTGGAAAAAAGCCACGCCCAACATCAATCCAGCAACCAAACTCATGATGAGTTGCGTGCGTGTGTGTGTCAGCTGGAACCGTCGCGGCAGCCAACCGCCAAGCAAGCTGGCGGCAAAAATAGCGGCAAGATAAAACCCCAATAACGTTGTGGTGGTATTCATACCCGCACCAAGTTATCGCTGTGGATCATTTCAGGATCGCCGCCATAACCCAACAGCTCAGGTATTTGGGTAGACGGCGCTTTAACAAGGCGCATCGCCTCATCAGCGTTGTAGTTAATCAGACCTCGAGCCACTTCCTGGCCAGACTCGTTGACACAGCGCACCAAATCACCCCTAACGAACTGTCCCTCAACCGCGACCACTCCAATCGGGAGAAGTGACTTACCCGATTCCACCACCATTTTTATCGCCCCCCGCATCGAGGGTGATGCTGCCCTTGGGGTGAAGCAAACTGGCCAGCCATTGTTTGCGTGCACTTTGAGGACGGCGCTGGGTAGTCAAAAAAGTGCCAAGCGCTTCACCCTCCGCTACCCGCGGTATGACATGAGGTGTTTGCCCGTTAGCGATCACTGTGAGGGTACCCGAGCGCGCCGCTAACCGTGCAGCACGCAACTTGGTGACCATCCCGCCGCGCCCAAAGCGCCCCGCCTCGCCCACCATGCCGTCGAGACCGGCGTCATCGACATCCGCTTGTGACACCAGCGTTGCCGATGGATTGTCGAGCGGATTCTGATCGAACAAACCGTCCTGATCGGTCAAAATCATCAGCGCATCCGCGTCGATCAAATTGGCCACCAGCGCGCCGAGCGTGTCGTTGTCGCCCAACCTGATTTCGTCGGTAACTACAGTGTCATTCTCGTTAATGATCGGCAGCACGCCGCGCTCCAGTAGAGTATTTAAAGTACCTCTCGCGTTGAGATAGCGATCGCGGGCACGGATATCGGCGTGACTGAGGAGCACCATGGCCGACACGAGCCCCTGGGGGCCCATGGCATCTTCATAGGCTCTTATGAGCACCGACTGGCCAACCGCCGCAGCCGCCTGCAGTTCATGGATGTCGGTGGGTCGCTCATTCAGACCCAAGCGGACGATGCCTGCAGCGATCGAGCCGCTCGAGACGAGAACAACTTCGCAACCCGCCTCCTTCAGGGTTACCAATTGCTGCACGAGACTGTGAATTACCCCGCGATCAATCCGACGGCCCCCTGCAGTGAGCAACGCGCTGCCCACTTTGATGACCCAGCGCTTGGCGGACCGCAGGGACGGACGCTCTAACCCGTTCAATGTCGGTACTCCACATCGACCTCGGCGTCATCATCCAGATCCTGATCCTGCTGTGCTTTGCGCGCTGACGCACGTGCCGATCGCAGGGATTCGATCCGATCTCTGGCCTCCTGCTGCATACGCGTCTGGATCTCTCGCTCCAGCGCCAGCGCCTCGGGGTCATCAGCTTCAGCCGCCTTGAATGCTTCAATACATGTCATTAAATCCCCGCTGAGCGGGCCCGTCCCATCGCGGGTAATGGCAGCGATCTCATACACCGGTCCCGTCCACGCAAGAGCCGCTAGCACTGCCTTTCGACGCTCAGCAAGCTGGTCGGGGGAGAGCAAATCGGTTTTGTTAAGTACCAGCCAGCGAGGTCGCGCGGCCAGAGTCGGACTGAAGCGCTCGAGCTCACGCACGATCGAGAGTGCCGCCTCCGCAGGATCCGATTCATCAAGTGGCGCCACATCCACAATGTGAAGCAGGATTCGATTGCGCGTCAGATGTTTGAGGAAGCGAATACCGAGGCCAGCACCCTCTGACGCCCCTTCGATCAATCCGGGAATATCGGCAACCACAAAAGAGCGATAGGCATCAACTTTCACCACCCCAAGATTGGGTATGAGTGTGGTAAAGGGGTAATCCGCCACCTTGGGCGTCGCCGCGGACACCGCGCGAATAAACGTCGATTTACCCGCGTTGGGTAACCCCAGCAAACCGACATCAGCCAACACCTTAAGCTCCAGCTTGAGTCGGCGCATCTCGCCCGAAGATCCCGGCGTCGACTGGCGAGGCGCGCGATTGACGCTGGATTTAAACCGGGTATTCCCAAGACCGTGAAAACCGCCCTGCGCCACCAAAAGGTCCTGGCCGTGCTCCCTAATGTCACCGAGAATTTCGCCGGTGTCTTCGTCGAGTACCGTGGTGCCTATGGGCACGGGCAACACCAGATCATCGCCCCCTCGACCCGTGCAGTTTCGCCCTTTACCCGACTCGCCGTTGGCAGCACGAAATCGACGGGAATAGCGATAATCAATCATAGTGTTTAAGGCGTCATCGCCGCGCAGCAAGACGCTTCCGCCGTCACCGCCATCGCCACCATCGGGACCGCCTTTGGGAATATATTTTTCACGGCGAAAACTCACGCAGCCGTTGCCACCGTTACCGGCATAGACTTCGATGCTAGCTTCGTCGACAAACTTCATACGCTATCGCGATACCGCGCCTCCTTGGACGGGTGTTAACCGGGACTTAGCAGAACCCGAGCTTGGCCCCAAAACAAAAAAGCCCCGTCCGGTGACGAGGCTTCTAGGGATTAACTCGAATTCCCAATCAGGCACTCACCACCCGCACCTGCTTGCGGTTCTGCGGGCCACCGGTATAAAACTCGACTTTACCATTGGCAGTCGCGAACAGCGTGTGGTCTTTGCCAGTACGAACATTATCTCCGGCGTGGAAGCGGGTGCCACGTTGTCGAACGATGATGCTACCCGCGGACACTTCCTGCCCACCAAATACTTTGACGCCAAGTCGTTTGCTTTCGGAATCGCGGCCGTTTCGGGTACTACCGCCAGCTTTTTTGTGTGCCATATCAGTTTCCTCTCAACCCTTGATGCCTGTGATCTTCACTTCGGTATACCACTGGCGATGACCAGTTTCGTTGCGGTAGTGCTTTCTGCGGTTGAACTTAACAATGCGGATTTTCTCGTGCCGGCCGTGTGCTACCACCTCAGCCGTCACCTTTCCGCCATCCACCGTGGGCGCGCCGATTTTTACGTCGCTACCAGCCCCTACCATCAGGACACGCTCAAACTCAATCGTCTCACCGGTAGCCGCTTCAAGCTTCTCCAGCTTGAGCACCTCACCTTCTTCTACGCGGTGCTGCTTACCGCCACTTTCGATTACTGCGTACATGGGTCTCTCCACTCAGTTAGCCGGCTCGCAAATTGTGGTCCGCGTTGGCGGAGGCAGAGCATCGGCACCAGTGCCTCGGGCCAATGGCCAGAGGTCAGGGGCGCGAATAGTAGGCGACTAAAGCCAGCAGTTCAAGCCCATTTTTGACCATTTTGCTGGGTTTCGAGCCGCTCCGCCATGACAGAAAGGAGCTCAACGCACTATACTCCGCGCTGATTTTGGAGGCCCCCAGTGATAGAGACCATCCGAGCCTGTGTGGCGGACGATTTTGAACGCGTTAACCAGCTGATCATCGATCAGCTCCAATCTGACGTCGAGCTGGTCGAGAACATTGGCCATTACATTGTTGATGCTGGAGGTAAGCGACTTCGGCCCCTGCTGGCACTCCTCACGGCCAAAGCGCTGGAAAAGGTCGATGACAGAGCTATTAAGTTCGCCGCCGTCGTCGAATTTATCCACACCGCAACCCTGCTTCATGACGACGTGGGTAGACATTTCGACCCTGCGCCGCGGGCGCCCGACGGCTAATGCGCATTTTGGTAACGCCTCCAGTGTGCTGGTCGGCGACTTCATTTACACCCGGGCTTTTCAGTTAATGGTCCAGCTTGCCAACATGGACCTGCTCGATCATATGGCAGACACCACCAACGTGATCGCCGAGGGTGAAGTGCTCCAGTTGATGCGTGCTGGCGACCCTTCGGTGACGGAATGCCAATACCTAGAAGTCATTGAGCGCAAGACTGCGGCGCTGTTCGCGGCAGCATGCAAGGGGCCTGCCATGCTCAACGACCACGGGTCAGACATGCAAGCCGCCCTAGCGGACTATGGACGCCACCTTGGCATCGCCTTTCAAATGGTCGACGACGTGCTCGATTACACGGGGGATCCCGAGGTGACCGGTAAGCAAGTTGGAGATGATCTTAACGAGGGCAAGCCTACTCTGCCGCTCATTTACACCATGACCGCAGGTTCGACGACTGACGCTGCCCTGATCAGGCAGTCGCTAGCAGACAAAAGCAGCGAGCATCTGAGCGACGTTATCACTGCCGTTCGCCGCTCTGGTGGGATCGAATACACGCAAAACCAAGCACTAGAACATCAACAGAAGGCCTTGGCCGGGCTCGCCCTCGTCGGCGCTTCGCCGGCCAAAGACGCCTTGGTTGCCCTTGCGGAACTCGCGGTGGCTCGCAACCGCTGAGAGTCTACACAGCCATACAGGTCAGCGCGGAGACCGCTCCCTAGAACTGGTCAATGAACGCGAGTAGCTCCTCGGTTTTCTCCTTCATGAGCGCGCTATCCGCCCGGCTCTCGACGTTTAACCTGACAACAGGTTCAGTATTGGATATGCGCAAGTTGAAGCGCCACTGCTCCATCTCGACACTGAGTCCGTCCAGATGCTGGATGGAGGTCGCATCGGCGCCATATAGGGCCTCCGCCTGCGTCAACAATGCCTTGGGATCAGCGATCTCTCGATTGATCTCCCCCGAGCAGGGAAAAGCCGCCTCTCTCTCTGCCACCAACTCAGCCAGACCTCGCCCCCGCTGGCTGATTAGGGCTGCGACCAACAGCCAGGGAATCATGCCGCTGTCGCAGTAGGCGAAATCCCTAAAATAGTGATGCGCGCTCATTTCACCGCCGTAAATGGCGTCGACCTCTCGCATCCGCTGTTTAATGAATGCGTGCCCAGTCCTACTTTGCACCGCTTCACCGCCGGCAGCTTCGGTCATGGCGCGGGTATTCCACGTCAGCCGCGGGTCGTGCACGATCCGCTGGGGTCCGTACTGAGCCAAAAAGGCATCTGCCAGCAGGCCAACAATGTAATAGCCTTCAACGAACTCGCCGGCGGCGGTAAAAAAGAAACAGCGATCGAAGTCCCCATCCCAGGCGATGCCCAGATCAGCTGCCTCCGCCCTCACCACCGCTGCCGTGGCTTCACGATTTTCGAGCAAAAGCGGATTGGGTACACCGTGAGGAAACTCACCGTCGGGCTCGTGATGCACCTTGGTAAACCGAAAAGGAAGATGAGGCTCAAGCGCATCGATGACGTGGCCGGCACCGCCGTTGCCCGCGTTACACACAATGTGCAGCGGCTTCAGCTTACTTACATCGACATAGCTGACCAAGTGCGCCACATAGGCATCGAGGGTAGACATAGCCTCGTAGCTGCCCCGCTGTGGCGCGGCGACAAACTGATTTTCTTCAGCGAGGCCTTTGATCTCGACCAATCCCGAGTCGCTTGAGATAGGGCGAGATTCCTCACGAACGAATTTCATGCCGTTGTAATCCTTGGGATTGTGGCTGGCGGTTACCGCAATGCCCCCTCCCGCTTTCAGGTGGCTGGTCGCAAAATAAATTTCTTCCGTGCCGCAAAGCCCGATATCAATAACATTCACTCCCTGCTCCCGAAGCCCATCGATTACCGCGTCCTTCAGGGCCGGGCTCGTCAGACGGATATCATGACCCACCACTACGCTGGTTGGCTTGATGACGTCGGCAAACCCGCGCCCGATGCGCCGCGCGATATCTTCGTTCAACTGATCGGGCACCCTGCCTCGTACGTCATAGGCTTTAAAGCAGGTGATGGGGTCACTCATAGCGTGTCTCTACCGTAAACGTGTTCATAGACGTGGTTGGTGGCCTCAACAAAACCGGGGACACTTCCGCAGTCAAAACGTCGGCCCTTGAAGCGGTAAGCCATAACGCAACCCGCTTTTGCCTGAGCCTGCAACGCGTCAGTAATTTGGACTTCGCCATTCGCCCCTGGCGGCGTCCCTCGAATAATGTCGAAGATATCGGGGGTTAAAATGTAACGACCGATAATCGCCAAATTGGAGGGGGCTTCATCGGCAGAGGGTTTTTCTACCATTCGCTCAACCCGATATAACCCATCTTTCATAGTCTCGCCGGCGATTACCCCGTACTTGTGAATCTCTGCCTCGGGGACCTCCATGACCGCGACGATGGAGCAACGAAACTGACGGTAGAGTTCGGCCATTTGCGATAGGACGCCGGGGCCGCCATCGTTGAAACACAGGTCGTCTGATAACACCACCCCAAAAGCTTCCGGACCAATCAGTGATTCCCCCGTGAGAATGGCGTGGCCCAACCCCAGCATTTCGCGCTGCCTGACCATGGTAAAAGTGCCGCGATCAATGACATCGCGAATGCTGGTTAGCAGGGACTCTTTGCTGCTCCCAGCTATCTGATGTTCCAATTCGTAGCTGATATCAAAATGATCAGCAATCGCGCGCTTGCCGCGACCCGTCACAAATGCGCAGTTGGTCATTCCGGCTTCCATTGCCTCTTCAACCCCATACTGCACCAAGGGTTTGTTGACGATGGGAAGCATCTCTTTGGGCATGCTTTTGGTCGCGGGCAAAAAACGGGTGCCGTAACCAGCCACCGGAAAAAGGCACTTTCGAATCATGGGTTTCCTCTCACGTGGCGACCGATGAAAATGTCGGGCACCCTTGTTAGCTGAACTGTTAGCTGAACTGTTAGCTGAACTGTTACTGAACTACGCTTTGGCTTGGCATTAAGGTCACTGGCAATTCACCGCGCTAGGATTGTTGCCGGCCGTAGACGTCCTCAAACCGGACGATGTCATCCTCGCCGAGATACGACCCCGACTGAACCTCAATCAGCTCAAGCGGTATCTGCCCGGGATTAACCAGGCGATGCACGGTCCCTAGAGGAATGTAGGTCGATTGATCTTCAGACAGCGTAAAGACCTCATCACCCCGGGTAACTTCAGCAGTACCTCGCACAACGATCCAGTGCTCGGCGCGGTGAAAATGCTTTTGCAGCGACAGCTTATGCCCGGGCTGGACAATAATTCGTTTGACCTGAAAGCCCTCTGACTCAACCAAGGATTCGTAAGACCCCCAGGGCCGGTAAACGCGCTGATGGACCGTCGCTTCGCTGCGCTTGGCGGCTTTAAGTGCTGACACAATCTCCTTAACGCCCTGTACCTGATCGCGACTGGCGACCAGGACAGCATCGGCCGTTTCAACCACAACAATATTATCTACCCCAGTGGTTGCTACGAGCCGGCTTTCGCTCCGAAGGTAACTATTTTGCGTGGCGTGGGCCAACACGTCGCCCACCAACACGTTGCCCTGATCATCCGATGTCCCAACGTCCCAGAGCGCTGACCAGGCGCCGATGTCACTCCAACCGCACTCAAGCGGCACGACGGCACCGTACTCGGTGTGCTCCATGACCGCGTAATCGATGCTATCACTGGGACAGGCCTTGAAAAGCTCGGGGTCGGGCCGCAGAAAATCCATATCTGT
Organism: uncultured Luminiphilus sp.; assembly: GCA_943787485.1. GTDB lineage: Bacteria > Pseudomonadota > Gammaproteobacteria > Pseudomonadales > Halieaceae > Luminiphilus. The sequence goes on along the minus strand of CALSMP010000001.1, from coordinate 273,503 downwards.
CGTCGCCGAGGCCATGGCCTTTTCGCAGGCTGTGTAAATCGCAGGGTTCGACGCCCGCAGCGCTTCCAGATAGCGATCCGCCCGAAACAGGAACATACCGCTGTTCCAAACATAATCCCCGGAGTCAACGTAACCAACGGCCGTAGCCTCATCAGGCTTCTCAACAAATTCGGCTAGCTCGCGCGCCCCGCAGGACATCTCGTCGCCACATCTGATGTAGCCGTAGCCCGTTTCCGCCCGCGAGGGGACCACACCAAAGGTCACCAGCCGACCGTCCGCGGCCGCCGCTCTCGCCGGCGCAAGGGCCGCCACAAAGGCGTCAACGTTGCTCATGTGGTGATCCGCGGGCAAGACCAGCAGGACACTGTCGCTGTTAACAGATAGGGCCTGGAAAGCCGCCAGGGCAATGGCCGGTGCCGTATTGCGGCCCTCGGGCTCAAGCACGAGGGCTTGGGGGGAGACGCCAATCTCTCGGAGCTGCTCCGCCACTAAAAACCGATGCTCTTCATTGCAGACGACGATAGGGGGTGACGGGGCCGCAGCGTCGACCCGCTGACACGTCGACTGAAGCATGGACAGCGTGCCACTCATGGGCAGGAACTGTTTCGGCCGCCCCTCGCGGGACACCGGCCACAGTCGACTGCCGACACCGCCTGACAATAGAACGGGGACAAGCATCTAGTTGCTTCCTCAGGTCTTTTGGGGCCGGCATTGTAACTCAATCCCCCAACACCGGTTGAGCATCGATCACCCGTAAAACCCCCGAATTTTCAGGGGAATGTGCCATTTGAGGCCCACTCAGCGAGCATAACAGTAGACACTAGCTGACCTCTAAAGGCTTGGCCGAGAGCGCCTTTGGCATTACACTTCGCGCCGTAGCAAAGGCGAGGCCGCTGCAAATCTAAGCTCGTTGAGCTGGCGAGCCACTTTCTGCCTGCATCACCGTTTTACCTGCACCTTTAACACACAGCCCGACTAACAATCAGCCCGACGGACCCCTATGACCGCGCCAACTCACGTTCAACAGTCCAGCTACACCAAGGAAGAGCTCGTCGCCTGTGGACTCGGAGAGTTATTCGGCCCCGGCAATGCTCAATTGCCTGTCGATAACATGCTGATGGTCGACCGCGTTAGGCACATCAGTTCGGAGGGAGGCGAATTCGGCAAGGGCGAAATCATTGCGGAGCTCGATATTCATCCCGACCTGTGGTTTTTTGCCTGCCACTTTCCAGGAGATCCGGTGATGCCAGGCTGTCTCGGGCTTGACGCCATGTGGCAGCTGGTGGGATTTTTCCTCGGGTGGAGAGGAAATCCGGGGCGCGGCCGAGCCCTCGGCTGTGGCGAGGTGAAGTTCACTGGACAAATCCTGCCTAGCGCCAAAAAAGTGGAATACCGTATTTCGATGAAACGCGTCATCGAGCGCAAGCTCATCATGGGTATCGCCAACGGTTCTGTGGCCGTCGATGGGAATATCATCTACACCGCCAACGACCTACGCGTGGGCCTCTTCAGCTCGACGGAAACGTTCTGATGGCAGCGCGGGTTGTTGTCACGGGAATGGGCATCGTCTCCTGCCTCGGCAACGAGATTGAGGCGGTAGTAGCTGCGCTCAAGAGCGGTCAATCGGGTATCTCCCATTGCCAGGCCCATGTCGATGCGGGGATGCGCTCCCACGTCGCGGGCCAGCCCAACATCGAGTTGGCTGAACACATCGACCGCAAACAATGGCGCTTCATGGGCGATGCCGCGGGCTACGCGTACTTAAGTCTGCAGCAAGCCATCGCCGATGCCGGACTCAGTGAAGAGCAGGTGTCGAATCCGCGGACAGGCATTGTCGCCGGATCCGGGGGCGCGTCTTCAGCGAGCCAGGTCGAGGCCGCGGACATCCTGCGCGAGCGCGGTTTGCGTCGGGTCGGCCCCTATCGGGTAACCCAAACCATGGGCAGCACCGTCTCCGCCTGCCTGGCAACCCCGTTCCAGATTAAAGGCGTCAATTATTCAATTTCTTCCGCCTGCTCCACCAGTGCTCACTGTATTGGTAACGCCGCCGAGCTGATCCAACTGGGCAAGCAGGATGTGGTCTTCGCCGGTGGAGGGGAAGAGCTTCACTGGACCATGAGCAGTCTCTTCGATGCCATGGGCGCTCTGTCGACAAAATACAACGACGACCCCGCGCGCGCATCACGCGCTTACGACGCGGACCGCGATGGTTTTGTGATTGCCGGTGGTGGCGGCATGTTAGTGCTCGAGTCTCTTGACCATGCCCTTGCCCGGGGCGCGACCATTTATGCCGAAATTGTGGGGTATGGCGCGACCAGTGATGGTCATGACATGGTGGCGCCCTCCGGTGAGGGTGCAGTGCGTTGTATGCAACAAGCCATGGCAACGCTCGATGGGCCAGTCGACTACATCAACGCTCACGGCACTAGCACCCCCGCGGGGGATATTCAGGAGCTCAAAGCCGTGAAAGACGTGTTTGGTGCCGACGCGCAGACTCCCTGGGTTGGATCCACCAAATCCTTAAGTGGTCATTCCCTCGGCGCCGCTGGCGTGCAGGAAGCCATCTACAGCCTCCTGATGATGCGCGATGACTTCATCGCCGCCTCTGCCAATATCGAAAATCTAGACCCGGGCGCAGAAGGCATTCGCATCGCGCAGCAACGCATGGACAACGCAGGATTGCAGCGGGTGATGTCCAACAGCTTTGGCTTTGGCGGAACAAACGCTACCCTTGTTTTTAAGCGTTACAGCGCCTGACCCATGCGCATCAGCCTGCGGCGTTAGGCGACAGGAACTCTGTGATCAACACAACATCCACCGGATCACCGACGCGAAGCGTCTGACCCGGCGGAATTATCGCTAGTCCGTCAGCCCGTCCCACGCTGCTCAACACGCCGCTACTTTGATCACCCGCTAATGCTGCGAGCTTGCCACCCCCAGACATCACAACCCGAAGGTACTCCTCTCGGGACCCGGGCAGGGGCCTCTCGAAATCAGCGCGACACGCGAGGCGCCGATGCTTTGGCACCACAGCACCTTGCGCTGCCAACAACCATGGCTTGACCACGAGACCAAAAGTTACCCACGTGGAAACAGGGTTGCCCGGCAACCCAAAAATTGGACACCCCTGGACATGGCCGTAAGCCACTGGCTTGCCCGGCTTGATAGCAAGCTTCCACAAGGTGAGTTCTCCATGTTGTTCAATTTGCGCACGAACGTGATCTTCCTCCCCCACCGACACGCCACCGGAGGTCACGATGCAGTCTGCAACGGTAGCGGCGTGTCTTAGAGCCGCCCCGATCTCGGTGGGATTATCGCCTTGGGTTTCCAGCAGAATTGGCTCGCATCCCAAGGCTTGTATTTGGGTCGCAAGCTGCACGCTGTTGCTGTTGAAAATCTGCCAGTCCTCGGGGACCTTACCGGGGGGCACCAACTCATCGCCGGTAGAAAAAATCGCCACCCGCAGTCGCCGATAAACCTCAACCCGCGGCGCTCCCGTTGCCGCGAGCAGCGCAAGGTCCTGCGGCTGCAGTACTCGGCCGGGCTCCAGTACCGTCAGGCCGGCCATAATGTCACTGCCCCGGCGACGAATATGCTGACCCACGGTGGCCGGCTGCCCAAAGGTCACCTCAATAGCCTCCCCTGGCGGGACTGAAACGTCCTCTTGCATAACCACCGCATCGGCGCCCGGAGGTATTACCGCTCCGGTAAAGACCCGGGCAACCGTCCCGGGCTCTAGAGGCGCTGCCGGCGCCCCCGCGGGAATCCGTTGACTCACCCTGAGCGTTGCGGGCAGCTCCGCGGCACGGACGGCGTACCCGTCCATTGCACTGTTGTCGAAGGGAGGAACATCGCGCGGATTAACCACCGAGGCCCCAAGGACTCGGCCGAGTCCGTCAAAGATGGAAAGCGACTCTACCTTCGGCGGAGCGGGCGCTGTCGAGAGGATTTGCGCCAACGCGTCATTGAGCGGTAACAGTGCCAAGGCTATTCATGTCCGCCCAGAACGCCCACGTAGTTACAGGGTTTATGGCGACTGTCGAGTTGCTCGCTAAGAATGCGGTTCCACGCCGTCTTGCAGGCACCCGTAGACCCGGGCATGCAAAAGATAACCGTGCTGTTGGCGAACCCGCCGAGAGCACGAGATTGGATGGTCGAGGACCCGATCTCCTCATAGGAGAGAAATCTAAACAGCTCGCCAAATCCCTCGATCTGCTTATCGAACAGGGGCGCCACGGCTTCGGGTGTCGAATCCCGCCCGGAAAATCCAGTACCACCGGTCACCAGCACAGCAGCGACGTTGGCATCGGCAATCCAAGCGGAGATCACGGCACGAATCTGGTAAATGTCATCCTTAACAATCTGCCGCTCAATCAACTGGTGACCCGCTGCCACGGCGGCTTCGCACAGAAAGTCTCCGGAGGTATCGTTGTCTTCGGAGCGGGTGTCGCTAACGGTTAACACGGCAATACCCAAGCCAATGGGGTCATCGTCACTCATGCGGTTTGCTCCTCGCAATAAATTTCAATGTACCGCCGAATAGCCCGCTCTACAAAATCTCGCCAGGGTCGACGTTGAATACCAAAACGATGGCGAATGGCGCCACAATCGAGAGACCGATTCACAACGGGGGTCGTAAAGTCCTCCTCGAGCAACTCAGCCGCGCCCGGAAAGGCCTCAAACTGTGAGGCGACAGCCACGACGGCCTCGATAAAGGAAAAGTAACCGGTGTCGCCTTCACTGCCGTAATGAAAAAGACCGCGGGACGGCGCACCGACTTCGATTTGATCGATGATTCCCGCAATCACGCGGGCAACCTCAGCACTGTGCACGGGGCAGTCTCGACGATTGTCAGAGGCCTGTATTGGTACGCCAGCCCGCAGCTGGTCCAGCAACCGATTAAAGGCACTCGGACCTCGCCCTGAAAAGACCCAGCCGAGTCGCAGGATAAAAAGAGACTCTATAAGCCCAGACAAGTGCCGCTCAGTGTCCATCATGATTTGACCCAGCGCATCTGTCGCATCGGGTGAATCGCTCTCGCGGTAGGCCCGCCGAAGTGAGCCGGAAAACACCCGAGAACTCGACAACAAGAAATAACGACAGCCCAACTTGGCACTGGTTTCGCCCAACCACCGAGTCCGCTCAAGGTCGTCCGGCTGCAAATCGTCTTCGCGATCAATCAAACTAATTAGGCGAGCGTCTAGAATGATGCCGGGATCGGCGGACTTGAGGAGTTTTTTTGCTTGGCGGGAACGATTAAGGCGCGTCGACTCGAGCGGCGCTTGAATGAGTTCATGGCGCTGTAACGGGGCCAAAAATGCCCGCAACGAATGTCCGATCGGGGTATCAGCCCCAAGCAATAGGATACGCAAGCGTCAAAGCACCCCGAGGTTCGCACCAGCCTCAGAAGGGGATGTCATCATCCATGGGATCGAAAGAACCCCCACCTGCGGCTTGCGGTGCCGGCGGAGCACTCTGGGCATAATCGTTGCCCCCAGACTGGCCGCCATAATTATCGCCGCCACGGCTGTCGAGCATTTGCATTTCATTCGCCACCACTTCGGTGCTGTAGCGATCTTGCCCGCTTTGGTCCTGCCATTTGCGGGTGCGGAGAGACCCTTCCACATATACCTTGGACCCCTTACGGAGGTACTCAGCAGCGATCTCGGCCAAGCGGTTAAAAAACACCACCCGGTGCCACTCGGTTCGCTCCTGGGGTTGGCCGGTGTTTTTGTCTTTCCACGTTTCCGAGGTAGCCACACTGATATTGGTAATCGCTGCGCCAGCCTGGGACATCCGATGCTCGGGATCAGCACCCAAATTACCGACCAAAATAACCTTGTTAATACCTCGGGACGCCATAGCTTTCTCCAGACTTTATACCCACTCGCATGAGGGGAATGAAAATTGATCGCTGACTGTCGACTATAGCAACGCTCTACGATGGTGGCGAGCGCCAGACCGCTATTCGCCGGATTTGTCGATTTTTGATGCCACCCCCACCGTCGCGAGCGGTGTTGTCATCGGTATCACGAGCGGGCGTATGCCAATAAGAGCCAGCCACAGGAGGCAACAAGCAATCACGAGGAAAACCACGCCCGTAGCACCCCCCGCGCCAAGGACAATACCCCCCGCAGCGCCGCCAACAAAAATGCCCAGAAACTGGCTGGTGGCAAAAAACCCCATGGCGGTACCCCGCCGAGCACCGGGGGCAAGACGACTCACGGTGGCTGGCAGCAGTGCCTCCAGAGCATTGATGCCGGTAAAGAGCAGGACAAACCCCGCCACAACGAACCAAAAACTCGGGCTGTGTATTGTCAACAAAACCCCTGCAATGAACGGCAGGATGGCAGCGATAATCGGGGCTCGCGGGTCTGCAACCCGGCGGCCCCAGCGCATGATCAACAGCGCCGGTGGAAGAGAGAGGACGACGGTCCCCAAGTACAGCACACTGTGCTGGTCGGCAGGCACCTGCAGGCCGTCGGTGAGGGCCTTGGGTGCTATCAAAAACGTGGCCATCATCAAACCGTGCAACAAAAACACACTCGCATACAGCACCGGCAGGCCACCGCCAAACACGTGGGAAACCTCCCAGTCTCCCCGAACGGTATCGGCTGGCGCGACCGGCACCGCCGGCAGCGCCACCAGCACAATGAACAGTCCCACAAGGCCGAGGCAGGCCGTCAACGAAAATACCGCCCCGAGGCCGAAGCGTGCGGCAATTTCAGGGCCCAGCACGATAGCGAGCACAAAGGACAGACCGACACTGGCGCCAACAATCGCCATCGCCTTGGTGCGTTGGGAGTCGCGAGTATAATCCGCGGCCAGCGCTGCAAGGGCCGCAGCAATAGCCCCGCCACCCTGCACAAATCGTCCCGCAATAATGCCGTAAATGGTCTCCGCAGACGCCGCAATGACGCTGCCAAGAATGAACAAAAGCAAGCCGCCAATAACCACCGGACGGCGTCCTATCCGATCGGATAGCCACCCCAGAGGCAGCTGAAGCGCAGCTTGGGTCAAGCCGTAGGCACCCAGGGCCACGCCAAGGGTTTCTGGCGTGGCACCCGGCAGGTCGACCGCATAAATACCGAGCACCGGCAGCACCATAAAGAGGCCGAGCATCCGGAAACTGTAGAGACTGCCGAGGGTCAAGATGGCCCTGCGTTCGTCTGATGTGAAGGGGTCCGGGGGAGTCACAGCGAAGTCGCATCACTAAATGCGTAGTCTAGCACGACACAATCGGGAACCTGTCCATCGGACAGGGCCCGAGTTGCGTATACTCCGCTACCCGTCACGCTCATTAGCTACAGGCGAAACCCATGGATACCATTCAGGTCCGCGGCGCGCGTACCCACAATCTCAAGAATATTGACCTGGATATCCCCAGGGACAAATTAGTGGTGATCACTGGGCTTTCCGGCTCGGGTAAATCGTCCCTCGCCTTTGACACGCTCTACGCAGAAGGGCAGCGACGCTACGTCGAATCCCTCTCCACCTACGCACGGCAATTTTTGTCGATGATGGAAAAGCCCGACATCGATCATATTGAAGGCCTTTCCCCCGCTATTTCCATCGAACAAAAATCCACTTCGCACAATCCGCGATCGACGGTGGGCACCATCACCGAAATTTACGACTATCTGCGGCTGCTCTTCGCCCGGGTGGGGGACCCACGCTGTCCCACGCACGGCGTCACGCTGAAGGCGCAGACGGTAAGCCAAATGGTTGATGCCGTGCTGGCCCGACCCGAGGGGAGCAAGCTGATGTTGCTCGCCCCTGTGGTGCGCGACCGCAAAGGTGAGCACCTGCATGTATTTGAGCAAATGCGGGCCGCTGGTTTTGTGCGAGTCAGGGTCGATGGCATTTTGGTAGACCTCGATGACGTACCCGCTCTCGACAAAAAGCGAAAGCACAGTATCGAGGTTGTGGTTGACCGCTTTAAAGTCCGTGACGATCTCGCACTTCGGCTCGCCGAGTCCTTCGAGACCGCCCTTGAACTCACCGAAGGTCTAGCGTCGGTAGCACCCATGGAAGGAGAAACCGGTGAGACACTGTTGTTCTCGGCCCGCTATGCCTGCCCAGAATGTGGTCACGCTATTGATGAGCTCGAACCCCGCCTGTTTTCATTCAATAACCCTGCGGGTGCATGCAACAGCTGCGATGGGCTTGGGGTCACCCAGTACTTTGATGAGACCCGGGTGGTCTCCCATCCCGAGGCCAGTCTCGCCGCCGGCGCTATCAGAGGCTGGGATCGCCGCAACGTTTACTACTTTCATATCCTCACCTCCTTAGCCGACCACTACGGCTTTGATATCGATCAGCCTTTCGAGAAGCTTAAAAAGAAGTATCGCGACATCATTCTGCACGGAAACGATGGCGAGGAGATCGAATTTGCCTACATCAATGACCGCGGCACCGTGTTCAAACGCCGTCACGCTTTCGAAGGGGTATTACCCAATTTCGAACGTCGCTACCGGGAAACCGAATCCCAAGGCGTCAGAGAGGAACTCTCCAAATACGTATCTACCGCACCCTGTCAGGCCTGTGAGGGAACCCGACTTTGTGCGGATGCTCGCCATGTGTATGTGGACGAGCGCACGCTGCCGCAGATTACGCACCTCCCGGTGGGCGAGGCTCAGGCCTATTTTGAAGCCCTGCAGTTGGAAGGTCGCGCCGGCGAAATTGCTGACAAGATTTTGAAGGAGCTCCGTGCACGCTATCGCTTTCTGGTCGATGTAGGCCTCAACTACCTGACCCTTGACCGAAGCGCGGAGACACTCTCAGGTGGTGAGGCGCAACGAATACGCCTGGCCTCGCAAATCGGTGCGGGGCTAGTGGGCGTCATGTATATCCTTGACGAGCCCTCTATTGGCTTGCACCAGCGCGATAACGAGCGTCTTTTGCGCACCCTGACGCATCTGCGCGACCTGGGTAATACCGTACTCGTCGTCGAGCACGACGAAGATGCTATTCGCACCGCGGATCACGTCATTGACATCGGCCCCGGCGCTGGCGTGCACGGGGGCGAAATCGTTGCACAGGGGCCGATTGACGCCATCATGGCGGTGGAGGCATCGTTGACCGGTGCCTATATGTCAGGCAAACGGGAGATCGCAGTACCCAATCGACGCACGGCCGCTGACCCAAAACGGAAGCTAGTGATTGAGGGCGCAACGGGCAATAACTTAAAGGGCGTCAAACTCGAATTACCGATTGGCCTGCTGACCTGCGTAACGGGCGTCTCAGGATCAGGAAAGTCGACTCTGATCAACGGCACGCTTTACCCACTAGCGGCCACCGCACTCAACGGTGCCACCACGCTCAAAGCAGCCCCTCACAAACGCTTCACGGGCCTTGAGCACTTTGACAAATGCATTGATATCGACCAGTCACCGATTGGCCGCACACCGCGATCAAACCCAGCGACCTATACCGGGATCTTCACCCCCATCCGCGAACTATTTGCCGGCACCCAAGAATCGCGGTCTCGGGGCTACAAACCCGGGCGCTTCAGCTTCAATGTGCGCGGCGGTCGCTGTGAGGCCTGTCAGGGTGATGGGGTTACCAAAGTGGAAATGCATTTTCTACCTGACATTTATGTGCCCTGTGATGTGTGTAAAGGGAAACGCTACAACCGAGAGACCCTCGAAATCCGCTACAAAGGGCAAAATATTTTTGAAGTTCTCGACATGACTGTCGAAGACGCCCTGGCGTTCTTTGAGCCCGTGCCGGTGATCCATCGCAAGCTGCAAACCCTGGTCGATGTCGGCCTGTCCTATATCCGCCTAGGTCAGGCAGCCACCACCCTCTCCGGTGGCGAAGCACAACGCGTCAAACTCGCGAAAGAGCTTTCAAAAAGAGACACGGGTAACACCCTTTATATCTTGGATGAACCCACGACAGGCTTGCACTTCGAGGATATTCGACAGCTGCTGGAGGTGCTGCATAGGCTGCGCGACGGTGGCAACACGGTCGTCATCATCGAACACAATCTAGACGTGATCAAAACCGCTGACTGGCTTATCGATTTGGGTCCCGAAGGAGGGTCTGGCGGCGGCGAGATTATCGCCACGGGCACACCCGAAGCGGTGGCTGAAAACCCGGATTCCCACACCGGGCGCTTCCTGAGGACGCTGCTGACAGGCCGCGACGCGGCGGCGGGCAAGACGGCGACCAAGACTAAAACCTCTCGTCGAAGTTCGAGCAAAAAGTCGAAAGCCGCCTAGACGTCTTGCTTAAAGTTCAGAGCCAGTCAAAAGCGGCTTTTGGCTCCAAATGACACCCCCCTGACGACTTCAGACACAGTCAAAAAAGTCTCGCGTGCTTTAATCCTGCCATCGATAAAAATAATGAGAGCCAGCGATGAATATAGCGCTAACCGACCCCGCGGCGGTGTCCATCGAAGACATTGACGTCTCTAATCCCGCCCTCTATCAAACCGATAACTGGCGACCCTGGTTTGCGCGCCTGAGGGATGAAGACCCGGTTCACTGGACTGAGAATGCCGATTTCGGTGGCTTCTGGTCGGTAACCCGCTTCGATGACATCGTCGCTGTCGACAAGAATCACCATGACTTTTCCTCTGAACCTGCGATCACCATCGGAGATTATGGGGACGACCTGCCAGTCAGGCAGTTTATTGCCATGGACCCCCCTCTTCACGATATCCAGCGAAAGGCTGTGCAAGGCGTAGTAGCGCCAAGGAATCTGGCTGATCTGGAAACCCTGATCAGACATCGCGTTGTTGCCATGCTGGAAGCGCTGCCTGTGGGTGAGGCCTTCGACTGGGTAGAGCATGTATCCATCAATTTAACGACCCAAATGCTCGCTACCATTTTTGACTTCCCCTTTGAGGACCGTGCCAAGCTTCCTTTTTGGTCGGATATGGCGACCTCTCTACCGGAAATCGCTGGAGGCGCGGGTGACAACGACGCACGCACGCACGCTTTGCAGGACTGCCTCGAAACCTTCACCGCGCTTTGGCACGAGCGGAAAAATAACCCCCCCGGCACCATGGATTTGATCAGTATGATGGCCACCAATCCGAATACCGCGGGAATGGTTGATGACCCGCTTGAGTACCTGGGCAATATCATCTTGCTGATCGTGGGCGGCAACGACACTACCCGAAATTCAATCACTGGCGGTGTTCTTGCGCTCAATGAAAACCCTGATCAGTACGCCAAGCTAAAAGCCAATCCCGAGTTGGTCACATCGCTGGTACCCGAGATTATTCGCTGGCAAACCCCCTTGATGCACATGCGCCGTCTCGCCAATAAAGATGTCGAATTGGGTGGCAAAAAAATTCGTCAGGGTGACAAGGTGGTGATGTGGTACCTGTCTGGCAACCACGATGAAAGGGCTATTCATAATCCCAACAGCTTCATTATCGATCGCGATAATCCCCGGTTTCACTTGTCCTTTGGGTTTGGGATTCATCGTTGCATGGGCAACCGTCTAGGTGAAATGCAGCTCCGGATATTGTGGGAAGAACTTTTAAACCGCTACTCGCATGTGGAGGTGGCAGGAGAGCCAGTCCGCGTGCAATCAAATTTTGTGCGGGGTTTTGAATCCATGCCCGTAATACTCCACCAATAACACGCGGCAAAACCTCAGCAGAGAGAATTATCACAGCAACGCAAAGCCAAATTTCCGGAAACATTCACGCACAAGTGAGAACCATAAAGATGGTAAAAGAATTAAACGACTTCCTGTTCACACGCCTTTTGCTCAACATTTCACGATGCTCTCTCGCCTGTATGGCGCTACTCCTCGTTGCCCTCTCACCTACTGGAGTGGCCGCTCCGAGCACCGAACAGCGGGTCAATCCCGAGCTTGTGGAACTCGCACAGAGACAGAAACCCCTGCTCCGAAAGCTTGGCGATCGGGTTTACGCCACAGAGTTTATCGGCTACTCCAACCACGGATTTATCGAGGGCGAGGACGGCATTATCGTTGTCGATGGTGGTTGGTTCCCCACAACCACGCAGCGGGCAATCACCGAGCTCAGGGAATTCACCGATAAACCCGTGGCAGCGATTATTTACACCCACCTCCATCTGGATCATTTTGGCGGCATCGGACCCATCATGGCGGGCCAGCCAACAGACATCCCTGTGTATGGTCCCGCCGGCTGGGAGCACTGGGTCACGCGCCTCTTAAAACAGGACCGGGAATCGATCCTCCGTCGCGTTTACCTTCAGATGGGTATGCTGCTCCCCCAGGGTGAAGAGGGAACTGTCGGAAATGGTATCGGCCCGTCCCCTATACCCGAGCCCAATGATCCGCTGAGCTTCCCTCCCACAATCGACGTGGATCAGCCTCTAGACGTTGTTATTGCGGGGGTCCCCTTGCGCATCATGCCCATGGAAGGCGACGTTACCGAACATATCTGGGTCTGGCTGCCCGAGGACCGCGTACTGTTTAGCGGGGATTCGCCACCCCATGGCGTGTTCCCCGCGGTTGAAACCGCGCGCTTCGAAATTGGCCGTAATCCCGACGAAATGCTACGCGCCGTCGAAACCTCGCTCTTCTTGCAACCCGAAGCGATCGTGCCGGGTCACTCACAAATACTCAGAGGTAGAAATGAGATTGATCGCATCATGTCAGATACCCGTGATGCCATCGCCTTTTTGGTTGATCAGGTCAATCGATTTTTTCTAGCAAACCGCTCAGCAGACGACCTGCTCGACACAATAGATTTGCCGCCAGCCATTGCTGCCAGTCCGGATTTACAACCCTATTATCATCGCTGGGAGTGGATGGTACGCCAGCGATTTGTGAAGCTGGGAGGCTTCATCGATGACTCTATGGACTACCTATCGCTCAATGCGCTGGAGGAGTCGCGTAGGCTAGTGCCATTACTGGGGGGGGTTGACCGAGTGCTCGCGGTAGCAGAAACGAGCATCGAGGGGGACCCGCGTTGGTCAGCCCGGCTCGCGACTTATGTGCTGCATACTAACCCCGGTAATGAGGACGCCCAGGCTATTCGTCAGCGCGCTTTCCTCAAAGTCGCTCAAACGACTAACAGCGCCAATGAGCGAAACTATCTTTTGGGGTTCATTCTGGAAGAGCAGGGCAAGATTGATTTCTCACGGCAGCTTGCTCCGCTCAACCAGCGTGCTTATGCGCAGCTGGACAATACCACTCTACTTTCACGACTGAAGGCACGGGTAAAAGCCGAAAAAGCTGACAACATTCGATCGGTGATAACGTTATCCGTAGATGAGGAACCCTATTTGCTGATGCTGCGCAACAACGTGCTATTCGTCGAGTCAGTGACCAATCCATCAGACCATGCTGATAGTACTAGCGCTACTGCGTCTATGACTCGAGATGAGTTGATCGGGGTCGTTGCCAGAGTGAGTTCATTGCTGACTTTGCCTGGTTGGCAAAACACCGAAGCACAGCAGCTCGCCGCATTGATTGACCAATAAGTCGGCAAGGTCGCTCGACTTCAGTGGCCGCCTCTTTCTCGCGCGTTTAGACGGCCAAAAAAAATCCCCGTGAACACAAAGTTCGCGGGGACCTCTGTCGATACTACCGAAGCCAGAGAACTACTCCTCGGTATCATCCTCCTCGGGTGCATCAAAGACTTCCGGTTCTGGGCGATCGACCAGCTCCACATAAGCCATGGGTGCCTTGTCTCCGGTGCGAAATCCGCACTTGAGAATACGAATGTATCCGCCGGGACGCTCCGCATAGCGCGGCCCCAGTTCGTCAAACAATTTGCCCACCGCCTCTTTGCTGCGAGTGCGATCGAACGCCAGCCTTCGGTTGGCGACGCTGTCTTGCTTCGCCAGCGTGATAAGCGGCTCGGCATAACTTCGCAACTCTTTTGCCTTGGGCAGTGTGGTTTTGATCAGCTCGTGCTCAACCAGCGATACCGCCATGTTGCGGAACATGGCCTTTCGGTGGGAGCTGTTGCGGTTTAGCTGACGACCGCTGTGACGATGACGCATTGTCTCTTTTCCTTGCTACGGGCCGCTATCTTAGCTGGCCACTCTTCTCTTATCGGTACCTGCGCGTTAGTGCCTTTAAACGCTCAGTAACCGCTCATCATTCTTAAGGCTGGCTGGCGGCCAATTCTCCAGACGCATGCCCAGCGACAATCCACGCGAAGCAAGCACGTCCTTAATTTCGGTCAGGGACTTTTTACCCAGGTTAGGCGTCTTCAACAGCTCAACCTCAGTGCGTTGCACCAAATCACCGATGTAGTAAATGTTCTCTGCCTTGAGGCAGTTAGCTGATCGAACGGTCAACTCAAGATCATCAACGGGGCGCAGCAAGACCGGGTCAACTTCGTCGTCCGCCTCTTGAGCCGTCGTCTGTGCCTCGCTCTCGAGATCAACAAAAACCGAGAGCTGCTGCTGAAGAATCGTCGCCGCTCGGCGAATGGCTTCCTCTGGGTCGATAGTGCCATTGGTTTCGAGGTCGATAATCAACTTATCCAAGTCCGTCCGCTGCTCTACCCGCGCCGAGTCAACCACGTATGACACGCGGCGTATTGGCGAGAAAGAAGCGTCGAGCTGCAGCCGACCAATGGCGCGAGTCTCATCTTCTGGATTGAGGCGCGAATCCGCTGGCGAGTAACCACGACCACGCTCTGCGACCAGCCGAATAATCATTTCTTTTTCAGCAGTCAGCGTGCAAATTACGTGATCGGGGTTACAAACTTCAACATCGTGATCGACCTGAATATCTGCCGCGGTCACCGTGCAGGGACCTTTTGCGACCAAAGAGAGCTCGGCTTCATCCTTGCCCGCCATCGTGAGGGCTACGCCCTTAAGATTAAGCAGGACTTCAATCATGTCTTCCTGGACGCCTTCGATAGCGGAGTACTCATGCAATACACCGTCAATCTCTACCTCCGTAATGGCCGCACCAGGCATAGACGACAGAAGTATCCGACGCAGCGCATTGCCCAAGGTATGGCCAAAGCCGCGTTCCAATGGCTCAAGGGTAACCTGAGCACGGGTGGCTGACTTTTCGTCTACCTTGATGACGCGGGGCGTAAGTAACTCATTAACAAAACTGGACATATTTCACCTATTTCGTAGTCGTGTTGAAAGGGCTGACTCCTAAACCGTCTATACGACGTTACTTGGAGTACAGCTCCACAATCAGGTTCTCGTTAATCTCATTCGAGAGATCCTGACGCTCAGGTTTCGACTTGAAGGTTCCTTCAAGTTTGTCCGAATTAACCTCGATCCAAACGGGCTCACCACGTTGTTCCGCAATGGAAAGAGACGCTTGTATTCGCAACTGCTTTTTCGCCTTCTCGCGCACGCTCACCGTATCGCCAGGCTTCACCTGATAGGAAGGAATGTTCACCACAACGCCGTTCACCAAAATGCCTTTGTGTGACACCAACTGGCGTGCTTCGGCTCGGGTTGAACCAAAGCCCATGCGATAGACGACATTATCGAGTCGGCTTTCGAGCAACTGCAGCAAATTTTCGCCCGTCGCGCCCTTCAACCGAGCAGCTTCCTTGTAGTAGTTGCGGAACTGCTTCTCGAGTACGCCATAGATACGACGCACCTTTTGCTTTTCTCTCAGCTGTACGCCGTAGTCAGACAGACGACCGCGGCGAGCTCCGTGCTGGCCGGGTGCTGTTTCGGGCTTGCACTTGGCATCCAGTGGACGCACACCGCTCTTGAGCTGAAGGTCAGTGCCTTCGCGCCGAGAGAGTTTGCACTTGGGTCCGATATAACGAGCCATATGAATAAATCCTCTGCGCGGGCGTTAGACGCGACGCTTCTTGGGGGGACGACATCCGTTATGCGGGATAGGCGTCACGTCAGTGATATTGGTGATTTTGTAGCCGCAGCTGTTTAACGCGCGCACGGCTGATTCGCGACCCGGGCCTGGACCTTTGACTTCGACGTCCAGATTCTTCAGCCCGTACTCTTTAGCCGCTTCTCCAGCACGCTCGGCTGCAACCTGGGCAGCAAACGGAGTCGACTTTCGAGAGCCCCGGAAACCAGAACCACCGGCAGTGGCCCAGCTCAGGGTGTTGCCCTGACGATCAGTGATGGTCACGATCGTGTTGTTAAACGAGGCGTGTACATGTGCCACACCATCGACAACCTGCTTGGTTATCTTGCGTTTCGTTGTTTTGGCATTCTTGGCCATAATGTCCCTACTTCAATATCAGCGCTACAAATTAGGATGTAGCTACACTAAACAGGTGTTTGCGCACCAATTACTTGCGTATCGGCTTACGGGGTCCCTTTCGGGTACGCGCGTTAGTCTTGGTACGCTGACCGCGCAAAGGCAGCCCTTTTCTGTGTCTAAGGCCACGGTTGCAACCGAGGTCCATCAGACGTTTGATATTCATCGACACTTCTCGTCGCAGG
Organism: uncultured Luminiphilus sp.; assembly: GCA_943787485.1. GTDB lineage: Bacteria > Pseudomonadota > Gammaproteobacteria > Pseudomonadales > Halieaceae > Luminiphilus. The sequence continues at coordinate 257,145 of CALSMP010000001.1, read as the reverse complement.
TCGCCCTCGACCATCATTTCTGACAGAAGACCGCGCAACTGATCCAGCTCACCTTCGCTCAGCTCACCGACCTTGGTCTGATGATTGATGCCAGTGGCATCGAGCAAACGACGAGCCTGGGTGCGGCCAACGCCATAAATGTAGGTCAGTGATACCACTGCATGCTTGTTGTCGGGGATGTTGACACCGGCGAGACGCGCCATTGATTTATCTCCAAACGTTCACTGTGGCGCCATCCCGTACTTCGACGGCACCACAAAAAGCGACCCCCTTTTCACAAGGGGCGCGCAGGTTACTGATTTTCCGAACAAAATTCAATGGTATTAACCCTGACGCTGCTTGTGACGGGGATCGCTGGAACAGATCACCCGCACCACACCGTTGCGGCGTACCACCTTACAGTTTCGGCATATTTTCTTGACAGAAGCTCGTACCTTCATCTCTCGCTCCTAATACCTAGCGCAACCGACCGGCGGGGCCGACGTTAGCTAGATTGGCTTTCTTCATCACACCCTCGTATTGGTGCGACATCAAATGACTCTGAATTTGCGCCATAAAGTCCATCACCACGACCACTACGATCAGCATCGAGGTGCCCCCCAAGTAGAAGGGTACGTTGAACATGACGACCAGGAATTGGGGCAGCAAGCAAACCAGCGCGATATACGCCGATCCGAACACGGTGAGGCGTGTGAGAACCCCATCCAGATAATTGGCGGTTTGTTGCCCGGGGCGAATACCCGGAACAAAGGCTCCAGACCGCTTTAGGTTGTCGGATACTTCCTGCGGGTTAAACATCAGCGCAGTGTAGAAAAAACAGAAAAACACAATAAAGCCCGTGAACAGCATAATGTTGAGTGGCTGACCTGGACCGATCGCAACCGCGAGGTCCTGCAGCCAATCGGCACTATCACCGCTGCCAAACCATTGCGCCACTGACGCGGGAAACAACAGAATAGAGCTCGCGAAGATCGCGGGAATGACACCCGCCATATTAACTTTAAGCGGCAAGTGCGAAGACTGCGCCTGGTACTGCTGTCGGCCCTGCTGCTGCCGCTTGGCATAATTGACTGTCACCCGGCGTTGGCCGCGCTCGATAAAGACCACGAGATACACCACCACAATAGCCAGAGCGACAATGCCAAGCAGGACTAGAATATTCAGTTCGCCCTGACGAGCCTGCTCTAGAGACTGGCCGACCGCGGAAGGTAATCCAGCAGCGATGCCGGCAAAGATCAGCAGGGAAATGCCGTTACCAATACCGCGCTCGGTAATCTGCTCCCCAAGCCACATCATGAACACCGCACCTGTCACCAGTGAGGTCACGGCAATGACGTAGAAGCTAAGCGAGGTGTCAAAAGACAAGCCCTGATTCGCCAGGCCGACGGTCATACCTGTGCCCTGTACCAGCGCCAGAAGCACAGTCAGGTAACGTGTCATCTGTGAAATACGACGACGTCCAGATTCGCCTTCCTTCTTCAGCTGCTCAAGCTGGGGTGTCACCGCCGTCATAAGCTGCATGATGATCGACGCGGAAATATAGGGAAGGATGCCGAGCGCCAAAATACTCATTCGCTCCAGTGCGCCACCGGAAAATACGTTAGCCAGGCCTAAGATAGTGCCCTGATTCTGGTTAAACAGCGCCGCCAACTGCTCCGGATCGATTCCGGGAACAGGGATATGGGTACCAATGCGGTAAACCACCAATGCCATAAATACAAAACGAAGACGGGTGAAAAGCTCGCCCATCCCCGCCGTATTCATTGTTGGCATACCGTTGGCCATGATTACGCCTCGACGCTCCCGCCAGCCGCTTCGATCGCTTCTCGAGCACCCTTCGTGACGGCAAGACCTTGGACTTTCACGGCCTTTTCGATTGTTCCAGATAGGAACACGCGAGCCCGAAGAACATCTTCTTTGATCAGGTCAGCTTGCTTCAATGAGGCCAAATCGACCACATCGCCCTCGACGCGATTCAGCTCGTGCAGACGCACTTGCGCAGTGGTGCGTCCAATACGCGACGTAAAGCCGTATTTGGGCAGGCGCTTCTGCAGCGGCATCTGACCACCCTCGAAGCCCGGCTTTACCGTGCCGCCAGAGCGCGCCTTCAAACCCTTGTGGCCGCGACCCGCGGTTTTTCCGGTGCCCGAACCAATGCCACGACCCACGCGCTTTGCTGCGCGCTTAGAACCCGGCGCTGGACTCAGTGAATTTAAACGCATGTCATCAGCCATTGGTCTCGCCCTCTACGCGAACCAGATAGTTCACCTTGTTAATCATGCCGCGCACCGAAGGAGTATCTTCCACCTCGACCGTGTGCCCAATGCGGCGTAACCCCAGACCAGCAACACAGGCCTGATGCTTTTTAAGACGACCGTGGATACTCTTTACCTGGGTCACCTTGATCATTTGCTTACTCATGACTTCGATCCCCGCCTCAGCTCAGGATTTCTTCGACGGTTTTGCCGCGCTTGGCAGCAATCGCATCGGGAGACTGCATGTCGCGCAGGCCCTTGTATGTGGCGCGCACAACGTTTACCGGGTTGGTTGAGCCATAGCACTTGGCCAATACGTTGTGGACTCCAGCCAGTTCCAACACGGCACGCATCGCGCCGCCCGCAATAACACCCGTACCTTCTGATGCGGGCTGCATGTAAACCTTTGACGCCCCGTGGGCGGCCTTAACCGGGTACTGCAGCGTACCCTCGACCAGTTCAACCTTAACCATATTGCGGCGCGCCGCTTCCATGGCTTTCTGGATCGCCACTGGCACTTCCCGTGCCTTGCCGCGTCCATAGCCAACACGGCCCTTACCATCACCCACCACGGTCAACGCAGTGAAGCTCATGATGCGACCACCCTTAACGGTCTTGGCAACGCGATTGACCTGAACCAGCTTTTCCTGAAGATCTCCCTCAGTACGCTGGTCTCTATCGCCCTGCTTCTTCTGATCGTTATACGCCATGCTTAAAACTCCAATCCGCCTTCACGCGCGGCATCCGCCAACGCCTTGACCCGACCGTGGTACTTGAATCCAGAGCGATCAAAGGCCACCTCGGTAACGCCAGCCGCTTTAGCGCGCTCAGCAACAAGCGCTCCCACCTTGGCAGCAGCGTCGATGTTTCCCGTCGCGCCAGAGCGAAGATCTTTGTCCAGTGTCGATGCGCTCGCCAGCACGCGATCGCCCTCAGGGCCGATCACCTGAGCATAAATATGCCGCGGCGTACGATGTACTGTGAGTCGCGTGACGCGCGCGGTGCGCATCCGAACACGTGACTTGCGTGCTCTTCGCTGACGTGATTCAACTTTCTCGTTCATTGGCCTACCTATTTACTTTTTCTTGGCTTCTTTACGACGGACGTACTCATCGTGGTAACGAATACCTTTGCCCTTGTAAGGCTCTGGCGGACGGAAAGCGCGGATCTCCGCTGCTGCCTGTCCGACTGCCTGCTTGTCTGTACCGCTGATCACGATTTCGGTTTGTGACGGTGTTTCAGCGGATAGGCCCTTGGGCAACTCGTAATCGACGTTATGAGACAAGCCGATTGTCAAATTGACCGTATTGCCGGACGCCTTGGCTCGATAACCAACGCCATTCAACACCAACTTTTTTTGCCAGCCTTCGCTTACACCGACAACAAGATTGTTAAGCAGTGCCCGCGTGGTCCCGGCCATGGCGCGACTAGTATCGTAGTCATAGACAATTTTTACCTGGCCGTCCTCTACTTCGATACCAATGCCGTCGACCAGGTCCATCTCGAGGGTACCTTTGCCACCCTTAACAGAGACCTTGCCCGCGTTGATGTTGACTTCAACACCCTTCGGTAAAGTAACCGGATTGTTTGCAACTCGTGACATAACTCAGTCTGCTCTTCAGATACGTCGAATCAGAAAACGGTGCAGAGGACTTCGCCGCCCACACCCGCCGCTCTGGCTGCACGATCAGTCATCACCCCTTTGGAAGTGGAGACAATGGCGCAACCCAAACCACCGCGCACTGAGGGCAATTCCCCCTTTGACGCGTACTGCCGCAAGGAAGGTCGGCTTACGCGATGAATCTCAGCGATAACCGGCTTTCCATCAAAATAACGAAGCTCTATCGACAACCTGGGCTTGCCACTGCTCGCATCCAAGTTAAATGCGCCGATGTAACCCTCCTCTGCCAATACTTTGGCAAGCGCTGCCTTTAGTTTGGACCCGGGCATCTCCACCGACTTTTTCCCTGCCATTTGCGCGTTGCGCAGGCGGGTCAACATGTCGCTGATAGGATCTTGCATGCTCATAATCTTCTACTCCGTTACCAGCTGGACTTAACCAAGCCAGGCACATCGCCACGCATGGCAGCCTCGCGCAATTTGTTGCGGCAAAGGCCGAATTTTCTGTAAACCCCGTGAGGCCTGCCGGTTATCTGGCAGCGGCGCCGCTGTCGGACAGGGCTCGAATTGCGGGGCAGCTTCTGGAGCGCGATCTGCGCATCCCATTTCTCCTCATCAGAGGAGGAAGCACTGGTAACAATTTCTTTCAGTTGCGCCCGCTTTGCCGCGTACTTGGCCACTGTGCGCGCACGCTTCTCTTCTCGGGCAATCATTGACTTCTTCGCCATCGCTATTGATTCCTCAGCTCTTGAACGGGAAGTTAAAGGCACGCAACAAAGCGCGACCCTGCTCGTCGTTGGTTGCCGTTGTGGTGATCGTGATGTCCATACCACGCAACGCGTCGACTTCGTCGTAGTTAATCTCAGGGAAAATAATTTGCTCGGTGACGCCCATGGCAAAGTTGCCGCGACCATCAAACTGCTTGGCGCTCAGTCCACGGAAATCGCGGATACGTGGGATAGCAATACTGACCAAACGCTCAAGAAACTCATACATGCGTTCGTCGCGAAGAGTAACCTTGCAACCAATAGGCCAGCCATCACGAATCTTGAAGCCGGCAATAGACTTACGAGACTTGGTGACGACAGGCTTCTGCCCGGCGATTTTCTCCATATCGGACAATGCATTTTCCAATACTTTCTTATCGCCAACTGCTTCCCCCACACCCATATTGAGTGTGATTTTGGTAATGCGGGGAACCGCCATGGGATTGCTCAGCCCCAGCTCTTCTTTGAGCTTGGGTGCAATTTCACCTCGGTATTTATCCTTCAGGGTTGCCATTATTCGCTACCTCAACTGCGCTGAGCCTTGCTCAGACGTCAATCTGTTCTCCACTAGATTTATAGACTCGAACTTTCTTACTGCCATCCATTACTTGATAACCCACACGATCGGCCTTGCTGGTCGCCGGGTTGAAAATCGCGATGTTAGACACCTGAATCGGCGCCTCTTTCTCGACAATGCCACCCGTAACACCCATCTGGGGGTTCGGCTTGGTGTGCTTTTTAATCATGTTGACACCGGACACAATCACGCGGTTGTCGTCCAGCACAGTACGCACTGTTCCTCGCTTGCCCTTGTCCTTCCCTGTCAACACGATGACTTCATCGTCGCGCTTAATCTTTGCCATGACCTTTAATCCTCCTGCTGACCGCTTAGATAACTTCTGGCGCCAGCGAGATAATTTTCATGAACTTCTCACCACGCAATTCACGGGTGACCGGTCCAAAAATTCGAGTACCGATAGGGGCTTGCTGCGCGTTGAGCAACACCGCTGCGTTCTCATCAAACTTAATCAGCGAGCCATCGGGACGACGAACACCCTTCTTGGTGCGAACCACAACGGCCGTCATGACCTGGCCCTTCTTGACCTTGCCCCGGGGGATAGCCTCTTTGACCGTGACCTTGATCAGATCACCGACACGGGCATATCGACGCTTGGAACCACCGAGCACCTTAATGCACATGACTCGGCGGGCCCCGCTATTGTCTGCAACTTCCAAATACGACTGGGTCTGAATCATTTTTTTACTCCAAACCGCGGCTCAATACCGCAATCGGCCAAGCGCTCATTAGATCGCTGTGGCTGTCTCAACTACTTCTACTAACGTCCACGACTTAGTCTTGCTCAGCGGGCGCGACTCAGCGACGAGCACGGTGTCACCCATTCCTGCCGAGTTGCTCTCATCATGCGCATGCACCTTCGAAGAACGGGTAATATATTTCCCATACACCGGGTGCTTTACGCGACGCTCAACCAGGACGGTAATCGTCTTATCCATTTTGTCGCTGACAACACGGCCCTGCAGGGTCCGAGTACGCTTTTCTCCTGCTGCCATTAGCCTTCTACCTTCTGGTTCAATGCGGTCTTCACGCGTGCGATGTCCTGCTTAGTCTGCTTAAGCAGATGGGTCTGCCCGAGTTGACCCGTGGACTTTGCCATGCGCAGCTTGAACTGCTCTTCACGCAGCTTGAGCAGCTCACCGTTGAGCTCCTCTACCGACTTGTCACGAAGTTCACTCGCTTTCATCACATCACCGACCGTTTCACAAACGTGGTTTGTACGGGAAGCTTTGCGGCCGCAAGTTGAAATGCCTCTCTGGCCAGGTCTTCCGACACACCTTCTACTTCATAGAGCACACGACCCGGCTGGATCTGCGCCACCCAATACTCGACGTTACCCTTACCTTTACCCTGACGAACCTCGAGCGGTTTACCCGTGATGGGCTTGTCGGGGAAAATCCGAATCCAAATCTTTCCGCCACGCTTAATGTGGCGCGTCATTGCTCGACGAGCAGCTTCGATCTGACGGGCGGTGATACGTCCACGGCCTGTCGCTTTCAACGCATATTCGCCGAAGCTCACCTTGCTTCCACGCTCTGCGAGGCCGCGGTTACGACCCTTTTGCATCTTGCGGAATTTTGTACGTTTAGGTTGCAGCATGTTTCAGTCCCCTACCGGCTTAGCTGGCCGCCGCGCGACGAGGTTCCTGGCCCTCATCGTCGCCACCAATAACTTCACCCTTGAAGATCCAAACCTTGACGCCAATGACGCCGTAGGTCGTATGAGCTTCGTAAGTCGCGTAGTCGATATCCGCCGAAGCGTGTGAATGGCACTCGGCCCTCGCGATACCACTCTGAACGAGCGATCTCAGCACCGCCTAGACGACCGCCAACTTGCACCTTGATACCCTCAGCGCCCTGACGCATAGCGTTCTGAACTACACGCTTCATGGCCCGGCGGAACATCACCCGGCGCTCAAGCTGCTGAGCAACGTTCTGCGCGACCAAACGTGCATCCAAATCAGGCTTGCGAATTTCTTCGATATTGATATGGACCGGAACGCCCATCTTGCTGCTGAGCTCCTGGCGCAGCTTTTCAACGTCTTCGCCTTTCTTGCCGATCACAATACCGGGCCGCGCTGTATGAATAATGACGCGAGCGGTTTGCGCAGGACGCTCAATAACGACCCGGCTGACGGATGCGGCATCTAGCTTCTTGAGCACGTAGTCACGAACTTCAAGGTCGCTGATTAAATTCTTCGCGTAATTCTTGCTATCCGCATACCACACTGAGTTGTGATCCTTGACCACACCAAGGCGAATACCCGTTGGATGTACCTTCTGACCCATGCGTCAGTCCCCTTTAGCCTTCGCTGTCCGCAACTTTCACAGTAATGTGACAAGTTCGCTTAAATATTCGATCACCACGACCCTTTGCTCGCGCACGCATGCGCTTCATGGTTAATCCCTCATCGACAAATACGGTCGATATGCGCAGCTCGTCCACGTCTGCGCCCTCGTTGTTTTCGGCGTTTGCAATCGCCGAATTCAGCACCTTTCGAACCAGATGAGCGGCTTTCTTGGTGCTGAACTCAAGCAAGCTGAGCGCCTCACCCACGGGCTTGCCACGCACTTGGTCGGCGACCAATCGGGCTTTTTGCGCGGAGATACGCGCGCCGCGGAGCTTTGCTGATACTTCCATCGTCTCTCTCTCCAACGGCCTTAACGCTTGGCCTTCTTGTCTACGATGTGGCCCTTAAACGTGCGGGTCACTGCAAACTCACCCAACTTGTGGCCCACCATGTCTTCGTTTATCAAAACGGGAACATGCTGCCGACCGTTGTGGACGGCAATCGTGAGGCCCACCATGGTGGGGGAAATCATGGATCGACGAGACCAAGTTTTGATCGGACGTCGATCGTTACTTTCAACCGCGGCTTCAACCTTCTTAAGCAAGTGAAGGTCGATGAAGGGGCCTTTTTTCAATGAACGTGGCATAGCTTCCTGATTCCTTCAGCGATTATTTCTTGTTGCGACGACGCACAATAAAGCCGTCGGTTCGCTTGTTCTTTCGGGTCTTGTAGCCCTTGGTCGGAACACCCCAAGGAGACACAGGATGACGACCACCGGAAGTACGACCCTCACCACCACCGTGGGGGTGATCGACCGGGTTCATCGCCACACCGCGAACCGTCGGACGAACGCCTCGCCAGCGTGCAGCACCCGCCTTGCCCAGCTTCTGGAGGCTGTGCTCGGAATTTGATACCTCACCCAAGGTCGCGCGGCAATCAGCTGGCACCTTGCGCATCTCGCCGGAACGCAAGCGAATCGTGGCGTACTGACCTTCGCGGGCAACCAGCTGCACAGATGCACCTGCTGAGCGCGCAAGCTGGGCGCCTTTACCGGGCTTCAATTCGATAGCGTGAATAACAGCGCCCACGGGAATGTTACGGATAGGCAGGCAGTTACCAGCCTTAATTGGCGCGGCGGAACCTGAATATAGGACGTCACCTGCGGAAACACCTTTGGGGGCCAAGATATAACGGCGCTCACCGTCGGCGTAAAGCACCAGCGCAATATGTGCGGTGCGATTTGGATCGTATTCAATGCGCTCAACCTTAGCGGGAATGCCATCCTTGGTGCGCTTGAAATCAATCACGCGATAATGTTGCTTGTGACCACCGCCAATGTGACGTGTGGTAATGCGGCCTAGGTTGTTACGGCCACCGGTTTTGGACTTTTTCTCCAGCAGTGGTGCGTGCGGACGGCCTTTGTACAGCTCAGCGTTCGTCACCTTAACCTGGTGACGACGGCCCGCCGACGTCGGTTTACTCTTTACAACTGGCATAGCAACCGTCCCCTTAACTCACGGAAGCAAAGTCAATTTCTTGACCCTGCTCCAGCCTTACGTAGGCTTTTTTCCAAGTCGGCTTGGTCGCCCAGCCAAATCGGTTTTGCTTTCTCTTTCCCTTCACGCGGAGCGTCCTAACATCGTCAACTTTGACGTTGAACAATTTCTCCACTGAAGTACGAATTTCCGTCTTGGTAGCATCGATGGCCACTTTAAAGACGTACTGATTGCCGTTTTCGACAGCGATAGCGGCCTTCTCCGACATATGAGGTCCAAGCAGAACCTGAAAAACACGCTCCTGGTTCATGCCAACGCCTCCTCAAACTTTTTCACTGCATCGACAGTGACCAGCACCTTGTCAAAGGCAATCAGGCTTACCGGGTCAACGGCATCGACGTCGCACACGTCTACCTTGTGCAAGTTACGAGAGGCCAAATAGAGGTTCTCATCAATCTCGCTAGAGATGATCAGCACATTTTCAACACCCAGACCCTTCAGCTGTTCAACCAACAGCTTGGTCTTAGGCTGCTCAACGCCGAGACCTTCAACAACGACCAATCGGTCAGTTCGCGCCAGTTCCGACAGAATCGAACGCATTGCCGCACGGTACATCTTGCGATTGACCTTTTGGCTGTGGTCCTGCGGCTTAGCCGCAAAAGTGGTACCACCAGAGCGCCAAATTGGCGAGCGAATGGTACCCGCGCGAGCACGACCGGTGCCCTTCTGACGCCAAGGCTTACGGCCGCCACCAGCGACTTCCGCTCGCGTCTTCTGCGCCTTGGTACCCTGCCGTGCGCCAGCCAGAAAAGCTGTCACGACCTGGTGAACCAGGGCTTCATTGTATTCTCGGGCAAATGTAGCTTCCGACACTGATACCGTGCCTGCTGCTGCATTGCCGGGCTTAACGACACTCAATTCCACAGTCTAGCCCCCGTTAACCTTTTACCGTCGGACGAACAATGACGTGGCCACCTGGTGCTCCGGGCACGGCGCCCTTGATCAGCAACAAGTTGCGCTCGACGTCAATACGAACGACTTCAAGACCTTGCGTAGTGACACGCTCTGCACCCATATGGCCAGCCATCTTCTTCCCCTTAAAAACACGTCCGGGAGTTTGGCACTGACCAATGGAACCTGGGGCCCTGTGTGACAGCGAGTTACCGTGTGTTGCGTCTTGGGTGCGGAAATTCCAGCGCTTGATCGCACCCTGAAATCCCTTGCCCTTAGAGCGCCCAGCAACATCCACCTTCTGGCCCTGCTCAAATCGCTCAACAGTCAGCTCGGAGCCCACCTCAAAAGCTTCGTCAGAACCCTCGACGCGGAACTCCCACAGACCTTCGCCCGCAGTCATTCCTGCCTTGGCAAAATGCCCGGCTTCCGGCTTGCTGACTTTTGAGGCCTTACGGTCGCCCGCTGTGACCTGAATCGCTCGATACCCATCGGTCTCAAGCTCTTTGATTTGAGTGACTCGGTTTGGAAGCACTTCCACTACGGTCACTGGTACTGATACGCCTTCATCGGTAAAGACTCGCGTCATACCCGACTTACGGCCGACTACACCAATAGTCATGGTTTTAACCTCACAGTGTACGGGGCTATACCCTCTATGGCCGTCCTCTTATCCCAGTGGGCGTCGAGAACGTTACACACCCGGATCCCCGGGCAGGTCTTGCTAAATTGTCCTCAACCGAGGCTGATCTGAACTTCTACACCAGCCGCCAGGTCGAGCTTCATCAGGGCGTCCACCGTCTTCTCGGTGGGCTCCACGATGTCCAGAAGTCGCTTGTGCGTGCGAATTTCGTACTGATCCCGCGCGTCTTTATTAACGTGGGGAGACACCAAAATAGTGAATTTCTCTTTCTTGGTGGGGAGCGGAATAGGACCGCGAACCTGAGCACCTGTGCGGCGCGCAGTCTCAACAATCTCTTGCGTCGACTGGTCGATCAGTCTGTGATCGAAGGCCTTGAGGCGAATACGAATGCGCTGACTTTGCACTTTACTACTCCTGAAAAAGCCGGGATGCCGCTCAGGGTACCCCGCAAAAAAGAGAGCGAAGTTTACGGATGCCCCATGGGGGTGTCAACACAGGATTTGGCTTTATTTCAGGCTTTCAGCCCGGTGAGCAAAATTCACAGTTTGGCCGGTTCGGGACACCCCGGCAGCCGCCCCAGGCCACAATAGAGGGCGCTAAAAGGTGGGAGTGTGCCCTAGGAAGCGCCCGTACTCGCGATAAGATCCCTGCTGTTGGCGAGATTGCGGAACAGCAGCGGCGAGGGCGCTCGTTGGCGATGACCCTCGGCTAGGCGCAGGGCCTCGTCAACAAGTTCGCGATGGGCAGATAGCGTGCACACCGGGTCGGCCGCCGCCGCATCGCCGGTCAGGGCAAAGGCCTGGCAGCGACACCCCCCAAAATCCTTGCCTCGCTCGGGGCAATCTCGACAGGGGGCCTGCATCCAGCTCTCCCCGCGATAGCGGTTGAAACCGGCCGATTCGTACCACGCCTCCCGGACCGATTGCTCCCGCAGGTCGGGAAAATCGATGGGCAAAATAGCCGCACTATGACAAGGCAGCGCCCGCCCCTCGGGGGTTACCGTTAAAAACATCGAGCCCCATCCGTTCATGCAGGGTTTTGGGCGCTCTTCAAAGTAATCGGGGACCACAAAGAATAGTTTCATTCCACCCGGGTTTGCCTCCCGCCAGGCGTTTACCGCCGCTTCGGCGATCTCAATCTGCCCGCGGCTGGGCATAAGTTCATCCCGATTCTGAAGCGCCCACCCGTGATACTGGGTGTTGGCTAACTCGAGGTAATCCGCAGATAACGACTCTGCCAACTCAATAATAGCTGGAACTTGATCGATGTTATGTCTGTGCAGCACCACATTGAGGACCATCGGATACCCTGCAGCCTTAACCGCTTTGGCCATAGCCACTTTCTGAGCGTGGGCCTTTCCACTGCCCGAGATCAACTCCGCCAGCTCCTCATCGGTCGATTGAAAGCTGATTTGTATGTGATCTAGCCCCGCGTTTTTGAGGGCCAAAATACGCTCGGTGCTTAGGCCCACTCCCGAGGTAATTAAATTGGTGTAAAACCCAAGACCCCGCGCGTGACCGACCAAGGCCTCCAGGTCCTGCCGTACCAGCGGCTCGCCCCCGGAAAAGCCCAGCTGGGCGGCGCCTAGTGCCCGAGCTTCGGCCAACACCCGCTTCCATTCTTCGGTATCGAGCTCACTGGCCCCTGGATGCAAATTCAGCGGGTTGGAACAGTAGGGGCACTGCAGCGGACACCGGTAAGTCAGTTCCGCCAACAACCACAGAGGAGGTCCAATATTGTCAGTCACTGACAAGCCACTGGTTAGCACGGGCAGTAGTCAAGAATTCGATGATATCCGCGCCAATATCGGGTGTTTTAGGAAATTTTTTTTCGAGCACAGCGATGATGTCGGCGACAGAACGCTCACCGTCGCAGACCGCCAGGATCTCCCCCGCCGAACCATTGAGCTTCACCATCCCCTCGGGGTAGAGCAACACGTACGCGTCCTGAGCAGGTTCCCACTGAAATCTGAGGTGAGGATGCAGCTGCGGAATATCGGTGGACCTCATGGTGCGACTCCGGGCGGCAGTGGATAAGGCTTGCCTTCACAGGTGTGAAATGGCGGCTCCTCGTGGCAGTACGCGAGTATCATGGCATCGAGCATGGACCACAGAATATTTAGCTTAAATTGTAATAATCCAAGCGCGTGGCCTTGCTGCTCGGGAGTATGAAAGTAGTCCAACGTAATCCGCAGGCCGTGCTCCACATCTCGCCGAGCTTCATTCAAGCGTTTCCGGAAATAGCTTAAGCCCTGAGCACTGATCCATGGATAATGATCGGGCCATGAATCGAGTCGAGACTGGTGTATTTCGGGGGCAAACAGTTCGGTTAGCGACGAGCAAGCAGCCTCTTGCCAGGTCGCTGCCCGCGCAAAGTTGAGGTAGGCGTCAACCGCAAATCGCACGCCGGGCAAAACGTACCGTTGGTCAATGACCTCGTCGCGAGAAAGGCCGACAGCCTCTGCAAGGAGCAGCCAGGCCTCTATCCCACCTGGATCATCGCCAATACCGTCATGATCGATAATGCGCTGCACCCATTCTTGGCGCACGAGCCGGTCGGGGCAATTGGCCAGAATCGCCGCGTCTTTCTGCGGAATGATCACCTGATAATAGTAGCGGTTCGCCACCCAGCCCTGTATCTGACGAACGGAAAGTTCCCCGGCATACATCGCGCGGTGAAAGGGATGGTGAATATGATAGCGCGCGCCCATGTTCCGGAGCGCCGCTTCAAATTCCTGCCGACTGAGTTGTGCTGACACCATGACGCACACATTATTGCTTGGTCAGCGCGCATTCTAACGGACATAGCCGGCATTCCGACAGCTTGCAGTAATGCCCCGGCGCACGGCTAATGGATCGGGGCGAATGGGACCTTGCTAGAAAAAGCCTAGCGGGCTGTCGCCGTAGCTGATCAACAGGTTTTTCTTCTGTTGGTAATGCTCGAGAGTCACCTTGTGCCCTTCCCGGCCGATGCCAGACTTTTTATAGCCACCAAACGCCGCGTGAGTAGGATAGGCGTGATAGCAGTTCATCCATATTCGACCTGCCTGAATACCACGCGCCATGCGGTAAGCACGGTTGGTATCACGCGTCCAAAGCCCGGCACCTAGTCCATACTCGGTATCATTCGCTATCGCCAAGGCTTCCTCTTCTGTTTTAAAAGTGGTGATGCCAACGACCGGGCCAAAGATTTCTTCCTGAAACACGCGCATCTGGTTGTTGCCCTTGAAGAAGGTTGGCTGAATATAAAAACCGCCGCCGAAGCCATCGACCTGCTCTACGTCACCCCCGATCAGAATTTCGGCGCCCTCTTCACGGCCTATTTGCAGGTAGCTCATGATTTTATCGAACTGTTCCTGCGAGGCTTGCGCCCCCACCATGGTATTAAGGTCAAGCGGGTTACCGCGGGTAATCTTCTTAGTGCGCTCAATGACCATCTCCATAAAAGGCTCGTAGATGTCCTCGTGAATTAGCGCGCGGGACGGACAGGTACAGACCTCTCCCTGATTCAGGAAGCCGAGCACCATCCCTTCTACCGCCTTGCTGATGAATTCATCACTCTGATCCATCACGTCGGCAAAGTAGATATTGGGCGACTTACCACCGAGCTCTACGGTGGAGGGAATCAGCGTTTCAGCAGCACAGCGAAGAATGTGATGGCCGATGGCGGTAGAGCCCGTAAAGGCAATTTTTGCAATGCGGGTGCTGGTGGCAAGTGCCTGTCCAGCCTCTGCACCATAGCCGTTCACCACGTTCACTACCCCAGCGGGGATCAGATCGCCGATCAACTCCATCAGCAAACACACCGATGCCGGGGTTTGCTCCGCCGGCTTCAACACGGTGCAGTTGCCCGCCGCCAGTGCCGGCGCTATTTTCCAGCAAGCCATCAGCAGCGGGAAATTCCAGGGAATAATCTGACCTACAACGCCAAGTGGCTCATGCACATGGTACGAAACGGTTGTCGGATCAATTTCCGCCATCGACCCTTCTTGGGCGCGTATACAGCCTGCAAAATATCGGAAGTGATCGACACAAAGCGGCAGGTCCGCGGCCAGCGTCTCTCGGACTGCCTTACCGTTATCCCAAGTTTCCGCGACTGCAAGCATTTCGAGATTGGCCTCGATGCGATCAGCAATTTTCAGCAGCACGTTTGACCGCTCGGTCACGGGGGTTGCACCCCAAGCGTCCTTGGCGGCGTGGGCGGCATCCAACGCGAGGTTAATATCCGCCTCAGTGGAGCGCGGAATCTTGCAGAACTCTTCACCATTGACTGGTGAGATATTGCCAAAATACTGACCCTCCACCGGCGCGACCCATTGACCACCGATATAGTTCTCGTACTGCGGCTTAAACTTAACGACGGCTCCCTCGGAGCCAGGATTGGCAAACACCATGACGACCTCTCTGCTTATTGTTAGAACTTGTAGGGCTGACGTAAAACCTTACGCTTTTTTTGGTTTTGTAAAAGCCGCGTGAGCCAGGTTGAGGCCTACCAGTATCCAGCGCCACACCGGGCGTATTAATCTCAATAAAACTGCGATACCCTCGAATTGAGCGGTGAGAGGAGGCAACAGGCCGGGCACCAATCACCACCGGCATTCAAGGAGGAACACCATGCATCAAGATAACGGAACGTCTGACCACAGCACCTTTTTAGGCTACATATTCTGGATTTTCGGCTTTATCGGCCTCCATCGGTTTTACTTTGGCAAACCCATTAGCGGCGCCATCTGGGCCTTGACCCTCGGCTTACTGTTTATTGGCTGGATTATCGATTTGTTCCTCATTCCGGACATGACTGATGAGGCCACTCAACGATTCCCGGGTGGTAAATACGACTACAACCTGACCTGGATTCTCCTAGTTGTTCTGGGCGTTTTTGGCGTCCATCGCTTCTATCAAGGCAAGATACTTACCGGAGTGCTCTACCTAGTCACTCTTGGCTTATGTGGCCTTGGAGTTCTTTATGATTTGTTCACCCTAAACCGCCAAATCGCTGACGCGAATTTAGCCGACTGATACAATAACGGGCACGCCCCCAGGTCGTGCCCGCATTTGTGCTTTAACGACGGTAAAGAGTTCCAGCCTGCAGGCGAGAGCCTGCAAGCAACGACAGCAATATCGCGACTAACAACCACAATCTTTCGGGCGAGACAGGAACGTTGACGGCTGACACTGGCCAAACGGGTGCAGCATCGTCAACAACAAATACCGCTTCATCTGCATCGGGCAATCCATCGGTCGCCGAGATGTCAGCGACACTTTTCACCTGCTCACCGTCGCGGGCTGTGGAAGCGACTACCACCTCAAAGGTTGCCTGACCTGTATCACCCGCATCCAGATTACCCACAAGCCAGGTCACCTCATTACCTGAGAGTGACCCTCCGGCGCCCGACGCATAGAATTCGGTGTCTTGGGGTAACGTTGCTTTCACCACCGCGTTGGTGGTGTTCTGATTGCCATTATTGGCCCATGTCACGGTGAATACCTGACGATCGCCTATCTTCAATAGATCGTCTGCCGCCACAATAGTGATATCCAGCTCCGTGTGGCTACGAACCATCGTAGCAGCGGTAGCTGTTACCCCCCCAGATAATGACGTGGTGGTCAAAGACGTTTGGTTAACCAACTGAGTGTTGTCTGGCAATGCCGAAGTCTGGACCCGCAGGGTCACATCGCCTGAAGCTCCATCCATCAGCGTGCCCAGGTTCCATCGCACGATGCCAGACCCCAGTGCCGTCTCAGCACCTCCGTCGCTGGCCGACACAAATGTGGTACCTGACGGCAGCGTATCTTCAATGATGGTGCCTGCTGCCAATGCATTACCACTGTTGCTGTAACTCAGCCGGTAATCGATCGCCGCGCCTGCCTCGACGCTGTCGGGACCCACTTTCTCGATAGTTAATACAGGCTTGAGCACGACCACCGTTGTACTGACTTTTGCCGTTCGTGTTGCCGCATTGTCGGCGCCAAACGCAGCAATCGAGGGCTCCCGCGCGCCATCAAGCGCTGCAGCAGAAATGTCTGCGCTGAATTGCAAATCAATAAAACCGCTGGGTGCCAGCCGAGAGGCTGTCCAGACCGCCTTACCTTGTTGGAAACCACCGCCGCCGCTAACTGCAATCGGGGTGGTGTTAGGCGGCAAGGCTGCCTCCACAATGGCGTTAACCGCAGCGGCATCGCCAGCATTGCGCACCCTCAGATTATAAACAAGCCGATCACCAGGCGCGGCAGTATCACGGTTTACCTCGTACTTAAGAACCAATATCGGCGTGCTCGACACCGGGGTCTGCAGAATATCACCCACTGGGGGCAGCAAGGAGCCTCCGAGCTGACTACCTGTTGCTGTGGTCGTGTTCAATAGCACTGTGCCCTCGTCGACCACGTCGGCAACTAACACCTTCACCTGTACTCTGGTCTCGGTATTTGGGCTCATAGTGCCGATTGACCAAGTCACCGTATCTCCGCTAAGCGCCCCATTGGCCGTCGCATCGACAAAGCTGACCTGCTCGGGAAGGGTGTCTGTGATCACTACATTCTCTGCAATATCCGAGCCAGTATTAGCTAATGTAATCTCGTAAGAGAACTCCTGACCTGGAATCACTTCGGTCACTGCACTGGTTTTGTTAATCGTCAAGACCGCGCTGCTCACAACGGTGGTGGTTTTGGGCGGAGCCGATGCTGGACCTGCATTAGTGGACGTGATGCTTGCGGTATTAACCAACTGGGTGCCATTACGGAGGTCATCCCCCACACGAACCTGCAAACTGATCGTGCCTCCTTCACCGGCTTTTAGGGCACCAATCGCCCAACTTATCTGGCTACCCGCAGCTGTTGTAGCCGTTGGCGTAGCTCCAACCAACGCTACATTTTTCGGCAAAGTATCCACAACCGTTACACCCGTAGCATCAATCGACCCGGTGTTCTCATAGCCAATGGTATAAGTCAGCACGTCACCCTGCGTTGATGTAGCCGACACCCCAGATTTAGCGGTCGTTTTATCCACAGCCTTTGTGATCTTCAACGAGGCATTAAGTACCTTCACCGTCGCAGAACTGCTTACGGGAGTTGGTGTCTCCGCTGATGTAACGCTTGCACTGTTGGTTAATGGCGTCCCGTCGGTTATGTCGCTACCAGCTCGGGCAATCACTTTCAGATCTCCCGACTGTTTCGCTGGGAGAGACGTGGTTTGCCACGTGATGACATTGCCCGAGATGGTGGGATTGCCAGTCGCTGACTCTAGGGTGAGCCCCGGAGGCAGCACATCCCGTATTGTCGGATTGGTCGCCGCATCACCGCCCGCATTTCCATAGTTAATATTAAAAGTGACGAGCTCGCCTGCCGGAACAGTCGGCTCACCTTCAACCGTCTTGCTAATTGTCATCAATGGGGCACTTGAGACCGTTGGTACCTCACCCAAAAATTGCGCTTGGACCGACTTAGCCGGAGTTGCCGTCTCATGAAGCGTCGCTATATTAGGTAGTTTGGTGCCGTTAGCTACCACCGCATTTACCTCGACGAACACCTGCAACGTTGCAATCTGACCCGGTGATAACGCCGGCAGATCAACCCACGTCAATACACCCGGTGACGCCAGAGGTGGCGACGGAGCAGTGGTTGCTCCACCGCCTGAGGCACTGATAAAACTCACGTCTGGCGGCAGCGTATCCTCAAGGGTAAGCAGCCCACTGTCGTCGGTGCCAACATTTTCGTATTCCAAAGTGTAGACAAACGATTCGCCCGGCTTCACCGCCGCCGCAGAGGCTTTCTTGATGAGAGTAAATACCGCCTCGCCTACTACTGTTACCGTCACCTCATTGGAAGGCACGCTGCCAACCCCCGCG
Source organism: uncultured Luminiphilus sp. (assembly GCA_943787485.1). Taxonomy (GTDB): domain Bacteria; phylum Pseudomonadota; class Gammaproteobacteria; order Pseudomonadales; family Halieaceae; genus Luminiphilus. The sequence continues at coordinate 238,703 of CALSMP010000001.1, read as the reverse complement.
GTCATCGTACTGGCTAACGCTTTATTAAGGAGAGGCGTGTTACCAACAAGGCCCTCGGCAGCTTGGGCAGACACCTGCAAAGTAATCACATTGCCCGGTGCAAGATCACCCACTGACCACTCAACCGTGTTGCCATTAACCGAACCAAGGGTACTAGCTGGGTCAATCACTAAGCCCGCTGGCAAGGTGTCACTGACCACCACCCCCTCAGCCACGGAGTCACCCTGGTTCTCTACCTCAATGCTGAAGCTAACCGTACCGGGAACCTCAGCCGAGCCTACAGGAGGCGAAAATATATAACCGTCACTCGCTTGTTTGGTCACCACCAACACCGGCTTACTGTCGACGATAGTCGTTACCACATTGCTCGCAATCGGGCCTAGTTCCAGCGAATCTACGAAAGACACATTTTCAAGGCTTGAACCATTGGTGATAACAGGATCCAAAACTACATTAAAGGAGAGTGACAAGGTCTTGTTACCCTCGGGCACCGAACCGATATCCCATACCAACAGTCCGAGATCTGGGTCGCTTAACGTATCGTCAATGGGGAATGTTGCGCTGTTGTCCTCATAAGTCACTTGACCTGGAAGGATGTCGACAATCCTGACGTCCGTGGCCGCCCCACCGGTCTTCGTGATCTCTAAAGTGTAGTGAACAATATCCCCGGGGGCCGCATGGTTTAGAGTCGAGGTTGAACCCCCCGCCACTGACTTGGCAATAGTGAACGCCGGTTGTTCAGTAATCACCACCTTTGCAGTGGCCTGATCGAAGTCCGTTTCAGAGGTTATGGTGGCCTTATTGGTAGCCGTGACCGCAGGCACGTAACTTCCCAAAGGCACCTTCGCCGTGACCGTCTTAGTCGCCAAGGCCGAATTCCCTGCGATATCACCTAAGCTCCAAGTGATAATCCCGGTTACCGCATCGGGCACCCTGCCATCAGAGGCACTGACAAATTCAAGTTCTGCTGGCAATTTATCGGTCAATACCGTATTCAGCGCCGCGCCAGCGCCCCCATTTTCGAAGCTTAAAGTGAACGTTACCGTTTCCCCCGGATACACGGTCGACTTATCAGGCACCTTATGCAGCGACAAGGACGGCGCATCACGAACCAACGTTTCAACCGAGGCGCTCTGTGGCTGCGCCTCGTTAGTTTGAATAGTCACCGAGTTAATCAAGTTATCGCCGACGGCCACAGCGGTGGTCCCTAACTTCACCAAAAGCGTCTGAGACTGCCCTGGGGCAAGATCGCCCAGCGACCACGACAACACGCCCGCGGAAGGCTGATCCGCAGTGGGGGTAGTCGATAAAACCGTTGTATTGGAGGGTAACGTGTCGGTTACTGTGATACCCGAAAGAGCTGCCTTACCCGTATTGGTGTAGGTTACGGTATAGTCGAGCTCCTGCCCCGGAACAATAGGCGAGTTGCCTGAAGACACGGCCTTTGTGATTTCTACCGCAGCGTCAGAGACCACGTGCCTCGTCAGGGCTACTTTTTTTCCATTATTTGAATCATAACTTGCTGCGGCTAAATTGAAGAGCTCCTGCCCAAGATCCACCCCTGAACTTACCCTTGCCTTAACATGGAACTGCTTGCTTCCAGAAAGAAGCGTGTCTAACGGCCAAGTCAACAAAGTATGACCACTGTCGAGAGATTGAACTTGGTCGGGCGTAGGTACTGCGTTGATATATTGCAAACCGGGTGGCAACAAATCGGCGACTTGGAGGTCCGTGACGCCCGTGATTGTTTGCAGCGTAGCCTCAATCTTGTAAGTAATTTCATCACCTGAGAACAGGGGAAGACTCTCAGCGGGCACGGCTATTTTCGAAAGCGCTATGGTTGGTCGAGCGTTGTAAGCGACTGACACAACCTCTGTAGTAGCACTGCCAATCTGACCGCCTGGGGCAGTACCGGTTCCAGTTGCAACGTTATCGATGTCATCGCCGTCATCCAGTAAGGACCCATCAACAATCAGAACGAGTGGGTAACTGCGAGAACTCGACTGTGGGCCGATATCCGGCAATGACCGTTCGAGATTGTCTCCAACCAGGGACCAACCAGGGGATCGGTTTACATCTAGCGTTGTGCCCCTAGGCAATGGATCCACTAGCTTTACATTAGACGCGATCACGTTACCCCGGTTGGTGATACCTAATGAGTAGCTTATGGAGTCACCGTCAGTAACGTGTGGGTCTACACCTGGCTCCAACACTTTGGTGGCTGATAGCTCAATGACGCCTAGAATGGAAACAGCTGATTCCACAGTCGCCACTACTGATCCAAAAACATTGTCTGCAGTGATTTCAGCGACGTTTAAAAGACGTCCCGGAGGGGTCGTTGCGGATACCACCGCATCAAACGTCAGCACCCCTGTTGCTGAAGCAGGCACACTGTTCAAAGCCCAAGTAAGCGTTCCTGGGTCCGAAGGAGTGGCCCCTGCCACGTAATTGGCACCGGGATAAGAGCCCGCCACTGGAGTTAACCCAACGGGCAGGGTATCTGTCACAACCGTATTAATACCCGCCGCGGCACCTTTATTTTCATACTTGATCGTAAAGGTTAGAGTGTCACCCGGCTCCGCAACTGTGGCGCTCACTTTTTTCTCAAGAACAAAGAAGGGCTCGGGAATCAAATCGACCGTAGCAGGATTACTGTCTGACGACCCACCACTCCAGCTAACCGTGGCAATGTTGGAAAATAACGTCGATGCAGTGGGGTCTATTTGAGCACTCACCGTGACAGTTTGCGGTCCAGCGTTGGTCGTCACATCGCCCACAGTCCAGCTGACTTCACGCGTTTGTTCGTTCCACGTGCCCGCTGGAACAAGTGTGGGTGTTCCGATCAACTCCGCGCTGAGCGTATCGCTTATGACTACGCCGGCAGCGTCACCGGTCCCTACATTGCTGTACGTAAGGTGGTATGTAACAACGCTACCTGCTGGGAGGGTAACGCGACTCAAGTTATCGCTGTTAATTGTTTTGCCCAACCGCATCTTCGGCACACGATTGACATTGATCACCGCTGGCTGGCTCGGCGCGTTATCTGTCCCCACGGTCGCAGTTGCAATATTGGTAATACTGCCTGCCGGTGCTGAGTCACTGACCGTGACGGTCAAAGAAAGCTCGACCTTCCCGCCATTAGCCTCTAGAGAAGGGATAGACCAGGAAACGAGGCCAGATGATCCTACTTGGGGCGCTTGACTTGGTACTATGCCGGAAGATTTTGAGTACAGAAGATCACTGTCTAGTGCGTCCTGCAGAACAATGTTCGTCGCATCACCATGGCCAGTGTTTGTGACAATCAGGTGATAAACAACGTCGTCCCCTGGAGACACTTCGGCGCTAGATTTTACCGCTTTCTCGACCTTTAAATTAGGTTTTGGGTCGGGGGGAACCGGCGGAAATGGGTTTTGCTCAACGCAGCTTTGCCCAGCGCAATCACAACTTGCTCCACTGCGGCTGACAGCCGAATAGGTAATCGTCGGCGTAAGGTCGGTCTCTGCTGGAAATCCAGAATCAAAGCGAAATACAAAGCTTCTTTGGTCCAACACCCCATTGTGACCGGTGTTCAGGGTGCCCGCCTTGGCTGATGAGTCTGAGGTCGTACCATCAATAGATACCTGAATATTGCTGATATCACACGGTTGACCGAAGGTGCCGCCCTTGGACTTGAAAGTGGCTTTTAGCAAAAAAGCCGTGTTGGCTGGCGGCGGCTCACTCGGTGAGGGAATACTAAACTCAACACTGCCGATACGCGTTATGGAAGCGTCAGCTAACGATGATGCCGTTATTAGCAGTAAAGACGTCGTGACGGTGAAAAAAAATCTTCGCAAAAGACTGCCTAGAGGGGTGCGTTTTTTCATTTTGTGCCTGCGTTTCACGCTTGTCTTATTATGCCAGCGGCCCCACTAAAACATAGTGCGATTTCTTTTCAATGCGGCTTATTCGCAATTAGCGGCATATTAATGCTTCAGCTGAGGAAACACTGGGGAATCAGCGTTACCCGCATCTCGACCACGCAAGAGTCCTGACGGGTTTATATAGCAATAAAAAAGCCCGCGGCTGCGGGCTTTTGATTGAGCTTCGAAAAATCAGTCGAGGATCTTGGCGACGACGCCGGCCCCTACCGTTCGGCCACCCTCACGGATCGCAAAACGCAGGCCCTCTTCCATCGCAATCGGGGCAATCAGCTCCGCTACAAAGTTAATGTTGTCACCCGGCATCACCATCTCAACACCCTCAGGCAGCTCCACCGCGCCCGTCACATCCGTCGTACGGAAGTAAAACTGCGGACGGTAGCCCTTAAAGAACGGCGTATGACGGCCACCCTCGTCCTTCGACAGCACATAAACCTCTGCCTCAAACTTGGTGTGCGGGTTCACAGAACCCGGAATCGCCAGTACCTGACCGCGCTCAACCTCTTCGCGCTTCGTACCGCGCAACAGAACGCCCACGTTCTCGCCCGCACGGCCTTCGTCCAGCAGCTTGCGGAACATCTCAACGCCCGTACAGGTCGTCTTCTGGGTCTCTTTGATACCGATAATCTCGATCTCATCACCCACCTTCACAATCCCGCGCTCAACACGACCCGTCACAACCGTACCCCGGCCAGAGATCGAGAACACGTCCTCAACCGGCATCAGGAACGGCTGGTCAATCGCTCGCTCAGGCTCAGGAATGTAAGAGTCCAGCGTCTCTACCAGCTCTTTCACAGCCGTCGTGCCCAGACCGTTGTCGTCCTTGCCTTCCAGCGCCATCAGCGCAGATCCGCAGATGATCGGGGTGTCATCACCCGGGAACTCGTAGGTGTCCAGAAGCTCTCGAAGCTCCATCTCTACCAGCTCCTTCATCTCTGTGTACTCTTCCGAGTCCACACCGCCGCAGTCTTCTGCCAGCAGGTCAGCCTTGTTCAGGAACACCACAATGTAGGGAACACCTACCTGACGTGACAGCAAAATGTGCTCTCGTGTCTGCGGCATCGGACCGTCGGTCGCGCCACATACCAGGATCGCGCCGTCCATCTGCGCCGCTCCCGTAATCATGTTCTTCACGTAGTCCGCGTGTCCGGGACAGTCAACGTGCGCGTAGTGGCGAGCTTCCGACTCATACTCAACGTGCGAGGTCGCAATCGTGATACCACGCTCCTTCTCTTCCGGTGCGTTATCAATACCGTCAAACGCTACCAGCTCTCCGCCCCATACCTCAGAGCACACACGTGTCAGCGCCGCCGTCAGCGTCGTCTTACCGTGGTCTACGTGTCCAATCGTGCCCACATTCACGTGGGGCTTCGAACGCTCAAATGCCTCTTTTGCCATCTTTCTTCACCTCTAGTGTGCTTGCAGACGATTACGACGTCTGATTTTTGGAAATAATTTCTTTCGCGACGTTATTGGGCGCGGGGGCGTAACGGGCGAACTCCATTGTGTAGGTCGCTCGGCCCTGTGTGGCAGAGCGCAAATCCGTGGCATAGCCAAACATTTCTGCCAATGGCACCTCGGCATTCACAATCTTGCCGGCGGCATTCTCGTCCATGCCTTGAATGAGACCGCGCCGACGGTTCAGATCGCCCACCACGTCGCCCATGTTCTCTTCAGGGGTCACAACTTCGACCTTGCATCATCGGCTCCAGCAGCTCGGCACCGCCGACCTCTGCCAGTTTCTTGGTCGCCATACTCGCAGCCACCTTGAACGCCATCTCATTCGAGTCAACATCGTGGAAGGATCCGTCATACAGCGTGGCTTTGAGGCCTAGCAGCGGGTAGCCCGCGAGGACCCCATTTTGCATCTGCTCTTCGATGCCCTTATTGACAGCGGGGATGTACTCTCTTGGCACAATACCGCCCACAATTTCGTTCACGAACTCGAGGCCCTCGGCGTTGGCGTCCTCGCCTGGCTCAAATTTGACCCAGACATGTCCATACTGACCGCGCCCGCCCGACTGGCGCACAAACTTACCTTCGATTTCTGTAGTGGTGGTAATGCGCTCACGATAGGCCACTTGAGGCTTACCAATGTTGGCCTCGACGCTGAACTCCCGGCGCATGCGATCGACCAGAATATCGAGGTGCAACTCACCCATACCGGAGATGATCGTCTGGCCAGTTTCTTCATCTGTTTTAACGCGGAATGAAGGATCTTCCTGAGCCAATTTACCCAACGCGACGCCCATCTTCTGCTGGTCAACCTTCGACTTAGGCTCAACCGCGACTGAAATAACGGGCTCTGGAAACTCCATTCGCTCGAGAATAACCACGTTATCTGCATCGCACAGCGTATCGCCCGTGGTGACATCTTTCAGACCAATCGCCGCGGCAATATCGCCCGCTAACACTTCTTTAATCTCTTCGCGGCTGTTGGCGTGCATTTGAACCATACGACCCACACGCTCTTTCTTTTGCTTCACCGCGTTATAGATTCCCGTACCTGATTCCAAGGTGCCTGAATACACCCGGAAGAAAGTCAGCGTGCCCACAAACGGATCTGTCGCGATCTTGAACGCCAGAGCCGAGAAAGGCGCAGTGTCTTCTGATGGACGCGCTACGACGGTTTCGCCGTCTTCCAGCGTACCTTCAATCGCCTTCACTTCGGTGGGTGACGGCAAATACTCGATTACCGCATCCAAAACCGCCTGCACACCTTTGTTCTTAAAGGCTGAGCCACCCAGGATCGGAACGATCTCATTGGCCAGGGTTCGGATCCGAATGCCTTGCTTGATCTCTTCTTCGGTGAGTTCGCCTTCTTCGAGATACTTGGTCATCAGCTCTTCATTGGCCTCTGCAGCCGCCTCGACCATGTATTCGCGCATTTCACTTGCTTTATCAACGAGGTCAGCAGGGATGTCTTCATACTCGAAGGTCATACCCATGTCGTCTTCACTCCAGATAATCGCCTTTTGCTTAATCAGGTCGATCACGCCCTTGAAGTCTTCTTCCGAACCGATCGTCATTTGAATCGGCACAGCGTTGCAGCCTAACGCTCTCGAAGTTGGGCGACCACGTTTTCAAAATCAGCGCCAGCGCGGTCCATCTTGTTCACAAAAACCATGCGCGGGACTTCGTACTTGTTCGCCTGCCGCCAGACGGTCTCCGTCTGCGGCTGCACGCCCGACGACCCACACAGCACAACAACGGCGCCGTCTAGGACGCGCAGGGAGCGCTCCACCTCAATAGTGAAGTCCACGTGCCCGGGAGTATCGATGATATTGACGCGGTGCTGATCAAACTGCTGCTGCATGCCCTGCCAGAAACAGGTCGTCGCGGCCGAGGTAATCGTGATGCCTCGCTCCTGCTCCTGCTCCATCCAATCCATAGTGGCGGCACCATCGTGCACTTCGCCAATCTTGTGAGACAGACCGGTGTAAAACAGAACCCGCTCCGTGGTGGTGGTTTTACCGGCGTCCACGTGGGCAACAATACCGATGTTGCGATAACGGTTGATCGGAGTCTTACGAGCCACGACAGTGTCCTCAGATTAGGGTTGGCAAACGGGATTTCAGAATCGAAAGTGAGAGAAAGCCTTGTTGGCTTCGGCCATACGGTGCACGTCTTCACGCTTCTTCACCGCGTTACCTTTGCCTTGTGCTGCGTCGACGATCTCTCCCGCCAGACGCTGGCGCATGGATTTCTCACCCCGGTTGCGGGCGTAATCAACCAACCAGCGCATCGAAAGCGCCACACGGCGGGAGGGCCGAACTTCGACCGGCACCTGATAGGTCGCGCCACCAACACGGCGGGACTTCACTTCCACCATGGGGGCAATATTCTCTAGCGCCTCGTCGAACACCTCGATGGGGTCGCGTTTGGTGCGCTCCTCAACGATATCAAGCGCACCATAGACAATCGATTCGGCAATAGACTTCTTGCCGCTGATCATCACATGGTTCATAAATTTGGCGAGGGTGGAGTTCCCGAATTTGGGATCAGGCAGAACTTCACGCTTGGCAACAACGCGTCTTCTTGGCATGTTGTATTTCCTATCTCTTCAGGGTTCCCGGCCACTGCACTTGGCGGACCGGCCTTACTGTCAACGATGTGACATCTAGGTGGAACGCCCCGAGGGGCATCGCTTTTACTTAGGGCGCTTGGCTCCGTACTTCGATCGGCCCTGCTTACGATCAGAAACGCCCGACGTATCGAGACTTCCGCGCACTGTGTGATAACGAACACCCGGCAAATCTTTCACCCGACCGCCGCGGATCAGCACCACGCTGTGCTCCTGCAGGTTATGACCTTCACCACCAATGTAGGAAGACACCTCAAACCCGTTGGTCAGACGCACACGACAGACCTTACGAAGAGCAGAGTTCGGCTTCTTGGGGGTGGTGGTGTAGACACGGGTACAAACGCCACGGCGCTGCGGGCAGGCCTGCAAGGCGGGGACACCGCTCTTGGTGACTTTACGCTTGCGCGGCTTCCGCACAAGCTGGTTAATGGTTGCCATTCAGCATTGCTCCAATAATGTTATTCGGGGCCGGGCCCCGAAAACGAGCGCGCATTCTATAGACCGGCCTAAAACCGGTCAAGCGCGCCACAATGTGACAATGTCCTCAGCAGCTGACTCCACGCCGCGGATTACTTCCGCGGCCTCGGCTGCCTCGACGCGCTCCATCTCCTCCGCAAAGCTCTCGGAGAACTCCTCGTCCGACATGCGTCAGCTGCCAACTCACCCTCTGACTGCTTGCGACGGCGCTCCTCGTGGTAGGCGAGGCCCGTACCGGCCGGAATCAAGCGACCCACGATCACGTTTTCCTTTAAGACCACGCAGGTAATCGCGCTTGCCGGTCACCGCCGCCTCGGTCAGGACACGAGTCGTCTCCTGGAAGGACGCCGCAGAAATAAAGCTCTCTGTGGCCAGCGAAGCCTTGGTAATGCCCAGCAACTCACGTCTGGCAGTTGGCGGATAAGAGCCTTCTGCATCCAGCGATCACACTCCTCAAGGAACGACGGTGTACTCAGCCTGTTCACCCTTGATGAAGGTCGAGTCGCCGGCTGAATGTGATCTCACCTTACGCAGCATCTGCCGAACAATGACTTCAATGTGCTTGTCATTGATCTTTACACCCTGCAGTCGATAGACCTCCTGGATCTCATTGACGATGTATTCGGCCAGTGCGGAATACCCTTCAGACGAAGAATATCGTGCGGGCTAAGCGGCCCTTCCGAGACAACTTCACCTTTCTCGACTGTCTCGCCTTCAAACACCGACAGCTGGCGCCACTTGGGAATCAGTTCCTCGTAATGATCAGACCCATCTGGAGGTCGAAGACCATCGGTTGGCGTAATCACCAGGCGGCGCTTGCCCTTGGTCTCCTTGCCGAAGCTGACAGGTGCCCGAGATCTCTGCGAGAATCGCAGGCTCCTTGGGCTTACGCGCTTCAAACAGATCAGCCACTCTGGGCAGACCACCGGTGATATCCCGGGTCTTGGAACCTTCCTGAGGGATCCGAGCAATGACATCGCCGCACTTCCACCTTGGCACCGTCTTCCAGATTGACCATGGCACCGTGGGGCAGGAAGTAGTGCGCCGGCACATTAGTACCTGCCAACAGCAGCTCTTTCCCTTTCCATCTACCAGCGTCACAGCGGGGCGAATATCCTTGCCCGCCGTGGGCGCTCGGCCAACGTCCAAGACCGAGATGCTCGACAGACCGGTGAACTCATCGGTCTGGCGCTTAATGGTCACGCCCTCGTCCATACCGCTGAACTTCACGGTACCGGCCACCTCAGTGATGATGGGGTGTGTGTGCGGATCCCAGGTCGCGACAATATCGCCCGCTGCGACACCTGCCTCATCCTGGACACGAATAGTGGCGCCATAAGGCACCTTGTATCGCTCACGCTCGCGGCCCACGCTATCCAGCAATGACAGCTCACCCGAACGCGAAACCGCCACCAACGATCCATCAGGCCTGTCGACTACCTTGATGTTATGGAGACGAATCACGCCGTCGTTATTGACCTGAATATTGTCCTGCGCTGCCTGACCCGAAGCCGCACCACCAATGTGGAAGGTGCGCATGGTCAGCTGCGTACCGGGCTCACCAATTGACTGAGCGGCCACCACACCGATGGCCTCGCCCATATTGACCTGATGCCCGCGACCAAGATCACGACCGTAGCAGGTTGAGCAGATGCCGTGACGGGTCTGACAGGTGATCGGCGATCGAACGATGATCTCTTCGATACCCATCTCGTCTACCTGAGCCGTCAGCACCTCGTCCATCATGGTGCCGGCTCGCAAGAACCTCACCGGTGGCTTGGATCCACCACATCCTTGGCCACGATCCGACCCAGCACACGCTCTGAGAGCGACTCAATGATGTCACCGCCATCGATTACCGAGGTCGTCACCAGCCCTCGTCGGTACCGCAGTCCACTTCAGTCACCACCACATCCTGAGCCACGTCGACCAAGGCGACGCGTCAGATAGCCCGAGTTCGCAGTCTTCAAGTGCCGTATCGGCCAGACCCTTTACGGGCACCGTGGGTCGAGATGAAGTACTGCAAGTACGTTCAGGCCTTCACGGAAGTTCGCGGTAATCGGCGTCTCGATGATCGAGCCGTCGGGCTTGGCCATCAGACCGCGCATCCCTGCCAGCTGGCGGATCTGTGCGGGCGAACCTCGGGCTCCAGAATCGGCGTACATATAAACCGAGTTAAAGGAGTCCTGCTCCTCGTCGTCCCCATCGCGATTACTCACGGTCTCTTTGGAGAGGCCCGCCATCATGGACTTTGGAAACCTGATCATTGGTCCGCGACCAAATGTCGATCACCTTGTTGTACTTCTCACCCTGTGTGACCAGACCGGCACGATACTGCTGCTCAATCTCGGCCACTTCGCCATCGGCTCGGTCGAACAAGTCGGCCTTGGCGTCGGGAATACAAAGTCGTTCACGCCAATCGAAGCACCCGATCGAGTGGAGTACTCGTAACCGGTGTACATCAAGCTGATCAGCAAAGATGACCGTCGCCTTGAGAGCCCACAGCGCGATAGCACTGGTTGATGACTCTGCGAAATCGCTTTCTTGACCATGGGCTGGTTGACCATATCGTAGGACAGACCGTCGGGCACGATGTCCCACAGCAGCGCGCGACCAACTCGTCGTGTCGACAATGCGGGTCTGCTCTGGTGTCTCTTCGACCGGTTCATCAGAGTTTCAGTGGATGCGCACTTTTACACGAGCTTGCAAATCACCTGCCCGCTGCCGAAGGCGCGCTGAACTTCCGGTGTCGGCAAAGGACATGCCCTCGCCCTTGGCATTAATGCGCTCGCGGGTCATGTAAGTAGAGACCCAGTACCACATCCTGCGAAGGCACGATAATCGGATCACCGGATGCTGGCGACAGGATATTGTTGGTCGACATCATCAGCGCACGGGCTTCGAGCTGGGCTTCCAGCGTCAGCGGCACGTGCACCGCCATCTGGTCACCATCGAAGTCCGCGTTGTAAGCCGCACAAACCAGCGGATGAACTGAATCGCCTTACCTTCGATCAAGACCGGCTCAAACGCCTGAATACCCAGACGGTGCAGTGTTGGCGCACGGTTAAGCAATACCGGGTGCTCGCGAATCACCTCGGCGAGAATGTCCCAGACCTCTGGCGGTTCGCGCTCAACCATCTTCTTGGCGGCTTTGATCGTGCTCGCGAGACCGCGCAGCTCGAGCTTGCCGAAGATAAAAGGCTTGAACAGCTCCAGCGCCATCTTCTTGGGCAGACCACACTGATGCAGCCAAGGTGGGGCCCGTCACGATCACCGAACGACCGGAGTAATCCACACGTTTACCGAGCAGATTCTGACGGAAGCGGCCCTGCTTGCCTTTGATCATGTCGGCGAGGGATTTGAGTGGACGCTTGTTAGAGCCGGTAATCGCTCGACCGCGACGGCCGTTGTCCAAGCAGCGCATCGACCGACTCCTGCAGCATCCGCTTCTCGTTGCGCACAATGATGTCGGGCGCATTAAGATCGAGCAGTCGCTTCAAGGCGGTTGTTACGGTTAATCACCCGACGGTACAGATCGTTGAGGTCAGAGGTGGCGAAACGCCCGCCATCCAATGGCACCAGGGGACGAAGATCCGGCGGCAGTACAGGCAGCGCGTTGAGAATCATCCACTCTGGCTTGTTACCCGACTTGATCAAACGCATCCAGCAGCTTGAGTCGCTTGGACAACTTTTTGATCTTGGTCTCAGAGTTGGTCTGCGGAATCTCCTCACGAAGTCGCTCAACTCTCGGCCTGGTATACGATCTGCCATCATCAGGTCCTGAATGGCCTCAGCACCCATCTTGGCCGTGAACTCGTCGCCGAACTCTTCCATAGCTTCGTAGTACTGCTCGTCATTAAGCAGCTGAGCCTGCTCCAGCGCGGTCAAGCCCGGGATCAGTGACCACATAGGACTTCGAAAGTAGAGAATGCGCTCGATATCCCGCAGCGTCATATCCAGCAGCAAACCAATGCGCGAGGGCAGTGACTTCAGAAACCAAATGTGCGCGACCGGGCTGGCCAGCTCGATGTGGCCCATACGCTCGCGGCGCACTTTCGCCAAGGCCACTTCAACGCCGCACTTCTCGCATATAACGCCGCGATGCTTCAGACGCTTGTACTTGCCACACAGACACTCGTAATCCTTGACCGGGCCAAAAATCTTGGCGCAGAAAAGACCGTCGCGCTCGGGCTTGAAGGTGCGATAGTTGATGGTCTCAGGCTTTTTAACCTCACCGAATGACCAGCTACGGATCATCTCTGGCGATGCGAGACCAATGCGAATGGAATCAAAGTCCTCGCTCTTGTCCCGGCTTAGCAGGTTCAATAAATCTTTCATGGTCTATTCCCCTCAGAAGCCTGATGACTCGGACTCGAGATCGATATCGATACCGAGCGAGCGGATTTCTTTGATCAACACGTTGAAGGACTCGGGCATACCCGGCTCCATCTGGTGATCCCCATCAACAATGTTCTTGTACATTTTGGTGCGGCCCGCCACGTCGTCCGACTTGACGGTCAGCATTTCCTGCAAGCGTGTAAGCGGCACCGTAGGCTTCGAGCGCCCAGACTTCCATCTCACCAAACCGCTGACCACCAAATTGGGCTTTACCGCCCAGCGGCTGCTGCGTCACCAAGCTGTAGGAACCCGTTGATCGCGCATGCATCTTGTCATCGACAAGGTGGTTGAGCTTCAGCATGTACATGTAGCCGACGGTGACCGGCCGCATAAAGGTATCGCCAGTTCGTCCATCGTAGAGCGTGAGCTGACCACTATCGGGCAGATCAGCGAGTCGAAGCAAGGCCTTGATTTCCTCTTCCGCCGCACCATCGAATACCGGCGTCGCCATCGGAACGCCTGCGCGCAGGTTACCTGCGAGCTCGAGCAGTTCCTCATCTTTCAAGCCATCGATATCCGCATTGCGACGGGCATCACTGCCGTGGGCGTAGATCTTTTTGAGGAACTCCCGCAGCTGGCTGACTTTCACCTGCTGCTCGAGCATGTCATTGATCTTCAATCCGAGACCGTGGGCTGCCATGCCTAGGTGAGTCTCCAAAATCTGACCCACGTTCATTCGCGAAGGCACACCCAGCGGGTTCAAGACGATATCAATCGGCTCACCGTTGCTCATCGTAGGGCATATCTTCCACGGGCATGATGACTGAGATCACACCTTTGTTTCCATGACGACCAGCCATCTTGTCGCCGGGCTGAATACGCCGCTTGACCGCAAGATAAACCTTGACGATCTTTAAAACGCCAGGCGCCAGATCGTCACCGCTTTGGAGCTTCTCTCGCTTGCTCTCAAAACGCTCTTCAAGCTGCTTGTTCTGCTCATCCAGCAGCTGCTGGGCGGCAGCCAGCTGCTCATTGAGGTCAGACTCGCAGAGCTTGAGCTTGAACCACTGCTCGCGAGCCAACTCAGCCGAGAACCTCATCAGTCAGGGTCGTGCCTTTGGCAAGTCCACCGCCACTGACCGTCTTCTTGCCCCGTAACAACGCTGCCAGACGAGCGTAAGTGGCTTCCTCGTAAATACGGAACTCCTCACGGAGATCCTTGCGATAGTCCGCCAGCTGAGCCGCCTCTATCTGCTGGGCCCGGGGATCTTTCTCCAAGCCATCGCGCGTGAACACCTGCACATCAATAACCGTGCCTTTGTAGCTCGAGGGAACACGAAGCGATGTATCTTTTACATCAGAGGCTTTTTCACCAAAGATTGCGCGCAAGCAGCTTTTCTTCTGGCGTCAGCTGCGTTTCGCCTTTGGGAGTTACCTTACCCACCAGAATGTCGCCGGCATCAACCTCGGCACCGATATAGACGATTCCGGAGTCATCGAGCTTGCTCAGCGCGCCCTCTCCCACGTTCGGGAATATCGGCAGTGATCTCTTCTGACCCAGCTTGGTATCACGGGCAATACAGGTGAGTTCCTGAATATGGATGGTTGTAAAGCGATCTTCCTGAACCACTCGCTCAGATACGAGAATTGAATCCTCGAAGTTGTAACCATTCCAGGGCATGAAAGCGATGCGCATATTCTGACCTAGCGCCAGCTCACCCAGATCGACCGAAGGGCCGTCGGCAAGAATATCGCCACGATCAACTACGATCACCCGCTTCACAATGGGTCGCTGGTTGATGCAGGTGTTCTGGTTAGATCGCTTGTACTTGGTGAGGTTGTAGATATCGACCGGGGACTCATCGAGGCCAACCTATCCAGCATTCAACCCGCACAACGATGCGGCTGGCATCGACTGAATCGATAACACCGCACGTGCTGCCACCTCGCACACACCGGAGTCTGAGGCGACGTGGCGCTCCATTCCCGTGCCCACAAGCGGCTTGTCGGCCTTCAAGGTCGGCACTGCCTGACGCTGCATGTTTGAACCCATCAGAGCACGGTTTGCATCGTCGTGCTCAAGGAATGGAATCAGCGCAGCAGCATTGATACCACCTGCTTGGGCGATACATCCATATAGTGCACTTCGAAGCAGGCTTGACTGTGAATTCATTCATGTGACGAACGTTAATCAGGTCGTCGACAAAGCGATTCTTTTTATCGAGTTCGCGGAGGCCTGTGCGATTACATGCTCGGCCTCGTTAATTGCCGACAGATATTCAATCTCGTCGGTCACAACGCCTTTCACGACTTTGCGATAGGGGGCTTCCAAGAATCCGTACTCATTGGTTCGCGCATAGGCCGCCAATGAATTGATCAAACCAATGTTTGGCCCTTCCGGCGTCTCGATAGGACACACCCGACCGTAATGCGTCGGGTGAACGTCACGGACCTCAAAACCAGCTCGCTCACGGGTGAGGCCACCCGGGCCAAGAGCCGAACACGCGCGCTTGTGGGTCACTTCGGACAGTGGGTTGTTCTGATCCATAAACTGAGACAGCTGGCTGGAACCAAAGAACTCTTTGACCGCCGCCGATACGGGCTTGGCATTGATCAGATCCTGAGGCATCAGGCCCTCGCTCTCAGCCATGGAAAGGCGCTCTTTAACCGCGCGCTCCACTCGAACCAGACCGACGCGGAACTGATTCTCTGCCATCTCACCGACGAGCGAACGCGCGGTTGCCAAGGTGGTCAATATCATCGACCACGCCCTTGCCGTTACGAATACCACCAAGCGCTGCATCACGTCGACGATGTCTTCTTGATCCAGCGTGCCGACACCAGTTGTCTCTTCTCGCCCAAGACGACGGTTGAACTTCATCCGCCCTACCGCGGACAAGTCATAGCGATCTGCGGAGAAAGAACAGATTCTGGAAAAGGTTTTCCGCCGATTCTTTGGTCGGCGGCTCACCCGGGCGCATCATGCGATAAATTTCGACCAAGCGCCTCGAGCACACTGCGGGTGCATCTGCCGCCAGGGTGTCGGAGATGAACGGACCGCAGTCATATTCATTGGTGTAGAGCGTCTCGATCGTTTCGATACCTTTCTCGCGCAGCTCGAGACGAGCAGTGCACGCGTGATCTCTGCAGTTGCACTCAGCGAGCACCTCACCGGTAGCCGTATCGACAATATTTTTCGCAAGCGACGCCTCAAGTATACTCCTCGGGTACCGACGAGGATTCGATGCCAGCATCGTCAAGCTGGCGAATGTGGCGCGCCGTGATGCGGCGCCCACGCTCCACAATAATCTTTTTGCCCGCCATGATATCGAAGGCGGCCATGTCGCCCTGGAGGCGCTTGGACACTAAGGTCATGGTGGCCGAGCCTTCTTCACCCAGCTGGAAGGCAGTTGTCTCGTAGAACATATCCAGAATTTCTTCGAGTCATAGCCCAGCGCGCGCAACAAAACCGTCGCGGGCAATTTGCGTCGCGATCGATCCGCACGTAAACCTGGTCCTTGGGGTCGAACTCGAAAGTCCAGCCACGAGCCACGGTAGGGAATCACCCGAGCGCTATAGAGCAGCTTGCCGGACGAGTGGGTTTTGCCCTTGATCGTGATCGAAAAAGACGCCGGGCGAGCGATGAAGCTGGGAAACAATGACGCGCTCGGTACCATTGATGACGAAATGTACCGTTCTGGGTCATGAGGGGAATTTCCCCCATGTAAACATCTTGCTCTTTGATGTCCTTGATCGACTTGGAGGAGATTCCTTGTCGTAAATAATCAGATCGGACTTTGACACGCAGCGCGCAGGCATAGGTGGTACCGCGCAACACACACTCGTCCACATCAAAAACGGGCTCGCCCAGCGATAATCCACGTACTCGAGCGCCGCGTTGCCGCTATAACTGCGATCGGGAAAACCGACTTAAAGGCCGCATGCAGGCCGTGCTCGCCACGGTCCTTCAGCGTCACGCCGTCCTGGGTGAACTTGCGGTAGGAATCCAGCTGGATCGCAAGCAGGTAAGGTATATCCATTACCTTGGGCAAGGAACCGAAATCTTTGCGGATGCGCTTCTTTTCCGTGTACGAGTAAGTCATCAGTACTCCCCTAGCGTGTCGCTCATCAAGCAACCCCTGAATCGTTGAACCGGTTTAACAACCGGGAAAAGGCCGGAGCGCACCATGCGCTCCAGCCCTGCTCGGTGCTCAGCCGAGCTGGTTCAGCCAATTACTTGAGCTCTGACTGCGCCGCCTGCTTCTTCGATCTGCTTCTTGATGTCTTCCGCTTCGTCCTTGGAAGCGCCTTCCTTCACGGGAGCAGGGGCGCCGTCAACGACTGCCTTCGCTTCCTTCAGGCCCAGGCCGGTTACGGCGCGGACTACCTTGATCACGTTGACCTTCTTCTCGCCGCCCGACAGTCAGGATGACGTCAAACTCTGTCTGCTCTACGCTGCCGCAGCCACCGGCGTCACCGCCAGCTGCAGCCGCTGGTGCCGCCGCTACAGCTGCCGCTGCAGAAACACCAAACTTCTCTTCCATCGCTTCAACCAGTGCACGATGTCCATTACGCTCATCTCGGCAATCGCGTCGAGAATTTCGTCTTTTGAAAGTGCCATGTCTTAATCTCCGTTAAAAAATTGCAGGGTGAGGCGGCCGTTAGGCCGCCTCTTGTTTCTGATCTCGAACTGCCGCCATGACGCGAACCAGCTTGCCGGGAACCTCGTTCTGGTGTGCGAACCAGCTTCACGACAGGCGCCTGCATGACGCTCATCAGTGTTGCCAACGCCTGATCCCGCGTGGGTAGCTTGGCCAGCACATCAAGTTGATCGGCTCCCAGCAGCTGCCGCTATACCGACAGTGCCTTTACCTCGAACTCTATCGTTGTCTGAGGCAAAATCCTTGAACAATCGTGCTGCCGCGCCCGGATCTTCCATAGAAAATCCGAACAGGGAAGGACCG
This sequence comes from uncultured Luminiphilus sp., assembly GCA_943787485.1. Classification (GTDB taxonomy): domain Bacteria; phylum Pseudomonadota; class Gammaproteobacteria; order Pseudomonadales; family Halieaceae; genus Luminiphilus. The sequence continues at coordinate 220,923 of CALSMP010000001.1, read as the reverse complement.
GTCAGCGTGTCAGTGACACACTCGTACTCAGTTCCTTCCAATGCCCGCTTGGCCAGCGTATTCCGCACCACCCGCAGGGTGACTTGGTTTTCGCGGGCCGAGGCACGCAGAGCAGTCATGTCATTCGATGCAACGCCGCGCGCGTCGGCAATCACAAGCGAAAGCGCACTGGCAGCTGTCTCGTTGACTTCAGCGACGATCGCTTTCTTTTCTTCGAGTCCAATAGCCACTTGGCTTACTCCTTTCGTGGTTGTTCAGGTCCGCTACCAACGTGACGACCCCCCTCGGTGATGAACTACCTCACCATCTGCGTAGGCAACGGATGCTCCGTCATTAAGGCACCTTACCAGTGCCACCTACGGTCTTTGACAGCCTTTGGCGTTCAGCGGGGTTTCCCACACGTTCCTGCAAAGACTTCCAAAGTGGGCAGAGCCTACTGCACTCCACCCGACCCCCGCAACACAACACACGGGGCTCTGGACCCCGGCTCACGCCCGCGGCGCTTGAATCACTGTTTAAAATTCGATCGCTTGTGATCGATGTGACGCCCGGGCCCATCGTCGTCGACAGCGTCACTTACGGACATACACACCCTTCGCCGAGCAGGCTTGGCTTTCTTAAGATCAGCCAGCACGGCAACAAGGTTGCCCTTAATCGCGTCAGGCTCGAAAGTTCACCTTGCCGATACCGCCGTGAACGATGCCGTTCTTGTCGCTGCGAAAGCGCATCTGACCGGCCTTGGCGTTGTTAACGCGCCGTTTCAATATCGGGGTAACCGTACCCGTCTTGGGGTTGGGCATCAGACCACGCGGGCCAAGTACCTGACCCAGCGTGCCGACCACGCGCATGGCATCGGGGGAGGCAATCGACCACGTCAAAATCCATCATGCCGCCTTTGATTTGCTCAGCGAGATCTTCCATGCCAACAAAGTCAGCGCCCAAGGCCTTGGCCTTTTCGGCACTTCGCCTTGAGTGAACACAGCGACGCGAACGTCAGCGCCGGTGCCATGGGGAAGCGTGGTCGCTCCGCGAACACCCTGATCAGATTTGCGCGCATCCACGCCCAGATTGACCGCGACTTCAACAGTTTCGTTGAACTTTACCGTACCAAATTCCTTAATCAGCGCTACCGCCTCATCGAGCGGATAGCTGTGGTTGGCAGTCAACCTTCTCGCGGAAGGCGCGAACGCGTTTTGATAACTTAGCCATCAGTTCACGCCCTCCGTCTCAATACCCGCTGAACGCGCGCTACCGGCGATGGTGCGCACTGCTGCGTCCATGTCAGCGGCCGTGAGGTCCGGCCACTTCTGGTTAGCCACGTCTTCAAGCTGAGCACGGTTCACCTTGCCCACCTTTCTCGGTATTCGGGCGGCCTGAACCACTCTTAATGCCCGCCGCCTTTTTCAACAGAATCTGAAGCAGGGGGCGTCTTCTTGATGTAAGTAAAAGACTTGTCGCTGTAGACCGTGATCACCACCGGAATCGGCAAGCCGGGCTCCATGCCTTGCGTATCAGCATTGAACGCCTTGCAGAATTCCATGATGTTCACACCTTTTTGGCCCAGTGCGGGACCAACGGGTGGGAGGGATTAGCCTGCCCAGCCGGGATCTGCAGCTTGATATAGCCGTCGATCTTCTTCGCCATGTTGTCATCTCCTGGGTTCAAACGCCGTTGTGAGGCTACCAAAGGCAACTCACCACGCGGGCTCCCCATCATCGCCACCGAGGTGGCGTGGTTGTCGGGGCAGGCCTGCGGCCTGCCCCACCCGATCAGGCTTTTTCGACCTGACCAAACTCCAATTCTACGGGCGTAGAGCGCCCGAAGATCAGTACCGCCACGTTGAGGCGGCTCTTTTCATAGTTCACGTCCTCAACGACACCGTTGAAGTCGTTGAACGGTCCGTCGACGACCCGCACCATCTCGCCGGGCTCGAATACGGTCTTGGGCCTCGGCTGGTCCACACCCGCCTCAACCCGCTGCAGAATCACATTGGCTTCCGCGTCGGTAATCGGCGATGGCTTGTCTGCCTTGCCACCGATAAAACCCAATACCCTGGGCGTGTCTTTGACGAGGTGCCAGGTATCGTCGTCGAGCTCCATCTGCACGAGGACATAACCAGGGAAGAACTTGCGCTCACTCTTGCGCTTCTGCCCACCCTTCATCTCGATCACTTCCTCGGTCGGGACAATGATCTCGCCGAAACGGTCCTGCATATCGAGGCGCTCGATACGCTCCTGAATGGCGGTGGCCACCTTCTTCTCGTACTGAGAGTAGGCATGCACTACGTACCACTTTAAAGCCATGTTCCTGCCCTCAACCCAAAATCAACGACGCGAGCCAGCCCAGCACGCTGTCGAGGCCCCACAAAATCAGGCCCGTAATAATCACAAACACAAACACAATCAGTGTGGTTTGCGTGGTTTCCTGCCGCGTCGGCCAGACCACCTTGCGAATTTCTGTCCGCGACCCCTTTACCAGAGCCAGGAAATCGCCAGCCTTTTTGCGTCAGACGATGCAATCCAGCCCGCGACCAACGCCAGCACCAGTAACGCCAGCACGCGATACAGGATCGGCTGGTCACCGTAATAGCTGTTGCCATAGACACCGCCGGCTACCACGCCAGTACGACAACCCATTTCGCCGAATCAAGCCTGCTTGGTGCGGCTTCACTCATGTTCATTCTCCATACCGCCGCAGGCTTACACCCATCGCCGGCCCTGTTCACCACCTCGCACCTCAGGCTAAGGTGGCAGGCCAGGAGGGAATCGAACCCCCAACCTGCGGATTTGGAATCCGCTGCTCTGCCAATTGAGCTACTGGCCTTCCACTACTGTTAACCGCCGCCCTGTGCAAAAACGCCTGCTTGCCAGAGACGACGAAGCCGAACAGCCAAAAAAGGCGGTTCGGCCCATTCGTCAGGCGGCCATTAAGCCGCCCTGTTACTTAGTCGAGGATCTTGGCGACGACGCCGGCCCCTACCGTTCGGCCACCCTCACGGATCGCAAAACGCAGGCCCTCTTCCATCGCAATCGGGGCAATCAGCTCCGCTACAAAGTTAATGTTGTCACCCGGCATCACCATCTCAACACCCTCAGGCAGCTCCACCGCGCCCGTCACATCCGTCGTACGGAAGTAAAACTGCGGACGGTAGCCCTTAAAGAACGGCGTATGACGGCCACCCTCGTCCTTCGACAGCACATAAACCTCTGCCTCAAACTTGGTGTGCGGGTTCACAGAACCCGGAATCGCCAGTACCTGACCGCGCTCAACCTCTTCGCGCTTCGTACCGCGCAACAGAACGCCCACGTTCTCGCCCGCACGGCCTTCGTCCAGCAGCTTGCGGAACATCTCAACGCCCGTACAGGTCGTCTTCTGGGTCTCTTTGATACCGATAATCTCGATCTCATCACCCACCTTAACAATCCCGCGCTCAACACGACCCGTCACAACCGTACCCCGGCCAGAGATCGAGAACACGTCCTCAACCGGCATCAGGAACGGCTGGTCAATCGCTCGCTCAGGCTCAGGAATGTAAGAGTCCAGCGTCTCTACCAGCTCTTTCACAGCCGTCGTGCCCAGACCGTTGTCGTCCTTGCCTTCCAGCGCCATCAGCGCAGATCCGCAGATGATCGGGGTGTCATCACCCGGGAACTCGTAGGTGTCCAGAAGCTCTCGAAGCTCCATCTCTACCAGCTCCTTCATCTCTGTGTACTCTTCCGAGTCCACACCGCCGCAGTCTTCTGCCAGGAGGTCAGCCTTGTTCAGGAACACCACAATGTAGGGAACACCTACCTGACGTGACAGCAAAATGTGCTCTCGTGTCTGCGGCATCGGACCGTCGGTCGCGCCACATACCAGGATCGCGCCGTCCATCTGCGCCGCTCCCGTAATCATGTTCTTCACGTAGTCCGCGTGTCCGGGACAGTCAACGTGCGCGTAGTGGCGAGCTTCCGACTCATACTCAACGTGAGAGGTCGCAATCGTGATACCACGCTCCTTCTCTTCCGGTGCGTTATCAATACCGTCAAACGCTACCAGCTCTCCGCCCCATACCTCAGAGCACACACGTGTCAGCGCCGCCGTCAGCGTCGTCTTACCGTGGTCTACGTGTCCAATCGTGCCCACATTCACGTGGGGCTTCGAACGCTCAAATGCCTCTTTTGCCATGGCGACACACTCTCCTGAGTTTCTCTCTATCAGGCGCCCTGTCTGCGCCTCTCTGCCTACTTCCCGGTATCGCGCCCTCGGCGCCATACCGAATTGGAGCTCATAACCGGATTTGAACCGGTGACCTCTTCCTTACCAAGGAAGTGCTCTACCGACTGAGCTATATGAGCAAAACTGCTGCTCTTTAATGGAGCGGGTAGCGGGAATCGAACCCGCATCATCAGCTTGGAAGGCTGAGGTTCTACCATTAAACTATACCCGCGGCGATGCTTTCCCTCGGGACCCGCGCCTGACACCGAAGGCTCTTCACGCCCCCTTCCGGCTCAATCCTTGGTGGAGGGGGGTGGATTCGAACCACCGAAGCTCGCGCGTCAGATTTACAGTCTGATCCCTTTGGCCACTCGGGAACCCCTCCAAGAGGGCGCACATTCTCGTGACGTCGACCCCCGATGTCAACCGATTTGTCCCGTATTTATGCGCGCTCTGGGGCAATCGGGGACTTCTGCACAAAAAAAACCGAGGTCCATAGGGCCTCGGCTCGATTTTTGGCGCTTTTAGGCCTCGACAGGGCCCAAATGACTACCAGCGTAGCCCGCCATCGACTTCGAAAACCCGGCCTGAAATGTAGTCATTTTCAAGGATAGTGATAGCCATTTGCGCAATTTCCGCCGGATCTCCCAGTCTTTTAAGAGGGATTCCCGCCGACATCTTCTCCAGCGCCTCGGGTTTCATACTCATGACCATCTCCGTGGCCATAAAACCGGGCGCAATCGCCCCGGTACGAATATTGTAGCGAGCCAGCTCTTTGGCCCAAGAGACGGTCATGGCCGCCACACCCGCTTTGGTCGCGGAATAGTTGGTCTGGCCCATGTTGCCAGCCCGCGAAATGCTGGAAATATTGACGATGACCCCCTCTGATCCGGTTTTGATCATCTGGGTTGCCGCCTCGCGGCCGCAGAGAAATGAGCCGGTCAGGTTGACGTCAATCACCAACTGCCACTGGGCCAGACTCATTCGGTCAACAATCTCACCGTCCTTGACCTTGAGCATCAGCCCGTCGCGGGTAATTCCCGCATTGTTGATAAGGCCATTTAGCTGCCCAAAGCGGGCAGTAACTGCCTCAAAAGCGGCGGTGACCTCTTCCTCGCTCGCCACATTGGTGCGCTGCGTCATGACCTCAACCCCCGCCGGGGCGAGGGAATCGGCGGCCGCAGCCAGCGATTCCTCGTTAACATCCAGCAGCGCCAACTTGGCGCCCTTTTCTGCCAGACCCTTGGCCATTGCGAGGCCAAGCCCCTGTGCGCCGCCGGTGACGACGACGACTTTGTCCCGTAATTCCATGCTCACTTCCTCACCGCATCAGCTGCAACGCGGCGGGAGTTTATCGGAATTTACTGCCTCATGCTCGATTTGAGGGGGTTGAGGGAACTATCGGTTGCCCCGCGGGCCGTCCCGGACTTCGTCTTGCTTGCACTCACGCTTGTCTTTACCCACTCGGCCCTCGTCCTGACGGCAGTCTCTGCGGTCTTGCCGCTCGTCTGAGCGACCCCGCTCGTCTCGCCGATCCTGACGGTCGTCTCGATCAGCCAAGGCGAAGCTGCCTCCCAGGGCTAACACTACGGTTACGAGTAAGGTGATTGTTTGCTTCATGAAAGACGCTCCTCTTGCTGTGACTCACCCAGAATCGTTAGATACTGGCAAGAAAACAAATTGCTGCCTTGTGGTAGCCACACGATGAACGGAATGGGCGGTCGCGCCTAGCAGCGACATACATCAAATAACGTCACGTTTCCCGCCCACCTTCAAAGGCGACCCCGCCTGATCAAGAGTCCGGCAGTCCTAGGGTCATCGAAAACTTTTTCGGTGCTGGTAACCAGTTTGCAGGTGTTAATTTGAAGACGTTGATCAGAGCACTCGATGGAGATAACTCGATGTTGCAAGTCAGCCAAATTACTCGATCCGTCAAATCAAACAGCCGACCGCACTGCTCATTGCCATGGCCGCGATCCTGCTGGTGGCGGGCTGTGCCGACTACGCCCAGTACCGTACCGTCAAAAAAATGACCGGCAATTAACCCAAGGTCTGATACGAGAAGCAATATAAGAGCTAAAAAACACAAGGCCTCCACAAACCGGGTCCAGCGCCTCAGGGATCCAAGATCGTCTCCTGTCAGTGACTACCTCTGGGCTGGCCTTTCAGCGCATCAGTTGCTGCGAAGCGCTTAGGCGGCCCCAACGCCGCAGCTTGTGCTCCAATCAAACTTTGCTAATGTGGTGCTTTGGGGGAGCACTACTGGATGGCAGGAGAGAGGGAAACATGATCGATAACGTCAAGAATATCATGCAGGACGACCTCGTCATGATGGCCCTGCCGTTTTTCTTTTTGGCTCTCGCGATCGAGTGGCTCTGGGCAAAAAAGCAGCTGGAACCAGTCTTTGAGCGCGCAGATTTCATGACCTCGATGGGCGTCATGGTGTTGACCGTTTTTGTTGATCTGGTCCCCAAGATAGTCCTGCTTCTACTCATGTTCGCCTGTTACGAGGTATCCCCTTTTAAAGGCATGATTGAGCGAACGCTGCCTTGGTGGGTCCTTCTATTCTTCCTGGATGACCTCACCTACTACCTGTTTCACCGGGCGAATCATGAAGTGCGTCTGTTGTGGGCGGGCCATGTCTCCCATCACAATTCCCAGTACTACAATCTGGGCACGGCTCTGCGCCAAGGGGTCGGGGAGCGGGTTGCGAAATACCTGTTCTGGTGTCCGCTGGCGCTACTGGGCTTCGACCCCGTCATGATCGTCACCATGCTCAGCATTAGCCTGATCTATCAGTATTGGCTGCACACCGAAGCGATTGATCGGATGCCGCGGTGGTATGAGTTTATTTTTAATACGCCCTCCCATCATCGCGTCCACCATGGCTCAAACGTGCGCTACCTCGACCGAAATCACGGCGCGACGCTGATTATTTGGGATCGACTGTTCGGTACTTTTAGTGAAGAGCTGGCGCGGGAACCTGTTCGCTACGGACTGACAAAAAACATCGAAACCCACAACGTCTTTCGCGTCGCCTTTGATGAATACAAAAACATCCTCCGGGACGTCCGTCGCGCGACCCGCTGGCGAGACAAGCTGGGGTACCTGCTCAAAGCCCCCGGGTGGTCACACGACGGAGAGGACAAGCGCTCCGATACCCTCCGGAAGAATCTCGCAGCAAGCTGATCAAGGGCACAACAACAGATACGTTGGAGAACGTCGCTGCGGCCGTAACGACTCACGTTAGGGCGAGACTGTATTTTTGAAACTGCTTGTCAGCTTCGTATCCCAACTTCTCATAAAGCCGCTGCGCGGTTTTATTTGTGTGGGCGGTCTCTAAATCCAACCTCGCAGCGCCCTCTCGGCGGGCAAACTGAGCAGCGGCCGCCATCAAGGCGAGCGCAACACCTTGGTTTCGGCTTTCACCCATAACAAACAAATCGTAGAGCACGAAATAAGGCTTGAGATCCACCGAGCACAAAGCGGGGTAAAGCTGCGTAAAGCCAATAACCGGTGTTGACTGACTATCAACGCCGTCGACTCTCGGGCTCGATGTCCGTTCGGCAAGAAAGATCACCGCTCGATGCTGCTCAAGGTTTTGCTTCAGCCACGCACTGGCCGCTGGTTCATCCGGGTCACAGTCATAAAATTGCCGGTAGGCGTCAAATAACGGTGCCAGCGCATCAACATCCGCGAGCGTCGCTCTGCGACAGGTGAAAACGTGCTCAACGCCCTGCTTGTTTGACACGGGTCGCCTCCTGGGGGTCAAGCCCCTGCCCTACTGAATCATCATCGCACCACTTTGCACGGAACTTTTCAATGGATTGGAGCCCGTACCTGGCATGAGGCCCCGACATTAGGCTTGCGGGGCACCCAGGTTCGTTAGGAAGGCATCGTCAGGCACCGTGCCGAAGCAAGCTCTTATCAAAAGCCGACATACCATCCGTTATTTCAACCTGTAGGTCGCATTTGGGTCTACATTTACCTAGGGCTGTCGGCCGGCAGCCACTTTTAAGGTCTCTTGGAGGCTATTGGGAGCGGCCAACATCGGCTAACGGGAAACCATATGTTTTGGAGATAGAGCCAATGAATACGAAGATGACGCTGACCACGCTACTGTTCTCTGCAGCAATTGCGATGACGTCCACTGCGCAGGCGGGCGCCGGAGACGATCTCATGAAGGCCATGAAGGCCTGCAAAGCAGACAGCAAAGCGGTTTCGGCTGCGCAAAGCATGATCAAAAAACACGGTGGCTCACCGTCGGACAAGCAGGTGGATGACTTTATCGATTCGCTTGATAGCGACGATTTGATCGATTGCATCGACGACAAGCTCGACTAAAAACATCCCTGGGGCCTCAGGGCCCTGTGTTACTGCAGTGCCGGTAAGTCATGATAGAGCGCAAGCGCTTCAGGATTTGCCAGCGCGTCGGTATTTTTTACCTCGACTCCGTGGACGACATTGCGAACCGCTAGTTCCACGATTTTTCCACTTAAGGTTCTCGGAATATCGGCAACGGGAATAATCACCGCCGGGACGTGGCGGTTGGTCGTATTTCTGCGAATAGTATCCCGGATGCGTTCACTTAGCCCTTCAGTAAAAGCCACGCCCTCCCGGAGAACCACAAACAGGACAACGCGCACATCGTCACGCCACTCCTGACCAATCACAATGCTCTCAAGAATGTCGTCCAGCTTTTCGACCTGCCGGTAGATTTCCGCCGTACCGATACGCACCCCCCCCGGATTGAGTACCGCATCGGATCGCCCGTGAATAATCACGCCGCCCTCGGGGGTGATCTCCCCATAATCTCCGTGACACCACACGTTATCAAAGCGATCAAAGTAGGCCGCGTGATACTTTGCGCCTCCCGAGTCATTCCAAAACCCAATCGGCATGCTGGGGAAAGGCTTGGTGCATACCAATTCCCCTTTTTCACCCGCCAGCGGCCGACCGTCGTCGTCCCAGAATTCCACAGCCATTCCCAGACCAAGACATTGAATTTGGCCCTTGTACACGGGCAGTGTTGGGCACCCGCCGACAAAGCACGAAATGATATCGGTTCCTCCTGCGATAGAAGCCAGGCACACATCGGCTTTGAAATCTTGATAAACGTAGTCAAAGCTCTCGTGGGTCAGCGGTGACCCGGTGGACAGAATTGTTTTGAGGGTTGCTAACTCATGGGTTGTCGCCGGCTTAATAGCCGCTTTCTGAAGCGCACTGATAAACTTTGCACTCGTCCCGAATACGGTGATCCCCTCGCGGTCAATGGCATCGAGTAAAAGTCCACCCTCCTGGGCAAAAGGCGATCCGTCATAGAGAACGAGGGTAGCGCCACTTGCTAGTCCCGAGACCAGCCAGTTCCACATCATCCAGCCACAGGTCGTGAAGTAGAAAAATACATCGTCCGCACTTATATCGCACTGCAACTGATGCTCTTTAAGATGTTGCAAGAGCGTTCCGCCCGCGCCATGCACGATGCATTTCGGCACCCCGGTCGTGCCGGAGGAATACATGATGTAAAGCGGATGGTCGAAAGGAAGCTGAGCGAACTCGAGCTCGGTTATCCCACGGTGAGGCAGCAGATACTCTTCGAGCAACCGACCATCGGGGAGTGTCTCGATGTTCGGTTTCGACTCCAGCAGCGGCACCACCACCACACGCTCGATACAAGGCAGGCTTGTCATCAACGCTTCCACCCGATCCAGCACCCCGTGGGGTTTGTGGTTGTACCAGTAGCCGTCCGTGGTAAAGAGCACCTTCGGCTCTGCTTGACCAAAGCGGTCCATGACACCCTGAAAGCCAAAATCAGGAGAGCATGATGTCCAGACGGCCCCTAGACTCGTTGCCGCCAACATAGCTATCACTGTTTCGGGAACATTAGGCATAAAACCGGCCACTCTATCCCCAGCCTTGACGCCCGTTTCGCGCATCGCCGCCGCCAGCTGCGCTACCTGGCAATAGAGTGCGTCGAAGGTTATCTCCCGGCGCGTCCCATCTTCCAACAGCCCAATAAGAGCGACACCCTGATCACGACGCTTGAGTAAATTCTCGGCGAAATTGAGCCGCGCCTCGGGGAACCAGCGAGCACCCGGCATCTTGTGAGCGTCGGCCACGACTGCGTTGCCCTTGATCGAGGCAACGACGCCACAGAAATCCAAAACCTCTGACCAAAAAGCTTCAGGGCTTTCCACAGACCAACGGTGCAAGCTTGCATAGTCGGGCAGCGACACGCCGTAAGCTCGCTCTGCTTGTTTGGCAAAGCGACTGATGGCTGCCGTAGCAACCCGCTCCGATGAGGGCTCCCAAAGAGGCTTCAATGGCTGTTTCATAACAAGAAGAGTGTCCTTAGCGATCTTTCGTCAGGGTTCGTGCGTCAACGGTCGTGCATCGACTCGCGGCGGGTTCGAAGCGTGTCATGCGCGTCGAGATTCGACAATGCAGAGAGACGATCATAGGATGGTGCATCCACAACGGTTTGATCTGGCTTTGGCGCCGCTCGTTGCGACCCTGCTTCGGGTCCGGGCCTAAACTGAAACAGCACAAAAATAAGCGCGCCATAAACAGTAAGGATCTTCCCGACAAGCGCATAGATCACGGTGTCGGGGTGTACTGCTTGCAGATAATCTGCGATATCCTGATACAGCAATGACGTTACCCCAGCAAAAAGCAGCACCGCCGTGATACGAAATACCTTTTGTTTGTATTTACCCAGAAAGTAAAGCAACGCTGAATATTTGATCATTCGAAACACTGACATCTCAAATGCCTATGTTGATGCCCAGTAAAAGAGCCGCGACACCAAACCCTTTCCAGCCAATGCCTGACCAAATCTCGCGCTCTTTTTCAGCGACCAGATATTCGAGCTCATCATCGGCATAACTCGCCTCGGAACGCCCGGCATGAATCATATCCTTGCGCACCGCGGCGATCGCGCGATCGCGCAGACGTTGCCGGAGTACCTTGGGCATCCGAAGCTTGCGTTGTTTTTTTTGTTCCATCATCCAAACCCAGAGCTAAGAGATCAAGGACGCGGCCAGTATAGACCCGCCGACAAAAATAGCGAGAGCACACAGGCAGCGCTTTCTTTGGTACCGTAGTCGGGAGATTGCCTTCAGGTAATGGCATAGGGCGACTCGACCTTGGCAGTCTCCGCCAATCTGTGAAGCCTGATAAAACCCGTCATTCGCCTTTGTGGGGGAGCAGCACATTGAAGATCGTAGTAGCGGGAGCCACAGGGCTCGTCGGGCAAGCGGTGGTGCAAGCGGCCCTTGATCGGAACTGCGAAACCATAGCAATTGGCCGCAGATCCAGCACCCTAGCAAGTCAGAACATCGACGTAGATTTCCGCAACCTCCCCGAACTTCCGGCGGCGGACGTTGCCATCTGTGCCCTCGGCACGACCATCAAAAAAGCTGGGTCGAAGCGCGCATTCAAGGCCGTGGATTACGATGCAGTGATGGCGTTTGCCAATGCTGCGAAAGCTGCGGGGATCGAGCATTTTATTGTGGTTACCGCCGTGGGCACCAACGCGGACTCTAAAGTCTTTTATTCTTCGGTGAAAGGTTTGGTGGAGCGTGACTTGGAAGCGATAGGGTTTTACCGACTCGACATCGTGCAACCGGGCCTTCTCATCGGGGAGCGAGCCGAAAAAAGATTCGTGGAGGAAATACTCCAAGGCGCCGCTCCCGCCATAGATTTTTTTATGCGGGGCCCCTGGCGGCGTTACGCCAGCATTACAGCTGTGCAGCTCGGCGAGATCTTAATCAACCTTGCTGAACAGACGGCACCGGGAGCGTTCCGCCATACCCAAGCCAACTGGTCCAGGTACGCCGAGTAAACGAAAACACTCGGCAAGGAGCACGTTGCTTCGACGAAAGCACTTCAGTTTACCGTTCTCTTGTACTAGGGTGCGGTTATCTTGAGGAGATCGGCTTATGGGCACCATCGAATGGATCTTAGGTTTTGTCGCGATCGCGGCACTGTGGCTTTTCTTGCGGGCCTTTAAAAAAGGCGTTCGTTACTGGGCGCAGTCCTCCCCCGGACACGAAGAAGACTAACCCCCTGCAACTGCTTAAGGTCCTCATGTCCTTGTGCCCAAAATGGTTGCTCGCCACCCTAGCCTGCGCTATTTTTTTTCTGGCCGGGTGCAGTCAGGTTGTCGACAAATCTGGTCAACCGCTCGAGGCCCAACTTGGTGCCACCGAGCCGCCGTATTTTCCGCAGTGCGTGGCGCGAGAAGACGGCACCTTCCATCAGCGCCGGCTAGATCGAACAAATTCATTTCGAATCGACACCGGTAAGTCGCCCGTCATCGACGATAGCTGTGCTGAGACCGAACCGTAACGCGCCTGCAAGACTGAGCGCACGAGAACCCGACCCTTTCGTGGGGCCCATCATTTCGCCAAGGTAACTAAGGTCTTGGCGCGAACTCGTTGTTTTTTGTCGGCATTGAAGCTGACGCAGTCAGCATTTCGGTTCACGGTGGCTTCAAACAACCTATCAAATGCCATGGAGTAACTGTTATGAAAAGCTTATTAGTTTCGTTGATCGCCGTGCTGTTGTTGTCTGCGCAATCGGGCGTTGCGGAGGAAACCGCAGAAGGACCGGAGATGCTTGGCTTTTACCACTTTTATGCACCGGACCCTGGAGCTGTTGTTGCTGCCATGGATAAGTTCTGGGCATCGGATTGCGGCAAAGAGTATCCCGCCGAGGTCGCGCTCGCAGCAGAGGTCTTCAACGGGGGTTACGCCTCGAGCCACTTTGTCTTGAACACCTTCCCCAATGCAGCCGCACAGGAACAGGCGGCCAGTATTCTTATGAGTTGCCCCGATGGCAGAGTGTTTCTGGAAGACCTTCAGTCCGCCGGAGTTGTTCCCACTACACAGTATCTTGGCTTTCACGCTGCCGAGGGCGGTAACTGGCGCGAGGATATGGCTTTTGCCAAATTCGACATCGTTGTTGAGGGGCAAAATCAAGGCCTTTACGTAGGCGCCTGGCAAAAGATGATGGCGGGTGTGCTTGAGGATATCGATGTGAGCTCTTACGGCATTGGTGCGGTCGTCTTTGGCAACGACAAGTTCAGTCATTGGGTCTATGTCGGCGCTCCAACCTCAACCGCATTGGCCGCAACCCAGCAGGCGTTGCTCACGCATCCTGACTTTCAAACATTTTTGAAAGAGGCCGGTGGGTTACGCACTAACGTCAACACTACGCTGGTACAAATTTTAAAAGGCTACTCACATGACTAAGGTGTCTTGACCTAGAGGGGTGTCGCCTTAACGTGGCTACCCCACTGCAAGAAAAGACAACACAACCTAGCTTCAAAACGAAGCCATACGTTAAACAAAGGGGAGAACAATGAAACACTTATTTATAGCATTTCTGATTGGTTGGGCGGGATTTACTTTGGCGGAGGACGCAGCCGAGCCCAATTGGTCCAAGTTCCAAGCTAACTTCTATTTTAAATGCACGGTTGCACCCGACTGTATCCAAGCCTATGGAGATCTGATGTCGGCGCCAGAAATAGAAGAAAATAAGTTCGAAGCCGCGCTTTATGGAATGGCTCACAACGGCTGGGACGATGCTACTCATGTCATGCGGTTTTACTTCAAGGATGCCAATGAATACATGAAAGCAGGGCAGGTTTTCTCATCCTCCCCAGCCATGGCGAAGTTTTTGGCGTCGGGACGCGAAGCAGGTAATGAGGCTCAGTATCAAACCCTGACCACCCATACCATCATGGAAGGTAATCCCATGGGAACAAGAGCAAGCCTGCGCTGGAGTATTAAAGTTACTGATCCAGCTACTTTTGTTCCCGCTTGGTCCAAGATGGCTGCGGCGCTGGCAGAAAAGCCATGGGGCGGTAAAGCATACGGTCTGCAGACCTACTACCTCGGCAATCTAGGAACCATAACCCACGACATCTGGGTGGCGTTTAACTCCCCGGCGGAAGCGCTCGTATTTTTGGAGGAATTTCCCAAAACCTCAGAGTGGCAGTCCTATAACGAGGATGTGGTTGGCGCGGTAAGCCTGGTTCGCTCTTACATGGAAATGACAGCCGTCAGTTTGAACGAGGACTAACATTTCGGGATTCCTTATGCCCGGGTCATACAAGGGGCTTTCTGTCAGTTCCCCGCAGCAAGCCCAAATTGCTCAGTCAAAACTTTGATAGGTTTTCACAAGAGCGTCTTGGTGGCCCGGCCTTAATACCTCAATTAAGTGCAACGGCACGTCCCCTGCATTATGAATTCTGACCTGAGTATTACGGGGTATGACGAAGCCATCATCTTTTTGAAACAAAACCAGCGAATCTTTAAATTCCAGGCCTAGAACACCGCTAATCACGATGCCTCTCAGTTCATAGCCCAAGGCCACAATGGGCTCTGACCAACCGATTGGGGCCAGCATTTGATTCAAGCCAAGATCTTGATCCGTCGAATAATCTAGAATGGTCCGCTCGACGTTATCCTCAATTTTTATGGTTTTGGGCGTGACAAGCCGAGTGCTTTCAGCCGGTAACTTTATCGAGGTCATCAACAAGCTAAATAGTATTAACCACTTCATTTTCCTGATCCACAACCAGTTCTTCTCCGATAATAAGACAGCAAGCCTCCACTGGAAATGCTCAGATGGGACGCTTCGTTTAACGGTGGCCATGGAGGTGGATTCAAATCATGAGTACGACTACCCACAGATCCCGTTGAATCTGCAACAGCCGACAAACCTCTGGCTCAAGGTGCGTGTATAGCTTTATCTCTGCAGACAGAACCACCTTAAAACGACCATCACAAGCGGAGAACGGTACGCCTAAAAATGAGCAAGTCCGCCCCACAGGAGGGGCCAATTCCCGACAATCAACGCCAGATAAACTAATCCTGATATGCTAACCACCCATCCATCAGCACTGGCACGCAATATGAAAGCTGAACTTCAAGAAGTGATGAACATGTTGCGGAAGCATCAAGGAGCGATCGACTTCAGTAATGCGCCAATAGCTGAACGAGAAGAGCTAGCGACTGATGTGGCAGGCATTATGGATGCTCTATTCGAAGTGATGAAGAAACTACCCGATGAGTAATCTAGGCAAATATATCTTCCCCAAATCGAGCCTATTGCACGTAAATGCCGGGTAGTCCGTTGCCGAGTTGCCGCCCGAGATATCAAGACCGACTGATTCATACAGAGATATTCGAGAGCGAATGGAGCTGGCGAGAGGAATCGAACCCCCGACCGGCTGATTACAAATCAGCTGCTCTACCTACTGAGCTACGCCAGCGTCGGGATCACAAACACGACCGTGTTTATGAGGAGCGCGATTGTCCCGATATCTCGAGCCGAGGTCAAGTTATGGCGCGGAAACCGTGAGCTCAAGCCCTTCAAGTACAAGATGCGGCCGCCATTCAGCACGCACACCGAGATCGAGCAGCGCCTGACCGTCGCCGCCGGTCAGTATGGACCCATAGCGGGGATAGCGCGCCTGAAGCGAAGCAACCGCCCCCACCAGGGCCGTCCAGGTGCCGGACACCACGCACGCGGCGGTGGACCGCCCGGCCTCTAAGCTTGTCGGCTGGATGTCGTCGTAGCGAATGCGCTGGGTATCACGCCGTAACGCTGCCTCCATCAGTTGGCTGCCTGGCATGATGAACCCGCCCTCGTGTTCACCCTGTGCGTTGATCACATCGCAGGTCAGCGCCGTGCCGGCATCGAAGACCAGCAGTGCTTCGCGGCGTGGCACCCACGCACCTACCAATGCCAACCAGCGATCCACTCCCATACGATGGGGTTCTGTGTAGCTGTTTTTAATGCCAAAGCCCGCCGCCGGGGTCTGACAAAATTCCAGGCTGCCGGTTACCTTGGCGCTAATAGCTGCCGCCAATTCCACATTGAAGCTCTCATCGGCGACGCTGGCTATTAAGATCGTATCCACAGCGAGGGGCTCGGTGGTGCTCGTGTGCCAATCTCGATCCATGGCGATCGCCGTGATTTGTTTAACGATGGCCTCAGGGTCTCTGGCACAGCGCTCGACCACGTCAAATCCCGACCCACCAACACCAAGCTTCGCCGATGAATTGCCGACATCAATGAATAGGCTTTTCATACCCGTTGCTCCTTTCTAACCGACGCGTCACCGGCAAAAACCGGCTCGATTCCCTCGGCCGTCCGCAGCAGCAATGCCCCGGTATCGTCTACACCACAGCCAACGCCGGTCAATGTTTGTCCCCCGCTAATAGTAACGGCCACATCCCGCAGCAGGTCCCGCGCTTGCCATCGCTCGCGCCAGGCACTAAAACCGCCAGCCTCCCAGGCCTGCAGCAAATCAACCAACGCCTCGATAACGCAGGCCGCCACATTGTTTCGCGGCACATCGCGGCCCACATGGGAGCTGAGGTCCGCCACTGGCTGATCGACCTCTGTATCCACGGGCATGATATTGAGACCGACACCGATCAACACAAGCGAACGCTGCTGACCGTCGGTCAGTGTCTCGACCAGCACTCCGCCGCATTTCCGGCCGTCAAGATACATATCATTGGGCCACTTCAGCTGCATGTCGACACCGAACACCTTTTCCAGGGATTCCGCCACAGCGGCTCCCACCGCCAGGCTTATTCCAGCGAGACTTCTGGGGTCAGGGTCGCAGCTCCATGCAAGGGTGAGCGCCAAATTTTTACCCTTGGGGGTATGCCACACCCGCCCCAGTCGCCCCTTCCCCTGTGTTTGAGATTCCGCCAACAAAACACGGCCATGCAACATGTCCTGCATGGCGCGTTGCCTGAGCACCTCATTAGTAGACGCGACTTCTTCTGCCACCTCGACAACAACCACAGACCGGGTGCTAGCGGCTAATCGGGTACTTAACACCTCCACGTTGAGAGGATCAGTGATCGCAAACATGCGCCGGCCACTCCACTCCTGTTCTCGCCTCACTTGTTTTTATAACCGCTCTTTCAACCACGGCAGTCCCAATCAATGCGCTGTCGCTAACCACACCTCACGACCCTCCTGTAGGCGTCCGGTCAAACGTGTCTGACGGATATCCAAGATCACGCAGGCCAACTCAAAAATCAACCGCTGACGTGGGCCGCCGTTCCGTCTAAGCTTGACATCATGAGCGACGAAAATTCCAGGCCAACCACCCTCGCAGCAGCCCAGCCCTCTGCTCTGCAGAGAAGGACCCGCTTGATCGCGATGGTGGTTGCGCTGGCCGCCGGTATCATACATGTGGCTGGACTCTGGTATGCATCTCTCGATGAGGGACTCCTTCTCGACGCGGGTCGAGGAATGATCTTGATACTCCTCAGCTTGGGCTTGATGGGAACCGCGCGCCTGAGCCTGGTCCTGTCAATCCTACTTGCGTTGACTGGCTTGGTGACCTTGATCGCCAACCCGGTGGGTGCTCGGCTTGTCAATTGGCTAGAGCTGATGCTTCTGATTTCGGCCGCGAGTGCGCTCACGCTCCAGCTGACAAGGTCGTAAAGGCCATGGCGCTGTTCTCCGAGCCCCTAATTCTGTTCACCGCGCTGCTGTGCGGCATGGCCAGTCGGGCACTTGGTTTCCCGGCACTCATTGGCTACCTCGCGGCGGGCTTTGTCCTGCATGAACTCAACCTCGAGGTGGGGCCAGTGCTGCTAACACTGGCCGACATTGGGATTACGCTGCTGCTGTTCACCATTGGACTCAAGCTAGAGCCCAAAAGATTGCTGGCCGCACAGGTCTGGGGGTCCACGCTGGTTCATATGGCGATAACGCAGGCGGTGATGCTGCTTATTCTGCTCGGTCTGACGCATTGGCTACCGGCTCTTGCACTGACCTGGCAAAGCGCTGCCCTGATCGCTTTCGCTTTGACGTTCTCAAGCACGGTCTTTGTCATTCAGACCACCCAAGAAAGAGGTGAGTTGCAATCCGATTACGCCGTACTGGCGATTGGCATACTGATCATTCAGGATTTGGTGGCGGTGGCTTTCCTCGCCCTATCAGCGGGCAAAACGCCACAGTGGTATGTGCTGGGCATGCTGCTACTTTTTCCCTTGCGACCACTCATACTGCGGCTCCTCAGTATTGCCGGCTATGGCGAATTGCTGACGCTGGCCGGTCTGGCGGTGGCAATAAGCTCGGCACAGGTTGCTGAAGCCGTTGGTCTCAAGGGTGATCTCGGCGCCCTTATTGTCGGTGCGATTTTGGCAGGGCACCCCAAGACAAAAGCATTGGCGCACAACCTCATCCAGCTCAAGGATCTTTTTTTGGTCGGCTTTTTCCTGTCGATTGGCCTTGGTGGTTGGCCATCACCGCTGCTCATAGGCGTGGCGGTTTTTCTAGGGCTTTTGGCGGCCGCGAAGCCGCTGCTGTACTTCCCATTAATGACCCGTTTTCACACCACCCCGCGAACTGCGGTTCTCGCGGCGGGTTCGTTAGCCAATCACAGTGAGTTTGGGCTAATCGTAGTGTCGGTTGCGGCGGGGCTCGGTTGGGTTGCCGCCGACTGGAGCGCCGCGCTGTCAATTGCCGTTGCCGTTAGCTTTGTGGTGGCTTCTCCGATCAGCCGATCAACTCATGACTTTTATCGACGACATCGTCATCAGCTTTTGAAGTGGCGCTCGGGAAGGCTTGTCGACAGCTACGAATCCACCGCCGATGTTTCGATTATCATTTTGGGAATGGGGCGTGTCGGCACAGGCGCCTATGAAGCCCTCGCCCCGCGTTATGGCCATCAGGTTATGGGGGTTGAGGCATCGCGCACAAAAGTCGTTGCGCATGTAGATGCCCAGCGACGTGTCATTTGCGCTGATGCTTCGGATCCTGATTTTTGGTCTCGCATCCAGTTTGCCAACCTCACACTGGTGATGCTGGCGCTGACCAACCACCCCGAAAATTGTTTGGTGGCAGAGCTCTTACGGAGCATGGGCTATCGAGGAAAGATCGCTTCGATCGTACGCCATGAAGAGCATGCGGAGGAGCTCTCTGAGCTCGGCATATCGGCATTCAATCTGTACGGGCAAGCAGGTACCGGCTTCGCGGCTCATGTCGAAGAGGCGTTGTTAGATGAACCACCCCCACCCCCTCGGAGCCTTAGCCAATGAAATGCGCCCCCGAACAAACCATAACTGCCGTGTGTTATCAAAGCCCTGTTGGTCCGCTTATGATCGAGGCACTGCCCACCGCCCTCACCGCCATTCACTGGCCAGACCTTAAGGCCAATTCGGCAGGTACAGCGGAAAAGCATGCTCTGCCCACCCTTTTGAAAAAGACCCTGTCGCAATTAGATGAATATTTCGCGGGGACGAGAAAAGCGTTCGACCTACCGATAGCCCCTGCAGGGACCGGGTTTCAAACACAGGTGTGGCAAGCACTTGGAGACATCCCCTGGGGGAACACGCTGAGCTACGGACAAGTGGCGCACAGTATCGAGAAACCCAAGGCCGTGCGCGCCGTGGGCCGCGCTATCGGCGCTAACCCCATACCCATCATCATTCCCTGCCACCGGGTTATTGGGTCAACCGGAGCGCTTACCGGTTTCGCCGGCGGACTGGAGCGCAAAAGGTGGCTGCTGAAGCACGAAGGCTACCCCGTTATCTAGCAGTAGAGTCACCCGGCGCTTAAAATCGTCAGGCGTTTAAGTCGGGAATCATGTCGTCACGAAGCCGTTCGATGACATCCTTGAGTCGCAGTTTCTCTTTTTTCAATCGCTGAATGAGTAGCTGATTCTGATAAGGCTGGCTCTGCAGGTCGATAATTTTCTCATCGAGACTGCGATGGCGGGCTTGCAGTGTCATGAGACGCATTGCGGGCGTCATCTCATGATTAGCCGCATCGCTGTTGTTGCCGTCTCGCATAGTCCGCTCTCACCTCGCAGTACCGCGCAAATTACCCGCTGGGCGCATGTTCCACAAGCCGCCCAGCTTATAAATCATGTTCCAGGGCCAGTAACAAAGGCAACCACTGCTCACCCCCTCGGCTGGTCGCAATAAAACGCCGAACCAACAGAGAGTCCCGTGAGTTGTACTGAATGGGATTTCCCCACAAATCGACCACAATCCCGCCGGCGGCCCAGACGAGGGCGTCCCCTGCCGCCACGTCCCACTCATAGCACGGTGAGGTGCGTGGATACACATCGGCGCTGCCCTCAAGGAGCGCACAAAACTTAAGTGCCGAGCCCGCGTTGTGACGGCTTACCACCTTTCCCGTCGTCTCCAGGTGTGTTCTCACGGCGGCAACCCGATCGGGGTGGTGCCGTTCGCTCGCCAAAAATCGAATGCCCTCTTCCGGCATTGGCTGTGCTTCAAGTGGCGTCAGCGCTAGATAATCCACTCCTTGGCAACGCCATAAGCCCACCGTAGGTAGGCCCAGATAGCAAAGACCCTCCATAGGCACAGCAATGACCCCGAGGACCGGACGGGAGTCACGGACAAGTGCGACATTAATCGTAAATTCACCGGTGCGACCAATGAACTCCTTGGTGCCGTCGAGGGGGTCGACCACCCAGCAGGCTGGCCATTGCCTTCTGGCGGCAATATCGGCCTCCGGAGACTCCTCGGACAACACCGGAATATCAGGGCTTAATTGCGCCAGTCCCTGGCTGAGCTGTTCATGAGCCGCCTTGTCAGCAGCAGTGACCGGACTTTTATCTGCCTTGCGCTCCACAGAGACCTTCTCAGTCTTGTTATAGTGACTCAAGATCGTGTCACTGGTACTGGCCATCAGGGACAACAGCGTTTTGAGCGCGCCAGGCTGCAAGCCCAAGTCTGTTGAAAACATGGGCGCGGCGGGCTGGGTTAAAAAATCGGCATACATGAAGGAAGAGTAACACTGACAATGGCACTGGTAGTGGCGAGGGATCGAAAAATTCAGTCCATAGATTGGGCACAAATTAATACCGTGCTCTTGGATATGGATGGCACCCTGCTAGACCTTCACTTCGACAACACCTTCTGGCTGTATACCATCCCACAGCACTATGCATCTCGGAATCAACTGAGCTTGCAGGAAGCGAACGACTACCTTACGCCAATCTTCAAAAGCCAAACTGGTAAGTTGAACTGGTATTGTCTCGACTTCTGGTCGTCCACCCTCGGCTTTGACATCGCGTCCCTGAAGCGTGAAGTCGCCGCCGGCGTCAGCTGGCGACCCCACGCCGAAACGTTCTTGCGGAGACTTCGGGCGAGTCACTGTGAGGCAATTCTCATTACTAACGCCCATCCCGACACACTCGCCATCAAACTGGACCAGCTAGCCCTCGGTCCGTGGCTCGACAAGCGCTTTACATCACACGAGTTTGGCGCACCCAAGGAGGATCCAGCTTTCTGGGTTCACCTCCAGCGCAATCATCCTTTTGATCCAACGAAAACCCTGTTCGTTGATGATTCGGAACACGTTCTCGCCGCCGCGGAAAAGTACGGCATTCACCACTTGGTTACCCTGCGTCAGCCCGATAGCCAACAGCGACCGAGAACAAGCACCCGCTACCCATCAATCCAACACTTTGATGAGATATTTGCAGGACTCCCAGACCATGCCTGAGTCATCCGAGCGCAACAAGGTACGGGTCGATAAATGGTTGTGGGCCGCCCGGTTTTTCAAGACACGCAGCCTCGCCAAAAGTGCCATCGAGGGTGGCAAGGTGCACCTCGAGGGTCTACGCGTCAAAGTCAGTAAAGAGCTGGCGGTCGGTGATCAGCTGACGATTCGTCAGGGCTGGGATGAAAAGGAGGTGGTTGTCGTCGCCCTGAGCACCGAGCGGCGCAGTGCCCAAATCGCCCAAACACTCTATGAGGAGACCCCCCGTAGTTTGGACCGACGCTTGCGGGAGCAAGCCGCGCGAAAAGCCGCCGGATCAATGGCGAGACCAGATCATCGACCCGATAAGCACGCTCGGCGGGAGCTCAATCGCCTGCGTCGGTTTAGCTATTCAGAATCAAATTCCGACTGAGGCCTGCTTGACCCCTGCCTGAGATATGCACTTTTTATTACCGAAAGAGCGTAACTAAGCTTGGATACGGCCCAGCGTCACACGATTCCTACCGCCACTCTTACTCGCATACAACGCCCGATCCGCAGCTGCTATCAATTCACTAATGTCGCTACCTCTATCGGGAATGTAAGACACCACACCGAGCGACACTGTCACGCAGGACGCGACTTTCGATTCGCTATGGGCAATGGCAGCAGCCTCAATACGCTCCCTGACTAGATTCGCCGTCTTCATCGCGTCGTCGCTCTCCGCCCCAGGGAGAACCAGTAAAAACTCTTCGCCACCCATTCTTATCGCCGCTTCTCCAGCGCGACCCGTCGTAGAGATGAGAACTTCGGCTATTTGCTGAAGCACTCGGTCACCTGAAGGGTGCCCATAGGTATCGTTATATTGCTTAAAGCTGTCAACGTCGATCGCAACCACTGCCAACGAAACATGTGTTCGCTTGGCGCGCTCGAGCTCTAGCTCTAGTAGCTGATTACCGCCCCGCCTATTTCGCAAACCCGTTAGCTCATCAACGGTTGCTATCTCTGCTAATTGATCTCGCAACTGCTGAAGCTGAAAGTTTCTCACTTTGAGATTTTCGCTCAAAGTGGAAAATTCCTGATTCATCGCCTGTCGCTCAAGGTTTGATTTTGTCAACTCACTAAATGATTGGCTGACCCAATAACCCACAAATAACAACACGCAGGTCAGACCCACAAGTGATAATGACATCAGTGCATTAAAAGGGCGTTCGTCGAATTGCCAAGAGAGTAAAAAAGCAATAGGAACGAGTGTAGACAGCAACCAGCATTGATAGACAATCCGCACGGCTGAAATTACTGCCATCGTGGTGACTGCCATGATGGTGACAAGTAACAACAGGAAGTAAAAGCTCATATCGGGTAGCTGGGGCTCAAGCCAAATCACGCTGAGTGCCCATGCACCGCCATTGACCACTGCACCCACAGCCAACTGGATTTCGGTGCGCGCAGGCCGATCTATGAAGCTTTTTTGACGCATCGCGCGACTAATCTGAATAATTTGAAGAGCGCTAAGCAAGGACATTGCCATCCCCCAGCCGATCAGTAATTGCGTGTCTACTTGAAACCAAACCAACCCAAAAACAGCGAAAACGGCCAGCATTTGCACACCGGGCAGGCCGAAGCGGCTATGTCGCAGCTGCTCCGCAAGCAGCAATGACTGGAGGTTTTTTAAATCGACTTTTTGTTGATAGAGCATCCGAAAAACCTGCCAAAGACCCAGAGCAGTCCACCACCGTTTTGAGCAGAGTACCACCTGTACTACTATGCTCACCACAGGCCACCCAATGTGTGCTGGAAGCAGGCAAGCCGATGGAAAAAGAATACCCGAAACTTGGCACCCTCAATATTGTCCTGATTGTCATCGTTTTATCTCTGCCGCTCATCGCATTGATGGCAAAGCAACTCTCGATAACCACCAACCCGTTATCAAGCGATTGCGGCGACGTCACCCGCGAACTTGAGGCGCAGGACATCGCTTATGCTGGAGCTACCGGGTCAATACTTATTCTGGGACGAGATTCGCTGATTCGATGGCCTCATGGCGCCAATTCGCCCTGGCAAACAGATGCCATGATCAAAGCCTCACGCCTGTTACATCCAGCGGCGGTCGCAGCCTGTTTTCAGCGACTGGTCGCTCATTACCAGCCCACCACAACCCTACTACTACTCGAGCCACAGGATATTCTCGCCGGGTCAGAGCGGACCTTGATGGCTTTGGAAGCTATCGCTGCAAGCCGCACCTATTGGTCATCCTCACCGCGATTCGTGGTGGCCCTCCCGTTTCGGGGACCCCGTTTTCGACCCGGGGCGTCGCAGTGGTCACAATTCGAGCAGGCTATGAACGCTATCGAGGGCTTTTCCGGGCTCGAGATACTCGATCTAAACAGTGCGCTACTTGATGACAGGGGAGCACCAGAAGCTGATTTCTACTGGCCCGATGGCAAAACTCCTTCGCGAGAAGCGTACCAAGCGATCTTCCCCATGCTGGCTCAGGCGCTGGGGTTGAAGTAGGCAGAAACCTGATATCGTTTTCGGCGATGAATAGGGTATGATCGAGCGATGATCGAGACGTTTCCTCAACACAAACCCCTAACACCGCTGCTGGAAAACGTTCAGGCCGATCTCGCTGCGTTGCGATCCATGTCCGAACAGGATTTGGTACACCTCGCCGACGAAATCCGTCAGTTCATGTTGTATTCGGTGAGTCAAACGGGGGGGCACTTTGGCGCGGGACTGGGCGTTGTCGAGCTCACCGTTGCACTTCATCACGTGCTCAACACGCCGGAAGATAGAATCGTCTGGGATGTGGGCCATCAAACCTACCCTCACAAAATCATCACGGGGCGTGCTGATCGCATGCACACGATGCGACAAGCCGGCGGCCTGTCAGGATTTCCAAAGCGGACAGAGAGCGAGTTCGATACCTTTGGGGTTGGCCATAGCTCAACCAGCATTTCAGCCGCGATGGGCATGGCGGTGGCCGCGGGTCGGCTGACCCCTACCCGGAAGGTTGTCGCCGTGATCGGCGATGGCGCAATCACTGGCGGCATGGCTTTCGAAGCGCTTGCTCACGCGGGTCATGTACGACCCAACCTGTTAGTGATCCTAAATGACAATCAAATGTCGATCGGGCACAACACCGGCGGTCTGGCCACCTACTTCGCAAAAATATGGGCCAGTCCCACCTACATCTCGTTTCGAGAAGGCTCCAAACGCATTCTTGAGCACGTTCGTACCGCTTGGGACATCGTCAAAAAAACCGAGGAGCAGATGAAGAGCCTGGTTGCACCAGGCATGATGTTTGAAGAGCTAGGCTTCAATTACATCGGCCCCCTCGATGGCCATGACTTACCGCTGATGGTCCAAACTCTCGAGGCGATGCTGCAATTACAGGGACCGCAGCTATTACACATTCGTACGGTGAAAGGAAAGGGATTCACCCCGGCCGAGACCGATCCGGTCGGTTATCACGCCATCAACAAAATTGAAGCGAAACCTGCTACCCCAGCGAATGACCGCCCCAAACCGCCTAAATACCAAGATGTTTTTGGACGCTGGCTTTGCGACTTGGCGGCGAAAGATGGGCGACTCATTGGTATTACCCCGGCCATGTGCGAGGGCTCGGGCATGGTGCACTTTTCCAAAGAGTTCCCAGATCGCTACCACGACGTGGCCATTGCCGAGCAGCATGCGGTGACGCTCGCCGCCGGTATGGCATGCGACGGACTGAAGCCGGTGGTCGCTATTTATTCCACTTTTTTACAGCGCGCCTACGATCAACTGATCCACGATGTAGCCCTCCAAAATCTTGACGTCACCTTTGCCCTCGATCGGGCAGGACTTGTCGGTCAGGATGGCGCAACACACCATGGTGTCTTTGATTTAAGCTACCTGCGCTGCGTGCCCAACATGGTCATTGCCTGCCCCTCGGATGAGAATGAATGCCGACAGCTGCTCTATACGGCCTATCAACATCAGGGCCCAGCAGCCGTTCGCTACCCCCGTGGGGAGGGCACCGGTGCGCTGGTCGAAGAGACTATGACAGAGTTGCCTATCGGCAAAGCAGTTGTAATTCGCGAGGGCAAGTCAGTCGCTCTGCTGAACTTTGGGGTGTTGCTGACAGAAGCGAAAGTAGCCGCTGACCGGCTCGATGCGACGCTGGTCGATATGCGGTGGGTAAAGCCCCTCGACGAAGCGACCGTTGCCGCCATCGCCCGGGGGCACGATCTACTGATTACGGTCGAAGAAAACGCCCTTGCGGGGGGCGCCGGAAGTGCTGTAGCGGAATTTCTATCCCGCGAGAAAATCCGTTGTGAGCTTCGCCAGATTGCCATTCCCGACAGCTTTATTCATCACGGCTCGCAACAACAAAATCGCATCGCCGCCGGCTTGACGGCCGACGACATCATTCGGGCCGCGCAACCGCAGGTGACCCCCGTGCATGCCGCAGTGGGCACGAATTAGCCCACCCGTTGATCGACCGAGATAGCCGGAGAGACCTGTGAGTAAGGCGAAATCCCCGACACTAAAACAGCAGATGGATGAGCTCGCAGCGGTGATCGAAAAGCTGGAGGATCCAGAAGTGTCTCTTGAGGATTCGCTGGTGCTCTACGAGCGTGGTATGTCCCTTGTCGGTGCTGCAACCCAGGCCCTTGAGGCCGCCGAGCAACGAGTGGCAATGATCGGCGCTAATGATGAGATCCGACCGATCGATTCATGAGTGCCGATGCCGTTGATGCCTCTGTGGTGGCGTGCGCCGATCCTCGTCTTGCTGAGGCCGTCCAGTACGTATTAGCAAATCCCGGCAAACAGCTGCGATCACGCCTGACGCTAGAAAGCTGTGAACTCATTGCCGGTAAGGTGATACCCGCCGCCCGCACCATTGCCACAGCGATCGAGTGGCTGCACGCCTACTCGTTGGTCCACGATGATCTGCCGGCAATGGACAATGACGAGATGAGGCGGGGTAAACCCACAGTGCATGTCGTCTACGATGAAGCCACTGCCATTCTGGTGGGTGATGGCCTTCAGGCGGCCGCCTTTAGGCTGATTGCAAACGAAGTCAGACTCTCAGCCGAGGCGCGCATTGATATTGTGGCGCTCATCAGCGCTGGCGTAGGCTTCGGCGGAATGGTCGGCGGACAGGCTCTCGATATGGCTGCGGAGCACGCGACGCTGAGTGTGGCGTCCCTGCAGCAAATCCATGCGCAAAAAACCGGCGCGCTCATTAAGGCAGCGATTTTGGCGGGCGCCCGCTGCGCCGAGGCCACTGAAGAAGCCAACCAAACCCTTGCCAAATTTGCCGACTTAATCGGACTGGGCTTCCAAGTGGCTGATGACGTTCTCGATGTCACCCAAACTACCGCTGCCCTCGGCAAAACAGCGGGGAAAGACCAAGTCGCCGAAAAGTCGACCTACGTCAGCTGTTTGGGACTCGAGGGGGCGACCCAGGAGGCAGAACGTTTACTTCAGGAAGCGCTCACCTGCCTCGATTACTTTGGCGAAGCCGCTGCGGCACTGAGAAGCACCGCTAATACGATGGTGAAACGTCAGTACTAGCGCGTCGTAGGTTACAAAGTCACCGCAATGGCGGCGGCGAGTACGGAAGCCGTCACCGTGCCCGCCAACATCCCGGCGGCCACATCATCAACCATCACACCCCACCCGTTCTTGAGTCGCCGATCCAATAAACTGATCGGCCAAGGCTTGGCAATATCAAAAACTCTGAATGCTAAAAAAGACACAGCGGTGAGAGCACCGGGGCCGATCCACTGATTCAGCAGGTAAAAAGGGATAGCGGCGGCGACAAGCATGCCCACCACCTCATCAATGACGATAGCTCCATGATCGACTTGACCCCAGGCGGCACCCGCAATACCCGCGGCCCAAGCCCCCGCTATCAACAAGGCCAGCCCAATCGACAGCACCGCGACGGGCGGGCAGCCATACAGTAATGGCAACACCAGCGGGAGTGCCGCCAGCGAGCCTATAGTCCCAGGCGCCTTGGGCGCGTAACCCGAACCAAACCAACTGGCGAGAATCAGAGCGAGCCGTGTCGTTTGCGCTGTCAACTGATGTGTCACCATGTTATTCGTGCGGTTCTCTGGCGGCAAAATGATCGAAGCCGATGATCTCTGCTTCATATCCCGGGCAGTGTAACCCATGAGCATCGGTGAACTCGCCGACCACAGTGATACCTGAGGGGATAGCCACCGTCGGCGGGAAGGCTATGGCTAACTCGTAATCATCACCACCAGTTAATGCCCAACGAGTGGCTTCTTTCAGACCTCGCTGACGGGTCGTTAGCGAGAGGGGTAACTGATCCGGATTTATATGCACACCCAAACCCGAGGCCTCGGCCAATCTGCGGGCATCTAGGAGCAATCCATCGGAGATATCCATCGCTGCGTGGGCGTTTTCAAGCAGCCAATCTTGCCACTCAAAGCGCGGCGTTGGTTGAAAAAAGCGAGCGTTCAAAAAAGACTCGTCCTGCTCACTTAAGGTCTGGCGGTCAGGTAATTCCCCTGCCAACCATGCGAGGGCGCAGGCCGCATCGCCCAGAGTACCGGTGACACCAAGCAAGTCCCCCGCCCTTGCCCCATCGCGGCGCACACAACGCCCACTGGGAACCGTCCCCATCACCGTCACCGATAGGGTGAGGGGGCCTCTAGTTAAATCACCTCCAACGAGCGGCAATTTCAGGGTCGCGGACGCGTGCCCCAAACCCTGCGAGAAACTGTGCAGCCACAAATCATCGATCTCGGGCAGGGTGAGTGCCAACGTCATGCTCAGAGGACTGGCCGCCATGGCTGCAAGATCACTGGCCGCCGTAGCGACAGCGCGATAAGCGATATCCTCAGGAAACGCGTCGGGAAAAAAGTGGTGGCCTGCCACCTGAGTGTCGGTCGACACAACAAGCTCGTGTTCCGGGGGAAGGCGCAGCACGGCGGCATCATCGCCCACTCCCAACGTGACTGCCTCACCGGCACCAAACGCTGAAAAGTAACGGTAGATGATCTCTGCTTCGATGCTCACAGGAACCTCAAGTAATGTCGAGAGCCCTTAGGGCTTAACGCTTTCGATGGCGCAGCGGGAATTTTTGGCGCCCTCCACTGGTTAGACCTCAGCGTTGATCTCAAGCTTTCGGAGTTCGTGGGCCACCTTGTCCAATACGCCATTCACATAGCGAAAGCTTTCTGTCGCACCAAACTTTTTAGCCAGCGCGACAGCTTCATTCAGCACGACCTTATAGGGGACATCAATACGATCTCGCAATTCGTAAACCCCCATTCGCAACAAGCTGTGCTCTACCGGATCAAGTTCTTCGATACTGCGGTCGAGTTTGCCTCGCATCACATCGTCGAGGGCACCGGCATGGGCTACGACGCCACTTAAGAGGTCGCGGTAGTAGTCACCATCAACGTGAGTAAAGTCATTGTCGATGCGAAACTCCGCCTCTATCTCGGCAAGCGCTGCACCTGTCATAGACCACTGATACAACCCCTGCAACGCAAAATGGCGCGCGCGCCGACGCTTTGCGGCGAGCGCGTTGACTTCACTCATTTGCCGTTGAGTGCTGCCGTCAGGTTGACCATCTCCAAGGCACTGAGTGCGGCTTCCGCACCCTTGTTACCTGCTTTGGTGCCAGAGCGCTCAATAGCCTGCTCAATCGAGTCGACCGTGAGTACACCAAAAGCGATGGGTTTACCTGTTTCCATTTGCACTTGCGCAATTCCTTTGGTGCATTCGCCAGCAACGTGCTCAAAGTGAGGAGTACCGCCACGGATTACCGCACCCAGTGCAATAACTGCATCACAGTCTTTTTGAGACGCGACTTGTTTGCAAACCAAGGGTATCTCGAAGGCACCGGGTACCCGGACAATGTGCAGCTGATCGTCACCAATGCCGTGGCGCTTCAAGGTGTCCACGGCGCCTGCCAGTAAGTGCTCGACGACGAAGCTGTTCCAGCGCGCTACGACCAACACATAACGTCCTTTGTTGGCGCTCAGCGCTCCCTCGGTAGTTTTAATTCCCTCGATGCTCATGGTGATCTCCTGTTCCGATGGAAATTAGTCGCTTGCGGCGATGAAATCCACCACTTCCAAGCCAAATCCTGCGAGCGCATTGTACTTCAGCGGCGCGCCCAACAGTTCTATTTTACCCACGCCCAAATCATTCAATATTTGTGCTCCAAGGCCAATCGAAGCATATCCGCTGGTTTGGCCCGGCGTTTCTGCGGGAGGCCGCCCCAACAAGCGATCGATGCCAGCCAAAACATCCTCCGCCGACTCAGGGCGGTCAATAAGCACCAATGCGCCGCGCTCGCAGGCCGCGATCTCCGCAAGGCTGTGTTCAAAACGCCAGCTGACCCGGTCCTCGAGGGTGGTTCCGACCAAATCGCGCAAAATCGAGGTAACGTGCACCCGCACCCGGGTAGGCTTTGCAGCATCGAGTTCTCCGTGAGTCAATGCCAAGTGCAACCCGCCAGAGTGAAGGTCGCGATAGGCATGCAAATGCAACCCACCATGAGGTGTCGAGACCACACCCGAGCGCACGCGTTCCACCGTGCGCTCATTGGCGAGTCGATAATTAACCAGATCAGAGAGGCGCCCAACGGGCAGTTGATGACGCTCCGCAAAAATAGAGAGTGCAGCCCCTTCAGCCATATTGCCTTGGTCGTCGAGAACATCGGTGAAGACCGCAGCAGGAAATAATCCCGCTAGTCGCGCGAGATCGGTGGTTGCCTCCGCTCGATCTGCGCGGGTGAGCAGCCCGCCGTCAGCCGCCGCTATCGGGAAAATATGCCCCGGCTGCACCAAGTCCGCGGCTACCGTCTCAGGGGCAACCGCAACACGGACAGTGCGGGCGCGATCAGCGGCTGAAATGCCGGTCTCAATACCCTCGGCAGCCTCAATGGATAGCGTAAAGGGCGCTGAGTCATTTTTTCCCTCCACCATCATGGGTAAATTGAGAAAATCGCAGCGGGATCGCGTGAGCCCCAAACAAACAAGACCTCTCGCCTGTCGCGCCATGAAGGTGATGTGCTGCGCCTCACAAAGCTCGGCCGCCATGGCGACGATCCCGGTTTCGGTGCCACCGCTGTTATCGAGTAACAGCAGAACCATTCGACCGTGACGGAGTTCACTGATCAGCGTGTCAGGATCTTGATAGGTCCAGCCTTCACTCATCAACGTACCCTGCCGCCCGCAAACTTTCCAACGTCAGACCCGCACCAACACTGGCTTGATCCCCTTGAAGCAAGCGCTCCAAATACCTGGCGATAACATCAACCTCGAGATTGACTCGGCTCCCCACCTGATAATCGGAAAAAGTGGTCTCCTCGTAGGTCTGCGGAATAATATTGAGATCAAAATCTGCCCCGCTGACCGAGTTCACCGTCAAACTTGTGCCATCGACCGTGATGCTGCCCTTGTGCGCAATATATTTAGCTAGCTCAATGGGGGCTGTTATCACATAGCGCCAGGAGCGTCCCTCGCGACCCACCGCTTTGACTGTACCGACACCGTCTACATGGCCGCTCACGATGTGTCCGCCCATACTGGCGCTGGGTGTCAGTGACTTTTCAAGATTCACCCGGTCCCCCGGCGCGCGATCACCCAGGGTTGTTAGTTTCAGCGATTCGAGAGACACGTCCGCCCAGTAGCCATCGCCTGGGAGCGAGGTCACCGTGAGACATACGCCACTCGTGGCAATACTATCCCCAAGCTGCACATCGTGAAGGGGCAGCGCGCCCGTTTTAATGCGAAGCCGCAGGTCTCCGCCGCTCGGCTCCATGGTGGCGATGCTGCCCACCGCTTGAATAATTCCCGTAAACACAACCTAGTCCTTCACTTCGAGGCTGGCCATCATACGCAGGTCAGGGCCAATCTGACGTATATCCCGATAAGCCAATCGGACGCCCTCAAGTAAGGTATCAAACGCTAGATCTACCAAAGGTCGGGCCGATTTACCCAATAGCAGGGGCGCTTGATAGATCACCAACTCATCAATGAGGGAGGCGCGCAGTAAGGCTCCGGCCAGGGTTGGGCCACATTCCACCAGAACTTCATTCATGCCCTCTTTGCCCAGACGCCGCATGACGGCGTGTAAATCGAGCAATCCTTCGGCGGTGCGAGCTATGGGTATAACTCTGGCGGGTGCTGGCACGCTGTTGCCTTCGGCGGTCATCACCCACAGCGGCGCGCGCTCGTCAAGACAGCGTGCGGCGTTGGGAAGCCGAGCGTTGGTGTCGAGTACGACGCGGGTGGGTGCCCGGGTAGTGGCGCGAGTAAGTGTTTCCCCCGCGAGACCCAATTCTTCAGCCCGCACCGTGAGGGAGCAATCGTCAGCTAAAACAGTTCCAATACCGGTTAAAATCGCCGAGCTCTCCGCTCTCAAACGCTGTACATCAGCGCGAGCTTCGGGGCTTGTGATCCACTGGCTCTCACCCGAGGCCATGGCGGTTCGGCCGTCGAGGGAGCTGGCAAGTTTAAGTCGAACCCGGCCCCAACCCCGGGACATACGAAGCAGAAACCCTTGGAGCTCGGCCGTGATTTCAGTCGCATGGATCCCTGTTATCACAGAAATACCTGCGTTCCGGAGCGCGCGAATGCCCGCGCCGTTCACCAACGGATTGGGATCCTCAACCCCGATGATGACCTCGGCAACACCCGCACCAATCAGCGCCTCGACACAGGGGCCGGTTTGACCGGTGTGCGCGCAGGGCTCAAGCGTGACATAAGCGGTTGCGCCCCGGGCGAGTCCACCCGCCCGCACCAAAGCCTCCACCTCCGCATGATTGCCCCCCGCAGGTTGCGTGAAGCCTTCAGCAATCACCGCGCCCTCCCGCACCAGGACACAACCCACATGGGGGTTGGGAGAAGTCCAGTAGCGGCCCAGACGCGAGATCTCAAGGGCTCGAGCCATAAAATCAATATGCATCTGAGCGCCGGTTGCCAATACGGCTCGCCCCTTGGATGCAGCCGACCCATCGCTGCCAACGTTAAAATCGGGCACGGTCATCAGCCCTTATCCGTGGGCTCTGCCTCAAGCCGCTCTATCGCGTCTCGGAACTCTGACAAATCCTGAAAACTACGATACACCGATGCAAACCGCACAAAAGCAACCTGGTCCAGCTCCTTCAGCGCCACCATGACCATTTCACCCACTTCACGTGAAGGGAGTTCGCGCTCCCCCGTGGCCCTAAGACGGTGCATGATTTGAGTTATTTGCTGCTCGATGGCCTCAACAGATACCGGCCTTTTCTCGAGAGCGCGGCGGAGACCACCTCGCAATTTTTCCTCATCAAAAGGCTCACGACTCCCGTTTTGTTTGATGATGCGCGGCATCACCAGCTCGGCGAGTTCATAGGTGGTGAAGCGCTCCTTACAGCTGAGGCACTCGCGACGACGACGCACTTGCCCGCCGTCAGCGACGAGACGCGAGTCAATCACTTTGGTCTCATCCTGTGAGCAAAAAGGGCAGTGCACGGGTCAAAACCGCTAGCGTTGGTATACCGGCAAACGCCGGCACACCGCCAGCACCTGCTCGCGAACCGCCGGAATGACCGTTTCGCTGTCCCCGTTTTCGAGGGATGCAAGCACATCACAGATCCAGTGCGTTAGAGCGGCAGTCTCCGCTTCTTTAAAGCCCCGAGTGGTGATCGCCGGCGTCCCCAAGCGCAAGCCCGACGTCACGAAAGGTGAGCGGGGATCGTTTGGCACCGAGTTTTTGTTGACCGTGATATACGCCTCGCCCAGCGCAGCATCCGCATCCTTGCCGGTGTAGTCCTTGCCAATCAAGTCGAGCAACATCAAATGGTTGTCAGTCCCCCCCGACACAATACGGTGCCCGCGCTCCATAAACGTGGCGGCCATGACCTGTGCGTTGGCGACCACCTGCTCCTGATAAGCGACAAATGACGGCTCCATCGCTTCTTTGAAGGCCACCGCTTTGGCTGCAATCACGTGCATCAAGGGGCCACCTTGCGCGCCCGGGAAAATCGCAGAGTTCAGCTTTTTGTGGAGGTCTTCGTTTTCTCGCGCGAGGATGATGCCACTTCGAGGACCGCGCAGGGTTTTATGGGTCGTGGAGGTCACAACATCCGCATGCGAAATCGGCGAGGGATAGACTCCGGCCGCAACCAGCCCCGCCACGTGCGCCATATCGACCAGTAAATAGGCACCCACAGCGTCCGCTATCTCTCTGAATTTGCTCCAGTCCATTACCCGACTGTAAGCTGAAAAGCCACCGATGATCATTTTCGGCTTATGCTCAAGCGCCATCGCCATTAGCGCATCGTAGTCAATCAACCCTGTATCGTGATCAATGCCATACTGGACCGCTTTATAGAACTTGCCAGAGAAGCTGACGGACGCGCCGTGGGTAAGATGGCCACCATCGGCCAGACTCATTCCCATCACGGTGTCGCCGGGCTGCAATAACGCGTGATAGACCGCGATATTAGCGCTGGATCCTGAGTGGGGCTGAACATTGGCATAAGCCGCACCGAACAATTGCTTGGCTCGCTCAATCGCCAACTGCTCGGCGATATCCACAAACTCACAGCCGCCATAATAGCGCTTGCCCGGATACCCCTCGGCGTATTTGTTGGTCAGCACGGAGCCTTGCGCTTCCAGAACCCGAGGGCTGGCATAATTCTCCGACGCAATCAGCTCAATGTGCTCTTCTTGGCGCTGCGTCTCCGAACTCATGGCCGACCACAGTTCAGCATCAAAATGGGCAATCGTTTGCGCCTCGGGGTTCAAATAATCCGACGGTAAGTTGGCGGCTTGGTTCATAGCGAGTTTCCCAATTTAAGAAATAAGTCGTGGAGCGGTAGCCGAGGAGCCCTAGGCTCATGGCCGCCTGTATAAAGTCGGTATTCTATCGCAATGTTACCGGCGCGGTTAGTACCGGGCGTAGCTTGAGAGATCACGTCCTTTTCTGGTCTATACTCGCGGCATTGAGGCAAATCGGGTGTGTTGATGGCGATCACGCGAGATAGCGCTAGGACCCTGCTAACCATGAGATTCCGGAATGAACACTGAGCTGACATTGGGCTGGCGAGAGTGGGTCTCGCTTCCAGAGTTGGGTATCACCTGGATTAAGGCCAAAGTGGACACGGGTGCGCGAACCAGCGCCCTGCACGCCTTCGAGCTTGAGGCGTTTAAGCGCGATCTTAGGGAGTGGGTGAGATTCTCAATCCACCCCTTGCAAGGCGCCTCGGACCGCGTCATTCAGTGCGAGATGCCCATTTTGGAGCGCCGGGAAGTGACCGACTCTGGAGGCCATCAGGAGAATAGGCCGGTCATCGAAACCGATATCCTGCTCGGGGGTATCTGTAAAAAAATTGAGCTTACCCTGACCGGCCGGGACACTATGCGGTTCCGGATGCTACTGGGTCGGACCGCCATGCGACCAAATTTACTTGTATATCCATCCCAATCCTTCAAACTCGGCGGGTCTTCAAAGCAGCCACCGGAGCCTGTGTGAAAATCGCGGTCCTTTCTAGAAACTCGAAGCTATACAGCACAGCCAGGCTCGTTGAGGAGGCACAAAACGCCGGTCACGAGGCCCGGGTGATCGATACCCTGAAGTGCTATATGGATATCACCTCGGCAAAGCCTGCGGTCTGGTATCGTGGGGAAAAGCTCGAACAACAGGATGCGGTGATTCCTCGTATCGGGGCTTCAATTACTAACTATGGCACGGCAGTGATACGCCAGTTTGAGATGATGGACACTTACTCTCTGGTTGGCTCCATTCCGCTCAATCGATCTCGATCAAAGTTGCGGGCATTGCAACTGCTATCGCGCAAAGGTGTTGGCCTTCCCGTGACGGGCTTTGCTCACGACGTCCATAACACACGCCAACTGATTCAACTTGTGGGAGGTGCACCGGTTGTTGTCAAGCTGCTGGAGGGGACCCAAGGGCGCGGCGTTGTTCTCGCAGAAACGGTGAAGGCCGCTGAATCCGTCATCGATGCCTTCATCGAACTCAAGGCCGATTTTCTCGTGCAAGAATTTATCAAAGAAGCGGGAGGCAGTGACGTCCGCTGCTTCGTGATCGGCAAAAAAGTGGTTGCCGCCATGGAGCGAAAGTCCGCGCCCGGTGAATTTCGCTCCAACCTCCATCGAGGTGGTACCGCAGTTCTCACCAAACTCACGCCTTTAGAACGTCGCACCGCAATAAAAGCGGCGCAGACGATGGGGCTCAATGTAGCCGGGGTGGATATCTTACGTTCTTCCCGCGGCCCCCTAGTCATGGAAGTAAACTCCTCGCCCGGGTTGAGGGGCATAGAAGAGTCAACCGGCGTGAACGTAGCCGCCAAAATAATCCAATTTATCGAAGATAACGCGCATACCGGCCGATCAAGAAAACAGGTGAAGGGGTAAGCCCCCATCAACGTCTAGAGTTAGTAACGTGAGCAAACGCTATAACGACCCTTTTGTCATTGGTGGCACCGATATTTTTCCTGGCGAGCGACGCACCGTCGACATTCACGTAGCGCCCACGTTTAGCAACGACGACCTATCCATAGAGATTCAGGTCGTTCGCGGGGCCAAACCCGGCCCCGTCCTATTTGTCTGTGCAGCCATTCACGGCGATGAAATCAACGGGGTCGAGATCATTCGCCGAGTTCTCAAAACCGTCGACCAAAAACGGCTGGCCGGCACGCTTCTCGCGATCCCTATCGTCAACGTTTACGGCTTCAATACCCACTCCCGCTATCTACCCGACGGGCGAGATCTAAATCGATCTTTTCCCGGATCGGCCGGCGGCTCGTTGACCGGTCGACTGGCAGATACCTTTCTGAACGAGGTGGTGGCCAAATCGACCCATGGCATTGATTTGCATACAGGGGGGAGGCATCGCTCCAATTTCCCGCAGATCAGGGCCGTGCTTCGAGATCCTGCCGTGCGCGATATGGCTGAAGCCTTCGGGGCTCCGATCATCATTGATTCAAATATTCGCGATGGATCACTCCGAGAGTGCGCAACAGACATGGGAGTACCCGTCATCCTCTATGAGAGCTGTGAGGCGCTGCGTTTTGATGAGGTGTACATTCGTGCTGGCGTCAAGGGCGTGATTAACACGATGCGCCACATTGGTATGCTGCGAAAATCCCGCTCCAAAAAAGTGAAGAAACCCATCGCCAGCAAAACGACACAATGGGTCCGCGCGCCGACCAGCGGCTTACATCGCATATTGGTCGCGCTGGGTGCTCAGGTGGAAAAAGATCAGGTCGTCGGCATCGTTGCCAACCCTCTTGGCGATGACGAAACCGAAGTTCGCGCGCCCCTAGCGGGCATTGTTATCGGTCGCTCTAACTTGCCGACCGTGTATGAGGGCGACGCGCTATTTCACATCGCTAAGGTATCTGCTCGTACCGAATTTGAGTACGAGGAGTTTCATGAAGAGCTCTTACCGTCGGACTACACCCACAAAGATGATGACCCCGGCACTGCGCCTATTGCTGGATAGGCCGTTGCTGTTTGATAAACTGAAACGCCAGGGCCTGCTAGACCCCGATTACAACGAAGATGATTGAACATTTTTTTTAAAACTAAGCAAGGTTTGCAATTTAATACAGGCTTGGCTATTTACTAAAAGGAGTTTTCGGTGGCGCAGTACGTCTACACCATGAATCGGGTCGGAAAAATTGTTCCGCCCAAACGCGAAATTCTCAAGGACATATCACTGTCCTTCTTTCCGGGCGCAAAGATCGGCGTCTTGGGTCTTAACGGCGCCGGCAAATCGACCCTGCTGAAAATTATGGCTGGTATCGATTCCGATATTTTGGGGGAAGCACGGCCACAACCCGGGATAAATATCGGCTACCTACCCCAAGAACCACAGCTCAATCCTGATAAGGATGTGCGGGGCAATGTCGAGGAAGGCGTGCAAGACGCAATTGATGCGCTTAAAGGGCTCGATGAGATCTATGCCGCCTACGCCGAACCCGATGCAGACTTTGATGAGCTGGCCAAGCAGCAGGCGCGCTTCGAGGATGTAATTCAGGCGACGGACGCACACAACTTGGATACTCGTCTCGATATTGCCGCCAACGCCCTGCGCTTGCCACCATGGGATGCCGACGTCGAAACCTTGTCCGGCGGTGAGCAACGTCGAGTTGCCCTCTGTCGCTTGTTACTCTCCGAACCCGACATGCTGTTACTCGACGAACCCACCAACCACCTAGATGCCGAGTCGGTGGCCTGGCTTGAGCGCTTTTTAGAAAGTTTCAGTGGCACCGTTGTGGCGATTACTCACGATCGTTATTTTCTCGATAACGCAGCAGGCTGGATTCTTGAGCTCGACCGGGGTCGCGGCATCCCCTATGAGGGTAATTACTCGACTTGGCTAGAGGCCAAGGAAAAACGACTTGACCAAGAGCAACGAACCGAAGCCGCACATCAAAAAGCCATTAAAGCCGAGCTCGAGTGGGTGCGGTCTAACCCCAAGGGTCGACAAGCGAAAAGCAAGGCACGACTTGCCCGTTTCGAAGAACTCAACTCACAAGAGTTTCAGACCCGCAATGAAACCAACGAAATCTATATCCCCCCGGGACAGCGACTGGGGGACAAGGTTATCGAGGTGCGTAATCTTCGGAAAACCTTCGGCGATCGTTTGCTCTTTGACGACGTCAGCTTCAGCGTACCCAAGGGAAGTATCGTCGGCATTATCGGTGCCAACGGCATGGGCAAATCAACCTTGTTCAAATTATTGATGGGCATAGAGAAGCCCGACAGCGGCGATATCGAAATTGGGGAGACCGTGCAAATTGCCTACGTCGATCAGTCGAGAGACGATCTCGATGGTTCCAAAACCGTCTGGGAAGAGGTTTCTGACGGGTTGGATATCATGCGTATTGGTACCTATGAAATTCCCTCCCGCTCCTACGTGGGTCGGTTTAACTTCAAAGGATCGGATCAGCAAAAGTTCGTGAAAGACCTCTCCGGCGGAGAGCGAAACCGCCTGCATCTGGCCAAACTGCTGAAGCAGGGTGGCAACGTTTTGTTATTGGACGAACCGACCAACGATTTGGACGTAGAGACACTCCGAGCACTCGAAGACGCCATACTAGCGTTCCCTGGCTCGGCAATGGTGATCTCCCACGATCGCTGGTTTCTCGATCGCGTGGCCACGCATATCCTCGCCTACGAGGATGATGGGTCGGTGGTCTTCCATGAGGGAAACTTCAGCGACTATGAGGAAGACAGAGTCAAGCGCCTCGGAAAGGATGCCGAGATGCCGAGTCGCGTGAAGCATCGCAAGCTCATGTCTTGAAAGCAGTGACAGGGTAAACGCAGATGGCGCTGACTTTCGCGAATTAAAACGCCTGATCCCACCGCAGGCCCAGCGTGTAGCCCGAATGGCTCACTCCGCTTCTGCCACCCGTGACACGATAGGTCCCATAGGCCGAGATGCCGTAAGAAAACTGGCCAGCCAGGTTAAACGCTACGTCGTAATAGCGGGCGTCACGAAAATCCCGTTTAATCGTGAACGCCTCACCAAAATTGGCAAGGTCGTGGGCAAAAAGGGCCGACGTGTCGTCCGCTTCCCGAGCGGTCTCTGCGACGTAATGGGCGACAATGCCGGGGGTGATCACTCCGATATCGGTACGCCAAGCATAATCCAGCAGTGTGCCAAGCCGCATAGACCACTGGCTGTACGCGGTCTCTTCAACGGTCAGTGCCCACGCCGCAGAATCTGCGCCGAATGCTGCCTCTCGGTAACTATTCACCTTGCCATCTATAAACGAAATCGACGCTGTCGGACCAAAACGCCAGCCACCCTGATTCCACACCCAGCCAAAGTTCACGCCCCCGGTCATCTGTGTACCGCCGGTAGAAGCGCCATAGTTGGCGTCAAACGCGCCGGCGGAGTCGGTGTAAGCCACCCGCCGGGTGAGATCATAGTCATCGTCGAGGTAGCCAAGCAAAAAGTCGATAAATCCCTTCTTTGAGAAAACCCATCCACCGTACAGGCTCAACCCGACGGTTTCTATTTTACTCGTTGCATCCCGGTAATCCGTATCAGTCTCACCGTAGTTAACGGCAACCCCTAGGTACCAGTCGCTGTCGAGTCGATAGTCTGCGCCCGTTGTCACAAGCCAGCTGTCGGACTCGTAGGAGGCTCGGCTGTCGGTGGAGTCCCGGTCTAATATGTTGATGTCACCTTGTACATACACGCCCCAGCGGCCAAAGTTTTGGAATGCCGAGTGCTCATCGGTCACCGCATCGACGGCCTGATCCAACACCTTACCCGGGACAGCTTGATCATCGAACTTGAGCGTCAGCCCCGCGAGCGAAACGCCGCGCGCGTTGCCGCTTCTCACACGCAGTAGCCGCTGTGAGATCTGACGCAGTTGAGTAGCCCCAGTGTCCAAGGCGATATCCGTGCGATTATTTACCTGCTCGGGAGTAATCGCTACGAGGGCTCCTGCTTGCTGCTCTTGCGTGCTGTCCTTGTTCTTGAGATTACTACAGGCTTCTCGCAGAGCTTGTTGCTCAGCAGTAAGCGTCAACTGAGTACCGGCCACAATGAGTCTAGGGCACATTTCGTCGATACTTTTGGCCACTTGGCTTTCACTTTCGCTCAAACCATCGAGATCAGTTAAGTCATCACCAAAGTCAACCAGCTCTTCCCCACCACTAACTAATACGCTGACGGCGGGGCCGGAATGAGCATCCTGAGTCGCGTCTTGTGCCATGAGCTCCGCGCCAATGGCCGCGCTAAACGAAAGCCCCAGCAAAAGCAGGTTTGTGCTAAAAAACGCGCTAATCCTACGGGACAAAATAAAATGCTCCCGCAGCATCGCCGCCTGCGAGGGGGCCGGCTACGGCTAGGGCAACGCGGGGTAAACAAAGCGAACTAAACGGAGCACCGAGGAAACATCGGGTATACAGCTCTTCTGCGTGCTTTGCAGGCACCATGCAACCGGCTCTGTTTTATATTTCACACGAGTATAAATAGCCAATTGATATAAATCTACAATTTTTCAGCTCTAGACCCCCTATGCACA
The DNA here is from genome assembly GCA_943787485.1 of uncultured Luminiphilus sp. GTDB lineage: Bacteria > Pseudomonadota > Gammaproteobacteria > Pseudomonadales > Halieaceae > Luminiphilus. Next base: position 180,197 of record CALSMP010000001.1, on the reverse strand, counting down.
GGACGTCCATCCGGCACAACAAATCAAACATCGATGACCAGAGGTTGCTGAAACGGGGCGTTTAACGCCGCCCAATACATATCAAGATCGGCGTCGGCAAGCCGCAATTTACGATGACTTGCAATAGATAGTGCTGTCAGCATCGAGGCCGTATCCGGAGTGCCGGCAGGCTGCTGACCGCGTAAGGCGTCGAAGGCCCATAGGCCCACTTGCGGTCAGTGTTTGGGCTATCTGGTCGGTCGCAAGTTCAATCAACCGAGGATCCGTCGCCTTATCGCCTAATTCAGCGACACCAGTTTTGTCATTCAAAGCAACACTTCCAGCGCCTCAGAAAGCCGGGATACTGCCGTGACTTGCAGCCCCGGAATGGGCTGCTTTGGCGCATTGCCTCTGGGTACAATCGCACGCTTAAAACCATGCTTTGCCGCCTCGCTAAGGCGTTCCTGACCCGAGGGTACCGGCCTGATCTCACCCGACAGACCGACCTCGCCAAAGACCACTAATTCTTGGGGAAGTACGCGATTGCGCAAGCTGGATACCACCGCCACGAGGAGCGCAAGATCCGCGCTTGTTTCCACAACCCTAACCCCGCCGACCACATTGGCAAATACGTCTTGATCCCCAACCATGATTCCGCCATGACGATGAAGTACCGCCAGCAACATCGCCAACCGATTTTGCTCAAAGCCAACAGCAACCCGCCGCGGGTTGCCGAGTGAGCTGTCATCGACAAGCGCCTGTATTTCCACTAGCAGCGGGCGAGTGCCCTCCCAAACCACCATCACCGTGGTGCCAGGTGCAGGATCCTCGGCGCGATCGAGAAAAATAGCCGACGGATTTTTAATCTCCCGCATGCCTCGATCCGTCATGGCAAACACGCCAAGTTCATTGACCGCGCCAAACCGGTTTTTACTGCTGCGCAGCGTGCGATACCGCGAGTCCTGCTCACCCTCGAGAAGGATCGAGCAATCGATCATGTGCTCCAGCACCTTGGGCCCAGCCAGACTCCCCTCCTTGGTGACATGGCCAACCAAAATGAGCACCACACCAGTCTGTTTGGCAAATCGCGTGAGTTGCGCCGCACATTCTCGCACTTGAGAAACGCTCCCCGGAGCAGAGGATATTGCGGCGCAATGGATAACCTGTATCGAGTCCACCACCATGATGCGCGGTTTGTGGAGCTCAGCAGCGGCGATGATGGCGTCAACATCCGTTTCCGCCATGAGCTTCACCGCGTTGACGGGTAATCCGAGTCGGTCGGCCCGCATGGCCACCTGCTGCGGGCTCTCCTCCCCCGTGATGTAAAGCGCTTCGTGGTCCGCGGCCAATCCGCACAGCGCCTGAAGCAAAAGCGTGCTTTTACCGGCACCGGGGTGACCGCCTATTAAAATGGCTGAACCCGGGACAAAACCTCCCCCCAGCACGCGGTCCAGCTCAGAGAAGCCACTGCCAAAGCGGGGAACCTCGACCAAATCGATGTCTTTGAGCAAGCGCACCTCGGCGGTAGCCCCCGCGTACCCCTGCCGGGTACCCAAGGATGAATCCCGCGCGCGCTTTGCCGGCGCCAGACGAATTTCGGTGACGGTGTTCCAGGCGCTGCACTCACTGCATTGCCCCTGCCACTTGCCGTAGTCTGCGCCGCAGTCGTTACACACAAAAGCGGTTTTTGCTTTAGCCATGGACGCCATCAACCTCAAATCGCATCAAAGTTAACGCCGGGGCAGAACAACAAGTGCACAAACCCCTTTGCACCGGTATGCTAGCAGAGTTCGTTAGCCAGACTCCGACCTTATGCCACCAGCTTCTCTCATTCCCGACCGTCAGCTGACGTTTTCGCCCGATTTGGCGGCCACCATCGGGCTCGAAGAAGCTATTTTGATGCAATACCTCGGCCCCCTGCTCGCCGCCCAGTCAGACCCCTGGTGTCACCTCGGGTACGACGCACTCAGTCAGCACTTTCCCTTCTGGTCAAGGGAAAAGCTGAAGGACCTTTTGCTGTCCTTGGAAGCGTTGGGGGTGATCGTGTTATCCGGGCAAAAAGAGAGTACGGGCATTCGAGTGGCGACGGCCGAAGCCGCAGGTCAGCCGGAAAAGCCAGGCCCGGAGAGTCCTCGCTTGTCGACACCCGCAAGCTGGCAGCCACCGGATGCCGTCTATGACGTGTTACAAATGAACCATGGCATCGACAGACAGTTCGCCCAACAGCAACTGATCGACTTCGATGCGGGCACGCTGGGACACAGTCGAGAGAGCCGGTTTCGACAACACGTTCTCGTCGCCTGGCGGCACCAACAGCGGCATCACCAAGCGTTTGAAATTACCACGCCCCCGCCGTTTGATCAGAACTGGCAACCCAGCCTTGATGCCCTGGAAATCATGACCCGCTCGGGGGTGGATGAGGAGTTCATCGACTCTGTACGACCTGAATTTATTCTTTACTGGCGGGAGCGCGGTGGGCCGCCGCGCGAAGTCAACAGCAAGTTCATTGGCTGGGTTCGCAGCCGGTGGACGCGGTTTCAGGCTGGCTTGGGCCACAGCACAGAGCCCCGCCCCATGACGCCAGGCTGGCAACCCAGTGAGCAAGTATTCGAGGTGTTGGCGATGTCCGGCATCGAACGTGAGTACGCGCTGGGCCGGCTACCCGAATTTAGAGTATTTTGGTGCGACGCGGGTGAGCTTCAAACCTCATGGAACAGTAAATTTTTGCAGCACGTGAAACATCAGTGGCGATGGGACCAAGGACGTCAACATGAAGGCAATCAAGGAGGCGGCGGAAGTGGCAAAAAGCGTCGCACAAGGGACCTCGGCATCGCCGACATCCTCAGCAACACCGGCTGGGCAGACTGAACACCACGACAAGCAGGCGCTTGTTGAATCGATCAACCAAGTGTTCGCCCTGTTCAGGCTGAACTACCACAATCAGTTTCTTGCCGCTTACCCGGATTCGGAACAGCTAGGCATGATTATGCGACTGTGGCGGGATGCGCTGTCAATTTATGCCCCCGAAACCATCCTCGCCGCTGGACGACACGCCATAGAATCAAGCGATTACCTGCCAACGCTGAACCGGATGCTCGGTTGCTGTCACCAAGTCTTGGGGGAAAAAGGTCTTCCGGGCCCCCGTGATGCTTTTCTGGAAGCCTGCACCAAGCCATCACCCAAACACGAGCAAGCGTGGTCACATCCATTGGTGTATTTCGCCGGCCGTGACAGCGACTGGTTTTATCTGGCCAACAACGCCGAGAAAGACACCTTCCCGGTGTTCAAGAAACACTACGATAGCTGGCTTGCCAGATTCAATCGCGGAGAGCTTATCGAGCTGCCTCAGCATGCGGAGCTCCCCAAAGCCGGCGACGTCGCCATGACAGAGACGGCGCGGAGAGAGGCTCTCGCCGCACTGCGAAAGGAACTCGCCCTCTAATCCGTGAGGAAAGACGTTCGTGGGGATCATGCGTGTGCCGAAAACAAGGCCGCAAATTCGAAGACAGTGCTTAGGATAAGACTTTAAAAATAATCGTCGTAATCTGATCGTGCGAGATTCTCAAAGCGCGTAAATTCCCCCTGAAAGGCCAGCCGGCAGGTGCCAATGGGCCCATTTCTTTGCTTGCCAATAATGATCTCTGCGACGCCTTTTTCCGGTGAGTCTTCGTGGTACACCTCGTCGCGGTAGATAAACATCACCACATCGGCATCCTGCTCAATGGCACCGGATTCACGCAGATCAGAATTCACAGGGCGTTTGTTGGGGCGCTGCTCCAGCGCGCGATTCAACTGCGAGAGCGCCACCACCGGACAACGGAACTCCTTGGCAATGGCCTTCAGATTACGGGAAATCTCCGAGATCTCCGCCGTCCGGCCGTCGGCCGCTCCGGCAACGCGCATCAGCTGCAGGTAATCGACCATGATCATGGCGAGATCACCGTGTTCTCGTGACAGCCTGCGCGCTCTGAGCCCTGATTTCCGTAGGGGTGAGTGCCGGCGTGTCATCGATAAAGATCGAAGTGTCCTTGAGCTTCGCCATGGCGGCCGACAGTTTTGGCCAGTCATCCTGCTGCAGCTTACCTGTGCGCAGTCGTGACTGATCGATTTTGCCGAGCGAGGACATCATTCTGACCACCAGCTGCTCAGCGGGCATCTCCATCGAGAAAGACCAAAATCGGCTTTTCGGTATTGGCCGCGGCGTTTTCAACCAGATTCATCGCAAAACTGGTTTTACCCATAGAAGGTCGGCCCGCAACGATCACCAGGTCGGAGGGTTGCAGACCCGACGTTTTTTTATCCAGATCAATAAACCCAGTGGTCAGGCCCGTGATATCGCCGCCGGTATTGTAGAGTTCCTCAATGCGCTCGAGCGCACCGGTCAGCAGCGGCGCCATGGCGAGGGGTCCACCGGATTTAGGACCGCTCTCTGACACCGTCATGATGAGCCGCTCGGCCTCATCAACCAGCTCTTCGGCACTGCGGCCCTCGGGGTTAAAACCCGCTGTCGCAATATCCTGAGCAGCGCCAATCAGTTTGCGCAGCAGAGCACGCTCGCGCACTGCACGGGCGTAGGCGCTGACATTGGCAGCAGTCGGCGTCTGCTCGACAAGCTCTGCGAGATACGTGTGCCCCCCCGCGGCATCGAGCTCGCCGGTGGCGAGCAAACGATCGGCGACGGTAATCACATCGATCGGTTCGTTGCGGTCAACCAGAATGGCAATCTGGCGAAAAATCGCCCGGTGTTCCGGCCGGTAGAAATCGCTGGCATCCACCAGCTCGGCAATCGCATCCCAGCTCTCGGGCGCCAATAAAATACCGCCAATGACCGAGCGCTCAGCCTCGACCGATTGGGGTTGCATGCGGATCCGGGAAATATCCGGATCCTGAGATTTAACCGACTCCAAGGTGCCGCCTTGTCTTGTGCCTATTCGACCGGGTGGGGATCGCAAAGAGCCGATGCCCAATAGCCGCCGGGCCGACTAGATTACCTGCGACAGATGCGATCCGCCAGCAAGGATCCGCCAAACGGGCAGAAGTCCCCCGGGGCAACAAGCAGGTGAGCAGACAGCGGGGCGAGACCGCCCCGCCAACGATTATTCGGCGACGATGTGGATCGCCACAGAGGTCGATACCTCTGCATGAACCTGAATCATGATTTCGAACTCGCCGAGCTCGCGAATCACACCTTCGGGCAGACGCACCTCGGCTTTATCCACTTCACACCCAGCGGCGATGAGCGCCTCAGCAATGTCGCGGGTTCCCACGGAACCGAACAACTTACCCTCTTCACCCGCCGTGGCGGCAATTTCGACGGCACCCAGCGCAGCCAGCGCCTCGCCTCGAGCCTGTGCCGTGGCCAGCGTCTCCGCGGCTGTCGCTTCCAGCTCGGCGCGTCGTGCCTCGAACTTGGCGACATTATCTTGCGTCGCCGGAACGGCTTTACCCTGCGGGATCAGGAAATTTCGGCCGTAACCGGGCTTGACATCAACCTTGTCGCCCAGAATACCGAGATTGCCAATGTTTTCGAGCAAAATGACTTCCATCGTTTTTTCCTCTGCTGGCCGAGTGATCGGCCGACTGCTATCAATGCCTGCTCTCCGGATTAAACTCCGTCAGAGCCCTTGCCAGTAGGACCCGCCCATCTGGCCCTGAAATCAACGAATGCGTCGATCACAACGCACCCCACCCACACCCACTTCACTGGATCGAGCACGATCCACAACACGTACATCAGGGTCAACCAACTGACCCCTTTGCCTGCATGGGCCGCATAGGCGTGCACCAGTGCAAAGCCAACCATCGTCAACGGCAACACTGCCGCCGCGCTCCAGACCATCCAGTCTGGCCCCATCCACCACAGGATGGCGGCCAATCCTGCCATCGCCACCACCGCACCAGTGGGCAACCGCAACGCCCGAAACTCTTCTCCAAAGCCCCCCGGGTTATAGAGGGCCGCCTGCCAGTAACGTCCCAACAACAGGCTCAATAGCTGCGATGACCGCACTCCCCGTCGCCAGCAGCGCTGCAACCTGCGGGACCGCCAGCGCATTGAACACCAGCTCTTGCGATCCCTCCTGCTGAAGATCTTCCTCCAGCTGGGCAAGGGCCTGGTTAAAGGTAGCCACCAGATCCTCTAAAAAGACACCATTCAATAGTGTCAGTGCCAAGCCGCTCAGCATTGCCAGCGGCACGCTGGCCATCACGTGCTAGAGAGAGGTTCACGCTCTCCCGCAGAACGACCGCCAGACCATAGGTCCCCAGCAGCAACATGGCGCTGCCCGTGTCACCCGTCATGGCGGTAATGACAGCCGCGGGCAAAAACGCCCACAGTACCAACCAGCCGCCGGAGGCCGTCCCCTTTCTCAGGGTCACCAGTGCAATCGCTGCCGCACTGATCCAGCCAAATAACAGACTGCCCGACCCCAATACCGCGATGCCGAGCGCCTGCCACCGGCCGCGCATGATAAATTCAGCGAGGCCGCGCATCATAACGCTTAGTTATGAGCGTCGGTGTAAGGCAGCAGAGCAAGGTAACGCGAACGCTTGACCGCAGTCGCCAACTGACGCTGATACTTTGCTTTCGTGCCGGTTATGCGGCTCGGCACAATCTTGCCGGTCTCGGAAACGTACTGCTTCAGGGTCTCCAGATCCTTATAGTCAATCTCGGTGACGCCTTCGGCAGTGAAACGACAAAACTTTCTACGTCGAAAAAATCGTGACATGACTTATTCCTCGCTGGCTTCTTCGGTGGGTGCTGCTGGCTCTTCCGCCACCTCAGCAGGCGCTGCTTCCTCAGCAGACTCCTCTTTTGTCTCTGCCGACGCCCGGCGCGAGTCATTGTCCTGGCGCTCCTGATACCGCGCCTTGCGCTCCTTGTCCTCGCGCTCGGCTTTCATGATCAGTGACTCTTCAAGCACCGCCTCATCGCGACGAATCACAAGATTACGAATCACAGCGTCGTTATAGCGGAACGTCGTCGTCAGCTCTTCCATCGCTTCGTTGGAGGCCTCGACATTCATCAGCACGTAGTGTGCTTTGTGGATTTTATTGATGTGATAGGCCAACTGGCGTCGACCCCAATCTTCCAGACGATGCACGGTACCGCCATCTTTGGTGATGACGTTGCTGTAACGCTCAATCATTCCGGGAACTTGTTCAGACTGATCCGGATGGACCATGAACACAACTTCGTAGTGTCGCACTCGCGTACTCCCTATGGTTTAAAGCCACCCGTCAAGCGGTGTAGCAAGGAGGATGGGCCTGTTGAGCGCCCGACCAAATTTTGAGGTGCGGAGTCTACAAAGGCCTTTCGCGCTTTGCAACGGGCAAGTTTGGCATTGGACTGGGCGGCATCTGACGACTAGGCGCCTCGCTGTCGCAAGGCTTCAAACAAACAAATACCGGCTGCCACCGAAACATTGAGGCTTGAAACCGACCCCGCCATCGGTAGCTTGACCGTGAAATCGCAGAGATCACGAGTCAGGCGCCGCATACCCTGCGCCCTTCTGCACCCATGATGAGTGCAGAGGGATCCGGTCAGATCCCGATCGTATAGCGACGGTCTCTGCGCTCGCCGGTGGTGCCCACCAACCACAGGCCCCTGCCTGTTTGAGTGCTTCAAGGGTTCTGCTCAAGATTGGTCACCCGGGCCCAGGGCACGGCTTCGGCCGCGCCCCGCAGGCCACTTTACGCACCGTCGGGCCCAGATCGGCGCTCCTGATCCTTTGGCACAACCACCGCGGTCACCCCAGCGGCGTCGGCACTGCGCAAGCACGCGCCCAAATTGTGAGGATCGGTCACACCATCGAGGACGAGCACCAGCGGCGAAGCAGCCTGCGCAACTAGGGCTAGTAGGCTACGTTCGTCGAGGGTGGTCTGGGATTGTCCGCCAATCATCTGAGCCGCTATCCCCTGATGACGTCCAGCGCCCTCCAGCACCCCATCGAGACGCTCGCGAGACACCCATTCGAGGGCCACACCCTGATTATGAGCCAAGGTTTCTATCCCCTGAGCGCGCTTGTCTTTCCTACCGGACTGCAACCACAGCACCTGCACCGCTGCGGGTTCGCGTTTTACCGCCGCCTCAACCGCATGAAAACCGTAAATCCAGCGGCTCATCGTCGCTTACTGGGCTTGGCTTTAGGCTTGGCTTTGGGCTTGGCTTTGGGGTTGGGGTTGGCTTTGGAGTTGGCTTTGGGCTTGGCAGACTGGTTGCGCTTCGCCTGCTGCTTTTGACCCGATTCGCTCCGTCTCTTGGACTTGGGATGTTCTTTACCCGCCTTGGACCGCTTTCCCGACTTTACCCGCTCTTTATTACCCGATCGCTCTTGAGATCCAATAGCCTCCTCAAGTTCGAGATCGATCTTGCGCTCGTCGAGGTCCACTCTCGCCACAACAACCCGAACGGCCCCGCCAAGCTGAAAAACGCGTCGAGTTCGCTCGCCGACCAACCGTTGAGTGGGCTGATCAAAGTGATAGTAGTCTCCGGGTAGCGCACTGATATGAACAAGACCCTCAATGTATAAATCCCGAAGCTCGACAAAGATCCCGAAAGCCGTTACCGCCGTAATGAGCCCATCGAAGACCTCACCCACTTTGTCGCGCAAAAACTCACACTTAAGCCAGGCTTCTACTTCCCGAGTCGCATCGTCAGCGCGACGCTCTGTCATCGAGCAATGCTCGCCCAAGGCAGCCATATCGGGGACGCCATAGGGATAAATGTGCCGCAGTGCGATCGGTTTAACCTCTGGCAGACGCCTTACCTGAGGAGATTGCGTGTCAGAGCGAATGACCTGCCGAATTGCCCGATGCACCAGCAAATCCGGATAGCGTCGGATGGGTGAGGTGAAGTGGGCATAAGCGCTGTAGTGCAGGCCAAAGTGGCCTTGGTTTTGCGGTTGATACACCGCCTGACTGAGCGAACGAAGCATCATGGTTTGAATAATCGTCGCATCATCACGATCGGCAAGCTGAGCCAGCACGGTCTGATAGTCCTCAGGGGTCGGCTGATCACCCCCGGGAAGGTCAAGCGCCAACTCACCCAGAAACGCGCGCAGATTTGCCAGCCGCTCTGTACTCGGCCCCTCGTGGACACGGTAGAGAACTGACAAACCCGTCGACTCAAGAAATTGCGCCGTGGCCACGTTAGCCGCCAGCATGCACTCCTCGATCAACTTGTGGGCGTCGTTGCGGTGAACCGGAACGATCGCGTCTATTTTTCGGCTCTCGTTGAACACGATCCGCGTCTCGACGGTCTCGAAGTCAATCGCGCCCCGGCGCGCCCTGGCCGCACGCAGACAGGTGTAAAGCGCGTGTAGCCGCGCGATGTCGTCATAGCGCTCTGCCTCTACCTCGCGATCCCCGCCGTCTTCAATCACTCGCCCCACCTGGTTGTAGGTTAAGCGGGCATGGGAGTGAATTACCGCCTCGTAAAACTGGCTCGATGACACCGCGCCTTGCTGATCAATGTGCATCTCGCAGACCATCGCCAAGCGATCAACCCGCGGTTTGAGGGAACAGAGTCCGTTAGACAGCACCTCGGGAAACATCGGCACGACTCGCTCTGGGAAATAGACCGAATTGCCCCGGTTCTGCGCCTCCTCATCCATTGCGGACTCGGGTCGAACGTAGTGGCTCACATCGGCGATAGCCACCCACAAGCGAAAGCCACCTCCGTCCCGCTCGCAATAGACCGCATCGTCAAAATCCCGAGCATCTTCGCCATCGATGGTGATAAAGGCCTTGTCACGAAGATCAAAGCGGCCTTTTTTATCGTTCTCACTGGGCTCATCGCGGAGGGCGCCTGCCTCCTCAAGAACACTCTCGGGCCATTCCCAAGGAATTTGATGTGCGCGGATTGCGATGTCGATTTCCAAACCGGGATCGAGGTGATCACCCAAGATTTCCTCGACCTGGCCCTTCGCACCCAGGACCGTGGTTGGATAATCGGTAATTCTTACCGACACCATTTGCCCTGGGCGAGCGTTGGCCTTGCGGTTAGGTGGTATCAAGATGTGCTGTGTAATTCGCGTGTTGTAGGGAAGCAGGTAGCCGATGCCACTCTCTTCCATGTACCGACCGGGCAGTACCTCGGTGGCCCTCTCAAGCACCTCGACGATTTTCCCCTCGGGGCGCCCACGATGATCGATACCCGTTTGCGCGATGAGCACGGTGTCCCCATCAAAGACCAGCTGCATGTCTCGGGCGTTCAGAAAAAAATCGTCCCCCTCCGCGAGTGGGGAAGCAAACCCGTAGCCATCCCGATGACCGATAATCCGGCAACGTGCCAGCTCTAAACGGTCGCTCAAGCCAATACGGCCGCGCCGATCCATGTGTATCTGGCCGTCTCGCTGCATGGCACGCACCCGTCGACGCAGGGCCTCTAGGTCTTCGTCACCCTCCAGACCCAGCCGATCTGCCAACTCGGTCAGGCGGTAAAGCTGGCCTGATTCCTCGAGCACATTGACGATGACCTCGCGGCTTGGGATCGGCTTCTCATACCGCTTGGCTTCGCGCGCGGCGTGGGGGTCGCTGACCGGTGCAGGGGTGGTTTTCTTTTTTGACAAAATGTTTCTCGTATCGACTAGGCAGGAGGGTCGAGAGCGCCTCGCGGCATTATCCGGCATCTTGCCTTCGATGTCTCGCTGGTCGAAATCCACGCCCAAAGCACCCTGCGACCAGCAAATTGTCGCTTTTGGAATACTCGGTAGCAGGAATCATCATTGAGACCCCCTGATGGCACTGCTACGGTGGTGATTGAAAGTAATCACTGGCTTGGCGAGCATAGGTTCAACGGCCACCGGTTAGTCTGGATATCACATACCAAAAGGGATCATTATGAAAAAATTAGCAGCTGTAGCAGTCGTAGCCTTCTCACTGGTCTCCGTGCAGTCCTTTGCCGGTAGCCCCGTGCAAATTTGGAAGTGTGGCATGGACGGCGATGTCGCCGAGGAAGCCATCCAAGAGTACGCGGCTAAGTGGGAAAAAGGCGCGGCCGCATTGCCCGGTGGTGAGGGCATGAGCACGGACGTACTGTTCCCTGTCGCTGCCGCGGCAGACGGCAATGGCACCGATTTGGTTTATCTCGTTGAGTGGGCTTCCTTCGCCGATTACGGCAAGTGGTGGGACGCCTATCCCGACTCAGACGTCGCAGCGACGGAAGGCGAGGTCCTGTCATGCCATGGCAGCGCACTCTGGGAAAAAATGTAAGCCGAGCGCTTGTCGAAAAGGCCGCCTTTCGGCGGCCTTTTTTGTGTCTTACTCTAGGTCAGTGCATCCTAACTACATGCCCAACCTAACCCCTGCCCTAATCAACTTGTGAGAGCCGCACCATGTCATCTGTCTGGAGTTGCAACGAGTGGGATCCGCTTGAAGAGGTGATCATTGGCACCGCGATCAACGCCCGCTTCCCCCACGCCGACCCCAGCACTCGCTTGGCCGAGTACCCCGATCGACGCCTCGATCAGATTCCTCAGGGTCCCTTTCCACAGCACATTATCGAAGAGGCTGAGGAAGATTTAGAAACTTTTGCCGCCGTATTGCGTTCGGCAGGAATCTCGGTCAGGCGTCCCAGCCCTTGGCCCCATGACAAAACCTTTGGCACTATCGATTGGCAGACCACCGGTTACTATAACTACTGCCCGCGCGACATTTTATTGACTGTTGGCGATAAGCTGATCGAAACCCCCAATGTCATTCGCGGGCGCTCGCAGGAAACCCACAGTTATCACGATTTACTCATGGAGTATTTCCATTCGGGGGCGCGCTGGTTTAGCGCGCCTAAACCTATCCTGAGTGATCGCCTGTTCGATGCCCCCGGCGAACATCCGATACCCAACAACCTCGAACCGGCCTTTGACGCGGCCAATGTCCTCCGATTTGGACGCGATCTTTTATATCTCGTCAGTGCAACAGGCAACGCACTGGGAGGCCGGTGGTTACAAAGAATGCTGGGTGACCGGTACCGCGTTCACTTCCTGGAAGATGTTTATTTTGGGAGTCACATCGACTCAACGTTGGTCGCCTTGAAACCTGGTTTGGTGCTCGCCAACCCTGAGCGCCTGTGTGAAGCCACCATCCCCGACTTTCTCAAGGAGTGGGAAATCATCTACAGCCCTCCCATGGAAAACCAAGAGCGGCTCTCGGCTGATTATCTGCGACGGGCCATTGGCAGCGAATGGATCGATATGAATCTCTTCAGCATTGATCCGGATACCGTTGTGGTGGATAGCGATCAAACGCAGCTAATCGCGCTACTCGAGAGCAAGGGTTTGAATGTCGCACCGGTAAAACTGCGACACTCTCGCATGCTGGGTGGTGGGTTTCATTGCGTAACCCTCGACGTGCGGCGCCGGGGCGCGATGGAATCTTATTTCAAGGGATCCCCAACCTGAGCCGGGGTGCACCATGCTGTTGGTAATGGGCAGCTGCACCTGCCTGTTGGTGCTGAGTACTGTCGCCTGGTGGCGTTATCGCTGGGTGCAAGATCACCCGACATCCCGGCCCGACACCGACCCCTACTGTCTGCGGGATAGCTACAGTCCATGGCCCTGGGAGCGAACACCCCATCAACGGGGAGTGCGCTACCTTCACGAAATCTTTGAGCACTCAGCACGCCACTATCCTGACTATCCCGCATTGACAGTGCCGGCAACGGGCGAACAGCTGTCCTACCGAGAGCTCGACCAAAGAGCGAACGGTATTGCTCAGGCGCTTTGCCCCTATCTCACGGGACCCAATCAGGTCGTTGGCGTATCAATCGATCAGGATTGTGCAGACGTCGTTGCAGTACATCTCGGTATTCTCAAGGCGGGAGGCGCGCAAGTATTTCTGGATCCTGCGGCGCCCCCCGGTATGCTGGCTCACATGCTGGAGGACGCCAACCCGGTAGTGATACTTCACAATACGAACCGCGGCGCAGCAACCTTTGCCGCCGCCGAGCGGAACTTACTGAATATTCACCCCCTAGCAAGCGCGACAACCAAGCCAGCTCCAGCCACATGGCTGGACCCGCCAGAGAGCGCCCTCGCTGCGGTGTTTTACACCAGCGGCACAACAGGAGCACCGAAGGGCGTCGAGTGTGTTCATGCCGGCTATACAAATTTGGCCCGTTCCTACGCAGACTATTTTGATCTGTGCGCCGGTGTCGATGCGACCTCGCTGACGTCATCGCTCGGCTACGATGGCAGCATTTCCGAGCTGTACAGTGCCTGGGTGTTTGGCGCAGAGGTGGTGCTGCTTACCAAAGAGCAGGTGCGATCAGGCCCCGACCTGGTTCACTCTATTGCGTGAGTACGAAGTCACGGCGCTGTTCTGCCCGCCCGTATTGCTGAGCACTCTGAGCGATCAGCCCGAAAAGGACTTACCCTATCCGATATGCCGCTACGTGATCCCAGCGGGAGAGGCCTTTCCCGCCAATCTGGTCGAGCCCTGGAGTCGCGCCCGCCGCCAGATTATTAATACTTATGGTCCCACCGAGGTCAGCACCGATACCAGCAGGCAGCTACTCAGACCCAACCAGCCCGTCACCATTGGCGCACCTTTCCCGGGCGTCGAGTACTACATCCTCGATCCTGACGACCTCACGGCATTACCTCACGGGAGTTGGGGCGAGCTTTGCATTGGCGGGTGCCAGCTTGCGAAGGGCTATCGTCGGCTTCCACAGCAAACGGCCGCTTCCTTTATTGAGCACCCGACATATGGCCGCCTGTATCGTACAGGGGATCTCTGCCGGATTGATCCCACTCACTGGCAGGTGCACTTTCAGGGACGCATCGATGCGCAATTTAAAGTCCGTGGTCATCGTGTGGAAGCGCAAGGTATCGAATCGCAGTTACAGGATACGGTCACCGCCATAGAGACTGCAGTGGTCGACTTTCGGCATGACGAGCTGATCGCCTTTGTTCTTGCGCCATCGCTTCAGAGCGTTCCAACCGTCGCGCCTGGTGAGGCGAGAGCGGCGCCTGCGGACTGGACGCGGGGGATAAAGGACCAGCTCGCGACGGTTTTTCCCGAGCACAGTATCCCCTCACGCTTTTTCCTGGTGTCATCATTCGAACTAAAACCTCTCTCCGGAAAAATTGACCGAGGGCGCCTGCCGGATGTCGCGGACAACTCAGCACACGCACAACTGGCCGAGGGTCAATCCGCTGTCGAAGACCGGCCCTTCGACAATCCCAAACAACAGGAAATTCTATCGCTGTGCCAATCGGTCTTGGGGGACCGACTAACACTGGATGATGTTTTTGTCGCGTGCGGCGCACATTCAATCGCCATCGCGCAGCTCAGCCAACGTCTGCGGGCGGCTGGCTATACCTGCTCGGTCCGACAGCTGCTGACCGATGCGGGCAGCGCCCGAAAACTGAGCGAGGCATTGACGCCATCGGCATTGAAACCCCCTGTAGAACAGCAATCAGCATCACCCGCTTCCCCTGAGCCACCCCCCCAACGGGAGGGAAAGCCGTTATTTACTCCCCAGCAGTTCAGTCTTCTGCAACTGCTTGGCATCAGCCTACTGCGACTTCCTACTTGGGTCTTCTTGATCGCGCTGATTGTGGCTGGGGATCCCGAAGAGGCACTGCTAACGGGCGAACTCTTGAATCTCCTCTGGGTCACGGGTGTCGGCTATCTGGCTTACATGACGCTGCCTCTTCTCAACCTGATGTGGGTGATGTTTCTGCAGCGCCTATGCCACAGGCCACTATCGCGTCACCTTCAGCCGGGGCAATATGCTAAGTGGAGCGGCACCCACTGGTGGGTGTGGTGGACCAATCGGCAACAAAATCAGGTGCTGCAGTCATTCGCCGGCTGGCTTCGAAGCCCCAGTCTTTTTGCTTGGGTGCTACGGCAGCTGGGCGCTTCGATCGACACGCGCTCACATATATCTCAGAGTTCCGAATACCACGGACCCCTCTGTTTGCTAACCATTGGAACAGACACCACGGTCCAAAGTGGCGCCCAAGTAAGCACGCTACGTTGGCGCGGTGAGACGCTCATTCTTGACCGGGTTGTCATGGGTGATCAGGTCAAGATAGGCCATCGCGCCGTAGTCAGTGTTGGCGCTGTCGTCGCAGATGGCTGCTGGCTTACCCCGCTAAGCGCCGCGGAATCCTGCTATGCAAGCCCCAACCAGATGCTCTCGGGCGTTCCCGCCAAAGTCACTGGTAACCGACAGCGCCTAAACAGACCTCGGCAACGCTATCCTGAGTTGGCGCGGCGTCGCTACCGGGCACAGTTTTTCGGTTTAGTGGCGCAAATTCTCATGGATCTGCTGCTGTTTAGCATTCCTTCGGCCATGACCCTGTCGATAACCAGCCAAGCGCTGCTCAGTGAATTCTCCGCCTCCACCGCCCTGGCCGCGGAATCGGATTTTTCGGTTTTTCTTGGCTCACTGATCCTAACTAACGTAGTTGGGGTTTGGATCAGCCTAGTCATAAGTTCTCTGCTTGCCTGTCTGTTCATTAGGTTGACGGCCGCCAAACCAGGCCTGAGTTCGGGCACCTCCGCCGAGGGCATTTTGCTTCGCTATCGGCAGCAAAAGATGAATCAGCTGCAGCGTCTGTGGACTTGGACCCTACTGGGGCAATATTTTCGGGCGCTTGCCGGCGTGCGCTTTGAGCAAACGGGTGCCACAGAATGTGATGTCATGGTCAACACACTGCCAGAGGCGCTCTCGACAACCGGTGACGTATTTATGGCACAGGGGTGTCGTACCAACATGCTCGAGGAAGACGGTGACCTGCTGACGCTAAGACCCCTGCGTTTGGGCCACAGTGCCTTTATCGGCAACAACAGCGTCGCCGAATCGGGAGACCTGCCACATCACTTATTGCTAGGTGTCAGCACCCCCATCGGTGATTATAGCCACAGACGCGGATTACGCACGCGGTCGACTGACCCCGTGGTTGTTGCCGGCAACCCGCCCCTTAACTTTGGGCAAGGCCATCGGGATAAGAGCACCGAGACACAAAAACCTGGATGGTGGCTATTCTCGCTCAGGGTCCTCATCGGCGATGTGTTGGGTGTCGCTCTGACCCCGGCTATGCCCTTTGTGTTGGTGTCGGTGCTGCTCGTCGTGCTGCCTCGATCTGGACTTAATGACCTGGCAAGCGCGACCCTCGCGCTGTTAATAACGCCCTGGATTCTGATCTGGGCCGCGCTTTTCGTTAAACGCTTGTTAGTCGCTAAGGGATGGGGGAGTGAGCACACCACACCATTCTGGTCCCTCCGCCACTTTACCTACTTCTTTGCACAGGATTGTTTTTTTCGTTGGGCGGGTCCGTTACTGAATACCCTGGCCGAGAGCCCGCTTGCGAACCCCTTGTTACGCAGGTTTGGCTGCCGACTCGGCAAAAACGTCTTACTGAAAGAACCGTTACAGGCGTTTGATTGGCATGCCGTTGATATCGGTGCAAACACGGTGGTAGACGGACAGCTGCAGCTTCACAGTTTTGAAAATAGGCTTCTTTCGATTAAGGCCTCACCAGTCGGAGCGAGTTCCGCGCTCAACATTGGCACCACGCTCATGGGCGGCGCGTCGGTCGAGGCTGAGTCAACCTTGGGGGCGGGCTCGCTTGTGTTAAAAGAGATGCATGTCACGAGGGGCCATAGCGCCGGCAGTCCGGCGGAACCCGTTTTGATCGGGGGTGCTTCCGAGTGATATTTGCAACAGCGCACAGCGGTATCCCTAACTCTCGAACTAAGCCACCGCCGACGAATCTGGCTGAAGCACTGTTCGCGGATCAGCTGCAACGCTCGACGCTTACCCTCGACAATCAGCCCGTGTCCTTCTTTGGTTGGCCCGTGCGTTATGAGGAGGAGCTGACGCTGTGCTGCTTGTCGGTACTCAGCGATGGAGAACGGAGCCGAGCCGCCAGCTTACTGCTGCCCGAAGATCGACATCGTTTTGCCCAGAGACGCGCACTGCATCGATGGCTAGGTGATATTTATGCGTCTGAGGACGTCGGGAAAAATCACTTTTTTACCGAGGACGTCGCTGTAAATCCAACAACACAACAACAATCTTTTTTCACCGATCAGCCACACCTTCGCAGCGGTCACTACGCCATTAGCTGGACGACAACCGCCAATTTCTGTATCGCCGGCGTGAGTCGGGTGGCCAGCATTGGCATAGACGCCGAGGTACCTTCACAGGCCATCGACTTTCAAGCCATAGCTCATGCCGAGTTTACGATCATTGAATCTTCGCTCATTGATGCCAAACCACGTGAGGAAGCGCGAGCGCTGTTCTTTCGGCTCTGGCGCCTGAAAGAGGCAGGGCTTAAGTTTTATGGCCGCGGGCTACGAGAAGGGTTGGCCAGTCTGTCCTTTCAGGAAAACGAACGCGAGGAGCTTTACTTGGCGCATGTGCCAAGCGCCTGGGAGGATCCACACCAACTTTACCCGCGTTTTTTTGAAACTACTGTATTTGGGGTCAACCTGGCGGTGGCACTGCCCGCAGCGATCGCCGATGGCCGTCACTGCCCCATCGCCACAGCCACTCCATAGGCCCCACCTGAAAATAACAGAACCATTGGCTGGCGAGCCACATCTGCAGCACGTACACCACTACGGCAATCGGTATCAACTCTGCTGGACCCAAGGCGTAGGCAAACCCCAAGCCGCTGCTATAAAAAATAAACACCATGACGAGCGTTTGAAGTAGATACATCGTTAGGCTCATTTTGCCAACTGCTCCCATTGCTTTTACGATACGAAGACGAGCAAAACGATGCGCCAGTGAGAGCACTGACAGAAACCAGGCTATCACCAGCGCAAGCGTGGCAACCGCAAATACCAAATCACCCGTGAGCTGGACAGCCATTGAGGGAATTGCCTCACCAAACGCTCGGTAACCCTGCGTGAATGAAAGCCAACGCTCTCCCGCCATCAGCAGCAAACCCACGCACCAGCAGCGGATCGCCAGTTGATCAGCGCCGCTGTCTTTTTCAAGGCACCTTTCGAGCCAGCCAGTGCGCGCCATCACAAAGCCCAGCAAAAACATGGCGAGCACCATCAGCCCTGAATCGGGCCATTGATAATCAGCCCATGGGACCTCAGGTAAGGCCTCTGCGTGCCAAGCGATAATCTCAACCAACGTATCGGCTGCATAGACACCCTCTTCGCGGTCTTCCTCAAGCCAAAGGCCAGCCTCAACGGGATCTTTCGGGTAGTCGGGCTCACCGCGGTCGGGGTAGAGGGTATGGGCTGTAGGAAAAACCAAAAACAACGCGAGAGCCATCGCCAATAGCCATCTAGCGGGTAGTCGATGGAGGATTAACAGTAGCAATCCCAGCTGGGCATAGAGCATCAAAATGTCGCCTTCGAACAAAAGGGCGTTACCAACTCCAAAAATAAACAAGACAAGAAAGCGTCGCACCGCGGTCAACCAACTGAGGTTTTCGCGCCATTGGAGCCAACAGGAAATACCAAATAGCAGACTGAAAAGCCCCCAAAATTTCGATTCGAAGAAAAGATGTTTTAGCGTCCACACTATCTGATCGATGGGTGCACTCCATGCGCTCGCATCACCACCAAACGCAAAAAGATTCACTAGGAAGACGCCGAATAAGGCGAAGCCTCGAAGTACATCGACTTCGGGAATGCGTCCATGGCTCGGGGAATGGCTTATCAGGGTCTGCTTACCTGCGGAGGCGTCCTTCAAAAAAGAACGTCCCACTCTTCGTCGACCAGCTGAATACGCTCCCCGAGTCCCAGGGCTAATGCTCTGTCGTACACCATCTTCGCGACCGCTAGGTCTTCAATAGCAAGGCCAAAGGGATTGAAGAAGATGCGTTCGTCCGCAGACTCGCGGCCAGGCAATTTGCCTGAAATTATTTCCCCAAACTCGGCGTGGATGGAGGCTCGATCAACCTGCCCCGCGCGATGCATTCGCGCAAGGACTCGGTCCGAGTGGATACACTGCTCCCAATCATCGACAACAATCTTGTCCGCAAGACCCACCATGTCGAAGGTGGGATCCATTAACGAGACGTTGAGGAACAGCGAGCCCTCCTTGAAGCATTCCGGAGTTACCCAAGGGTCACAAGCAGTGGTGGTGGCAATACTGATATCAGCTGTAATAAGGGCCTCGTCGAATGAACTTACAGCCTCCACAGCAATATTGAGTCCCGCCATATGGTCACAGAGGGCATGCGCCCTTTGCCCACTTAGATCAAAAACGCGAATCGTTGAGATGTCCGGAAACCATTGCTTGATTGCCCAAACCGTCAGCGCGCCAATACGCCCAGCACCAACCAATCCCATTGAACTCGAGTCCGGTCTGGCAAGATAACGGGCGGCCAATGCCTGAACGACGGCGGTGCGCATCGCGCTAATCAGACCTCCCTCCATGATCGCCAACGGCAATCGAGTTTCCGGATCGTTGAGCACGATGACCGCATTGGCACGCGGCAGCCCCCGCTCGGGATTCCGGTGAGCGCTGGCAACCCATTTAAGGCCCTCGATATCAAAAGGCGACCCCAGGTGTCCGGCGAGGCCAATGATCCGGTCGGCCACATGAGGGCACTCGGGCCGCTTCAGAAAACTGCTGGGTGGCGCGGTAAACCGACCGGCTTCATGAGCAATGAGACATTGCTCCAGCGCTGCAGCAACACGATCGACATCCGTGGCACCGCAACGCTGCAGGTCAGCCTGAGTGAGTAACAGCGAGGTGGTATCAATCAAGGGCTGGGCTTTTCGTCAAAAATCTCGGGCACATTAATACCACGGGCGGCCAGCCAATCGGGATCAAATTGTGTCTCGGTGTAACGGCTCCCGTGATCGGGGAGGACGGCGACGAGGTTGTCATCGGGGCCATAGTGGGCGGCCGCAATGTTGCGCATCACATGGACCGCCGCACCGCCAGACCCGCCGACCATAATTCCATCCGTCCTCGCTAGCTGAATTGCTGCGCGAATACTCTCCTCGGCATGAACGTACACCACGTGATCTACAAAGGAATCGAAGTCCGGCCAGACATAGTTGCTGGGGGCAATGCTGGTGCCCATACCATTGAGATGGCGTGGACCTGCCCCCTTATTACATGGCAGCGCCAAGGACCCCTCCTCATCGACCAGCCAAAAATCGGTGCTGGGCGAGTGCTCTTTAAAATAGCGTGCCACCCCCATTGAACTACCGCCAGTCCCGGCAACCATGACTATCGCGCTGACCTCGCCATCCAGCGCATCCAGAATTTCAGGCGCCGTCGTCGTCTGATGAGCAGCGACGGCCGCAGGGCTGTCGTACTGGTCCAGATACACCGCATCCGGATACTCGGCCTTCAAAGACTCAAGGCGCGCCAATCGGGTGAGATGGTAGCCTCCCGTCTCATCGCGCTGGTAGACCTTGATCACCTCGGCACCCAACACCTGCATGCAGCGCTCGGTCGCCGGATTAATTTTCGCGTCCACCAAACACAGGAGCCGGTAGCCCTTGACCGCACAGACCATCGCCATGCCTACACCCATGTTGCCTGAGGTGGCCACGATAACTTGAGCACCGGGCTCCAAGTTGTAATGTTGCTCGGCCCATTCAATCATGCCCCGGGCAGCACGGTCTTTCATGCTGCCACCGGGATTGGTGCACTCCAACTTGCCTAAAAGATTTGGCCCGCCGGGATCTGCAAAGCCAGATAACGCGATTACCGGTGTCGCGCCGATGGCATCGAGGACTGAAGAACACAGCTTTGGCATAAATAGGCATCAACAAAACATCTGGTCACGGTATGCCGGGAAATGCCTCCTTGCAATTTTCCATATGCGACAACATTTTTTGCCCAATTTCGAGGAATTGGCGACAAGATTGACAAGCTTTCGAGGGAGTTTTACCCTTCGCGCCCTCTGGTTCTCAGAGTTTCCCGCTGCCCAGGTGGTGAAATTGGTAGACACGCTAGCTTCAGGTGCTAGTGCTCGCAAGGGCGTGGAGGTTCAAGTCCTCTCCTGGGCACCATCTTCCTTATCTATCGAACAAACAATGCAGAGACACTGGCCTCGAGCTTCGACACGGCACGAGGACTATTCCAGCTGCGCGCCGGAGGCGCTTGCGTGATCAGGCTCGCCGCGGTGCAGCTCGAAATCCCTGATCACCCTCTCCTGGGCACCATCTTCCTCATCTATCGAACAACCAATGCAGAGGCAATGGCCTCGAGCTTCGATACGGCAAGAGGACTATTCCAGCTGCGCGCCTGCGGCGCTTGCGTGATCGTGTCAGCCGCCAGGAAAGTCTGAGTGCATCGATGTTGTCCACCCTAGAACGTAAACTAAGTCGCCCTTTGGTTCCCGCTGTGTCACCCTAGGTTAATAAGAAAATTAAGGGCAACAAGGCATGTCTAATAAGCAACCACTCCTTTTTTTAGTCGCACTCACAACCGCTTTTCTGGTCGCCTGCAGTAGCAGCAACGATACCCCAGCTCCACCCGCCCCGCCTGTGGCTGAGCCGCCCCCGGAGCCCACATATCTGGACATCGCATTGCCCACGGTTGAACTGCCCCCGGGTGAGGGCGACATTGCTCTACTTAGCACCTTCTTCAGCTTGGAGGACGTTGGCTTTGTTCAGGAAGAATTCTTCCTGTCGGGGACTGCTATCTCTTTTACCAATCTGAATGAATTGGGTACCGACGGGCGGTGGGAGGCTGAGCCGGCCGAAGAAGCTGACTATAAAACCCGGGTCGTGGTTTATAGACCCGCCAGTGCCGAAGACTTCAGCGGTACTGTGCTCGTGGAATGGCTCAACGTCACTCAGGGCTTTGACGTTCCTGTTGGCTGGGGCGTAGGCCACGTAGAGGCCCTGCGAGACGGACACGCTTGGGTCAATGTGTCTGCACAGCTCATCGGGATCGAGGGAGTCGAAAACCCACCCCTTACCGCTGGCTTTAAAAGATGCCAACCCGGTCCGATACGAGTCACTGGTGCACCCCGGGGATTCCTTTTCTTACGACATCTTTACCCAAGTCTCAGCGGCCGTTCGCGATACCAGCCCCGATGGGATTATGGGCGGACTTGAAGCCAACATTTTAATTGCCGGGGGGGAGTCGCAATCCGCATCACGACTGCTCACTTACATCAACGCCGTGCAGCCACTCTATGGTGGTTATGATGCGTTTCTCGTCGACAGTCGCTACGACAGCAGTCAACCTCTATCGCAGGAGCCTCTGGCAGAAATCAGGGCCCCTGAGTCAGTTACCTTTCGCGATGACATCCCCTTCCCTGTGATCAATCTCCAAGCCGAAACCGACGTGATCCCGCTTGGCGCGGTTGATGAGCGGCAGCCGGATAGCGAGTACTTCAGGTTGTGGGAAGTCACCGGCATTGCCCATAACGATAACTACCAACTGGTAACCGGCCGCAACGATACTGGCTCTGATCCCAGTTACGCCGTCGTGGTTGAGAACAACTCGATCCTCGGCTTTTCATCGTGTGATAAACCGCTGAACTCAGGTGCATATCCATGGGTCTACATGGCGGCACTCAAGGCGCTAGAAATTTGGGTTCGCGACGGCACACCCGCGAGCGAAGCCGACCGGCTGGCAACCCTCGATGATGATTCTGACTACCAGTACGATGACCATGGCAACGTGCTTGGGGGCTTGCGCACCCCTTATGTAGACGCTCCCGCGGCGAGGCTGTCAGGGGAACTGAACGATGGCGGAGCAGGTTGCCGGCTCTCGGGAACCACCACGTTGTTTGACGCCGCCACGATGGCGAGCCTGTATGTAGATAAAGCGGGCTACGTGTCGGCAGTGACCGAAGCTTCAGATCAGGCCGTCGAGCGCGGCTTTCTCCTGCTCCCCGATGCGGAGCGCATCAAGGCGGCAGCGGAATTGCAGTGGGATGCTTTAAACCTGTAATACGTGTCTTGACTGCGGCTGTACAAGAACATCTAAAAGGCCCTCTGCTGTGGCTCAATAAATGAGCCCGCGGAGGCCGACAACACCCACATTCGGGTCCATTGTGATCACCTCTTGCACCAACGCACCTTTGACGCCACACTCGCGCCATTAACAATAATGAGTGATGTTTATGGCCATCCCCTCTCACGCCAAATACGTCATTATCGGTGCTGGAATTCATGGCCTGAGCACCGCATTTCATCTCGCTCAAGAGCTCACTAGCCGCGGCACAGGATCCGGCCAGGATATTCTCGTTGTAGATAAGTCCGGGATCTGTGCCGGCGCTACGGGCATCGCCTGCGGGGTGATTAGAAACAACTACTACCAACCCGCCATGCGCGAACTGATGGCGCACTCCGTCAACATCTGGGAGAGCGATCCCGAGACCTACAGCTATCATCCAGTGGGCTATATGCAAATCAGCTGTGAATCGATGCACGAGGACGTGGCGAGTATTTATGCCCAACAGCAGGCCATTGCCTATGACTCCACCTTTGTCGAGGGCGCCGAGGACTGCACCCGCTATATGAAAGCCCTTTTCTCGGACTGGCGCGCAGAGGGCATTACCTCGGTGCTTCACGAGAAACTAGGGGGCTACGCCAATAACTCCCGCGCGATGGTCGGCCTCGCCGGCAAGGTAGAAGCGCTGGGGGTTTGCATCATCACGGGCATCAGCGTGACCGGTTTTAAGAGCGACAACAGCGGTGCAGTAACCGCGATAGAAACAGACAAGGGCCAGATTGACTGCGATTACTGCGTGGTCGCCGCGGGTCCCTGGGTCCGGCAGCTTTGGTCAATGCTTGACCTTCCCATGACGGTTGGCATTCGCAACCCTGCGACCGACGAGATCGCCGACGGCATCCCCATGTGGACCTATTGGTCACTGCAAGAGGGAACCCTCGGGGTTGACCCCAAACTCCAAGTGACCAACGAAGGGGAAATGCCCCCAGTGATTCACGTCGATACCGATGCCCCCCTCTATTCCGACGAAGATGGAAGGCTCATTACCGACGAGATGTGGGGTATCTATTACAAGCCTGACTTTCATTTTGGAGGCGTCCAGGGGGGTGCTGCGCCTTTCATTGTTGACAAACCTGCTGATGACGTCGCGGTCGATCCCTACGGACCGGCTTCTCCTGAATTTATTGTCGGGCCCGAGTTCGCCGACATGTGGGTCTCGGCGCTAGCCCACTGTCAGGCGCGGTTCTCAGGAACCATCCCCCAATTTAAAAAAGAACCCTCGGGCGGCATCGGCGCCTTCACGCCTGACAGCTTCCCGGTATTTGATGCCATGCGAGAAAACTGCTTTGTTATCGCTGACTCTAATCATGGCTATAAAATGATTGGTGTTGGTGCGCTTGTCGCTGAGGCAATTTGTGGCGACACACCCAGTCTGCTGAAGCCGTTTCGATTCTCGCGCTACGCGGAGGGCGATCTCCACCCCGTCTCAAACAGCCCCTTCCCGTGGAGCTAGGAATCATGAACAAACCCATCTCGGTAGGAACCGAGACCAAGGAAGGGTCGGTGACGCTCTCAAGCCAGGGCTTGGCCAACGCTTGGTACATCGAAGAATCCCACTGGATTCGCGAGCGTGACAACGTGGTAGCGAAGACGTGGGCCGGCCTTGGTTTCTCCTGTGACATACCCGATGTTGGCGATACTGCTCCCGTTTCCTTCATGGGCTTACCTCTGCTCATGCTGCGAGATGAAGGTAGCAACATCCGCGTGTTCCATAACGTCTGCAGCCATCGCGGCATGCAATTAGTGATTGAGCCTGGCAACAAAGGGCTCATGATTCGCTGCCCCTACCATCGCTGGGGCTATGATCTTAGTGGCCAGCTTAAAACCACACCCAACATTGGCGGCATGGGGGTTCATGAAGTAGAAGGGTTCAGCTGCAGCGACCACGGCCTCAAGGAAGTCCGTTGTGCAGAATTTATGGGCATTGTTTTCGTCAACTTGTCCGGAGACGCCCCTCCCCTTCAGGATCACCTGCAACCGATGATTGACCGTTGGGAGGCGCTCGCAGGCAAGCAGTTTGACCAATGCTTGGTGGCCGACACGAACAAGGGCTCGCTCGAACTAACGGTCAACAGTAACTACAAACTCGCCATCGAAAATTATTGCGAGGCCTACCATCTGCCTTTCGTGCATCCCGACCTCAACACCTATTCCCCGCTGAGCGAACATTACAATCTGGTCGTGGAGCCTCTCGCATCAGGACAAGGCACCCGAACTTACGACCTGACGCGCGGTAATCAGGCGCCGCTCCCGACCTTTCCCGGATGGGCCCAAAGTCAACTTAAAACCGGCGAATACCTCTCGCTATACCCCAACGTGCTGCTAGGCATTCAGGCCGATCACTTCTTTGCCATTGTGCTGTTACCCGAGGCCGTCAATCGCACCCGAGAGCGGCTTCAGCTCATGTATGCGGGACAGGATGCCCTCGGCCAGCCCCATACCGAGCGCCGAGAAAATTTACTCGATGCCTGGAGTGTGGTTTTTGCAGAAGACGTGTCGGTCGTTGAGGGCATGCAACAGGGGCGTGCTTCTCCGGGTTTTACCGGGGGCGTATTCTCGCCGGTGCTAGATATCCCGACCCAACATTTTCATCACTGGTTCTCCGAACGCCTACCAGCCTAGAGATTGGTGCATCTCGAGGGATCACGCGCTATCCTTAGGCTTCAGTCGCGGAGGGAGTCAAGTGATGAGCACAGGGGCTATCGTTGTTATTTCGACCATCGTCGTGTTGCTTGTCTGGTCGGTGGCCATTTATAACCAGCTAGTGGCACTCAAAAATCGCTTCAAAAATAGCTTCGCCCAGATCGAGGTGCAGCTCAAACGCCGTTACGATTTGATTCCAAACCTCGTGGAAACTGCAAAGGGCTATTTAGCACACGAGCGGGAGACTCTTGAGGCCGTGATTGCTGCGCGTAATGAAGCAGCAACGGCGTTACAGGCTGCTTCGCAAAGCGGGGTCGACGCAGCAGCCATCAAACAGCTCTCGGGTGCTGAAGGTGTGCTGGGGAGTGCCTTGGGGAAACTCAATGTGGTCATGGAGGCTTATCCCGACTTGAAAGCCAGTCAAAATATGCAGCAGCTCTCTGAGGAACTCACCTCGACTGAAAATCGGGTAGCGTTTGCGCGCCAAGGCTTTAACGATGCCGTCATGAACTACAACACCTACCGCCAAAGTTTCCCTAACGTACTGATCGCCAACTTTTTTGGCCATCAACAAGACGCCGAACTCCTCGAATTTGAAGACAGCCCGGCAATTCAGGCGGCACCCAGCATTAGCTTTCAATAATCCAGTTAAAGCGTGGATTTTTTTCGCGAGCAGGACATCGCCAGGCGCAATAGTCGTCTGCTGACATTACTGTTCATTGCCGCGGTGATTGTCCTGATTATTTTGACAAACGCCTTTGTCATTATTTTTTTGTTGCCTGAGACACTCGGCTTGATGGAGGGCCGCTCAGTCAGCATTGACTGGGACGTGGTCGTCACAGTCAGCGCGGCGATTACCATCGTGATCGCAGGCGTCGTCTTCTACAACATGATGCGCTTCTCTCAAGGTGGAAAACACGTCGCAGAAGCGCTTGGAGCCGAGCGGATTGCCCCCGCGACGACCGACCCCCACGAACGCCGCACACAAAATATCGTGCAGGAAATTGCGCTGGCCTCGAACATGCCCGTGCCACCGGTGTACGTAATGAAGAATGAGCGCGGTATTAACGCCTTTGCCGCCGGCATGTCCCCCGCCGATGCGGTAATCGCCGTCACGCGAGGCGCTATGGAAAAACTTAACCGCGACGAGCTCCAAGGAGTGATTGGTCACGAGTTTAGCCACATTCTGAATGGTGACATGCGACTAAGCCTGCGCTTGGCGGCCATGTTGCGCGGGATTACCTTTATCGGCGATGTCGGGGCGGCAACGCTAAGGGCAACAACCCGCCCCCGCTATCGAACCTCGAGCAAGAAAAATGACGGCCGCGCCGTTGCCCTGATGCTGGGCCTGGGGCTTTATCTGCTGGGACTTATTGGCGGGTTAATGGCGGGCCTTATCAAATCGGCCATCTCCAAACAGAAGGAATATCTTGCCGATGCTTCGTCGGTACAATTCACCCGCAACCCTGACGGCATTGGCAATGCGCTCAAGGTCATTGGCGGCTATACCCCCGGTATGTTGGTCGAGAGTGCGCGCGCTGAAGAGCTCTCTCATCTGTTTTTCGGTCAAGTAAAGCACAGACTTTGGCTCATGTTTGCCACCCACCCCAAACTTGAGGACCGGATCCAACGGGTAGATCCTGACTGGGATGGGCAATTTATCGAGCGCCGCGCAACACCGCTAGACACCCCGGACCTCGCCGAGGAGTCGGGCGGGAAGCAAGCCGCCCGAGCCATGGCAGCGGCGGGGATTGTCGCTGCTTACGAAACAACAGCGCAGCCGTCGGTTTCTCATGACACTACCCTGGACGAACCCTTTAGCGCTTCAGAGCCTCAGCATGCTGACTCACAGCTGGCGGCCCACCTCACGGAGGAAGCGCGGGATCCTCTGGGAGCCATGGGACTGCTTCTTGCGCTGCTCTGGCACCCCGATGGTTCTGGTGGCCAACTGGATTTTGTGGAGAAAGCCAAGGTTGCCGGATTGGCCGACATGGTTCAAAAGCATGGCGTAGCATTGGCGGCCTTGCCGTCAACCCAGCGGCTCGCCCTCGTCGAGCTCTGCCTACCCGCCTTAAAAAATTTATCGCCCAAACAATATAACGCCTTCAAGGGACTACTTCTGGCGTTCATCCGGGCCGATGGCCGAATCGATCTGAGCGAATGGTGCCTCTTTCAGCTGGTAAGACACTACCTTGATCCCGAGTTTCTACATACCAAACCGGTGCGTCCTCGCTTTGCCACACTCAAGGCTGTCACCGACGATTTGGCAACGGCATTGGGCACCCTTGCCCTTCTCACTGATGATCAACCCGAACGCGCGCTGGCAAGAGGCGCCGCTATTTTAGAGCTCGATTTACCAAGCAAGTCCCGGGACAGCCTGGGCGTAACCGACTTCAGCAAAGCTGTGCATCAACTGGCAAAGTGCTATCCCTTGTTGAAAGTAACCATTCTGAAAGCCATGGCCGCCGTAGCGGCGGACGATAGCAGGGTTTCGGGTCGCGAGCTTACGCTGATCAAAGCCATCGCGGCGGTCATTGATTGCCCAGTGCCTACCTCGATGCTGCCAGTGAATACGATACACCCTTAAGTTTTAATCAAAACTGGGCAAACCTACCCGAAGCACTGGCAATTCATCGCCAGAAGCGTAATCTAAAGTCAGGCCGCCACGGAAGGCACGCCAACAATTCATGCACACCACAACTGGGTGTCGCTGAAAACCTACTCACAAGCACAGGGAGGTGCACCATGCCCACAGTCGTCATACAGCGATTCACAAAATCTCACCCGAACAAGACGGCGGCGTCTCAAGCCAAACCACCCATGACTGCCAACCCGACGTCCTTAGCCGGTGACCCTCAGTCGGGCTTGCGACATCACCCTCGGGGACACCAACACCGGCTATCCATCACTCCACCCACTGAAGATTTGGACTATCAGCAGATCGCAGCGGCTACCCGCCGCCCCTTAGAGGGACTCTCCAGAACCACGCTTAAAGTGGTCCAGGCGCTATTGACCGGCGACCTCAGCCGACTGCGCTCGGACACTATTGCGGACGATTTGCGGATTAGCCCAACAACCCTGCGTCGACGTCTTCGCGCGGATCAGGTTTGCTATCAAGAGCTTTTGGACTGCGTACGGCAATACCGCTGTGAAAAGTTGCTGGGGCAGGGCTGGTTACCGGGAAAAACGCTGGCCTGGGATCTTGGCTATGCCGAAGTCAACAGTTTTTACCGAGCCTTCAAACGCTGGACCGGCTTTAACTACAGCGACATCAAAACGCGCTTTATTTAAACGATCCGCCGCTACAATTTACCGGTAACATCGTAGACCGCATAGCCCACCCATTCGTGAATTGCCCGGCTTGAGCGCGCCAACCGATAGTAGGTTGGCAGCCATCCAGGCACGAGGGAATCCTGAAACTTCGGCAGTTGGTGATCGGTGGCAGCGGCGGTCACCTGTAAACCTTGCTGTTGGAATAGCGCCAGTGCCCGGCGCATATGAACCCCGCTGGTGACCAATAAAATATGGTTGTAACCCGCCTTGTTTAACATTTCTGCCGACATCAACGCGTTGTCATGCGTGGTTCGACTGCTGGGTTCGACCAGCAGTGCGGAGGATGGCACCTGCAAAGCCCGCAAAATATCGGCGAGCAATTCGGCCTCAGGAAG
Source organism: uncultured Luminiphilus sp. (assembly GCA_943787485.1). Classification (GTDB taxonomy): domain Bacteria; phylum Pseudomonadota; class Gammaproteobacteria; order Pseudomonadales; family Halieaceae; genus Luminiphilus. The sequence continues at coordinate 150,998 of CALSMP010000001.1, read as the reverse complement.
TTGCTCGGGTTCGGCGCCACCGGATATCAGAATCACTGGGGCCTTACCGGCAAAGTAAAGCTCTGCTGCCGTGGTAAGCCGGTCCGCCGCGTGATTCAGGTCAGCGCCTCGACCAAATCGGGATTCGCCATCGGACGCGCCCCCGAGCAGCACGATGGCGTCGGCATCGGGCAACTCTTCGGGCGAGAACGCGGGATGCCGACCTTCCAATGGAGCGACCAGCACCTCGGAGCCAACCAATGTCGCCGGGAAATAAATAATCAAAAATCCGAGCAAGCTCATCAACCAGGCGAAGCCGCGTCTACCCGTCATGCCCGCCACCAAAGACATCAACAGCAGCAAAAGACCTAGCGAAAGCGGGTAAACCAAAAGCGAAATGATTTTGGTGAAAACCAGCATGTCGCTTTAGTCGAAGGGGTTGCGTAGCACGATCGTTTCTTCGCGATCGGGCCCCGTTGATACGATATCGATCGGCGCCCCAACCAGCTCTTGTAGGCGCTCAATATAAGCAAGTGCATTGGCGGGCAAATCTTCCATACGCTTCAGTCCCACGGTTGATTCCGACCAGCCCGGCAGAGTTTCATACACTGGTCGGAGGTGCTCGTAGTCAACAGCGTCAATCGGATTGGTCGCGGTATTGCCACTTGCATCCTCGTAGGCCACGCAGACCGAGATCTCCTCAAGCCCGTCAAGGACATCGAGCTTGGTCAAGCACAGAGTCCGGAGATGGAGTTGATATTGACCGCCGTGCGCAGCGCGACGGCGTCAAACCATCCGCACCGACGCGGTCGCCCGGTGGTCGCGCCAAATTCATGGCCGCGCTCTGCTAACCGCGCGCCCACGTCATCGAAAAGTTCTGTGGGGAACGGGCCCGAGCCCACCCGCGTGGTGTAGGCCTTCGTGATGCCCAGCACGTAATCGAGGTACAAAGGACCGAAGCCCGAACCCGTCGCAGTGCCCCCCGCCGTCGTATTAGAACTGGTCACAAAGGGATAAGTACCATGATCGATGTCGAGGAGCGACCCCTGGGCGCCCTCAAACAGGATTCTGGCATTGGTTTTTCGATGGGCGTGCAATATCGACGTAACATCACCCATCATGGGGAGCAGCTGCTCACCCTCAGCCATCGCCTGATCAAATACCGCACTGGCATCGAGGGCAGAGGAGCCGTAGTAGTGCACCAGCGCATGGTTGTGATAGTCGAGCACCTCGCGCAGGATAGTCTCAAAACGTTTGGGATTTCGTAAATCCCCGAGTCGCAGTCCGCGTCGGGCCACTTTATCCTCGTAGGCTGGGCCAATTCCCCGGCCCGTTGTCCCAATTTTTTGTTCGCCTCGGCGCTGCTCGCGGGCCTGATCCAGCGCAACGTGATACGGCAAGATCAACGGGCACGCCGCTGATATCACCAATCGTTCTCGAACGGGTACAGAACGCGCCTCCAATTCGTGAATTTCCTTTAGCAGCGCTTCGGGTGACAGAACAACGCCATTGCCAATGAGGCACTGCACGCCATCCCGCAGGACACCCGAGGGAATCACATGAAGAACCGTTTTTTCACCACCAATAACGAGTGTATGACCGGCGTTGTGGCCGCCCTGAAAACGCACCACCGCGGTAGCTTGCTCGGTCAGCAAGTCAACGATCTTTCCCTTGCCCTCGTCTCCCCACTGGGTTCCGAGAACAACGACATTCTTACTCATGAAAACTCCACTACGCCAGAGGCTGACAGACCCAATGGTCTCCCTCTTTGATCAACTGCTCCGTACACCGAGGATCATGAATACCCTCCAGCGCGTTCACCACAACGCGACCCTGCGCACGAAGCGCTAAAATAGCGTCATTCAATGCGGCATCCTCGACGATAGGGGCCGATATTACACCGCCAGGATTGGAGTGTGTTGTACATTGCTCAGCGAGCGCCTTGAGATCACAGGTAAATCCTGTGGCCGGCCGTTCGCGGCCAAAAACACTGCCCACGTTGTCGTAGCGCCCGCCCTTGGCGATGGCATTGCCCACCCCCGCGACATATGCCGCAAACACAAGGCCTGTGTGATAGCGGAAGCCGCGCAGCTCGGTCAGATCGATGTAAACCGACACCTCTGGGTGATGGGCCTGCACGTAGCTGACAACCCGATCAATTTGGTCTATCGCCTCAATAGCCTCTGGAATATCTGCCAATTTTTGGCGGGCCAGCGCCAGCGTGTCAGCGCCGCCATGAAGATCCATCAACCCCTGCAGCCGCGCCACCAACGCGCCGTCAGAATCCCGCAAGATGTGCTGAAGGTCCGGTTGCGACTTGCGCTGTAGCGCATCAAACACCGCATTGGCTGTTTCCGCATCGAGGCTGGACGCGGCCATCACCGCGTCATAAATACCCACATGACCCACATCAAGGGTCACGGGCTTGTGGTGAGGAGCAAGACCAACGCGGTCGATAAGCGTCAGCATGAGCCCGATGACTTCCAAATCTGCATCGCTTGAGGCACTGCCGTACACCTCAGCCCCAAGCTGAATCGGCGATCGACCCGATGTGGCTGTTTCGGGCGCGCTATGAAGCGTGGATCCTGCGTAACAAAGTCGCGTCACGCCGGTCTCCCCAAGACTGTGAGCATCAATTCGTGCTGCCTGTGGCGTCATATCGGCCCGCACACCCAGGGTTCGCCCGCTGAGACGATCCGCAAACTTGCACGTAACGAGATCAAGGTCTGCCCCCAGCCCCACCAGCAATGAGTCGGTAAACTCCACGAGCGGAGGAATCACATACCGATATCCCCAGCCATCACAACAATCGAGCAGGCGTCTCCTGAGCTGCTCAAGCGCTTTGGCTCGTTCTGGCAGCAACTCGTCAACACCATCGGGTAGTAACCAATGCTTGCGACTCGTCATGGCTGCGTTCTATCTGCGCTTTTCGCTATTTATCGGCTCGAAGAGATATTGATAAAACTGATTATCCGGCTCGATCACCATGATATCGCTGCCGCTATTGAACGTCTCCTGATAGGCTCTCAAGCTGCGCACGAAGGCATAGAACTCGGGATCTTCGTTGTACGCCTCTGCATAAATTCCGGTAGCGAGCGCGTCTCCCTCTCCGCGAATAATCTCGGCTTCTCGGAATGCATTGGCTTCAATGACCGTCACCTCGCGATCAGCGGCGGCCTGAATTCCCTCTGCAAGCTCTTGCCCTTGGGATCTTAATTCGCGGGCCTCTTTCTCACGCTCTGCATTCATTCGGCGATACACTGAATCTGAAACATCGGGCGGCAAATCGATTTTCTTTACACGCACATCAATAACCTCGACACCAAGCTCGGTCGCAGCTACCTGCGATAGACGGCGCGTGATCGCATCCATGACTTCATCCCGCTGACCTGAGACAACCTCCTGCACCGTTCTAACAGCCACTTCATTGCGCAACCCGTCGTTGATCCGCTGGGCTAGAAGACCGGCCGCTCTCGCTTCTTCACCATTAGTGGAGGTGTAATAGGTTGCGGTGTCTAACACTCGAAATTTTGCATAGGAATCGACAATCAACGCTTTTTTCTCTTGGGTGAAAAATCGCTCTGCCGCTGAATCAACCGTGAGAATACGTCCATCAAAAATTCGATGATTGTTCACGAAAGGAATTTTTACGTGCAAGCCCGGCTTGAGATCGGGATTCACGACCTCACCAAATTTCAGCAGCACCCCGCGCTCAGTTTCTTTGACGACAAAAAGTGAGTTAGACGCCACGATGATTACCAGCGCCACCAACAAACCCGCCCAAACCTGTTTAGGACTCATTAGCGACCTCCTCGACGGGTATCATTAATCTCAATGTCACGCTGGAATTCCTGTCGCAGCCGCTCAGTGATATCCCGCAAGTCGCGCTCGCTTAGCCCCGAACGGGAACTGCCTGATGCCGAGCGCCCGCCCGTTGGTGGCGTTAATTTATCAAGCGGTAGATACATCATGTTGTTACCGCCTTCGACGTCCACTAGCACCTTATTGGTGTTCGCCATGACGCCCTGCATGGCATCAAGGTATAGGCGCTCACGCGTCACCTTTGGCGACTTGGCGTACTCGACAAGCAGTTGACTGAATCGCGAAGCCTCACCCTCGGCCTGTGCAGTGACCTGTTGCCGATACGCATTCGCTTCTTCGAGCACGCGCTGAGCGCGGCCGCGCGCCTCGGGCACTATCCCGTTGGCATAAGACTGGGCCTCATTCTTCACTCGCTCCTCGTCTTCCCGGGCCTTAATCACGTCATCAAAAGCACCCTGCACCTGGGCGGGCGGTTTGGACTCGTCAATATTGATTTTGTTAACACGAATACCCGTGTCATACATATCCAAGTAGCCCTGTAGCCGTTCTCTCACATCGATTGCCAACGCTGCTCGACCCTCTGTCAGCACCAAGTCCATGGTGCTGTCACCCACCACGTGCCGCAACGCGCTTTGTGCAGCGTGTTGCAGCGACACCTCGGGATCTCGAACCTCGAGAATGAACTTCTCCGGGTCTTCGATGAAGTACTGCAGCGACATGGTCACTTCGACGATGTTTTCATCCTGGGTCAGCATGACTTCGCGCACCTGCACCGCCCGAATTTTGGTCGTGTTGACCTTGATAACCTCATCGATCAGCGGCGGATTCCACTGCAGGCCGGGCTGCATGGTGCCGTTGTATTCACCAAATCGCAGAACGATTGCGCGCTCCTGCTCGTCGAGCTGATAAAAACCCATGAGCGCCCACACGGTAACGACCCCCGCTATCAGCACTCCCAAAAGTGCCCCCGAAAGGCCGCCACCCGACGAGCCGCCAGCCGACGAGCCGCCGCTCCCGCGACCACCGAATAGGCCGCTTATGCGCTGCTGAAGTTTTTTGAGGGCTTCGTCAAGGTCGGGAGGACCTTGGTCATTGCCACCCCATGGGTCGCGCGGCCGATTATTGCCGCCCCCGGGTTCATTCCACGACATGAGCGTTTCCTTTTTGGTTGATGGACAGAGTCTAGCAAAATTGCGCCGTTGCTCCTAACGACATGGGGCCTCAGTGCTGATGTTGCAACCGCTGCCACTCTTTTTCGGGTAATCGAATCGATAAAACGCTGCACCCTGTATCGGTAAAAGCCTCTGCCGTGACCGCCCCCATATCAAAAAGAGCCGCCCGGAGCTTGCCCTGCGCTGGCGCCAGCTCGATATCCCCCTCGAAAATACCGCTTTGAAGAAGCTCCCTGAGGGCCTGCTCCAGTAAATCGAGCCCCTGATTCTCGCGGGCTGACAGGTAAACAGCCTGAGGCTGCCCTCGCTCGTCCCGCATGAGTCGAGGCGCCTGCTCAAGCAGATCAATTTTGTTGTAGATCCGCAGCTGGGGGACTTCGCTTGCCCCAATCTCGGCAAGCACCGACTCGACTTCTGCAATCAGCGTATCCCGATGCTCCGCCGCCACATCAATCACATGCAGCAATAAGTCGGCGTTCAGGGTTTCCTCGAGGGTTGCCTTGAAGGCATCGACGAGAGCGTGGGGTAAGTGGGAGATAAAGCCCACGGTATCTGCCAACACAAGGGGACCAAATTGATCGATATCCAACCGTCGCAGCGTGGGATCTAACGTCGCAAACAACTGATCAGCGGCGTACACCTCCGACGCCGTGATTTGGTTAAACAGGGTCGATTTGCCGGCGTTGGTGTAGCCGACGACAGAAACCAGCGGGACCTCGGCACGCTCGCGCGCCCGCCGACTTTGTGCCCGCTGGGCCCGCACCTTGTCGAGGCGCGATTCGATCGATCGGATCCTTGCGCGTAGCAAGCGCCGGTCGGTCTCCAACTGGGTCTCTCCGGGACCGCGAAGACCGATGCCGCCCTTCTGCCGCTCCAGGTGCGTCCAGCCTCGAATGAGCCGCGTGCTCATATGCTGAAGCTGTGCGAGCTCGACCTGTAACTTGCCCTCGTGAGTCCGCGCGCGCTGGGCAAAGATATCCAGTATCAACCCGGTGCGAGCAATGACGCGGCAGCACAGAGCCTGTTCCAGGTTTCGCTCCTGGCTCGGCGACAGCGGATGGTTAAACACCACGAGATCTGCCTCGGCGGCCTCTTTGGCGGCTTTTATTTCATCGAGCTTGCCCTCGCCGACAAAAAACTTTGCCGTCGGTGACCGCCGGTGACCGGTAATAAAACCCACAGGATCACCGCCGGCAGAAATGACCAGCTCCTCGAACTCCAGGGTATCTAGCGGTTGCTGTCCATCGTCCAGCCTGAGCTGTACGAGAAGGGCTCGTTCACCCCCCTCGTGACGCTCAAATAGCTGTGTGGGTGAGGAATTATTCGCTTTCAGCGACGTCCTCTTCTTCCGATTCCATCGGTATGCGCACGTTGCGCGATGGGACGACAGTGGAAATGGCGTGCTTGTAGACCATTTGCGACACCGTGTTCTTCAACAAAACCACGAATTGATCGAAGGACTCGATCTGACCCTGTAGCTTGATGCCGTTGACGAGATAAATTGACACTGGGACCCGCTCCTTGCGCAGCGCGTTAAGGTAAGGGTCTTGTAATGTATGCCCTTTTGACATGACAACTCCTTGTTACTGATACAAAAACGTCGCAAAAAAAACCTAGGCGACCAAAGCCTACCGCTGTTCAAAGCGGCGACGTAGTCTACTCGTTAGTGATCTTGTTTGGCGAGAAAGTTCCGCAAAATTTCGCTAATTTGTCGCGCAAATGGTGGCTTTGGTGCGGCTAATCATCCGCTCGTGTTCGGTGACAGTTCCGGCGATTGCCGCGGCGAGCTCGCCCCAACGATTTCCGAGGGGTGTTTGTACATCAACAATCTCAGAGCCCAAACCGGTATTCAGCCAAACCGAGTCCGGCCAGCGCCTCAATCCGGTCAATTGTCGCTTCGCCAATTGGCGGGTTGCGGCGACGGCCGCGTGTTTCGCCTGCTCCAGATCCATCTCACCATCGAGGTAACCCCAGAGCTGCCGATAGCCCACGGCCCGAACGGCGGGCAGATCGGTGCTCAGATCGCCGCGCCGATACAGCGCTGCGACCTCGTCGAGGAATCCCTCGGACAGCATGGCATCAAACCGGTGAGCTATCCGCTCGTGCAGCACGGCGCGGTCTGCCGGCATCACCACCAGCGGGATCACGTCGCCCGACACGGCAGGTGCCCCTTTCCCGGCCTGCCAACTGCTGAGTGGTCTGCCGGTCATGCGCCAGACCTCCAGCCCGCGACCAATTCGCTGGCTATGATTCGGATGTAGGCGTCCGGCGAGGACCGGATCAACCCGACCAAGTTCGGCATGCAGGGCGGGCCATCCTTTTGCCGCTGCCTCTTGCTCGATCGCTGCACGGACCTCTGGCGGTGTGCCAGGAATCCTATCCAGACCCTGCAACAAGGCGCGAAAATACAGGAGGGTCCCGCCCACCAAGATGGGCACCTGCCCCCTCGCTCTGACCGCTTCGATAGCCTGCGCGGCGTCCTTCACAAAATCGGCGGCGCTATAGGGTTCCGCTGGGTCACGAATATCAATCAAGTGGTGGGGGTAATCAGGCTTTGCGGCGCCAATATTCAAACCGCGATAGACGAGCGCTGAGTCGACAGAGATTAGCTCACCCCCCAAGCTCTCTGCCAGCTCGATAGCCAGTGCAGTTTTGCCAGCGGCGGTCGGTCCCATGACACACAGTAGCGGTAAGTTGATCACCTACTGCCCCCGAAGGAACAGTTTGTCCAGCTCCGCCATTGTCAACTGTACCCAGGTTGGGCGACCGTGGTTGCATTGCCCCGAACGCTCGGTTACCTCCATTGCCCGAAGCAAGGCATTCATTTCTGGCACCGTCAAACGACGATTTGCCCGGACCGATCCGTGGCAGGCCATGGTCGAAAGCAACTCATCCATATGAGCCGCCAGTCGATCCGAACTCCCATAGGCCACCAGATCTGACAACACATCGCGCACCATCGTCTCGACATCGCCACCGGAAAGTGCGATCGGAATTTCACGAATAACCAGCTGCTCCTCTCCCGCAGCGTCCACCACAAGGCCCAGCTCCTGAAGCACCTGTTGAAGCTCTGAGGCTGCCGCCACTTCCCGACTGGACACGGCGATCGACTGCGGCACCAGCAGCGGCTGACGGCGGATCCCGGCGTCGTCGCGCATCTGTTTAAGACGCTCATAAGTAATGCGCTCATGAGCCGCATGCATATCGACAAGCACCATCCCCACAGCATTTTGCGCAAGAATAAAAACCCCATGCACCTGTGCCAGCGCAAAGCCCAGGGGCGGGATATCCTGGGTACCGGCCTCCTCGATAGCAGGGGTATTACGGTGACCATCACTGAGTCCGTTGGCCGCCGCAACCGCTCCATAATCGGAGCCCATGCCGCCTCCCGACACCGGACTCGCATAGAGGCGCTCAAGCGCCGATGCCTGTGCCGCGCTATGTGCGCCGTCTTGAACCGTCGGTGTCGCTATACCCAGCGATCCCTGCCATGGGTTACTGCCGCTTGCGCCTGCGGGATCAGAATCGGGGACGCCATTTGAATCCTCGGCCGAGATTTCAGGCCGAACGGCCGCTAGCGCCCTATTAAGGGTGCTGAAAATAAATCCATGTATCTCCCGCCCATCTCGGAAGCGCACCTCATGCTTAGTCGGATGCACGTTGACATCGACCCGCGCCGGATCGAGTTCAAGAAACAGGACAAACGTGGGGTGTCGACCGTGGAATAACACGTCACGGTACGCCTGTTTTATTGCATGAGAAATTAACTTATCGCGAATAACGCGGCCATTCACAAAGAAGTACTGCAGATCTGCCTGGCTTCTTGAAAACGTGGGCAACCCCACCCAGCCACGGAGGCTAAGATCCCCCGCAACCCGCTCGATGGGTACCGCTTGTTCCATAAACGGTTGGCCGCAAACGCCCATTACGCGCTGAGCGACACCCCGCTCGTCGGTTGCCGCTACCCAGTGATGAACCGAACGCCCATTGTGGCGCAGTTGAAAACTGACCTCCGGTCTCGACAGCGCTTGCCGCTTGATAACTTCCTCGATGTGACCGAATTCGGTTTTTTCGGTCCGCAAAAACTTGCGACGCGCCGGCGTGTTGTAAAACAAGTCCCTGACCTCAAGTGACGTTCCCCGCGGATGGGGCGCCGGCTTGATGCTCACCGCCATGTCCCGACCTTCGCTGGTTGCACAGAGCCCTTCGCTGGGACTCTCGACGCTGTTCGACGTGAGCGACAGGCGGGCCACAGAGGCGATGGAGGCCAGTGCCTCACCCCGAAACCCTAAGGTGGCGACCGCTTCCAAATCATCAATGGAGGTAATCTTTGACGTCGCGTGACGCGCAAGCGCGAGTGAAAGATCCTCAGCCTGAATACCCGAGCCGTTGTCTCTGACCCGAATCAGCTTCGAGCCCCCCGCATCGATGTCGATATCGATGCGAGTGGCACCGGCATCGAGGCTGTTTTCGAGGGCCTCTTTCACCACAGAAGCTGGCCGCTCCACCACTTCACCGGCAGCGATCTGATTGGCCAGCCTAGCATCGAGTATTTTTATTTTGTCTGCAGGCATCAAGCGTCCGGAATAATGAGTGTCTGCCCGACACGGATGGTGTTACTGGTGAGCCCATTTGTCGCCTTCAATGCGCGCAAGCTAACGCCATTTCGATCGGCAATCTCACTCAAGGTGTCGCCACTGACGATCACATACTCGCGGGTCTGTTGGGTCCGCCGCCAGGCCAGGAGCGTGCCCGCGGGCGGATGGGTGAAGAACCACGCCTCAATTCCCACCTGAATAGCGCGGGCCATCTTGTCCTGGTAGCTGGCCGTCGCCAACCTTTGTGCCTCACCCGGGTTGGAGATAAAGCCAGTCTCCACCAGAATCGAGGGGATGTCGGGGCTTTTCAGCACCGCAAACCCCGCCTGCTCGACCTTACGCTTATGTAGCTTCGCTATTTTATCGACCTCCTTAAGTACCTCTCGACCCAGACTCAAGCTGGTGTCGAGTGTCGCTGTCATCGATAAATCTGTCAGCACCCCCGCCAGCACATCATCTTTATCTGAGAGCCGGACACCACCCACGAGATCCGCCGCATTTTCCCTATCCGCCAGGTACTGCGCCGCCGTTGACGTCGCTCCGCGTGTGGACAAGGCATACACTGATGCGCCATTGGCGGAGGCTTGATCAAAGGCGTCGGCGTGAATCGATACGAACAGGTCTGCTTGCGCCTTTCTCGCGAGCTCGCGACGTCCCCGAAGGCTCACGTAGTAATCGCCATCGCGAATCATCACAGGTTTAAAGCCAGCAGTTTGCGCCAATCGAGACTCAAGCTTGCGCGCTATTTTCAGTACCACCTCTTTTTCACGGAGTTTCTTAGGGCCAGAAGCACCGGGGTCTTCTCCCCCGTGTCCCGCGTCGATAGCAACAATGATGTCGCGCCGCCCCCCCAGCTCTTCCACACTTTTGGTGGTTATGGGGCCTTGCCCCCCTGACGGTTTTTGCTCGACTAGAGCTTGATCGTCAAACAAATCCAACACCAAGCGGTGCCCGGTTCGTTCGTTCGGCGCCAGAGCGAAAATCTTGGGTGACACCTTGGCATTCAGATCAAACACAATGCGCAGGTCAGTCCCTTTACGAATGCCAGACCTAACCCGCGCGACCGGGGTATTGGCGAGGGGTAAATCCGTAAGCAAGCCCTCTAGGCTGGTGTCATCCATATCCACCACGACGCGGGCCGGATTTTCCAGCTGTAAAACGCGATGCTCGGTTTTGCCGGAAAGATCGAAAACCACGCGGGTATGATCCGGCGCCCGCCAAAGACGCACATCGATCACCTGCGTAGCTAAGACTCGCGCAGAAAAAGCTGTCGCCAATAGGACAAGCAGTAACGTGCCTAAGGGCGCTGTGCCTCTAACGATCAGGTTCGTCTGCACGAGCTTGCCTCGGATTGCCAATTTGCTTCGATCGATATGGTGCGTCGCCCCGGTCGATCAAGCAAGTCGATCGCCGCACTTCTTTCACACAGAGTACCGACCGTCCGTGAAGCACTATGCCGCATCGACAGTACCGGTCCCAGGCATCGCGGCGAGCCAGTCGCGCCCTCTGCCGGTATGGGCTGTCAGGCTTATTTGGCGACCCTCTTCTCGGGGCGACAAGACTAGCTGCCAATCGGGGGTCGCAAGCCACCCTTGCCCTCGATCAGGCCATTCGATCAATACCAAAGCGTCGGTTGAAAAGTAGTCGTCGAGCCCTAAATAGGCCAACTCCCCCCCGTCTGTCACGCGGTACAGATCGAAATGGAACACGCGGGTTGCGCCCAACTCATAGGGTTCTACCAGCGTATAAGTGGGGCTTTTAACGCTTCCTCGGTGACCCAGACCCCGAAGGAGGCCCCGACTCAGGGTGGTTTTACCCGCACCCAAATCTCCTTCCAAAAACACTAGGGCGGGCGATTCCAGCGCGGTCGCCATCACCGCACCAAAGCGCAGAGTTGCCTCCTCATTGGGCAAAAACCAGGTACGGGTAGTCGGATCAGCAGCCATGCCGCCCAGTTTACCCCGAGTCTGTCACAATAGCGCCATGCCAACCGACCCCCAACCCAGCGAGTTCGACCTCCATGCCCTAAAGCGCACGGTGGACGCCTGGGCTCGAGAACTTGGCTTTCAGCAAATCGGCATAACCGGTATCGACTTGAGCGAACACGAGGGTTATCTCGAAAAATGGCTTGATGCCGGCTACCACGGTGACATGGACTACATGCAGCGTCACGGCACCGCCCGCTCACGTCCCGCCGAGCTCGTGCCCGACACCTGTACCGTGCTGACCGTGCGCATGGATTACCTTCCCGACTGTGCGGACACTGAGACGGTTTTAGCTGACTCCGAGCGCGCCTACATCTCGCGCTACGCGCTGGGCAGGGATTACCACAAGCTGATGCGTCAACGGCTGGCAACCTTAGCCAAACGGATTCAACAGGAGCTGGCTGGCGGTCAATTCCGCGCCTTCGTCGACAGCGCACCGGTCCTCGAGCGAGCGCTCGCACAAAACGCAGGGCTTGGCTGGATCGCTAAAAACACTATGCTCATCAATGACAAAGCCGGCTCTTGGTTTTTCCTCGGGGAGATCTACACCGACATCCCTTTTCCAACCGATCAACCCAAGCAGGAGAAGCACTGCGGCAGCTGCACGGCCTGCCTTGAGATCTGCCCCACCCAAGCCTTTGTGGCGCCCTTTGTGCTCGACGCCCGTCGTTGCATTTCTTACCTCACCATCGAACATAAAGGGAGCATCGATCCCAGCCTCAGGCCACTAATGGGCAACCGTATCTACGGCTGTGATGACTGTCAGCTGGTTTGCCCATGGAATAAATTTGCTCAACAGACCGGGGAGACTGATTTTGCCCCGCGCCACTCGCTCGATGACAGCAGTCTGCCCAGTCTGTTCGCCTGGAGCGAGGAGGAATTTGAACAGCGCACCCAAGGATCGCCCATACGGCGCATAGGCTATGAGCGCTGGTTGCGCAATATTGCTATCGCCCTAGGAAATTCAGAAAACTCTCACCAAGCGCTCAATGCCCTTGAAACACGTCGCCAAGACCCGTCACCCCTGGTTCAGGAGCACGTCCTTTGGGCGATTGAGCAACAGCAATCACGTCTATGAGTCGATTCGAATGAAATTGTTGCGGTAGTAGCGCAGCTCCTCGATAGACTCCCGAATGTCTTCCAATGCCAGATGCGCGGTTTTCTTCGTGAGGCCGCTCAAGTCTGGCCGCCAACGCTGGGCGAGTATTTTGAGCGTCGAGACATCCAGATTCCGGTAGTGAAAATAGGCCTCGAGTGTAGGCAAATGCCGCGCCATGAAGCGCCGGTCCTGGCAAATGGAGTTGCCGCACATAGGGGAAGCACCGGCGGGAACCCACGTAGCCAAAAATTCAAGCGTCGCCTCGGCTGCCTCCGCTTCGCTCACAGCGCTGGCACGCACTCGCGACACCAAACCCGACTGCGTGTGATGTGTTGTATTCCACTCGTCCATGATGCCTAACGCATCTTCCGACTGATGAATGGCCAAAACTGGCCCCTGCGCCAGTTCATTCAAGTCGCTGTCGGTGACAATCGTCGCGATTTCGATCACCCGATGTTGTTCGGGAATCAAGCCGGTCATCTCCATATCGACCCAGATCAGATTGTGCTCACTCAGCATCGCTCTCTCCTTTGACTGATCTCCAGTCTATCAAAGCTATGGCAACAAGATTCACCGATATCAGTCCTCAGGCAGTACACTGGCACCATGGCCAAGCGGCGCATCAACCAACAGCAGTCTCGTCGAATCTCCGCTGCGCAAGCGAAGCAGCTGGCGAACGCACAAGGAACCACTGGGCAGGTCAACTCAGGGCTCGTGATCGCCCGATTCGGGCAGCGAGTCCTCGTTGAAAATGCCATGGGTGAACAGCGGCAGTGTTTTTTGCGGCCGCACATCGAAAACATCGTTGCGGGAGACCGGGTAGCCTGGCAAGAGAGCGAAGATGGTGGCGTGATCGAAGCGGTAGACGAACGCGCTACCGTGTTAACACGACCCAATGCGCGAGGCGAGCTCAGGCCCATTGCTGCCAACGTCGACCTGATGCTCATTGTGATTGCCCCCGCCCCGGAACCCCATGCCAATCTGATTGACCGCTATTTGGTCGCCGCCGAGCACGCCGGGATTCAGCCTGCGCTGATTGTTAACAAGACAGACCTCTTACAAGCAGCCGACCCGGTATTAGCACTGGCGGGCCGCTACGCCCCACTCGGCTACTCGGTGATTCACACAGACCGCGAAAGTGACCCGCAGGCGCAGCAGGTGCGGGCGCTTATGTCCCAGCGTACCGCGGTATTGGTGGGCCAGTCGGGGGTCGGAAAATCCTCTCTGATAAAGCGTCTGCTACCCGACACCGATCAACGTGGCAATGACATTCGTATTGGCGCCCTCTCCGAGGGTGTGGACAAGGGCCGCCACACCACTACCGCCGCTGAGCTGTATCACCTGCCCGGCAGCGGCGACCTGATCGATAGCCCTGGGATTCGAGAGTTTCAGTTATCTCATCTCCCCGCGGCGGAGGTCGCAGAAGCCTTTATTGAATTCAGGCCATTTCTTGGTCGATGCCATTTCCGCGATTGCCAACATGACCATGAAACCGACTGTGCGATTTTGGAAGCGGTGGCCACGGGGGCCATTAGCGAAGCACGGCTCGCCAGCTATCGGCTTATGACGGAGCAGGTGAGCCGCTGAGCGGGCTACAAGACTCTAATCTTTGTCTCGCCGCAGATCGTCAAAGAGCAAGAATTCAAAGCGTAGCTCTACCTTCCAGGCACCCGCACGCTGGTCGTAGGGTTCGTCCACTCGCCAGTTGTAGCTGGGTTCAAATTCGAGAAATAAATACTCTCGGTAGGTTTGACGTCGATAACGAAATCCAACCCGGTAGTTGGACACATAATCGTAGGGCTCGGTCTGACCCGACACCTCCCCGTACACCATCAACCCTCGCTCATCCACACGGTGACGGCTGGCGGGCTCACGCCGCCAAAACTTGATCCACTGTAGCGAGGTACTCGCTTCAACCCCTTCGGTTGCCTCACCCCACAGCACGCGGCTGTAACTTCGGAGTAACGCATTGTTAGACAGTTGATGGTCCAACACCAAACGGGAAGTGCTGATCACACCATCATCAAATTCGTACTGCACTCGCTCGGTGAATTGCAGGCTGTTCTTTTCATTTAAATCCACCGTGTAACGGTATCGGGCACCCGGCCTGGGTCCCGCTGAGCTAATACCTAGAGTCAGATCAAAGCGATGGCGGGTGTCCTCGCGCTTGCCCACCTGAAGCTGTAGCGCGACGGGCGACTGCGACTGGTCCTCCTGACCATTAATGTCATCGGCCGGGTCATCGCCCCTAAAAACGAGATCGAGGCGCTTGGAGATTTGCGGGAGATTGACCTGGCCCCCGACGGAGACGCGGAAGTTTGTTCCCTCGCGTTCATCCTCTATGCCCATAACGCGAAGGCGCAGGCGCGATGAGGCGGCAGCCTGATCAGATTCTGTACTTCCGAAGTAACTGTCAAACCAACGCGTCAAGTCATCCGCCTTTCCCGTCACGTAGCCATGCCCAGCATCGAGCCAGGTATCTTCGTCGTCATCGTCGACCTGTTGCTGAGCTGAAGGCAGCGCTTCCCGATCTCCGCCATCGATGTCGGTACCCGGAGTACTTTCTTCTTTAGTGACGTCAGCGCTATTTTCTAGGCCCAGCTCGTCTGTCGCCGTTTCCTCGCCCATGAACGCCAACTGCAGTGACGACGATGCAGCAAAGGGTTTGATGGATTGGCTCACCAGCGACTGGGCGGAAACCTTCTCTTGAAACGTCGGCGCGTCGGCAGCAAAGCCCTGGCTTACCGTAGCCCCGAGCATGAGCGCCGCGATAAGGGCGGTACGGTGCAAGTACCTTGGGTGACCCGTTGATGAGATTTTGTGGCTAGCTTGCATACTCACCGTAAACTCCTCACGGCTTCTCTCTCCCTTTTTTCACAGGCGCTGTTCGCCCTTTTCATGGACGCTTTCTACAGGCGCTTTCTACAAACGCTACTTCCGCACTCTGCGCTTAACAATCCTACAACCCTCTTATGCCTCTCACACAAGGTGCTCTTCAGCATTTCTTCACCAACCCGCAACGCTGATCCGACCACAAGAGACGCCGCAAGCATTACACTAGCAGATAGTTCACCCTCACATTGGCGCAATTCATGACACTTTTCATCGGTTTGCAGGCCCTTCTGCCGCAGCATCTTCTTTCAAGGGCCATCGGCTGGCTTGCCTTCTTGCAGCATCCCGCGTGGCTCAAAACGCTGCTCATCAAGGCATTTATGTGGAGCTACGGAATCAGTCTCGACGAGGCGCAGATAAAAGATCCCGCTGCCTTTGATCACTTCAATCACTTCTTTACCCGCGCCCTCGAAGAGGGTGCGCGTCCCCTCGCCCCATCTCACTGGGTCAGCCCCGCCGACGGGACTCTCAGCCAGCGCGGACCCATTGAGTCCGGCGCCATCATTCAAGCGAAGGGACGAGGGTATGACGTGATAGAACTGCTGGCGGGGGCGAGCGAGGAAGCCGACCCGTTCAACCACGGGTCTTTTGCGACCGTGTATTTGTCACCGCGGGATTATCACCGCATCCATATGCCCATCTCAGGACAGCTTCAGTGGACCCGCTACGTGCCAGGCGATTTATTCGCGGTTAACGAGGCGACCACAGCAGGAGTCGATAAACTCTTTGCGCGTAACGAGCGGCTGGTGTGCTACTTCACCACCGCCGAGGGGCCGGTGGTACTGGTGTTGGTGGGGGCCATTATCGTCGCGGGGATCGAGACAGTTTGGGGCGGTGTCGAGAGCCCCGCGCCCGGCGCCATTCGGGAGCGGGTTTGGGCAAACAACGACGGGCCGGTCTTCTCCGCAGGCGATGAGGTGGGACGTTTTTTTCTCGGCTCGACCGTGGTCATGCTGACAACCCAACCGAACTTAAACTGGTCTAAGGATTCGGGCGGCACTATTAAAGTCAATGCCAGCCTTGCTGACTAGCAGGCTAGTCAGCGGGTGCAGCTCGCGGTGATTACGCCTGTCTACAGATTTTCTTCGGCAAAGGCAGCTAAGCGTGACCGCACAATTCCGTTAATAAACATGATTCCCGCGTGGGGGTAGGCTTTTACGCGTTCAACGAGGTAGGTCAAGCCCGAAGTAAGTGGCGAGATGTACTTGTTGTCTATCTGAGCGAGATTCCCAAGCACCACAATCTTGGAATCCGCGCCGACGCGACTGATGATCGATTTCAGCTGAAACTGCGTCAGGCCCTGCGCCTCATCAATAACGATGTACGCGTTATTGAAGGATCTACCGCGCATAAAATTCAGCGATTTAAACTGAATATTGGCCCGCTCCTTGACGTAATCAATGCTACCGCCCGCACATTCATCACCCCCATGGAGAATTTCCAAATTATCATCAAACGCCGCCAACCAAGGGGCCATTTTCTCTTCTTCAGTACCAGGTAAAAAGCCGATGTCCTCGGCAATTGGCGGCGTTGACCGCGCAACGATAAGTTTCGAATATTTCTTTTGCTCCAGGATGGCATGCAAGCCATAAGCCAGAGCCAATAAGGTTTTACCCGACCCTGCAGGCCCCGTCATAACGGTCATATCGATATCGTCGTCGTCGAGCAATCGCATGGCCATGGCCTGCTCAAGATTCCGCGGCGCCAGCCCCCAAAATCGCTGGTTGAATAAGTTGTCTCGACTGTCGACGCGCAGGTACACATAGTCCTCGTCGAGACGTTTAACGTACGCGAGAAAATCCTGATCGTCGTAGACAAATTGGTTCGGATAGCTTGCCGGAAGCACCGCCCTGGGGATGCGATGCAAGGTAACGTTGTCCTCTCTGACGGTGTCCACCTCGGATACCGTGGCCCAAAAATCACCTTCGACATGGACATAACCGGTCGCCAATAGATCGATGTCGTCCAGCACACGATCGTGGAGATAGTCTTCGACATGATTGAGGCCCGACCCCTTGGCCTTGATACGCATATTGATGTCTTTGGTCACCAGACAAACCACCGACTCGGCGTGCTCTGCTTGGAGCCTGAGCGCGACATTGATGATGCGGTTATCGTTGGCTTGATCCTGGGTGGCATCAAGAAACGGAATCTCGCCGGCATCCTGTAACAACTGATCCGGGTAAATGGCCAAGGTGCCAAGAGGCCCCTGTAGGTTGGAGCCAGGAATTTCGACACCCGATTGAATTTCAGTCGGGCCTGAGGATCCAACGACCTTATCAATCATCTGAATGGCGATGCGTGCTTCACGGCTGACGGTCTTATCCCGTCGATCTTTAATGTGATCAAGTTCCTCCAGCACCGTCATCGGGATCACCACTTGGTGCTCAGCGAAGGCAGCGACAGCTGTCGGGTCATGTAACAAGACATTGGTGTCCAGCACATAGATTTTTTTGTTTGCGGGGTTTGCGGCTGGCATATCAAGGCGAACGGCAGCGCTAGCTTCCATAAACAAGACCTCTGGATTGATAACAAACGGATGGATACTTCAAAAAAGGCAGCGCCGACTGGACGTTCCTCCCCGAGGCGCTCGGGAGGTGCTGTGGCGTGTTGCTTGTCGGCGAAAATCCTGCTGGATTAGCTCGGTTCGTCAACAACGTTCGTCCTACTCACTTATTTTCGGCTCATTGACAGTAAACCCCTCCCTTTCTCCGCTGTCAATGCAAGTTGCAAAATCTCGCATCCACGGCAACTTCTCGCTGACAGCCGAGTGGTTTTTCGCTAGCATGTCGATCCCAAATTGATGAGATTGGCTTGGGCTATTGCACCAAGTGTCTCGCAGCTAACGTGTTGTCAGGAGTTCCGATCAGCCATGCTGAACAACGATGCAATGGCTCAGTTGCAGGGGCTCAAACAGAAAATTGAATCCCAGAAAGAGCACGCTGAGGCGACCGTCAAAGGTACGCAAAACCGCTACGGATTTGCTGTCGTCGATGACGGGCGGGAAATTTTTATCCCCCCAGACGAAATGCTAAAGGTGCTGCCCGGTGATCGCGTAGGCATTTGTATTCGACCGGCGCCAGCAAAAGATGGCAAAGGCAAGGGAAAAGCAAAAGAAGGCCGGACGGTCGCTGAAATCGAACGACTGATCGAGTCACCGCTCGACCGTTTCGTCGGCAAGGTGATTACCAAGGGCAAGGCGGTGTTTGTCGAGCCCGATTTACACAACCTCAGTCGATGGCTGTTTATTCCCCCACACGCTCGAAATGGTGCCAAGGCCGGGGATTTTGTCGAGTGCGCCCTGCTGCGACACCCCATCAAAGATGGCAAACCCTCCGCCAAGGTCTTACAGCTGCTGGGCAATACACAAACCCCCGGCATAGAGAATCGATACTGCGCGACGCGGGTTGGAATTCCCTGGGAGTGGCCTGACAAAGAGGCCAAAATGCTAGCGGACTACGCTGCCAGCCAGCGCCCTCTTGAGGAAGCGGATCGGGTCGATTTAACACACCTCGCCTTCGTGTCGATTGACTCAGCGCGCACCGTGGATATAGACGATGCGCTGTACGCCGAGGTCACGAGTGAAGGCTGGACGCTTTACGTGGCGATTGCGGACCCTACCGCTTACCTAGAGGGCTGTCCCGAGGCCGAGGCCGCCTTGCTCGCGAGGGGCACCTCAGTTTATTTCCACGGCGACGCCATCCCGATGTTACCCGAGACAATCAGCCGAGACCTCTGCGCGCTCAGCGAAGAAGCCACCCGGCCGGCGCTTGTGTGCAAGATGATGGTCAGTGACAACGGCTGTGTCTCTGAGTACGAGTTTGTCAAAGGCACCATCAGATCCCGTGCCAAATTAACCTATGCAGCTGTCGATCGCTATGTGACCGGTCACAACGACGAGCTCATCGCCTGGTCAAACCCCCTCGAGGCATTGGTTCAGGCTTATCGGGCGCTTCGTCGGTACCGGGAAGAACACGAGCTGGTCATGGAAGACCGCCAGGAATACCGCTGGCAGCTTAATGATGCAAAGCAAATTGAAACCATCGAGCAGGGAGAAAAGCTCGCGTCACAGCACCTGGTAGAAGAGTGCATGATTGCAACCAATCGATGCGCTGCGCTGCTGCTAACCGACGCCAGCGCGACCGGACCCTTTGTGGTTCACTCGGGATTTCGCAAAGACCGGCTCGATGAAGCGAAGGACTTTTTGTCGCGTTATCAGCCGGACCTGGTGAACACACCACTGGACACAGTGGCAGGCTATAGGCAAATCCTCACCGCGCTTGGCCAACCACATGACCAGCCTCTGCGAAGCATGGTAAATCGAATGCTGACCCGCGCCGCTTTTAGCGTTCAATCCAGAGAGCATATGGGCATGGCGCTTCCCGCTTACACTAACGCCACGTCACCCTTGCGCAAGTATTTCGACTTCATGGCGCACCGCCAAATTAAAGCCGTACTGGCAAAAGAAACCGCCGACAAAGTAGCGGGGGAGTCGCTAAGCAAAACCAGTGAAAAGATCGCTCGCAGCCGCGAGGCAAGTCAGGCGGCCGAGCGGTGGCTGGCCCATAACTACCTCGAAAGATTGAACGCCGCGGGTAACTCACGTTTTGAAGGCACGGTATGCCACATCACCAGCGCTGGTTTTACCGTACGCTTGAGCGCTACGGGGCTCGAGGGTTTAGTCGACCTCCGGCACGACCCCGAAAAGTTCAGTTTTGACAAATGGACCGCCAGCCTGACCTCTACCACACGTCGCTTCCAACTTAACCAGCAGGTAGAGGTTGACTACGCGGGCGCAGTGCCCGGCGCCGACCATCAGGTGCAATTTAGACTGACCGAAAACTGTGGCCTGAAACCCGCCAAAGAGAACCCTGAATCCGATGTCTGAGTGGAAATCGATCAACACCTTATTCCAACCCGATGCAGCTCTCGGTGAGACCGTCACCGTCAAAGGCTGGCTTCGAAGCAAACGGGATTCAAAAGCGGGGATTTCTTTCTTAGCCATTCATGACGGCACCTGCTTTGACCCCATCCAAGCGGTTGTGCCCAATACGCTGTCAAACTACGAGCAAGAAGTGTTGGGCTTGAGTACGGGCTGCGCCGTTGAAGTCAGCGGTGAGCTAGTCGCCTCTGAGGGCAAGGGGCAGGCGGTTGAGATTCAAGCGTCACAGGTTGTGGTTGTGGGCACGGTGGATGACCCCGAAAGCTACCCTATCGCTAAAAAGCGGCACAGCTTTGAGTATCTTCGAACCCAGGCACATCTCCGCACCCGCACCAACACCTTTGGGGCAATCACCCGGGTTGCGCCACGTGTTGGCCTCGGCAATTCACCGTTTTTTCGATCGCGAGGGGTTTTTACTGGGTCAATACGCCCATCATTACCGCCAGCGATTGTGAGGGTGCCGGTGAGCTGTTCAAGGTCAGCACCCTCGATTTTGCCAACCTACCCAGACGACCTGATGGCTCGGTGGATTCGAGCCAGGATTTTTTTTGGCCGGGACTCCTTCCTCACGGTCTCCGGCCAGCTCGCCGTCGAGTCGCACTGCCTTGTCCATGGGCAAGGTATACACCTTCGGCCCGACCTTCCGTGCGGAAAACTCACACACTTCACGGCATTTGGCCGAGTTCTGGATGGTAGAGCCGGAGATTGCCTTCGCCGATCTCAGCGACAATGCCACATTGGCAGAGCGGCTTTTTACGCGCGGTTATGGCCGAGAGTGCTTAACCGCTGCGGCGAGGACATGGCGTTTTTTCGGCAGCGCATTGATGAGACGGTTATCACACGCCTCGAGGGTATCGTGAATGCCAACTTCGAGCGTCTGAGCTACAGCGAGGCCATTGCTATTTTGGAGGGCTGTGGCCAATCCTTTGAATTCCCAGTGAGCTGGGGCATGGATCTCGCATCAGAACACGAGCGTTACTTGGCTGAGACCCATGTCGGTCGTCCCGTGGTCGTCACCGACTACCCCAAAGAAATCAAAGCGTTCTACATGCGCCTCAACGACGACGGCAAAACGGTTGCCGCCATGGATGTGCTCGCTCCCGGTATTGGCGAAATCATCGGCGGCTCCCAGCGCGAGGAGCGTCTGGATGTGCTCGATGCGCGCATGGACGATCAGCTGCGCGACGACCTTTGGTGGTACCGCGACCTTCGCCGCTATGGCACGGTGCCGCATGCGGGGTTTGGCCTCGGCTTTGAACGACTGTTGGCGTACATCACCGGCATGGAAAATGTGCGCGACGTCATTCCCTTCCCGCGAACCCCCGGCCACGCCGATTTTTAAACAGCCACGCCGATTTTTAAACAGCCACGCCGACTGTTAACACGCTGAGTTTTAAAAGCTCCTAGGCAGCTGTGGACTGAGTGTGCAGACCGCACTCCCGACCCTCATGCACTTTAGTCGGATCGAAATAGCGCAGCGTACTGGGTAGCGAATAGCGCCGTCGGTAGTCCTCAAGGTCCTGTTCGGTAGCGTCAAAGAAGGGGGCTACTTTGATCAGACCTCTGGCATCGAAGGTAACTTTATCGAGCGTCCGACGGTGTGCGGTTTCCTCGCGCCGGATGCCTGTCAGCCACACTCTGGGGCACAATTCTTTAATTGCCCGATCGAAGGGCTCTAGCTTAACGAGTTGGGTGAATCGCCGATGCTCGTCGGCTTCTTCAGGAAGCGGTATGCCACCAGCAAGGGAGCGGATGCGTTCCGATGTCATCCTCGGGCTATACACTTTTAAATTGAGCTTGAGGTCACGCTCAAGTTGGTCGGCAACACGGTAGGCCTCCGCCACATTAAATCCTGTATCGACCCATACCACGGGAATCCCCGGTAATTGCGCGGTCACCGCGTGTAACATCACAGCAGCATTAACGCCCATACTGGTGGACATCACGATAGGCAAGGCGCGACCGTCAAGCTCCGAATCCGCCAGCGGCTGCTCCAGTCCAGCCAAGGCTGCGGCCAATTGAATTGACCAGTCGATGGCGGTGGTAGGGTCGGCCGCGGCGAGCGCGCGGTTAGCTTCCGGTAAAAGCCGGTGCGCAAAGTCAGAAAATGTGTCGAGTTCGGCGCTGCGGGTCGCGGAATCAGGTTGGACCCCAGGAGTGGCGGGGTAATCAGTCAGCCCGAAATCCGCAACCGGAGGCCTCGTCAAGGAAGTTGTTGTGCCAGTTGCCATCGCCAGCAGAGTGTCCTGAAGGTCGAGAAAGTGATGGGCAAGAACCTTACAGCGCAACGTCTAAAATTATAAATAATCGTTTTTTATTTCCTTATAGAATACTTAGCGGCTAAAGGTCACCATGTCCCTCGCGGGGTATATGTGGTTATCCTTGTGCCCCCTAACCTAGGAAATCAGGATGTCATCACCGGCGATCGCCCTCTTACTCACGGGCCACGAACTCATGACCGGGGACACGGTGGACAGTAACTCGGCGCTTATCGCCCGACATCTCCTGTCGCAAGGTATTCTCGTGGCCGAAAAGTGCACCGTGGGCGATGATCCCGAGGCGCTACGAACAGCCATCACACGACTCAGTCAGGACCACCGGGCCATCATCATTAACGGGGGCTTGGGGCCAACCGACGATGATCTAACCGCCAGTATTGTCGCGGACCTTTGCGCAGCGCCGCTAGTAGAGCACCCCAAGGCTCGCGCTCACGTGGAGGCTTGGTGCGAACGACGGCGCATTCGCGCCAATCCTGCCAACATGAAACAAGCTTGGCTGCCAACCGGTGCCACCCTCATCGACAACCCCGTGGGGAGCGCGGTGGGATTTGCCCTGACCCTCAACAACTGCCTGCTCCTCACGACCCCGGGCGTGCCCTCCGAGCTTGCCGCCATGCTACCCGCGGTCGCCGACTCCCTGACGGCGACGCTGGGTGGCGCCCCGGCTTACATCCGGCGCGTTCAAACCTTCGGCGTGGGGGAGTCCACCATTCAGCAGTGGGCGAAGGAGCTAGGGGATCAATGGCCCACAACGGTCAATCTTGGATTTCGGGCTGGCATGCCGCAGCTGGAGCTGAAGCTGACGGTTGCCCACGCCCATGAGGTGCCCGATCAAACCCGCGCCTATGAGTTGCTCGAGGCCAAGTTTGGCGACCACATTCTCGGTGAGGGAGAAACACAATTAGCGCAGGTCGTGCAGGATGCGTTGAGGCGCCAGCGCAAAACCCTGACCACTGCCGAATCCTGCACCGGGGGCCTGATTGCCTCGATGATCACCCGAGAGCCCGGATCCTCGACGGTGTTTGGCACGGGTTTCGTGACCTACGCCAACGAAGCGAAACAATCCCTGCTCGCTGTCAGCCATCAGGTGCTTGAAGAATCGGGGGCGGTGAGCGAAGCGGTGGTCCGCCAGATGGTCCTAGGTGCCCTCGATCAATCCGGGGCCGACATCGGTGTGGCGGTATCAGGAATTGCCGGCCCCGACGGTGGAACGGAGGACAAGCCAGTCGGAACCGTGTGGTTGGCCTGGGGAACACGGGAAGATCTGCGGGCACACTGCGCGCAAATACCGGGGTCGCGAACACTTTTTCAGCAGTTGGTCGCCGCCGTGGCGCTGGATTTAATCCGCAGGCACTTGCTGGGATTGCCCGCTCTCCCCCATTACTTCACCCGCCAGGCCCAATAACGAAAGGGCTGTTAGGGGCAAGCACTAGGGCTGCAAGCGACTTACCGACCAGGCGGCACTTTGGCGCGTGTAACGAAAACGATCGTGCAAACGATGCTCACCCCCCTGCCAAAACTCAATGGTTTCAGGGTGTAATCGATACCCTCCCCAATGCGGTGGCCGCGGAATGTCCGCGCCCGCAAAGCGGTCCGCCACCGCCGCGTACTGCGCCTCCAGCGCGGCGCGATTATCGATGGGCTGACTCTGACTCGACGCCCAGGCGCCCAACTGACTGTCTCGCGGTCGGCTCGCAAAATACGCATCGCTCTCCTCGGCACCAATCGCTGCAACACGGCCCGCTACAATCACCTGTCGATCAAGTTCATTCCAAGGAAACAACATAGAGGCCCTGGGCTCTGCCGCCAAGGCCATGGCTTTGTTGCTCTGGTAGTTGGTGTAAAAAACAAACCCGCCGTCGGAAACCCCCTTGAGCAACACCAAGCGTTGCCAAAGCCCGCCCGACGGATCAGCGGTCGCCAGCGCTACCGCAGTGGGATCCTTCAGCCCCGCATCAATAGCCTGCTGCTGCCACTGTTCGAACAGATCAAGAGGTGACTCCGGCAGCATGCTCCGGTGGAGTCCGCCCAATAGATATTGTCGTCGATGATCTTCGTAGTTCATCTGCGGGTGCCCCCGTCGTTGCGCTTGGGTCTAGTTTACCGCGGCTTGCGAGTAAAGGTGGTGCTGGTCTTAACGCACACCCCAAGCGCGCGCTGCACGCCTACTCTGCGGATATCTCAGACAAACTCTGGAGAGAGGCTAGCGTCAGCACCCAAGGCGCGGTATTTTTGCGGCCCAAAGCAAGACGAGTTCACCCCCCTATGACCTCACCGAGCCAAACCCGTTTTGTCTCTCGCCATTTTCGCAGCGATCGATCGCCGTACTGTTGGCGCCTGGGACTTGGGATTTTACTTCTGGTGCTATTGCCCCAGAGCCCTGCCCAATCAGCGACCGCCGAAAACCCGCCCGTCACGCCTGCCCTCATTGATCTGGGCTCGCGTTTTATCCCCGAGATTGCCGCTGGCAATATGGTCGTCGGACCCGAGCGACTCGCGAGCCAGGCCGGGCTCAGCATGCTCCAGGCCGGGGGCAATGCCATAGATGCGGCGGTGGCGACCGGCTTCGCCCTCGCTGTCACGTTACCCCGTGCGGGCAACATTGGTGGCGGTGGCTTTATGCTGATCCACCTGGCAAAGGAGAATCGTCAGGTCTTTATCGACTATCGCGAAATCGCCCCAGCGCGCGCTTCCCGCGACATGTATTTGAATGACGATGGCTCGGTCAACGAGGAGATGGCGTACTTCAGCCACGCCGCCTCGGGGGTTCCGGGTACCGTCGCGGGACTGTTGTATGCCCTTGATACCTACGGCTCACTGCCGCTTGAGCAAGTCATCCAACCGGCCATCGATTTGGCCGAGCAGGGTTTCCCGATGACGGTTGACCTGTACGCGGATGTACTGGGCGCGGCTGAACAGCTCACAAAATACCCGCCAACACGCACGGTATTTTTTGCAGCCGATGGCAGCATCGCGCCCGTGGGCAGCCTCTTCAAGCAACCCGAACTCGCCGCCACCCTACGACGGATTCAAGCCAACGGAAAAGACGGTTTTTACGGCGGCGAGACTGCCGCCATGATTGCCGATGACATGGCGGCAAACGGCGGCCTCATCTCGCGACAAGACCTCGCTGCCTATCAACCCGTCGAGCGCACACCCATCAGAGGCTGGTTTCGAGGCCATGAGATCATATCTGCACCACCGCCCTCATCGGGTGGAATCCATCTGGTACAGATGCTGAATTTGTTAGCTCCCTACCCCCTTGAGGCGATGGGCCACAACTCGGCCGCATATTTGCATCACTTGATCGAAAGCATGAAGCTCGCATACGCCGATCGAAGCAAGCATTTGGGGGATCCGGATCAAACCCCCATCCCTGCCAAAGCGCTCATTAGCGAATCCTATGCGGATGAACGAAGGCTACTCATTGACAGTCAACGGGCGACGCCCTCGAGTCAGATTGGCCCGGGTAATCCGGGGCTTGAGGAAAGCAAACAAACAACGCACTTCAGCGTGGCCGACAGCGCGGGAAATGTTGTGTCCAACACTTACACCCTAAACTTTAGTTACGGGTCACACATCGTGATTCCTGGAACCGGTATTTTGATGAACAACGAGATGGATGATTTTGCTGCACGACCTGGCTTCCCCAACGCCTATGGTCTCATTCAAGGCGAGGCCAATGCCGTTGCACCGGGCCGCAGACCCTTATCCTCTATGTCGCCCACCCTGGTGCTCAAGGACGGAAGGCCTCTACTGGCAACAGGTAGCCCCGGTGGTTCAGTGATTATCACCAGCGTGTTGCAGACAGTATTGAATACGATTGTGTTCGGACTGAACGCATCTGAGGCCATCGCCGCGCCACGGGTGCACCATCAGTGGATGCCCGATGAGGTCGCCGTCGAATCGGGGATCAGTGCCGATACGCTCGGCCTATTGAAAGCCAAAGGCCATGCGCTGACGCCCACCACAGAAAGTCTGGGGCGGGTCATTTCCATTCGGATGAACGGCCAGTGGCGTGAGGGCTACGCTGACATGCGGCTCCCTGGGGGCTTCGTGGCCTACTAAGGACGCTATCTTTACCTCCTTGTTCTTTACCTCCTTAATTCTTAACCAGAGGCAATTCTTCGATGACCTACCGAGTGTTCACCGCACCAACCCCTCGCTCCACCCTGGGCGCGATGCTTTTGTGGCTGGGATGCATTGCTGCACTGCTGAGTAGCTCACTGACCTTTGGCGCAACACCCGCAGCACTCGCAAAAACCGGCGATGGCCCAGGCTATGGTGGTCACCGCCAATCCCCACGCCACCCGCGCGGGGGAGTGGGTGCTGCAGCAAGGCGGCTCGGCGGTCGACGCCGCGGTGGCGATCGAGGCGACGCTAAGCTTGGTTGAACCACAAAGCTCGGGGCTCGGGGGGTGGCGGGTTCTTGGTCCACCTCGACGCCGACAGTGGAGAAGTATCGGTCTACGATGGTCGGGAGACCGCCCCCGCCGGCGCATCACCCTCCCTCTTTCTTACCGCAGACGGCGAGCCTTTGCCGTTTTTGGCGGCAAAAAATAGCGGTCTCTCGATTGGTGTCCCCGGGGTTGTTGCACTGCTAACGCTGGCCCACGAGGAACACGGCGCCCTCCCCTGGTCATCCCTGTTTGACCCCCGCCAGAACCCTGGCGCTTGAGGGCTTCGACGTCTCTCCCCGGCTCGCCAGCTTCGTCAGCCGCTACGGCGGTCGACTCATCCCATTGACCCCCGAGGAGGGCCCAATGGATGCCTACCATTACTTTTATAGGAGCGACGGCACGCCGCGTACCCCGCCTACTCAACCCAACCTACGCCGAGACTCTCGACATCATTGCCAAGGACCCCGCCAGTTTTTATCGCGGGGCACTAGCAGAAGCCATGGTCGCCGCCGCCGCGGCGCCACCTCGCCCCGGCAGCCTGAATTTGGCGGACTTGGCCGGCTACAAGGCCATGAAGCGAAGCCCGCTTTGCATCGACTACCGCCGTCGACAGGTGTGCGGGCCGCCCCCAGCGTCTTCCTGGGTCGGGATAGGCATGATGTTGGGTCTGTTGGAGCAAACCGCTTTTCCCTCGGGGGATCGACTCGAAGACTGGGCGCTGATCATCGAGGCCCAACGCCTGGCTTATGCAGATCGCGATCGCTATGTTGCCGACGCTCAGGCCGTTTCGGTACCACTCAGGGGCCTGTTGGATAAACGCTATTTGAAGACCCGCGCCACATTAATCGACCCCAAGCAAGCGAAACCGAAGGTGACCGCGGGGGATCCTTGGGCTTTCGAACCCGCAACAACCGCTCGGGCCAACTACGGTGCCGATACCACCGATGACCGGGCCGGCACAACGCATTTTGTCGTGGTTGATCACGCCGGTAACGTGGTCTCGATGACCGCCAGCGTCGAGAGTATTTTTGGTTCCGCACGCATGGCGGGCGGGATGTTTCTCAACAATCAGCTAACCGACTTTGCACGGGATCCTTTCGATGGCGAGGGCAACCTTGTCGCCAATCACGCAGCGCCGGGAAAGTACCCGCGCTCGTCGATGTCACCCACGGTGGTACTCGACGAGAACGGTGGCTTTTTGATGGCTACCGGCTCCCCCGGGGGCAATTCAATCCTGGCTTACACCCTGAAGACGATCGTCGGCGTGCTCGATTGGGGTCTGACGCCCCAGGAAGCGGTAGATCTCCCTAATGTGGTTGCTCGCGGTGACACCGTGCGAATTGAGTCAGAACGAGCGGACACCGTCGTTGTTGAGGGCATGCGCCAGCGCGGGTTCGAGGTGAAAGAATCGGCCGGAGAGAACTCGGGGCTCAGCGTCGTTGTGCGCTCGCCGGCGGAGGGCTACTTGGGCGGCGTCGACCCACGGCGCGAGGGAACCATTGCTGTGGTAGAGCGGGCCTCCTCCACTGAAGATCTTTGAACCCGGTTGTGTTGAGACCCACGATCCTAACGGCGGCCAGCACCGCTGTTGCCGACGGCTTTTGACGACTGTTGAAAGCCCCCCAGGCTCAGGACGGAGTGGGTAGCTTAACCTTCATGGTTTGACGGGCAAGCCCAACAAGCTGTCCCTCACTGTCCCAGAGGTCGCTATCGGACTCGATAATACCGTTGGTCAAATGCCGGGAGGTCAGCCTGCCCACCAGCGGGCCGGGGGCGGGCTTCGCACGACATTGCACGGTGAGCTCGATGGTCGGCACCCAGCCAAAGGGGCCGAACAGGGTAAAAGGGGGTGGCGGCATAATGTCCGCCCACATGGCCAGATCAATGGTGTCGCTGGGAGCGCCATCGCGATGCGCTAGCCAAGCTACAAACTCCCCGGATTGCGAGGGCGGTTCGCCGGTGAACACCCCCTGTCCTTCGACCAAGCGCATGTCGACCCGATCATGGATCTCCAAGGAGTGCGCACTGGTATGGGCGCTGTCCTCAAAGGGGGGAACCTCGGGTGAGGTATTGTTGAGCCAGGTCTCTCCCTGCAGACGATCACAGTCGGTATATGCCGCCGTGGCCCGCACCTTCAGCTCCCCCTCTTGATAGAGACTGGCCGAGCCGAAACTGGTGCCTCGATTCTCCTTCAAAATCTCCACAACAATTTCACACTCCCCCAACACGCATGGGGCAAAATAAAACGCATTGATCGACAGGGGATCGCGATGCGGCAACGCCTCGCGCAAGGCACGCGCGATCAGCGCTAGCACATAGCCGCCGTTCATCGTCGAACCGATCCGCCAACCCCGCTGACAGGTCGCCGTCCAACGGTTGTCCGCTATTTTTACGACTGCCGTGTCCTGCTCAAATTGTCCCACTGATCACCATCCGCTTGTTCACTGAAACCGGTCTGGAAGCCCCCAAACACTGGCGGCTCTGGAGGCCTCGCCATTGCCGCTACCTCGACGGGCACTCGCCAACCGGCTTTCTGTGCGAGACGCGACATCATATAGTAAGCAGATCCCTTATCCCACGAGAACTCCTTGGTCTACTGGGTCAACTAGTGGCTATACTGGTGCATCGCCGCCTGCGACTTGAGGTTGTTGATATGCACGAGAACACGCCACGGAGAGCTCACCACCCGTTTCTGGGATGGATCTCGTGTGTGTTCTGTTGCGCTGCTTTGTCCGCCTCTGCCCAACCCGAGCAAGACCCAGGGATATCGGCGCCCGACCAGCAAGCCTCGGAGACCGCCGAGGCCATGGTGATCGATTTGAGGAACACCTTGGATCAACGCGCCGCTCCCGAGCCTGCGCCCGAATCGTCGCTGGTACTCGAATACCGTAACGCCATTGCCACGCAGGAACGACTAGGTGGTGCCTATGCGCCCGGGATGACCGAACAGCTGTTGGGTCTGGGGGCCGCCTTGCAGCAGTTGAACCGGCACGAGGAGGCGATCGACGTGTTTAAACGCGGCGCACACATCGCCAGGGTCAACAGTGGGCTGTATTCGGGTGAACAGATTGCGTTGCTCCGCAGTGAAATTCGCAGCCATATGGCGATAGGCCAGTTTGATTTGGTGGACGAGCGACAGCGCTACCTGTATCGGGTAGAGCGGCGGGCACTCTCTAGCCGGTCGGAATCTGCTGAAGCGCTCATGCGACAAGCCAAGTGGCAACAGGAGGCGTTTCTGATGCGTGTTGGCGATCCAGAAACCCTGCCAGGCCGGCTGATGGTCACCTGGGATCTCTACCGACTGGCACTCACCGACATGATCGAGCTCTACGGCAATGCCTCGCCTGAGTTGCGCCGGCCTCTTATGGGCATGCTGACGTCCCAGTACCTGCTCGCGGGCCATCGTGGATTTCCCCACTACAAAGCCTCCAAGGACAGCGACGCCCAATTGGCAGCGCTGACAAGCACCACGTACAAGCGCGGAGTCGCGGTCATCAATGCCCTTATTGAACTCAATGAAGCTAACGACCTGGCCATCGAACAGAAAGTCGAGGACACTGCCGCCCTCGGGGATTGGGCACAGTGGTTTGGCAAGTATTCAGAGGCCGAAATCCACTACGCCACAGCCATGTCCTTGATTGACGAAGCGGAACGGCCGGAACTTATGGTGCAATTTTTTGCCCAACCAGTGCCCCTGCCCGCTGTTGACGGGCTTGACTCGTTGCCTCCCTACGCCGAGGGTGACCACGGACCGCTCACGGTCTCATTCAGCGTGACTGAGACCGGGCGCGTAAAGGATTTCGAAGAAGTCGCGCGGCCCGAGCTGGAGGACGACAAAATTCTTCGGCGACTGGTTCGCACCCTCAAGGACACGCGGTTTCGGCCGGGGTTTGATGGATCACAACCGATTGCGAGTCAGGGACTGCTGTGGTCCTTTGATGCCGATGCCTGGGAGCCCTAAGCTATGATCTTGGCCCAAGATGAAAAAAGGAAACCCAGTGTG
Source organism: uncultured Luminiphilus sp. (assembly GCA_943787485.1). Classification (GTDB taxonomy): domain Bacteria; phylum Pseudomonadota; class Gammaproteobacteria; order Pseudomonadales; family Halieaceae; genus Luminiphilus. Next base: position 119,827 of record CALSMP010000001.1, on the reverse strand, counting down.
CGTAATGCTATTGTGATGGGACTGATCCGAGGGACCGCGGTGTCGGGTGCTCTACTGATGCTATCGGGCTGCCCGAGTGCGAGCACACCCACGACACCCAGTGTGCCAACGCCACCGTCGACCCCCTCGAGCTCGTCCTCTTCGTCTTCCTCTTCGTCTTCCTCATCGTCGTCCTCGAGTAGCACCAGCAGTTCCTCACCGAGTAGCCAATCCAGTTCGTCGTCAAGTTCGGGTGGTTCCGCGAGCCCGTCGGGCGGGTCAGCAGGTGCGCCGAGCATGCCAAGCGGCGGCGGGTTCCCCTCGCCCTCCGCCAGTGCGGGGACACCGGGCGCAAACGACGGCCCTGGCAGTGAAGGCGACGCCGCCTCACCCGCCGAAGCCACGACCGGCGACAGTGGTGACGCGGGCACGGGAGAATCAACGGGTAACAGCGCCGAGCCAGGCTTTGGCGACATCGCAGGCGCCGATGCACTCCCGGATATGCGCGATGAATTGCCGACCTTCGATGAAAGTTACGGCGGTGGTCAGGGCGCCGACGGCATGGGCGACATGGCTGACGCCGGGGGCGACGCAGGAACCAACGGCGGCGCCGACCCTGCAGCAGCGACCGGAGCGAGCGGCAGTGTCGAACCAGGCACACGCGCCCAGGGCGGGATGGAGGGCGTCGCCACCGGATCAGACATTTTAACGACGGCCGAGCAGGTGGCGATTCTCGATCGCCAGCTCGAACAGAGCACAAGCGATTTCGACGCGATGATTTTGGAAGAGCAACAGCGACAGCGTGAAGAGGCTCGCGAGCGCGCCGACAGAAGCGCCGAGCGCGAGCAACCTGAACCTGCGGGTGCCGGGACCAGCGGCCGAAGCCCGTATAACGACGACGTCGCGATGGGCGGTGGCGGATCAACCGGTGGAGGCATGGGCGGCGCCTCACGAGGCGGCGGTGCGCCTCCTGATAATCCCGCTATTTACAAAGCGCCTGAGGACATACCGGATGGCAGCAACGACGACGTGGTCGCGCGCCAGCTGCGCGAGGCCGCCATGCGCGAACCCGACCCCGCTGTGCGCGAGCGTCTGTGGAATGAATACCGAAAATACAAGGGCCTGGAGATCCCCGAGTCATGATACGCGCTCTCACCCTACTCATCGGCGCCATGACGCTGGTTGGCTGTGTTAGTCAAACAGTAAAAAGCACCTCGGTACCGGCTCTTGATCAACCCCAGCAGATCGTTCCTGAAAACGAAGTTCTCGATGTGGGGGTCGCTATTTTTGATCCGGGCATCGACGACCTGCAGGATGATGAGCAGGTTTATCCCGAAATCCGCCGAGCAGAGGCGACCTTTATTGCCCGAGAGCTAGCAGAGGTCCTCGAGGGTGTCGGGGCTTGGGGCGCGGTGCGTGTCGTACCCGATGAGAGCCAATTCACCGACCTGCTGGTGACCGGCCGGGTTGTTCACAGCGACGGTGAGCGGCTGGCGCTGGCGGTAAAGGTTACCGACGCCACGGGGGAGATTTGGGTAGACAAGACCTATGAGGGCACCACCAGCCGGTACGCCTACGATCAGCGTGCCACCAGCCAGCAAGATCCCTTCTTACTGGTGTATCGACTCATCGCCAACGACATGCTTCAGCAGTTCAACAGTAGTTCATCTAAGCAACGCGTGACGATTCGGCAGGTCGCGGAGTTACGCTTTGCGAGAGCCTTCGCCGCCGATGCGTTCACGGATTACCTGCAAGAAGACGACGGCCAGTACCGGTTAAAGCGATTGCCCGCAGAGTCTGACCCTATGCTGGAGCGGGTTCGCAATCTCCGACTGAGAAACTACGTGTTTGTGGATACCCTTCAAGGTCACTATGACGGCTTTTCCGAAGAGATGTACACGCCCTATCAGGAATGGCGCAAGCTCAGTTACGAAGAGGTGATTGCTCAGCGTGAATTACAGCAAGAGGCCAACGCGCGACTTATCGCGGGTGCCGCCGCCGTCGTGGCAGGAATCGCAGCCCAAGGGTCAAGCAGTAGCTACGCGCGCACCGCTGGCGCGGTGGGGATTGCGGGGGGTGGCTATTTACTGAAGAGCGGTCTCGAGAAACGCGCAGAATCGAGCATTCACTCGCTGGCGATTGAAGAGCTCGGTCAGTCGTTGCAAGCTGAGATTACTCCCAGAGTCATTGAACTCGAGGATCGGACCGTGCGTCTGTCGGGAAGCGCCGAGGACCAGTACGCCCAGTGGCGCGAGCTCATGGCTGATCTCTACGCCACCGAGATGGGTGAACTGCAGGACGCGCGCGAGGCAGACAACACGAGTAGCCCTGCATCGGGTCTGGACTCCGGGCAGTAACGCGGGCCCCAATGGCGGGGTACACTGCCCGCTGACCATTGACTGATTTTCAGGACACGCGATCCTTGAGCGACCGACCCGAACAGCCCTTAACCCCCGCGGCCTTCTCACCTCAACCGGAGGTAGCTGCCGAGACACAACAAAACACGCCGCGCCCGCCCTGGTTAATCCCCGCGATCGCCGGCTTAATTGTCGTCGCCATCGCTGTGTTCGTGATCCTGCCCCGACTGGTCGGTGATCCGCGCGCAGACGCCTATAACCCAACCACTTCCTCCAATGAGACGGGCTCACCTGCAGCGCTTTCAACCGGCAATAACGTCTCCGGGGGACCGAGCAGTGATCGCAGCCCCTTTGCGGAGGCGCAGCGTCAGCAATTGCGTAAAGCCGCACAGGATGCCTTGCAGCGGGTATTGGAGTTGCAGGAAATACTGCGAGATCTCGGCGTCGAGGTCTGGGCGCCCGACACTTATCAAGCCGCTGTCGACGCCGCGTTGGCAGGGGATGAGGCCTATCGCCGTGGCGACTTTACCGCAGCGGCAACCGCCTATCTGGACGCAGGTGATGCTCTGGTGGCACTCGAGGACAGCGTGCCGACCCGCATCGCCGCCGCGCGCGCGGAAATCTTAGCGGCCGTTGAGGCGGGGAAACAAGCCGAAGCTCAAACTGCCTTAGAGCGACTGGTATTGTTATCGCCCGGAGACCTTGATCGAGACGTCCTCAGCGACCGGGTAGCCGCTATACCCACGGTCAACGAGGCATTAGCGGCGGCTTCGCTGGCAGCTGAGAGTAACAAGCTGGCCGACGCCATCGCCGCCGCCCAAACGGCTCTCGCCGCGGACTCCGCTCATAAACGGGCTGCGCAGGCGCTCAAAGACTACCAACAGCAACAGGCTGACCAGCGCTTTCAGCAGGCCATGACCGCTGGCTACGACGCCCTTGATCGCGAGAACTTTAGCGACGCCGACGCCGCTTTTCGGCGCGCCGGCACGCTGCGGCCCAGCTCAGCTGAAGTACAAGTAGCCTTAGCCGAACTCGCTGACGCCAAGACCGCGGCCACTCTCCGGAGGCTGGCGCGGGAGGGCGCGGATAAAGAAGCCAGCGAGGACTGGCAAGGGGCGCTAGCACTTTATCAACAGGCCCTCACAACAGATTCAACGCTGGTGTTTGCCCAAGAGGGCATCGCCCGGACTCAACCCCGAGCCGAACTGGCCACTGCCCTGACCACCATCTTGTCTGAGCAAGAACGTTTAGTCGACGCACGGATTCTTGTCGAGGCCGAAGCGACTCTACAACAGGCCAAGGCCATCGCTGATGCCGGGCCTATGCTGACCCAACAGATCGACGAGGTCGCGACCGCGCTTGAATATGCCCGCACCCCGGTGCAAGTCACGCTGACCTCCGATGGCCTTACCGACGTGACTTTATTGCGGGTCAAGCGCCTCGGCCCGCTCGCAGCACAAACCCTCACCCTGCGCCCCGGTGACTATGTCGCTCTTGGAGTACGCACGGGTTTCCGTGATGTGCGAGTTTCCTTTAGGGTGAAGCCGGGGGAAGCAGCGCAAGTCGATGTGCGCTGTACCGAAGGTATTTAAGAGCGATGAACGACGACGACAAACCTCTCTCGGCCGGCGGCTTTAGTCCGCCGCCCGCCACCGATAGCACCCCCAGCGGGCAAGACGCACCGCTGAGCGCCGCGGTATTTGAACCCCTGAGCACTGCCAGCTCCGGACAACAGCAAGCAAAATGGCCGTGGTTTTTAGGTGCGCTGGGCGGTCTGATCGTTCTTTACGGGCTGTTTTTTCTGCTGACCGCGCGCTCCCTCGATATTGTGGTCGACGCGGTAGGGCCCGCCGAGGTTCAGATCTCGGGCTTGGTCATCCCTATCGGACCGCGGTTTTTACTTCGCTCGGGGGAGTATGAACTGACGGTAACGGTGCCTGGCTACGAAACGTATCAGGACATGATCAGCGTGAGTGATGCCGAGAGCCAGCGCCTCGAGGTGAGCCCGGCGATCAAGCCCGGCTGGGTCACGATTAACTCAACGCCGCCGGGGGCCGAGGCCGACCTCGATGGGATCACAATAGGCACAACGCCGCTAAAGCGTTTGTCCCTACCCGCAGGCACAGCAACCCTGACCTTGACCCTGCCACGGTTCCAACAACGAACCGCCACGATCGACATTACCGGGCGCGACATTGAGCAAACCCTGTTGTTCGATATGGCTCCCGATTGGGCCGATATCGTGGTCGATGCCAATCCGTCAGACGCCACGGTGTGGTTAGAAGATGAACCTCTTGGCGACGTAGGCGCGGTGATCCCCATCATGAGTGGCGAGCGTCAACTCATTATTCGCGCCAATGGCTATGTGGATGAAGTGATCGAGCTGTCAGTGGTCGCAGGCGTCCCTCAAGAGATAGGGCCCGTCGATCTTAAACCCTCTGCTGGCGTGTTAACCCTCACCTCGACGCCAACGGGTGCCGCCGTGGCCATCGACGGCGTGTTCGAGGGCCGTACGCCGCTTGAGGTTGAACTGGCACCCGATCAAAGCCACACCATTCAATTAACCAAATCCGGCTATCAGCGCAGGCGGTTGACGCTGGCCTTGGCGCGAGGGGAATCCTCTACGCGGGAAGTGACCTTGACCCCCCGCCTTGGCGACGTGGAATTTCGGTTAGCACCGCCGGAAGCCGAACTGGTCATTAACGGTGCCGCGATGGGGCGAGGTGATCAAACCCTCGCCCTCCCCGCTGTTGAACAGCGCTTGGAGGTGCGCGCGACAGGCTATGCCAGTCAACGCCTGCAGGTGACGCCGCGGGAAGGCCTGCGTCAGATTGTGACTGTCACGCTGCTTACCGAAGCGGAAGCTCGCAAGGCGGCCATCAAGCCCGAGATCGTTACCGCCTTGGGCCAGACCCTCCTGCTGATCGATCCGATTGCATCGCCCATGAATGAGTTTTCCATGGGGGCATCCCGGCGCGAACCGGGGCGTCGCTCTAACGAGGTATTACATCCGGTCAAACTCGAGCGCGCGTTTTATCTGGCAACAACCGAGACCACCAACGCCCAATTCCGCCAATATCTTGAAGGGCACAGCAGCGGACAAATCGAAGGCAACAGCCTGAATCGGGAGCACCAGCCCGTCGCCGGGGTGAGCTGGCAGCAAGCGGCGCGGTTTTGTAACTGGCTCAGCGCCAAAGAGGGGCTGACACCGTTCTATCGGGAAAATGAGGGCATTATCCGCGGCTACAATGCTTCGAGCACTGGCTATCGCCTACCGAGTGAAGCCGAGTGGTCCTATGCCGCTAGAGTGGAGGGCGAGGGTTATCGTAAGTTCGCTTGGGGTGAAGACTTTCCGCCCAATGCACCGGTCGTCAACGTGGCCGATAACACCTCTGCGCTGGTTACCGGTCGAATTCTGAACGGCTATGCCGATGGCCACATCGTGGCGGCGCCCGTGGCAAGCTTTCCGCCAAACCATCGCGGCCTGTACGATATGGGGGGTAACGTGGCGGAATGGGTCCACGACGTGTATGTCATTCCCTCTGCCAATGCCGAATTGACCACCGATCCGTTGGGCGCAATGAACGGCGATAACTACACCGTAAGAGGTGCTAGCTGGGCCTTGAGCCGACTCGCTGAATTGCGATTAACCTACCGTGATTATGGCGCCGCGGGCAGAGATGACTTGGGTTTTCGGATTGCGCGCTATGCTGAATAAGCGGGGAAGGCACATCATTAAAAAGCTTCAATACACGTATACCGCGACCGGCGTTTGCCGACGTGTTGTATTGGGCGTAGGTGTTGCTATCAGCACAACCCTGTTCACTCCGGGCTTACCCGCGCAGGAGGCGGTGCCTTCGCAGGCACCGGTCGACGCCGCCACTGTACAAGATACCGTGGCTGAGCAAGGCGCTGTGGCTGGGCAAGGCGCTGTGTCTGAACAAAAAGCCGAGCAGCAAAGAGCCGATGAAGCGCCCCTTGAGGTTACCCCAACGGCAAAGCCAACGCTTGATTATGTGCCGAGCGAGACCATTTCCGAGGACAGTTCCGTGTCTTTTCCGGTTGATATTTAAACAGGATGCCCACCATGCCATGGCGAATTAACAACGAATTTCTTTATCAGGTCTTCGCACTGCTGCTCGCGGTCATCGTGGTGCACGGCATCTACATTGGCCTGATCCGCCCGACCGCGGAGGCCCAGCTCGCCGCGCAGGCGGCGCTGCAGGCAGCGGGTGAGGCCGTTGAGGCCCAGCGCACCCTGGCCATTGTGATTCGGGATTTCGAACAGGAGGCGTGCTTCATCTTGCTGTTGTGGGCACTGGCGATCATGGGCCTCAAGGCGCACCGCACGCGCCAGGAGCAGCGCATGCTGGGACGCAACCTGATGGACGTCCCCACGGGCACCAGCTTGCTGCCACAGGATTCCCGTGAATACGCTCGGGCTCTGGAAGCGTTGCCCGAAGAAGAGCAGGACTTCCTGCTTCCGCGCGCGCTGATGAATGCGCTGCAGCGCTTTGCCACCACGCAATCCATTCCCGCGGTGTCGGAATCGGTGCGTGAACAATGTGATATCGAAGCCGACCGACTGGACTCGGAGCTCTCGATGGTGCGCTATATTTCCTGGGCCATTCCGTCGATCGGATTTATCGGAACGGTAAGAGGCATTGGCGACGCTTTGGGGCAAGCCTATAAAGCGGTTGAAGGTGATATTTCGGGGGTTACCGTGAGCCTGGGCGTCGCTTTCAACAGTACCTTTGTGGCGCTGGTTCTCTCAATCATCATCATGTTCGCCCTGCATCAACTGCAACTCTCCCAGGAGCGACTGGTGCTCAGTACCCAGCGCTATATCGATCGCAAACTCCTGCGTCATTTGGCTGTGCCACGCGCATGACAGCGGTTCTCGATTTACACGACACCGCCCTCAAAATTTGGCACGGTGATGATGAAATAGCGTCCCCGGGCTACGCGTGGTTTGATGGATCGCGGTTACGCTTTGGGCTCCCGGCACTGCGCACCCAGCGTCGAACGCCGCGGGAGGTGAATACCCGCTTTTGGTCCCAGCTCGGTACAGCCCCACTGTCTCCCGCACTGGGTAAGGCGCGACATACCGCCGACCTGGCTCATCAACATTTGCAAGAACTTTATGAGGCCGCGGGTCGCCCAGACAGCGTGCTACTAGCGGTGTCGGGGAGTTTGTCACGGGATCAACTCTCGCTGCTTCTCGGCATCATTGAACACCTCCCCTTCTCCGTAGCCGGCTTGGTCCACCGGTCGGCACTGCTGGCGAGTGCAAGCCACTTGGAGCAGGGCTTTCATGTCGAGCTGCAATTACATCAATCCTTGGTGACCCGCTTCGATAGCGAAGGCGCGCAGGTCGTGGTGTCGGGATCACAGGCGCTCCCGGGCGAGGGCTTGCTCGCCCTTCAGGATCGACTGGCAACCGTGATCGCCGGCGCATTCGTTGCGCAGACTCGCTTTGATCCGCTGCGATCTGCCGAGACCGAGCAGGCGCTTTATGACCAACTACCCGACGCGCTAACCACCCTTGAAGAGCGCGGCGAAGCGCACGTGGGCATTAATGGCTACGACGCCCGCGTGACCCAAGACGATCTTGCCAGCATTGGCGCGGCCTACACGCAGGCCCTGGCACCGCTTTTGGACGCTGAGTCTCCGCTACTGCTCGAAGCGCCACTGGATCGACTGCCTGGGCTTGCCACCGGCCGAGCGGCAAACAGGATTGACAACTCGACGCTTGCAGCGACCGCGCTTCAGTTCATAGCGCAACTTAAGCAATCACCCGACAACCTCACCCTTCAGCGCCGGGTTCCAAGAGATCCACAGTCAGCGTCATCGCTCACAGATCAGAACCCTCAACCACCTACTCCCGAGCAGCAGGCTGGCCAAAGACCCAGCCACTGGCTGAGCGCCGGCGTTGCCAAACCGCTGTCAAATGCGGCCCTATCAGGCCGGGGGATAGTCCTTACCGATATAGATCAGGGCTTGGTGCTCGCGGGTCCAGTGCCCCGGGACCTGACCGTTAACGGCCGCCCCGCCGATGCGGGACAGGTGTTATGCGCTGGCGACGTGATCGCCGACGATCTGGGCTTTCACACACAACTCATCGCCGTTGAGGAGTGATGGTTGGCCCGACGTAAACGACAAGCATCCACGTTTAACCTCAGTTTTCTCGACATTATGTCCTGTGGCTTCGGCGCGGTGGTGCTGGTCTTTCTTATTATCGATCACTCCATGGAGGTTGAAAGCCGGACCATCAACGCGGAGGTCTTCGCCGAAATTGATTTGCTGGAAGAGGATATTCGCGAAGGCCAAGCGGGGCTAGTACGGTTGCGTAATGCCATCACTAGCAGCGATTTAAACATCGTGGAAGCTCAAGGCTTGGCGACACGTGTCACTGAGGAGCTCGATAACTATGAAGCTCTGATTGCATCACTTGAAGAGAGCGGGCTGAGCGAAGATCAAGATGTTGATGCGCTAAAAGCCGAAATCAACCGGCTCGAGGAGCGGGTCGAAAAACTGAAGGAAGCGGCGGAAGCCGAAGCCGGCCGTAGCGCGCGCGAATACATCGGTGAAGGCAACCGACAATACCTCACCGGCTTGAATCTCGGCGGTAATCGTATCGTGATTTTGGTCGACGCCTCGGCCAGCATGCTCGCCGACACGATCGTCAATGTCATTCGGTTGCGCAACATGCAAGAAGACCTGCAGCGGGCAGCACCCAAGTGGACCCGAACCCTCAACACGGTGGACTGGCTTACTGCACAGCTGCCAATTAACGCACAGTTCCAGATTATCGCGTTTAACACCGAAGCCCAGCCGGTCCTCTCTGACAAGCAAAACGCCTGGCTTGAAGTCGCTGACGCCAAGGTGCTGAAAGCCGCGACCGATGCCCTGCGCGAGCGGTTGCCCTCGGGTGGCACAAGCCTGCATAAGGCCTTCGATGCGGTCACCGCTCTACCGGGAAGCCCCGATAACATTTTTCTCATCACCGACGGGCTGCCCACTCAGGGTGATGCGCCGCCGCGCAAAACCACGATCTCGGGACGCGATCGCCTGGAATTATTCCGCGGCGCGGTCAGGCGGCTGCCGCCGGGCGTGCCGGTCAATATTATTCTCGCACCCATGGAGGGTGACCCGATGGCGGCGTCCGAGTTCTGGCAATTGGCGCAAGTGACGGGGGGCTCGTTTATGTCGCCCTCAAAGGACTGGCCATGAAGCAGCGACGGGGCGCCCCCGAATTTTCAATCTCCTTCCTGGACGTTATTTGCTGTGGCTTTGGCGCAGTGATTCTACTGTTGATGATTACCAAAACCGTGCAGCCGCAGATTCTTGAACAATCCACGGTGCAGGCAGACGGTAAGGTCGCGGAACTTACCGAGCAGCTATTCGAAATTCGCGGTGAAACTACTATTTTGAATAGGGAGCTTGATGCCAAGCGCGAACAAATTTCGCAGTACAAGGAGCGCATCGCGATTCTGCAAGGGGCTCTGGCAAAAGCCCAGTCGCGCTATGACGCCCTCGAAACGACCCGCAACACCAACAGTATTGTTCAGCAGCAGCTTGCGATCGCCCGACAGCAGTTGAGCGAAGAGGAAAAGCGCCTGCTGGGCATCAATAGCGAAAAGAAGAATCAATTGATTGGAGGTATCCCGGTCGATAGCGAGTACATCATATTCATCATCGACACGTCGGGCTCCATGTTTTCCTATGCTTGGGAGCGCATGCTCTTGGAAATGGAAGCCACACTTAACATCTACCCTGAAGTGAAGGGAATTCAAGTGCTCAACGACATGGGGAACTATCTGTTTTCTCGCTATCGGAGCCAGTGGATACCGGACACGCCGGCACGCCGAGACCTCATATTGCGAAACCTTGCCAACTGGAATGTGTTCTCCAACAGCTCGCCGGTGGAAGGCATTACCGCGGCGGTGCGGACTTTCTATGATCCCAATAAAAAGATTTCTATCTACGTGTTTGGTGACGAATTCACCGGTGAATCCATCCGAAGGGTGGTACAGACGGTAGATCAGCTGAATGCCGACAATTTTGGTGGCGAAAGACGGGTGCGAATTCACGCTGTCGGGTTTCCTGTCCAGTTTATTCGCCCCCCCCCAACTACAAACTACCGGGGTTCGTTTTGCTACACTGATGCGAGAACTGACTTATCGAAATGGTGGCACCTTCGTTGGACTCAATGATTTCAGGCCCTAATCGCCTCATTCGCATCGGCTTTGCACTACTGCTGGGTCTGGTGCTCGCCGCCTGTGGTGCGAAACAAGTGGTGGTACAGGGCAATTTCCCCCCGCCGTTAATGGAGAAGACGCCGCTTACGTTGGGCGTGGTGTACACCGAAAGCTTCAAAACCCATGAAATTTACGACGAAGCGGCTGGACGCGAGGAAACTGACTGGCTGGTTAAAACAGGTTCTGCCCAGGTCGAGTTCTGGGACACCTTGTTTACCGGTATGTTTACCGAGGTCGTTCATATCGATAGCCACGACGCCCTGCATGCGGTGGAGGATGAGGTTGACGCCGTGATCATTCCCTACGTCGAAGATCTCCAATACACGATTCCCCTCCATACTAATGTCAAGGTCTACGAGATTTGGATGAAGTATCGGTTTCGTTTGGTCACGATGGACGCCATTCACGATCACGGTAATGGCGAGCTGACTTACAACCCCAATCAAAGTCTGGCGGATTGGACCTTGAGTGCCTACGGCAAGACACCGACCGCCTTTCTGCAATCCGACGAAGAAGCGGTCAACTTAGCAGCCGTTGTGGCGCTGCGCGATGCCGGTGCCAACTTCGCCACCTCATTCCATCGCGTGCCCGCCGTCGCTGAGTGGCTAGATACCCGTAACACCATCACCGAGCTGCCTGCTCCGGTGACTGCCAGCGTTGAGGAGTCATCAACTAGTGAGGAGTCATCAACTAGTGAGGAGTCATCAACTAGTGAGGAGTCATCAACTGTTGACGAGTCGACAGCCGACGACGAGGGGACTACATCAACATGACTATCGCGGGCTCACACGGCGTTGTCTGGCTAGCTGGCCAAGCTCGATGGGGTCTGACCGTCGCCGCCCTGATGCTATTGGGATTACTGCAAGGATGCGTTACCGCCACGGTCGATGAGATGACATTTTTAGAGCCCACCGAGGGCATTGGTGATTCATCGGTAGTGATACTGGGTCGACGTCACGCACCTGATTACGAGACCGAGTTCGATTTCATCGAATGTATTGGTGATCATATTCGTCGGGGTGACAACTCCATCACGGTGTTACACGAACTCGAGTTCATCAACATGATGTATCCCTGGTTTGAGCCCCGTACCGCGCCGCTAGGGCCGCAGGATATTGATCGCCTTATGGCACAAGAACCGGTCGCCAACCAATTTAGCAATATCAAACTGGAATACATGATTTGGATTGATGGCTCGACCATCGAAACCAATAGCTCAGGCTCTATGACCTGCGGTGTAGGCCCCGGTGGCGCGGGTTGCTTTGGCTTTGGTACCTGGGGGAACGCCTCGGAGTATGAAGCCACAATCTGGGATTTCACCGATCAGACCGAAGTCGGCCGGATCAGCACCAACACCAGCGGCCAGAGCTATATGCCGGCAGTTGTTGTCCCTATCCCCATTATCGCGCCGGTTCAGGGGACTGCTTGCGACAGCCTGGGGGATCAACTGCTTCAATACCTCTCTGCGACTCGCTGAGCGCGAAGATATGGTTACACCAAAAAAGTTTCTCAGCTGCCGTGTCACGGCCATCCTGATACTACTGATGTCGTTGTCCAGCCACGCAGCCTCTCCCACCGTCACGGTCGGGGGCAGACAGGTTGATTTACCCGACGACACCCCGGAAGAACATCGGGAGATGATTGAAGCGATTGGGATCTATGACGACCCCGAGCTAGCGGCCTACATTAATAGGATTGGCCAAGAGCTCGTGGCCAACTCGTCGATGCCCGATACCCCGTTTTCCTTCACCGTGTTGGATTCCCCGGACATCAACGCCTTCGCACTACCCGGCGGCTACATTTATATTAATCGCGGGCTTCTCGCCTACCTGGAAACCGAAGCCGAACTGGCCGGCGTGATTGCCCACGAGATTGGTCACATTACCGAACGGCATCACAGCCGTCGGAAAACCCAATCGACGACATCCACTATTCTTGCGACAACGGCGTACATCTTGACGGGAAGCGGCGATATTTATGACGCGGCGCGCATGGTGGGCGCCGAGGTCATCAGCGGCTTCGGCCGCGATATGGAACTCGAAGCGGATGCAGCCGGTGCCGAATTTATGCACAAAAGCGGCTACGAGGCTGACGCCTTGCTGTCAGTCATTGGCGTCCTGAAGGATCAAGAAATGTACCGGCGGGTTCAGGCGAAGTCCTCGGGCAAACCGACCGGCACCTATCACGGCTTATATGCCAGTCATCCTCGCAATGACCTTCGCCTGCAAACGGTCATCAAAACGGCGAACAGTCTAGATTTGGATAATCAGCCCGAGGACCCGGAGTTACCCGGCGCATTCCGCTCCCAGGTGGAGGGTCTGGTGTTTGGCGCCAGCGCCCAGGCACAGGCCGAGCCCAACCGCTTTTACCACAACAAACTCGACTTCTCGTTTCGCTATCCCGAAGGCTGGACCGTGCAGCAGGGATCTCGATCTATCGTTGCCACCTCAGCAGACGGCACGGAAAAAGTGACGCTGTCCCTATCGAAGGTGGACCCGGCCGTCACACCGAGCGACTTTTTGACGAGTCAAGCGAGCGGCGAACTTTCCAATCAAGCCGAACTTGATCAGTTTGGGCTAGAAGGCAGCACCGCCATCGCCAGCGGCTCGGGAATCAGCAAGCGCCTGGCGGTCATCGATCATCGCTATCGCTTTCTTTTCACCGGTGAAGCGCCCGATCTCGCCACGGCGGATGCGCGTTTGATGACAATCATTGAAAGCTTTAGACCCCTGGTCGCGCGAGAAAAAGTCAAAGGCGAAAGCCGCACGCTTCGCTACGTGCAAGTCCCGCGGGGCGCAACTATGAACAGTTTGTCTTCAAGCGCCCGTATCCCCGATGCCGAGGATCAGCTGCGACTTATCAATGGCTACTACCCAAGCGGCGAGCCTCGCATCGGTGACTGGATAAAAACCATTCAATAAGTAACACTGCAGCCACGCCTGACTGCGGATATTCGCTATGCTGTTTCGATCCCTTGCTGCGCTCTGCGTAGGATCTCTTGTCGCGCTACCGGCCGCTGCCGCCGTCACCGTCTACACCGCCCAATTGATCCGCACCCTCGAACCCGCAATGCCTACTGCCACTGCAGTGGCAGTAGAGAATGGTCGCATCGTTGCGGTGGGAGATATTGAGTCCCTCGCCCCGGTCCTTCGGATCAAAGGTGGACACATTGATCGTCAGTTCGAAGACCGGATATTAGTCCCCGGCTTTATTGATCCCCACGTACACCCCTCATTGCCGGCGGTGCTCACCCAGTTTCCCTTTCTCGCTCCCGACGACTGGTCCCTGCCCACCGGAGAATTTCCCGGCGCAAAAACCCCCGAGGCATACAGACAACAACTCACAGCGCTTGCCGCCGCGCACACTGACACCGCCGTGCCCTTCATCGCCTGGGGTTATCACCCGCTGTGGCACGGAGAAATATGGCGAGAGGATCTCAACGACTGGTTTGGCGAACAGCCGGTCATCATCTGGCATCGGTCCTTTCACGAGGTCATCGGCAACGATGCCGCATGGAACATGCTCGGCGTGACCGCGGAAGACGCGGCACAAGCCCATGACGCTTCGTGGGAGCGCGGCCATTTTTATGAAAACGGGCTAAAAGCAGTGCTTCCATCTTTTCAATTCCTTTTCGAGCCCGCGCGCTATGGCAATGGGATGCAAAACTTTTTGGCCATGATGCATCAAAGTGGCGTGACCACCGCGCTCGATATGGGCACGGGTATATTCGGAAACCCGGAACAGGAAATGGCGGGGATAAGGGCCGTCGCCGAGGCCCATCCTGTTCCAGCGCGCATTATTCTGACCCCCGTCATTCTCGATTTTATCAATCGCGGCGTGGGTCCTGAGGAGGCGCTCGCCCAGGTCCGCACATGGCAAAATCAAAACAGCGATCGTGTCAGCGTGGGCAACCATTTCAAACTGATGCTCGATGGCGCCATTTTCTCAGGCCTCAGTCAGTTTGGTCCGCCGGGTTATCTCGATGGCCATGACGGCGTATGGATGGCACCCCGTGATATCACCGCTGACTATGCGCGCACATTTTGGAACGCGGGTTTTCAGCTGCACGCCCATGCGAACGGTGATGCCGCCACGAGTTGGTTTATCGAGCTACTCGACCAGTTGTTGACCGAATCCCCGCGCGCCGACCACCGAATGACCCTCGAACACTTTGCTTACAGCACCGAGGATCAAACGCGGCAACTGAAAGCGCTAGGTGCGCTCGTTTCCGCCAATCCGTATTACCACTATATTCTCTCCGAACTGTATGCCGAGACGTGGCTCGGCCCCGATCGGGCGGAACAGATGGTGCGACTTGGTAGCTTGGAGCGAGCCGGTATTCCGGTTGGTTTACACTCCGACAGCCCCATGGCACCGCTGTCACCGCTAACCTTGATGTGGGCGGCCAGTGCTCGCGAGACCATCGGCGGGGAGCAAGGAATCGCAAGCGAAGCGCTATCGCGGGGAGCAGCGTTACGCGCAGTAACCATCGATGCCGCCTGGATCCTCGGTAAGGAAGATAACCTCGGCTCGATCCGCGCTGGCAAAATTGCCGACTTCGCCGTGCTCGATGGCGATCCGCTCACGGTCCCAAATGACGCGCTTCGGAGCATTAACGTTATTGCCACCGTTTTCGCCGGCGAACCCTATCCAGTTACCACGCGAGTGCCGCAATAAAGCTAGCTTCCCGCGGGATCAGGCGGGCAGGGATCACTGTCATTAATGGCAATAAGCCCCCTTAATTCAGTTGTTTATCCCCTGTACAGCGCGTAGTGTGGCGCTCCTTCCAGAGGAACTCCACCATGTCATCGACCGATACCCTCCCGCGACTCTTTTCGACGCTGGGCCTGCCCGATCTTTTGCTTGAAAACCTGACGCGACGCGGCTACGACACGTCAACGCCTATACAAACGGCTACGATTCCCCTGTTACTTGCAGGCCATGACATCGTGGGGCTGGCCCAAACCGGTACCGGCAAAACCGCTGCCTTTGCACTGCCTGCCCTTGCTCGCCTCCAACTTAACGAGCGTAAACCCCAGGTGTTGGTGTTATGCCCCACCCGCGAGCTGGCGCTTCAGGTAGGCGATGCCTTCCGGCAATACGGCGCTGGCATGAAAGGCCTTAAGGTCGCGGCGCTTTGCGGGGGTGCCGATATGCGCCAGCAACTGCGCTCCCTAAAAGAAGGCGTGCATATCGTTGTCGCGACCCCCGGTCGCATGCTCGATCACCTCGAGCGCGGCAGTGCTGATTTCAGCGGCGTACAGACCGTCGTTCTCGATGAAGCAGACGAAATGCTACGCATGGGGTTTATCGACGACGTCGATACAATTCTTGCCAAGACACCGGCTAAGCGGCAGGTTGCCCTGTTCTCAGCCACGATGCCTCCTAAGGTACGTGCCATTGCCAACAAACATTTGAAGGACGCACGGGAAATCTCTGTGGCCGCCGCAGCGACCACCAATGAAAATATCGAGCAGTGCTATTGGCTGGCTCAAGGCGCTAGTAAAGTCGAAGCGCTCACACGCCTGCTCGCCTATGAGGACACCGATGGCGTTCTTGTGTTTACCCGCACCCGCGAGAGTACTGCCGCCATCGCCGAGCTACTGCGCCAACGCGACTTTCAGGCTGCGCCCCTCAACGGCGATATGGACCAAAAAGCCCGGGTACGCACCATCGAGCAGCTTAAATCCGGTGCGGTCAATATTGTCGTTGCGACCGATGTCGCCGCGCGGGGGCTCGATGTAAATCGCATCAGTCATGTCATTAATTTTGATGTGCCCTTCGACGAAGAGGCCTACGTACACCGCATTGGTCGCACCGGCCGTGCAGGTCGTAAAGGCAAGGCTATCCTGTTTGTCGCGCCAAGGGAGCGTCGTATGCTCCGCAATATCGAACGCCTGACCCGCCAGGAGATTCCTGAGATACGCCTGCCGTCTCCGTTAGCCATTGACGAAAAGCGACGCGAAGCCTTTGCCAATACGGTGCGGACCGCCCTGGCTCAGGATGCGGATCCTGCGATGGCGGCGCTCGTTGATACGCTCTGTAAAGAGACTGAGGGGGGTGCTCGTGCGGTTGCAATCGCCCTTGCGGGGTTGCTTCAACCGACCAACACAAACGCCACAAAGGCGCCGAGATCAACCGAACGGCAAGAGGCCAAATCGAAACACGATAACAAGTCGAAAAAAGTCACGCCGCTATTTCCAAACCAAGACAAAGCCCCTATCAATGATAACGATGGCCGTCCGCCCAATCGGCGGGAGCGGCGTCAGGCATTACAGGGCAATTCAGTATCAAACGATGAAGCTAGCTTGGGGCAGGCGCGCCCTCTGAAGAATCACCCTGACGTCCCCATGGAGCGCTTTCGTGTCTCTGTGGGTCGAAAGCATGGCGTTAAACCCGGTGAGCTAGTCGGCGCGATTGCCAATGAAGCGGGGATTGAAGGAGATTACATCGGCACCATCAATATTCTGGATGAGTGCTCGACCATCGACCTGCCCGAGGGCATGCCCAAGCAAATTCTCAGGCATCTCAAAAAAACCCGCGTGAAAGGGGTCAACTTGAGCATGGCGCGGGTTGGCTAAGCCAGAAGTTTGATAAACTCGCGGGCCTCTAAACGCCCGCGAGCTTGTAGTGATGACTTCTTTCGCTGACCCACTGACCCTAGGTAACGGGTCGACTCTGGCCAATCGGTTTGTTCTGGCCCCCCTGACCAACCTGCAAAGCGCCACCGATGGCACGCTCGGTGATGACGAATATCACTGGCTGTGTATGCGAGCACAGGGTGGCTTTGGCCTAACGATGACGTGTGCCGCCTCGGTTCAGCACAGCGGCGTTGGCTTTCCCGGTCAGCTTGGTGCCCACGACGATCGCCACCTCCCCGGTCTGACGCGACTCGCTGCTGGCATCAAGGCGCACGGCAGCCATGCCGTTGTTCAGTTACAGCACAGCGGGATGCGCTCGCAAGCTGACTACTGCGATGGTGTCCCGCAATGCCCCTCCGACGATGAAAAAACCGGCGCCAAGGCCATGACTACCGAACAGGTTCAGACACTGATTGACGACTTCGTCAGCGCCGCAGCGCGCGCCCAGCAAGCGGGTTTTGACGGCGTGGAATTACACGGTGCCCACGGCTACCTACTGTCCGAATTCTTGAGCCCCGGGTACAACCGCCGAGACGACCGATATGGCGGCGACCCCGAGAACCGGGCGCGCATCTTGTTTGAGATCATAGAGGGTATTAACGCCCGCTGTGGTCGACCCTTCAGCCTCGGTATTCGCCTCTCCCCCGAGCGCTTCGGGGTCCACACCGCCGAGATCAAAGATCTCGCCGCCGCCCTACTGGTAGATCAGCGGGTCGACTATGTCGACATGTCTTTGTGGGACGTGACCAAGCCCGCGCATGAGGACGCCTTTAACGGGCAATCTCTGCTTGAGATTTTTACCGACTTACCCAGAGACGGGGTTGCTCTAGGTGGCGCCGGTAAATTGTATAGCGCCGCCCAGTGTCAGGAAGTACTGGATAAAGGGCTCGATTTCGTCATTGTCGGCCGGGGTGCGATTGTTCACCATGACTTTCCCCAACAAGCCATGGCCGACGCGGGGTTTGCCATGCGTGATTTGCCCGTGTCGCGAGACTACCTGAAGGCGGAGGGTCTCGGACCGGCGTTTATCGATTACATGGCCAGCTGGGAAGGCTTTGTGGCCGACTAAAATTCCCGAACCGATCAACCGAAGCGGGTATCGGCCACAAAAGGGTTGGATGCTCGCTCTCGACCGAAGGTCGAGTTGGGGCCGTGACCGGGAATGAACTGCATGTCGTCCCCAAGGGGAAACAGTTTGTCACGAATGGAACTGATTAAGGTGTCGTGATCCCCCATTGGGAAGTCAGTCCGCCCAATGGAGCCCGCGAAGATCACATCCCCCACCCAGGCAATCTTGTGGGGCGCGTGCACAAACACCACGTGCCCGGGGGTGTGCCCGGGGCAATGGATCACCTGCAGCGTCGCCTCACCCACCGTCACCGTCTCACCGTCCTTCAGCCAACGATCGGGCTCGAAGGCATCCGCGTGGGGGAAATTGGCCATTTGGCACCACTCGGGCAACTTGTCGATCCAGAAGCGGTCCGCCTGTTCCGGACCTTCGATAGGCACACCCAACTGTTGCCGCAAGACGTCACTGGCAGCGCAATGGTCCATGTGACCGTGAGTCAACAAAATCTTCTCAACCGTCGCCCCCATTTTTTCAACCGCGGCGAGAATGCGATCGATATCACCCCCCGGATCAACTATGGCGGCTTTACCTGTGGTTTCGCATTTCACCACCGAACAATTTTGCTGGTAGGGCGTTACCGGTACAACGGTGACGGCAAGAGTCATGACTTCTCCATAGATACGGCTGGCTTTTCTGTTGGGCTGGTTGGTGAGCCAGTCGTTGCGTTAGCCGCTGGTTGATCGGCATCGTGATCGGCATCGGGGTCATTGTAGACAGCCACGTCGAGCTGCCCCTCTTTATAGGCGACTATCGTGGCAACGGTCGCGTCACCGGTGACATTGACTGCCGTTCGAATCATATCGAGTAAGCGATCCACACCAATGATTAACGCGATGCCCTCCACCGGAAGCCCGGCTTGCGTCAGTACCAATGACAGCGTAATCAAGCCAACCCCCGGGACTGCCGCGGTGCCTATCGACGCCAAGGTCGCGGTGAGTATTACCATCAGAAGCTGTGACCCGGTAAGGTCAATGCCATACACCTGAGCGATAAACACCGTGGCGACACCCTGCATAATGGCAGTGCCATCCATATTGATGGTGGCACCAAGCGGGACGGCAAAACCGGCAACGCTTTTAGGCACACCCAAACGGGTTTCTACCGTGCGCAGAGTAATCGGCAGGGTTGCACCGGAGGATGCCGTAGAAAAAGCAAATGCCCACACCCGGCGCATCTTGGCGCGAAGCAATCCAGGGTTGAGTCCGGTGGTTGTTTTCAAGAGCAGCGAATACACCACAATACCGTGGAAAATAAGCAGCCCCGATAAGGTCAGAAAATACGCCGCCAAATTGGCAATGGTGCTGAATCCCATGGTGGCAAACAGTTTTACCAGCAGCGCAAAAACGCCCCAGGGGGCCAGCTCGATCATGACGCCAACCATCCTCATGACCACGACTTCCATATCCCGAAACCAGCTGGCGATGCGCTGGCCCGCCTCCCCCGCGCGGGTGAGGGCAAAACCCACCAATAGCGCAAAGACAATCACCTGGAGCATCTCGCCCTTGGCCATCGCCGAAAAAGGATTTGACGGGAAGATATTGACCAACACATCGGTCAGGGGCGGCGGTGTTTTCGCCTGATACGCCGACGCCGCCTCGATCGACAGGCCGTTGCCCGGGCCCAGCAGAGTCGCACCCAACAGGCCCAACGATACCGCCACACAAGTAGTCAGGAGATACAAGCCTATCGTGCGTCCAGCGATGGCACCCATGCGCGCACTGCTGCCCAAAGACGTCATGCCGCAAATGAGTGACACCATAACCAAGGGCACCACCAGCAGCTTCAGGGAGGCGATAAAGATCCGCCCAAGCACGTCAAACAAACCAAAAATCAGGTAGTCATTAATAACACCAGCGACCCTGCTCTCGGGTGATAGCGAGCCAAGCAATAATTCAATCCCTGACCCCAGGACGATCCCCGCGGCCATGGCAACTAAGATTCGATTCGTTAACGACATCTATTCTTCCTCACAGGGGGATTCGACCCAACTCGCTACCGCGACATCAGCACAGGCATTGCAGCCCGACGGATAAGTCGCCGTGCCGCCAGCCTTTAAACTGGCACACACGGGTCTGTATTCCATGGTGCAGACCATGGGGCGGGGGTCTATGCACTGGGTGACCTCCACCGATGGGGCCATCGACGTTGGCGTCTCGGCACAGCCCGCAAGCCCTAGGGCAATCATCAGCGCGCCTATCGCCACGGGATAATTTCTTTCAACACGCATCCTTGACCTCTCGCGCATACTCTCGTTCTTAGATTGCAAAACAGTACGTCAATACCGGCTCAATTAACAATTCAATCACGAATAAGATTGTCTAGACCTTGTGCAGCGCGCGAAGCAGCTGTTCCCGCTCCGCAAGCAATGCCTGTTGCCGCTGCGCTAACTCGTTGGGGTAACCCAAGAATGCGACTCTCGAGTCCATCGCTGCGTCAAGTCGCCGACGACACTCATCCGTTGCCGCGGGCAGCTGCTCCGCAAGACCGCACATATCCTCTAACTTGCCCCAACAATTGAGGGCGACATCACAACCGGCCAAGATTGCCTCACGTCCCAGCGCCGGTACCGAGCCCTCGAGGGCTTTCATATCGAGGTCATCAGACATCAAAAGGCCGTCAAAACCGATCTCACCGCGAATGATGTCCTTGATAATGGTCGGTGAAAGTGTTGCGCAGTGCTTCGGATCCCATGCGGTGTAACGGATATGTGCCGTCATCGCCATGGGCGCATCAGCCAGAGCTTTGAACGGCGCGAGGTCTAGCGCCAGCTCATCAAGACCTGTTGTCACCTCAGGAAGGGCGACGTGGCTGTCAGCCCCAGCCCGCCCGTGCCCCGGAATATGTTTGATCACACCGACAATGCCGGCTCGTGCAAGTCCCTCAAGCGCGACCCTGCCCAGCGCAATAATCGCCTCAACATCGCTGCCAAAAGCACGATCCCCGATGATGTCGTGAGCTCCGGGCTGGGGAAGATCGAGCACGGGGGCACAATCCACGGTTATGCCGATTTCGGCCAGCTCAAGACCCAAGGCTTCAAAGTTGCACGCTGTGGCGCGGCAAGCACGCTCGGGATCCCGCCGATAAGCCTCGGCAAACACCTGCGCGGGAGGCCAGGACAGCCACTCAGGGGGACCGAGCCTTGCCACTCGCCCGCCCTCCTGATCGATCAGGATTGGCAGATTGTCTCGACCGGTCACCTCACGCAGCTCTCGAGTCAACGCGCCAAGCTGCTTGCGGCTCTCGATATTGCGGGCGAACACAATGAACCCCAACGGATTAACCCGCTGAAACAGTGCCCGCTCCTGCTCGGTGAGCACCGGCCCCGCAAGGCCAAAAATAGCGGGCAGCATTACACGCCCTCGCCCGAGGGTTGCGTGTAAGAGGCAGGCAGCGTTTTTTCCTTAGCAGCTCGGGCTCGCTCGCTGCCCAACAGGACAGCAAGTGCCTCCTCGGGATGGTCGATAACGGTGAGCTCACCTAGGTCATCGGAGTCGATAAATTCGCGCCCGCCCTGAAAGTCCATTATCCAGGTGAGCAAGTCTCGCCAGAACGTGGTGCCCACCAAGACGATGGGACGACGCTCGGCGCGGTCGGTGTTGTACAACACCAGCAACTCAAAGAGCTCGTCGAGGGTACCAAAGCCACCAGGGAACACGACAAAACCATAGCTGTAACGCGTCAACATGAACTTGCGCGACATGAAGTAACGAAACTCGGCGCGACGATCCAGATACGCATTCTCTTGCTGCTCTCTCGGCAGTGAAATCTTGAGCCCCACCGAAAGCCCACCGGCTTCTTGGGCGCCGCGGTTGGCGGCTTCCATGATGCCCGGCCCGCCCCCCGTGATAACAGGGACTTTGGCTAATCCGAGGCCGTGGCCAATCGCGCGTGCTAGCGCATATTCCGAATCATGGGGTTTGATGCGCGCGCTGCCAAAAACAGTTATCGCGGGATCGAGATCATCGAGTACCGCTGCGGCCGTCAAAAGTTCCTCATGCAGGCCGTTGAAGGTAGCTATGTCTTCAGGACAAGCGTTTTTGGGGCAAGCGTTCTCGCGAGACTCAGGTGATGACATCAAAAAGCTGCCTGAAGTTACCACGCTCGATCTGAGCACCCGGCTCGAGCGTGGCGGTAATCTCAAAGCATCGTAGCCGCAAATTCCCTGTCATGACGTTCCCCATGAAAAACGCGTTAGATCTTGGCGTCACGCCGGAAGGTGTTTGTTCACCTCAGGCCACGGTAAACAAATGGTACTTCTTTTTACCAAGCCGTACGATCCAGTACCGATCATACAAGGCTGTTGCGCGCGAGAAGCACTCGCTTACCGCCACCGAAGGTTCGCCCTCCACCGCGTGGCCGTTGATAAAGACCGCCTTATTTTTCAACGCGTCCTTCACCTGCTTGCCCGACGACACCATACCTGACTCGCTGAGCAATTGGCTCAAGGTAGGCGGCGCATGCCCGAGATCAAGGGTCGACGTGGGCAAGCCATCCTGTGCCAGTTGCTCGAGGTCGGCCGCGCCGAGCCCGGAAGCATCCCCGGCAAAAAGCGCCTCGGTGATGCGCTGCGCTGCGGCAAGTCCGTCCACGCCGTGCACCAGCGCTGTCACTTCCTTGGCGAGGATGCGCTGCGCTTCGGGCCGCCCTTCTCTCGCCTTGTCATCCGCTTCGATCTGATCAATCTGGTCGACAGGGAGGAACGTGAAGTAGCGTAAAAATTGATAGACGTCCGCATCCGCCGTGTTCAACCAGAATTGATAGAACGCGTAGGGCGAGGTTTTTCCGGCATCGAGCCAAATCGTCCCCGATTCGGTTTTACCAAACTTGGTGCCATCGGCCTTTGTTACCAGCGGCATTGTCAGGCCAAAGGTTTGGCCCCCGTGTAAACGTCGGGTGAGGTCAATTCCGCCGGTGATGTTGCCCCATTGATCCGACCCACCGATCTGCAGCCCGCAATCGTATTGCCGATACAGTTCGGAGAAGTCATAGGACTGCAGGATCATATAGGTGAACTCGGTAAAACTGATGCCCGCACCTTCGCGCTCAATACGCTGCTTCACTGACTCTTTCTGGATCATGGCATTGATCGAAAAGTGCTTGCCAACATCCCGCAGGAAGGTCAGCACGTCCACACCCTGGGTCCAGTCGAGGTTATTGACGACCAGGGCCGCGGTGCCGTCCTGTAGATGCTCGCCCTCGAAATCAATAAATTGACTCACCTGCGCTTTGAGTTTGTCGACCCAGCCCTCTACCACCTCGAGAGTATTCAGCTGGCGCTCAGCGGCTTTAAAACTGGGATCCCCAATCAACCCGGTTGCCCCACCCACAAGCGCTAGCGGTCGATGGCCCGCCAGCTGGAACCGCCGGAGCATGAGCAGCGGTACCAGGGACCCGATGTGCAAACTGTCCGCCGTCGGATCAAAGCCACAGTACAGGGTGCGAGACCCGCCTTCGAGCCAGGCTTCGAACGCCTCCTCCCCTGCAATTTGGAACACCAAACCCCGGGCACGCAGATCTTGTAATAACGCACTGGACATAACGGTTAAGCTACTGATCGCCAAAACGCGCAGTGTAGCTCAGAAGCCCACAGGTTGCCCGCTCTGTGGGTCAAAACCCCGCTTCAAGGCTGCCGGCGCTGAGTCGGCCAAACTGCTATAAGCAGTGTGGTGTAAGCAACCGTAAAAACGCCCTTGTCAGGAAGAAATGCCCTTATAGTAAAGAGCAGCCCGTTTGAATCCTTATTTTGACCATTCTGCCCCGGCCGCTTGCGCGTATAATGCACTACCACATGCGACGATTTCAGCCGGGTGATGGCACTGTTTAAATCCCGACCCAACGTGCGCCCAAGAGGCGCGACCCCGTTCGAAGCCTCCAACAAGGTGTCGCTTTTAGGGTTTTTGCGCAGCCGGTTCTGGCGGAACCAATGGGTGGCAGCGACGGTGGTCGCCGTCTCGCTGGCTCTATTACTCGGCGTGGGAGGCGATGATCGCGAGACAACACCTGAACATCTCACCGGAAGCTCATCCGCCGTCAACAACACATCAGAAATCCCACCGACAGCGCTCAGTGACGCATCTCTTGCCAGTTCCAAGGAGCAAACTAAACCCCCTGTCCCAAGCGAGCAACCGTGGCACGAGGAGCTTGTGCGCAACGGTGACAACCTGTCATTGATCTTTGCCCGAGCCGGATTTTCCGATCGCGATGTTTATCAGGTCACCAAAGCCGACGGTGGCAACGCCCTGCGCAAGATTTATCCGGGGGAAACCATCAGCTTTCAGACCTCGGCCCAGGGTGGGCTCTATCGTGTCAGGCATCGGGAATCGGCCCTGAAATGGTCGACCTTCACCCGCGAAGACGAGCACTATCGCACCGATGTGACGGTACGTGAACCCGAGGTGTTCGAGCAAAGCGCCACCATGCGCATCAAGTCCTCCCTCTTTATCGCCGGACAAGACGCCGGTCTGTCGCACAAAGTGATCATGGATCTCGCCGGTATTTTTGGTGGTGTCATCGACTTCGCCCTCGACCCGCGGGTCGGCGACACTATCGAATTGGTCTACGAGGAAGCGTGGATCGACGGCGAAAAATACGCCGATGGAGAGATTATCGCCGCCGCTTTCACCAATAAAGGCGAGACCTTTCAGGCCTACCGCTATACCGACACCCACGGCGACAAAAATTACTACAACGAAGCCGGCGTCAGCATGCGCAAGGCCTTCCTGAAAGCTCCGCTCGACTTCACGCGGGTGAGCTCCAACTTTAACCCAAACCGACTCCATCCCATTTACAAGACCAAACGACCGCACCGGGGCACCGACTATGCTGCACCTACCGGTACCCCGGTCTACGCCGCCGGAGACGGCCGGGTGGTTGAAGCCGGCTACACGCGACCCAATGGTAACTACGTGTTTATTCAGCACGGCGAAAGCTACAAAACCCACTACCTGCATCTGCATAAGCGACGGGTTAACACCGGGGAGCGCGTGAAACAGGGAGACGTTATTGGCACCGTAGGATCGACAGGATCGGCGACGGGACCCCACCTACACTATGAATTTCTGGTCAACGGCGTGCATCGCAATCCCCGCAGCGTCCACAAGTCGCTGCCCAAAGCGAAGTCTTTGCCCGACTCCGAGTTGCCCCGGTTTATGCGGACGGTGGCCCGCCCGGAACAGCAACTGGCATCGCTTAAAAACACCCAGAACCTCGCCAGCGCCGCAGTTCAAGGCGGGTCGTCCGGACAGTGACCTCGGGCGACTATTACGTCGGGCTGATGTCAGGTACCAGTGCTGATGGCACCGATGCCGTCGTCATCGAGTTCACCGGGGGCAAACCCACACTGGTGGCCACCCACTTCGCCCCCTACAGCGATAGCACGCGGGCCGCGATCCAAGCGCTGACGATCGCCGGAGGCGAAGAACTCACCAGAATGGGAATCCTTGATCAAGCGCTGGCATCCTGCTTTGCCGAGGCCGCACTCCGAGTGATTGAGGAAGCGGGGATTGATCGCCAATCGGTGCGCGCTATTGGCAGCCATGGTCAAACCCTGCGTCACCATCCCGAGGGGTCTCATCCGTTTACTCTGCAAATTGGGGATCCGAATCGGATCGCCGAATTGACCGGCATTACCACCGTGGCCGATTTCCGTCGACGAGACATGGCCGCCGGCGGCCAGGGCGCACCACTGGCACCCGGCTTTCATCGCGCCGTGTTCGGCAGACCCGGGAGCGCGCTGGCGGTCTTGAACGTCGGCGGTATCGCCAACGTCTCGCTCTTGACGGACGCCGAGCCAGTCCTTGGCTTTGATACGGGTCCGGGAAACACGCTTATGGATCTCTGGACGCAGCGACACCAACAGACGCCCTTTGATCGTGACGGTGTCTGGGCCATGACGGGCGCTATCGACCCACCCCTGATGAGCCGACTCCTTGCCGACCCGTTCTTTTCTCTAACACCCCCCAAGAGCACGGGGCCCGATTACTTCAGCGCCACCTGGCTTGAACAACATCTCAGTGCCCTCACTACTGTACCGGCGCCTCAGGACGTGCAGCGAACGCTTCTTGAACTCACTGCTCAAACGGTCGCAGAGGCACTTGGAGCCGATCGGCCAGAACAATTGGCGGTGTGTGGGGGGGGTGCTCACAACGGCGCCCTGCTGGCGCGGCTTGCATCACTGATGCCCGGTACTACGGTGACCACCACCGAGCCGCTGGGGATTCACCCCGATTGGGTTGAAGCAGTTTGTTTTGCGTGGCTTGCGGCGCGGCGACTGGAGGGAAAATCAGGCAATGAGCCCGCGGTCACCGGTGCATCGGGGACGCGAGTGCTTGGAGCTGTTTACCACGCCTAAATGGAGAAGGACGCGCCGCAGCCACACGTAGTGGTAGCGTTGGGGTTATTGACTACAAAGCGCGCGCCCTCAAGACCTTCGGTGTAATCCACCTCCGAGCCCATCAAATACTGATAGGACATGGCATCCACTAGCGCGGTCACACCGTCGCGCTCGACCACCCAATCGTCCTCAGCGGTGGCCTCGTCAAAGGTAAAACCGTACTGAAACCCCGAACAGCCACCGCCGGTGATATAAATTCTGAGCTTGAGGTTCGGGTTGCCCTCGTCTTCCACCAACGACGACACCTTCTTGACCGCGTTGTCGGTCAGGCGAATTTCACTGGGGTCAAAAGCTTCAACAACCGTCATGGCGTAACTGCTAGGTAGTGAGTAGTGCGTGAAGTGTAGCGCAATGCGAGTCAGGGGGGAGCGGCACTAATGCCGGCTCCTTACCGCGCTGTCCCGCTCCATCAGGGCTGGGCGACTTCCTCAGCCAACCGCTTTTCACGCTGGCTCGCTAGATCGTCAACTTTGGCGGAGACATGGCGCAAACCGCCATTGGCGCGGCAACCTACAACCATTTCAATAAGATGGTAGTAGACGTCGCCATCGACCTCAGCTTTTTCCGCCAGCTCAAGTCGCTCACTCGAGTGGATGTCACCTTTTACCGCGCCGTTGATAACCGCTGACGGGACACGAATCTCACCGGCCACTTCGCCACCTTCCATGATCCGCAGCATCGCTTCCTTGCCTTCCTGGGCAACAATCGATCCATTGACTTTGCCCTCAACATCCAGGTTGCCAGAAAATTGGATGTCCCCGGTGACCACGGCATCTCGCGCGATCAGGGTTGTCACGCCCTGAACCGTCGTCAGCGGCTTGTCTTTTCGTCCCATCATCAGTCTCTCCGTCCCGTTTGACTGCTTGTTTAGCAGCGGAACCGCTTAACGTACCACTAATTCATCCCAAATATAACCGGTTCGAATATCTTCTGAAGTGGGTTTTGAAAGTTCGAGCACAACCTCCACTTGTTCAGGGGTAAATCCGGGCGGGAATTCGAGTTCCCCCTCAACCCGCTGGAAATAACGGAAATTGAGTGCCAGCGGAGAGCCCGACAAGGCGAGATCGAGCTCCGTTAGCGGTAGCACGCTCACCGCTCCCGCCACCACACCCGTGAAAATGACCTTGAGATCTCCCCGGTACCCGCTGGAGGTCTTGCCGCCATGCTGCACCACGAGCTGATAGCGCCAAACCCCCGGCCGTTCCGTCGCCCTGAAGACCGGCTGGCGCAGCCGCGGCCCCCGCGTGATCTCCTCGGGGGCGAGCACCTCCTGATAAAACGCCAGCTCACGCTCACGCTCTTCAATAACCCCACGGGCCTCGGCAAGGGAGATGGTGAGATCGGCAATGGCCTGGGTATCGAGCTCGGCGCGCGTCGCTAGCAAGGCCAATTCTTCCCGCAGAACCTCGGATTCACCATTCCAGGGAATGGGTCGCTGGCTGGCACGGTTCTCACCCCAAAAATAAGCAACCCCCGTCACTGCGATAACAATCGAAACCCCAGCGAACACGCGCAAGCGCTGTCGCCGTGGATTCTCCCGTTTTACAACGGTTCGATACTGCTCGCGTGGCATCAAAAACCTCAGGGTGCGAGGGCAATGCCCGCGAGTCCCGCTGTCTCGGGAAGACCGAACATCAAATTCATGACCTGCACGGCCTGGCCCGAGGCACCCTTGACCAGGTTATCAATGGCAACTGTCACCACCACGGTGTTGCGATCCTGGGGAACCGACACGCCGATTTGACAGCGATTGCCACCCCTAACATGGCCGGTCTCGGGGGTTTGACCCACGGGTAACACGTCGACAAACGGCTCATTGGCGTAGCGTTCACTGAACAACCCATGCAGATCCTGATTGGCCTTGAGAAGTCGACCAAATAAGGTGGAATGAATGCCGCGATTCATCGGTACCAAATGGGGCACAAACGTCAGCGATACCGAGCCTCCGGTCAGGGTGGCAAGGCCTTGCTCGATCTCGGGCAAATGACGATGCCCGGCCACCCCATAGGCCTTAAAGTTCTCGCCTGCTTCGGTCAGCAAGTTTGCCACCTTGGCTTGACGCCCCGCGCCGCTGACGCCCGAGGCGCTACTGGCAATAAGGTTGGCAGGATCGATCAATCCGCTTTCTAGAAGCGGCAAAAACCCCAACTGCACGGAGGTTGGATAACATCCAGCGCAGGCGACCAAAGAGGCCTCTTTGATAGCCGCTCTATTCATCTCCGGCAGACCGTAGACCGCGCTGGCACAAAGCGCGGGACTCGCGTGTGTTTCCCCGTACCAAGACTCCCAGAGCGCTGCGTCACGAAGCCGGTAGTCCGCCGATAGATCGATTACTCTCACGCCGTCACTCACCAGCGCCGGGACGGTATTCATGGCGACGTTGTGGGGTGTCGCAAAAAAGACCACATCGCAACGCGTCCAATCGGCCTTG
Source organism: uncultured Luminiphilus sp. (assembly GCA_943787485.1). Classification (GTDB taxonomy): domain Bacteria; phylum Pseudomonadota; class Gammaproteobacteria; order Pseudomonadales; family Halieaceae; genus Luminiphilus. The sequence goes on along the minus strand of CALSMP010000001.1, from coordinate 90,637 downwards.
GCGGGATCGGTAAACACCAGGTCGGTGTGTGAACGGAGGGTGGGAAATAACGTATCTAGGCGACGTCCAGCCTCCCCCCGGGAAGAGATGAGGTCGACCGACACCTCGGGGTGTCGCAATAACAGGCGCAGCAGTTCAATACCGGTGTAACCGGTCCCGCCGACAATGCCAACCTTGATCATGGGGACTCCCACTTTTTCTGCTATGGTTCGAATGCCAAACTTTCTCATGTTACGGCGAGGTCGTCATGCTTTGGATTAAGGCGTTTCATGTCATTTTTATGGTTTGTTGGTTCGCTGGGTTGTTCTACCTGCCCCGAATCTTCGTGTATTACGCCCAAGCACCCGACGCGGAGACCCGACAAACCCTCGCGTTAATGGCGCGAAAGCTCTACCGATTTGTCACGCCTTTTATGCTCCTCACCATCGGCTTTGGGCTCTGGCGGCTGAGCTATCAATGGGAGTACTACCTCACCGCGCACTGGATGCAGGCCAAACTGGCCGGTGTTGCCTTTCTCATTGGCTATCACCTGCAGTGCGGGGTGTATATGCGGCGCATTGGCAACGGCGAGGATGACAAGACCCACGTCTTTTACCGGTTCTTCAACGAAGTGCCCGTGCTCTTTTTGTTCGCTATCGTCTTATTGGTGTATGTAAGGCCTTTCTGACCCGTCCCAGCCCTGCGATAATCTCACCATCCTGTCTATTCTATGACCACGAGTAATCGCGACATGAGCCAATCAGACGCCCTCTTCGAACGGGCCAAACAAACCATCCCCGGAGGCGTTAACTCACCCGTGCGCGCGTTCAAAGCCGTGGGGGGAACACCTCGATTTATGACGCGGTCTGAGGGCGCCTACATCTGGGATGCCGATGGACAACGCTACATCGACTATGTGCTGTCCTGGGGCCCAATGATTATGGGCCACAACCATCCCGAAGTGCGCGAAGCGGTTATTCGCGCTGCAGAAACAGGTCTCAGCTTTGGCTGCCCCACCGAGATCGAATGCGAGGTGGCAGAACTGCTCTGCCAGTATGTCCCCAGCGTCGAGCTGGTTCGCATGTGCAGCTCAGGGACCGAAGCGACCATGAGCGCCCTGCGACTCGCTCGCGGAGCCACCGGCCGTGACAAAATCATTAAATTCGAAGGCTGCTACCACGGCCACTCGGATTCACTCCTGATCAAAGCAGGATCCGGTGCCTTGACCTTTGGTGTACCGAGTTCCCCGGGGGTACCCGAGGTGTTGGCCCAACACACGATTACCCTACCCTATAACGACACCGCTGCGCTCGAGCAAGCTTTTGCGGAAATAGGGGACGAGCTCGCCTGCGTGATTATCGAGCCGGTGACCGGCAACATGAATTGCATCCTCCCTGAGCCGGGCTTTCTCGAAACCCTCCGGTCACTCTGCACAAAACATGGGGCCGTGCTTATTTTTGATGAAGTGATGACCGGTTTTCGCTTCGGCACTCAGTGCGCCCAGGGCTGGCTGGGTATCACCCCCGACCTCACCTGCTTTGGCAAAGTGATCGGCGGCGGCATGCCAGTCGGAGCCTTCGGGGGCCGACGGGACATCATGGAACACATCTCACCCCTGGGGCCTGTTTATCAGGCGGGCACCTTGTCGGGCAATCCAGTGGCAATGGCGGCGGGACTGACCTGCCTGACCATCGTGGGTCGCGAGGGTTTCTACGATGAGCCCTTCCGGCATACCACGATGCTCGTGGATGGGATGCAAGCAGCGGCCGATAAAGCCGGCATCCCGTTTACCACGAACCACGCAGGGACCATGTTTGGTGGGTTCTTTACCGAGGACGCGAAAGTCACCCACTACCACCAGGTGATCAACAGCGATACCGAACGTTTTAGCCAGTTCTTCCACCGCATGCTTGAGGGTGGCGTCTATCTTGCGCCAGCCTCCTTCGAGGCGGGCTTCATGTCGAGCGCCCATACCGACGCCGATATCGAAGCCACCATCGACGCCGCCGCCCATGCCTTCGCTGCGTTGTAGCGCGCAACGTTTAGAAAGACGTAACGTCTTGTAAGGAGAGCACCATGAGTACACCTCGAGGATCCTTCCCCACGACCCGCATGCGTCGATTGCGGGCCAAAGCGTTTTCCCGCGCATTGGTATCTGAAAACACCCTGTCCCCCGTCGATCTTATATACCCAGTCTTTGTATTGGAAGGATCGGGGCAGCGCGAAACCGTCGCCTCCATGCCCGGTATCGAGCGACTGTCTATCGACCTGTTAATCGAGCAAGCCAAGGAGGCAGTGGATCTTGGGGTGCCCGCTTTTGCCCTGTTTCCCGTCGTGGGTCAGGAACACAAGTCATTGCTCGCCGAGGCGGCCTATTCCCCCGACGGTCTGGTGCAGCGCACCGTCGCGGCGCTCAAAGCCTCGGTGCCCGATCTCGGCGTCATGACCGATGTCGCGCTGGACCCCTACACCACCCACGGCCAGGACGGCATCATCGACGACAGTGGCTATGTATTGAATGACGTCACCACTGAAACGCTGGTGAAGCAGGCGCTGTCCCATGCCGAGGCCGGTGCCGACTGCGTCGCACCTTCGGACATGATGGATGGCCGGATCGGCGCCATCCGAAGCGCGCTGGAAGAAGCCGGCCACATCAATACGCTGATCATGGCCTACGCAGCCAAGTACGCCTCGAGCTACTACGGGCCTTTCAGGGATGCGGTGGGCTCTGCCGGCAATCTCAAAGGTGGGGATAAAAAAACCTACCAAATGGACCCAGCCAACATTGACGAAGCGGTCCACGAATGCGCCCTCGACCTGCAAGAGGGCGCCGATATGATCATGGTGAAACCCGGTATGCCCTATTTGGACGTCGTTCGCCGGGTCAAAGACAGCTTGCGGGCACCAACCTTCGCCTATCAGGTAAGCGGCGAGTACGCGATGCATCAGGCCGCCTTTGCCAACGGGTGGTTAGATGAAGAAGCCGTCATGATGGAATCCCTGCTCGCTTTCAAACGCGCAGGGGCCGACGGGATTCTGACTTATTTCGCCTTGGCTGCTGCCCGAGTGCTCAATCGCTAGCACCCCGTGGCAGGTTTTTTCTTACCAAGCCGACAGCCTGACTCTTTGCAGCAGAACCCTCGGCAGACCAACCCTCCGAAAACGGGGCTACTCGAGACGACCCCTCTGCATAAGAACTCTTGGCGGCAGCGTTGTCTCTGCGGGGTGTTAGGGCTCCTCGCCGGCCTTATGGTCGTAGCACCGTCGGTTGATGTTGTCGCCAACGAGGCGCCGGAATCCTGTCAGTGTTTGTGGCAAGGAAGCTTCACCGAGGTGGCACCCACATCAGATCTTGTGGTTGTGGGTGAGGTGGCCGCCGTACGGGGCAATGCGGTGGACGTAACCGTCGAACAAATCCCGCTCGGGCCCGATTGGCTTACAGCCATCCGGGTATGGACCAAGACCGGGGATTACTGTCGGCCGCCACCCGAGAGGTTTCCTCCGGGGAGCCGTTGGATGCTAGCGCTTGAAAAAATCACTGCCCTACCCGAAGGAGGGTTTGATCCCTCAACCCCCAATCAAAGTTTTGGTCGGGTCGGAGACTACGCTTTATCTGCCTGCGGAGGTTACTTTCTCGACGTTTACGGCGATACCGCCACAGGCAATCTGTTGCCCGACATGCCGCGCTGGGCTTACGACCCCAAGATGAATCCCGTGTTGATTGATCTCATTACCAGCTACCTTGATGGAGCGCTCACCATAGAGCGTTTGCAGGAAGCTTCACAGGAAGACCCCGCGGCACGGGAGCTACTGCTGGATACCAAAAGTTTTCTCCGGGGGCAGGACAGTTATCTGGAGGACTAGTTGGCGATCAGGCGCCCGGTACAATCTCGAGCAGCTCGTCAATCATCATGAGGGACAGACCCCAGATTTGATTGTCATCGTAATAATAGGCATCGGATTCGATTGACTTGCCGCGCCATTCCCAACTAAGTGCCTGTCGATTTTCAGGCTCCTGAAAAAAACCGAGGGGCACCCACACGACATCGTCCACCTCATGATTAAGACTGAGCGTCGGCACCGCATCTAGCCAATACACAAACGGTGCGATGAGCATTTCGGGGCGATCCGGCCGCCAACCCGTGTTGACATCACTGAGCTCACACAACAAGGCGCCATGCTTCCCTAGATCGAGGCCAATTTCTTCGTGGGTCTCGCGGGCTGCACAGGCCTGGGAGCTACTATCCTCGGGATCGCGCCGACCGCCGGGAAAACCCATATGGCCTGACCAGGGGTCCCCCTCTCGCACCGCCCGGCGAATCATCAGCATCTCGACCCCTCGCTCCCCAGCACTGAGAACAATGGCCACCGCTGCTTTGCGATCGGGGGTGCCGTGGGCGCTCGCCGGTCGTTTAAAGTCTTGCAACGTTTGTATGAGGTGATCGATTGACACCCAGAAGAACCCCTCAGGCCGTGAACACCGCGTTCACATCCAATGAACTATCACTGTAAGCTTGTCAGTCTACACGGCATAGAACACGGGATCATCATGTCACCGACCCCTTCTCATCCAGCAGTCTCGCTACGGCGCGCGAACAAGCAGGACAGACCACTCCTACTCACCCTCATTGAGGAGTTTTGCCGGGTCGATCAACACGTGTTTGAAGCGCGGCGCGTCTCAATAGCTTTGGGTCCGTTGTTGGAAAACGACAACCTCGGTATTGTTTACCTCGTTGAGACCGAGCGGACCGGCGCGTCTGGTAGCACAGGGATTCAAGAAACCGTCTGTGGGTACGTGATCATCACCTGGGGATACAGTATTGAATCAGGGGGACGCGAGGGATTGATTGATGAAATCTATCTGCGACAACCCGGGCAAGGGCTAGGCAGCGCGCTGTTTCCGCAGCTACTCGACGCCCTCGCGCCCTTCGAGCTCAAGGTCATGTTTCTGGAAACCGAGCGCGGTAACGACCGAGCCCGACGGTTTTATCAACGTCACGGCTTTATTGAAGATGATTCGATCTGGATGTCACGGGGTATTAGTGCCGGTTAACCGCCAAGTCAGGGCCCAGTGCTTTCGGGTATCATCGTCACATTCCAATCAGTGATGACAGGACTCTACGCGTGAAGAAATACGCTGCGTATGCCATTGGTGCCGCCCTTGTGGACACAGAGATTCAAGTAACCGATATCGAGCTCGGTGACATGAATGTTGAAAAGGGCATGATGACTCTGGTCGATGAGGCGAGGCAGGCTGAATTACTCAGCCACCTGGAAGGTCATTTGATCCGCGCGAGTCACGCCTCGGGGGGCAGTGCCGGCAACAGCATGATCGCCACCGCACTCTTTGGCGCCCCTACCTTTATGAGCTGCAAAGTCGCCGAAGACGCCGACGGGGATATTTATCTCGCTGATCTGGAAGCCTCAGGCGTGGCGCATTGCCTCGCGGATAATCGCGGCGCCGGCACCACAGGCAAATGCCTGGTGCTCATTACCCCGGACGCGGAACGCAGTATGAACACGTTTCTCGGCGTCTCCGAGACACTGTCGGTTAACGAGGTCGATGACCGCGCCATCGTGGATTCCGACTGGGTGTATTTGGAAGGGTATCTGGTGAGCTCGCCAACCGGTCTCGCCGCCGCCCTGCACACCCGCGCAGTCGCGGAGGCAAACGGCGTTAAGACCTCGGTCAGCTTTTCAGATCCCGGCATGGTCCAGTTTTTCAGGGATAACATGAAGCAACTGGTCGGTGAGCAGGTTGATTTGGTGTTCTGCAACGAAGCCGAAGCGCTGGAGTGGGCGGAAGCCGACAATCTGGCCGATGCCGCAGAGGTCATCAAACAGGTGGCGAGCAGCTTTGTCATTACGCGCGGGGCCGACGGCGCTATCGCCTTTGATGGTGAAACCACCGTCGAGGTGCCAGCACACAAAGTCGACGCGGTTAACACCAACGGCGCTGGCGATATGTTCGCAGGCGCCTTTCTGTATGGGCTCGCGCGCGGGGAAAATTACGAACGCGCGGCCCAATTTGCAGTACGCGCAGCCGGTGAAGTAGTAAAATACTTCGGTCCCCGTTTGAAGCCCGAGGAATACCGGGCGCTTCGGCATTCATTCTTTGGTGACTAACCCGCTGCCACCATAACAACAGGTAATCGATAATGAGCTCCGAACACGAGATAAAACCCACGGTAAAAACAGATCCGTTGTACCAAATGCTGCGCCATGAAGACGTTGATGCCTTCAACGAAAATCGCGACAGTATGGATACCAGTCACCTCAGAAGCGGAGACTACCGTGGGCGGGATTTGCGCAAAATGAACGCGCGCGGCCTCAACTTTGCCGATGCCTATTTTCGTAATGCGGATCTATCGGGGATTGACTTCAGGGAAACCAACCTCGAAGGGGCCAGCTTGATGGATGCCAAGGTCTCCGGCGTCTATTTCCCCGCAGAATTGAGCCCGGAGGAAATACGATTGTCACTCGACCACGGCACGCGACTTCGGTATCGCGCCAGCGACTAACGGCCATGGTCTTTCGCAACCGGTCTCAATGCTTGCATGCTTTAGTGTTCACCCTGCTGGTGTTGGCCGGCGGATTCGGCACCGCCTTTACCGCGCAGGGTCAGGGACTCAACTCGCTGGTTCAAGAAGCCAATGCGTTTCTGCCGGTCGAGGAGGCTTACCATCTTGAGATCGAACAAGTCGATGCCACCCAAATCCGGCTCTACTGGCAAATCGAACAGGCTTACTACCTCTATCAACATCGTTTCAAAGTCGCGTTAGCTGATGAACAGGGTGCGATTGCGACCGAGCTGAGCTATTCGCCGGCGCTGGCAAAAACAGACGAATTCTTTGGCGATGTTGAGGTCTACTACGACTACGCGGATTTAGGCCTCACCACCGAGCGCTCTTTCGGGGTAGCGCGGCTTGCCGTGACCTCCCAAGGCTGTGCCGACGCCGGTCTTTGCTACCCGCCGCACACCGAAATTTTTAGCCTTGATGGCACAACGGGAGTCGTGAGCCGCGGCGAGCCCAATCTATCTGGAGACGAAAGCGCCGCTTCGGCCGCCGATAAATCTGAGTCAAGCGCTGACCCGATAAGGAACATGTCCCTCGCCAACGCACTGTTATTCGCCTTTTTAGGCGGACTCATTTTGAACGCGATGCCCTGCGTGTTTCCCATCCTGTCACTCAAAGTCTTGAGCTTTGCGACTGGTGACCCTACCTCACATCACCGTCATGCGTGGTGGTACCTCACGGGAGTTGTCGCGAGCTTTGTCGCCAGTGCGATAGCGCTCATTAGCCTACAGTCTCTGGGACAGTTCATTGGCTGGGGCTTCCAACTGCAATCCACCGGTTTTGTCATTGCGCTCGCCTATTTGTTCACCGCTATGGGCCTAGGGTTATCAGGTGTCGTGCAACTTGGTTCAGGTTTCATGAATCTGGGCAACGCACTCACCGGTGGGCAGGGGTATCGCAGTAGCTTCTTCACCGGCGTGTTAGCCGTGGTGGTCGCCAGTCCGTGTACCGCACCTTTTATGGGCAGCGCACTGGGCTTTGCGCTAACCCAGCCATCTGGCACCGCCCTACTCGTTTTCGTCGCGCTGGGGTTGGGCATGGCCGCGCCCATGGTGCTACTCAGTTACAGCGGGGCAGCGCGCCAGCTGCTGCCCAAACCGGGACCGTGGATGGAGACCCTGAAAGAAGTGCTCGCCTTTCCTCTCTATGCCACCGCGGTATGGCTTCTCTGGGTTGCGGGCAATCAAAGCGGCGTAGACACGATGGCGGCGGCTCTGGGTGGTCTGGTGCTACTGGCGTTGGGACTGTGGTTGTATCGCGGCTCATGGCGTCGAAAGAGCCTAGCACTTGTGAGCCTGGTGCTGGCTATTCTATTGGGGATGGTCCGAGGGGAGGGCTCCGCGGGGGACGCCAGCCTTCGCGAAGGTACCGTCGCCTGGTCACCTACCGCCTTAGAACAACTTCGCGATGACGGTATTCCGGTATTTGTGGACGTCACAGCTGATTGGTGTATTACGTGTAAGGCCAACGAACAAGCCGTGTTGTTCACGGATTCCATGACTGCGCTGTTCAAGGATCATGGCGTGGTCTATATGATTGCCGATTGGACCGATTACGATGAGGCGATCGGTGCCTTAGTGAGAAGCCATCGCCGCAACGGGATTCCGCTCTACGTCATGTATCCGGCGACTGGCGAGGGAGAGCCGTTTATTCTGCCCCAGCTACTGACCACAACTGTGATGACAGAGGCCCTCCAGAAAGTCAGTACCACGTCGCGTGGCTAGCCAACTGCTGACGCCAAACACAGTCATTAACTCTTTAGAAGGACTTATGCCATGCGACCTAGCCGACTTGCCACCCACCCGCGCATAATCCTGGCGACGCTGGTTCTCTTGGGCGGCAACGCGTTGCCCGCCACAGCAGGATTAGCGTTACAGGATTTTTGGATCCGGGCCATGCCGCCGGGTCAATCCATGACCGCGGCCTACGGGAAAATTACGAATACCGGGGAATCCCCGGCGGATATTACCGTTGCGAGCCTCCCCTTCGCGCAACGCATTGAGTTTCATAAGTCGGTGGAGCACGAGGGCGCTATGCGAATGCAAGCGATCACCGATCTCACTCTGGCCCCCGGCCAAACGCTCACGCTGATGCCCGGCGGCGCGCATATGATGGTGATGGGTGTGGACGACATGCCCGAAGAGGGCGAACGCTTCGACTTGTGTGTAGACTCAACCGCAGGACAACAGTGCACCAGCGCGCCCGTCATGAAGCAGGGACCAATGTCTGACCACAGTCATCACGCGCACTGAGCAAGCAAGGAGCGCTTTATCGTGACCTTTGAGGACAACCCAAGCCAAAACAAAAATGGCCAAGAAAAAAACAGCCCAGATAAAAGCGGCAAATACAAAATAAGCACGGAAAAGGTAGGGCGTTTTGTGCAGCAGTTCAAAGACTCGCTGCTATCGGGCTTTGGCGAAAACGGTTTTCCGACCAAAACGGTGTTGGGCGCCTTAATCGCACTGTCCCTTGTTATCAGCGGCTTTGGTATGTGGTGGAGCGTGGCGCCCGATCCATTTGATGTCAGAGCGCAGGCGGAGACCCAGTCGGCACGAAAAAGCCAGCCCGTTGTCAAAGGAACCACGACCACAGCCGCCCTCATTGGTGTAATCGATACTTTGCTGTCAAAACCCGGCGGTTACCTGCACAACGATTTGTTTCCACCCGGGGTTTTTCTTGACAACCTGCCCAACTGGGAATACGGCGCCTTAATCCAGTCTCGAGATCTGGCACGGGCCCTGCGCGAGGTACTGAGCCGATCCCAATCCCAATCGAAAGAAGATGTCGATCTCACCCTGGCTGAACCCCGCATTAACTTTCAATCCAACAGTTGGGTGCTGCCCTCCTCCGAGGGCGAATATAAAGCGGCGCTTCGTTATCTAGAGGCTTACCTCGATCGGCTACCCCTAAAAACCGAGACCGGCGCGCAGTTTTACGCCCGCGCGGACAACTTGAGCTACTGGCTCAGCATGATTGAGAAGCGCTTGGGCAGTCTGTCCCAGCGCCTGTCGGCAAGCGTCGGTCAGCGGCGCATTAATACCGATCTCGCGGGAGACCCAGCAGCCTTGGCATCAACAGAGGATGCGCTGGAAATTAATGTCCAAACGCCTTGGAGTGAGATCGACGACGTGTTCTATGAGAGTCGCGGCGCCGCCTGGGCGCTCATTCACTTTCTAAAAGCCGCGGAAGTAGATTTTGCAGAAGTGCTCGACAAGAAAAACGCGCGCATCAGCCTGCAGCAAATCATTCGCGAACTCGAGGCGACGCAACACACGCTGTGGAGCCCCATTATCCTCAATGGCTCGGGGTTTGGCTTGTGGGCTAATCACTCGCTGGTCATGGCCAACTACATCTCCCGCGCCAATGCGGCGCTCATTGATCTCCGGGAGCTGCTTGCTCAAGGCTGATTTTTGATTCCACCCGGTGTCAAACCGGGGGAGATTGAGAGTCAAATCAATGAACTCCCTAGAACGGGTCCTGCGCCGGTAACAGCCGCCAATAAACCCCCGTATCGGTTGTGCTCATTTTACCGTAGGGCGCTCGTGCGCGCCCGTGCGCTCATTCAATAATAGCCCCAGATCCTGCAGTGCATGCCGTGTAAGATGATAGTTGTGCTTGTCATACCAGTGGGCCACCGTCGTGGCATCGATGGTCTCGATGCCCGCAATGATCACGTCCGCGTTGGCCGCTCCAAGCCGCGGGCTTTGGTTGTAAACCCACGACGTTAGCAGCGGAATATCCCGCGCTGCCGTGTACAGGGTCGTGCGCGTTACCCGCGCCGATAAACGGGGCAGCACGTCCAGGAAAAAGGCCTCTCAATCGACGTCGGGGGCATAGAGAATAAGTTCACCAAAGGCGGGCTCTAATGGCGTAAGGCCCGGCGCTGGATGATTCAGAATCGCTGCTAGCATGGCCTGACTGCCCATGCTGTGGGCTATGAGATGCAGCGTTTTAATTTGCTCTACTTTCAGTAGAGCCTGAAACAACGACATCAGCGCGGGTATCGAGTCGGCCAGAACCTCAGTGTCGCGGCCGTAACCCACCGGATTTTCCCCCGCCGGCCAGCTGAATAAAACTGGCAGCCCGGTAAAGTTGGCGCCATACACTATTTCCGCCAAGTCCTCGGCTGCTTGATCAAAACGCTTCATAAAACCTGGGATATACACCAAAGCGGTGTCGGACTGATCGAGCGAGGCGTGCTGGGTAATGGCGGCGACCAAGTCGGCCTCATTATTGGGCAACCAAGTCTTAAACGCAACCGCGGGCTCCCCCTGCTGGGCGGAGCTGGTAGGCCATTGAGTGACATCTCGACCAGGCAACGCGGGCAGAGACACCTTCGCCGCGCCGCTCGAGACCACACCTGGGTCGGAACCAAATCCTTCCAGCCCCGAAGATACCGACTCGAGCTGCCGGTTGGTTACATAAAAAATCGGTACAAGAGCCTCAAGTCCCTCGAGGGAGGCCAGCGCGTGGTGTGTGGTTGGATCGGCCTCGGAGCTGATAGCTGCATTGGTGTCCGAGTTGATTGGCGTGTTGATTGCCGGGTTGGTCGTGGTATCGCTGACAACCACCTCTCCTGCCGAGCAGCCCAATAGCGCGCCACACAGCAACAGACTGCTTCCCAAGGCACGGTTTGGTGCTAGTCGACGTAACCCTTTCATCGTTCCAGTCTACCGACTGCCGGGCGCCAGATGTAGAGGCTGTTTAGGGTGCAGAACGCCCCGTAAGAATTGCCCAGCCTTCTTTTTCGCAGGCAACAGAAAGCGTTACTTCCGGCGCGTACTCGGCCACAAGATCTGCGGCTTGGTCTGCGAGTAAACCCGCCAGAATCAACTGCCCACCGGGCTTAAGCAGGGACTTCAATTGAGGCGCCAGCAGATGTAGGGGCCCCGCCAGAATATTGGCAACGACAATATCCGCTGACTGGTTAAGCCCAGCCCAATCGACATCGTCTGGCAGCGAAACCCCGAACTGAGCGGCACCAATCTGATTGCGTTCGGCGTTCTGTCGGCTCGCGATAATGGCCTGCGGATCATTGTCCACGCCCCAGGCGTGACCCGCCCCCAACTTCAGGGCCGCGATCGCCAAGATGCCGGTACCGCAACCGAAGTCGATCACCCGCATCCCGGGCTTAACCTGCTTGTCCAACTCGCCCAGACATAACGCTGTCGTAGGATGGGTACCGGTGCCGAAGGCCAGTCCGGGGTCCAAAATAATGTTCACCGCATCGGGCTCGGGGGGCTCTTGCCAGCTCGGGCAAATCCACAGGCGCTCGCCCATTCTCATGGGGTGGAAGTTATCCATCCACGCACGCTCCCAGTCTTGATCGGGGACATGCGCGGGAGCTGAGGCGGGGGCCTCAATCAGATCAGCAGGTACCCCGTGAATCACAGGCTGTAAGTTGACGCCCTCATCAAATAAGGCGACGACTTTGACCTGCTGCCACAACGGTGTCTCGCCTGGGCCGGGCTCGAGCAAGGGCTCATCGGCATTGTCCTCGAGGGTGACAGCGACCGCCCCTTGGGCAAACAGCCAGTCCTCCAACGCCTCGACATGGGGCTGACTCGTCTCTAGGGTCAGCTCCTGCCAACCGGGGTGGCTCAACGCTCGTGTTCCAGCTTACTCTCGAGGTAGTGGATGCTGACACCACCGGCCATGAAAGAAGTATCCACCACCAACTCGCGATGCAAGGCGGCGTTGGTGCGAATACCTTCGACAATTAGCTCATCCAGCGCTTGACGCATCTTGGCAAGCGCAATATCGCGGGTATCACCGTGGGTAATCAGCTTGCCAATCAAACTGTCGTAATGGGGTGGGACCGTGTAGCCGCTGTAAACATGGGAGTCGACCCGCACACCCGGACCGCCTGGTGCATGAAAGGTGTTGATCTTGCCCGGCGATGGTAGAAAATTTCTCGGATCCTCGGCGTTAATGCGGCACTCGAGGGCGTGCCCATGGAACCGGATGTCCTCTTGACGGAATGAGAGCTTTTCGCCCGAAGCAATCAGAAGCTGCTCACGAACAATATCCACCCCTGTAATCATCTCGGTAACCGGGTGTTCCACCTGCACTCGCGTGTTCATTTCAATGAAGTAGAAGCCGCCGTCTTCGTACAGGAACTCGAAGGTACCGGCGCCCCGATAACCCATATCGATGCAGGCTTTAACGCAGGCCTCACCAATTTCATGGCGCAAGCTGTCGGGGATTCCCGGTGCCGGAGCTTCTTCGATAACCTTTTGATGTCGACGCTGCAAAGAGCAATCGCGATCACCCAGGTGCACCGCGTTGCCCTGCCCGTCTGCCAACACTTGAACCTCGACGTGACGGGGTCGCTGGAGAAATTTTTCCATGTAGACGACGGGTGAGCCGAACGCCGCTTGCGCTTCCGATTGCGTCACCTTGATGGAGCTGAGAAGCACTTCTTCGTTGTGCACAACGCGCATCCCGCGGCCACCGCCGCCCGCTGCGGCTTTCACAATGACGGGAAAACCAATGTCACGCGCGATCTTGATAATTTCATCGGGATCATCCGGGATCGCACCTTCCGAACCGGGGACTGTCGGCACGCCCGAGCGCTTCATCTGCTGCTTCGCCGAGACCTTGTCCCCCATCAGCCGGATGGTTTCCGCTGTCGGACCGATAAAAACAAAGCCGCTGTTCTCGACTTGCTCAGCAAAATCGGCGTTCTCCGACAAAAAACCGTAACCGGGGTGAATACCATCGGCATTAGTAACTTCAGCCACGCTGATAATAGCGGGGACATTGAGGTAGCTTTTGGCGGAAGGCGGCGGACCAATGCAAACAGCCTGATCAGCGAGCCTGACATGCTTCAATTCGCGATCGGCGGTGGAGTGAACCGCAACCGTTTCGATGCCCAACTCTCGACAGGCACGCAAGACGCGCAGCGCTATTTCACCCCGATTAGCGATCAGTACTCGTTCTAACATCAAACATTTCCTCGTCAGGGGGCAACCCGAGAGTGGCCCCGAAGGGGATTAGACGATGGTGATCAATGGCTGATCAAACTCCACCGGCTCGCCGTCTGCCACATGAATAGCGGTCACGGTACCCGCGCGATCAGCCTCGATCTGATTCATCATTTTCATGGCCTCAACGATACACAGCACATCGCCGACCCGGACGGTCTGGCCAACCTCAACAAAGGCGGAGGCATCGGGACTGGGGGAGCGATAAAACGTGCCCACCATGGGCGAGAGCACGGCGTTATCCGCCGATACCGGCACGGGAGCCGCCGCCGGTTCGGGCACTGCCGCTACAGCCGCGGCCGCCGGTGCCGGCGGCACTGGCGGCGCCATCGCCGGCACCGGGGCATAATTCACCGGCGCACTCCCCGCTTTATTACGGCTGATCCGCACCGACTCTTCGCCCTCGTGGATCTCGATCTCATCGATATTCGATTCCTCGAGTAACTCAATGAGTTTTTTCACCTTTCGGATGTCCATGACTCGCTCCTCGCTCAGGTGTCAGATTGAATGGCTTTGATAGCAGCGGCGAGAGCGTAGTCATAACCCTGACTGCCCAGTCCGCAAATCACACCAAGCGCCACATCGGAAAAGTAACTGTGCTGCCTAAAAGCCTCTCGAGCATGCACGTTAGATAAATGTACTTCGATAAACGGGATTGAGACCGCCAGCAGCGCATCGCGCAGAGCAACGCTGGTATGCGTGAAGGCGGCGGGGTTGATAATAATGAATTGTGTGCCCGCGGTTTTGGCCGCCTGAACGGCATCGACCAGATCGTTCTCGGCATTGCTTTGAATGCAGGTCGCCGCCAGGCCTGATGCCTCGGCCAGCGCGATCAATCGCGCGTTAATATCCGCCAGCGTTTCCGTGCCATAGACCTCGGGCTCCCTGTCTCCAAGGAGGTTCAAGTTGGGCCCATGAAGCACTAATATCTCGGACATTTCGTCGAGTTCCCGTATTTTAGCCGCCAGATGTCAGCAATTGCCGGATAATGACCCAAGCTCGTAGCGGTGTCTAACGGTTTGCGACATATCTACAGAAATTAGGCAGTTCGTCACTTTTTTGTCGAGCTTTAGCGCCTTTTCACAGTCATTTCGCAGCAGAACGGGGCCGTATGGCTTCAGAGCCTAACCTGAAGAGCCCTCGCACGGTCGCCTCCCAGGCGAGTTAAGCTGAAAAATGTGAAACCGTGTTGGAAAAAGAACGCTACCTGACCAAAGCGCACCCAAGGGTGCAAAAGCGCCTCTCAAATGAGCAGGGTTCACATTCCCAAGCTGCACTAGGAATCCGCGAACAGTCCGTCATGACAGTCCCTCGTGACCTGCCATCAGGATCAGCCGTTCTGGCTTACCCCCCTCCCACTGCGTGCCACCCACCTTTTTTAAACTGAGGATGGACTGGGTGCCGACACCGGACAACCCACTATCCGGCCAGGCAGGTGCCAACTTTTTTATTTCAACGCACCAAGAAGGTGCTTATTTTTTAACCAATATGACTTCATCAAATTTGCTGGCAGTAGTATGATCGGCGGCCCTTTCCCAAAGGTGTCATTCCATTGTCGCGAACCCCGTCTTCTCAGTCGACGCTGCAGGCTTTTCCGCCGGCAAAGCGCACGCTGAAAATTGGTCGGCATGTGCTGCCCAATGCCGTGGTGTTAGCGCCAATGGCGGGCGTCACTGACTTGCCGATGCGGGAACTGTGCCTCGAGCTGGGCGCGGGTCTGACTGTTGGCGAAATGGTGACCGCGGATCTCTCCCTCAACGAAACCCGCAAGACGCGCCATCGCCGTCAAGTCAGCCCACTCGAGCAACCGAGATCGGTCCAGCTGGTGGGTAGCGAGCCCAGGGTACTGGCAGAAGCCGCGAAGCACTACGTGGACACGGGCGCCGACATTATCGATATCAACATGGGGTGTCCTGCGAAAAAAGTGTGCCGCAAAGCCGCGGGCTCTGCCCTGCTCGCCGATGAGGCATTAGTGGGCGCCATTCTGGATGCCGTGGTGGAGGCCGTCGACGTGCCTGTGACCTTAAAGATCCGCACCGGTGTTAATCCGGAGTCGAAGAATGGTGTCTCCGTTGCGCGCATTGCCGAGCAGGCCGGCGTGCAGCTGCTTACTATTCACGGTCGCACCCGCGCCGATCGCTTCAAAGGCAGCGCGGAGTACGACACCATAGCCGCCGTAGTTGATGCTATTTCCATCCCCGTGCTGGCAAATGGGGATATTGATTCCACCCACAAAGCCCGCCGAGTGCTGGCGCATACCGGTGCGGCCGGTGTCATGATAGGTCGCGCAGCGCAGGGCAAGCTCTGGCTGCCGGGATTAATTGCCAAACAGCTGGGCGGCGAACAGTGCAGCGCGCCCTCGATAGGGCAGCAGCTGCACTTGCTTCAGCGCCACGTTAACGCCTTACACCAATTCTACGATGACTATCTTGGCGTACGCATCGCCCGTAAACACGTGGGTTGGTATCTGGATGGGCTTTTTGTTTCGCCATTTAGCCAGCCGGGGGCCGCTGAGCAGACTCAACCAGACTTAGCACTGACAGACCTGGAACAGCGAGACGTAGCACTGAAGGCTTGGAAAAAACGCTTTAATCAGCTCGAGCGTGCGCATGATCAGCTCGACTATCTAGAGGCGCTTCATCACCTCGCACCAGAGCTACTCGCGTTCAACCAGCAGGCACAAGAGGAGACCGTTTCCTTGAGAGCACTTCCAACGTCTTATTTAACATCGGGTGACCTCGCCGCATGACGACCAAAGTGAAAACGGCTAAGGCCACCAAATCGATTAAACCCAAGCCTCTGCGTGAGAGCGCCAACGACAGTATCCAGAGCTTCTTAAATACCCTCGATGGCGAAACCTGTCAGGATCTTTATGCCATGGTGATCGCGCAGGTAGAGGAGCCTCTCCTTGCCGCGGTCATGGACTATACCCGGGGCAATCAAAGTAAGGCGTCTGAAATGCTCGGTCTCAATCGAGGCACGCTCCGCAAGAAGCTGCGCGAGCACAAACTGCTGTAAAACTGATTTGCCTATTAACATGCATGGAGCCCGGGTCGCGCCACTTAACATCTAGCCAGCCCGTCCCTGTTAACTCAGCCACACCGCACAAGGAATCCGCACCCCATGACAGACTCGACCCTCGCTCCGGTACGACGCGCACTGCTTAGCGTTTCAGACAAAACCGGATTGCTTGATTTTGCCAAAGCACTCAGCGATCGAGGGGTCGAGCTGCTCTCTACCGGAGGCACCTGCAAGCTGCTGCGCGAAGCCGGCGTACCCGTGGTCGAGGTATCTGATTACACGGGCTTTCCCGAAATGATGGACGGCCGGGTGAAAACGCTTCACCCCAAAATCCACGGCGGCGTGCTGGGCCGACGAGGCATCGATGACAACGTGATGAATGAGCACGGCATTAGCGCGATCGATATGGTGGTGGTAAACCTTTACCCCTTCGAAGCGACCGTAGCGAAAGCCGACTGCACCCTCGAACAGGCCATCGAAAATATCGATATTGGTGGGCCCACCATGGTACGTGCGGCCGCTAAGAATCATCGCGACGTCACTATCGTGGTCGACGCGGGTGACTACGCCTGCCTTATAGAAGAGCTCGATGCCAACGATGGGCACACGCGACATAGTACGCGCTTCGATCTGGCGATCAAGGCCTATGAACACACCGCGCACTATGACGGCGCGATTGCTAACTACTTCGGACGCCTAGTCGGCGATGGCAGCGATCGTTTTCCGCGAACGCTCAATCTGCAGCTCAAGAAGGTGCAGGAAATGCGCTACGGTGAGAACCCCCATCAACAGGCAGCCTTTTATAAAGAAAAGCACCCGGCGGAAATTGGTATCGCATCCGCGGTCCAGCTTCAGGGCAAAGAGCTGTCCTATAACAACGTCGCTGATACCGATGCCGCGTTGGAGTGCGTCAAGAACTTTGATGAGCCGGCGTGTGTGATCGTGAAACACGCTAACCCCTGTGGGGTTGCTGTCGCCGACTCGCTGGGGGCTGCCTATGATCTGGCTTTCGAGACCGACCCCGAATCCGCCTTTGGCGGCATTATTGCTTTCAACAGAAACTTGGATGCTGCTACGGCCAAAGCCATTGTCGATCGCCAATTTGTCGAGGTCATCATTGCTCCCGATGTGGAAGAAGCCGCAATCGCTATCGTGGCCGAAAAAAAGAATGTTCGCCTCTTGCGTACCGGCATGTGGCAGGGACCCGCACCGGCTAGAGATTTCAAGCGGGTCAATGGCGGAATGTTGGTGCAGGACCGCGATGATGGCATGATATCGCGTGATGACCTCAAGGTTGTTAGCAAGCGACAACCCACTGAAGAGGAGTGGATGGACCTTTTGTTTGCGTGGAAGGTCGCCAAGTATGTGAAGTCCAATGCCATTGTGTACGCTGCTAATCGTCGTACGATCGGCGTTGGGGCCGGCCAGATGTCACGGGTTAACTCCGCCAGAATCGCAGCGATCAAAGCCGAGCATGCCAACCTCGAGGTACGAGGTGCCGTGATGGCGTCGGATGCCTTCTTCCCGTTCCGCGATGGCATCGACAACGCCGCGGAGCGCGGTATCGCTGCCGTCATTCAGCCCGGCGGCTCAATGCGTGACGACGAGGTGATTGCCGCCGCTGACGAAGCCAACATGGCGATGGTCTTCTCTGGCATGCGCCACTTCCGCCATTAATTCTTACCGGTATAAGGATTCACAGCGATATGAACATCCTTGTAGTGGGTAGCGGTGGACGCGAGCACGCGCTTGCCTGGAAGCTGGCCCAAGGCACACACGTGAACCAGGTTTTCGTCGCACCGGGCAACGCTGGAACAGCACACGAGCCCAGCCTGGAAAATGTTGCCATCGACGTAATGGACTTTGAGGCCCTGGCGCACTTTGCCAAGGAGCGCGACATCGGCCTAACGGTGATTGGGCCCGAGGCACCACTTGTGGCGGGTATTGTCGATTACTTCGCAGTGCGAAAACTGCCATGCTTTGGTCCTTCGCAGTTGGCGGCACAACTTGAGGGCTCTAAGGCCTTCACCAAAGACTTTCTCGCCCGCCACGGCATTCCAACAGGCGCCTACGCCAACTTTACAGAGGTTGAGCCGGCACTTGCCTACATTCGAGAGCGGGGCGCGCCCATCGTGGTTAAGGCTGACGGACTCGCCGCAGGCAAAGGGGTCATTGTTGCCGAGACTAACGCTGATGCCGAAGCAGCGGTGATCGACATGCTGTCGGGTAATGCGTTTGGTGACGCCGGCTGTCGCGTAGTCATCGAAGAGTTTTTGGTGGGAGAAGAAGCCAGTTTTATCGTTATCGCCGATGGCACAACCGCACTCCCTATGGCTAGCAGTCAAGATCACAAGCGTATCGGCGAAGGAGATACCGGCCCCAATACCGGCGGCATGGGCGCCTATTCACCTGCTCCCGTGGTCACGCCGGAGATTCACGAACGCATCATGGCGGAGGTGATTAATCCAACGCTCGCGGGAATGGCTGCTGACGGGATGCCCTACACCGGATTTTTATATGCGGGTCTTATGATCGATCACGCAGGCAATCCGAAGGTGATTGAATTTAATTGCCGCTTCGGCGATCCGGAAACCCAGCCCATCATGATGCGTTTGCAAAGCGACCTCGATGCCCTGTGCCTGAGCGCCATCGCACAGGATTTGCACAACACCGCTGCGCAATGGGATCCACGACCGGCTCTTGGGGTTGTGCTGGCTTCGGAAGGCTATCCGGCAAGTTATCGCAAAGGAGATGTGATTTCCGGTATCGGACCCAGTGCTGATGGCGACACCAAGGTCTTCCACGCCGGCACGGCGCTTGTGGATGATCAAGTCGTTACGAGCGGCGGGCGGGTACTCTGCGTCACCGCGCTAGGAGACGATATCAAGTCGGCGCGGGCAAACGCCTATCTGGTGGCCGACGGTATCGACTGGCCGGGCAAAACGCTGCGCCGGGATATTGGCTGGCGCGCAATAGACCGCTACAGTAGTAGCGACAATCGCTAACCCATAGGCTGAGCCTGCGACTGCGTATGACCGACAATCATCATGACATCCTTCACTCGGAGACCGACCCCAGCGGGGGCGTGGGACCTGCTGGCCGACAGCTCTCTGTGCTCGATCGTCTCATTGTCGAGGCTGACAATATTGTCCGAACCCTGGTCACCAAGGGTGCCAGCGCCACCCGTGAATCTCCCGCCAAGCATCATCAAGAAGCGACTCTTACCGAGACCGAGCGCAAACATGTAGCGGGCCTCATGCGGGTCAATCACACGGGAGAAGTTTGCGCGCAGGCGCTTTATCAAGGTCAGGCGTTGACCGCCAAAACCGCGGGAACCCGGGTGGAGATGGGAGAGGCCGCTCAAGAGGAAATAGACCATCTGGTGTGGTGCGAAGAACGACTGGAAGAACTCGGCGCTGCACCCAGTGCGCTGAACCCGCTATGGTATGGCTTATCCTTGGCTCTGGGCGCTGCCGCAGGGGCCATCAGCGACAAGGTGAGCCTCGGCTTTGTTCACGCGACCGAAGAGCGGGTGGCGAGCCATCTGCGCAGCCACCTCAAAGCGCTACCTGCTCAGGATCGTAAATCCCAGCTGATCCTGCAGCAGATGTTGAGCGATGAAGAGCGCCACGGCGAGAATGCGCTAAAGGCGGGTGGCGCCCCCTTTCCTGCCCCGGTCAAAGAAGCGATGACAACGCTGTCCAAGGTGATGACGCAAACCAGCTACCGGTTCTGATAAACCATCCGATATTGCGGCTATTGCAGTCAAACCCAATGCGCTATTAAAACCGCGCTATTACTACTTCGCTATAACCAAACTTAAAACTTTGCGACGCCACTTAACTATGTGACGTCGGTTCCTCAATCGCAAAGCTGTGGGTAACCTTAACCCCCGCCGCCGCAAACATGATGGATGCGGAGCAATATTTCTCTGCGGACAACTCCACGGCGCGTTTCACCTGGGATTCTTTGATGTCCAAACCGGACACCACAAAGTGAAGATTCATGGTTTCAAAGACCGCCGGCACGGCATCCGCGCGCTCTGCCTGCAGTTCAACGCGACAATCAATGATCTGCTGCCGGGATTTTTTGAGCATGGAGATAACGTCGTAAATCGCACAGCCACCCGTGCCCAGTAACAGCATTTCCATTGGCCGCAGCGACTGATTGCGGCCTCCCAAATCCTCGGGGCCATCCATGACGACGCTGTGGCCGCTCCCTGACTCACCGACAAACATGGCGCCATCGAGCCACTTCACTGTTCCCTGCATAAGCCTATCTCCAATGGGTCACGGATGTGGTAACAAACTCGCCACCGATATCACATGCCACATCATCCGCATTCTGTTTTTCCTGGTGACTTTTCAGTACGACCTTTCAAAACAACCTTCTGTCACGAGCTGCCATCACGACTTCTCCTCTCGAGAGAGGCGCCAGAGATTAGCATATCTACTGCATACACAATCGGATTAGGCTATTCTTTCAACTCTCCTACGACGGGGTCTCAGCAAATGAAACCGCAGGTATATAAACGGATTCCGGAAGCAGATCGATTTCTGAGGCATTGTGACAGACAAGTCTTCCGACCGAAGATGGCAGTTTTCCGCCAGGGCGAAAAGAGTGACGCTCTTTACATTGTTTTGGAGGGGTCGATCTCGGTTCTCATCGAGGATGCTAATGACCCAGAACAGGCGATGGTGGTCAGTTATTTAAACCCGGGGGATTTTTTTGGCGAAATGGGGCTCTTCGGCGAGGCCGCTCGCACCGCCAACGTCATCGCTCGGGAGGATTGCGAGATTGCTCGCATCGGTTACGAAGAATTTCATAAAATCCGCAATGAGTTCCCCGAGATTCTCTATGCGCTGACCCGCCAACTGGGATCGCGGTTACGAACCACCACCCGAAAATTAACCGATCTCGCATTTGTCGACGTCGCCGGCCGAATCGCGCAGGCCTTGATGGATTTGACCAAACAACCCGATGCCATGACCCACCCCAAGGGCATCCAAATTCGGGTAACCCGGCAAGAGCTCGGCAAAATGGTCGGCTGTTCACGGGAGATGGCGGGGCGTGTTCTCAAAGCCTTGTCGGAAGATGGCTTGATTGACGTCTCGGGGAAAACCATTGTGGTCAAGCATCAAAGTGATGCCACCCATCTCGACGACGACGGAAACATTATCCCGTAGACGTAAACAAACGCTGTAGCTCGGCCCCCGGGTCCTTGGCACGCATAAAAGCTTCACCCACCAGAAAAGTATGCACCCCGGCGGCGCGCATTGTCGTGACGTCTGCGGGCGCATGAATACCGCTCTCGGTCACTACCTGAATATTGTCTGGAATGTGCTTGAGCAGATCGAGCGTTGTGCCGAGCGCAGTATCAAAGGTATGCAGATCGCGGTTGTTGATGCCAATCAGAGAGGGTGAAAGCTGCAGAGCATCCTCAAGCTCTCGCCGATCGTGCACTTCAATGAGCGCATCGACACCGGCTTCTCGGGCAGCGGCGGACAGCTCCTTGAGCTGCGGTAGTTCAAGACAGGCCGCAATCAACAAGATTGCGTCGGCGTTGAGCGCCCGAGCCTCCCAGATCTGGTACGGATCAATCGTAAAGTCCTTGCGAATGACCGGCAAAAGACAGGCCTCACGGGCTTGCCCGAGATAGGCATCGGCGCCCTGAAAAAAATCCACATCAGTCAGCACCGATAAGCAGGCAGCGCCCCCAGCCTGATAACTTCTGGCAATCTCTTCGGGAACGAAGTGCTCTCGAATAACCCCCTTACTGGGGCTTGCCTTCTTAACTTCGGCAATGACCGCCGCCTCACCCAAGGCGGTTTTTGCTTTTAACGAGTCAACAAATCCTCGCACCGGACCGGCTTCTTTAGCCCGGCGCATCACTTCGCTGATAGAGGCCGCAGCGCGTCGATCGGCCACCTCCTCGATCTTGCGATCAATGATTTTTTTCAAGACCGTCGGCGTGGTGAGCTTGCCACTCACAGCGGATCTGCCTTAAGCCCATGGGAAAAGGCAGCAAAAGTTTCCAACTTATCCAACGCCTGTCCGGACGCCATCACGTCATCAGCCAGCGCGATACCCTCGCGCAGCGTGGCGGAGATGCCTGCAACATAAAGTCCTGCCCCCGCGTTAAGCGCAATGATGGACTGGGCCTTGGCGATAGTCTTGTCGGCGAGCGCCATTTGCTCCTTGGACTTGGCGCCCAAGGCCTGCTTGATCAAATCGGCAGACTGCAGGGCGGTCTCAACCGTCAGGCCTTCAAGAGATTCATGGGCGTGACCATAGTCGGCGGGATCAATGTGAAAGCGTTCCACGGCGCCATCGCGCATTTCCCACACCGCCGTCGGCGCAGCAATGGAGATCTCATCGAGTCCATCATCGCTATGTACCACCAGAGCGTGACGGCTGCCCAGCTTGTTGAGCGCCTCGGCGATCGGCTGGCATAAATCGGCACTGAACACGCCCCATGACTTGCCGCTCGACATGAGCCGGATTGGTCATGGGGCCCAGGATATTAAAAAGCGTGCGCATGCCGAGATCTTTTCTGGGGCCAACAGCGTGCTTCATGGCGCCGTGATGCGCGGGCGCAAACATAAAGCCCACGCCGACCTCGTCAATGCAGCGAGCTATCTGCTCGGGGGTTAAATCGAGGGGCGCCCCAAGCACCTCGAGTACATCAGAAGACCCGCTCGAGCTCGATACCGATCGGTTGCCGTGCTTCGCGACCCGGCCGCCCGCAGCGGCCACCACGAAGGTCGATGCTGTCGAAACATTGAACAAATTAGCCCCATCACCCCCGGTGCCCACCAAATCAATCAGGTGCTCCTGATCAACTCGCACCCGGGTGGCGAGATTACGCATCACCTCTGCGGCACCCGCAATCTCATCAATGGTCTCGCCCTTCATCCGCAAGGCAACCAGCAGTGCGCCAATTTGGGCCGGCGTTGCCTCGCCCGACATGACCGCAGTCATGACGTCGCGCATGGCGTCCCGGCTGAGCGATTCGCCGTCCACTAAGTGCTGTAAGGCAGCCTTTATTTCCATAACCGTCGTCAAAACCAAAGCGTGTTCAAGAATCTAGGCCGCGTGGCGACACAGAAAGTTGTTGAGCAGCTCATGCCCATGCTCGGAAAGTATCGATTCAGGGTGGAACTGTACACCCTCAACGTCGAGTTCGCGATGACGAAGCCCCATAATGGCCTCTCGCTCACCCTCTTTGGTCTCGGTCCAGGCAGTTACTTCAAGGCAATCGGGCAGCGATTCGGGGTCTACGACCAGACTGTGGTAGCGAGTAGCAACGAAAGGATTAGGTAAGCCTTCAAACACGCCCTGGCCGGTATGATGAATCTCGCTGGTTTTACCATGCATCACGGAGGGGGCCCGAATGATCTTCCCGCCAAACACCGCGCCTATGCTCTGCTGCCCCAAACAGACGCCGAATATGGGCACCTTGCCGGCAAAATGACGAATCACCTCGATGGAAATGCCCGCCTCTGCGGGTGAGCAAGGCCCGGGTGAGATACAGATTTTTTCAGGATTAAGCGCCTCGATGCCAAGAATGTCGATCTCGTCGTTGCGACGCACCTCGACCTCGGCGCCGAGCTCCCAGAGGTATTGCACGATATTCCACGTGAAGGAATCGTAGTTGTCGAGCATGAAGATCATTGGAAATTACTGGGTTTATAGCTGTGTCATGTATTATAGCCGCGATGCGGTAGGAAAGTGGTTCCATGAGTCAAACAATCAGCGACGAATACCTCAAGGAGCAACAAAAGCTTCACGAGAACCCGAATTATGGGATTGCCTCGACCCAATTTGCTTCATCTGTCGCAAACCTTATCAGGCAATCGAAGGCCAAATCCCTTACCGATTACGGTGCCGGCAAGCAGCGTCTTTGGTCCAGCCTCGAAAAGCTCGAGGTAACTGATCGCCTTCAGTATCAACCCTATGACCCGGCATTTCCTGAATACGGGCCACCCAAAGCCGCTGATCTGGTGTGTTGCATCGACGTCCTTGAGCATATTGAGCCCGAGCTTCTTAACAATGTCTTGCAAGAGCTCTCCACGCTTGTAACTCGTGCGGGTTTCTTCACAATCCATCAAGGACCGGCGGGTAAAACGCTGTCAGACGGTCGAAATGCCCACTTGATTCAGAAGCCGACATCTTGGTGGCTGCCAAGGTTGAGTCAATTTTTCGAGATCAGTCTACTTCAGCGCCATGAAGTCTTTGGGCGCGGTTTTGTGGTGGTAGTGGAGCCACGGCGCAATGACGAGCACTAAGCTCGCTCGCTCTCTTCTGAACGGCTACTGGCTCTCTGAATAAACTCGTAGTCTGCGGCATAAACCTTCATGAGTCGCGACTTGAAATTCTCATGGCTTTCGACCTGCGCCTTCGACTCACCATGACGAACCTGCAAGCGAGGTAATGCAATATCTTTTCCGAAAAACTCTTGGATTCCACTCAGCGCCGGGGTCAAATCTGGCATAACTGCAAGGTGTGTGTAATAACTGGGGGAGGTCCCTAAAAAGTAGGTTTGAGGTAAGAAGTGTTTATTTTCAAAATTACCCCGCTCCAACTCACAAATCACCTCTCCGACACTTAAGCCCCTAAACTCCAGATCTTCATGCCAAAGCACCCGATTATTATAGGCTGAAAAAAACCGCTCTATCGGGTCCGCGCAATACCGCGATTCTGTAGACGACCCGAACAGACCGCAAGTCATGAAACCTTCTCTTAGAGGGTAGAAAATCGGACAGCCACGGCTTGTTTGCCGGTTTTTTAGCGTACCGCTCAACATTTGTTCTCGAATACTCGTCGTCATAAAACTCGAGCAAGCTCTCCACACCGTAGTGTCGCGCCAGAAGACTTTTGAAAGAGCTATTGGCATTTTTGGGTACTGGGTAAAAAACCAGGGAAACACCATCATCTCTCACAAAGACTCTATAGCCAGGAACAATGTTGCCAGAGCCTTCTTCTCGAATATTGATGATTTTGGAGGTGAACTTTTGCAAAAGGATCGTTATTTCTTCTCTTTGGCTTTAGTAAGGAGCGTTTTAACCAAATTCAAGTGTTCCGGCTTGGGTTGATTCTTCTCAAAATCCCATACATATCTTGGAAACTTTACCCCCTCAATGTTAACTGCGTGAACTGAGGACCCCATAATTTCACGCCATGAAGTTGTGGAGGTCGCGCGCTGGGCTATCGATCGCCACTCTGCCAGCCCCTCAGAACTTGACGTTTCTGCAAACGCCGGTATCCCCATGGTGTAGTGCAAGTTGCCTCGCTGAGTGTCAATTGCCTGATAGCCCACAAGCTGATTCCACTTGGGGTCGAGAGAGCCAATGGCCTCAGGTGTAACCCACTCTAAACCATGTAACTGCGTTTCAGTCTCCTGTACAAAATCTGGGGTAAGCACCTTATTTTCCGGATGTTCGCAATTAAAAACCATAAAAGAGGTTTGCTCGTACTGCTCCAGAGACCGTACAACAGACACCGCGATGTCGTCCTGGATATTCTCCTGTAGCTCACAGATATCAGAAACTAGCAGCATGTCTGCGTCCATAAATATAGCTGTGCCCGTAAAATCGCAAAGCCAAGGAACAAGAAATCGGGAAAAAGTAAACGGTGTCAAACCGCGCCGGGTGATTGGCAGTGTTTCCAAAATTAGGGGCGAAACCGCAACCGGTCGAGAAGCTGTTTCGTAAATCGACTGGACCAAGGTGGTAAACGACAGGACTTGCCGATCGTCGTAACCAATGAATACCTTAAGCATAGCCTCCCCTCCCTTATTTCTTGACTGATAACGCTCTTTTCCAAGCTTCCTCGGTGACGTCAGACCAATCCCCGGGAATGCTTTGACGGCATAAAGTGACGTTGGGGAAGCATAGGTTTTTTATGTCAGCGTTTTTCCAGCGGAACTGAACCTGACCGGCAGGAATCAATACAAACGTTGGCACACCAACGGCCGCAGCTAGGTGGGCCACCGAGTTATCGACAGAAATAACGGCGTCACACTGGGAAAGCAGGCTTATGACGCCCTGTAGGTCATGTCGATTATTGAGCCCGCTCAGCGCGATACGGCGATCGCCATGCGCAATCACGGCTTCTTCATGGCCCTCATCATATTGAAATGAGGTGATCTCAACTTCCTGATCGTCCCTCAGCCCATGCATAAACGAGGGGAGATCCAATGAGCGAATTTTGCCGTGAATGCCCTGCCCACCGCGCCACGAAATACCGACGCGCGGTTTTTCAGTGGTTGGTAATAACCGCTGAATTTCGTCTAACCTTTGCGCAGAACAAGAAATCAATGGCTGAGCGAATTTATATTGCTTCTCTACCAGCTCTTCAAAGAAAAGAACGAAGAGGTCGCCCGCAGGACATGCATAATCAGTATCGGGAAGTGATTCAGCTAAATCGAAACGACTCATGAAGGTCCAGTCAGGGTATTTTGGCGCAAAAAACTCGAGCAGCCTTGGATCCATCGCCACGGTTACATTTTTTACCCGCGTAGCCAATACTTCCAAAAAGTAGCTGAAAGAGAATTTCATCACCCAGACCCTGCTCGGCCCAAACCAGCAGTGTCTCATCGGCTGAGAACCTCACCCGGCGTACCGGGTCGCTGTGGGCTGCTATGTAGGCGAGCCGAGGGAAAGGCCTCAAACCGTAGTGGCGTAATGGTCGAGCCCTTCATCGAACCTTTGCCCGAGGTTCAACTCGAGCCTCAGCCAGGCTCAAAGACTGGTCACGGGATTGGCACACCAGCTCGATCGGAGCGCTTGTATGCCTGCTGCGACCTTGCTCAAAGTCCTGCAAAAAAATATTGATGTCGATGTGGGTTCGCGTCTGTTCAAAGGTCTCACAACCTGCAAAAAAACTCATATCTAAATCCATGAGCGACTTGCTGACATCAGATCCCGCCATGCGGTATAGCCTGGTCAGCCTGTTTACAATCTCCCTGCCGGTATCAGAAGTCTCCAGCAGCTTTTCCAAAATAGCGATGGCCTGCTCGAATTCCTGCGTTCCAGCGAGGGCGCCACTCAGGTTTTTCTTGAGATCTTCATTGTCAGGCTCAAGGTCAAGCAATTTTTTCAGGATATCGACAGCTCTCTGATGATCCCCTCTCGACTGCGCCAGCGCCGCATGGGCATTCAGCAACACAATATCATCGGCGGCGGGCTCACCGAGTGCCTCGAGGGCTGCCTCGCCCCATTCCGGACGCAGCAACTTCTCCGATGCCTCGATAAGGTTAAGCGACAGATACCGATCTTTTGGAAAACGAAGGAGTCCCATGGCCGCCAGCTGGGCTAATGTGTCGGGCTCGCCGGTCTTTCTTTCCTGCTTGCAATTCGCGCTAAACTGTTCGAGAGACAGCGAGGATAACTCCGGATCTCTGAGCAACTTCTTGCTATAGATTCGCGCAACTGAAGCCTGCTCAGGAAACCGATGGGTCAGTTCCCAGATAGCCAACGCGGTAGCGCCCAGCTCCCCAACCCGGAAGGCGGTTTCCATATCGGCGACGAGCTCTTCTACTGTTCTTGGCTGTTGAGTTGTTTGCGTCATGTTGATTCAACCATAGCAATAGCACGCAACATGGCGCGGGCCTTATTCATTGTCTCTTCCCATTCTAAACGAGGGATGGAATCCGCAACCACCCCGGCACCGGCCTGAACGTGAACATACCCGTCTTTAACAACCGCTGTGCGGATGGCAATAGCGGTATCCATATCACCTGCCCAAGAGAGATAACCCACCGCACCACCGTATATTCCGCGCTTAACTGGTTCGACGCTGTCGATAACTTCCATCGCCCTGACCTTGGGAGCGCCGCTCAGCGTACCCGCCGGCAGCGTCGCACGTAATGCATCTATGGCTGATAAGCCCGATCTCGCCGTTCCCGTGACGTTAGAGACAATGTGCATGACGTGGGAGTACCGCTCGATCACCATATTCTCGGTGAGCTTTACCGACCCCGGTTCAGCGACCCGCCCGACATCATT
Organism: uncultured Luminiphilus sp.; assembly: GCA_943787485.1. Lineage (GTDB taxonomy): Bacteria > Pseudomonadota > Gammaproteobacteria > Pseudomonadales > Halieaceae > Luminiphilus. The sequence continues at coordinate 62,065 of CALSMP010000001.1, read as the reverse complement.
GCGCCCCAGATCGATGAGCATCAAATGCTCGGCAATCTCTTTGGGGTCGTTGAGAAGCTCGGCAGCCATTGCCTCGTCTTCCTCTGCGGTTCTGCCCCGCCTACGAGTGCCGGCAATGGGTCGAACGGTCACACGACCTTGCTCCGCTCTTACTAAAATCTCGGGGGATGAGCCCACAATTTGAAAATCATCCATGTCGAGAAAATACATATAAGGTGACGGATTCAAATTCCGCAGCGCCCGGTACAGCGAAATTGGCTGGGCAGTAAAATCAATTGACATTCGTTGGGACGGCACCACCTGCATGACGTCGCCGGCCAGAATGTATTCCTTGATCCGGGAAACCCACTCTTCAAATTCTGCTTGGCTAGTCGCGTACTGCGCGCGGGCTTCAATGGCACAGACATCATTGGCCTGCAAGCTAATCGGCTCCAGCGGCGGGCTTGGGAGAGGCAGCGTTGCCTCCAGAGTATCAAGCCGAACGATGGCCCCCTCGTAGGCCTTGGGCTCCTCCGCGTCTACTGTAATGATCAGCGTTAAGGTACCCGCCAGATTATCGAAAACAAGTACCTCCTCCGACAGCATAAGCAATATGTCGGGAGTGTCGAGAGACTTACCAGGGGTAGAGCCACTCAGTTTGGGCTCGACATAGCGCACCGCGTCATACCCGAAATAACCCACCAAACCCCCATGGAATACCGGCAGGCCGGCTACAGGCGCTACGCAGAAGTCGTCATGAAGCTCTTCGACGTAGACGAGAGGATCAGCGACCTCAAACACGTCTTGAACGTCGCCACAACGAAGCAGCGAAACCGTGTTACCTGAAATCGAATAGCAGTGCGTTGCCGGCAATCCAATAATGGAGTAGCGACCCCATTTCTCGCCACCCTGCACCGACTCAAAGAGAAAGGAATAAGGCCCAGCGGCTAACTTACGGTAGGCGGAGAGTGGCGTTTCAAGGTCGGCCAACACAGTTCGGGCAATGGGAATGCGGTTATAACCATCGGCGACAAGCCGATAAAACTCATCTTGATCCATCATGGGGCTATGGTCGCGAGCGCCTGCCTCATTTGATCAATGACCGCTTTGTAGTCCGGCTGATTAAAAATGGCAGATCCCGCCACAAAAGTATCAGCCCCCGCCGCCGCAATCTCGGCGATGTTCGCCGGCCCAACACCTCCATCGACTTCCAGGCGAATATCGAATCCGCTCTCGTCAATGAGTGCTCTGGCCTCACGCAGCTTATCGAGGGTCGCAGGAATAAACTTTTGTCCACCAAAGCCGGGGTTCACTGACATCAGCAGAATCATATCCACCTTGTCCATGACGTACTTCAACGCATCGAGTGAGGTTGCCGGATTGAACACCAACCCCGATCGGCAACCCGCATCGCGCACAAGTTGCAAAGAGCGATCCACATGGGTGGAAGCATCAGGATGAAAGGTGATGTACGTTGCGCCAGCGTCAGCAAACTGTCCAATCAGCGCATCTACCGGTTGCACCATCAGGTGCACGTCAATCGGCGCCTCAATACCGTAATCCCGCAGCGCCTTACACACCATCGGCCCAATGGTCAGGTTAGGCACGTAGTGGTTATCCATCACATCAAAGTGAACAATGTCGGCACCCGCCGAGAGGACCGACTCGACCTCCTGACCTAAACGAGCAAAATCAGCGGATAAGATCGACGGCGCTATTTGGTAATCAGGCATGCTTCCATAAGTCTCTTAGGCACTCGGCAAGAGTCCTATTTTACTGCGTAACTTTGTTAGGAGGCGACCTTACAGCTCAGATAAGCGTCATTTTACTGGGATCGAACAGCGGAATATCCTCCACACCGGCCAACCCCATGCCAACCGACTGAGCAAACTCATCAATACCCATATAACGCCTAACCGCCTTGTGCACATGTGCCGGCGTCAAAATCACACCACCGCTGGCAGGCTGCAAAGAAACAGGGTTGATTGGCTGAGCAAAATGAAGCTCATCGGTCACCCCAACCACGCGGTTGCCCCAAGAGGCACCCTGCTCCATGACCATGTAGGATCCAATGTTCCAATGATCTTTGCCATTACCGTCATTATAAAAATTAGTGCGTCCGAAGTCGGAACCGATCACGAGCACGATCCGATCAGCAAGACCGAGTTCCTCAGCGTAATTCCAGAAGAAATACAACGCCTCGGCAAGGTGATAGTAAAGCGCTTCGTGAATAGGATCGTGTTGATCATGGGAGTCAAAGCCGCCTAGCGCCAGATCAGCAGAGGACCCCAAACCCGACTTCATCACCAGTAGGGCGCCCTGCATTTGCTGCTTCAAATTAGACCAAAAATTAAAATCACCAACCTGAAATTCCTCTGCTTCTTGCATTTCTTCCTGCGAAGGAAGCGAATCAGACAATCTGGCCAGTCCTTCTTGACCCTCTCGCGCTATTTTTTGATTGACCAGGTTTCGTCGCTGCCTAGGCGTTAGACCAGGTTGATCCAGTAACGCTGCAATAGTTTGACTGGTGATGCGCCTAGCCAGCATAAGCTCAGACTCGGGCCGAAGATAATTTCCGGGATCCCATGGTGAGCGATTAGGTTCCGACAACTCACGGAGTCTTGAGACATCATCGAACCGATTGTACGTAATGAGGCCGGCTGTTCGGGAAGCGCCACCATAAACCGCATAGGCTAAAGGTTGATCGGGAGACACAGCGGCTGCGTGCAGGGCAGTTATTGAGGGCAATCCCTCGGCATTGCTCCCCGTCCAATTATAAAGCTTCCCTGTTTCATGAGAATTTGTTTGGGCATCAACGCCATTTATGACAACCATCTCCGAACCATAGCGCCTGAATAAATTAGCATTATCAGCTACGGGCGCGTATCGGATGTTGCCTACGGAACCGGGATCCAAGGTGTCTGCCCAATGATTAATTTTTGGCTCGCCAGGCGTGTTCACTTTTGGGTCACAAAATTGAGTAACGTCAGCGCCACCATCAAGCTGAAGAGTCACGAGAAGTCGTCCAGCGTAAGGATCGACGCTATTGCCCCAAACCTTGAGGCTCGAGGCAGTAGTGAGTGCGGAGGTTCCTAAAGCCATTCCCTTGAGCATCCTCCGTCGGGATAAGTTGTATGAATGGCTCCAATTCATCTATAGATTTCCATCAATCGTGTAGGTACAGATAACTGGTCAATAACGCATTTATCGTCATGGTCCATGCGACCATCATGCCAGAGGGGTCCTGATTTACCCTATTCATCAGTTCATGCCAATCATTCTCTTGATAATCATTGTTATTCCATATAGCCCAGATGTCACAATGGCCTTGGAACCACGAATTGCTGCTCGACGACTCCTGTGCAAGATCAATCATCGCGTCAAGAGTGCTGGCTTGGGTATCGGGGCTTATCGCCCTCGTCGTCCCGCGACGATACAGCTCCTGCAGCTGCTGAGAGACCTGCAAGGCGCCTTCTGATTCAGGATCAAACTTTAGGCTCGACACAGCAATATCGGTAGAGACTGCCGATTCGGGATGCCCCTCGTTGAACCAACTCACCAGCGTGAGCTGAACCTCATAGCTACCCGGGGGGACATCAAATTCCAATGAAAACCACGCGTTTGTGTGCGCGGCCCAGAATGTCCTGCCATCAACGGTGTTGGTCCACCCTCGGTCTCCGCTGTCACCGGTTTCCTCGTCATACCATTGTTGATTGGCAAAGCCTGCAAAGTTTTCAATCTCCGCACCCTGCAGCGACTTAACAACCCTACCTTCTTTCACTAAGTCGATGCGCTCCAAGCCAATATGAGAGCACCACCCTTCCCAACGATCATCGGTACTCCTCTCATCATCTCTTATACACCCGTTAGGGGACACATCACTGATTCTTACAACCAACTCACCATCACCCGAAGTAAAGGCAAGTTCCCGTTCATAGAATTCAGGCGTCTCCTGATTCACAGCGGGGTCTTTTTCAAGATCAAACTGCGCGTTAGCCAGCTGTAACGGATGGGTGGTTTTTTCAACCCACTTGAAGAGGTGCCTCTCCTCAGGCGGGTAAGAAAACTCTTCCAGTACAACCTGACACGACAAATCCAACGCCATTTTTTCTACCACGTTAGACATTAAGGCTGTCATATTTCTATTTCGCGTCGTGACCGTGGCGCCATCAATTCCACCATAGAACGTGGAGTAGCCTCCCCAGCCTCGATTAAAGTTACTGCTCGGCTCGTAATCATGCGCATTACCCATTGCCTGTTGACCCCAGGTACGTCCGAACACAGCACGGTTTTTTCGATCAATCTCCTCGGGGGTTAAGAGGCGGCCGCTACCCACGCTCTCTAAAGCAACTCTTTGAACGGCGGTCAAAGTTGAATCATCGACCGCACTGGTCCTGAACCAAGGCGAAAGTATCATATCGGCAAATAACTGCTTCGCTCTGAATGCACTAGCTTCAAATTTTTCAGCCAGCTCGCCCACAAGCGCCTCTTGCGCGTTGAAGGCCATCAGCCTGGCATCATAGTCAGGTAAATCGGGGTTTTCTGGTGGCGTTGCTGCCCGCTCACCAAAAATTGCCGGCCACCAGAAGCGTACAGCTTGCGCCGAAAACCGCGGGTCATTAACAATTTGCTGGCCCAACCATTGCAGGCTGTCCTGAGTGCCTGAAGCCTTCGTCCCCTCAAACCCCGGAGCGCGCATATCTCGATACCACGTATCGCCCTCCTGATACCCAGTTGATCCAGGCTCGCCACCATGCCACTCGGGATATTTATAGGACTCTGGCAACGAATCTTTACCGCCATGTTGGTCGAGGTAACTTCCTTGGTCACCGAAACTCTGATAAGTGCCCGCCACAGGATCCATCCGTTCATGACATACGGTACAGGCTGGGTTTTTCAAGGTAGGGTTGTCTGTATCAGCCAGTGCATCCGGGTCGGTTGTTCTGGGGGCCGATTTCTCAATATCAACTCCTAGAAAGTGATAGTAAGTCCATCTGGCACGCGCTCGATTTCGATTAGTATCGGTTGAAGGGTATCGACCGAGCCACGCGGGCGTACTCAAGACACCCGCGTGTGGCCATTCCTGATAATCACTGAAGCTGAGATGCGTGCGTGTTTCCCAGTCAAAATTGAACTCATCATCGTAGGGGATATGACCGAGGTTTCTCGCTCGCTTGAAAACGTTTAGTTTAGACCGGTCATAGAACCCCTGTGCGTCCGGAAACTCGATGCCAAAATCCACATCTGCTCGATACGCGAAGGCGCTCATGGGATTCACCATGGTGTAATCCGCTGTCAATATTTTTTTATACGATTGCCCACTTTCAATAATATCTGCGATTAACTCTAGAGGCTCTCTAACAACCGCCCAGCGAAAGTCCCACTCGGCCTCGTTCTGGGCTAAGAAAGGCTTGTCGTGGTAATCGTTAAATTCTTCCGGACGCTCTTCCGGTAACTCGGAAGCGTAGGCGGAAAATCCGGGAAAGCGATCCCAAAATCCAAATTGAAAGTCGATGCCATTGTTCAGACCATCAGTAAGCAGCTGATCATTGGCACCATTAATTAAAAAGTCATGAAACCCATCTCCCACCATCAGCCTGAGCACCTCGGCCCGGAGGGCTTCATCTGAGACCTTCGCACGATTAATCATCTCAGCAGATGGGAGTGTCCCGGACAGGAGAATGCCCGCTCGACGCAGCGTTGTCTCCCGCGGTTCAAGCTGGGTGCCAGCCCATAGATTGGCAATGCCGACGTCGCCACCACCCGTATTAGCGCCTGTGGCCAGTGTCAGATACTCGGCAAACTTATTGTAGTCGTCGCCGCCTCGGCTTAAGACGGCGCCGCCGCCGTGATTCAGATCGCCAGCAATTTTATTAAGCAACCAATCGGCACCAACGCCGTCGCGGGATACGAACTCATAGACAGCCTGTTCATTAGCGGTCGCGTCATTCCCAAAAAGCAAGCGAGCGCCCTGTTGCTCGGCCACCAGACCAGGACGGTGACAAGCAACGCAGTTACTCTGCACGACTGGATCCACGTACTGGATAAAATAATCCGTCGCATCTGTTGGAGTAGTCCCGCCTCCCGTTTTATCTCCGCCAGTTCCGGTTCTCGCGCCTTGGACGGTATTTACTAACGAGGAAAAAGCGTTGCCATGGGTCTGGGCTGAGGAGAGGCCAGACCAACCCAAAGCAATCAGCAATGCAGCGATAAGTAGCACACCTGTCCGCAGGTCGCTGCGGAGCGTAAACAACGGCCCCCGGATGAGCTGGTGTGGATGCCCTGCTGACCGCCCCCGCTCAACGTTCACTGATAGCATTGTCTTTTGCATGACCGCCTGTGACCAAGGATATTCCAGCTTATTCGTTCATTAGTTGCAATGAAACTACCAGCCTATGCCCGAAGCAAGTCTTTTTTCTGGGCCTCCGGCGGCATTTTTTAGGCAGGTGGCGCCAAAAGAAGCTCGTTACATGCACGTCGCGCCAAGATGCACCCGCCGGCTGGCCTTGAACCCCTGTGCTAACTCCTGAAAGGAGTAAGCAAACGATTATTCAGTGCATCGAGCCGCTCGGGGGTGCCAACGTCCTCCCACTCTCCTGTCCAATGGCGCCCGGTCACCAAACCCGCCTCGATCGCACGATCAAGGAGGGGTTTCAAGGGTCGTGAGCCCGCTGATAGCCCGGTAAAAAGAGCCGGAGAGTAAACACCTATCCCAGTGTAAGTAAGCGCACACTCTTTATTCCAAGCTTCAAGTTTATAGGTTGATAATAATGAGAAATCCCCCTGGGGGTGATGCTCGGGGTTGTCGGTGAGAACCAAATGCGCCCCATCAGCAGGAATTGGCGACGTTCGGAGCATTTCGAAGGGAAAGGGGCACCAGATATCGGCATTTACAACCAAAAAGGGGGCGTCCTCCAACAACGGCAGCGCCTGAATAATGCCCCCCGCGGTCTCGAGAGGCTCAGGCTCTCTCGAGACCGCAATAGACAGCCCCCAGCGACTACCATCCCCGCAAAACGCCTCGATCTGCTCGGCCAAATGGGCCGCGTTGACCACCAGCTCGGTGAATCCTGCCGCTTTTAAATTGAGCAGGTGGTGCTCCAACAAGGGCCGTCCCCCAACCTGAAGTAGCGGTTTGGGGCAGTTTGCCGTCAGGGGCAGCATCCGTTTCCCGCGCCCTGCGGCAAGAATCATGGCTTTCATTCAGGAGCCTCCCCTCGGAACCAGGGGGCTTTTGCACAAACAGGCAAAATTTGCGTATCGAAGAGCGTTTTAAAGGCGGCGAGGGCCGGCTCGGTCTCGGCATAGAGATCGAGCACTTCGGTCACATAAGCTATCACCCGCGGTAAATCCTGCAGGTAATCGGGTTTGCCATCACGAAAGGCCAGTCTAGAAAAGATACCCAGCACTTTGATGTGGCGCTGCAGGCCCATCAGATCAAACCATTTGATGAAGGTGGCCTCTGGCACAGGCGCAATGACACCGCTAGCCTCCAGCTCACTCTGGTAACTCGCGAGCCAGGCCAATTGCACCGACCTGGGCCATCGGATGTAGCAATCCTTTAATAAGGATACCGGATCATAGGTGACCGGCCCGATGACCGCGTCCTGAAAGTCAATGACGGCTAGCGCATCACTGGGGATCACCATCAAGTTTCTGCTGTGAAAATCGCGGTGCACAAGCACCTGAGGCTGAGCCCGAGCATTTGCGATCAACAACTCTGCCAGCCCCGAAAAAGCCGCCTCTAGCTCATTAGTCATGGGCAGGGTCAGCAGTCTGGGAATAAACCAGTCGGTAAACAGCCGCATTTCCTGGATCAGCTTGGGTGCACCATAAGCCTCTAGGGACGCGGGGGCAGGATTGATCCGCGCTAGATTCGCCAACAACGCCAACCCCCGCGCATACCACTGGCTTACGTTGGTATCACTCAGGTGGGGGAGAAGCGTCTCATCGCCCAAGTCCTCGAGTAGCAGATAGCCCTGCTCGATATCAGCGGCTATGAGTGCGGGCACGCGCACACCGCCAGCAGACAGTAGCTCCCTGATTCGAAGAAACTCCTCATTTTTCTCCGTCGGGGGGATTCAACGGCGATGACCGTGTTGGTCGTTTGTGCGCCATTCAGCCTGACCCGGTAATACTTGCGTGGGCTCGCATCCCCCGGCGATCAGGCGGATGTCATCAACCTCGGAGGCACTTTCCTGCGGACCCATGGCCTGCCGACCGGTAGCCCGCTCACCGGTAGCTGCGTGCTCGGGCACTAGCCGCTGACTCACCCATTGGGTGAGGTTAGCAACTGAGCCAGGGGGAGCCGATGTCAAATTGTCACCTACTACTTTCACAGCCAGACAGTCATTTATGCGTCTACTCGCGGCACAACTAAAGAAAGAATAAACACTTTGGGAGGTGGGCGCACTTTGTTTAAATGCGGGATAGGTCGCGGCAAAAAGGCACCATGATCGCTAATCGAACAGCCGCTCAGGAACAGCACTTCATTAACAGTACTGCAGTAAAGGCTCAGACAATGATTACCCTTCATGCAGCGGCTCCCCACCGAGGACATTTTGCTACTATGGGAGCCCCTCCAACGTGACCCTGGGTTATATGCGCATTCACCCACAGCATGAGTACCACCCGTGACCGTAACGAGAAGCGATTCCGCAGGAGAACTCCTCTTGGTTTGTGGTATGCATCGCAGCGGCACCAGCGTGGTCACTCGCTGTCTTGAGCTATTCGGCTACTCCCTCGGCGAATCACTCATGGAGCCTGGTGAGGACAATCCAACCGGTTTTTTTGAGGATCTGGATGTCGTTGATCTCAATGACCAATTACTGCTTGAGAATGGGTCCACTTGGGATGCCCCGGTGTTTGTTGAGCGAGACGGACTTCTATGGTCGCCCCCGCGTTTAAATGACGCAGTCGCTATCATCAAGAACAAGCTGGAAAGCGCGCCCAAACTTGCGATCAAAGACCCTCGGGTTTGCTTAACACTGCCTTTTTGGCGAGCCGTAGCAAAAGAGTTAAATGTATCTCTGAAACTGTGTCTTGTGTATCGCAACCCACTGGATATCGCTGCGTCCATAGAACAGCGTAATCAACTACCCAAAGCAGAGGCGTTGGCACTCACACAGATATATTGGTCGGAGCTTCTCAAACAAACAGCGCATGACGATGTAGTCATCGACTACGGGCGATTCATTTCCAGTCCAGAAGCCGCTATCGATGAGCTTGCCTCTTGGTTAAAGGTGCCCCCAGATCCGGCACAGGTACCAACTTTTCTCGAGCAGTTTCTGGACACATCTCTGCGGCACCACATCCACACTTGGGCGGACCTTGTCGGCGCTGAAAGGTCATTGCCGACAGGGGTTGATCGACGCAGCGTCACTGCTTCAGCGCCGAGCTGCGGGGAGAGCGGATTGCCCGCCTCGGCGTGGAGCAAATTCCGCAGCATTGATGCAGATTCTTCCCGCGCTCTCGTCGCTTACCAGTTAGCTGAACGGCACAGAGAACTGGATACCATGGCGAGGCAGCTATCTGCGTTGGAGCTGACGTCGGCTCAGCAAAAAATTTGAGCTAGAGGACATCAGCCGACAACGAGACGAGCGTAACCAAGCGATTGTCGTTTTGGAAACAAAGCTAGCCCGCCTCACCGCCGACATCGAAGAGACCAAACAGCTACACGCCGACGCGAAATTTGAACTCGCCGACACACAGGCACAAAAGCGCGAAAGAGAAGCTCACATCGAGGTGTTGCTCTCGGAAGCTGCTGCGCTCAAGGACCAAGTCGCCACTCTCAGCGCTTTCGCCGCGGAAAAGGAGCTGCAAGTCAATCAGCTTAATGAAAGGGCAGACTGGCTGTTCTCCTCAGCGGTTGCCCACCATGGCAACTTACTGAGTTATGAGCTCTCTTTTTTAGGCCGATGTCCATCGGCTGGGGGAGACGCGGCTTTCGCTTTTTGACACTGCGGCGAGGTCAAGTCACCGCCTATGACCAAGCGGTAGCGAGCGCCTATACCTTTTACAAAGATCACAACATAGCCCTACCAAAGCCACGTCCAACCAAGAGATCCCAATTACTCAGCATGGTGCGATACACCCTACAACACCCTGTGAGCTCATTGCGAAGTATGAGCCTGCCGCGACTTAGAAAAGTTCTCTCTCATATTCGACACTCTTCGGCACAGGATTTAGAAGTCTGGGTCAACGCGCGTTTTGAGAAACCTCATGACAAACCAGATGATTGGCTAGAGCCCTCAGACCTGCCTGCCAGCGACGAGGTGCTGGCGTTTCCAATCTACGACAACCCGCTCGTCAGTATCCTGATACCCGTATATAACGAATGGGTAGTCACCCACCGATGTCTCTGGTCTGTGCTCCAGCACACCCGCATACCCTTTGAAGTTATTGTTGCCGACGACTGTTCGACCGACCAGACCCGCAACATTGGCGAGTATGTGACAGGCATACGGGTCGTACGGCAAGTAGAGAACCAAGGATTTCTTAAGAACTGCAATCTCGCCGCGGAACATGCCTCGGGGAAGTATCTTCTTTTCCTGAATAACGACACGGCGGTGACCAGCAACTGGCTTGAACCACTCGTTGAATTATTCGACAGAGCATCGGTAGGCGTTGTTGGTCCCAAGCTCCTTTTCCCCAACGGTAAGTTGCAAGAAGCAGGCGGCATCGTTTGGCAGGATGCATCAGGCTGGAACTTCGGTCGCGCTGACGATCCAAGGGCACCACAATACAATTATGTGCGCGAAACCGACTACGTTTCAGGCGCCGCACTAATGATTCGCCAATCGCTGTGGTCAGATTTGGGGGGCTTTGACGAAGTCTTCGTCCCCGCCTACTACGAAGACACCGACCTCTGTTTTCAAGCTCGCCAAGCGGGGTTAAAGTGCTCTACCAACCCGCGTCGCAGGTCATACATTATGAAGGGCTGTCCCATGGCACCGATACTGCGGGCGGACAAAAACGGTATCAGCTTGTTAATCAGCAAAAATTCCTAGAAAAGTGGTCCGATACATTGGAAGCCGGCCATTTCGCCAATGGCGAGCATGTAAACCTCGCTCGAGATCGTAGCCGAGACCAAAAGCGAATACTGATTATCGATCACTACGTGCCCCACTACGACAAAGATGCCGGATCGAGATCCACCTGGATGTACGTAGAGATGATGGTTAATTCAGGCATGCGTGTTCAGTTTATGGGAGCCAACTTTTTCCCTCATGAGCCGTATACCAGCGAATTGCAGCAAATGGGCGTCGAGGTGTTGGTGGGGGAGCCACTCGCCCGGCATCTGGATCGCTGGCTCACGGAAAATCTCCCCTATATTGATCATATTTTCCTGCATCGCCCCCATATTGCGGAACAGTTTTTGCCGCATCTAAAAAAAACAAGCCCAGTGTCCGGCTATCACCTTTGTCGGGCACGATCTGCATTTTTTGCGAACCCAGCGGGAATATGATCTCTCGGGAGATAGCTCTTTACTCAAGCAGGTGGAGGAGTGGCGGAAACGGGAGCTGAGTGTGATCGACGCTGTAGATCACACGGTCTACTTTTCCGAGGTTGAGGTACAGACTCTCGCTGAGATCCTGCCCACAAGGGATATTCGATCGATTCCCCTTTATATTCTCGAGGATAAGGCTCTCGACAGGCGGTTGGACGAGATTCCGCAGCTACTCTTTGTTGCAGGGTTTAATCATCCGCCCAATATCGACGCCGCCTGCTGGTTTGTCTCGGAAGTGCTGCCGCTTATTGAAAAAACAGTAGGGTCGGTTCACCTGCATATCGCAGGATCCAACCCCAACAAGGCGGTACAAGAGCTGGCTTCGCACAACATCACTGTCCACGGCTACGTATCGGATGAGGCCCTGCTAGACCTTTACAGCACCAGTCACTGTGCCGTCGTACCCCTGCGTTTTGGCGCCGGCGTGAAAGGGAAAGTCCTCGAGGCGATACAGTACGGGGTGCCGTTGGTAACGACCCATGTTGGCGCGGAGGGTATCCCCGACTATCAAAAAGTGATGGCGGTTTCAGATGACCCCGTATCCTTCGCCAAGGCTGTGGCCGAGAACGTGCGTGAAGCAAATATCCCACTTCAGCCGCGGCATTTGCAGATCGAGCAAACTGGCTTAACACGCACTTTTCAGCGCAAAATGCCGAGCGTGCCATTGCCTGCTTAATCGATGGGTAAATCCTTATAAGCAGATATCGGGAAACCTTATAAATCACGCGTTGATTAGCCCGTATGAGGGACAATGTTTAACCTTGTTTTGATAGCCTTTTTACAGTGGTCCACCGCGGCAAGGAACTGAGAAGAAAGCGTATTTAGGGGCTCTGTGAGCCCAAACCAATCATCACTCTCACATCGTCGGTATACTAGACCTCAAGATGACCCAATATCTTTCTATGTTTTTTGCAGTGATTGCCATTGCCGCAACAGCTGCCTGCGGGACATTTGGCCTTCGCCATGTTCTTGCAGGCGCGCGAGCATCTCTTCCGCTCCCCTTAATCATTGGCGCTGGATTTTCCTTATGCCTAGCCCTAGTAGCCATAGCGCTGCCTCCAGTGAACGTGATTGTTCCTTCCTTTCAGCTATCGTCCTGGCTCGTTTTATGCGCCCTTGCGATAGCAGCTGTCCTGCTAACGATCCTGCATCGTCAGCGTATTAGCCAGGCGAAAGAACACGTCGCCAAAATAATTTGGCCAGTAACCGGGACGGAACGCTTCTGGACTGCTTCTCTTGGATTGATAATCGCCGGGCATTATTGCTTAGCCCTTGTGAGCCATTCCATCCATGACGTCTTTCCTTGGGACGCATTCACCACCTGGATGTATAAGAGCAAAGCGTGGGTGTTGGACGATCACTTAACGCCTGTCATCGGTACCATCGAATGGCTCTCATCACAGGTGACGAACAGCGTCCCCTTGCATGCGAGCGGTTATCCTGACTTCGTTTCAGTTGTGGCCGCATGGGTGTCTTCCCTGACTGGCACTTGGCAGGCAAGTGCGGCTAGTCTCCCTTGGGCCGCTGCCGGGCTCGCCGCGTTACTCGCTACCTGGGGCCTACTGGTGGCAGCAGGTATGACGACGACGTTGGCATTCGTTGGGACGTTTATGCTGGCGTCCCTTCCTTTGCTCGACATGCATATCGCACTAGCGGGCTATGCCGACATCTGGATGATGCTGTATTCGGGTATAGGGCTGGCATCACTAGTGGTTTGGGCCGCTAATAGCAGGGAAAGCCCATCTAGAAAGCCCATCACTGAGCCTATTCTTTGGCTAGGCTGCGCTCTTTTACTAGCGGGCACCCAAGTAAAATTAGAAGGGTCTTTGTGGTTGATAATCGGCGTGGTTTTTATCGCCATAAAATTGATGGAGAAGCGGACTCTTGCGTGGTTTTGCCTGATAAGCGCTCTCCTCATAGCATCTTACATCTCTCTCTCAGGCTCGACTGCTATCAATTTGGGCCCTCTCGGCCAATTGGGCGTGTCTTCAGAAAAAATATATGCGGGGCCTTTGGGCGACTACAATGTTCGTCTCTACAACCCTTTAAACACCTATTTCGAAACACTGCTTCTGCAGAAAAGTTTTGCTGCCCTCATACCACTTTATTGTCTGGCGATAATTTATCTAGGCTGCAAACGTATAAAACAAATCACTGCGCCACACCTGATCATGGGCGGATTGATTGTTGTTTCTCAAGGGGTGATTTTTGGGGTTTCAGGGTACAGTAAGTTTGCCGAGATACAGACCGCGACCTCTCGTCTGATAATTCACTTCCTTCCTGTGGCCATACTGACGGTCATGACCGCTGCCCATCATGCCCTTACTGCTATAAGGCAGAATCGATCAAGTATTAATACAGCGCAAAGTACCGATGTCGTTGCGAATGAGCTACTGGGAAGGCCGCGCTATTTAATCTCCGCGGGGTTATGCCTAGCGGCGATGACGGTGAGTGGTGTCGCTCTTCTGCTGTCCCCCAATTTTGTCCCTACTTTCTCGACTGCGATAAAACATGAGCCAAATCAATTACAACGTATTGTCGGTCGCGGCAATCTTCTACCAAATGGAATGTGGCGATTTTCGGAGTCAAATCAATCCGTGGGTGTCCTCAGGAGCTTAGAAGCTCCTCCTGAAGACACACGATTCGTGAGCATCCAAGTGGCCGGGAATGCGTCCAGCGAGGCCATATTTTATTGGTTTGACCGCCGGTCACCAGATAGCATGAATCGGCGCTCAATGTCGCATGAGGGTCTGAATTTATTTGACTTAAATTCCTCACCTGATTGGTCTCCCAAAGACGTTGTGGAGTGGGGTGTAGTTGTTCCAAGTCATCACTTCAGTTCGATCGCTATCGGCGAAATTGGTTTTTCAAATACTCTTGGTTGGTCGGAGTTCGCGGGCATCATCCAACCGTGGGTTAACCCTCTGGAAGTAAGCCAGCGAACAATTAACGGCACGCAAGAACCCACCGAAAATATTCTACCTTGGCAACATATTGCCAGCCTAAGCGTCATTATTCTGGCGCTAATTGGTCTTGCCAGTCGCTCCCGGTACCGAGCTACTTGCTATTTGGCTCTTGTATTCGTCTGGATATCCACAGACCTTCTTTGGATACATTCTCACGCTCGACATTTACAGACGCGAATTGGAAACACCATCTCGGACGGCCAACTTAGAAGCGAAGGATTTCATTTGAAAAAAACTGTAGCCGGCATAAAGTCTGAGCTAGATCAACGTTCGGCAACTTTAATCATTGCAGCTGGGGATGGCTACAACTACGAGATTCAACGACTTGCGTTCTTAATGCTTCCTCAGCGCATCAGTTTTTTGCGAAGTGACACCAGAAGACTTCCTAGGGATTGGCAGGGGACTGTAATTATTTATGGGCAGAATCCACAGGAATTAGAAGCAGTAGGCAGAGACGTTGTAAGAAGATTAAGGGGCTCTTCTCGGCAGTTAACCGAGGGAGACGATTATTATATTGTGCATCCGTCTTGATAGGAGGCGCTTACAATCATACTAAGCGGGAAATTGAAGCATCCAAATAGCGGGCCCAAAGGGGGCGTTCTGCATATTGGGAAATATTTTCCGCCACACAGAGGCGGCATGGAAACGATACTCCGCGATCAAGTTGAGATGGAGATTCGTTCGAAAGGTCTCAGGACAAGCGTTGTGGTGCACAGCACTAAACAAAGTCTGTTCGATTCTGTCGTTACAATGAAGTCTGGCTATAGGGTTCGATACGCCGCTCGCTGGTTCACCTTGATATTTGCCCCAATTGCACCTTTTTTTGCGATATCTCTGCAAAAAGAAATAAAGCTTCTGCAGCCAGATATCATACGAATTCACGCCCCAAATTTATCCGCGTTTTGGCTGTTTATTACGCCTGCAGCATGGAGTCGCAAATGGGAAATCGTGTGGCACTCCGATGTAATCCCGTCGAAGTATAGTGTTGGTCTACGCCTCTTCTACTATTTTTATAGACCTTTCGAACTACTTTTACTTACTAGGGCACATCGAATTATCGCCACATCACAAGATTATCTTGACTCGAGCATTCCTCTAATGCCGTTCAAGCATAAATGCCATGTTGAAGCTCTAGAGATCGATTCAGAAAGGATCCCTATTGCGCTCCGCACGTCGGCACAACCCAAAAAAGATATTGGAGAAGGATTGCGGATACTCTGCGTTGGACGGCTCACTTACTACAAAGATTTTGGCACGGCGATCCGAGCAGCATTTCGTTTACCGGATGCGCAATTGAGAATCGTTGGAGACGGAACAGAGCGGGCAAGTCTCGAAATGCTAGTTAAAGAGCTTGATCTAAGCCATAGGGTTACTTTCTTCGGAGAATGCAGTGACGACGAGCTTTGGTCCCACTATGCTTGGGCTGATGCACTCTGCTTACCTTCGATTGAAAGGACCGAAGCTTTTGGCCTTACAGTAAATGAAGCGGCAGCGTTCTCAAAGCCAAGTGTCGTGAGCGACCTTGATGGAAGTGGTCTGCCGTGGAACGCTAGGCGGTCTCACCCCCTCAGCCGTGTTTTTCTTCCCGGAAACGCTGATAGCCTTGCCGATGCATTGAAAGCACTCAACCGGTCGATGTTAAGTTAATTCTTTGCCTTTTACTGAAACAATGATTCAGATCATCTTTCCGTTTGCTGTGATTCCAAATCTTGAATTCTAGCCTCCAGTAAGGCAATTCTTTGAACTAAGCGGTGCCGCTCTACCTCTCCTTTTGACGCATCGATATCCGAAAGAAGCGTTTTTATCAACAGCGCCACAAAAGCAATTAATACCGCAACAATCGGTGCATAAGTCACGCCTATCAACTTGGCAAAACCGTTCACCAATGGAGGGAACAATCCTAACCCCAACATGCTAAACCCAGCTGTAATCCACCAAGCCCCGTGATGAACTGCCAAATGATCCCTGCGTATTAAATATAGTATCGCAGACCCAGCCACTATTCCGGTCATCGCTGTGAACCAAATCATTTCATGTATTCCTGTCTATATCGGACGGATGCCGGTTGATGAATAAATAGCCATTAATGATTCCGCTTTGTGATGCCAATGATCATCGTGTAAACCATGTAACGTAGTACGCTAGCCCACGTACCAAAGATCCTTGAATGCCCATCATCGCGCCGCTCCATTTTGACCGGGATCTCCACTATCGACAAACCATCCCGTTGGAGTAGCAATAAAATACCAACGTCTTGATATAGATAAGAAGTTGCGGAGCGGCCAGCAAGCAAGCGCAACGCTTTGGCGTTATAGGCTCTTAGACCCGACGTTAGATCCCGGAGTGCTAGACCTGAAAATTTGCGGTGCAAACGCCATGCCAACATGCGGAATGCAGATCCTCTCGCCAGATCCGCACCGATCACTACATCGCTTTTTCCTTTCGCGGCCTCTTCAAGCAAAATGCCAACGCTTTTAGGTGTGTGCTGCCCATCGGCATCAACTGTCGCCACTCTTTTGGCCCCTAAAAATAGAGCTCGACGCATACCTGCTTGCGTCGCCCGCCAAGCGCCTAATCGGGTGCAAAGGCTAATTACTTCTGCACCGGCACGCCTAGCTTCAACCGCTGTGTTGTCGCGACTCGCATCATCTACCACTATGACACGCACATGAGGCAGTTCATACAAGCCGGCAACCACAGCGCCAACTGATCGCTCTTCTTCGTGCGCTGGAATAACGATGTACGTTGTATCGTATGGCATTTATCGAACACGCTGATTGACTTGCGCTGCTGCCCATGGGCTTTTCAGGGTGCGAGACACTAGCAACTCACCCCAACTGATGTAAAGGCTTCTTTTGTAATGTCCTCACGCGCGTTGACTGACTGGCTTTTAAATTTTTAAACCCATGTCATAGGCACATGCAATCACTTCAAATCCCTTTATCGATGTGATTAGCCATCAATTTTTATAGGCTTATTTATATACCCATAGAAACATGATTTCGCCCTCTTAGTTGGCATTGGGAGCGCCCAGTTGAGTGATGCCAATAATTTCCGCGACTTGGATCGCCGTCGTCGACCATGTTTGGACTACACCGGCATGCTCGGACGTGCTGCCGGAAACACTGAGATTTTCTATGGCTCTTTGAAACACCTCTGCAAGTTCGCTGGCACTTGCGTGAGGCGCGAAAAAGATGCCAGCGCTTCCCAAGATCTCCCTAAAAATTGGGATATCACGGGCGATCACCCTCTTACCCGCTTGCATCGCTTCAACTATAGGCAGGCCAAAACCTTCAGCAAAACTAGCCTGGACAACATAATTACTCGCGCTGTAAACCTCACCAAGCGCCTCGTCTGACAAATTACGTAACCAAAGTAGCCTAGAGCCATATAGGGGGTGATTTTCTATCCGTTGGATGAGTTGTTCCCGCTGCCAGCCATGCTTGCCAACAAAAACTAAAGCCGCTTCTGTACCTTGATCCCAGAGCAGCTCAAAGGCATCCAACACACCCTCATGCGCTTTCCGCGGCTCAATGGTGCCAACCATGGTGAAAGTTTTTGTGCTATTTAAGATGTGTCGGTGCTCCGGCTGTAACGATAGACCTTCCTGAAATGATGGCAGCGTCTCCAGGTCTGATCCGAGGCGAACCGATTTTAAGACGATGTCGTTATTGGATATCTGGCGATCGGCACAAAATTTCTGAACCGACCGAAGTGTTGTTTCTGAAACGCAAATCACATGTGTGGAGACATTTAAAACCGCCCTGAGCCACAGCTCATGATTTTTATCGGCGCCAACTGGCCACCATTCGGGGTGCTCTATGGGCAAAATATCATGAACAAAAAAACCCACCCTCACTCCTCGCCGCTTCCAATCCTTGAAGAGACCCGAATTGACGGGTTTTATGATGAGCGCATTGAGATCGACGCCGAGAAAGATATCGTCAGGGCCAGGAACAACAACTTCAGAAGAAACATTCTTTAGAACAGGGTCGTAGTGACAAAAATGCCATGCCTCTTTTTCCTTCAAATAACAAAGATAAACCTGGCACACTTCGTAGGAGGCGCCGAATTCCCTCTTTACTGCTTGGTAGAGAGACAGCACGACCCGCTGTATACCGGTTTTCAAGTTCGAATTAACTAGGTGAGTGACATCGAAATAAATTCTAGGATGTGCGTCAGTGGGGTTGAGCTCCGCGTAATAGCGAGTTCGATCCCTCACTTCCGCGGCCAACGCCACGGTTAGGAGCCGAGGTATAAAACGCGCAAAAAAGAAAGCGGCCCGACGTAGAGGCGGATAATTTACGCACTGCCGATAAAGCCAGTTGATGATTGCAGATGCGAAGGGTCTATAACTCACGGGAAAAATTCAGCCTGCGATGGTTTTGTCTTTTGCAAACAAAAGGGCAAGGTTATCATCACCATCTCCCCAACTCCTAAGTATCCCTTTGTTAAGAGTGTTGTACTCCGACTCGATTCTCAATTGCAGCGATTCACGTACCTTTATAGACGGGCCTTCGAGCTCGCTCCATTCAGCTACAAGGGCATCCCATCGCAGACAAAACCACTCGGTGCGACGCAGGCGCTCTGGAATAAAAAAATTCAGCAATCTGAGTTTGGCAGCCGCCTCTGCTCCTAAGGTTTTGTTTTTTACCATGAACGGTTCCACCAGCGGAATTGCCAACCCACAAGCTGCAAAAAAGTCCGCCTCCAAACTTCCGCCAATGAAGGCCTCATTGGCGTAAACTCGAAGACTAACATTTTGCTTGCCAAACATCTGCGCCCAATAGTCTAGGCGTTGAGCATGGTTAGCTCGAGGCAAAAAATTTTTGTTTAGGAATAAAGGGGCGGATAACGTACCACCAGACTTTAGGTGGGTGCTATAGCTAGAACGGAAGGAATCTACAGGGTGTCTGAGGTATACGACAATCTGAAATTCAGAGAAAAAATCGGAAAGAAGCTGTTTTAGCTGGCGAATGTGGTTGAGCGTTCGTAAGGAGTAAAACAAGTGTTCGCTTGAAATGAGCCCGGTATCCCAGTGCCAGTGGTGCCGCAACGCCTCTGTTAACACACTGCGGACGAACTCCACGCGTCTAATCGGACCAAGTTTGGAGAAAGACGAAAGACCGACCCCTAGGACAGTCCGATCCTCCGTGTTTATGGCGGAGGATAAAGACCTGAAATCAGTTCTTTTCTCATCATGGATATACCGCAACCCAAATTTCCAATAGGCGTCTTTGTGGGCATGAAAATGCTGCTGTATTGCACTCGTGCCGGTCTTGATATCACCTATGTGTAATATGAGTTTCATTTATTATTTCCGTCTAACTAGATCGGAGATCCCGGTGGCGGATTTAAAACTCCCATTGGGATATCCGATGTTGGGTTAGTGGCCGACATCAGAATCCTCTTTCCAAGCCATTGGTAGTGTGCTTCCCACAACTGCTCGTCTGGCCGATCTATTATTTCCTCTAATTGCGCTACTGCCCTTTTACCAATGGCCGTGAGCAAACTCCAAGCTTGCGTCCTGACGTCGATAGCCGCAGCTTGATTAGCTTGCAATAACAGGAGATGTTCTACAGCAGCCGCTTGGATACGCTGCATCAACAAGGCTTTTTGAACACTCACTGTATCCCCGCTGCGATTTTTGGCGCCTGTTCTTTGCGCTACGGAATCAGCCACCTTTTCTGGGATTTTTGGCGGTGACACCATATCCAAACCGGTAGCCTTTTCGAGAGCTAATAGCACTGCTGCAAAATCAGGCGCGCCGGCATCCAACATCACCTGCCGATTAAGCCGCGCTGCGCGCGTCGGGTCGAGCAATACCTTTAACGTTAAATCCACGGCGGTGGACGCCGCCGCAATGGGGTCAAACAAATAGCCGGTTTCGCGGGGAAACAGCTCCCGCGACGAGCCCGATCCGGGCGGCCGGGGCGGTATCAGGGCCACCAACTCGGGAGATAGGGCCAGAACCTCAGGCGAGAGCGTGGCGATCAGGGCATCGAGCGCCGCGCGCTGCCGATCGCCGTCGATCTTGGCGGTGGGGGTTTGACCGTCACCTTTTAGCGCATAGGTAAAGTCCCGCCCCCCCAATACTGTTCCCGCGGCCTGTAACTGATAGCGGTGCATTAAATAAGCTGGCACCAGCGCGTCTTCAATGCTCGCCAGTGAGCGGCCCGATTGAATCACCGCCGCCGAGAAGTTTCCGAGCACCACCTTGCGCAGCGCCATCAGTCGATTGAGCTCGGCCACCGGGTCGGCGCCGTTATCCCACAGGCTACCGCGGCTGTGACAGGGACCCGCACCCCGTGCAAAGCTATCGCCCCGCGCATGCTGATCGGCCACGAAAGAAAGTCCAGATGCCAGCAGGTCATCCATCAGCGCTTGGCGCGCCGCCTCCTCTGTCCCGCTAGGAAAATCCGCATAGCCCCAGCTGATCGCATGCTTGTCCCACGCGCCAATACCCACCGCGTAAGCCTCGGAGGTATCGATCTCGTTTGTCTCCGTTAACGTGACGTACGGATGCGGATAATCCATCACCGAGGCCCGCTCATCCGCGCTCGCCGCAAAATTATGTTCGAGGCCCAGCGTGTGCCCAACCTCGTGGGCTGAGAGCTGGCGAATGCGGGCCAGAGAGAATGCTTCCAGCTGCCGCGCAGCGTCCTCTTCGTCGATCCCTTCTTTATAGGGCGCCAATAACCCTTCGGCCAACAAATAATCCTGCCGCACCCGCAGCGAACCTAAACTGACGTGGCCTTTAATAATTTCCTGGGTACGCGGGTCGCGCACACTCATGCCATAGGACCAGCCCCTTGTGGAGCGATGCACCCACTGAATGACGTTGTAACGCACATCCATGGGGTCGGCGCCCTCGGGCAATACCTTGACCTGAAAGCCATCAATATAGCCCGCCGCCTCAAAGGCCTGATTCCACCACGACGCGCCTTCGATGAGCGCGCTGCGAATTGGCTCGGGCACCCCAGCGTCGACGTAATAAACAATCGGCTCAACCGCCTCACTGCGCTCGCGCTCGGGGTGCTTTTTCTCAAGCCGATGACGCCAGGCGTAGCCGCGCTTCACCGGCTCGCCCAGGGGCGCGCCATAGTCGTAAAACAAACTGCTCTCACCGCCATCGATAAACCCGGCGCGCGGGTCATAGGGCAACGGCGTGTAGCCGTCATCGGGTAAGCGCACAAACGAGTGATGTAAGTGCAAGGTCACCGCACCCGCATCGGGGGCTACCGTCTCCAGAATTTCTCCCTTGGGGCGGCCGACAAAGGTCACCAGGGCATCGACTTCGGTGTTATCGGGAAATGCCTTCGAGCGGGAGCGGTTAACGACAGAGCGCTGACTATCGATGGCGTAGGATCCTTCTCCCCGACCCTCTAACAGCGCCGCGAGTCCGAGCGCATCCCGCTGGGCGAAGGCTGTCAGGTCGATAAGAACCGTTGTCCCTCCCTCTTGGCTTCCGCCGCTGGTGGCATCCCCATCTGTAACGGCGGCTTGCTCGGCGACGATATCGAATCCCCACAGTACGGAACGAGCAAAGGCTTCGTTTACGGCGCGTTTCTCTGCGCTGTTGTCAGTCGTCGCCCGGTAGCGGGTGTTGAGTGCTACCAACAAAACCCGGGGTCCCACGCGCTCAAACTGCACCAACTGGGTTTCCCCCAGCCGACCGCGATCGAGACCCAGATCATTCGAGCCCAGGCCCTGGGACAGGCTGGGGTAATAAATCAGCGGCTGGTCAAAGTCAGTGACCTGGGCGTAAAGCTTGCCCTGACTCTCATGCCAATACAGCGACATAAACCCGGGCTGGTGCTCGCTAGCAGCGACTATGTCAGCATAGGCACTGTTCTCCGTAGCCCTCGCTTTGGCACTCGAATTAGCACTGGTAAGAGGCGCACCAAAGGTAGTAACACAGACGAGCGCGAGAGTCGCTAAGCCAGTTTGTAGCGTCCTCGGTACAAATCCCTTGAAAACAAGGGCCGATCTTAGCCACTGATCAGAAGTTGGCATGGAGGAGCTTCGCGGCATAGCATCACCTTTACTCATTAACTAGGGCCGCCAACCATCAGTAAGGCGGCTAGTTGCGCGTTTCAGGAGCCATAAAAACTCCCTGTGCCCTAAATTTAGAGACCTTCGCTCCCAATTACTACTGCCGCGGCAAATAGGACGGTCGCCAAGGCCTGCTCGGGCTTCTGGTTTATTGCTCAGGTATACTCCGCCCTCGCCTTACGTGACCGTGAACCCCGGAGCGGTGTCCTTGGTTTCAGACAACAACCCAATGCGCTCAACTCTTTCCATGGCGGTCACGCTGGCGCTACCTCTGTTGATTGCTCAAAATCTGGCTGCCTTGGACGTTCGAGCGCAATCTAGCACGACACAAATTTCACTCGATCGGCCTGTAGCAGCCAAAGAAACCGCGGAAACCGAATCGGCGGCAACAGGTGGCGAGCAAACTCGATCAACGTCAGAAGGAACTGGCAAGCCCGACGGATCGATTCAGCAGCTCATCGTCACGGCGGAGCTCGACTGGCGACCCCTTCCGCTCGTGCCCCCTAGCCAGCAGGATTTGCGCTGCCGTCAGTGTGAAGGCGCATTTGTTGATCCACTCGCCGATCAGATCCCCACGGAACCCGGTAGCACCGACGTGCAGGTCAGCGCCGACGAATCCAGCAGCGATAAACTCAAGCTCAGTTTTCAGGGTGATGTCTCGGTACGACAGGGCAACCGCTCGCTCAGAGCCGATTCGGTTCAGGTCGATCGCAACCAGCAGATAACCACCGCCGAGGGCAACATTGGCTATCGAGAGCCTGGAGTGGCCCTGCTCGGTGATAGCTTTGAATACGATTCGGGCACCCGCGAAGCCACGATCACCAACGCCCGCTTTGTCCTGCACCAAACCCAGATGAGCGGGACCGCTAATACACTCGAACGGCAGAGCACCGGACAGATCGATATCGATGAGGGCGCCATGACCTTTTGCGCCCCCGATGATCCCCAGTGGTTTATCAAGGGCGATGACATCACCATCAATCCCGCAGATGGCATGGCCGAGGTCAAACACGCCACCCTCGAA
This sequence comes from uncultured Luminiphilus sp., assembly GCA_943787485.1. Taxonomy (GTDB): domain Bacteria; phylum Pseudomonadota; class Gammaproteobacteria; order Pseudomonadales; family Halieaceae; genus Luminiphilus. The sequence continues at coordinate 38,532 of CALSMP010000001.1, read as the reverse complement.
GTGGGCGGCATACCGGTTTTTTATCTGCCCTGGATCACCTTCCCCATTAACGACCAGCGCAAAACTGGTCTGCTATTCCCCTCGATTGGCTCGGATACCCGCGGCGGGCTCGACTACACCCAGCCCATTTATTTCAACCTCGCGCCCAACTACGACGCCACCTATGCGCCGCGTTTCATTGGCGAGCGCGGCCTGTTACATCAGGGCCAAGGCCGGTGGCTGAATCCGCTGATCGGTATGTGGGAAGTCAATGGCCAGTTCATTGGTACCGATGACAAATATCGCGAAGAGATTGACCCCACCGACGGTGAGCGCTGGCTGGTAGGGGTACAGCAGCGGGGGCAGTTCGGACCTAACTGGCGCTCAACCATCAATTACAACCGGGTGAGTGACCTCGACTATGTGCGCGATCTCGATAACAGCACGCTGAGCTCGCAACGCCAAACCGCCCTCATGCAGCTGGGACAAATCGACTACCTAGGATCGGATTGGCTGGTCTCTGTACAGGCGCAGCAATTTCAAAGCCTGGCTGATGACATCCGCAACAATTACAAAAAACTGCCGCAAGTTACCGCCCAATACCGAAGTAGTGCGACCTGGCGCGGCTTCCAACCCGTTGGCCTTATTCAGTATTCGAACTTCGATACCGATGCTAAACGGGTCACCGGCGAGCGGCTTTATGCTGAGGCGGGGGTGAGCTACCCCATGACCTGGTCTTGGGGATTCCTGCGGCCTACCGCGAAGTATCGCGCTGTGAGCTATGACCTCGATAAGGCCCTGGCCTTACCCGACGCCAAGCCCGACGCGGGGTCCGGCGTCTTCAGCATCGATGGCGGACTTATTTTTGAGCGGCGCGCCTCACTCGGTGGCAAGGGTATGACCCAAACCCTCGAGCCGCGAGTGTTCTATCTCTACAGCGAGTACGACGAGCAATCGGGGCAGCCGGATTTCGATACCGCCGAGCTCACCTTTAGCTATAACCAGTTGTTTCGGGATACGCGCTTCTCGGGTCACGACCGGCTCGATGACGCCAATCAGTTGGCCATCGGCCTGACAACGCGCTTCTTTAGCGACAGCGACGGGCGCGAGCGACTCAGCGCCAGCATCGGGCAACTCTTCTATTTCCGCGATCGTGAAGTGCGGCTGGGCCCCATCGACCCTGCACTCACGGAGAGCACGTCCGCCACCGCCGTTGAATTTAACTGGCTACCCAACGAGGTCTGGACTTTCCGCTCCAGCATCCTCTATGACACCAACGAAAACCGCTTCGATGCCGCCAGCATCCAGCTTAATCACAGGCCCGGCGATGGCCGCGTCTTCAATATTGGCTACACCCTGCGCGAGCCACCGCCCTCGCTGTTAAACCGCCCGGTTACCGAACAGGCCAACGTCTCGGCCTACTACCCGATTAACGACAACTGGCGGATTTTCGGCGCCCTCGAGTATTCTCTAGAAGCCAACGAGGCCGTAGAAGATATGGTGGGATTAGAATACGATGGCTGTTGCTGGCAGGCGCGGCTTCTATACATGCGCTACATCGATACGGCCGGGGGCTTTGCTCCCGATTTCTCAGACCCGAACCTGGAACGCGAAAATGCGGTCCAATTTCAGTTCTCCCTTAAGGGTATGGGTGGCTTCGGCCGACGGGTGGAGAACCTGCTGACAGATATGATTCGAGGATTCAATGATCGCTACTATTGACAGCGTATGCAAAAAGACAAGCAGTACGAGAGCAGTTAAGGATGGGGCTTTTCATGACCGAGCTGCGGGCAACCACCGAGCTTTGGGTGAAAATTTCATGCACAACGCTACTGGCGTCATTAAGCCGGGCACCACTAAAACAGCGGTGCCAAGCAAGGGTTATTTGTTTCAACACCGCGGCTCGCTGCCATGCGCAATAACAAACCGCCTATGGAGTGGCGTATTGGGTGTTGCTTTTTTGCTCGTGAGCATGGCGGTCCCAGCACAGGTCCAAACCCTAGACAAAGTGGCGGCGATTGTCGACGACGACATTATTCTTGCCAGCGAGTTGCAGGAGCGGCTCGGGCTAATTCAGCGCAATCTTGAGCAACGTAATATCGAGCTGCCACCCGATGACGTGCTCTATCGTGAAACCCTCGACCGCCTTATTTTGGAGAGCATCCAGCTTCAACTGGCCAATCGCTACGGCGTGCGGATCCCCGATGCACAGCTCGACGAGGCAATGGGGCGCATGGCCGGTGGCTCAGGCATGACCCTTGATCAATTCCGCATGGCGGTCGAGCAGCAAGGTCAAAGCTACTTCGCCATGCGCGAAGAGATCCGCCGGGAAATGATGATCCAGCGAGTCCAGCAGGGTAACGTCAGCCGCAATATTCAGATCTCCGATCAGGAAGTCGATAATTTCATGGCCACCGAAGAAGGCGAGGCCATGACCCAGCCCGAGTTCCGCGTTGTGCAGGCATTGATTGAGGTCTCCAAAAACGATTCCTCTACTGAAGTGCAGCGCAAGGAGGACTTTGTCGACGGCGTATTGGCATCCATTCTCGCGGGCGCCCCTTTTCAGGAGGCCGTTTCAGTGATGGAGCCCTATGCCTTTACCGGGGGTGACCTGGGCTACAAAAAAATCAATGACATTCCCAGCATGTTTGCCGGCGTCATCCCCAGCCTCAAAATTGGCGATACCGCCAAAGTTAAAAGTGGCGCAGGCTTCCATTTGGTGTACTTGGCCGATGCCCGCGGGCGCGAGCGTCTCGTGGAACAAACCGAGGTGCGGCATATCCTAGTCAAACCTACCGAAGTCTTGAACGAGGAGCAGGCAAGAGATCTGGCCGTCTCGTTGAAAGAACGCATCAATGCCGGCGAGGCTTTCGGCGATCTTGCCAAGGAGTACTCGGACGATATCGGCTCAGCGCAGGAAGGCGGGGAACTCGGCTGGACCAACCCGGGCCAAATGGTGCCTGAGTTTGAATCCGCGATGGCCGCTGCCGAGCTCAACGAGATTACCGAGCCCGTGCGCTCGCAGTTTGGTTGGCACATCCTTGAGGTCACCGGTCGACGCGAGCAGGATATTGCCGACGATATTCGACGCCGGCAAGTGATGGGCTATCTTCACGATCAAAAGTACGAAGAAGAGCTCGACGCGTGGCTCCGTAAGATTCGTGAGGAGGCGTTTGTCGATATCAAATAACGCCCAGCGCGCTCATTGATCCCGACAAGCCCTTTTCTCCCCAGCTCTTCCCGTTGATTCTGCATGGCTAATCCCACCACCAGCAAGATACCGCGACTGGTTCTGACCCCCGGCGAACCCGGGGGCATTGGACCTGATGTAGTGATCATGGCGGCACAACTGGAATGGGATGCGGAATTACTGTGTGTCGCCGACGAGAGCCTACTTCTCAATCGAGCCAGACAGCTGGGCCTGCCACTCATATTGCACCCCTACACCACGGGAGATGCCCCCGTGCAACATCAACCCGGGTCACTACGTATCACGCATGTCAAAGCCCCCGCTCCAGTCGTTGCAGGGCAACTCAATGCCCTCAACGCCCCTTATGTGTTGGCAACGCTAACCTTGGCAGCCGAGCTGTGCCGTTACGACGACGCGCAGGCTTTAGTTACGGGGCCCGTGCAAAAATCTGTGATCAACGACGCGGGGGTTCCTTTCTTCGGGCACACTGAGTTTTTGGCCGAGCATTTCGACTGCGACCGGGTTGTTATGCTGTTGGCCACGGACACTCTGCGGGTCGCGTTGGCCACCACTCACCTGCCACTCACAGATGTCTCACGAGCGATCACTCCGGCCGGGCTTGAGGAAACGCTGCGTATTCTTCATCACGATTGCAAAGCTCTCCTCGGAATTCCTGAACCGCGAATCACGGTGCTGGGTCTAAATCCTCATGCGGGCGAGGGAGGCCATCTAGGTCGCGAGGAAATCGAGATCATCGCTCCGGTAGTTGAAAAGCTTCGCCTCGAGGGGTTGATGCTGACTGGGCCATTATCAGCCGACACTGCCTACAATAGTCTCATGCGTGAACAAACCGACGCCTATCTGGCGATGTATCACGATCAGGGGTTGCCTGTGTTGAAGGCAACTGGGTTTGGGGAAGCGGTTAATGTCACCCTCGGACTGCCCATTATTCGCACATCGGTCGATCATGGCACCGCCTTGACCCTAGCGGGCACTGGGCAAGCGGATGGGGGCAGCATCACGTCGGCCATGAAACTTGCCCTTTCGATGGCCCACAACCGCTTAGGCTCGATGCCATAACCACCACACGCCATCAGGTATACAGCGCAAGCACCTGCACAAACTGGTAGCATTCGCTCCCGAGTCCATAGCACTAACAAGAGTCTTACTCACCGGTGACTAGCCGAGGGCCGATCGTCGGAACAGACATTGAAATATCTCGACAGAACCAACAAGTAGCGCGAATCACGAGAGCAACAGCAACAATGAACGAATCGAATAATCCAGCTGCAGTATCAAATAACAACACCGATACACTCTGGAGCTTCACCGGCGTAGAGCTAATACCAACCACTGACGAACTCACTCTGCTATTTGACCCCCATACCGGCAAGCGACTACTAGTCCGTCGGGAGGTCGGCATTAGCCTCACCTATTGCGAGGCTTTCCGGACACTGCGGGGTCATGCAGAACATCTGGTGGCCACGCTGCCCCAACTAGGCGGCCAAGTGGACCCTGTTGTCCCGGTGCTCCAACAGGTTCGAGATGCGGGGCTGTTTCGCTCGGCAGATGAGTTACTGGAGCGATTAACCCATGGTGACGACACGGCAGCACTACCCCCGGTTAAAGTCTTCATCATCACCTGTGACCGCCCCGAGGCGCTAGAGCGGCTTCTTGCCAGCATGGCATCAAGCTCAGGCACCCAGATCCCCGAAAGTTTGACGATAATAGATGACTCAAGGGATCCGGAAAATGCTGGTTGCAACCGGGCCATTGTCGACGCCCACAACCATGCCGGTAATTTCCAAGCCAACTATTTCGGCCTCGATGAGCGCAGCGCTTTGATCGCTCGGCTAATCAACAGCCTGCCTGAGCACGAAGCGAGCATCCGATTTCTGCTGGACCGGTCGCACTGGGGCGACCTCCCAACATATGGGCTTGCGCGCACCCTCGCGCTGCTGCTAGGAGTCGGCAAACGGGTCATTATTTTCGATGATGACGTGCTGTGCGAAGCCGTGCGCAACCCGCTCCCCTCTGAGAAAGTGCAGTTTGGCAGCATTACTGGCCGCAAAGCGGTATTTTATTCCTCTAGTGCCGCCATGGCCGAGCACAAGCGGCTACTGCGCGACAGCCCGATCGCCCTCATGTCACGACAACTGGGGTCGACGCTGCCTCAGGCACTCGGTTCGCTGATTCACGGTGACATAAGCCAGGAATCTCTCAGGGGCGCTAACGGCGCCTTTGTAAGGTCCCTGAGTCCTCGGTCCCGGATTATCCAGACACAGTGCAGCACCTGGGGGGATCCAGGCACTGGAGGTGGTCACTGGATTGTAGAACTGGACACCGAATCGATCGACCGTTTACTTACCGTTGAAGGCGGTGTTACCCAAACCGTAGAGGCCAGAGCAGTATGGCTGGGCTATACCGCGCCCACTTTCACAAAACACGGCGTGATGTCCCAGATATCAGGATACGACGCCAGCCAGCTACTGCCACCGTTCCTTCCCGCTTTCCGAGGCGAGGACAGCCTGTTTGCCTGTATGGTGACCGCCATCCACCCAGAGTCACTGGTGCTCAATCATGAATGGGCCGTTCCCCATCACCCGATAGAACAACGCGGGACCCGCGGATTGAAAACTCCCATCCCCGCCGAGGGCGGCGTAGGCTTGCTGACCCGCTGGCTAGGAGAGCAAATTAATCTGTTTGAGAGGCTGGAACCCGAGCACCGACTAAAACAACTCTCAGAGTCACTTGAGCGTTTTGCAACACAGAGTGCTCAAGAAATCACGTACCAGGGTCAGCTGTGGCTCGCCCACTGGCATGCCGCACAGTTGGAGGCCTACCAACGCCAGCTCAATCGGGCCGGGAGCCTGGAGTCACAGAACTGGGCTCGCTACCTTGAACGCGGCACGCAAGAAGTCATGCGCGCCTTGACAGCTGAATCGAGTCTCAGCGCGGTGCTCGCCTTCCCCGTGAATGACGAGAACAAGGTATTGGAACACTTAAAAGAGGGTATCTCGACCTTCGCCGAGGCTTTGGACGCCTGGCCCGACATTTGGAGCGCCGCCTCAGAATGAGGACTTATTCCGCCACTGCTACTCCTTGGGACAGGCTTCCACGACCCCTGAACATCTCAACCAGCGACCACCTTCTGTAAAAATATTTTATTATATTGGTATGTCCATTAATTATTACATCCAGCTGAGATGCACGAAAATAAGTCGCTGCACTCCATGGCTAAGTTAAAAAATACATCATATAAAGCAAAGGGTTAGCAGGGTGTCAGTAACATCAGCTGCACAACCCCCTAGCATCTGGGCGACCGCAACCAGTCAAAAGCAGGTCCCACTAGTCATGCCTTGGTCGGGCCCGGCGCTTGAAAATGTCCGTACATTTTGTCACGGTTCAGGGTAATCAACTTTTGTTTAAGGAGAGATAAAAAAATGAGTCTTGGCGCCAACCCGCTTGCAGCCATCGCACGGTCCAAAAGAATCGCAACCAAGCTGAGTAAACAGCTTCCCCTAGAGGAGCTAGAAAAGGCCATCGACCACCTTAAAAGCGCACTGGAGGTCAGCAAGCAACGGGAGCGCGACAAAGTTCAGATCCGCCAAAAAGCAGTGGTCGAAAAGGTGAGCGCCTTACTGGAGGAAGCGGGTCTGACACCGTCGGATCTGCAAGGCAAGCGTCTTAAAAACAAAATGGGGGCGAGCAAGAGAAAGCCCAGCGCAAAAAAAACCGGCCCCAAGAAAGGCACGAAAATTGCACCGAAGTATCAACTAAAAGTCAAAGGAGACATTCATCGGTGGACCGGCCGAGGAAGGATGCCTCTGGTATTCAAAGCCTACGTCGAAAAAGGCGGCTCGCTGGACAAGTGCCTCATCTAGCGGGCATAGATTCAGCTAAGTCTCTGCCGCATAGACCGCCAAGACGTCTGGCACAGCACCATCTTGCCGAATTTTGCCACTCTCCAACCAGAGGGCTCGATGACAGGTTTCTTTAATCGCCTGCTCAATGTGGTGAACCAGAATCACGGTCTTATCCGGCGACAGAAGTTCCTTCAGTGCCAGCCGTGCCTTTTGGCGAAATAGGTGGTCTCCCACCGCCAAGATCTCGTCGAGTAATAAAATATCGGTATCGAGAAGCAAGCCGGTGGCAAATCCGAGTCTTGATCGCATACCCGAAGAGTAGGTTTTGACCGGCTGATCGTAAAAATCGCCGAGCTCGGTAAACTCACCAATGGCCTCCAAGCGCTTCCGGGCTTCTCGCCGCGACATACCCTGCAGCATGGCTGCCAGTAGGGCATTGTCCCGCCCGGATAAATCCCCTTTAAAACCTAGGCCCAGAGATAACAGTGCTACGGTTTTATCCGGATGACGCCACACCTTCCCAGTCGCTGGGGGAAAGATTCCACCTATAACACGCAACAGGGTCGACTTCCCGGCTCCATTTCGACCCACCAATCCGATTCGCTCACCCTGTCGAATCTCTAAATCTAGATTATTCAACACCTGGTGCTCACCGCTGTTTGCGCCACTCAATCCGAAAGACATCGTGACACCTTCTAAACGAATAACTGCGCTCATGCAGACACCACGCGTCGCGCAACGTGGGCGCCATAGCGTTGCATCAAACGCAAGGTCACCAACATAGCCACAAGCGAGAACAGGCCGAGGTTGAGCAAATGCCAGCCATCGGGAACCTCGCCCCAAAGCAGCACTTGCCGATAGCTATGCAACAAAAAAGCAATAGGATTCCAGGTTAACAAGGCATCGGCTGCCGCCATATTGGCGATATCACGAATATCCCAAAAAACCCCGGACACAAACATCAAGAACACCATGCCCAAGTTGATCAGCAAGCCAAAATCCCGTTGAAATGCCACCAAAACAGCGGCGACGCAGCTGCAAAAAACGATCAGTAGAAGCTGAACGATCAGCAGCGGAAATAACCAAAACCAGAGCATACTGGGCGAGAAGCCATCAGTAACAATCAGGACAAACAGCAATAGGAACACCGCGACTTGACGATAAGAACACTCCAGCACGACCGTCAGTGGAAACAGGCTTTTGGGAAGGTCCATTCGGCCAATAAGGCCCGCATTTGTCGTCAGGCTATTACCCGCGTAATTCACGGTTTTAGAAAACCAGATAAACATGAGCTTGCCAACAGCAAGAAACATCAAAAAATCCGGCGTGCGCGTTCCCAAGAGCTGGAAAAACACCACGTAGAACACGCCCACCCAGAGCAACGGCTCCAACACCCACCACAGATAACCCAGGTAATAACGCTGCGCCTCTGCTTTGAGCGATAGACGTGCCATCGTGTCGATCAGACTGAAATACTGGCCTGCGGTCATGGGGTAACACTCACGTACGCTTTATTCTCCAAGATGGCGAGCAGACACCACTGTTACACTTGCACTGCCCGCGTCACCGTCACCGGCCGCAACGCTCGCTTAAAAAATCCCGGCGCCCTGCGCCTAATCATGCGATGCTAACAGACCCTTGGCTCACACGCGCGACATCGATTTGCATGGCGACCCAAAAATCCGGCCACACACCGCGAAAGCGCTTCGGTCAGAACTTCCTTCAAGACGATGCTGTCATTCAGGCCATCGCGCGCGCCGTCAGTCCAGCGGCCACTGACCACGTTGTCGAGATTGGCCCCGGCCAGGGCGCCCTCACCGGCGCCTTAGTCGTCAGCGGCTGCCGGTTGGACGCCATTGAGCTCGACCGAGATCTGACCACGCAGCTGCTCGCCAGCTTTAGTATCTATCCGGACTTCAAACTGCACAGCGCAGACGCCCTAAAATTCGATTTTACCTCGTTGGTATCGGGGGACAAGAAACTCCGAGTAGTGGGCAACCTCCCCTACAATATTTCGACACCGCTGCTCTTTAGCTTGCTCGATCAGGCGCCGCTGATTGCCGATATGCACTTTATGCTGCAGAAGGAAGTGGTGGATCGATTGGCCGCCTCCCCGGGCAGCAAGGACTGGGGCCGGCTAGGCATCATGGCGCAATACGACTGTGATGTGACGCACCTGTTTAGCGTACCCCCGGAGGCGTTCACGCCCCCCCCGAAAGTGCAGTCGGCGATTGTGCGTTTAGTGCCCCGCGAGGCGCCGCTTTACCCCAGCTGTGACAAGACCCAGCTCGGTAAGGTCGTCCAACTCGCCTTTTCTCAGCGTCGAAAAACCCTGCGCAACAACTTTAAAGGCGTCTTTGATGACGTCCAGCTTCGGTCGGTAGACATCGACCCTCATGCCCGTGCTGAGACGCTGGGCATCAATCAGTTTGTCGCTCTTTCGGCACTTCTTACTGACGTCCAGCTTTCTGACACCTAGGTTGCTAACCGATAGGCTCCCCACACCTAGGTTGTCTTGAAAGAACACTCCGACCCGCGCAGCCACCCCGCACCACACTGATCGCGGGCACAGGTCAACCCTCTGGCAGTCAAACAAAGTGCGCGCATCGGTTCTCGTTGCAAGTGGCGCCCGCTGATCGCAGCAAACCAGGCTAGGGTGGCACGAGGCTGCATTGGATTACAAAAGCACCAGAACGAACGGCGTTGCACTGCCCCGCGTTGTGTGGAGAATGGCGAAACAAATGTAAGGCCCGCACCATAAGCATTGAGCGCCCATGACGACATATGTAATTGGCGATATCCAAGGCTGCTTTCCCGCCTTCAAACGCCTACTAAAAAAAGTCGCCTTTGACCCCGGCAAAGACTGTTTGTGGTCTGTAGGCGATTTGGTCAACCGAGGCTCAGACAATCTGTCGACGCTACGCTGGTTTTATCAGCACCGAGACAGCGTCGTTGCGGTACTGGGCAATCACGATCTACATTTAATCGCCGCCCATCGCGGCAAAGGCCGGCTGAGTCGATCAGATAATATCAACGATATTCTCGAGGCGCCCGACGCCGATGAACTTGTGGACTGGCTTCGACATCGGCCCTTGGTGCACCGCGATGGAAACGACATCATGACCCATGCGGGCATACCGCCTTGTTGGTCTGCGCTTGAGGCGGCTAGCTATGCCACCGAGGTGGAAGCGGCGTTGCAAGGGCCGCAGTGCGACCACTTTCTTGGGGCCATGTACGGCAACGAACCTTGGATATGGTCGCCCCATTTGCAAGGGCTGGCACGCCTTCGCGTGATTACCAATTACCTCACCCGTATGCGCTACTGCACCCCCACGGGTGGGCTCGATTTCAAGAGCAAAGGATCGACACCGGAAAAGAAAAAGCTGAATGGCCAACCCATCGCAGCCTGGTTTAAACATGCCAACAAACTCGCCCCGGAAGAGCAGGTCTTTTTTGGCCACTGGGCCTCCCTTGGGGGCGAAACCGACGACCCCCAATTTATCGGTCTCGATACGGGTTGCGTGTGGGGCGGCGTCCTTACCCTCATAAACCGCAAGACCGGCGAGCGCTATCACGCAAAAAATGCTGCGAAGAAGCGCAAGGTGGCCAAGGCGCGATGACGGTTTATCGAGTTGGCGGCGCCGTGCGCGATACCCTACTGGGCTTTCCTTTTTCGGAGACCGATTGGGTCGTCGTGGGGAGCACACCCGAGGCCTTGCTCGCCGAGGGTTATACCCAAGTGGGCAAGGATTTCCCGGTGTTTTTGCACCCCGAGACCAAGGAGGAATACGCGCTGGCGCGCACCGAGCGTAAGAGCGGTCATGGCTATCACGGGTTTGCGGTGCACGCGGATCCCTCGGTCACGCTGGAGGAGGATCTGGCGCGGCGGGACCTCACGATCAACGCGATGGCCGCAGGAGGCGCGAGGGCGCGATCATCGACCCCTATGGGGGCCAGGCCGACCTCGCCAGCCAAGGCCCTGCGGCACGTGTCCCCGAACACTTTGTGGAAGATCCCTCTTACGGGTGCTGCGGGTCGCCCGGTTCGCGGCGCGCTACGCGACACCTCGGCTTTTACCGATCGCAGCGGAAACCCACGAGCTTAATGCGCACCCTCTCACCGCGTCCGGAGAGCTCGGGCATCTGCTCTAGCGGAGCGGGTGTGGGTCGAGACCGAGCGGGCATTGGGTGAGCGGGATCCGGCAGACTTATTTCGAGGTGCTGCAGGGACTGCGGCGCACTGGCCAGCTGTGGCTACCCGAGCTCGTCAGTGACCTCGGGCATCGATCGGCTTCAGCACAGTCGCCGCGCAGCACACCCACTCCTCGCCCATGCCGCTGGGCGATCATTGCTGTCGGAATTACCCCCTGAGCGTGCTATCGACTGCTCCACCCGTATAAAAGCCCCCAATCACTATCGTGACCTCGCTGACAGGGTCTGCACCTGGCGGCCCCGCACCAAGGCCGCGCTCGCGGACCCCACCGGTTGTCTTGAGTTATTGCGCGGTCTCGATGCCCTGCGCCGGGATGCCTTGTTTCAGGACTTTCTTGAAGCGCTTGCGGCGCTGGAAGGGACAACGGCCAACGTTCACTCGAGCTGCCAACAACTGCGTTCTGCCTGCATTGCTGCACAGTCGGTCAAGGCCAGCGACTATGCCGATACGGGCCTCACGGGCCCCGGGTTAGGTGACGCCATCAGGGTCGGGCAAATCAGTGCGATCGGCGCTGTACTGGGGAGGTGAATTCCTCTCGGCGGTCCTCACCGCCCCTTTCCAGCAGTACTTCTCGACAATACTTTTAACAACGGCTCGAGCATTAAACGGCAGCTTGGGATCGCGATCCTCGCTCGATGACCACTCCGACAGCGTCGGCCTCGGCTACCGCTGTGGGCTTTGTCACCGCCACCCGCAACCAGGGCACAGCGAAGTCGGTTCTAATGAGGCCCGCGAGGTGCTCGGCAAGACTTTCGATCAGCTGATAGCTCGACGCCTCGACCTCGGCAATCACGCGCTGGGATATCGCCGCGTAATCCAAAGCATGCTCAAGCTGATCGGTCGCGGCACCGCTAGCCACATCGGTCGCCAATTCAAGATCGATAATCAGCGGCTGGCGAATCGTGCGCTCGTGGTCATAACAGCCAATCACCGCTTGGGCCCGTAGCCCCCGAATGAATACCGTATCCACTACGCCGCCTCCGGGGGTGAAAGCTCGGTCATGGGCCAGCGGGCGCGCACTTCAGCATCTTGGGGATCTCGCTGACCCGCCGCCAGCCGCAAGGCGCCGGCATAGGCAATCATGGCACCATTATCGGTACAGAGTCGCAGGGATGGGTAATGCACCGATACCCCGTCTGGCTGAAGCTTCCTTTCTAAATCATGTCTTAAAAGAGAGTTAGCACTTACTCCGCCCGCCATCACCAGGGTTTTCAGACCCTCTTGCACCAGAGCCCGGCGGCACTTGATCACCAGGGTATCCACCACCGCTTGCTGGAAAGCCCAGGCAATATCTGCCCGATCCTGATCGGTCAGTCCGCTCTCTTCTCGGCAAGCTTTCACGGTGGTCAGCGTGTGGGTCTTAAGCCCGCTAAAACTCATGTCGAGCCCGGGATGTTTAACCATGGGTCGTGGGAAGGTAAACCGGGCCGGATCACCCTTCTCGGCAAGCGCTGCCACCTGCGGCCCGCCCGGATAGGGTAGCCCCAGCAGCTTTGCAGTCTTGTCGAAGGCCTCACCAGCGGCATCATCCAGCGATTCGCCCAACAAGGCGTAGCGCCCCAACCCGTCGACCCGCACCAATTGGCTGTGGCCGCCGCTCACCAAAAGCGCAATAAACGGGTACTCCGGGGGATCCTCAGCCAACAGCGGTGCCAACAGGTGGCCTTCCATATGGTGAACGCCAAGGCTTGGAATCCCGAGCCCAAACGCCATGGAGCGCGCCAAGGTGGCCCCCACCATCAAGGCGCCAACGAGGCCGGGCCCGGCGGTGTACGCAATGGCATCGAGGTCACTTTTGGGTATTCCCGCCTCACTGAGGACCTGCTCCACCAAGGGCAGGGTCTTCCGAATATGGTCCCGGGAGGCCAGTTCGGGCACCACGCCACCGTACTCGGCATGCACGGGCACCTGGCTGTAGAGGGCGTCGGCAAGCAATCCCCGCTCGGTATCGTAAAGCGCGATCCCGGTCTCGTCACAGCTGGTTTCAATGCCCAATACCCGCACGTTTACTACCCAAATTCGCCGAAAGGGAGGGAAAACTAACACGTTGATTGGCTTTGCAAAATCCCCCCAGCGCGCCTATACTGCGCGCCCTTTGACGTATCGGGCCGGTTTTTTTGGCTCGGACAAGAACAACGGCTCGGCACGCATGCCGACAGAACCAACAGGAAGTGAGTTGAATGCCTTCAGTTAAGGTAAAAGAAAACGAGCCCTTCGACGTTGCATTGCGTCGGTTCAAGCGCTCCTGCGAAAAGGCTGGCCTCTTGGCCGAGGTGCGCAAGCGTGAGCACTACGAAAAGCCCACGACAATCCGCAAGCGCGCCGCCGCCGCCGCCGTTAAGCGTCACGCCAAGAAGGTGTCACGCGAGAATCGCAAGCGTCAGCGCCTCTACTAAGATCCGGAGACACCTCACGTGAGCGACCTCGTCACCACCGTCAAGGCGGAGATGAAGGCCGCCATGAAGGCCCGGGATAAAGCCCGACTGGCCACCATTCGTCTCATTCAAGCCGAATTCAAACGCGTCGAAGTCGATGAACGCATCGACATCGACGACGCGCGCGCGCTGTCGATCCTCGACAAGATGGTTAAGCAGCGCCGAGACTCCGCCTCCCAATACCGTGACGCTGGCCGGGAAGAGCTCGCCGCCCAAGAAGATTCGGAGATCGCGGTCATTCAAGAGTTCCTGCCCGAGCAGCTGTCCGCAGCCGACATTGAAACCTTGATCGATGAAGCACTGGCGGGCATTGATGCCACTGGCATGGCCGCGATGGGCCCCCTGATGGGTGCCATCAAACCCAAGCTACAGGGTCGGGCCGACATGGGTGAAGTCTCCAAGCTCGTCAAAGCCAAGCTGAACGGCTAGCGACCTCGTCGCGCCGTGGCCCGCATCCCCGAAAAATTTATCGACGACCTTCTCGACCGGGTCGACATCGTTGAGGTGATAGACCGGCGAGTCAAACTCCGAAAGTCCGGCAAGAACTTCTCCGCGTGCTGCCCCTTTCACGACGAAAAAACCCCCTCGTTTTCCGTCAACCCTGAAAAACAATTTTTCTACTGCTTCGGCTGCGGTGCCGGGGGTAACGCCATTGGCTTCGTCATGGATTACGAGCGCATGGAATTCCCCGAGGCAATCGAGTCGCTGGCACAGACCTGCGGGCTGGAGGTGCCCCGGGAAGAGGCCAGGCCCGGCGAAAAGCCGGCGCAAGACAGCAACCGCCCACTGCTCGAGCAGCTAGAACAAGCCGCTCGTTTTTATGAACATGGCTTGCGTCATCATGAGCAAGCCTCGCGAGCCGTGGCCTACCTTAAGAGCCGAGGCCTTAGCGGCGAGATCGCCCGACAATTTCGTGTCGGCTTTGCGCCCCCCGGCTGGGACAATCTCCTGACAACGCTCGGCAACCAAGAGACCCCCCAGCGACTGCTCATGACCGGCGGCATGCTGGTAAAAAACGATAAGAACCGTGTCTACGACCGGTTCCGTGACCGCATCATGTTTCCCATCCTAGATGCTCGTGGCCGAGTCATTGCCTTTGGCGGTCGCGTGCTCGGGGATGATAAACCGAAATACCTCAACTCCCCTGAAACACCGGTTTTTCAGAAATCGCGCGAACTGTACGGCCTTTATCAGGCCCGAAAGTCCGAGCGCAGCCTCGAGCGTATTGTTGTAGTCGAAGGCTACATGGATGTGATTGCGCTCGCCCAATTTGGCATCACCTACGCGGTCGCCACCCTCGGCACGGCGACCAGCGAGGCGCATCTGGAACGCTTGTTCCGCCACGTCCCAGAAGTCGTGTTCTGCTTTGACGGGGACGAGGCCGGTCGCAAAGCGGCGTTTCGCGCGTTGGAGGCGACCCTCCCGGCGATGGAAGATGGCCGCCAAGCCCGCTTTCTGTTTTTGGCCGAGGGCGAGGACCCCGATACCGTTGTGCGCGACAAAGGCCGTGAACATCTTGAGCACCTGTTTGATACAGCGACCCCATTGGAGACGTTTTTATTTACACGACTCGCCGAGGGCATCGACACCGGCACCCTCGATGGCAAGGCGCGCTTCGCGAAGATGGCCGCGCCCTTTCTCTCGCAGCTTCCCGAAGGCGTTTTTAAAGCCCTGATGTATCAGGCGTTGGCCGAGCGCACCGGGATCGATATCGATAGCCTTAAGCGCCTACAAACGCCGCCGCCGGAGGTCATAGCGTCTATCGCCGCTCACCGTGAGGACACCTCGCGGGAGCGGCCGACAGCCGAATCCTCGCAATACCCTCGGGGCGAAGAGCCTCCGAGTGATCGAGACGAGGACGGCCCTCCAGCATGGCTGACGAAGGCTGCCGGCGACTCCGACAACACGCTTCAGCACGCCGACGAGACCCTGATACCGTCGAGCCGCAACCCGGTACACCGCCTCCTGGGTTTATTAGTTCTCAATCCTAAACTCGCTGAGCGCGTTGAGGCGAACACACTCCCGGAAGCCGACCGGCACGATCTCGCGCTCCTGAGTGACTTTATTACACGGGTTCAAGCCCAGCCCGATATCAGCACTGCTGCCCTGCTGGGGTTTTGGTATGGCACGCCGCAAGGCAACTTGCTGACCGAGCTGGCAGGACGTGAACCCTTAGAGGACAATGCCGGGCAGGCCGAATTGTTCGAGGCTTTGCTGACTCGGGTGACTCACGAAGAGGCGCTTTCAATACTGCGCGCTCGGAACGCTGAACTAAAGGCAAAAAACTACGAGTCGATGACGGCCGACGAAAAACAGGAGCTCTTGGACACCACCCGGAGGATCAGGGCACTCACGGGTAAAGCCTGACCCCCACCCAAAATGGCTGATGGCTAGCCCCCGGAGCTTTAAGCCCCACCTCGCTACCTCGCCCCGTCGGCGGGCCAAAGCGCCCGCAAGCGGCGACTCTGGAAGGCGAAAGAGACCAATCACGACGATTCAGTCGGTTTTTTTGCTCAAACCGGTTAAAATCTTAGGAAAATTACAATAATTCAGGTGCATCGATGGTCCAATTTCACGGTCCACGGTACAATCTCGAACTTATTTCACTCTAATAAACACGCAGGGTTAAGCATGCAGGACAAAGTGCATCAGCAATCCCGACTTAAAGCCCTGATTGCAAAGGGAAAAGAGCAGGGATACCTGACCTACGCTGAAGTCAACGATCACCTCCCTCAGGACATCTCTGATCCCGATCAGGTCGAAGACATCATCCAGATGATCAACGACATGGGCATTCAGGTGTTTGAGCAGGCGCCGGATGCTGATGAGCTGCTGATGTCTGAGGGTGACCGCTCGGCAGACGAAATCGCCGCGGCCGAGGCCGCTGCTGCACTAGCCGCCGTGGAACAGGAAGCCGGACGCACCACCGACCCGGTGCGCATGTATATGCGCGAGATGGGCACGGTGGAGCTTTTAACGCGCGAAGGCGAGATCATCATTGCCAAGCGCATTGAAGAAGGCATTCGCGAGCTGATGGCCGCGTTGGCTCACTACCCGGCTGTGGTGCGCCAGCTCTGCAATGAATACGACCTGGTCGCCAAAGAAGAACGCAAACTGACCGATGTCATGATCGGTTACCTCGATCCCGCCGAACATGTGCCCTCGGCCGCCGAAATGGCCGCAGCCGCCGAGCAAAAAGCAGCCGAACGAAAAGGCGACGCCGCTGAAGAGGAAGAAGAAGGCCCTGTCGGCCCCGACCCCGTCGAGGCCAAGAAGCGTTTCGCGGCGCTGAAGCGCCAGTGCACAAAGACAGAAAAAGCCATCGCTTCTAAAGGCCGGGATCACAAGGATGCGCTCACCGAGATGAACAAGCTCGGCGAGCTATTCAAGTTTTTTAAGCTCACGCCGCGGGTTTTTGACCCGCTGATTGATGAACCTCGCATTGCGCTGTCAGCCGTGCGTGAGCCGGAACGCGAGATCATGCGCATTGTGGTGCGCGACTGCCGCATGGACCGCAAGGAATTCATTAAGAGCTTCCAGGGCTCCGAGAGTGACAGCCGCTGGGTCAGCCGCGTTGCACGCAAGAAGGACGTCGGCGCCAAGATCAATCAGCACAAAGAAGAGCTGCAGCGCCTGCAGCGGCAGATCGCGAATGTCGAAGAGGCCACGGGCCTCGGTATTGCCGAAATCAAGGAAATCAATCGTCGCATGAGCATGGGCGAAGCCCGTGCCCGACGCGCCAAGAAAGAGATGGTAGAGGCCAACCTGCGCCTCGTGATTTCGATCGCCAAGAAGTACACCAACCGGGGCCTGCAGTTCCTCGATTTGATTCAGGAAGGCAATATCGGCCTGATGAAGGCGGTCGACAAGTTCGAGTATCGCCGCGGTTACAAGTTCTCGACCTATGCCACGTGGTGGATCCGGCAGGCCATCACGCGATCGATTGCGGATCAGGCGCGCACCATCCGTATTCCGGTGCACATGATTGAAACGATCAACAAGCTAAACCGTATTTCGCGTCAGATGCTGCAAGAGATGGGGCGCGAACCGACGCCCGAAGAGCTCGGCGAGCGTATGGAGATGCCCGAAGATAAAGTGCGCAAGGTGCTTAAGATCGCCAAAGAGCCCATCTCGATGGAGACGCCCATCGGCGACGACGAAGACTCGCATCTGGGCGACTTTATCGAAGACCTCACCATTGCCTCTCCGGTCGAATCGGCCACTGAAGAGGGCCTCACCGAGGCCACGCGCGAAGTCTTGGGCGGCTTAACCGCCCGCGAAGCCAAGGTGTTGCGAATGCGCTTTGGTATCGACATGAACACTGATCACACCCTCGAGGAAGTCGGCAAGCAGTTTGATGTGACCCGCGAGCGTATCCGCCAGATCGAAGCCAAGGCCTTGCGCAAGCTGCGCCACCCTACTCGCTCCGATTACCTCCGCAGCTTCCTCGACGAGTAAGAGTTGGCCTGGGTTTGCACGATGCGCCGGGTATGATGTGCTGCACTACTGGCGACGCCTGCGCGCATCGCCACCGATCTCATAAGGCAACTCAAGCGTGCATTATCTGGTAACCGGAGGTGCGGGTTACGTGGGGTCGCATACGGTGCGCGCGCTTCTGCAGCATGGCCACACCGCGACGATTCTCGACAACTTTTCCACCGGACACCGCTGGGCAACTCAGGGACAAGTGGTCCTCGACGTAGACCTGCGGAACCCCTCAGCGCTGCGGGATGCACTGCGTGGCCTCGAGATCGACGGCATCTTTCACTTTGCCGCCAAGTCGCTGGTCGGCGAATCGGCGAAGACGCCGGTTACCTATTATCAAAATAACGTGACAGGAACAGCCAATCTTCTCGAGGTCGCGCTGGAGAACGGCTGGCATCGCGTGGTGTTTTCATCTACTGCGGCTATTTATGGCAACCCGCTCACCGATCGGATTACAGAAAATCACCCAAAGGTACCGATCAATGTCTATGGCCAAACCAAACTAACGGTAGAGAATATGCTAAAAGCGACCTGCGAGGCTTCGCCAATGGCAGCAGTCTCTTTACGCTACTTCAATGCCGCGGGAGCCGCCGAAGATGCGTCCCTTGGGGAAGTTCACGATCCCGAGACCCACCTTATCCCAACTGCGTTAAAAGCAGCATCAGGCGCCGGTCAACCCCTGACTATTTTTGGTGACGATTATCCGACCCCTGATGGCACCTGCGTAAGAGATTACATACATGTGCAAGATTTAGCGGATGCGCACCTTCGCGCCATGAACGCCCTGGAACAACAGCGCCTTGAAGGCCCTCAATTCGATGCCTTCAATTTGGGTAACGGCGTTGGTTTTTCGGTAAAGGAAGTCTTTGCCGCCTGCGAGGATATCGTCGGCCAATCAATACCTTACCGTCTGGGTCAACGCCGAGAGGGCGACCCGGCGAGACTTGTCGCGGATGCCTCCCGTGCTCGAGAGGAACTCGGTTGGCAACCGCGTCATTCCGAGATCGAGATGATTGTGGCAACCGCCTGGGCGTGGGAGCAGAAACACCGCTCGGCCTGAAGCGGCCCGACCAATTAATCCGGCTAGGCGCTAGCTAATTCGAGGGGCAGTCTTATCGTTGCTAAAGTTCGATGAGCACGTCGCTCAACTGTAATTGTCCCACCCAGGTCGCTCACAATATGCCGCGCAGTAGTAAGGCCCAAACCAGCATGTTCCGCATCCTGTCTAGTCGTATAAAAGGGCTCGAATAATCGATTCTCGTCCTCCTCCATAAAACCTTCACCACTGTCCTCGATCTCCACAATCCAGTAGTGCTTATCGGTATACTGGCGAACAAACAGTTTTCGGACTTCAACATCTACGGCTTTCAGAGCGTCCGAGGCATTACCGAGCACCTCAGCGAACAGTCTCCCCAGGTATTTGTCGTTGGCCACAACACAATGGCTGCCGGCATCGCATACAGTCTCGACGGTTATGTGGTGCGTAACGAGATCATGGTTCATCGTGGCAAGCACATCTGCCAAGATGACGCAGGGATCGATCGCTTTCGGATTCGCGTTTTCAAAGGCTGAGTAGACGCCCATCGCCTTAATTAACACACCCATTCTCGTTACTTGCTCATTGAGCCGCTCAATTTTGTGAGCAAGCGCAGAGCCATCGAGAGTTTTTCGTGCTGCCCGCTGCTCAATATTTGCCAGCCCTAGCCGAATAATATTTAAGGGTTGGTTCAATTCATGAGCGATACCTGTCGCTAGATCCTCAAGCGCTGTAATTTTAGACTGGTGCTCAAGCGCTTTTCGCGCAGCAATATTTTCAGAAACATCACTCAGCAGAATGACAATATCGCCTTCTACGCCAGAATTTTCGACCGCCGAACCGTCACTCTCCTTCTTGCTTATTGCACCGACAGACACATAGAAATCAGTTTGTTCGCCTGTCTCGCTGCACAAGCGAATCGCCGATTTATCTCGTGAAACCCCTTCCTGGAGTTCCGCCAACAGAATGCTTGCAAACTTACTCATAGGGCGGATTTCAGCGCTCTGCGGCTTTTCAGCGAAAAGCGCTCGCTTCACCTGGGCTAAATCTGATTGAAGCCGTCGCCCCCAATCAATACCTGCCTGGTTACTTAACGACTCGTTCAGCTGAAATCCCTGACTGACAACGATAATCGGTTCATTTATGGCCGAGTAGATGGTTTTCAGTTGATTCAACAACTGCTCACGCCGGGCATTAGAAGCATTCAGCTCATGGTAATTCGAATTGAATTTATCGATAAGACCTTGCAGGTTATCTCGCACCGAGTCGACGTCATCAATTAGTCCGCGCTCAAACGGCAGCGAGAGCACAATGTTATCGCCCGGCTGCCACGCGGCAAATTGACGGAGACTTTGGCGCACTGATTCGCCAGCCCGACGAACCCACCTTTGGTAAATACCTAGTAAGCCTCCAAGAAGAACAAAGGTCGCCAGCAGGCCCCACATCATGGCCCAATAGTTGACCGCCACGGGGTTCGCTACCTGACCACTAATCCTAACGGTGCCTGAACGAAAATCCGGGGTGAAAGGCTCCTCAACCATCCACTCACGCTGATAAACCCAATCGATAGGGCTTCTGTCGCGCTGTTGAGTCGAGGGCGTGATTACAATGGCTGGCTGAGCCACTGGCGGAGTTTCATAAGCATCAAACAGCAGGTCGATGCGCAACCCGCTCTTAAAGGGACCAAGATCTACGGTCTTTAATTTTTCTCTGTCTGTGGCATCCGACTCGGGCTGTGCCGCCTCGTCTACCTTTTGTGTTAAACCCGTTTCTACAAAAGACGCCGATACCGCCATTGCCCGCAAAAGCTCCTCTACCACCTGCTCCTCAAGCGCGTCTTGTTGGGAAAAAGACGTGCCCTCTAGGACGGACTTTGCCACCACCATCACACTATGAGCACGTTGGAGGGCCAGAGAGCGCTCAAGCTCTACCCTTTGGTAAAGCGACTGGGTGGCAACGAATTCAATGCTAGCGAGGAGTAAAAGCAAGACGATAGGCAGTTGTAATAGCCGGATAACGACCGCTAGGCCATACGGTTTCGTTGCCATAGTAGAGGATAAACGTGGGAATAACGGGGCCAATGGAAACGGCCTCATAGCCAACCACTGCGCCAGCATCGCCGGAATCAGCTGAGACATGAGATCCGAGGAAAGCTCCAAAATCCCCGCATTCAATCCATACTGAAACAGTGCTTGGTGATAAATGACATTGGCCGGAATTACCGCCGCCCAAGACAGTAATACCCCATCGACAATACGCATTTGTCGCGTGCGCCAAACAACGAGGCAACACGCGGTAACCGTAAACAGATAAATGGCGGCATCAAATGCAGAGAGCGCGTGATCGCTTAACGAGTATTGTAAGGTGACGGCCACCGCTGCCGAACCCATGGCGGCGAAGCCACCACACAGCGATAAGACGACAAGGGGAAAAAATAGCCAGAGTGCAACCCCTACACCAAAGGTAGGATCGACCCGAACGTACTCAAGCGCAAAGGCCGCTGCGCCCCCGACCAGCGCAATGCCAAACGTCTGACCCCAATTGGTACGTAATAAACTGTTGCCACGCGTTTCCACAGCGCCTCCTTCCATAACCACCTCCCTGTGATTACCCCTAGAACTATGTGGTTATTAAGGCTACGAGGCAACCTGTTTTTGACGCAACTGTCCCAGTTATTAAAAAGGTAAAGCCCGAATGACGCTACTGTACTCGAAAAAGCCAAAATGGCCACGCTGAGTAAGCGTCTGAAAACGTAACTGTTAAGCGCCAATTTCAGTTGAGATTTTTAAAGGTTCACACATACTTGTCTCATTAATAACAACAATCACAACAAGAATGACAACAACAAAACCAACGACAGCCATCGATCAGGGGACAGCCATGAAATCCAGCACCCATTTTAAGTCGACACTACTCGCGGCCGGGATCACCGCAGCGATCGCCTTACCTGCAGCGGCCCAGACCGCCGACGTGCTGCTGGAAGAAATTATCGTAACCGCGCAGAAGCGGCAGCAACAGGCCATCGACGTGCCTATTTCGATGGGGACCTTTTCCCAGCGAGACATTATAAAAACCGGGGCACTCACCCTTCAGGATATTGATGTTTACATCGTGGGCTTCGATGCAGGGGGTGAGACCTTCACTCAGCAAGGCTACTCGATTCGCGGCATATCCAGCCCCAACATCTCAACCGGCGGCGACCCTTCGGTAGCGACTTTTTATGACGGCGCCTATCTTCCCCGAGCAGCAACGACCGTTGCGTTTGCCGACATGGAGCGTGTGGAGGTGTTACGAGGGCCGCAAGGAACCCTATTTGGTCGCAACGCCGCAGCGGGTGTTGTAAGTCTAATTCCCAATGCGCCGAGCAATGAAGCGGAAGGGTTCGCGCGTCTGCGAGCCGGCAATTATGACTTGTTACGGGTTGAGGGCATGTTCAACTTGCCGGTCAGCGACAGCTTTGCGGTTCGCGCCAATTTTTTGACCAATCAACGCAGCGGCATCTCCGAGAATGTCGAGTCAGCAAAGTTTGACGCCGGCGAGAAGAGCAACTGGGCGGGCCGTATCGCTGCGCGCTGGGAGCCGTCGGAAGACACGGCACTACAACTGGCAGTCGATGTCGATCACTTTAACCAGGCCCCAAGTATGGCGATCGGCGTCAGCCCTTATTCCCTCAACCTGGATCCCTACAGCGGTTATTACGCCAATGACGTGATCAACGGTGAAGAAACCCGCGACATGTATGGCATTACCGGGAAATGGTTTCAGACTCTGAGCAACGAATGGTCGATGACCGCGATCGTTAACTATCGCGACTTTGAAACAACCAATCGCCAGGATGAAGACGGCACCGCGGATCCCACACGCTACTTCGACACCAACAACATCGAAGATTCGGATATCTTCTACGCCGAGCTGCAATTTAACCTTAATACCGATCGTATCAACGCTGTAATGGGTGCCACATACAGCCTTGAGAATACCTTCCAGCGTACCGATGCCAATGCCCTCGCTGACTCCATAGCTCGACTCGTGACCCAGGATCTCAATTCGTCCTTCGGTCTCAGTCTTGATCACATCTGGAATGCGGATGAGTACGCCGCGACGCTGAGCGCGTTGGGTATCCCACTCACCGAAGAGGAGGTCGCATCCTCAGGTGATTTGTATTATGAGCTGATTTCTGGCGCACTCGGTGAGCCCATGCTTTACGGGCCTTCGCTCGCGGGCGAGGTCTGGAATGAAGCCATCATCAATGAGGGCGAATTCGAGAACTACGGCATCTATGGCGACATTGAATACAGCTTTTCGGATCGCCTGAGCCTGATCGCCGGTCTGCGCTACAGCGAAGACAACAAAGACTTTAGCTGGTTGATTCCGAACACCTCTTTGGACGCGCTTCGCCCCGGGGTAACCAGTCAGATCTTCACCGATGCTCGGGGTGAGTATGCCTCGGCGCAGACGACCCCCTTGGAAGCCAGTGACAGCTGGAGCAAATTGACGGGACGTCTTGTGGGTACCTACCGCCTAACAGACACGCTGTTGACCTACGCCTCCTTCTCGACCGGCTACAAGGCCGGCGGCTTTGACTCCTTGGCAATCAAAACCAGCAAGGAGCCCCTGCAGCCGGAAGAGTCAGAGCAGTTTGAACTGGGGATCAAGGGCGACTTCTTTACCGACCGACTGCAAGTCGAGCTCTCCTTCTTTGACCTCGAAGTGGAAGGGCGGCAGCGCTCGGTGGAAACCAAACCACCGGGACAGGACAACGCGATCCCAACCGTTATCAACGTGGATAGCAGCGTGCAAGGGGTCGAGGTGACGCTTAACTGGTTGGTCACAGAGAGTTTGTTGCTTAGCGCACTGACTACCTATCGAGAAGAAGAAACCGAGTCAGCGGAGTTTTATAACGCGGTCGGTGAGCTAACCCAGTTTGACTCGTCAGGCAACACCGCAACTAACTACACCCTAACCATGGATTGGCAACCTCAGGTTGCGGGCGGCCAAATGCTGCTGCGAGCTGAATATATCTTTGGCGAAAACACCCGGGATAGTGGTGACGCCAACTACAACCCAGATTACGAGCGAATAGAGGGGTATTTGGACGACAGCACCCAACTCAATGCCCGCTTGTCCTGGACCAATCCCGATGAAACCTGGGAAGTCGCCCTGTGGGGTCGGAACTTACTGGATGACAACCGCATCGGCGGTATCAGCCAGACAACGGTGGCTGTTTTTGGCACCCCCATTTTTCGCATCCAAGATCCGCTAACATGGGGTGTTGAAGGCATTTACCGCTTCTGACATTACACACCGAAAAAGGATTTTTAGCATGCGTGATCCCGCGACCCCAATCCCGGTAAAGGAGCGCTCGGGAAGGCGTACTCCGCTCACCCGACTAATAGTCGCGATGCTGGGGCTTGGACTGAGCGGCGTGCTTATGAGCTGTGGTGGTGATAGCTCGAACACGGCTGATGCGGGTACAAGCATCTCACCTCAGGTGGTGGCAGTGGACACCGTGAATCCCAGGCATCCAGGCGCGACGCTGTATAGCGACCAATGCAGTCAATGCCACAACGGTAACGGCTCGGGCAATCCCCAGCTGAGGGCGCCATCTCTGACCACCCTCGACTCTTGGTATGTCGAGCGGCAGCTAACCTATTTTCGCGATGGCTTGCGGGGAAACCACCCCGAGGATACCCATGGCCAAATCATGGCAGCAGCCAGCGCAAAACTCTCTGACGATGACATTACCTTACTGGCAAATTATGTCGACGAACTCCCAGCGCTACCAGTGTCCGCCACGCTCAGCGGAGACCTTAAACTGGGCAAGGATTACCACTTAAATTTATGCGCCGCTTGCCACGGGTCGGATGGGCTAGGCAATGAAGCGCTGTCGGCACCGGCCCTCGCCGGAATCAACGACTGGTACTTGGTAAGCCAGTACGAGCACTTCCGTGGCGGGCGCCGCGGTACGCACCCCGATGATCCATGGGGAGCACAGATGTACCGACTCGCCCCCGCCATCCCTGAAGACGTGGTGATCTCGATTGCCAGCTATCAAGCGACGCTACCCGTCAACGACTGACCATGCTGCAGCTTGGCGCCTTACTGCTACTACTTCTGTTGGGAGGCCCACTGTGGGCCTCGGATGCGAACGAGCACTTTGAGCTTTCCACACACTGCCCTCCTGCCCTGCGGCTGGACGAGTCGGGCCGATGCCGGCTCTACAGCCAATACCTCAATTACCGCTCGCTGTACGATCGCGGGGTAGGCGGACTCAGAACCGGACTACCGGCAGTACGTGACGGCTTTACCCCCGCGCAAATTGACCTAGGCCGCTATCTGTTTTTCGATCCACTGCTGTCGGGCAATAGCGACATTGCCTGCTCGAGCTGTCATGACCCAGCGCTGGGCTTTAGCGACGGACTCGCCCAAAGCATTGGCGCCACCGGCGAGCCGATCAAACGCTCCGCCCCCTCTTTGTGGAATGTCGCGTTTTTGGAAAAGCTCTTGTGGGACGGCAGCAAGCGCTCGCTCGAAGAACAAATGCTTGGACCCCTGTACGCAGACGATGAGATGGCTGGAAGCCCAGAATCACTCGTCCAAAAACTTTCAGAAAACGATCACTACCCGGCACTATTTGCCGAGGCCTACGACGGGGATGAAGGTAAGGGTCACAGAGAGGGTGAAATCACCCTCGATCGTATTTATACAGCACTGGTTGCATTTGAAAGCTCCCTGATCTCACTCAACAGTCGCTATGATCTTTACGCCCACGGGGTGCACAGTGCGTTAACGGAGCCCGAAATCGAGGGGCTCAATGTCTTTCGCTCGTTCGTAGCGCGCTGTGCTGAGTGCCACACCCCACCCCTGTTTACCAACCAGCAGATTGCTGTCCTTGGTGTACCCGAAAAAATGGGTCGCCCCCTCGATCCAGGCGCAGCCGCGACGAGCGGCGATCCGAGTCAGCGAGCAGGTTTTCGGGTTCCCAGCCTGCGCAATGTGGTACTGACTAAGCCCTACATGCACGCGGGCAATTTCGACACCCTGCGAGAAACCGTCGCTTTCTACACCGGCGGTAGGGGTCACGCGGTGCCCGAAGGCGAAGATCTAAAGCTCCATTGGCATATTTGGGATCCACAGCTGACGGATCAGGAGCTGGATCGGGTGGTAGACTTTTTAGGCGCCCTCACCGATCAGTCATTTATGCCTGAAATACCGGTTACACTACCCTCAGGCTTGGCGCCCGGTCGCGCCGCCGATTCAACAATCAGCGAAACCGGTTCAGCGCTTGCTGTGATGGCCACAGCCCGCGACGACGATTAATAAAACCAGTTGCTATTAAAGAGGCATTCTCATGACGCCCAATACGATTTTACGATCCGCACTTTTCCCTTTCTGGCTTACGGGATGCTTGGTGGTTCTAGCACCATTAAGTCACGCCGCTATTCATGAAGTACGTGATGGGGATTCGATTCAGGCATCAGTGAAAGCCGCTGCAGCCGGTGACACCATATTGGTCTATCCGGGGACCTATCGGGAGACCGTGTACGTCGATAAAGACGACATCACGCTCAAAGGCGTGGTCGAGGAAGGTGAATGGCCGAATCTCGAAGGCGATAAGCAGCTCAACGATGCCATTTTGTATTCGGGTAACGGGTTTTCCGTCGAGTGGTTCAAGATCACGAACTACAAGGGCAACGCCATTATGGGGCAGGCGGGAAATAACTTTTCGATCCGTAATAACTGGATTATTGATACCGGTGTTTACGGCATTTTCCCCGAGTTTGGCGAGAATGGGCTGATCGAGAATAACGTGCTAAGCGGTATTGAAGACGCTGCTATATACGTGGGGATGTGTGACCACATCGATGTGCGTAATAACCGCGTATTCGACAATGTGGCCGGCATTGAAATCGAGAACAGCCGTCATGCCCTGGTCGAGGGTAATATCGCGCATAACAACACCGGCGGCATTCTGGTGTTCATTACCCCGGGACTACCGATCAAAACCTCTTACGATGCGATCATCCGTCGCAATACCGTGATCGACAACAACACCCCCAACTTCGCCATTCCCGGGTCGCTGGTCTCTACTATTCCCGCGGGTACAGGCATGATCGTCCTGGCAGGTGATGACGTGATCATTGAAGACAACATCATCAGCGGCAACAACACCGCTGGCATCATCGTCACCAGTCAGGACTTCGCAACAGATGTGGCCGGCGATCCTGACTCGGACCCCAATCCCGATCGCGTACAAATCCGCGACAACGTGATGTACGACAATGGCAATGATCCAGCAACCGACGTGAAAGTCCTCATGCTTACCCAGCTCTCCACGACGGGCCCTGACATCATGGCCTACAAGGGCGCCGCAGAAGCCGAGCGCGGTAGTTGCGTCAGCCGCAAGGGGGCCTACCGAACCTTTGGCCTGGGGGACTGGACCGATTGTGATAGCCCAACGGTCACTGCCGCCGACGCCGTGGGTGATAAGCCGACCCTCGCGGGTACGACCCGTGACATCAGCACCAAGATGCTGCCTGAGCCCGCTACTCCGCGCGTGATTACCGTGGATGCCGATGGCGCCAAGCTGGTTTATCAGGGTATTTGCGCGGGATGTCACACCTACAATATTCGGATGATTGGTCCGCCGGTGATGGCGATTAAAGCGCAATACGGTAGCGACGCCACGGCAATTGCCGAATACATCGCAGCACCCGAGAAAAAGCGTCCGGATTTCCCCACCATGCCACCGCAGGATCACATCTCGGAGGCCATGCGCCTCGAGGTGGCCAAGTATATGCTGGCATTAACCAAGTAATAGGTTACGGTCTCCGCTCTGCTGGATAACGGGTTTAGCTGGCCGAGGCCTGAGTTACTGGCAGACTGACCGTCACCCGCAGACCACCCTCAACAGGTTCAAGGAGAAACTCTCCATCCATGCTGGTGATTAGGTCCCGACAAATCGTCAGGCCAAGGCCGGCATGGCCGGCTGTCTCATCGGCGGTAACAAACGGCTCAGCCGCTTTGGCAAGGAATTCAGTCTCCATGCCGCCGGCGCCGTCTTCAAAACATAACGTAAAGCGGCCATCGCTAACGACTTCGGTAATGGTGAGCTTTCGCTCGATGACTGTCTTATTGCTAGCAAACGGGTCGACCTCTGCCACCGGGCCATAGGCCTCGAGTGTATTGTCGACCACATGAGCAACCACTTCCTGAATGGCGGTTGGCGGTGACTGCAGTGCCACCGGTTTATCGGCGGGGTGGTATTCCAGGGCGACTTCAGCAGCGCCGAATCGCTTGGCCAGTAACTCGAGAGCAGTGGCCACTGCCTCAGAGGGATCGATGGTGCAGTGATCCTGCTTACTCGTGGGTGAAAATGCCTTCATGCCTCCGACCAATCGAGCGACACGATCGATCTGCTCATCAATGCGCTGCAACTTGGCGAGAGCGGTCTCGGTCTCCAGGGTGCCCTTCTCAATTGATCGACGCAGGTTGTAGGCCGCCATCCTGATCACATTGAGCGGCTGATTAATCTCATGGGCCGCACCGGCTGATAATTTACCCACGCCCGCAAGACGGGACACGACCCTGAGCCGCGCCGCAAGCTCTTCTTGCGTGGGTTGTTCTTGCTCGCTCATGCTCCCCCCTCATATCCTGTCATTGGGACTGCTAGCGGCTTCGCTGGACAGCTCCGGCCTGCCATCTTCGAGTCTCAGGCGGACCGCCCTGCAGTGACCTGATCGAAAACTGCCGGGCCCGTCATGGGCTCTCCGCATAGTCAGTAGTCCCGCAGGTTATTAACATATGTCGTTTGCTCACTGTACCCCGCACCGTTCAACAACTGAAGACCTGAAATCAGCCCATTGGCCTGCCAAGCACTTGGCATAGCTGCCGCCTGACGTTATGGTTAGCGCCCTTTCTTTGAGCAACCCGAGGATCTTCCTATGGACACCAGCAGTCTGTTTTCTCTCGCCGGACGAACCGCGCTTATCACGGGCGGCTCTCGTGGCATTGGGCTGATGATTGCAAAAGGGTTTATTGCCCAGGGTGCTAAGGTCTATATCTCGTCACGAAAGGCAGAGGTGTGTGATGCGGTTGCGGCCGAGCTTGGGGACCACTGTGTTTCTTTGCCGGCGGATGTCTCGACGGTAGAAGGCTGTCGAGGCCTCGCTGTGGCCTACAGTGAGAAAGAATCCAAGCTCGACATACTGGTAAACAATGCGGGCGCGGCCTGGGGCGAGGATTTCGAGACGTTCCCTGAAGCGGGCTGGGACAAGGTCATGGATCTCAACGTCAAGTCACTTTTCTTTCTGACCCAGGCCCTTCATGGTTCACTCAAAGCAGCCGCAAGTGCGGCACAGCCTGGCAAGGTCATCAATATCGCCTCTATCGACGGACTTCGAATCAACCCCTGGGAAACCTACAGCTACCAAGCATCCAAAGCCGCGGTGATCCAGCTCACCCGACGCATGTCCGCACGCTTAATTAAGGACAATGTCAACGTGACAGCCATTGCCCCGGGAGCATTTCCCTCGAACATGAATAAGGCCGCACGAGATTTTGGTGACGAGGTTGGTGCTGCGATTCCTAACAAGCGAATCGGCTACGACGAGGACATGGCAGCCGCGGCCATCTATCTGGCAGCGCGATCGGGTGACTATGTGGTCGGTGAGACGCTGACCGTGGATGGTGGCGTCGTCAACGCCTCGCTTGGAGAAAATTGGGATCCGGCGTAAGCACTGCTCGGCCCTTAACCCAAAGAATTTTTATATGCCTTGGCGAAACGGCGCCGTGGCGCTTTTAATTGGAGTATCAAACACTCGTGTTTAAAGTACGCACCTACAACACTATTTCCGTGAAAGGTCTCGACCGGTTTAACCGCCAATGCTATGAGGTAGGGAGTGATATTGGACACCCCGATGCGCTGCTGCTCAGAAGCCACAAGCTACAGGCCGACGAAATTCTCGACTCTGTCACGGCCATTGCGCGTGCCGGCGCAGGGGTGAATAACATTCCGCTCGACTACTGTACCGACCACGGCATTCCGGTGTTTAACACACCAGGCGCCAACGCCAACGCCGTGAAAGAACTTGTTGCAGCCGGCATGCTGCTCGCTTCGAGAGATATCCTCGGCGGCATTGATTTTGTGCGTAGTCTCGATGAGAGCCTATCCGCCGAAGCGATGGGACCGCTCCTTGAAGCCGAGAAAAAACGCTTTGCCGGTGCCGAGCTGCGCGGAAAAACGCTGGGCGTGCTGGGTCTTGGCGCAATCGGCAGCCTAATTGCCCGTCTTGGACTCAACTTTGGTATGGATGTGGTCGGTTACGATCCCGCGCTTTCGGTGGACGCTGCTTGGCGACTGCCCAGTGATGTGCAGCGTATGGAAAACATGCAGGCGCTATTCTGTCGAGCAGATTTTATTAGCATTCATGTGCCGATGCTCGACAGCACGCGTGGCCTCATCAATGCGGAAAGCCTGAACTACTTTAAGGCGGATGCCTGTTTGTTGAACTTCGCGCGCGAGGAAATTGTCAACACTGACGACGTCGTCGCCGCGCTCGACGCCAAAAAGTTGCGCTGCTATGTCACGGACTTCCCGCACCCCCTGTTGCGCCAGCGCAATGACGCAATCTTGATGCCCCATATTGGCGCCAGCACTGCCGAAGCCGAGGAGAACTGCGCGGATGATGGCCGCCGATCAGATCAAGGCATTCCTCGAGCATGGCAATATCCGCAACTCCGTCAACTTCCCTGCCATTGAGCTCGAGAGAACCACCGGCGCGAGAATTGCAATTACCAACCGCAACAAGCCCAGGGATGTTGAGTAACATTCTTACCCTTATTGGCAACAGCGACATTAACGTGATCGATCTGCTCAATAAGAGCCGAGGCGACATCGCCTACAACTTGATTGACTTGGAAAGCGAGCCCGACGACAGATTGATAACCAAATTAGGCAGCGTCGAAGGGGTAATTAATGTGCGCCACATCGAACCCCCTCAGTGCGTCTAGCGCTGTTCCAAGGGCTGACTGAAAACCGCTAGCATCGGACTGTTAACCAGCGCCTGTTGCTGCTGGTTCATGCGGCGTGTGCATGAATGACCCAGCCGACCGAGCACCAGTCTACGGTATTATGGAGCCCCTGGTGATGAGCCCGAACTGATCTTTCGGCTCTTTTCTTACCCAGCTCGGTTTTACTTTTTTAGCTGTAATGTTCAGAGTACGCTCGGTATTGGTGGATAATAAAAAAACACTTTATACTTCATGTGAGATAGTGTTTTGGCTAACCTGCACCCATCGCGGCAGCGTCGTATTGGAGCTCGGATGTTTGTCGGTCGGCTGGAGAACCCGTTAATCCCTTACTTAAGGCCGCAATATAAAAGGGGTTTAGTAACAACGGAATTTAGTGCCAAATTTGTCCAAAGGAATGGATTATGTATCTACAATCATTAAAATTGAGCGTACTACTAGTTATGCTTTCAGCAGTGTCGCACGTCTCGTTAGGAGCAGCTGATGAGGTGACGCTCGCAAGCTTGATCGATAAAGCAAGCTCAGCGGGCACCGTTCGCGTCCTCGTCAGGCTCAATTTGCCAGACCGCATGGAAGCATTTATGTCTCAGCAGCAAATTTCTGAGCGCCGGCAAGCTTTGAGCAACCTCCGTGAAGATCTCATTAACAACCTTTTCGTTACGTCTTCCTTGCGCCCTGATCAAATAAATCGTTCGTTCCGGGTTTCTCCCGTCGTAGCGCTTGAAGCGACACCAGATGTTCTTGACGCCCTTTCAAGAGATCCTCGAGTTGCAGGGATCGAAGAAGACGAGATTCGTTGGGTCAATCTTGAGCAAAGTACGGAGCTGATCGGCGCTAATACTGGCTGGCCAAGATTTCTGGGTGGAGCTATGCAAGCCGTTGCCGTGCTAGACACTGGCGTCGACTCTTCGCATCCAGCCCTTTCCGAGACAGTTGTCGCAGAAGCTTGCTTTTCTACCAACGGCCAGAGTGCCGATGTTACCGTGACTTCACTGTGCCCTGGCGGGGTAACGGAGTCTACCGCGGTCGGTTCTGGCGCAAACTGCGATGTCGGTACGATAGGCGATAGTTGCTCCCACGGCACCCACGTGGCAGGTATTGTCGCCTCGACGGGCGCTGCGGTACCTGAGCTTCAGGGTGTTTGCTCCGAAAGCATCGATCATTGCAGTCCAAGTTTTCAGCAGTCTGGAGGACTTAACGGTTGAGGGCTCAGTCTGTGGCGGGCCAAAACAGGTGTGTCGGTGCCTACGATAGCGACATAATCGCAGGCTTGGAGTTTGTTTTTTCGCTGCGAATACCTTAAACATTGCTGCAGTTAACATGAGCCTGGGTAGTGGGCTTGTACAACGGCTGGTGTGCGACGAGGTCTTCCTACAAAAGTATTATCGATCAGCTGCGAGAAGCTGGGAACGGCGACTGTGGTCTCGTCCTGGTAATAATGGCGCTGATGGCTTCACAAGCTTTCCCAGTTGTATATCTAGTGTTTTGACCGTTGGAAGCTCCACGAAGACCGATCTATTATCTTCTTTTTCAAACGTTGCACCTTGGGTGGGACTTAATGGCGCCAGGAAGCAACATCTGTTCAACAATGGCCACAGGGGCTGCCAGTAACTGTGGGCCTAACTTCTCTGTCCTCAGCGGCACGTCCTATGGCAGCACCCCATGTGGCCGGCGCTTTTGCAGTGCTGCGGAGTTTATTCCCGACTGCTACGGTATCCGAGCTCGAGGAGCGATTGAAATTAACGGGCATTCCAATACAAACGTACCTTGGCGGCGTACCCAGAATTCAAGTTGACGATGCTTTGGCGCTAGCCGCCTTTAGCGCACCTACCCCTCCACTGGCCGCCATTTCCACACGCGGGCAAGTTGGTACCGGGCTGAAGTTTTGATCGCAGGTTTCATCACGGGTGACAGTGGGGCCACGGTAGTCGTCCGTGCGCGCGGCCATCCCTGGCAGACGCCGGTGTTCCCGGGACAGTGTCCGATCCCAATCTGACCCTCTACAGTGGTCAAACAGCGATAGGGATCAATGACGATTGGCAAGATGATCCCTCCAGCGCGTTGTTGCTCGAAAGTGGATTGGCGCCAACTCGCGACTCAGAAGCAGCGCTATTGATTAATCTGGCTCCGGGGCCCTATACCGTAATTGTGCGAGGCGCTGGGCTTTCAACCGGGATTGGCATAGTGGAGGTGTACGTGCTCGGGGTACTTTGGGTCGTTTCCGGAGCCGTAAAGGCAATCACGACGGCGTTGTTCGAGCCTGCCGGCTGCGTGGCGGCCATGCGAGAGAAAAATCCTCATGAGCCAACGTCAAGTTCGGTTTATAAGCGGGGTCACATGAAAGGCAGTGACCCCACTTCTCCACCATAAAAGTAATCGCGTGATCAAAGCGCTCGCGTTTTTCTAAGGTGCTTATGGTTCCGTCGCCACGACTCAGAGATTCATGGGTGCAAGCATTCTGCGTAAGGTGTATAGATATTGCGTAGGCCCAGCTTCCTCACCTTAAGACAAAAGTCTATGTCGTTGAAAGCGACGGGGAGGTTTTCCTCAAAGCCTCCCACCGCCAGGTAAGTTTCCTTACGCACCATCAGGCATGCCCCAGTCACTGCGCTTACTTCCTGATGCAATACCGTACGTGCGAAATAGCCCGCCTCACCCCGATCCAACCGTTTGTGGGCATGGCCAGCAACACCACCCACGCCCAGAACAGCTCCAGCGTGCTGTAGGGTTCCATTCGGATACCACAGTTTCGCGCCAACGCAGCCAACATCGGGGCGCAGCGCAAAGCCTAGTAGCTCCTCCAGCCATCTGCAGTCAAAATTTCTATATCATTATTAAGAAAACACAGAACATCGCCTGTTGTAGCTGCTACGGCCTGATTATTGAGCGCAGAAGAAAATTAATCGGGGAATCATCAGTCAGCACTTTAATACCTTTTGTGCGTAAGTCTGACAGCAATTCAAAGGTCGCCGGATCCTCACTGCCATTGTCCACCACTATAATCTCGTAATTAGGCCAACTACTCTTGCCAGAAAATGGACGTTATGCAGCGATGAAGAATCTCAAGCCTGATCGCGTGTGGGAATAACAATGCTAACGCGAACAGGGGGGCCCGGCAGGGCATACCGAACGCGATTATATAGGGGAACATCGGGAGATGCGCTGACCACTGCATCAATCGCTTGACGCTTCAAATGCGAAGCGACGGCCCGTCGCGCAGCCTCCACCGCATAAGGCTTTTCATTTGGCCCTGCGCGGCACTTCCGGGCACAGCCCGCCAGTGATAAAGAATGCGGGGGATATGAACCACCTGATTACTAGGAATTTCTCCAGCACGCGAAGGGCAAGATCGTAATCTTGAGACCCATTATATTCCTCACGAAAACCACCAGTGAAACCACCACTTCGCGACGGTAAACACCAAGGTGGCTAATCATATTTTGCGCCAACATCAGCTCTGGATTGTATTGGCTTTTAAAATATGGATCGCTTCGCAAACCGTCCTGGTCAACTTTATCCTCATCAGAAAAATTAACTGTGCGTCAGGCGTTTTATTAATGGCCTTGGCAACCAGTAGAGCGCGCTTTCGGCTAATAAGTCATCGTGATCCAGTAGCGCAATAAAGTCACCTTGGGCTAGGCTTAGTGCGGTGTTTGATGCCGCTGAGATATGGCCATTCTGATCGCGAATCCTAAAATAAGATCCGCTTGTCCTCTGCGGCTTGGGCTTCGATTAGCGTGCGTACCTCGGGATTAGTAGACGCATCGTCAGCAATACAGAGCTCCCAGTGTGGGTAGATTTGAGCACGCACCGACTGAATTGCACTTTCAAGTACAGACGGTGAGGGGTTGTATACGGGCATAAGGATAGAGATCAAGGGCAGCTCTCCTAACCTAGTAAGCTCTTCGCTCATCTCGAACGGGCCTGTTCGTCAATCGAATCATAGAGCTTCACCCACGCGGCGTACTCGTTTTGGCCCCCCCTGTGCTGATTCCAGGCAGCTGACAATTGCTTGCTAATGCCGCTAAAATCCTTCCTCCCGAAAGTTTTTAACACTGGCGCAGGAAGGCTTTCCTTGCCGAGGATTAGGCCCACAACCTCTAATGAGAAAAGAAACAAGACCTTGATCTTAGCTACATAATCTACTACCAAACGAGCCGGGCGGTTATGCGCCAACTCAGAGAGCGGTAAAGTTCTAAGTTGGCAATCCGACTAGCCTTCAGTTCAGCTCGCAAGGTTGTTTCAGTGAGTAGCCTGGTCTCTTGCGACTCTTCTAACGCCCGCGAGAGGCGCTCAATCACCTTACGACTTTCATGCAATTCCGCGGCAGATTTTCTAGTAGAAGATTCTCGTGGACTGCTAATTCGGCCTTCGGCACGTACGGATTATCTGTTTGGTCTGGCACTGTCAAAGACAAGCCACTTTCTTTTGACACTTCCTCAGCAACATAACTTTCGGAGCCCGCAACAACCCTATTTCCTAGTCCGAGTAATGCGGGAGAAGCCTTGTGTATGACACAACGGAGTCAAAAAACTGAATGCATTGAATCCCGTCGAGTGTGGTTAGCAATGAATCAGGTGTATCAGTAAATGAACCAAATAGCTTCTGTAGCTCTAATGGGACTCCAAGGTGACTTCGGTTTATGTAGTCTACTACTGACTTGAAAAAGCGATTGCTGACGCCGGATGATTTAGTCCCCCTCCAAATTCTATCCAATAACTGCAATGCAAAATCCTCAACAATGTAAACGCCCCCGGGCCTTACAAGCGGGAATAGATTAAAAAAAGCATTGATAATATCACTTGAAATATGAGACCCATCGTCGATGACAATGTCGAAAAAACTGCTTTTACTGGCGATCTTTTTAACTCCGGACTCAGTGGTTGGGTCTGCAATCACCACCGATATTCGTGCATCTTCATAGCAAAGATTGCCGCACTTCGGATTAATATCGCAGCCGATAATGCTTTCAGCATGATCGAAATATTGTGCCCAGACCTCCAATGAACCCCCGTTCTGAACGCCTATCTCAAGAAAATGTATTGGATCCTCCCTGAACTCACAAAACATTTTCTCGTAGATTCGGAGATAACTTTCCCACTTGTCAGTGCTTTTGCCTGTTTTTGTTACGAAATTGCGAAGCTAAGGAAGGTTTACTCATGCGGAAGACTCAAATTCTTGTTTGATAGCTTTTTTCTTAGCCAGTGCTGGCGTCTGTAGGTCAGAATAATAGGGTTTTTCGCCAGCACGGCTTGGTGCTCCCCGGACGGCGCAGCGTAGTCAATAGGTACAATAGTTTGCCCTAAAGTTGCGTGTTTAAACAGCGGCCAGATGTTTGGGCGCTTGCAACCTAACATTAGTCTCTGCGCCACCCAACAAATATGCAGGCCCATTCGCGATCAGATATACGTCCGCTGGCTGGCGCCAGCATTTGCTATTTTTGACGTTTTGCCTTTGAAAGGACAGCTTAAAAGAGGCCGAGCGACCCTCACCGCAGTCGAAGACCCGGCCCCCACCAACCACTGCCAGCAGGCGAGCAGCAAGCCGCGCTTATTGTGTGCGAACTGCCTCGCCTCATCGCGGTGAGCGATCTCATCCTGCTGACAGCGAACCAGCAGCTCCCGCAACGCTTCTGAACTTGCCCTGGGGGTCGAGGCGGTCTACTTGTTGCTGGTAATGGATATCTACAAAGGTCTCTACCGCGTCGATTGTCGCGTAGACAGCATTTGGCCCCAAAGAGTGCCGGGAGCGCACCGGTGAGCCAACCCATCATCCGCCACAAGGGCAAGTAGCGCGGTACGCGATGATTGGGGTAACAGCTGCTCCATCAATGTCAGATGTTCGAGTTCGGTCTCCAAATGATGACGGGCAAATCGCCGCACGCCGGGGTCTTTTGATGCCGCCAATATTCCCCGATAAATCATGACCGCGCCGGCCTCCCCCGCATGATCCGACCGCAACTCTGCCAGAAGCCAGCGCGGGATTTGGTGGTTGTCAGCATTAGCGGCAAGGGCTGTCAGCTCGATCCGGCTCCGACAACACCGCGCGCCTTATCGGTATGGCTGTGCCGCCGTCGATCAAAGCTGTCCTGCGGGGGGGTTGGGTCGGTCATAGCTGAGGCCTCGTCGGCCGATACACCCGAATGCAGAACCGGCGATAGTCGGGCATAAACAACGGTGGATTGCGGGCTGGAGTGTAGCGAAAATGCGTGCGAGAAACCCTGCTCAATGTGCGCTTTATCCGATCTCGGCTTCTGGTAGACTACGCGCCCTTTTCGGGCCCATAGCTCAGTTGGTTAGAGCAGTCGACTCATAATCGATTGGTCGTAGGTTCAAGTCCTACTGGGCCCACCACTTCACTGCGTTCGTGTTGAACCGGTCGGACTATTCCAGCCCTCGCGCAGAGCGCTTGGGCGTTCGCTGGCTCGAAGCTGTGCTTCTCGAAACCCCACCTCTCCCTACTGGGCCCACCATTTCGCTTCGCTCATGGCGGACTGTGGAAATAACCATAAGTCGGCCGCTTCGGACATCTTATGCTAAAAGCTTCCAGACCAAGACGGAAAAATCGTCGTGCTGCGTACAATAGCTGATGATGCCCTTCGGATTTAACGCTATGCCTCACCAGTTCCCACGGGCGCAGAAATTCATCTGTTGATGCACTCTCACGGTCAAAAAATCGTCGAGTTCATGCCTGAGATGATTCACACATTCGGTGGTGGCTGCGTTGACCCCGGGCCTCCCTTTTCCGGACTGTGGTTCCCAGAGTGGGGCCCGCAGGGGCCGAATGCCTGCGTGACTGAGCAGGTGGCCATTCATGCCTCTCCGGACACTCCCTGAAGCGGCGTTCACCCCAAAGCGGTCGGGGTTTGCAGTGGGCAACGGACGCTGACATTTACCGATGAACCCGGTTGGGCCGCTAGGGGAATTTAGTGTATTTATACTAATAGTTTGCTGGAAATTGCTATGAGGACCACACTGGATTTACCTGAAGATTTGCTTCACGAAGCTATGGCGGTTTCGCATACGGGTACAAAAACCCAAGTTATCATTTTGGCGTTGCAAGAGCTGGTTGAAAAATCTACGCTCGCGAATTTAAAGAAATACAAGGGAAAAGTATATCTGGATATTGATCCCGATACTCTTAGAGATCGACATTAGTGCTGGTCATTATTGAGTATCGATTGGAATAGCATCATTGAACTGCAAGTGAAGTGTTTGCGCGCAGGGGTTACTGGTGTTGGAATTCCTGACTTGATCATCGCGCAAAATGCCCTCTCTCATCGCTGTGCAATCTATTCGC